>OY969115.1:0-1731632 GCA_963698045.1 uncultured bacterium | reverse complement strand
AGCATTCGCCTACATTTTTTATTTACGCAAGCTCAATAAAAAAGCTCCGGCTCACGCAGGCTGCTAAGCTAAGTCAGATTTTTATTTTATTAAGAGTGATCTTGCAACCTTTTTTTACACAAAACTAACAGAGTCTACAACCTCTTGGCCGGTAGGGCCAGCTTCACTTACTATCTCCTTTTTTTCAAATTCAACAGGTGATAGATAATTGATTGACGAATGCATTCTTTGGCGATTGTAGAAAATCTCAATATATTCAAAAATACTCTGCTTAGCTTCTTGCCTTGTTTTATATTTATGAAAGAATACATGCTCTGTTTTTAACGCATGAAAGAAGGTTTCCATCGCGGCATTGTCATAGCAATTTCCTTTTCTACTCATACTTATTACAAAATTATTAGCTTCAGCAATTTTTTTATATTCAAAGCTTGTGTATTGACAGCCTCTATCTGAATGCAAAATAAGACCTGGATCTGGCTGTCTATGAGTAATCGCTTGATTTAAGGAATTGACGACCAAGCCTGTTGTTATCGATTTATCCATGCTTAATCCAACAATTCTTCTTGAATATAAATCAAGAATAGTTGATAAATATAACCAGCCTTCGTCGGTTGTAATGTAAGTTATATCAAGCAGCCAAATCTTATTTGGTTTATCAACTGAAAAATTTTGATTAATTAAATTGGGAGCGATATTTAGTTCATTCTTAGCAGAAGACATAGCCTTCCATTTTTTCCTAATCTTTGATTGTATTTGATTCTGTTTCATTAATTTTGCTACATGCTTTCTTGATACAAATTCACCTTGTTTTTTAAGCGTTCTATGAATCCGAGGACTTCCATAAATTTGTTTGCTTTTTGAATGAATTGCTTTGATTTTAATTACCAATTCTTGGTTTTTCTTTTTTCGAACAGATTGTTTATTTTTTATGTTTTTATAATATCCAGAACGAGAAACTTTAAATACTTCTGCCATCTTTTCCACCGGAAAGTGATTTGAATATTTGTGCATGAATTGAAAAATCATAGTTGTTGTTTTGAAAAGATGGCCAAAGCTTTTTTTAAGATATCACGCTCAAGTTTTACGTCCTCAAGTTGCTTTTTTAATTTGTATGTTTCTTCATTTTCGGAGCTAATCTTTCCTGACCCAGGGAAGCTTTTTTCTCCATTTTTTTGAAATTGACGTACCCAACCAGACAAAGTCGAATGCGGTATCTCTAAATCTCTCAGAATTTCATTCCTGTCTTTTCCATTCAAATAGAGATTAACTACATCCATTTTAAACTGCTTATCATATTTTCTTATAGTTTTTGTAACTTTAGCATGCATATTTTATCCTTTAAATTAGACGCTTTTTTCATATTATCAGCTGTGTTTCTTATATCTACTAAAAGGTAGCAGGATCAAAGTAATAATACGAAAAGGCGAGTGCACGCCACACTATTTTTACCATGCTTGCTAGCGAACTGGACAAAACGCTTATCGACTCCGCCAAAGCCCTACGTCGAGCGTAAAGAATAAACAAATTGATTTTTAATTCTTAAATCACAAAACCGGAATTCATGAAGGTTTTGTATATGTACTGAGCAGCAAGAATAGGAAAAATAGGGGTGGCCTTTAGCATCCAAAGCGTATAGGGATTTTTAAGGGGTTTATCCCTTAAATGGGGGTTGTTAGGGTGTTTCATAATACCCTAACCCCTGCACCGGAGGTGCAAGAAAAGATATTGAATATAAATAATGATTGTTGTGCAAAAAAACTATAAAAAACAAATAATAAAAAAGTTAATATTACTTTAAACACACCGTTGTACAACCACACAAAAATAGATTACCACTTACCGCGTAGCGTAATTCTTGACTACCCTCCAAAAGAATTACTACGCTGGATCTGAAGTTCAGTATTGTCGTTATTTAAAAAGGAGCTCAGTGTATGAAACAACTATTCAATCGGCCGTACCTATTTGGCGCATTGGTCTTATGCAATAGCAGTATTCTTGCTGATTGCCCAACTAATGTAAGCCCCACCTTTGTAATTCGCTCGCAAGCATTTGATAAAAGTCGCCGTGTTGTAGGCGTGGAGCCATTTACCCACCAATATGGCATGGATGATTATTATGGTGAATTTTCTATAATTCCCGGTTACAGCCAATCATTCTACCCTAACCGCATAGCACACACCCTATTTGGTGCAGATCTGCAAGGACCAGATTGTAACACCATAGCCGTGCAAGGCAGCATGATCGCTAACCGCACCCCCAACGCATGGCTTGCCGACTATTTCTATTTACCCTCTTCTTATAATGGAACCATTTCATTTAAACCATCTATAAAAAACATCTTTGCAGACATAGATTTCTATTTAGGTTTAGACAATATCTGGTGCGGTTCTTACCTACGCATCTCTGCGCCGGTAGTAAACAGTCGCTGGAATTTAAATCTCTGCGAAACGGTTTCTACTGGAACAGAAGGGTATGTAGCGGGTTATTTTACTCCTAATGACATTCCCGCAAATCAACTGCTTTCTAATTTTGGCTCTTATGCTGCGGGCAAGGCACAGGGAAATGGCACCATAGTACAAAATACACTAATATCTGTCACTACCGAGCAAAACTTAACCTTGTTTGACCCACTTAATTTTGCACGCATAAGCCAAAACCACCTTACCAAAACTGGCTTTGGCGAACTCCGCTTTGAATTTGGTAATAACTTCCACCTATTTGAACACAGTGTTATTGGCATAAACGCACAGTTTGCGGCACCAACCGGCACCAAACGTAAAGCACAATATGCCTTTGACCCCGTAGTAGGCAACGGTCACCACTGGGAATTAGGATTTGGTGGCACTGCTCACCATACCTTCTGGCTCTGTGATGATGAAACCAAAACCTTTGGCATACATGGTGACATGACTTTTAGTCATATTTTTAAAGGTCGCGAACAACGTACCTTTGATCTATGCGGAAAACCCAATAGCAGATATATGTTAGCGGCACGCTTTACCCCGGTAAATACAGAACTATTAAACGGAACGTTTGCCCCAGTTTCTACTGCAAACGGTATATTCCCTGCAGCTATTTTTGCAAATGAATATGCACCAGTTGCCAATTTAACTACCTTAGACATAGACGTTCGCATTGCATTGCAAGCAGATATTGCCATCTGGTTTAATTATACTCATTGCAATTGGAGTTTTGATGTAGGGTATAACCTGTGGGCACACACCGTAGAAAAATTCTCTTGCCCTAATACGTGCAACCCACGCTGCAACTGCCCAAGTTTATGTGATGAAGGGCAACAAAATACCTGGGTGTTGAAAGGTGACGCACGGGAATTTGGATTTACCACAACAATTGTTGTTCTTTCTGCGTCAGAAAGCCAAGCAACCATTCATGGCGGCACTAATGCAACACAAACCATTCAGCCTAATGATCCAACTTACAATTTAAATTACGGCGTAGATAATCCCTTATATGCACAAACTGGTAGCACAACCTCAACACCACCAGTAACTATTAATCCAGTACTGGTTGCGCCAAATCTTACCGCATCTCCAGCAACCCAACTTAAAACATCTGTTGATCCACTATTTATAAACTGCCAAGACATAGACTTCCGCCCAACCAAGGGCATTTCTAACAAAATCTTTGCACATGTTAACTATGATTGGGAATGTGAATGCATTACACCATTTATTGGTATAGGCGGATTTGCTGAATTTGGAATAACCCAATCTAATAAACAAGAGTGCAATAACAACTCACTGTGCTCCAACAACGCATGTGACAATGGAGTGTACACTTCATTATCACAATGGGGTGTATGGCTTAAAGGTGGGGTAGGATTTTAAATAAAATATACGGAAAAATAATAATAAGGAGATAATAATGAATCACATAAAAAAAATAGGATTACTGCTCATCCTGCTGGGCAGTTACCACGCAACCCAATTTGCCACAAGCTGTGCAACTGCGGCAAATTTTATTCCCCGTTCACAAGGGCGTGACAAAACACGCCAATTAATTGGCACCGTAGGGCACACACATCTCTATAACCAAGAATCATATTACGGCATGTTTGCGGCAAACTTTGAATATAGCCACAGCTTTAGACCGGGCCAAATTGCACAAATGTTATTTGGTAATACATTAACTGGTTGTGATTGCAACAGCATTCTTATTCAAGGTTCCCAAGTTGCCAATAGAGATCCCAAGGCATGGCTTGCAGACAATTTTTATTTAGCTCCTAACTTTAACAGCGCACTTACCTTTACCCCAACTATTCAAAACTACTTATTAGATTTAGATTTCTATCTTGGCTTAGATGAACTATTATGCGGTCTCTATTTTAGAGTGTATGGTCCTATAACACATACCCGCTGGAATCTTAACTTTTGTGAATCAGTTGTAAGCACTGCAACATCCGCCTACCCCGAAGGATATTTCACCGTAAATGCTTTGCCATCTGACCAACTGCTCACTAACTTTACTTCCTATGCGGCAGGCAATGCACCCGGTAATGGATCCATTACCCAAATGGCAATGAAGAACGGTACGGAACAAACGTTTACCACACTCTTTGACAAATTGCAGGCATCTAAAATTACCAATTGCGTGCGTACCAGAACAGGATTTGCAGATCTACGTCTGGAATTAGGATGGGACTTCTGGAATACGGAATGCTACCATGTGGGTGGTAACCTACAAGGCGCAATACCTACCGGGAACTATTATTGTCCAGAATATTTCTTTGACCCTATCATTGGTAATGGCCATTATTGGGAATTGGGTGTTGGTTTAACCGCACACTACACCTTCCTAAATACGGAAGTTGATAGCTTTGGCGTCTATCTAGATGCAAACGTAACCCACCTATTTAGTAACAAACAATGCCGTACGTTTGACTTGTGTGGTAAACCAAACAGCAGATATATGCTTGCATTAAAAATGGGCGCACCGGGAACTGATAATTTACACAGCACCATTGCCCCAGCCGTTGCACAGTTCCAAGCGGAATACACCCCAGTTGCAAATCTAACCACCCTACCGGTCAATGTGAGCATAGGAATACAAGCAGATATGGTTGCTATGGTTAATTACTCACATTGTAATTGGAGTGTGGATCTGGGCTACAACTTCTGGTATTTAAGCTGTGAAAACATTAATCCTATTTCATTCTGCCAACAACCCTGTAACAACGTAGATAATTCCTTATGTAACCCTAATCAGTTGCGCACATGGGCATTAAAAGGTGATGCACGGGTATATGGGTTTATCTGTAATTCGTCTGATCCAGGATGTAATGCACCAGTAGCGCCGGCAGCACCAAATGACCCTGTAGCGCTCTCCCCTTCCGAGCAATACGCAACAATACAGAATGGGACCAACGTATTGGCAACAAATATAGCAGCCGTTGGTGACTTCCCTTACAACAATAACCAAGGGGTAGATAATGCACAATCTGCATATGTACCCTGCAACGCGTGCCCATCTGGTGAAACACAATTAACTATTTCCCCCACTTCTAGCAACATAATATATACCTCTATACAACCCAACTTTCTCTCGTGTGATGACATAAATCTGGAGCAAGCAAACCGCGGCATCTCCCATAAACTTTTTACCCATGTTAATTACACCTGGGACCGTGATTGTTTACAACCATTCTTTGGATTGGGAGCTTTTGTGGAATTTGGACGTAAACAAAATTGTGATGCTGCAGATTGCGCCCGCGAATGCACAGATTGTGTAGATGTTGCTGTTTCACAATGGGGTGTGTGGGTACGTGGAGGAATATCTTTTAATTAGTCAGCCTTCGCGTAAAACTACGGCGTGATTAAATTAATAAGGAATGAAATAAAATAAAAAAGGTTAAGTAGGAGTAAATAAAACTTGTTTATGCCGTTCATATCCTTCAACAAGTTCAGGACGAATGGCAAGTAACCCAGTATTGGATCAACAAAATTAAATGAAATAAAAAAACACATTAATATCATGCAACAAAAAACAAGTAAAATTTTCCGTTCGCCCTGAACATGTTGAAGGGTGTGAACGGAAATAAATAAGGAGAATGCTATGAAACAAAAATTACTTCTGCTTATCAATGTAATAATCTGCATCCCAATACAGATTAAAGCATCCTCCTGCTGCACCAATGGAGTACAGCCCGTGGCCCCGTATCTAAGCATACGCTCACAAGGAGTAAATACCCCACGCCGCTTAGCGGGTACCCTAGAATATACTCATCTTCCCGGTGACTGCAATCCGTATGGCTACTTTTCCGTAGCAGTAGAAGCAACCGGTAGCTTTAATCATAAAAACATTAATAAAACATTATTTGGTACTGAATCTGAATACAATCAAATAACTATTTCTGGGTCCCAAGTTGCCCAACGCGGACCAACTGATTGGCTTGCAGAATATTTTTACTTACCCCCCGATTATCAAAGTAGTCTTACCTTTAGACCTTGGATTACAAATTTTATTGTAGATATGGATCTGTATGTAAGTTTGGACCAATGGTGGCACAACACCTATATTGCATTATATGCACCCTTTGTACACACCCGCTGGGATTTAGGAATGCAAGAATGTATCCAAAACCCCGGATCAGATTCTTATCCTTCTACCTATTTTGCACCGCAAGCAATTGCACGCAACCAATTACAACAAAATTTTACCCAATATATTAATGGCATACGCATACCAGCCGTTGAGCAACCGCGCAGCACAGCAACTGGAGCGCAACAAATTACTATTGCCATGGAACCATTAACCAATGCCCAAATGAGTTGCACACGCAAGATACATACCAGCATGGCAGAAATACGCCTTGTTGCCGGATGGGACTTTATAATGGATACTGACAGACATATGGGACTTGCGATGCACTTGGGCGCACCAACCGGTAACCGACCAACGGGAATATTCCTTTTTGAACCCATTATTGGTAACGGTCACCACTGGGAATTTGGTGGCGGCTTTAATGGTCACTGGGATTTCTGGGCAACAGAAGACGAGTGCACCTATGCCTCTTTTTATGTAGATGCTATTGTTACCCATCTCTTTATTGCAACACAAAAAAGAACCTTTGATTTAAAAGGCAAACCATTCAGCCGGTACATGCTGACCGAACGCATGGACTATGCATACACCAATACATTTGCATCTAATAGCTTAAATTACCAAGGATTTACGCAAAGTAGACCCGGACCCAATGGCCAATTCCAAGATGAATATATGCCAGTAGCTAATATCACTACCATCACCGTAGATGTGGGTGTAGACGTACAAGCAGAATTAACCGCATTCTTTACCGTAGTCCACAATGCGTGGAGCTTTGATGTTGGCTACAACTTTTGGGCACGTACCTGTGATGATATTAGTTTAAAACCAAATAAAAATCCGCCACTGCCCCAATCATTTTCTTTAAAAGGTGACGCGTTTGTATTTGGTTTAGTACAAGGTGATCCCAATAACACCGCACTAGAATTGGGTGCCAGTGAAAGTAATGCAACCATACATGCCGGAACCAATTTGTCCCCCAGCGGCAACACCAGTTTTAATGCTGGTGCAACCAATCCCAATATAGACAATCCAGTACCAGCACAAACACCAACCACACCATTAGTGAATGGAGTAAATGGCCTACAAATTAACACTTCTGTTGACCCTATTTATATTAATATTCCGCAAGATTTAGATGCCTGTGCGTCCCGCACTAGTGGTATGAGTAGTAAACTATTTGCCCATGTACAATATAATGCAGATCCTGAACGCCACTGCGCATGGAACCCCTTCTTTGGATTGGGGGGTGAAGTTGAATTTGCCCATAGTGGAAACGCTTGTTTGCGAACCAACGTTTCGCAATGGGGAGTGTGGGTTAAAGGCGGCATTGCATTTGAGTAACGCAACCGTTTACCATTAATTAATTAATAGTATAAAGCCATCCTATAAAAAATAGGCTTGGGAAGCGTATGAATAATTTTAAATTACGCTATTCATTCAGAATACCTTTCTCATTTCCGTTCGCCCTGAACAGGTTGAAGGGTGCGAACGGTCTTATAACAATAATTAAACAACTTTTTTGTATTGTTAAAACTAATTTGGAATCTACCATTATTCCGTTCATATACTTCAACACGTTCAGGACGAACGGAAGAAAAAAGGTTACTGGTGAGCTTATCCAAACCATTAGTACAAACGGAAAAAAGAAAATTAACTTTGCATTGATAACAATGCTCTTCTTTTATCACATTTTTTGCGCAGCAGACTATTGCGAACGAAAAACAAGTGAAATAACTACCCTCATTTCACCCCGCTCACAAAGTGTTAATCTTGCATTGCAATATGTTGGATGGCAACAGTTTATAGATCAAGCCCCCTGCACCGTGCCATGTGCAGTACTCACCATAGCTCCTGTAGCATCTACTTCTTTCCGCCCCGATCATATAGCACAAAGCTTATTTGGTGAAACCATTTTAAACTGCTCACAGATATTTCGCGTGAGCGGATCACAAACAGCACGTAAAGTTGATGACTGGCTTGCTGACTATTTTGGACTACCCACTGACTATCAAAGTGCAGTGCAAGTTAATCCCCATAACCACACCTTATTTGTAGATATAAATGCGTACATAGATTTAAGTTTCCTGTACCCAGAACTGTTTGCCATAGTGCGCATTCCCGTTGCGCATACTCGGTGGGACGTAAGCGCCTGTGAAAAAGTTATCAATGCAGGAACCAATGCAACAACAGCCGGTTATTTTTCTAATAACAGTATTGCCCGTGACCAACTGGTACCGCAATTTACGCAATTTATGAACGGTACTGCAACGGTAACTGCTGATGGCTTACTTTTTGAACCACTCCACGCGGCACGTATTGCCTGCCATGCACAAAAAACAACTGCAGTTGCAGAAGTACGTGGATGGCTTGGATATAGATTTTTACACACCGACTGTTACCATTTAGATTTTTCAGTAATTGGTGCAGTGCCCACCGGAACCCGTCCCCGTGGGCAGTATTTATTTGAACCCATTATTGGTAATGGTCACCATTGGGAAGCGGGAATTGGCATGACCGGACATTATGATATTTTTGGCACCCAAGATGATTGTGAATCACTTTCTGTACACGGTGGATTCACTCTAACTCATCTTTTTTCTACCGACCAATGCAGATTTTTTGATCTTAAAAATAAACCGCTTAGTCGCTACATGCTAGCGGCAGAATTTACCACTACCGTTACCGGTGATCTAACCGCACAACAAGCTACGGCCTATATTACTCCCAATGCCCAATATAAGTACCACCTTGCACCAGTTGCTAATCTTACTTTGGGAACAGTATCTGTACGTAGCAGCGCACAACTGAATGCAACCATTCTGCTTGCATACACCCACAATGACACTGATTTTATTTTTGGCTATGAATTCTGGGGCAGATCAGCAGAACAGATATGTAATGTGCGTAACACACGGCTACAAACAGAATCTAATTGGGCATTAAAAGGCGATGCACAGATGGTTGGCTTTGCGCAAGGCACTGCTACTCCTGTTCCCCTTTCTGCGACTGAATCATTGGCACAACTTACCTTTGGTACCAATACCGGAAACAATGGAGTAACCACGCCTGCTGCAATTGCCACTAGTGCGGCTAACAACACAATTGATAACCCATTCCCTGCCAATAGCGGTATCACACCATTGCTGACCACTGCCGGTGGTACTACCCAGATTAACACTTCTCTGCAACCAATTCTGTTGCGACCGGAAGATATTGATATAAGCAGTTCACAAACACGGGGTATTTCTAATGCCGTAATTGCACATCTTGACCACACCTGGTATGGACACCGTGCAGTTTCTTTGGGCATTGGTGCACAAATTGAGTTTGGTGATTTAGCGGGCAAAAGTGAACCCTGTTCACCACGACCAGTATTGAATTCCGCGTTGTCGCAATGGATTGTATGGGTTAAGGGAGGGGTTGAATGGTGATTATTTTTATAGGTTGCACTAATAAATAAAAAAAAAATATAAAAAATCAAAAGTTATTGCACATAAAAAACAAACAACCCCAAATTGATTTTATCTAAATAACTTTTTAATCCTTGAAACCATTCTCTTTTTTATTCTATTGTAAGTACAGAAACCAACAATATATTACCTAAACATTCTTAACTTTAATCCTGAAACACTACCACCCTGACTTAGGAGATTGGTATGAAAAAATTTTTAGTATCACTACTTTCACTATGCATAACCACCCCCCATGCCCACGCAATGACCACCGACTATCTCTACGGCATTTCATTCTTTCAACCACGTTCGCAATCAACTAACGCCGCACGTGACATTGCCGGCATTCACCAGTTCATAAATAGATATGACGAATGTGACATCTATAGTGTTCTGCAAATAGTTCCCGCATTTAACCATTCGTTACGTTCAGACTTAATTGCCATCAACTATTTTGGTACTCCCTGCTTTGATATTGTAGGGAGCCAAGTGCAACATGAACAACGCTTTAACACCCTGCTTGCAGATTATTTTGGCCTGTCCCCCGAATTTGAATCACGTATTAATCTCTTTCCCCATATTATTAACAGCTTACTCATGTTTGACGCATATGTAGGTTTTGACCGTTGGGTCCAAGGTCTGTATGCCCGGATACAAGCTCCCTTAGTTTGGACCTTATGGAATTTACGCGCAGAAGAAACCATACTACACGCTATTACAGACACAGATCAGTTCCCGGCCGGGTACATGGACATAGATGCTGTAAGCCCCAATGCACACTCCTGGCGCGCAGCAATGGCAGGCAACAATGCGGTAGGACAAATTACGCAAAATTACCAGTACGGTAAAATATCTCCCTGCAATTTACATAAACATGGACTTGCAGAATTAACAATGATTCTGGGGTATAACGTAGTGTTAGAAGAAGATAGTCATCTAGGGCTGCAATTGCGTGTAGGTGCTCCCACAGGCAATAGACCCAACAGCATCTTTATGTTTGAACCAATAATTGGTAATGGTAAACACTGGGAAGTTGGATGTGGATTATCTGGCCACTTTTTATTTTGGGAAAAAGATGGCGAGCAAGAACTTTCTTTCTTTGGTGATATTAACGCAACCCACTTTTTTAAGGCGCGCCAACGTCGCTCGTTTGACTTCTGCAATAACGGGTTTTTTAGTCGCTACCTACTATTGAAAGTATTTGACGAAAACCAACACTACACCAGTCAACTGGTACCTGCAATTAATGTAAGCAGTTTGGAATGCAATGTAGTAAATGCCATACAGCTAGACATGGTAGCCATGATTGGGTACACCCATGATAATTTTGTGTTTGATCTGGGTTACAACGGCTGGATCAGAAGTGCAGAACATATTGAGCTGTTAGAAGGGTTACCCCGCAACCGTTATGGCATAAAAGGTATTCAAAACGTATTCCAAAATGGCGCCCCAAGTAATGCAACTCAAAACAATGCAACTATTTTTGGAAACAACTTTGCTAATCAAGCAGTACTTACGGACCCAGATTCTCCCGTCTTTGTAAATACGCAAGACATTAACGTATCTTCTGCTGCAGTTAAATTGGCTATTACCCACAAGCTGTTTACCCATATTGGTTACTCATGGGATATATGCGACTATACTCCGTTCTTTGGAGTAGGAGGAGAAATAGAGTTTGAAGGTATTAACCCACGCAATACCGCACGCATAGATAGGCCAACACTCGCACAATGGGGTATTTGGGTTAAAGGCGGAATCAATTTATAAAATTTAGTATTTATCGATCAGAGATAAAAAATGATTTTTTTAAGCGGGTCTATCTTGCGCTAATAGTTTCATTTTTTCAAGGAATTGTGACAATTTCTTCTGATCATTTATATAAATATCTGCTTTAATTTTTTCCTTCGCCAACTCACAAGATTCTGATAAGCAAATTATCTCTGCATGATTAGCGATATATTTAGCCAATTTATGAGACATCTCAAGAGGATTTACAGATTCAAAAAGATATCCAACTGAATCATCGGCTTGACACAATTTATCACAACCTATAACATCGCAATTATATTTTAATTTACACGTTTTTGTTCTTGAATGGAAAAACTCACCATAACCACAAAACAATGAAATATCAGTTGCTAAAGGTGAAATCCTAAAAAGGTTTTGGAGTTCTTGGGAAAAATAAGCATGTCTATCAATATATAGAACATAACCAATTGTTTCTTTACTTGAGCAAAAAAGTGTAAATGTACATGCCCCCGAATCCTTGAAAAAACCACTAAAGAAGGAATTGCCATATGAAATTGAACGCGATGTTCTTTTCCAATCAAATGCCTCTGATTTACTGTTTTCCTCATGATCTGCTTGTTCCTCATCGTAAGTTTCAGCGATAAAATCACATATAGTATGATTAAGAACTGTTTTATTCATACCATTTAGAATGTTTTGATATATTGGGCTCCCCATTCCCCAAACAACTGTGTACTCTAATGGCTTTATAGATTCCCCCAATAATTGTAACTCTGGATTTTCCCGCAACAAACTACGGTATAACAATACCTTATTGCTCCAATGTGCTCTAAATTCGAGAGAATATATTTTCCTTATTTCCCCAAGTCCAATTTTTCGTTTTAAGGGATAAATACAATAGTTTATACAATTAACAGACTCCATGAAGACATTATTAAGCGATCCATCTGTTTGAGATTCCAAAAAATTCAATAGATCATTTATTTTCTCTTTTGATTCCTCAAGCTTTCGTATTGCTTCCGGGATACCCTGTTTTATAAATTCATTATTAATAAAGAAATGCATTTTAACGGCTACGGAACTATTATTAAGTCCCTTAAAAATTGAATAAATTTCATTAATTGTATTTCGCTTCAAAAGGCAATTAATATCCTTCGAATTATAACCAACATTTCTAATAATCTCCAAGATACGGTAGTCTAGCAAAGCGTAGTCAAACTCATCTTGGCATTTTTGCAAAGTTTCTAGAAATAAATTCTTAAATTCAATGCTTTTAATTTCATAAAATGTCCTGGGTATAAATACAATATCAAATCTAGAATCAATTTTCTTGATCTGATCTCTAATTAAATTTTCTTCTGTAAAGTCCGCATGGGCTGAAAAATAAGAAGCTATTTCATCAGCATAATCACTCGCAATGCACATGGGCCATTGATAGTTCGCTAGAACTTCCCTGTATATTTTTTCGTGTTCTATTTCAGTAAGCTCTTCTAACTTTGAATGGAAAAATTTATTGCTGTTATGACTTTTTTTAAAGATGATATATTCTGCATGGCCATTACAACTGAATAAAGAAATGATAACAATAAGAAATGATTTATTAAACATAGTAACCCCCTAAAAACCCACTAAACATCTCTAATTATAGAATAGTTTGATCACTCTTTCAAATCCAAATATTGCAAAGTAAAATTTAATTTCTAAAAGAATATTGATAAGTCGCGATTTTATTGAATAAAAAACCCCCAAATTAGCTTTTTTTGGGGGTTTAGATTTATATTCAAGATAAATATCTCTATTTACTTCTTGCGTAAGGTGTCTACGTATTTTACTACGTCTTCCACATTCTTAAGTTCTTCTGCTTTTTCATCATTAATTTCTATATTAAATTGCTCTTCTATCTTCATGATAATTTCTACAATATCTAATGAATCCGCACCCAAATCTTGGAGCGTTGCCTTTAGAGTAATTTTAGATTTATCAATAGATAACTTATGTGCAATAATATCTGCAATTTTATTAAACGTATCTTGCATATCAAATTCAGCCATTTGGAAGCTCCTCTGCTGTTGGCGCTACTAATTTTTTTAACTCATCAATGTCGGCCTGTTTATTTACGGCCATTACCTGTTTAGTAGGATAATGCGTTTTAACTAATTCGGTTAACGCAGTTCCCGGTCCAATTTCTATTATAAGATCATAGTCGGCTAGCAAAGCCAATGTACGTGTCCAATGTACTGGTTGGTTTACATTACTCACTATCTGTTCTTTAACTTGCTCTGGTGTGCTGAGTAACGCACCCGTAATGCCACTGGCACAAGGTACCACCAACTCCTTGCAATCTACTTTTTCCAAATTCAACTGCAATTGGTTGGTCACTTCATTCATAAGCACCGAATGTAACCCTACCTCTATACCAATATCCTGAATTTTTGCATCATCATATTCTGCTATTAAGCTGCGTACTTTTTCTATAGCTGCTACATGCCCTGCAACTATATGAACCAAAGTGTCTTTGTACACTGCAACAAAAATTTCTGCACCCCGTTTACGGGCTTTGGCAAGAAGTTTTTCTACCCGATCAGGACTCATATTGGTAATCTGTACTGCAGCTACTTGGGTACCAGCAAGCATCTCTTGATAAAAAGTGGTATATTTATTCAACAAATACAACCCATCCGGAAAGCTAAATCCACCAGCTGCAAATAATGCCGCATATTCTCCTTGATTATACCCTGCTACCAAATCTGGTTTAATCTGTTCCTGTTCTAATAATTTATAGATTGCACAACTCACTAAAAATAATGCCGTGTAGGCATTGCTCATTTTAGAAAGCTCATTGTCAGAAGAAGCAAAACACAACTTTACTAAATTATTGTTCAAGCAGTTAGATGCTTCTTCAAAATATTCCTGCACCACGCGGTGTTGGTCATAGAGCTCTTTGCCCATTCCTACAAATTGGCTCCCATACCCAGGAAATATCATTGCAATTTTCATGATAACCTCACTCTTTATGATTACGCCGCGCCGTCATAACCACATTCCATAATGCTGTTATAGCACTAATGGTGCGTTCACGACCAACCAACGCCATAAGAGCAAAAACTCCTGGCCCTTCGCTAGAACCCACTAAGGCAATGCGAATTGGTTGCGCTAACGTTACTAATTTAACCCCTAATCGTTTACTTATATCTGTCACTAATGCAGACAAACGTTCTGCAGACTCAAATACCTCTGGTTGCTCTTCACAAGAATTAATAATTACTTGCAGATAATCCAAAGTTTCTGGCTGAATCCATTTTTCTATATCTGATTGATTATATTCCGTAGGCCCGTTATGCACTAAATGAAGCTGATCAACCAATTGTGATAAGGTTGATACCCGTTCTTTAAATAAGGTAATTCCCTGAATAATTTGCTCATGCGACCACCCGCTTAACAACGTGGTTAGGTTGGGTGAAACATCTGCTAACAGTGCCTTAAATAACTCTTGCGGATCTTTTGCCCGCATATACACACTATTTACCCAAGACAATTTTTGCGGATCAAAAATTGCTCCTTTTTTGCCCACATGATCTAATGTAAAGTAACTAATAAGTTCTTCACGCGTAAAAATCTCTTGATCGCCATGCGCCCAGCTTAAACGTACTAAATAGTTTAATAACGCATCAGGCAGATAGCCCTCTTGCCGATATTCAAGAACAGAAGTTGCTGCGTCCCGCTTAGATAATTTATTTCCATCTGGTCCCAAGATCATGGGTGTATGGGCAAAGAATGGCACCGGAAAGCCCAGTGCTTCATATAACAACAACTGTTTTGGTGTGTTAGAAATATGTTCTTCACCACGGATAATATGGCTTATGCGCATATGCGCGTCATCTACCACTACCACAAAATTGTACATGGGAGTACCGTCAGAACGGGCAATAATAAAATCATCTAATTGATCAATACCCACTTCTACACGGCCGCGGATTAAATCATCAAATGCAACAGTAGTTCTGCCTGCGGGTAACGCAAATCTAATTGCTGCCGGAACTCCAGGCTGTTCTGCTGCATTACGGCACCGACCATCATATTTAATAAACTCATCACCAGAACCTTGGCCCTTATACCGTTCTGCTACCTGTTCTTGTGAACAATAACACCGGTAAGCTTTTCCCTCTTTTAGTAGTTGAGCAATAAGAGCGGTATGTTCTGCAATGCGCTGAGATTGAATAACTATGGGTTCATCTGACGGTAAATTAACCCAGTCGAACGTTGCCAAAATAGAATCCAAATATTCTTTAGTTGAACGTTCTACGTCCGTATCTTCTATACGCAACAAGAATACGCCATTATTATGACGCGCAAATAACCAATTAAAGAATGCAGTGCGTAACCCACCAATATGAAGATGTCCCGTTGGGGAAGGGGCAAAACGCACCCGAATGGAATTTTTTGACACCATAGCAATTCCCTATTTTTTAAGCATGCCCAACTGTGCTTGCGCTTCTTCCACCAATGGCGAACCCGCAAACTGATCTGCTTTAGCTACTAATTCTTGCCATGATTGGCGTGCTTGTTCTATTTTTTGGTGCGCAGCATAATAGGAGCCCAAATTAAACAATGCCATATCTTGATACCTATTATGAACATCATGCGCTAAGGCCTCTAATGATTGCAACCCCTTTTGTTGATCTGCTTCATCAGTGGCATCTAATAACATAAGCGCATATCTAATTTTAAATAACGGAGCTAAAGGTGACGCGGCAGAAAGTCCCTTAACCATGGTTTCCATAGTTTCACGGGCTTGCGCATCTTTACCTTGGGCAGAAAGGGCTTCTGATTTAAATACTAAGAAGTAAGGAGCAATTGCCGCATGAGAATGTTGGTCATACGCCAACTGTAATTGAGTAGCTACCGCAGCCCAATCATCACTGGTCCCTGCTTCTGACGTTTTTTTAAAGAGCTCTACAGCATCTGCCAAAGCCTGCTGTGCTGCCTGCTCACGGTACCCGGTGTACCATTTATAAGAAAAGAATCCTAACCCTGCAACCGCCAAAAGTACTACTGCTAAAAAAAGTTCACGCGCATATTTAAACCGACGTGCAAAATCAGTAACAGAAACATAGCCATCTTGCATAACCAATGTAGTAACTCTTTTAACATCTTTTATTGCCATCTTAATAACTCCCGATTGCTCTAAATGTAAATACCTTTTTTCACCTAACTACTGTCTTTTTTGGCAAATTACCTAACCACCACAATTATTATAGAGTTGGTTGCTGTGCTACTGATGTAATTGCCGGAGTAAACCGTTGATATTTTTTAAGCAGTTCCGCTAGTTGTTCATTAAATACCATAATAGTGTTTGCCCTTGCAATACGATGCGCCATCATAAGTGCATTTTCTACTGCCACTGCATGGGAACAACCGTGCGCAATTACTACCGGTTTTTTTACACCTAATAATAATGCACCACCAACACTCGCATAATCTGTTTTAGCTTTAATGCGATTAAATAATCCTTTGTTTAACCATAACAAGATAGAACTTACCCAAGAAGTACGCGCTTCTGCAACTATCCAACTTTGTACCGCTCGCGCAGCACCTTGGACCCCTTTTAAAAGCACATTGCCCACAAATCCATCACATACCACAAGGTCAGCCTGATTTTCAAAAATGTCACGCGCTTCTACATTACCTACAAAATTAAGATCTGCCTTTTGCAAATAATCATACGCCTGTTTTACGGCAGTTGATCCTTTATATGGCTCATGACCATTAGATAACAAGGCTACCCGCGGTGCAGTGATAGTAGTTGCAAGCGTAAGATACAAATTTCCCATTACCGCAAACTGCTCCAAAAATTCCGGCTTACAGTCCACATTAGCACCCAAGTCCACACAAAATACTGAACCATGGGGAGTAGGAATAAACCCACCAATAGCGGGGCGTAACACCCCTTCTACGCGACCAATGTGAAAGGTACTAGCAACCAATGCCGCACCAGAATTACCCGCAGAAAAAAAACAGATGCACGGCCACTAGCAACTGCCTGAGCGGCACGAACTAGTGATGCATCTTTTTTACGATTAACTGCTCTGGTTGGTTCTTCTGCCATACCAATTACTTGCTGGCAATGTTCCAAAGAAATAGGGTGGGAACGCCACCCCGCATCTGCTGCATCTAATAACGGAATTATTTGGTCCTGATCACCACATAATAAAATGGGGATACCTTTCTGCGCCGCACGCAATGCACCATGTACCACAACCTGCGGAGCACGATCCCCTCCCATTGCATCAACGGCTATCATTAGAGTCCCCAACGGTTATCTATTATATTATTATTCAGCTTCTTGGCTTGCTTGAGCTGCTTGCTTACTTTTTGCTTGTGCAGTGCGCACTTCTACCCGTTTAATATTACGGTCAAGCTTGGTTGCCATTATTTTGATACCTTTATAGAACCCGCACGTAGCACATACTTGGTGTGGCATTGTTGGTGCGGAACACTGCGGACACGCAGTAAAGGTTTTAACTTCTAAGCCTTTATTGGCAAAGCGTTTATCACGGCGCGATTTCGAGCGCTTACGTTTTGGTACTGGCATACGAAAATCCTTTATTTTCTATCTGTGAATAATGAATTGTTTAATACAGTTATAGTAGCAAGATAGCGCATTTGAGCAAAAAACGCAAAAAAATCCCCTAATCTTCCTAAAAAAAACTGTTTATTTTTAGCCGTAAATACAACCAAAGCCGCTTCACCAGATGGCCTTAACGGTAAATATGATCATTTCTTTCCCGCTTTTTTACGGCAACAACCTGGAGTTCCGTCCACCCCAACTGTGCCGCAATATCCTTATTAGTAACAGCCGGTCCGTTCTCTTTTTCTTGGTTCAAATAACCACGCAATGCCATAACCTGTAACCGCTGGTAACTGCGCCGTCCAAACAAGGCTCGGGAAAAAAGCCCTTTAGTATGCGCACCGCACAATGCGAGCAGAAAAAAAATCCCCAATACTACGGCAATTGAACCAGCAATAGAAGCGTCTACTGCTACTGCAAGTCCATAGCCACCGAGAGCGCCACACAATGCTACCAGTAAACTGAGTATTATCATTTCAATAAGACGGTCCGCTAATAAACTTGCGGTTGCAGCGGGTACAATCATAAGCGCTACCACAACCAACGAGCCAACCACATTAAAAGCACCTACTGCGGTAATACTGGTGCACATCATTAAGCCATAATAAAAAAGTATAGGCGATCTTGCCAAGGTGATAGAAAAGTCCGGATCAAATAAAGACACGGTAAGCTCTTTATAAAAAAGAGTTGCAAGAAACCCATTTAAAAGGAGCAACCCACTCATTACCCACAGGGCACTGGGACCACAATCTATACCCGCAATTACCAAACGGTTAAATGGGGCAAAGGCAAGCTCACCCAGCAACACCATATCAGTATCCAAATGAACATTACGCGTATACAAGCTTATAAGAATAACTGCTATAGAAAAAAATAAGGGAAATACTAATCCAATCGCGGCATCCTTTTTTATATATTTAAATTTCATTAATTGTTCAGTAGCAAGTACCGTCAGCAAACCGGCCACAGAAGCTCCCAAAAACAGCAAGGGAGAATCTAACCGCTGCACCACTAAAAACATAATCACAATACCCAACAAAATAGCATGGCTAATTGCGTCACTCATGAGAGCTACCCCACGCAATACCAAAAAGACCCCGGGAATTGCACAAGCAAGTGCAGTAATTATAGCGATAAGAATTATAAAGAAAGATAATATGTTCATTTTTATTGACTGAAGTTAGAGAAACGAGTTATTGCTAGAGATTGATATTATAACATTTTACAAGGAAGTAGATATGAAGCAAAAAAGTCTATTAATTTTCCTGTGTCTTGCCACACTCATAGCATCAAATCACCTATCTGGATTAGTGGGTCCAACCTTTCCAGGACAATCTCTGTGGTGCATTAGCAAAAACATTAACCTAACTGCACAAACAATTTTGGATCAGCTGAGCACTTTTAGCGGTAGCTGCCCTAGTTCATGCAACATAATTGCATTGAGCCAAAGTAATGTTAGTGGCGGCAATATTAGTTTAACCACTTCTGGCCATTATTGCTTACAAGAGAATATTACATTAAGTTCGCCATCTGGTGCAATTTCATTGAATGCGAATTCTATTTATTTAGATCTCAATAATAGATGCGTAAATGGCAATATAATTATTAATAATGATTTTGCCACGGTAACTAATGGAGTAATTTTAGCACCAGCACCAAGTGCAGTGACTATACCAAATCAAGCAGCAATAACTATTAATTCTAATTATTCTGAGATATCTAACAGCACAATTATTACTGCAAATACCACAACAATACCAAGTAGAAATGGAATAAATATTTTTGGAATTGCCAATGCAGTAAAGAATTGCATTATACAAACTGGTGCAACAAGTGGTGGAAGCTCTTTAAATATCCCGAATTCAGGAGATGGCATTCTTAATGAAGGTAATTTTAACAATATTGTAGATTGCACCATTACCACTTCTAACGCTGGTACTAATATGTTTTTGGGCTTGAGTGCTGGAGGTAATGGAGGTAATTGTATTATTATTACTGCTACAACAAATACTGTACGACAATGTACTCTATCTGCAGGTAATGGGGCTAACTCTTCTGGAAGCTCTTCTGGTCAACCAATAGCGCCTGGAAATGGTGGGATTGGCATATGGATACAAAATACTGCAGTCAATTGTTATGTTTCCAATAATTTAGTAACACAAACAGGTAATGCTGGTTTTAATTTAACGGCACCAAATATAGTAGGTCAGTGCGGCCATGGAGTTCAAATTGACAATGGAACATTAGGTATCGAAATTGTGAATAATATTTTCAGTAACATGGGAACTTTCACTGGAACCCCATTTTCCACCTCTGAAATGGGCGGTCTGGCAATAAATGATCAAACTACCAGTTCAAACCAAACATATATTTATCAAAATTTTGCGTACAATATTGCGCAAGACATACCCAGCGGACTACCATACAAAATTCACAATACTGCATCCCCTGCATTCAATATTCTTTCACCAAACCCCCCAACAGCACCGCTTATTAATTTTATTGCTAATGTTTATACCGAATAAAAAGGAACCCAATGAAACAAAAAATCTTTTTATTACTGCTCTTTTATACTACCTTAGATGCATTTTCACCAATACCAGGAACTCCTCTGTGGTGTATTGAACAACAAACAGGCCAAACTATTGACCTTATTGAAAGTACCGTTGAACAACTTATTAATTCTCCCAGCACAAGTGGCGGATGCTCTTTCATTGAAGTTGGACCAGCTAATATATCATCAGGAATTGTTTCCGTAACTGCATCTGGCAATTATTGTTTAACACAAGATATTATTGCAAACGTTGTTATTTCGGGCACCTGTATTTATTTTGATTTAAATGAACATCAGATTGGAACTGATGGCACTAATGGTGGCCAGATAACTATCGATGGCTCTTTTAATACAATAACGAACGGGTCAATCGTAACTCCTACTTTACCCAGTGGTGTTTCTGCATTAACTATCGCCTCTACCGCTTCAAATATAATTATTTTAAGATTAATCATCTCAACAAGCAATGGTTTTAATGGTTTTAATTCAAGCAATGGGATAAATAACTTGGGAGCAAATTCTATCATAAAGGATTGCATCATAAAAATAGGAAATGGAAATATCAATTTTTTTGCAAAAGGAAGTGCTTCTGGTAATGGAATAAACACTACCGGAGTAAATGCCACGATCGAACAATGCTCTATTGCTACCGGAAATGGTGGAGGTATTTCGACTTCTTTAAATGGTTTTAATGGTGGCACCGGAATCATTATTAATGGTATAAATACCCTAATTAATCATTGTTCCATTAATACTGGAGATGGCGGCCCTGGCACAACTTCATTGACGTCAAATATAACCGGAACATCTGGAAATGGAGGAATTGGAATTTTAGTACAAAGTAATTCCATTGACACAAGAATAAAAAATACCATCATTAAAAAAACAGGAAATGGAGGGCAAACTAATTTCTTTATTGGCTCAGGACTTGGCCCTGCAGCCGGTGGAAATGGTGGTAATGGAATTCAAATTAATAACGGCGCACAACGCACTTTTATTTATCAATGCAGTATTAATAATACTGGTCAACCAACTTCTGGACAGCCACAAAATCCTGGACCAATTTTAACCGGTGTAGGCGGCAAAGCAGTATTAGATTCTGTCCCATCGAGTTCCAGTAGTTCAGTGGTGTTTAAAAATATAGCTGCTAATATTGCGAATCCCATTAAATTTGATTTAGCCGCAAGTGGAATAGAAAAAGGGATTTTTTCTCCAAACCCACCTATAGTCACTTCTCAAAATCCATGGGCCAATATTTTCTTGTAACAGAAATTACCGCAGTTTTAATGAGTGAAAGTGTAACTAATGAACTTGCCACGACAACAATTGCGGGACCAGTTGGTAAATGATTAACCATGGTGCTTACCAACGCTCCTGTTACCCCGGCAATTACACCAAAACTAATTGCAAAGAACAACATAGATTCCAAGCTATTAACCCATTGTCGCGCGGCTGTAGCAGGCGCAATAAGTAATGAACTCATTAAAATAACTCCAACCGATTGTAAACTTAAGGCAATCAAGCAAATTAACAATCCGGTAAGGACCACATCTGCAAACAATAATGAATAGCCGCTTGCTTGAGCATACGCAGGGTCAAATGTAAGCAACGTTAACTCTTTCCAACACAAGAACAGAGTTACTGCAACAACTATCCCAATACCAATGATTGCCCACAGATCCTGGTACAACATTGTAGATGCATTTCCAAATAAATAGGTAGACAATGCTGCCTGGTTGGCAATGGGCAATTTTTGAATAATGGTCAACAGCATTAGGCCAAGACCAAAAAAAACAGAAAGCACTAATCCTAATGCGGTATCCTGTTTTAAATGCGTTCGGCTCGTTATTACCCATACTAACAACGTACCTATAACACTGCTCACCACACCCCCCACCAATAAGAGCAAGGGATTTTTACTCTGCGTTAGCAAAAACATTCCGGCAACACCCGGTAATGCAGCATGGGATAAGGTGTCTCCCATTAATGATTGGCCACGCAACAGAACAAATACTCCCAATGCAGCAGCAGTGGCACCCAGAAATGCCATACCTACAAAAATGGTAATAAGAGTAGCATCAAAGAGCATTGGTACTCCTTGGAGATGCATACGGACTGTACGCGGCACAAATAAATTCTGGCTTAAGTACCTGGCTCACCGGCCCATACGCAACCGTTTCCACATTTAATAACAATACCCAATCAAAATAGTCCGCAACCGTTTGCAAATCATGATGTACCACCACAATGGTTTTCCCCTGATTTTTTAATTGCACCAGCAAAGAAATAATTGTTTTTTCTGTTGCCATATCCACTGCAGCAAATGGCTCATCTAATAAAAAAATTTCTGCGTCTTGCACCAGTGCCCTGGCTAAAAAAACCCGTTGCTGCTGACCACCAGAAAGTTGATTAATGGGAGTGTTGGCAAATGCGGTTAAATTTACCTGTGCAATTGCAGCATGCGCACGCATATAATCCTGTTGGCCCGGTCTTTTAAACCAGCCAATGTGATGATATCTTCCCATAAGAACTACATCTAATACCGTTAACGGAAAGTTCCAATCTACGGAAGAACGTTGGGGAATGTAGGCAATTTTTCCCAACTGTTCGGTACGTGATTTACCCAAAAAGGTAATGGTACCTGCAACGGGATGCAATAACCCGAGCATTGTTTTAAGCAACGTGGTTTTACCTGCACCATTAGGACCCGCTACAGCAAGCATAATGCCCGGTTGTATAGTTACATTTACCTGCCACAATACCGGATGGTTATTATACGCAACAGTAAGGTTAGAAATAGTGATTGCTGGAATTTGATTCATACCGTTTTATTTTCGTAATGCGCTAATAATTGCATCTACATTATGCGTAATCATTCCCACATAGGTACCTTCTTTTGTATTTCCTAAACCCAATGCATCTGAATAAAGCGTCTCTCCCCATTCCACATGCCACCCACGTGCAGCAACTGCTTGTGTAACAGCGGCTAATGTACGTTCAGAAACAGATGATTCTACAAATAATGCAGGAATTTTATTGAGTACCATATAGTCTGCCAGATTTTGAATATCTTTGGTACCTACTTGCACTTGAGTGCTTATGCCTTGCAACCCAACTACCGTAATACCATACGCACGACCAAAATATGAAAATGCATCATGTGCCGTAACTAATATGCGGCGCTGCGATGGTAACTGCGCTATTTGGTCACGCACATACCCATCAAGCTGTTCCAACTCTTGGGCATACTGCAGTGCCTGCTGATTGTAAAAAAGGGCATTTGATGGATCTGCCTGTGCAATAATGGTACCCAAAAAAAGTACTACCTTTTTCCATAACTGTACACTATGCCAAATATGGGGATCATAGAGCCCATCAGAAAGTACCAATAGCTCAGAAATCTCTAGTGCAGCGCCCACCGCAACGGTTTGTTGAGCAAAATGCCGGTTCATATGCTCAAAAACCTCTGACATCTTGCCTTCCAAATGCAACCCGTTGTATATAATAAGATCAGCAGCAGCAAGACGATGTACATCAGACTCCCGCGCACGGTACAAATGCGGATCTACTCCCGGCCCCATAAGAGATTCTACCTTGCATCTCTCTTGAACAATAGCCCGTACCGTATCTGCAATTATGGTAGTAGTACATACAATAGTAAAAGGTCGTGTAGCAGTTGGTACTAATTGTTGACCATGAAATCCTAACCACAACAACAGGAGTGAACTAGCGCCAATTACCAGAAGATATATACCAGTGAATAAACGGTTCATATATTTTTACCTAAAGGGGGAACTTTTATGCGTATGCCAACTGCCATTACAACACTCCTTGTTGTACTGCTTTCTTACTTACCATGTCTTGCCATGCAACCAGAGCCAATTACCATTACCAATAGTGGTTCACATGCCATCTGGGTATTGATCTATAATACCCAAAAACCACCAACAATGCTTATTAAAATAACGGGCAATTTAGACACGGTTGCTATTGATAATTCTTCAAAACAACTGTTTAAAATGGTCATCGATCATGTACAAACCACTTATACAATAAAACCATATAAAAAAATTGCAATACCGTTTAACCCAGAAAATGGGCTCTGCATTGTAGATGATAGTCAACAATTTAACATACAAGAACTTAAAGCCGCTCAACCAACCGAACACTACCGGTATCACAAGGGAAAATGTACCCTGGTGCAAAAAGACGAAGATACGGGTGTTAATACACCATCTCTTATGCGGCGGCTATCAAACCTTTTCTGTACAAGGAATACTGATTAATTTACCTTCGTGCACGCCACAAGCCTGCAAAATCTTGCTCAACTAACCCTTCCAGCTGCATGTCAAACAACAAGGTTTGTGCTGCAAATAACTGCATGTCTAATTGTGTTGCCAACTCATCTATAGAACTGGGTCTAACACAGAGATTAAGAACACGTGCTTGAATACTATCTGCAGGTACACTTGGTTGTCTTTTTTTAGAAGAAAGAGATAGGACAGAAAGTTGTGCCGCTGCATCATACAAGGGTTCTGCACGCATCCAACCAAATTCAGTCAAAATATCACTCGCAGTAATTACCAATTTTGCACCCTGCTGAATTAAGGCATGACACCCAATAGCATATGGATCATCTAATGCACCAGGAACTGCAAAAACTTCTCTACCCTGTTCTAAGGCATAGTGCGCGGTAATTAAAGCGCCACTTTTTTTGGCTGCTTGCACCACCACGGTACCATGACTTAAACCCGCAATAATTCTGTTACGCGCAGGAAAGTGGCCAGGTAAGGCGCCCATGCTCAAGGGAAAAATACTAACCATACTGCCGCCATGATACACAATATCATCAAATAATTTTCTGTTACTAACAAGCTGCGGTTGCAATAACCCAGACCCCACTACCGCAACTGTTTTGCCACCTGCATCTAATGCCGCTTGATGACTTATAGCATCTATTCCCAATGCACCACCACTGATAATGGCACAATCTGCCAGCACCAATTCTGGAATTAATAACTTAACCGCACGCGCACCATATTCAGTTGCCGCTCTAGAGCCTACAAAAGCTACCGCATGTTCAAAGGCCGGGTATGCACCTTGCCAATAGAGTACTGCCGGTGGTGAGTGAATAGTGCTTAATAGCTGAGGATAATCGTCAGACAGCATAGTGGTCCAGTTAATACTATGGTGCTCTAGCAAACGCAATTCCGTCTCTAATGCTTGTTTGCTTTGTAAACCTTCCACAATTTTTTGCGCCAATTGCGATGAGCAGCCAAACAACCGTTGCCATTCTACTGCAGACAACAAATACAAATTTTGTAATGCAAAAGATTCTGGCATGCTGCTTACTATTTGCTGCACGGTTAATGGACCAACGCCCTCTATTAACGATAAATGAAGAATTATATGTTCTGATATCATAATTTTAAAATAAAAAAGGAGTGCTTTGTTGGCCATTTAATGTGGCCTCACAAGCACTCCCCTTTTTATGCAATGTAAAAATTATTCTAGTTCTTTTTCTTGTTTTCTAAAGAGCTTCACATTGTTTTTTAAGAGCTTCAAACAATAAATGTAATTCTTTAGTTCGTTCTTGCAGGGTAACAGTCCTCAGTTTACTTTCTGACATCTTATCATCTACGTTCAATGGATACAATTTTCCATATTGAGCACCTCTACCAATGAATATAGTCGGTATATACTCTCCCTGTTGCTGCATTTGCTTAAGTTCTTCCAGTTCTGCAATAATTTTACCCATGCTCAGCTCTAACGATAGCTTCCATAGTTGATTTAAAGCATATGCACTCTCTTGCTGCGCAACAGTAAGTTTTGCTTTGAGTTGTTTAAGCACTGTAGCATTGTAAAAATTAGCATCAAATGAATCAGATATCCCTAACTTATTTTCTAATGAACCAATTTCACCAATTAAAGAACAAACCGTTCGATTTTTTTCTAAAAAGTGTTTATTCAATCGCTGCCAATTAAGCTGATGCTCCATACCCTGCATATTCACACAGAATAAAACCATGCAACAAAACAGCTGTACTTTATTTTTCATAATGACTCTTTTGTACTATCAAAATTGGAGCATATCATTATTAGCCGTTTCTAATTCTTCTAATTCTGCCTCTTCCGGTAAAAACCCATATTCAATCTCTTCTTCTGGTCCAGAGAAAGATAATGGTTCTGAAGCAGTACCGCCAGCTGCTTTAACTGCAGCAGTTATACCAGCATCTGATCCGCCCGTTTGATCATGATCTGCAGATCCACCCTCTTCTTCAAAGGCTACTACCGCAGACAATGTTTGACCTTCATCTAATTTAATTAGACGAACCCCTTGTGCTTGGCGACCCATAGTACGTACTTCTGTTGCCGGAAGTCTAATTATTTTACCTGCTTGGTCAATAAGGAGAATGTTAGACGATTCATGCACAATGCACAAACCAATTACGCTACCATTACGGTCCGTAGTTGGAATGGTGCGAACCCCCATACCACCACGATGGGCAACACGGAAATCCTGCACTTGTACTTTTTTGCCATAACCATTTTCTGTAGCAAAGAGAATATCCCCGCCATCAGAAACAATCTCCATGCCCACCACAAAATCATTCTTGCGCAACCGAATACCACGTACCCCGGTTGCTTGGCGACCCATAGAACGCACTTCTGTTTCCATAAAGCGAATACCAGCACCACGGGAAGTTGCCAGAATAACAGATTCATTACCTGAACTTAATGCACAGAATGCAATCTCATCGCCTTCACGCAATGTTGCTGCACGAATACCAGTCGATCTAATGTTTGCAAAATCAGAAGCGTCCGTGCGTTTAATAACACCCCACTTGGTAACCATCACTACAAACTTGCCTTCCATTTCACGAGTGCAGAGTAGTTTTACTACCTTTTCACCTTCTTGTAATGGCAACAAGTTTACAATAGCGCGGCCTTTTGCAATACGGGATGCTTCTGGAATTTCAAATACTTGTAAACTATATACACGTCCCAAGTTAGTAAAGAACAGCAGCATGTCATGATTTTTTGCCACAAACAGATCTGCAATAATATCATCGCTACCTTCTAAAGACGCCATTCCCATCTTACCTTTACCACCACGGTGCTGTACACCATATGTAGTGAGCGGAACACGTTTTATATAGCCTTTATGTGTTAAGGTTACCACTACCTCTTCATCGGGAATTAAGTCTACTTCCGTCAGAATATCTATTGGACCTTCTATGCGTGTTTTACGATCATCACCATAAACATTTTTAATTTCAGTAAGTTCTTTAACTATTTCTGCTTTAAGTACTTCTTGATTTTCTATTATTGAATTTAAATAAGCAATGCGTTGTTTAATTTCTGCCATTTCTGCATGAATCTTTTCTTGCTCCATACCAGTAAGACGTTGCAAACGCATTTCAAGGATTGCTTTACCTTGAGCAGCAGATAACAAGAACCGTTTATGCAATTTTTCTATTGCTTCATCTGACCCTTGTGATTGCTTAATTATAGCAACCACTTCATCTATATTTTGCAACCCAACAATAAAGCCAGCTAAGATATGTTCACGTTCGCGGGACTTTTTAAGATCATATACACTACGACGATAAATAATCTGTTTGCGGTGGTACAAGAACTCTTGCAACAGTTGGCGCAAGGTAAATATCATTGGTTTGTTGTCGAGCAAGGCAAGCATTAACATGTTAACGCTCGATTGCAAACCGGTATGTTTATACAATTGATTTACAATAACGGTTGGCACTTCACCTTTGCGCACGTCTATAACTAAGCGCATTCCTTTTCTATCTGATTCATCTTTAATATTAGTAATGCCATCAATTATTTTTTCTTTTACCAGTTCAGCAATTTTCATTGCTAATTCTGATTTATTAACTTGATATGGTAGTTCAGTGATAATAATAGAGGTGCCTTTTTTGGTCTCTTGAATATCCACCACGCCACGCAAAATTAAATTACCACGCCCAGTCTTGTATGCTTTTACAATACCCCCACGGCCACAGATAATGCCGCCCGTTGGAAAGTCTGGTGCGGGAATTAATTCAAATAATTTTTCATCAGAAATGTTTTCATCTGCGAGCATTGCCAAGCAACCATCTATAACTTCCCGCAAATTATGGGGAGGAACCGCAGTTGCCATACCCACCGCAATACCAGAGGTACCATTAATAAGTAAGTTCGGAAGTTTGCTCGGCAAAATAACCGGTTCAACGGTAGATTCATCAAAGTTTGGAACAAATTTTACGGTTTCTTTATCCAAATCTGCAAGAATTTCTTGCGCAATTTTTTGCATGCGGACTTCGGTATAACGCATTGCCGCAGCATTGTCACCGTCTACAGAACCCCAGTTACCTTGACCATCTAAAATAGGATACCGTTTAGAGAAATCTTGTACCATTCCCACCATAGTATTGTACACTGCTTGGTCACCATGGGGGTGAAATTTACCAAGCACGTCACCGACTACGCGAACAGATTTGTGATAGGGTCTATTATAATAGAACCCAAGAAGGTGCATGGTATACAGCACCCGTCTATGCACCGGTTTAAGACCGTCGCGCACATCTGGAATAGCACGGCTAACCACCACCGACATTGCATAATCAAGAAATGAATCTTTAAGTTCTTGCTCAATTAAGACAGGTTTAATTGGTAACTTGTTATTTTTTTCAGTCGCCGGCATAGCGCAATCCTTCTCTTGGGAATCAACCGTTATTTTTCTAGAAAATGTGGCATAAATTACGATATAAAATAGGAACTGATAAGTTCAAACTTAGCTTATCGCGAATTGACAAATAAGACAAGAAAGTGAAAATATAACCACCAAGAATTACCGTTATTGACAATAACAAAAGGCCTAGCATACTTTTTTATATCTTTTAGTTACCAAAATACTATAACCAATCCATTGAAAAACTTACCAAGAATTAGTAGGGTAACGGCAGACACCATTTTTCTAACCATATCTAAAGGAGCCTAGTTATGAAAAAAAGTCTCACCACTACGGGGTTAGCCACCTTATTAATTAGTGTTCTTATTCCCCCTTTATATAGCTGGTGCCAAACTCCAGATGTAGTATTTCTTAACGGTCCAGAACTTATTCATGCAATAAAATTGGGCAATCACAAACACCTTACCGTTAATCGTTTGCACAGCAATACCTTAAATAAAGTCTACGGAGATCAAACTCCCCTGATAATGGCCATTAATGCGCTTGGTAAGGAACTGGTCCAACAAGAACAAGAATATAGAACGCACAAAGAGGGAGAGTATAAAAATATTGTTGGGCCTGCAGTATTCACTCTAGCTACCGCCACCGCCTGCGGATATGTGTACCATTCTGAACCAAATAAAGAAGAACTACTTTTCTTTAATAATATTAGTGAAATTTTAGAAAATCCCATTGCAATACCGGGCACCATGTTTTTTGGTGGCCTAATCTGGCTACTTCCCGATTTATACCACAATATAAAGACATTATATTATCGTATGATTGCCTATAAAACATTAGAAACTCACGCCATTGCAAGCCGATACCGCATTGCATTACGTCTTCTTGAACACCCAGACAGCGATCTGTATTTGGCTACAAAAGAAGGAACTATTGCGTTAGATACCGTCCGCGGTTGGCAAGAAAAAGTTACCACTCCCATTTGTAAAGAGATACTATTTACCCTAGAGCGCAAAATATTGGAAAAAATGGATCAACATTCTACCATTAATGAACAACAATAATTACCGCAAGCCCCAAGTTCAGGCAATGAGGCAGTTGATTGCGGTTTTTCTGAGCTTGCCATAGACAAATAGGCGTATCTTACCTAAAATAAACTCACATTACTCCACTATCGAAATTTGTTAAGGTACTAAAGCATATGGATCCAAAGAAAATTATTCTTAAAGATTTTCCGCCCCACTTAATACGCAATTTTTCTATTATTGCTCATATTGACCATGGCAAGTCTACGCTGTCTGATCGTCTCTTAGAAATTACCGGCACCATAAGTGAACGGGAAAAACAAGCACAATTTCTAGACAAGTTACAAGTAGAAAGAGAGCGGGGTATTACGGTTAAGGCCCAAACTGCATCTATGTTTTACACCTATAAAGGAAACACCTATCTTCTTAACCTTATAGACACACCGGGCCACGTAGATTTTAACTATGAAGTTTCGCGCTCATTATATGCCTGCCAAGGAGCAGTATTATTGGTAGACGCCGCACAAGGCGTACAGGCACAAACTATGGCTAACTTCTATCTTGCCTTTGACCAAGACTTAACTATTATTCCCGTAATTAACAAGATTGATTTACCAACAGCAGATATTGACCGGGTATCACGTGAAATGTATAAACTATTTGATTTTAAAGCAGAAGATATCATACATGCATCTGCCAAGGCAAACATTGGTACATTTGATATTCTTAATGCAGTAGTTGACCGTATACCAGCACCCGTTGGAGCACCAGATAAACCATTACGCGCCCTGTTGTTTGACTCTTGGTTTGACGAATACCGTGGCGTAATCTGTTTAACCGCAATTCATGATGGCATTCTTGCTAAAGGTGATATTATTGGTCTGGCGCAAGCGGACGTACAATATGAAGTATTAGAAGTAGGATTAATGTACCCTGAACTTACTCCCATGAATGCACTCTATCCTGGACAAGTAGGCTATGTTATAACTGGTATGAAAACCGTGCGTGAAGCCCGCGTGGGTGACACCATATTCCATGCTAAAAAACCAGTAACCCCATTCCCTGGTTTTAAACCAGCAAAACCTATGGTCTTTGCAGGGATCTATCCCATAGACGCAGACGATTTTGAACAATTACAGGATGCTATAGAGAAATTAACGCTGAATGATGCAAGTGTAACGGTAGAGAAAAAATCTTCTGTTGCATTAGGATTAGGGTTTAAATGTGGCTTTTTAGGCTTGCTCCATATGGATGTATTTAAACAACGGCTTGAACAAGAATATAATCTAAACGTAATTGCAACTGCACCAAGCGTGTTGTATAAAGTTAAATTAAAAAATAAGCCAAATCTTATTACCATAGAAAGTCCTTCAGATTTTCCTGACCAAGGCAACATTGAATACACGCTAGAGCCTATGATTAAGGCAACCATTATTACGCCGGCTAGCTATTTGGGCAATCTCATAAAACTCTGTGAAGAGAAACGGGGCGTACAGCTAGACATGAACTACTTAGAAGAACACCGGGTAATTTTAAAATACCGTTTGCCCCTCAATGAAGTTGCTATTGATTTTTATGACCAATTAAAATCGTTAAGTTCTGGGTATGCAAGCTTTGATTATGAAGAGGACGGATTCCAAGAATCTGATTTAGTACGTATGGATATACTCCTTAACGGTAAACCCGTTGACGCACTCTCTACCGTAGTACACGAAGACAAAGCATTCTACATTGGCCGTGATTTAGCAGAACGACTTAAAGAAGTTATTCATCGCCAACTATTTGAAGTTATTATTCAAGCAGCTATTGGGGCTAAAATTATTTCCCGTAGCCGTGTTGCGCCATTGCGTAAAGACGTAACTGCAAAATGTTATGGTGGCGATATTACTCGTAAACGTAAACTGTTAGAAAAACAAAAAGAGGGTAAAAAGCGAATGAAACAAGTAGGAAATGTAGAAGTACCCCAAGAGGCATTCTTAAGCATATTAAAAAAATAATACCGGTAGTTAGCATCTTTTTATGTATTCTTTGCCTAACCATAATCTACAATTCTTAGTCTAACTCTTTAGTTCTTAGTTCCTCTTATGATATAGCTAAGAGCAAAGCTAATGGGAAAGTACACTGGTACCCATTACAAACCTTTTATGTGCATATAACAAAAAAGGATAGTCTGTGACTAAGAACATACATACACCTCTCCTTCTTACCATTGCTGCAATTATAGTTGCCGCCATTTCTTTGATATTTTATACAACCAAATCAAAACCGCTTACCATAAAAGTTGGCATACTTCATTCGCAAACAGGTCCATTTGCCATTTCAGAAATAGGGATAATAGATTCCGTAATGCTTGCCATCCAAGAAATTAACAATGAGGGCGGATTATTGGGTGCCCTTATAGAACCAATAATTAGAAATGGTGCTTCTAATCCAGAAGTATTTGCCAAAGAAGCAGAAGTTCTTATAACGCAAGATAAGGTTCAAGTTATTTTTGGCTGTTGGAGTTCATCAAGCAGAAAAGCGGTACAGACAGTTGTAGAAAAATATAATAATTTACTTATTTTTCCCGTTCCGTATGAAGGCTTAGAAATTTCACCTAATATTTTACATACGGGAACTTGTCCCAACCAAAATGTTATTCCCAGTCTGCGTTGGAGTATAAAAAATAAAGGTAATAAATTCTTTATTGTTGGTTCAGACTATGTTTTTTCCCGCGCGGTATCAGAGATAATAAAAGACTATGCCAAGATACTGGGGGCAACTATAGTGGGTGAAGAATATGAACCACTTGATAGTGCAAATTTTACCACTATTGTTACCCAAATAAAACAAACAAAACCAGACATCATTTTAAATACAATCAGCGGTGCTAGCAATGTCGCATTCTTTAAACAGCTCTTTAATGCAGGTATTACCGCCCAAGAAATTCCCTGTGTCTCTTATACCATTGGGGAACATGAATTAAAATCGCTACCTCTGCAGGCAATGATAGGTCACTATTGTTGTTGGACCTACTTTGAATCACTTTCTAATCCACGCAATTATGAATTTGTAAAAAAATTTAAAAATGCGTTTGGATCCTATCGCAGTATTAATGATCCCATGGAAACCGCCTATTTTTCTGTGTATCTTTGGGCATTAAGCGTAAAACAAGCCCACACTGCCCAAACAGATGCAGTACGCACGGCACTCAAAATACAAGGCTATAATGCACCAGAAGGAATTGTAAGTGTTGATGGGCCAACGTTCCATACCTGGTGCATTTCACGCATAGGGGAAATAACCAAAGATGGTCAATTTAACCTTATCTGGGAAGCGCGTAAACCGGTGCGACCAATTCCATTCCCCCCAACCCGCTCACAAAAAGAATGGTTACAATTTCTTGAAAATCTTAAAACAAAATGGAATGGACATTGGGAATACCGGAGACCATTAGATGAAAAAAAATAATATTGTCTTATTAAGCGCCGTAGCACTCTTGACTGCCAGCATACTCACCACGTTCTATTACAGATTTTCTAAAAATAAGTTGTTAGACCGTACCGCTCAGCAATTACAACAAGAAGTGGGGTTCCAACGATCCAAACTCTCTACCTATCTGGAAAGAACACTTAAGGCTCTGCAAGAACAAGGAAATAGTTTAACTGAGCATCTATCTGCAGAAACATTAATGCAAGTACCTATTACAAACCTACCGAAAAACGGATTTCTGGTTTCTGGCGACCGTATTGTTCTTGCTTCTGTACATGAAAAAATACCGACGGGAACAAACTTTGCACTTGATCCTTACCGTCATACCAATGCGGGATCACTTATTGATCGCATTCACAGTGTATTAATGCCCGATCTTTCATTCTATGATTACTACCCTACATTAAACCAAAAAACCTTATTTATTGGCACGCCTCTCATTAATGCACAACAACTATTTACTGGCTTTCTGGTTCAAGAAATGGATATGGCAACTCTCTTTGCATTGGTTACCAAGAATGGACTACACTACACCTGGTTTATTAGCCAAGTGCTCAATCAAAAACCGTTCATAGTAGTAACTAACAGTACATCCAATACCCTGCTTGATCAATTTAAAGAAACAGTAAACCGCGCAAATGCTGGTTCAACAGAACAAGATATTATTGAAAGCAGTGATCAGATACCCTACATGAGCGCCTGGACCTATGAACCATTTAGTACATGGGGAATTGCAGCACATAAAGCAACTGCAAAGGTATTAAAAGAACTAAACTCGTTATTTGTAGTACTAATTCTACTGTGGCTACTAGCCATTGGTACGTTTATATGGCTTGGCATTAAGGCAGGAAAACGCCTACAACAACTGCACTCACCACAACGTATTACACATAGAGCCATTAAGACTCTTCTAACATTCTTAACTATTGCGCTGGTATCTGCCAGCATTTTTCTGGCAACCAATATTTATACTCTAATAAAAAACAGTAGAAATAAAATAATTACCCAAAATAGTATTAAATTAGAAAATTTAACCAGTAAATTAGAAGAAGATTTCTTTGAACTACAATTTAGCATTACTACCTTTGCGGATGAAATAAAACATGGTGCACTTAAGGAACAACAACAGATAGAAGAACGTGCGAAACAGATATTAGAAGAAAACAAAGATCTTTTAGGCATAACTATTGCGTACAACCCAGCAATTAAACTACATGCACCAACCTGGATTAAGAATGAAAAAGAAATAGTATTACATGACCTTGTAACGGTAGTTGATTATCCAAGTACCAGTCCAAAAGGAGAATCTGCTGCAAATTGGTACAACCAAGCGCTGCAAAAAAAATCTATTTTAAGTAACGCATACGTAGAACCTTTTTCCAAGAAACGGGTTATTACCTATGCAATACCATTCATGATGATGTTAGTAAATGGAAGCCAAATCCCCGGAGGGGTGATTGCCATTCATTATCCGTTAGAAAACTTTGAAGAATTAATTAATGTATTAATGGGAGATTCTAATGGCCTCACCATTATTTTTGACCAAGACCATGCCGTAATCTTTAGTATTGGGGAAAAAAAATACAGCCACATTGCCCATAACGAATCTGTTATTCAATTAATTGAACGTGCAAAAAAAGTAGATTCTGGGTTTTCTTATCTAGTAGATCATGAAACTAACAAAACCGTTTATGCTTGGTTTAATGCTATTCATACAACTAAATGGGTTGCAATACATACCCTTTATGAAAACCAAATCCAGTTACCGGGAATAGCCTTACGTCATTTATTATTCTTATTAATAACGGCAATTATAGCCTCTTTGGTGGTTATGCTTTTATTTGCATCTTTTGCCTACCATTTGTTACAAGATCGCTACTATACGCTGGGAATTATTGTAAGCACGCTCTTTATTATGGGAATTGTTCTTATTATTATTCTTTCTAAAAAAGAGATGTTTCAGCAGCAATCAACTATTAACATTATTAATACCAAGGCAAAACTTACTAAATATTTAGATATAGAAAAACAGAAAGCTTTAGAAAACCATCTCCCAATCCCAATTCCGGTTACCATAGGTGCAGATATTTCTTCTATTACCCTAAGCAGCAATAAACTTATTAATTTTGCAAGCCATATTTGGCAAAAATTTCCTAAAGACAATAATCCGGGAATCAGGTTCCCGCAAGCACTTAAAAATCTACAACTACGCCAAATGTATTCAAAAACAGAAGGCAATGAAACTATTACTGGATGGGACTTATTTGCTGATCTTCACCAAGAACTATCGTACTATCAGTATCCGTTTGATAAGGTAACGTTAGAAATATTTATTCAACCCAAAGTAACTAATCCTTCCTTCATTTTTATCCCCGATTTAACTAAGGAACATTTAATTGAACCAGACACTACCATCGCAGATTTTAGAGTCACCAAATCATTTTTTGCCTATACGTGGCAACCATATCAAGATGAGCTGCTCACTAAAAAAGATTCCCAGTTAGCTCCAACGGGACTTTCAATAAACGTCAACTTAGATCGGGAATTTATTAATCCCTTAATCAATGACATTATCCCACTACTGATTGTTTTTCTAACCTTATTTCTAATTAAACTTTTCGGTGATGCTCAGCTAGATGCCACAAAGAAAGAAAAGGATCATATATTAAGTGCTATACAATTAAAATTCACCCTTGCAACCTCTTACACTGCATTATTTTTCACCCTTATTGTTATGCATTCACGCATACGCAGTGTGGTGATTTACGACCGGATTATTTTTATAGAATATTTCTACTTCTGCGCCTATATTTCGTTACTGTTATTATTACTCAGTAATCTTAGCACCAGTACCCGCTTTATGTGGTTTAGTAGGCAATGTATTACCTATCTCTTTTGGCCCATTCAGACTGCAGTCTGGTTTATTTTTACCTTAATAACTTTTTATAATCCATAAGGTAATCTTAAATGGGAAGCTGGTTTGCACTGCTTATTAGTTATGGTATGGTAAACAATAACAATACCCACCATTCGGTTACTAAACCGCAATGCCCCAATCCTGGAGATTTTGTATGCCCAACACCGAACCAATGTCCAGCCTATCATCAAAAATAATAAAGCAACCGCCCCACGTGTTTTCTGGTAATATCTTTGTCTTCCATGCATTTGATGTGGGAGATGATATTAATTTAGAAAAAGTACAGCGACTGCGCACGGTAAAAGAAGTGCCGTTACGTAGGCCCAAATATTTTAAAAATTACCACACCCCACTTGCCATAGAACTTCCCCATCCCAATGAAAGCGCACGGTGCATAAGCTGTAAAATTAACAACTTTGGCGCAATATCACTGACCTATCAAATTCCCTTTGTTGATACATTAGAAAACATCCGCAAAGATTTTAACGACATTAATAATGAATACCAAGAGCAAAGCGTTATTGATGTAAAATCCGTTTATAAACGCATATCCCGCTTTATTAACAAGCCATTCTTTTTCCAAATGCGTTCATCTTACATTGTTATTCAAGTGAACCCACAACCCAAAATGATTGATATTCCAACCCTTAAAAGCAACTACGGCAGTGTTATTGCATCTACCTTGCGCTTTGAAACAGAAACGCTTTCTGAATACCAACGTAATGAAATATTAGAATCCGCAATTGGCTACTTTAGAGGTGATGTAATTATTGTAGATACTGATGTGTCTTTTGTGTATGACGACGAATACATAGAAACCTTGGATTTATTTGAATTCGCCAATATTCAACAAGTAGAATTGCGCTATTTTGACCGTGTGCTCGATCAAAAATTAAACCGTATTTATGAAGGGGAAGGGCGCAAACTCCCATTACGCAGCTACATTCCCTTCTTAAGCTCTATTAAAAGTGACCCCATTGTAGAACTGGGACAATTAAAAGTAGATATTTCAGTAATTGCTGAACGGTTAGAAGGCAGTGTTAAATTAGCAGGTGAACCTTATTATTCCGATATTTATTCCATTTTAGTAGAAAAACTGGATATTAAAAATTGGTCCCATGCCATTGACCGTAAATTAAATATTATTCATGACCTACAAACAACGTATCAACATAAAATAGATGTTATTCGGGAAGACCTATTAAGCGTCTTAATTATTGTGTTAATATTTATTGAACTGGTTATTGGTATTTTAAGTTACCTTAAATAGGAGCAGTATGAAGCGCGAAAAATTAAATCAATTAATTATTATTATTCTTATGCTTGGCGCCGTTTTAGCCGGTGCATTGTTAATTTGGTTCCGTTGGCCAACCTCTTGCATTAAATATGACACCACTGCTGAATCTACTACTGGTCAAACAATTGGATAAATGAACAAATAGTGCAAATCCCAGACGTGATCGGGGATTTTTAATTCTACTGCGCTACGCTTACACGAGCAGGTCTCAACACCGTGTCTTTAAACTTATACCCTTTTTGCAATACTGCCACAATAGTTCCAGAGCTATGTTCTGGTGACACTACCTGGGCTATTGCTTCATGCAATTCGGGATCAAATACCCCTGCTGCAGCAATCTCTTCTACCCCACTATTTTTTAAAAACTGAGCAACCGATTCTTTAATCATACTAAAACCAGCAAGCCAGGTTTGTTGCTGACTGGTTTCTGTAGGCAACGGTTGTGCAAACGCGCGTTCAATATCATCTACAATAGGAAGTAATTTTTTAAGCAACTGTACCTGAGCAGTGTCTATCCATAATGCCTGATCTTTTGCAACCCGCTTTTTATAATTTTCAAAATCTGCATTTAAGCGTAAAAAACGCTCTTGCCACTCTTTTTGTGCAGACATACAGGTTTCCAGTTGTTTACTTAATTCATTCATTTTTTCTGATTTGCTTACTGAATCTTCACCATTCTGAGTGCCATCAAATTCATTAATCATAGTTTCCACCCCTTAACGATATTTTGGTTTCTATACTGCTTATAGCCAGTATAACAAAGGGGTCTGTGAGGGCAAGAATAGCTTAATAATCCCCATTTTAAGAAGCCATAGTACTAATTGTTGCCTTACCAACAAAAAAAATGGGTGCTTATTAGAGAAAAAAAGATCCCGGAACTACAAGAAGTATTAAATGGATTAAAAAAAACAATCATAACTAATTAAAAATTGTTACAATATGTTGAGAGCTGCGAAAATAATTACAACTAATTTCGCAGCTCTTTTCTTTTTGTGGTAATTTTTCTATAAGTAGAGCTAGCAGCTATATGCTGTACCATCAATGCACACTGTACCAAGGATTTAAAAAAATGAGTTACAAACAAGCCATAGTATATTCCTATTTACTCACGCTCATTATGAGCACACCCGTCTTTGCAAACACCTTTGACAATGCCCATTTCTACCGCGCAACCAATTTTTTTGGTGAACCGCGCCTTCCCCGTAATTCATTGAGCAATCTAGATTTTAGTTTGGCCGGAGGCTTTAGCACAAAAAGCCGCAATGCCAATAACTGCACGGTGCCCCTATTGGACCTTTACGGTACCCAAAACATGCATGACCTTATTATTAATGTTCCCAATCAAGACCTTAGTAACCCACTTGATCTAATATTAAAAAATTTAGAACTATCACCATCCCGTGACGGTTTTGCACATCTTTCTATTCCCGCAGATTTCCATATCTTTGAATGGTACTTTAACTTTGTGACCAATTTTTACAAAGGTTTTTTCCTCTGGATAAATCTTCCAATGCGCCGTATGCAGATTACCCACCCTTGCTTTGTAGATCTATCACCAACTGGTGAACAAAGCCCCAATATAGACACCCCCGTATGGCAAGAATTTCTTGATAACTTTGACGCTATCTTAAGCCGCTATGGATTAAGCAAAGAACCATTTAGACAAACCTATATTGGTGATTTAACCGTAACCGTTGGATGGGCATACAGTTACATTGAAAGTGATCAATTAGATTTTGTAGATGTAGATTTACAAACCGGTGTACTATTCCCTACCGGTAAAAAAAGAAATGAAGACCACATCTTCTCTCTGCCAACGGGATACAATGGACATTGGGGCGTTCCCTTTGCAGGCGACTTGGCATTTGGCACTTTTGAGTGGCTCACTCTTGGTGGGCACATTGAAGCAATAGTATTTGCAGACAGTACCCAATGCATACGGTTAAAAACATCCCCTTCGCAAAGTGGTATTATCACCTTAGCCAAGGGTGACGCAAAAATAAAACCGGGACCATTATTTATTGGTGGAGCCTATATTAAGGCGGATCACTTTATGCGCGGTCTATCATTAACCGTTGCCTATTCTTACGCAAGAAAAAATTCTGACCGTGTTCTTCCATGTGACACCTGTCTTTCTTGCGAATCTATTGCAAGCAATGATGGTAGATTTTTAGGTTGGCAGATGCAAGTAATTAATGTGTTGTTAGATTATGATTTTACCAAAGAAGGTGCTATGGCCGGAGCTCATTTGGGCTTTTTCTATAACGCAGAAATAAGTGGCGAGCGAGTATTTAAAACAAATATGGCAGGAGCTCTTGTTGGTGTAGAAATGGTGGTAGATTTTTAGAACTCTAACAGCAGCATAAATATACAAGAATAACCACCTGCAAAAAAACACTACGAAGTCCAAAAAAAGGGGAAGCGTAATGAATAGATATTGTATGGTTATACACCGCGTAGTGCTTATGATGGCACTATACCACGCAACGAGCCACACAACAGAAATTGTACATGGCAATGACCCAGCGTATCCAAGAGGCTTTAACCGATGTATTACCGCAAAACTATTTGACCGCAAATCGGGCACTTTTATTGTAGGTCTGGGACCCCAAACAGAATTCTGTACCCAATATGACACCGTAGCCACCGTAATTGACACCACACTGGATCTGGTAGCGCGAGCAATTAGACCAAATTTCCGCAACTATCCGCAGTTTGATATTATACTTACACAATTTTCTGGTACCAACGGCCTGATAGCGAGCACAGAATTTCTTGCATTATCTCCCCAACACAAGGGGCTTTCTATTGTTGCAGGGGTATTTCCTTCCACTACTAATGACCAAGAAACCGTTCCAGAATTCAGCACACAGATAATAACCGCATTTGAATTAGATGGTAATCTTAACTATCTTAATAACAATGACACTAATGGAATAGATGTTTTTCAAACACCCATCCTTAATGATGCTAATGGCAATCCAACTCCCGGCATTATGGCCCTGGCAGCCAGTCCTTGCAATATTTTTGCTGCCGTACGTCCCCAAGCCTTGTTGGGTGGAAACAATTCATTTGGTCAACCAGGAAGCGGCATTGCACTCGTTTGCATTAAACGCGTAAATGAACAATTGGATTGTCTGGTGGTAAAAAACGCCGTAACCGGTTGTAATGGTAATATGGCTACCCCATTAAATAATACCTCTCCAGATATTACCGACGGTACCGTAGATTTTAATGTATCATTTACTTGTGACATGTGTAGTACACTCACGAGTGTTACCATGTATTATGATCTTCGTTTTGAGCGCCTATATATTGGTATGAGCTTTGTAACTGCGTCAGCAAGCAGCTCTGTTGCCATTGGCTATTTATCTGGTGGCTCACTAGTAATAGATCAAATAGTAGACCGTGCTGCAATAAATCCTGCTGAAAATGAAATTGTTGTGATAAACAATCCTACTACCGGCGGACTGCAAGTAAACCACTTGGCGGTAATGCACGCAAGTACCGGCCCCAGCTACTTAATTGTAAATGGTAACCGAACTGATCTAGCAACCAGCCCCTGTAACCGCATTTTTGCGTTACCCTTGGTAGATAATCCCTGCAAGCCATTAATACATGGCACATTGGCAAATGTAAATGCACCACTAGTAAACAACGTATTTGTAACCCCCGCGCTTGATCCGGGCGATCTTGCCAATGATACAGAACCGGCAGCAGCAATAGGATTAATAAATACCGCTATAGGATTAGGACAATTACCAATTGCGGACAGTACCGGTATTTCTGACATGGTAGTAGTTGGTGATACCGTATACGTTGCTATTTCACATGAACCAGATGATTTTAATGATACCGGTATTTTTTATTCACAAGCACTTTTTGGCGCAGACGGTAAAATAGTCAGCTGGACACCATGGACAAAACGGGGCATACCCATTAATGCATTTGGCCGTACCGAATTGCCCTGCTGCAGCTGCCACACTGGACCAGTATGTTTTCTTGATGTAGATGCACTTACTGGTAACATTTGGTTTGTTGAGGGTGACACCCGTCGTGTTGTTGGCATAACCAGCTGGTCACGCGGATTTAAAAACTGTTGTGATGACCTGGTTGGTGAATTAAATAAATACCTGCAATGTGGCTGCTATTCAGTCTTAGATTTGGATCAAGGAACGCGATTATTTACTAATCAAGAACCTCCTTTTGTTACTCCCTATCGCTACGCGCTCTTTGGCGGAGTTGACCAAGTTACGATTGCTCTCACCAGTATTGCAATCTCCAACATGCCACTGCTAGACACTCCCCAAAATCCCATTACCTGTTGCACACCAGAACCACACGTAATTGTTACCCAAATACCCAACGGTGGCTGTATTTCATCTTTAGAATATTCACGTACAACAACTAACTTCTTTTTTGCCGGTTCTACACAAGGATTATTTGCCTTTGCTGACATTGCTGGTAATGGATTTTTAGTAAACAGTTTAAACGTATTAGGCCAAGCACCCTTTACCACCAATTCATGGCAGCTGATTCCGAGTATACCGGGCGCGGTAGTAGATATAAAAACGTCTGGTGCCGTAGAACAACTCTACGTATTAGTTACCCAACCAACCCCTCGAGCGCAATTCCCTACCACCAGTATTTTGTATAGTATTCCGTTTACTAACAATATTTTCACCATGTTTAACCCAAGCAATATAAAAACTATTGCACAAACCGGAGTTGGTATTTTTAGCACTGTACGACAATTTTTTGGCATTCAAATAATTTCTACCGGACCAGTAACCAATACCAATCCAAGCAACCCACCATTACCAGAAGATCAACAGCAACTTATTCTTGCAACCAATCAAGGATTATATAAAACAGATGTTAGCCCGCAATCATATCCATTTAATGCACCCATTGATCAAACAGAAGCAGATTGGCAACTAATCCCGGATCCACAAGATCCTGCCGGAACGGGTGCCTATATGTTTAACGGCATTGCTGGTATTGATACGCCAATTAAGCACACGGTATGGCCTTTTAGTTTGCACAGCTTAGATTGCTGCAAGCAGATTGAACATGGACGCGTAGATCAAATAAGCGGAGCCTCTAATTCGGTATTAGATATTCCAGAAATTGGTACTTTCTTGCCAGAACCATTTACGTTTGATGATTATGATGCAAGCCCTTCAACGGTAAAAGCCTTTAATGCGCTAAACCCAATAACCTATTTCTGGTCAGACGGTGCACGGCGATTCTTTATTTTGCGCCGTATCCAAGATCCTGCAGAAATAAATAGACTTGCGGTTCTTCCTTATGACATTAAAGAATGGAATGTTACCGGACCAGTACTATTAAGTAATCCCAACTTAAAACAAGAAAAATGGTTTTACTGGGTTAAACAGATTGGAGCTACGGGTATTCTTATGGCAGGGACCAATAGAGGGGTAATAGGATTGCAATAACCAAATGGGGATAAGTATTGATTACTTATCCCTTTCTTTTAAAGAACCAAAGTCTATACGCCACAGTCTCTTTTTATCGTCGTACATATAATTATCGGGGTTACCGTTGTCTCCAAGAGTTAGACCATCTTCTATAAGAGCTAAATCTAACGCTTTATCAAACTCTAACATAATCTTATCTTTCTCAGGATTATTACGATTAATAGTAGATATTAAAAAAGGAAAGATCGAATATCCCACATTTGTATTTACTAAAATTGGCACATTTAAATATTCCCGCGATTTTTTAGCTTTTTTTAATGCGAGAACATCCCCATTTTGCCTAACTCTATAAGAGGTATTGTATATCTTCAGTGCGAACTTTTTACCAATTAAATCACTCGCCTGATAAATCTCCCCTTCTTCCCCACTTCCCAGATATTGTAAAACAACATATTTTTTTCCATCTGCACAAATCTCCATTGAGGATGGTTCAACAAAAAAATCTGCCTCAAGAAAAAAATGTTTTTTGAGCAATGCTTTAGTTTTAGGATTTGCAAGACTTTCAACATCATTTTGACAGCTGTTAATGCTATGGGTTGGCAATAGAAAATACATAACCATTAAATAAGACGAAATTGTTATTATTCCTCTATTCATTTCTAATTCCTTTTTTATTGCGCTTGGGGAATTTGATCAAGCGTACGTCTTATTTTTTCTATTAAGGGACAAAAGCATTTGGTGCAGTCGTATGAAAATTTACGGGTAACTTGGTTTGCCATGGCAGAAAGACGGCAAAGTACACTATCTAAATAGGCACCATCATCCGCATACAGTGCCCGTTTATTGTCTTGATTAAGTTGTTCAATACAATGATGAACATAGACCAATTGCCCCAGTGCAGAATGCACCTGTAACAGATTATCTTCATTATTTAAGACGTCTCTGGCCTTCAGTAAGGCTTCTAAATCTCCCCACAGACGCATGGTAGAATCTATGGATTTTTTATACCAAGAAGCAGGGAATGGGCTGTCAAAAGAAACGGTTATATCCTGTTCATTAGTAGATGCACCCGTTACTACAGGTGCGTGCGTCATGAGAACCGTTCCCATGAGCAATGCCCCCATGAACACATACCTATTCATTGCCTCTCCTTATGTCCTTAACTCTGCTACTGAACTCTATTTATGGAAACAGTAAAGTACCGCCTCCGCCCTACCTTCAGTATTTCAAACAAATATTCTATTTGTCAATAAGAATTAGATTGAGAAGCAATGAATAGGCTTAGTTCATTTTAAAAAGGCAATTCGTCTTCAAACGGCGGTTGGTCAGTAAACTCAATCTCTCCGGTTGCTCCGTCCGTTTCTGATTTTGATTTTACTGCAGGTTTCTTTGCTACGGAAGCCCGACCTTTAACCTGATTAATTTGATCCATTAACCCACGTTCTAGATCATTTTGTGGTTCATAAGGAGCTGCTGCTGCTGTAGATTCCATTGGAGCTGCACCACGGGCCGCAGAAAATTGCCCGGCAGGTTTACTCATAGGGTTTGCGTCTTCTAACCCTGCTTCTTCTTCTGCTCCAGCATTAGATCCCAAGAAAACAACACGGTCCGCAACTATTGAATGCTTACTGCTTTTCTTACCTTGTTGATCTTCCCAGGTATCAAATTTTAAACGGCCTTCAATTAATACCGGACGCCCTTTTTGCAGATATTGGCGACAGCTTTCTGCTTGTGCTCCCCAAACATCAATATCAATATAACAAACTTCTTGAACCATATTACCGGTTTGACGATTTCTAAATTGACGATTGGTTGCCAATCCAAGACGACACACCGCTTGACCAGAAGACAATTGCTTATATTCTGGGTCACGGGTTAAATTGCCAACCAAAACAATACGATTATATCCAGCCATTGGTGAATACCTTTCTCATGACACTAAAAATTATGGAAGATAAAAATATAGAATTCTTTTTTGATGATACCAGGATTTTTTTTTTGCTAAGAACATTAGCTATTTATTTATACTTTTTACCAAAGTAATATTTATGGAGCATTAATAACTGGGGAAAATAATATACTTTATACCCTTAATAAAAAAGAGAGTTCCGGTACAAAAACCAGAACTCCCTACATAACCAATGTACTAATAATGGATTAATTACGCATCATTACCTACTACTTTTTTAACCTCTAAAATTAGGACTTAAGAAGTCATAACTTCTGTACATCAAATCTATTATGCGCATCTTTTGTTGAGCAGTGATAGTGTCTTCTAAACTTTCTATGTCTATCATAAAGCGCTCTTTATGCTGCACCGGAACTAACTTGTCATTATAATGGCGTAACCGATCTAACAAGTAAATAAGTCTGCCATAGTCCCTCACTTCAAAATCTTTATTGGTAGAAGTAGTGTCTTCATAACGATTAAGTAATTGTCCAACATCTACTAACGCCATTCTAACAGGAGCGTAATTTACCCGTCGGTAATAATCAACTACCTTTTTAACAACCCACCCAATTACACCTACTGCTGCTAAGGATGGTAATAATGCAGACATAGTAAAGGTAAACCGATTAGCACGGTATATTCTTTTACCTTGGGCTAATAATGCATCCGTTTCTTCTTTTACACCCTGCGTAATCTCATTAGTTGCATCAGAAATTTCTTTAGTGAGCATTTTAGTGCCCTGTAACTGCAAGATTAAATTGGTAATAATATCAGTAATAGCAGGAAATGCCTGTTGCCGTATAGGGCCATCAACTAAATTAATTAATCTATTTACTTTATCTACCGGCTGAGCTACCAGTTTGCCACCAACAGCATTAAATATACGGGTTCCAACCCCAGGCTGTTGGTTAGGAGCAGCTGGTTGTTGGCGTGCTTGATCACCAGCACTGCCCACTGCATTTGAACGCTCGTCTAACACTGCTGCAAGCAAATTCATAGGTCTGTCAAAATTACCATCTTGTGGGCGCACATAATCTTGGGCCGCTTGAGCAATATAAGCATCATTAATCACAATTGGTTGCTCGCCAGCAGGTTGTAAATTACGAAGCGCTGTTTGTAATTGCTGCACTTTATTATCATCCAACACTATGCGGCCTTGAGCATCTCTTCGTATTGTGCCTTGTGCATCTACCGCTGCAAGATAACCCCGCACTTTTTCCTCAAAATCTTGTCTAATTGCGTCTCTATTTTCATTTTGTTTAGCCGATAGCACTCTATTTAAGCGGTCTGTACCTCTTTGAATACGTACCGTTCCATTATCTGGTTGGCCTTCTTTTTCTAAATCTTCCCCAAACATTACGTTCTTAATATCTTTAAGTGGCTGAATAACATAATCATTAAAACTAGCTTTTAATTTACCAGTCCACCCAATATTCCTGTCATCTCCAAATATTTTAGCTCTATTGTTCCAACAGTAAAATCCAATAGCAGCTGCAGAAGCTACCCCTGCCGTTACCGCAAGCCAATTACGGGTAACAAAATAGGGCTTTTGATGTATTGCACGAAATTTAGGAAACGTAACTTGATTATAATTCCGCACATTATTAAACATCGTATGTAAATCTGAGCACAATTTTGAGTAATTCAACTGCTCTACTTGGTTACCACTCTTTTGCTCAAACAGTTCTACATTAATAGTAGCCATTACGGAAGCAATCCACGCATATTGTTCTTGAACAGATGCATCTACATTAAAGGTATCTACCTGCTTGCACACCGTACCTAATATTTCATAATATTTGTCTTGTCTTTGCTTTAACTCTTCAATATGAGCTCTCACCTGATTTTCTGCAGAGGTTCTATTAAACATTTTAAGAGGAGATCTATGCCATTTATAATACGTAAGATGGCTTTCTTGTTCTTTCCAATATTTAAGATGATATTCAATACCACTGGCACTGTCTTCTGAACCAATTGCACGGATTAATACACCCTTAAAATCTTCAACTAATGTTGCAGTCATTTTAACCAATGCCAAAACACCTGCTTGTTGTAAACCACTATTGGCTAATTTATCTATCTCTTCTGTTTGGCATATCAAACTTCCAAATACCTCTTTAATACCTCTATAAGCGATATCACGTTCAGACGGATTACGATTATTAACATTTTTTCTTATTCCATCCAAGACCTCAATAGGGTCCAATAACAGATTTATTTTAGGCTTAAACTGTTGCTGAGCAAACTGAGGATCTGCCTTAATGCGGTGCTCAGCATGCTTACAGTAGGTGTCTAATTTTTTATTAAATATATTACCTTGACTATGAGCAGCTTGTACCGGAATTGACCACTGACTCATTAAAGTTGCATTTAAGCCCATAGGTTTTTTACCAGGAACCATAGCGCCACTGCTACTTACTAAAAAGACAATTCCCATCAAGATGCTATTACGAACAAACCGTACAATAGTATTCATAGAAGATTCCTTTATTAAGGGGCTCATTAATAGGCCAGACTTATAACCTCTTTTTGCCATTTTTTTACTCGGCAAGACTATAGCTACTTGCTCTTTTCTTTCTGCATTTTAATACCACCACACTATAGTAGTATGAGCACATGCATACAATATAACAGAAAAGGCCTTTTCTCACAAAAGGCCCTATCAAAATCTACCATGCGGAATGTCCTGCAAAATTCTAATTGAATAATAAACCTACATTCCTTGCTTTAATTCTCCTGCAAATGCCCGCATTTCTGCCGCCCATTGCTCCATTTTTTTATTAAATGCGGCCAATTTTTGCTGCCGCCCCTCTAACTGCGGCCGGGTCAAAGCGCACTCACCTTCTAATAGATCTTCTAAAAAATCCACCGCATTATGCTGTATTTCTGCACAGGCATGCATAATTGTGGGAATTTCCTTAAGAAGTAGGCCCGCCTCTTGGCCGCAAGATTCTTTTAATTTGTTGCTAGAAGGCACCTTTGGCTTAGTAAAACTTTGTGGGAATACTAAAACAGGTACCAAAATAAGACCAAAAACTATACCATTAAACTTATTAATGATCATGCAAATACCTTTGCTATAGTGCACTACGCAATAAAGAAAAACCTATAATCATATATTGAACAAGTGACCCAAAAACCGTCATAAGCATAAGTGCTAACATAGTATAATAGGTTTTTATGGGCACCCAATTAAAAAAATAACAGGCAAATAACCAAATAATAAAACCAATTTGAATAAGCGTGGTAAGCTTACCCAGAACCGTTGGCCGTATTTGTACGTGCCCATACCAAACGTACACAATAAAAAAACCCAAAATCATTATGATCTCTTTACATAGAACCACTAATAAAAACCATAGCGGTATGGTAAATAATGGCGATTGTACAAATGCCAATGTAGCAAAGCAAGAAAGAACCAGTATTTTATCTGCCAAGGGATCCAAATAAGCACCCAGCATAGTTTGTTCCCCCAAGGTACGTGCAAGATACCCATCTATTACGTCCGTTGCAGCTGCCGCCAAAAAAAGCCCAAAAGAAGCTCCCCAAAACCCCAGGAGCATGCAACAGACAATTACCGGCGCAAGAACCATACGTGCAATAGTGAACCACGTAGAGAATGTTATTTTTCTTTCCCGTTGTGGCAATCCGTTTAAAAATTGAAAACTAAGATTTCGCATTAAAATCCATGACTTGCGTATCAAGTAAAGTAAATATCAATTTATTATCCTACCGACTGGCACGGATTTGTAAACATGCTGATTAGTAATAATCACCAGGTATGTGAAATAACACCGCCACCAATACACCGATCATCTTGGTATAATACCGCAAATTGCCCTGGTGCAATCCCCTGATCGCGCTCTACAAGGGTTATTTTAGCAGACATTCCGTCACTTGCAGGAACTACCAATGCGGTGTGCTTGTGGGGCCCATGACGCATTTTTAACTGCACCGCCATGGGTTGCAAGAGTGGATCACCAATCCAATTAATTTCTGTAATTTCAAATTGATTACGTGGTTTGTCATCTGCATAATAGTGCTTAGAAAGAAAGAGCGTATTTTGCCCTTTATCCTTGCTCACCACATACCAGGGACCACCCGCTAAACCCAGCCCTTGCCGCTGGCCAATAGTATAAAACCATAACCCTTCATGAGTACCCAGCTTCTTGCCTGTTTCCATTTCTACCATAAATCCTGGTTGTTCACCCAAATAGTGCTTTAAAAAATCCTTAAATTTTAACTTACCCAAAAAGCAAATTCCTTGACTATCTTTACGATCTTTGGTGGCCAAATTATACTTTTGGGCCAATGCTCTCACTTGAGGTTTATCGAGATGACCAATAGGAAACAAGGCTCTTTTAAGCTGTGACTGACTTAATTGGGATAAAAAATAAGACTGATCTTTAATAGGATCTGGGGCTTGGTACAAATAACTCCCCCCCTGGCCATGAACTACCTGGGCATAATGCCCGGTGGCAACATAGTCAAAGGATGAGTCTACTTTGTCCCAGAACAGGCCAAATTTAATCCTAGAGTTACAAAGCATGTCTGGGTTAGGGGTATACCCAGCTCTAGCCTGGCTAACGGTATAGGCGACAACGTGGTCCCAATATTCCCGCTGTAAGGAAACTACCTGTAACGGAACCCCCAACTGATCACATACCTTTTGGGCGTAATCCAAGTCCTCTTGCCAGGGGCAATCCCCTAGGTAAGAAACCTCATCTTCTAGCCAAATTTTCAGGTAAAAAGCAGTCAGCATATGCCCCTGCTCCTTCAAAAGAGCTAAGGCAACTGAACTATCCACTCCACCAGACACTAAAACCGCTATATTCATACTTAAACCGTTAGCTTAACTTTTGATCTTTTATAACCCATAAACTATTAATATAACGTTTATTTTATCAGATATCTCACAAGAAGCACTATTTAATATAGAAATAAATACTAAAATTAGATAAAAACTATTTGCCATCTGAAAATTTATATGTTATAATGTTCTAAGTGGGAATGGATTAATGTAATTAATAGTATCAACCACTCAAATACCGAAGGCCCCTTATGAACCCTATAAATAAATGCATTACCACACTTTGCGCATCGTTGTTATTAGTAACAGTCAGCCTCCTTGCTATGGAAGAAAACAACTCAACGCGCAATCTAACTTCGAATACTCTATTACCAGCAAATCAACCTTACAATCGCTTTAGCCAAATTATCAAGCATGAGCCCATACCTACATTTGAAGATACCGATCAACATCCACAGAAAAACGAAAATCCAATAATCACTAGCAATCCCGCTACAACACTCCAGCTACTAAATAGCAATATTTATCAGGGTGAAGATGACTTCAATAAAGATCAAGGCGAAACTATACCTCTACACCAATATGATAATTATCCTGAACAATATACCGCTCATAATGTCGAAAAGCTTGCTGCCAATCAATTTGTACTACCAATAACTGCAAAGAATAACAATGCTATGCGTTATATAGTCGCAAATAAAACAGGACATAAAATCCATATAATTATGAAGTCAACTAGACTTAATAATCTTGTATATTTGGATCATATAATAGGCCCTAATGAACGATTATTGGTAACCCATCCCAAAGAAGAGCAAGCACGCTTAACTATTACCCATGCAGGAATTTTAGCCACCACAACACCTGAGAGTGCAGAACCCATACTGCTTAAGGCAATGCTAAATAGCTTTCCAGAATACGGAAAAACTATTAGCTTTCTCTATTCCAAAGAAGGCATGTTTACATCTGCAATTGAAAAAAATACTAAGCAATAAGATTAACCCGGAAGGCAAAAAAACTTCCGGGTTTTCTGATAATTGACGCCTTTCTGCCCTTTACATGACCACAACTACCAAAACTATTCAATACCTAAACAATCACTTCATACTTTTTTTATAAAATTATTGCAATTTGAAATTTTAATTCACTACACTAAGACTGTGTTGGTATAGGAATAATTGTAACTAAAAATTCAGTTTAACAGGGAAAACAACCATGAAACCAATGATTAATAGTAGACTTATGGCACTTATAACTGCTGCGGGAATCTATTGTAACATTCAACCAATGGAAAATCCCATCGAATTTAAACCAATGACACTCAGAGAACTTGCGGTCAAACAACAAGAACAAAAAAATCAACAAGCAACCACAAAGTCATCTAAAGGCGCGCAAGCAGAAAATCCTTATAATCTCTTAGTCCCACAAACTAACCCATCCCAAGCTACCTCACGCATAGTAAAAATTGGCCCCGGATATAATCCCTATGATTATGAGCACAACTATGAAAACATACCCAAAATAAAAATAAATGAACACCCTTATGCCAACTTACCCCGAGAATTAATAGAACAAGAAAAAGCATCTTCTAAATCTCTCGCGATAGCGGAAGAATCTCCTTATTCCAACATACCCAAAGGATGGGCGGATCCGGAAACTGAAGCCTCTTCTAAAGAAGCATCTTCTGATGACGAAGATTGGAACTTTCTTAATAGCTCCACTTTTGCAACGGGAACAGAAGAAAAAATGGAACCCCGAACTACACCAGCTAAAAAAAGTACGCTTGAAGGAGCTATATCAGATCTATGGCTTAAAACCAAAAGAAGCACTCAAAAATTATCTTCAGATGTAGCTCAAAAATTTAAAGAATTATCAACAAAAAACCCAACCTATAGCTACACCATAAACAACCTAAGCGGGCAATCCCTTTCTATAACAGTAAACTCAAAAAACAAATGCGAACTTACTAAACCCGATCAAGTCCTAAAAAATGGTGAAGCAATTATATTAGATAATATAACCGATCCCAATATACAATTGACCGTGCGTCCCGTAGATGACAGATCAAAAGAAAAAAAGAGTACCAAGGAACCTGCGGCTGTTGCAGAAGTGCGCTCATGGGACATTACAAAACCGGGCAAAATTATCTTTAAAAAGGATACGCTTGGCAGATTAGGATTTAATTTTATTCCATTTACGCCAACAAAAAAAATAGAGAGCGGGAGATAATAAATCCATTTTAAAAGCATATCCCTAGTTATTAATGACAACTAAAAGCCATTGTACTACACTGGCAAGGTAGACATAACAAATAGTAACCAATAATTAATTCCTTGCCTAATAAGGGCTTTTAGCATGAATCCCATTGAACAATTACATACCGCTTTTACCACCTTTGTCTCTACCGCGTACCATCTAGACCCAAGCAAACTAACCTTTGATTTCCAGATTAATGTAGATGAAAACAAACAACAATTTGGCGATATAAATAGCAATTGCGCCTTAATTCTGGCCAAACAACTGGGCAAAGCGCCACGTGATATTGCACAGCAAATTGCGGTAGGCTTTCAACACGAATTTATAGAAAAAATAGAAGTTGCCGGCCCTGGATTTATAAACCTCTTTCTTAATGCACAAACATGGCAACTGATCGCACAAAAGCTTTTTACTCAGCAAGATCTTTTTTTTAAACCATTGCAAACACACCCCAAACATTCAATAGACATTGAATTTGTAAGCGCCAACCCTACCGGACCACTCCACTTTGGACATGGTCGGGGTGGCATTATTGGTGATGTATTAGTACGTGTGTTTAGATTCTTAGGGTTTAAAGTAACTGCCGAATTTTATATTAATGACGCAGGAAGACAAATTCAAAAACTGGGAGAATCTTTAAAAGCGCGCTATTTGCAATTAGAAGGTGTTGACACTGAAGTTCCAGAAGATGGTTACCAAGGTGAATATCTTATTGATATTGCCCAGCAATTGCATGCGGAACATGGAGCAGCCCTGTTAGACCAACCAGATGAGTTCTTTGGAGACTACGCAAAAAATTGTCTTTTAAAACTAATTCAACACACCCTTAAATCCTATGGAATTCATTTTGACGTATGGTTTTCTGAAAAAACCCTCCACGACACGGGAGCTATTAATCACGCGTTAAAATATTTGAATGCACAAGGATATCTCTACGAACAAGATGGTGCAATATGGTTTAAATCTACCCTATTTGGAGATGACAAAGACCGTGTTGTACGCAAGGCATCTGGCGAACTTACCTACATTGCTCCCGACATTGCCTATTTTAAGGACAAGGTAGAACGAGGGCACGAACAATTAATTTTTATTTTGGGACATGATCACCATAGTTACGCAACCCGTTTGCAGGCTATATGTAAAGCTTTGGGCCTACAGAATACCCGCCTTGATATAATTCTGTATCAGTTAGTTCAAATAAAAGCGAGTGGAGCACAAGTACGTATGTCTAAACGGGCAGGTACTGGCATTACCCTAGATGACATAATTGAAACCGTCGGCGTAGATGTGGCACGCTTCTTTTATTTAAATCGCAAATCTGATGCCCAATTAGAGTTTGATATTGATCTAGCTATTAAACGTACTGACGAAAACCCGGTATACTACATTCAATATGCCTATGTACGCACCGGAAGCATACTCAGTAAAGCAGAACAAGAACCGGGCCTTGCTGGCATTAGTGCGCACGACGCAAAAGATTTAACAGCTCATGAAACCTTACTGCTTAAAAAAATCTGTACGTTTAAAGAAATCTTAGAAGTAATATCAAAAACCCATCAAACCCATCTGCTGGCCTATTATGCCCATGAACTTGCCCAAACATGGAGCCGCTACTACGGAAAACACCGCGTTATTGAGGCCGCTGAACTACCCCAAAGTAGAGCCCGATTACTGCTGGTTTCTGTTTTACGTACCACGCTTGGCACTACCCTGGATTTAATGGGTATTAGCAAACCTACAGAAATGTAGCAGACGCAAGATTGATAAAAACAGGATTTCTGGCAGACTAAAAAAACTGAAATAGAAAGCGCAATAGGGAATGTATAACACCCATATTGCACTGATAACCATTAATAACTTATAGGATTTGTCATGGCAAAGGTAGATTTAAAACAAGTTCAAGAGCTTCGCGAACTGACCGGATTAGGATTAATGGATTGCCGCAAAGCGTTAGAAGAAACCAACGGCGACATTGATAAAGCAATCGAAATATTACGCAAAAAAGGCACTGCAGTCGCCGCAAAACGAGCTGGAAACTTAACCGCACAAGGGTTAGTACATGCCTATATTCATCCCGGTGCACAATTGGGTGTTTTAGTTGAACTTAATTGCGAAACAGACTTCGTGGCACGTACAGAAGCCTTTAAACAATTTGCCCATGACCTATGCATGCATATTGCAGCCGCAAAACCGTTGTATCTTACTGAAGCAGATGTCGATCCTAAGTTCTTAGAACATGAAAGAGAAATCTTTACTGAACAAATGGCTTCATCTGGAAAACCAGCCAACATTATTAATCAAATAGTTGAAGGCAAGGTAAAAAAACTGTATTCAGACGTTTGCCTTATGAACCAAGTATTTGTTAAAAATGATCAATTCACCATTGATGGTCTACTTAAAGATCTTATCGCTAAAACCGGGGAAAACATTAAGATTAAACGCTTTGCACGTTTTGAAATTGGTGCGTAACTGTTAGAGCTGGTCCCTAAAAGATAAGAGGCCGTATGAATCCCAAGCAAAAAGTTCTCTGTAAGTTAACCGGTGAAATTTTTCTGGACCAATCCAAAACATTAACCGCAGACACCATTAACCAAGTTATAGCGCAAATAGCTAGCCTGCGTGACACCCATCAATTTGGTATTGTAATTGGCGGGGGAAATTTCTTCCGCGGCAATCAACACAGCAAGAAATTAGGCATTAGTCCTTCTGTTGGTCACCAGATTGGTATGCTTGCAACTATTATGAACGGATTAATAATTAAAGATTTACTTGAACATCATGGTCTTTCTACGGCACTGTTTTGTGCAATGCCCAGCCCAGAGGTGGGTAAGCCCATTTCCCAACAATCAATAGACACAGCGCTTGCAAGCGACCAAACGTTGGTTTTTACGGGCGGCACGGGAAACCCATACTTTACTACAGACACTACAGCAGTGTTACGGGCGTTGCAAATTGGCGCAGATCAAGTGTGGAAAGGTACCCATGTTGATGGTGTTTATGATTCTGATCCCAAGAAGAATCCTAACGCACAGCTGCTTAAAAAAGTGACCTATGACCAGGCCCTGCAACAAAAACTGGGTATAATGGACACCACCGCATTTGCATTAGCACAACAGTACCAACAAACAGTTCGTATTTTTAATATTTTTGAACCCAATGCACTAATACGTGCAGCGTTAGAACCAGATTTTGGTAGTAGCATTTATTAAAAGGATTTATCCATGGCTATAAAAGATATTATTTTGGTTGAGAATGATATTAAGAGTTTCCAAACACCTATGACGGTAGAAATGGAAAAAGCAATTAAGCACCTTGATGGGGAGCTTGTTAAAATTCGCACCGGACGTGCACATACCTCTATGGTTGAAGATTTACCGGTATCTGTCTATGGCCAAAAGGCACAATCCCTAAAAGGTATTGCTGCTATAGCGGTTCCAGACATCCGCTTAATTACCATTCAACCATGGGACGCAAGCGTGCTAGCAGACATAGAAAAAGCAATTTTAGCATCTGACTTGGGCGTTAAACCTGTCAATGATGGCAAATTAATACGTATAGTATTGCCAGAAACAAGCGGATCTCGCCGTGAAGAAATGGTTAAAATTCTAGGCAAAAAAGTTGAAGAATGCAAAATCGCATTACGTAACGTGCGCAAAGAGTTCCATAATTTAGTGCGTGATGCAAAAAAAGATAAAAAGATCTCTGAAAACTTCTTTAGCCGTTTATCAGATGTTTTAGAAGACGTTACTGATAAGTTTGTTGAAAAAGCTGACCAACTTGGTAAGAAAAAAGAAGAAGAATTAACCCGCCATTAAAAAATGCAGTTAGCTCTTTCTATTTTCTAAACCCTTTGATAAACTTATGAGCAGTTATTTGAAAATTTGTGTGGGCTGCTAGCTCAATTGGTAGAGCAACAGACTCTTAATCTGTGGGTTGTTGGTTCGATTCCAACGCAGCCCACCAACCTTCGCCAAGGCTACGGTTGGCTGCGCCATGACCTATAGATGGGTCACGAAATAACATAGCTAGAAAACATTGAAGGTTGTCCGCCGAAGCTTTATGCGTAGGCTGGACTACTGAAGAATGAAAATATAGACTAAGACTGGCTCATCAGAAGCGTTCTTTATTCCGCTCATCCTGAGCTTGTCAAAGTCGGCTGACTGCGCCCCGCGCAATGAAATGTACGTAATTTAAATTGATATACAACTGCAAGAGTGGCGAAATTGGTAGACGCACTGGACTTAGGATCCAGTTCCCGAAAGGGAGTGTGGGTTCAAGTCCCTCCTCTTGCACCAATCTAAATACAAGTAAGTATGGCAAATCATTTGAACGCACATCGATGCACTGCCAACTTTAAATGACCTAGTTTTCTTAATCACGACCAACCATTACCAGGTTCTGTCGTAAAAAAAGGGGAAAAACTGTGGCAACACTTTCTGAAAATCTAGCAGTATCTGCTGGAACTGAACAATCACAACCAAATACCCATCTTGGCCTATCTCTGCAACTAGAGATGATTAGCCCTGTCTTTGCAATAGTAACAGTAACCATACCTGCAAGCACTATAAACCGCATGTACCATGAAGCAGCATTATCGCAACAACAAATTGCGCAGGTAGCCGGGTTTAATAGAGGTGACATACCTATTGCATATGTAAAACAAAAATATAAAGAAATCTTAACTGCTCATTTAAAAGAGTTTTTTTTCCGTTATTGTGTAACCAGTTTTTTGTATAACGAACTACGCAATCGCAAACTGGTAATAGCAGGAGAACCAGCGCTTACCCAAATAGATATTGAACCAGATCATGATGGCGTTTTTACCTTTGAACTTTCAATTATTCCAAAGATTAGTATTTTTGAATGGCGCTACTTGCCCTTTAAAGCTCCCAAAAGAAAAAACTATAAAGACCTTGATAGACAGGTTGAACTGTTTGTAAGAGATGAAAAAAATTTAGAAGAAAGCTATGACAATAGTGGTATAGTACCTGGAGATTGGATCAATTTTGATATCTGTATAACTGATGACAATGGCATACCCCTCTTTGAAAATGACGCGCAAAATTTCTGGTTTAAAATTGGCCAAGATGAAGCAGAAAATCCACTAAGGGAACTTTTTATTGGCAAAAAAGCTAACAGCACGTTTTACACCCAAAATAAAGACCTGCAAAACTATTTTAGCAACCAGTTAGATACCAATTACAAATTTAAAATTGATATTAAAGATATTATTCCCCACGCGTTCTTTTGCTTAGAAAACTTTAAGCGTCATTTTAGAATTAAAACAAATAAAGAGTTACAACAAAAACTTATCGAAATTTTTTCTTTCCGTAATGATATTTCCCAACGCAGAGAAATTATAGAAGAAGCTCTTATCTTGTTGCTTTCTAAACATCAACTTTCGGTACCAGAACCGTTAATAGATCGGCAAAAAAATTTAATATACCAGTCAGTAAAAGAAAATCCGGATTATCCCGTGTATCGCGTACAACCAGATTTCCATGACCAAGTAAGAAGACTGGCAGAAAAACAGGTAACAGAGATGGTATTTGCTGACCAACTAGCCTATCACGAAAATATTTCCGTAAATCACGCGGATCTTAAAAGTTATCTTAATCTGACCAACCGTCCCCGTATGAAAGAATTTATTTACTTTGATTTGCCTGCAACTAAAATTCAAGACCAAGAAATGCCCATCTCTACCGAAGATCTTAAACGCACCGCCTTGCGAGAAAAAATGTTAAACTATGCAATTTATCACCTTATGAAAAAGTAAACCTATGAATACACCACACCCCGTTATTATTATAGGTTCTGGCCCTGCCGGACTTACCGCAGCAATTTATGCAGCACGCGCTAATTTATCGCCTATTATTATTGATGGTAATAATCCCGGTGGCCAGCTCATGGGCACCTCTGTTGTAGAAAATTGGCCAGGAGAGACCAGCATAATTGGACCAAAACTAATGCAAGACATGCGCAAACACGCAGAATATTTGGGCACACAGTTTATTGCGGATGAAATTAAGACCGTTGATTTAAAATCACATCCCTTTACCCTTACTCTAACTTCTGGTAAAACCCTGCAAACCTTATCCCTTATTGTGGCTTCTGGCGCTACCCCTAAACGATTAGGATGCCCCGGAGAAAATGAACTTTGGGGTAAAGGAGTTACTACCTGCGCAACCTGTGACGCACCTTTTTACAAAGATAAAAAGGTTTTAGTGGTTGGAGGGGGTGATACGGCTATGGAAGATGCCTCATTTTTAAGGAAATACACCAATAACGTTACCATTGTTCACATTCTGGACAAGTTTACCGCTAGCCACGCCATGCAGCAACGAGTACTCACAGATCCCATGATTAAGATAATCTACCAAAGCACGGTAACCGCTATAGAAGGTGATGGCAACCATGTTACCGGAGCAGTAATTACCAACCAAAAAGACCAATCCGTTACCAAAATGGCAGTTGATGGTGTTTTTGTAGCGGTAGGCCTTACCCCCAATACCGGCTTTTTACAGGGTCAACTAAACCTAGATTCACATGGTTATATTGCCCTAACCGGCTCTACCACCACCTCTGTTCCTGGGGTTTTTGCGGCAGGGGATGTGGCGGATTCTCACTATAGGCAGGCCATAACCTCTGCAGGAACGGGCTGTATGGCTGCCATGGATGCAGATGAGTATCTTAAAAATTTGAAAAAAGCTTAATTTAAGCTACAATTAAAGCTGATCATTGAGCAATTTATAGTTCATAAAGGAACCTTCCATGTCAGTTACTCTATTTAAGAAAAGTATCAAAAAACGTCGTCGTAAACACGGCTTCTTGTCCCGTATGGCTACTAAAGATGGCAGAGCCATCATTAACCGTCGCCGTGCAAAAGGCAGAAAACGTTTAGGTGTAGATGCGTATTAATTCTAACCGTAGCCGGTAAATGTCATCATTTGTAAAAAAACTATCTAGATTTTCCAAAAAAGAAATTGATGCAGCATTTAAAGTGGCTACCGTTGCTCATAGGCAATCTACCATAACAATTTTGCGTGCGCCCCGGCAATTGCCGTTTGGGCGCATTCTTATTATTACCCCAAAAATTGTTGGCTCTGCCCCCATCCGCAATAAATTTAGACGCAGAGTGAAAACTATTTTTTATGAAAACAAACTATTTGAATATCCCTATGACTGGATTGTGATCGCCAAAAAAGGTGGTGGGGAGTTAGAATATGATTATCTAAAGAACCTTCTTTTAAAAACCCTGGTAGCTTAAAAATTCTTATGATAGCGCGATTCTTAATTTTTCTGATTAATGGACTTAGACCACTCCTTGGTCCCGCCGCATGCAAATTTGACGTTTCTTGCACCGCCTATGCACGCGAGCAATTAACCAATACTCCTCTTTTAAAGGCGTTAATCAATATTGCAAAACGTCTCCTCATGTGTAATCCGTTAAGCAACCGATCTCAATAGTCACACATCTATATTATCTTTTCAATGTCAAAACAGGAACTCTTTACATTTTATTGACTATCTGAATATGTATTTAGTATCATAAAATTATAGGGTCCTAAACAGTCAATCAGTTGGTTTATTTGAAAAGGGAAAAAAGTATGAAAAATGTAAGAAAGGTGATTGCATTGCAGGTTGGTCTTTTTTTGACCTGGACAAGCTTGCAGGCTATGGCTCCTCAATTTAATCCGAATATCATAACAAGAATTGAATTCGTTCAAAATATCTTAGGAATGCCAGAAGAATTGTTTAGAAAATTTTATGATTGGAATGAAAAAAAAGCAATTTTAGAAGCCTATTTACCTAAGACGAATGAAATGATCAATTCAACTACTAATAAACTAAATACAATTCCAGAATGGGTTATGCAGTTTCCCCGCAGAGTTGCAATTTTTCAAGGCCAACTGAATGTAGAAACCATTAATGAAATAAACAATAAAATAGGTAATACAACAAACCCAAAACCGCTTCTCGCTAAATCTTCATTTAATATCATTCTCCATGATCCAGAAAACCCTCAAAAAACTGACATCTTAGCAATGCAAGCAGATGTAAGGAATTATAAAGATGCCGCTTTTCAACTTGCTTCCACATTTTGGGGTCCACTCGAGGGAGGCATTATAGATCCAACTAAAAAATTAACCGATATGTTTCCCCATAATGCACAAGGAGAAGACGCAACAACTGGTACTGCCGGAGCAGCGATTTGGCGAAAGTATTTTATGCCTACCATCAGACAAGCGCAAGGTTTAAGTCCCTATTATTATTTACTCGAAAAAGTGATCCCTGATGAACCTTCGCAAAGAGGTGGCAGACAGATTGTATTTAAAGACGTACTTAACTATACGTTCAAAAACAAAGATCTATCCAACGTGCAGCTCGCTATACACAAAGATATTGTCATTTCAGCTGGTTACGGCGGTCATAATCCTAATGACAACCAAATTACGTATGACATTCCAATAAAAGGATATGGTAAATTATATGTGGATAAAGCTCTATTAACTTCACATATTTTCACTTCAGCATACCCAATGTTTGACGCATTAAAATCCAAACAAAATAATAATCCTAATGTTATTGCTTTCGCAAAAATGATTTTGAATGCTTGCTATGAGGGCACAATCAAGACTGCCTATGTAACTAATAAACCGCATTTAGTTTTAACTTTGATGGGTGCCGGAGCCTTTAGAAATAATATTCTTTGGATTGCTGAAGCTATGGAACGTCCTGAGTTTATCGAATTCGCAAAGAATGCAGGAATGCAAATAGATATCATTTATCGACCAGACAAATTTAGGGAAGATGATGTTAAAAAAGGTTGGCCAATACGCAATGCAAAAGAAGATATTGAATTTTTATCACGAATCATTCGCATTGCAGATTATATAAACAACACACAATTTGAAACCAATGCTCAGTTAAAACAATTAATTACGCTTTATGTTGAGAATAGTTACGCATTAAGTAAAAATAATCAGGATCAAAAGGCTAGTAAAACTGCATCATCGCTCGCGAGAGAGTTGCAAGCAATTTTTGCTGGCAAACAGGTAGGGCCAATTATGGCTCCCCAACAAGCACCAAGTTCATTACTATCATTCACCCCAATTAGCACGCTCAGTAATGGAGAAGTTGTTGGTTGGCTAGAAACAAAAAAATATCCAGGTGATGCCATTTTAGTAAACATTGGCAAAAATAAACAGCCTAGATCAATCGAAGAGGTTACCCCAATTAATCCTGACGTACCTGGGTACAAAAATTGTGCACCTGAGGGATTATACTTTTGGAGATCACAAAACAATAACCCAGAAATTGGCTCTCGCGCTAAAAAAACAAGCTTAAAAAGTGGACCTGAATTTCGTGAATGGCAATGGAATTCATCTGCAAACAATTACGTAGATGTAAATAATCCTAAAATAAAATATGACGCTAGCCGAGCAAAAGATATTTCGACCTTATTTTAAATCTATTAAGGGGGTCTCAGAGCCCCCTTTTTACTTAGACGAAAGTAATTTTCTTACCAATTATTTACTAAACAATCTTATTTCATATTGCTAAAAAAGGCATCCACTATTTTTGCTTAACTTGCGTACAAAAAATAGGATCTTTTTTCGCAAATTTGACCAGGTCTTTGTCCTTGTCTTGAAAAAATTCATCTGCACCTCTGAAGGTCCGTAAAGTCTGATTCAAAAAAATCAAAAAAAGCATACGCACTCTTAAAAAGAGTTTCTGATACCGTAGAAGTACAAGAATTCTCCTGGAGAACGTCAACAAGCAACAATCATGCACTTATTATCAATGCAAGGAGATATTCAGAATCTATTAGACAACGAAAAATACTAAATAAACTAAATCAAATTGAGAGCATTGTAGACCTGGAGATTAACATTGATATAAAGAAAAAAATAACAACCCGACCTGGCCAAGGTGGTGTGATTTATTACTAAGTTTGAAACTGAACTAAAACAGAATCCTAATGACCAAAACATGCTTGATAAAATTCAATAATTTTTATAGATGCACAGGCTTCAGTAAGAGGCTGAATCACATAGAGCGCAAAGTAGCATCTTGCCTCCTCCGCCAAGATAAATAAGCAAGTTTTAGTAAGTAAAAAAGCGTTCAAACTTGTGAACGCTTTTTTTACTTTGTTTTTATATTTAGATATTAACTTTATAACAACTGCCCCGCCAACTTACTTAATTCACTGCGTTCACTTGTTTCTAGGAATATAGAACCAAAAATACTATGTCCCTTAAACCGTTCACTGGTAAGCACTAATCCGTTGCTGCCAAAATCCAAATAGGGTGAATCTATCTGGTACGGATCTCCCACAATTACAATCTTACTACCAACACCAGCACGGGTTATAATAGTTTTAATTTCATGAGGGGTAAGATTTTGCGCTTCATCAATGACTATAAATTGATATGGTATAGAGCGCCCCCGCATATAGGTTATTGCTTCTAAACTTACTTTGCCCCGATAAATAAGGTCATCTAATGAGACCAAAGCATTAGGCTTATCTTTAGGTTTTCCCTTTTTAAACTTATTTTTCTTCTTTTTAAAATCATCATGATGCTCTTGATACCCAGACTGCTCAACATACCCGCCTCCATGAGCGGTATGCACAATAAATTCCATGTTATCGTAAATAGGCATCATCCAACTATGCAATTTTTCATGAATATCCCCGGGCAAATACCCAATGTCTCTTCCTAACGGAACAACAGGACGGGACACCAATATTTTTTCATACTCATCTTCTGCAAGCACCATTTGTAAACCTGCCAAGAGGGCTAAAAATGTTTTACCAGTACCTGCAGGACCAAATAGCGTAACCAGTTCAACGGAAGGATCTAATAATAAATCCATAGCCATAAGCTGCTGCGCATTGCGTGGTTTTAAGGGCCAACCTAATTGCGGCTCTACGACTTGTTTAAAGTTACTCCCACCCAAATAGCGATAAATCTGGAAATTAAAGGGATTATTTCTACTTTCTATCATTACAAATTGGTTCACTACCACTGCCTTGTCGGCGGCCAATTCATCCAAAATTTGAGGATACTCTTTTTTAAACTGCACTGCGGGCGCTTGTACTCTTAACCACCCTTTATAAAATTCCTCTTCAGAAACATACTCTTTTAAATAATCTTCTGCATGAATTCCCAGCACATCTGCTTTTACGCGCGCATTTAAATCTTTAGAAATAAATTGAACATCATAGCCTTCGCGCTTTAACATAAGTGCAATCAGCAGTATCTGATTATCTTTTACGCTTAAATCTAAGGGAACATCACGCACTATTCCAAGTGGGGCAAAAAACACGCGCAAGCTGCCCCCATTTGCGAGCATTACCCCTTCTCCCAATGAGCCATGGGAACGCAGCTCATCCAAATACCTAATCACTTGGCGAGAATTTCTGCCACGGTCTGTACCTTCCCGCTTAAATTGGTCCACTTCTTCAAGCACAACCGCAGGAATGGCCACTGCCGCGCCTTCAAAGGCAAATAATGCTGCAGGATCATGCAACAGTACGTTAGTATCTAACACAAATATTTTTTTAGACTGGTTTTTATTCAAGCTTTTTTTTATTGCCATTACATCTCACTTTTTTAAAGAGATTGTAGCCTGTTTCTGCTTCTAATTGGAGCCTAGCATACATGCAAATATCAGGCAAACAAACTACATAAAAAAATAACGTTAAACAAGCTCTACTAGCCTTTAGTCATAATTATTAAGAATCGTCAGCGACTATATTTTTACACCAAGACAACCAAGTAGAAAAAGCCTATTTAACGTGTTTTCTCAAAATAGTATCCACCAATGCTGCAGTCTCTTTATCACACTCTTTTTCTACAACCGTAAGAATTTCTGCATACACAGAGTGTAAAGATGCAGGCATTACATACTGCACATTAGACTTCCACGCAGCTTCTATTTTAAACAAGAGGTAACTCTGCAAAAAAGTTAAGCAGGGCAACAAATGCATTAATTTTGACCGTTGCTTTTTAGCCAGTGTATATGCAGATAAATCCCATACCCGCAATTCTGAACTATTTAAACCTACTAAATACTGATTACCGTGAATAAATTTTAAATCGTTGAAACTATTACCACCGCTCTGCCAAATTGAGCTTATAAGAATCTGACTTCCTGACTTATCAAAAAGACCTAGCCAAGCACGCATTATTGGTAAAAATGGATGTACAACAAACTTTGGTTCCGTTATGACGCCAAAAACATTGCCATCGGTTGAAAAAGAAACAGTACTAGGTAAACCAATTGTACTTGGTATAACAATTTCTGATCTTTGCTTAGTACGAATGTCAGTTACATCATATCTAAGCAATGTATTAAGTGCCGAAAAGGCTAAAAAGTCACTCTCATACCTTTCATTACGCACAAATGAAGTGACACACCTATTATTTAGAAATAACTGTATTGCTGTTGCTTGATCCATATAATTATCAAAGACAACTTGATAACCATGCTCAGTGAAATCAACATGACCATCAAATCTGCCAGGGCACACTATCTTACTTCTCTGCTCCAAATCCCAAACGGTAAAACGGGGCAAATCTCCCTTACTTGGAGACCATGCCATAAGATAATTTTGGCAACTACTTATAAAAAAGGCATGTATATCAACTTCGTCTTGCAAAATGCAAGACACACCTGCCTTTTGCAATGCCATAACCGGCAAGCAATCTAACAGTTCACAACCGGGCGTATAACCAAATAAGGTATCCAGCGGTATTTCTAAATATTCATTACACTCAAAAAGTACGGTTTGCAAATCTATCACCGGATCATGTTCCATTTTTTCTAATTCAGCTTTTAAAGCATTAACAAGCTCTGGCTTTGCTTTATTAAATAGTTTGAGCAAAGAAATGCACTCTGATAGGTTTTTTGAACCAATAGAAACTGGAACTTTCTCCTCTTTTGTTTCTTTTACATCCGTTAATAAGTTAGTTAATGTGTTTGAATGCTGTACTAAGGTGCGATCAACCCTAAAAACATCCTCATTAGTAGATTGCAGCAGTACGCTTTCCCCTGAATTAGCTTTCACAAATAAATTAGTTTTTAAATCTTTAGGCGTTGGCTTGAATTCCATTGCGACAATAGTACTGCCAACCAAACAGACCGCTAATAAAGATCGTGAACAATTAGACATAGAAAGACCCCACACTAAATGAATTGATTTAATAGTATATAACTCATTTTATACGGTGCTACCTATAGGTCAACCGCAAGAAATGGGGCCAATAATCCCTCAGAATAGCCACTTTTTACCAAATCCTATCGATTTAATATCTTGTGTAACGCTTCTATCTAGCCAAAAAAAGGGTCCTGTAGTAGGCTAAAACCCAAATGAATACCACCCTAAATAAGGATTATACATGAGTAATAATACTAAAGATTTAGAACAGTTACGCCATTCAGCTGCCCACCTTCTTGCTCACGCAATAAGCGAACTATATCCCAAAACGCAACTTACTATTGGCCCCGCAACTTCAGAAGGCTTCTTTTATGATCTACTTCCGGTAGAGAATTTTAAAGAATCTGACCTTCCCGCAATAGAGGCCAAAATGCATGAGATTGCTAATCGCAATCTGCCCATAGAACACAAACAAATCAGTAAAAAAGAAGCGCGTAAGATTTACAAAGACAACCGGTTTAAATTAGAACTTATAGATTTAATTCCGGGTGATACCGTAGGTTTAGCAACCCAAGGCAACTTTAACGATCTCTGCAAAGGTGGCCACGTTGCCTCTACCGGCTTAATTAAACATTTTAAACTACAACATATTTCTGGATCCTATTGGCGCGCAGACAGAGAAGGCCAAGTCTTACAACGCATCTCTGGAACTGCTTTTTTTACTGCAGAAGATTTAAAAGCCTATGAACAGCGCCGAGAAGATGCACTCCGCTATGACCACCGCAGATTAGGAAAAGAATTAGACCTTTTTTCTTTCCATGAAGAAGGTCCCGGATTTGTATTTTTTCATCCCAAAGGCAAAACGGTCATTAATCTTATGACTAATTACCTGCGCGGGCTGTTAGACAAAGCGGGCTACGTAGAAGTAAGCACTCCTATAATGTTAAGTGATGAACTCTGGAAACGTTCTGGGCACTATGCACACTACAAAAACAACATGTATTTTACCGTTATAGAAGATCGTAGTTTTGCAATTAAGCCCATGAACTGCCCGGGAGCAATATTAATTTACAAAGAACGCCCCCGTTCTTACCGTGAACTTCCTTTACGTCTTGCAGAGTTTGGATTGGTTCACCGCTTTGAACTTTCTGGCGTATTGCATGGCCTATTCCGTGTGCGCGCGTTTACCCAAGATGATGGGCATATCTTCTGTACCTATGAACAAATGGACCAAGAAGTACAAACAGCTATTGATCTTACCTACCAAGTGCTTAAACGGTTTAAATTTAACGACATTAAAGTGTATGTTTCTACCAAGCCAGAAAATGCTATGGGAGAAGATGCACTCTGGGAAAAAGCAACCACTGCTCTTAAAGATGGCTTAAACAAAGCAAACGTTCCCTTTAAAGTTAATGAAGGCGAAGGCGCATTCTATGGTCCCAAAATAGAGTTTCATATTGAAGACTCTATGGGCCGCACTTGGCAATGCAGTACCATTCAAATAGATTTCTTCCAACCACAAAACTTTGATTTAACTTATATTAATTCAGAAGGCACCAAGTCCCGTCCGGTTATGATTCACCGCGCTATTTACGGATCTTTTGAACGGTTCTTTGGAGTATTATTAGAACATACGAAAGGGCATTTACCATTCTGGATTGCTCCCGTACAAGCAACCATACTCACGGTAACGGATGACCAAAGAGCATACGCACAAGAACTACTCGCAACTTTAACCAGTCATGGCATACGTGCCACTATGGACATGAGCTCAGATCCACTGAGCGGAAAGATTAAGACTGCTCAGTTACAGTATACACCCTGGATGTTGATAATTGGTAAAAAAGAAGCAGCCAATAATCAAGTGACCGTACGGTATCTAGATGGCACACAAGAAATGGGATTAACGTTAGACCAACTTCTGGAAAAAGCTAACAAAGCCAATAACGAATAAATACCTTAACAATTTTTTCACAAAAAAAATCCCCTTTAATCAGGGGATTTTTTTGTAAGTTTCTTTCTTACCATTTATCGTCATGTTTTCTTTTATGCTTAGTACTTTTGGTTTTCATACTTTTTGTAGGTTCAGTTTTCTCATGTCCGCGCCAAGGAACCACCTCACCGTTATCACGCACTTTTTCTAATGCAATTTCCATTGCCTCTTTTTTATCTTTTACTGGTCTTTGAGTTGAACCGGTATGCAAATGGTGATGTTTAAATTCATGCATTGTACGCTTAACAATCTTCTCAGCATGTTTATCTCCTTTATTTACGTTATTTTTTGCCATGACATTACTCCTTATTTTATGTTAACAATTATCTTAATCTTTATGACTAATTCTTAAATACACTGGCTTCTCTATTGCCATTGAGTTTGAATATACTAATCATTATCAGCATACCATTATAAGATGTCAAATAGCAATATTACGATATTAAATTATACAATAAACTAAGGCTTGAATTATTTAAACTATTGACAAATAGAAGCAATAATTGTTAGGGTTAAGGTAAAGAGAATAGCATTGCATTCTCTAGGTTTTTGTTTATATAACCCTAATAATCCAAAAAAAGGAGCTACTTATGAAGAAACATAATAACCAACACGCTGAACATAATCATGCAGAAAAACATGCAGAGAAATCTCACCATTCAGAAAAGCACGGCCAAAAACATGGTCATGCTAAACAACACAATAGCCAACATCATGAACAGGGCAACAAGGAAGCCCGTCATGAAAGTAAAGAACATGAAGCTCATAAAAAAACTGGGCATCACAGTAAATAAGCACAAATAAGTTAAATAATAAAAAAAAGAGCTGTGATGGTTAATCATGGCTCTTTTTGTTCAATAACCAAAAAAAGAAAGGAATTAGTTATGAAAACTAATCTAACTAAAAAAACGTTGATACTGGTAACACTATTTATGATAAATGGCCTGCTCGCGATAACGGATCAAGGCAGTTCTCTAATAAAACCCCGAAAACTTGAATATAAAAATAAACTTACCCTCATTAACAGAACAGGCAAAAATCTAATTATTGTGGAAGAGAGTGCTAGAGGTACTATTCAATCTGTAGGATTATTCAAAAATGATAAATCAGAAAAACATATCTTTTTTAATAAACCCAAAGATATCTCAATTAGCTACAGCCCTACAAACCAAGACAATATAAGCAGATTTAATGGAAAGGCTCTATTTAATCTTACCGCAAGACTTCAAGAATTTGCACAAAAGAACAAAGGCAAAGATCTTGTAGCAGAAATTAAATATGACCCAAAAGAAGGTGATCAGACAACCTTTTCAACAAAATAAAATAAGAACTCAGAAAAACTAAAAGAGCTGTGATGATGAATCATGGCTCTTTTATCAAAAGAAAGGAATTAGTTATGAAAACTAATCTAACAAAAAAATCACTGGTACTGGTAACCTTATTTGTAGCAAAAGGACTGTTCGGTAGTTTTATTTCTGAAGGTGCTGGAGGTTCCACACTTGCCCAAAAAGAATATAACCATAAAGTTACTGTCTATAACAGAACAGACAAAGACGTATTACTTATACCCTATCTAACTGCCACTAGTTTATTCAGTCATACCAAAGTACCTGGGGTACAACCTTATGCTGGCTTAATTAAAGCCGAAAGTAAAGCCAACCCTATTTATTTCCAAGGACCCGACGATATCATAAACTTTGAATACGTATTTGACTTCATACCAGCACCTGGCAAACCATTAGTCGGCAAACCGTCTATTAATCTTACCGAAAAACTTCTAAAAATTGTGAAAGATAACCCAGGCAAAGAAGTTATTATAGAAATTAAATATGACCCAAAAAAAGGTCAAAAAGCTGATCAGACTACAATTTCAGCAAAATAAAATAAGAACTACAAAGAAACTAAAAGAGCTGTGAGAAATTCATAGCTCTTTTTTATCTACTGCGCACAACGCCATTACGTTCACACAGATCAGCAATAGGACATTTTGAACAAAACGGTGAAACGGGAACACAGATATTTTGTCCCCACATGACTAATAAATGGTTATATTCTATCCAATAGTGGCGCGGAATAACCCGCTTAAGCGCCTCTTCTGTTTCTTCCACGGTCTTGGTACGTACCAACCCAAGCCGGTTAGAAATCCGATGCACATGAGTATCCACACAAATAGCCGGAATCCCAAACCCTTCCCCCAAAACCAAAGCTGCCGTCTTGGGGCCAACCCCCATTATAGACCGCAATTCCTGCTCATTTGACGGTACTTTGCCCCCAAATTTAGTAATTAATTCCGCACTTACCTGGTGCACAATCTTAGCCTTATTACGGTAAAAACCGGTGGGATAAATTAATTTTTGTATTTTTTCTTGGGAAAGAGCGAGCATTTCTTGCGGTGTACGCGCATAATGAAAAAGCCGGCACGAAGCCGGCAAAGATACTGTATCTTTAGTCCGCAAACTCAACAAACAGCTAATGAGCACTAAATACGGGTCGCGACCATATCTCTCCACAATCTGGGCAGACGCCGCCCGTTCCATTCCCCGTACCGCCACCCGCAACCGCTTGATTATAGCTACTGCCCGTTCTTGGACGTCTTGCAGGGGGGGTGTTTTCATAGTCTACTCACTTTAGCCATTCTATTGTTTGTTGAATGGGACGTAATGTGGTAAAATATCGATAGGATTACCAACCGCCTGGTGGAAACACTTCGCTAATAACCATTGCAAATGAGATTATTGCTAATACACTTTTATGAGAAAGCAAATTAACAACAGATGCGAACAATTTGCGCGCGTTTTTCATAAAGAGTCCTTCAAAAACATGATTTTAATAAAATACATACCATTTAAAAACTAGTAGTAAGTATAATAACTCTTAGACCGAAGATCAATAAATGACGCTGACTATAATAGAAATCCTCGGATACATCGAATACATAGCCGGAAGTAATATATTTCTGCTCTCGGTATTTACTTTATTTTTTACATTAAAAGCTTACATACTTATTACAACAGTTAAAAAAATATCAATAAGTGAATCATTTAACAAAACAGCCTTCTTTTTAATTTTAGCTCTTTTTGCTTCCATGACAGATGATTTAGCTTGGATCTTGCAATTTGCCAAACATACCTTTTTAGAAAATTTCAATCTTAACCTATTTGTATCATATTTAAGATTTGCTTGGGCAGTTGTTGCAGTTCAGTATCAATCAATCGCACTCTTTTTAGAAAGCTTAGTACAAAAAGATTTCCAAATAACTACTCGACATAAAATTTCAATATTTATTAGCTCCTGTTTTTTCATATTTTTTCTTAGTCTTAATATAACTCATTTTCACTGCACAGGTGTTGCGGATAGACCATGGATTGAATTAGTAATGCAAAAAATAGTTGGAGCATTTGGATTGCTATTTTTAGCACTACCAAGCCTATTTGTGACAATCCGCAAACTTCGATCTTCAAATCTACCCCGTATTTTAGCAAAACAATTGTCTCTTTTGATGTTGGCTGTTATTGGGCCTTATCTTCTTTTTGAATTCTTGCAAATTTACCCATTTAATACATCGTCAACTTGGATTACCAATAGTTATACGTTCTTAAGTCTTTCAAAAATTTTTCTTACCTATGCCATTTATTATTGCTCACGTAAAATTATTGGACTGCGCTTCCTTAACTTTAACAATCACGTACTTGCACCAGCCAAATTTTCTTTTATGGATAATTTAAAAACCACGCTAGAACAGTTCAGCTTAGTTACCAATTTGCAAGAGCTGGGCCACATAAGCCAAAACTTTTTTAAAGAGACCTTACAAGTTCCTCTTAATAAAGTTGCTCTACATATTAGAAAAATACATTTACATACTAATGAAGATATTAACCCAGACCGTAGCGATCGCACCGCAAGCTTTATAGAAGCCTTTTTGGCCAGTCATGATGACCAGGTATGTTCCTTTATTAAACAGTCAAAAATCTTAATTTATGATGAAATTGCCTTTAGCCACTTCTATGAAGAAACGGTCATTAGTACCGCTGCTCTTTCTTTCTTAGAAACTATTAATGCCGATATCTTTCTACCGGTGTATGAAAAAGAAATAATGATTGGGTACATTATTGTTGACCGCCATGCCCGCCATGGTGAGTTTTACAGTAACGTAGAACGGGATGAGATGATTATTTTTGCCAATTACTTGGGGCACATTATCAACCTGTTGCAAACCAGAAATATAGAAGCTATTACCTTAGAAGAAAAACAGCTTAAGGAAGAACTGTACAATAAACACCAAGAGATTAACCAGTACAAAGAAAGTATTCGGTCATTTTTACGTGCAACTAAACAAAAAGAGATTGGTATTATCTTTTATAAAAACCGTCACTTTACCTTTGGCAACCAAGCGGCTAAAGAACTTATTAGAATTAATATTAATCAGCAAGAAGGCCATCCTCTGTCACGCTCCCTTAAAACATTAGCCCAACAGGTAGAGGAATATAAATCTCCCCAAACTCAGTTTGCCAAAGACGTAGACGGTACCACTATTGTTATTGCTGGCGTGCCACACTTAGACCGCAACAACGTAATTATCTCTGTCTATTATCCAGAAATTTCTGACATTATTAAAAAGCAGATTGACCTACTTAAAGATCCCTCTGAATGGGATTACTTATTGTATTTAGAAACCACCCAAACCGGACAGTTAATCAACCAGTTAATCCCTGGCTCTGGTGAAACTCTTTTGAGCTTTAAGATTGCCATGCTTAAAATGGCTCTCAGTAAAAAAGCGGTTCTTCTTGATATTCCGGATGAAGACGTTCTGCCCACGGTAGAACTACTCCATCACATAAGTTTACGCAAGAATTTACATATTCTGGACTTACAAAATCAAAGCAAAAATTTTGACATTGCCACCAAACTATTTGGTATAAACCCCATTTTTGGATTGCCCAAGAGTAATGAACAGCCACTCCTTGCAAAGCTGAGTGACACCGGCACCTTATTTATTAAAAACATTCACTTCTTAGATTTAGAAACCCAAAAAGCATTGGCAGAATTTATTCGCTATGGGTTTTACCGGATATTTAAAAGTGAACAAAAGGAACCCAGCAACGCCCGTATTATAGCCTCTACCAATCAAGATTTAGAGCTCTTGGTACAAGAAGGTAAGTTCTCCCAAGCATTATTTAATGAACTACATAACACCCAACTGACCATGCCATCACTGCTTGCATTGCCAGAAAATGAGTTAGAAATGCTTGCAGATGAGTTTACTGAACAGGCAATACAAACCAAGACATTTAAGAACTTATTAAGTTTAAGCCCTAAAGAAAAAAACAAACTGATAACCATGCGGCCTACCAGTTTGCAAGAACTTAAAAAACAGATTCAGCAGATTTTATTACAAAAGTCTAAAGAAAATAATGTCTATGAAGAGACTACTTTTGACCCCGCGTATGAAGTGAGTGATCCAGAGTTGGTTACTTGTGCGCGCTTAGGAAAACATGCGCTTAAAGATCGCAAGATAATGACCATGTTGTGGAATAAATTCAAGAATCAAAACAAGATCGCTACCTTTCTTTCCGTTAACCGTTCTTCTGTTAACCGACGCTGCAAAGAATACAACCTTAATTAGGCAATTTTACCCAATAACAGTTATATTGGTTGCAGATACCGTTTCTAATTGCTAGGCTATTGCGTCGGTGGCCAACGTAACAAATCTTTTACGCGATGCATGAGCCAATGCACCAAAGTATAGGTATACTTCATGTTCTATCCTCTAGAAGTTACACTGTTACTATAAAATACAGGGTTAAGTATAATTGTTCACGGTAGTGAGATCAATAGTATCATGAAAAGCCTCTTACTTTTCTTTTATGATCTGCTTTCAGCCCCTCATCTTTTATTAATCGTTATTATTGTCGCGGTAACTTTTAAGATACATTTTGTAAAAAAATTAATACCGCTTGGACTGCGATCAACAACCAGCAAAAAAATGTTAATCTTTCTATTGGGTACCATTATTGGTTCACTCTTTGGAGATTTGGCATGGATAATAAAATTATTACGCACCATATCGTTCCCGGAAATTTCTTACCATACCGTTTTATTTTTTATTCGGGTCTCTTGGGCATTTTTAATTATGCAATATTATTCGTTGGCCCTCTTTATACAAACCCTTTCTGAAAAACGATTTAAGCTGCAATGGATAAATTATATTCTAACCCCTCTTGGTTTTATCTCTAGTGGATACTTTATCTATATGGCCTTTTGTGGAACAACGCTTAGTACAGAACATGAACGCAGTCTAGCCAAATCATTTACCATTGAACCACCACTGGAAATGAAGATGATGCGATTTGTTATTTTTTATGTACTCAATCTGTTAGTGCTGCCCAGTTTATTTATCACCATTCGCAACTTGCGCACCAAGCCACTACCCAAAATTTTACGCAAACAGCTCTGGATCTTTATTGTCTACCTTATATGCCCTTACTTAGTCATAGAAGCACTCCAAGCAATTTATTTTGGGTTTGCAATTGAGATAGACAAACTTTACCCCGTCGTAAGTGTTTCTACGTTGTTACTTATTTATGCGGTGCATTATTGTTTAAAGAGAGTTATGAGTTTGCGATTCTTAAATGGTGCCAGCCATGTACAATCTCCAAACCAGTTTTCTATTGCCACGCACTTTACTGCATCACTAGAGCAATTGGCTCAAGTTACCAATGTCCAAGAGCTTAATCACATAACTCAGTCCTTCTTTAAGGCAAGCTTCCATGTGCCACTGCATTCCACTAATGTATATATTCGAAATGACACCAGTACTGAACCATTGCCTGATCGGCATGAAATACGAACCGTAGTTGAACATAACTTAAGCATGCATGAAGAAACCATTACCCATTGCCTTAAAAAGCTTAAAGTGCTTATTTATGATGACATTTCATTTACTTATTTTTATGAAGAAACACCACGCAGCAAAATAATATTGTCATTTTTAGAAAAAATTAATGCTGAAGTTTTTATACCCATCTATGCACAACAAAAAATGATTGGCTATATAATTATAGATAAAGATTCCCGCCCCCATGACTGCTACAGCAACATTGAAGGGGATGAAATGCATGTCTTTGGCCATTATTTGGGCACCACTATAAATCTGCTTTCCCATAATGACATTAATTCTCTTACACTACAAACCAAAGAAATAGAAAATACCCTCTACCTTAAACAACAAGAATCCCAGCTTTTTAAAGAAAGTGTACGCACCTGCTTACGCAATAAAATTCACCAAAGTGTTGTTGGCATTATTTTCTATAAAAATCGCCATTTTACCTTGGGTAACCAAGCTGCACAAGAACTTATCCCAATAGATCTAAACCAACAGGAAGGCCATCCTCTCACCAAAGCTATAAAACAATTGGTCCATCACGTTGCTGCGTACAAATCTCCACAAACCCTCTTTACGCCTGGTGCAAATGGAAAGCAAATTATGCTCAGTTGCATGCAACATATTGACCATAACACTTTGTTTATTACCGTATCTTACCCAGACGTTACCGATATTATCTCCCATTCTATGCAACAACTACATGACCCTAATCAATGGGATGGACTATTATATCTAGAAACAACAAAGGCTGGGGCTGCTCTTAATCAAATGATCCCCGGAGCGGGCGAACAACTGCTGAATTTAAAAATAAACATTCTAACCGCTGCTATTAGTAAAAAAGGACTACTCATTAACGCACCGCAAGAAGATGTAGAGGCTTATGCACACATAATCCACCATATGAGCCAACGGGAACCCTTTTTTGCTATGCAAGTAGAACCAACCACTTCATCTTTAGAGTATGCAATGCAACTGTTTGGCGTTAACCCACTATTTGCACCAGAACATACTGCCCGTCCCCTGCTAGAAAGGGCTAATGGTGGCACGCTCGTTATTAAAGATATTTTTGGATTACCGCGTGACATCCAACAACAACTAGCCTACGTTATGCAAACCGGAATTTATCAACCGGTAAAAAGCGAACAGAAAAAAACAAGCAACATACGCATTATCGGCACGGCACTACAAGCTATTTCTAAAGAGCAATGCGCACCCCAGCTTTTTGAAGAACTTCATAAAACCACACTCACAATCCCCCCACTGTCCGCATTAAACACCGCAGACTTAGAAGCACTTGCCATGGGATTTGCACAACAAGCTACCAATACCGAAGTGTTTAAAAACTTGTTAAGTCTAACGAGCAAGGAACTACAAAAAATAGTTACTGACCCTCCAGAAAGTTTGCACAGCTTTAAGAATCGGGTACAAAACATTCTTATTCAAAAATCCAAAGAACATAATATCTATAATGAAGCGCATTTTGATCCTGCGTTCCAACTACATGATCCAGAGCTAGTAGAAGCGGCTCGTTTGGGCAAACATGCACTCAAAGATCATAAAATTATGAATATGCTCTGGCATAAATTTAAAAATCAGAATAAAATTGCAACATTCTTGGGTGTTAATAGATCATCCGTAAATAGAAGATGCAAAGAATACAACCTAACCGAATAAATGCGTAGGGGATAGCTAATGAATCAGCAAGAATTTAAAGAAAAAATAGATTCTTTTTTAACCTATTTAGAAGTAGAACGTAACCTAGCAGTAAATACCATTCGGTCATACAAGAGTGACTTGCAACAATTTATTACCTTCTGGGAAAAACTACCTGCAGCTGATCGTGCTGAACTCTCTTTGCGTCAGATTTTAGAACGGTACCTAATAAGTTTGTATTATAAAAAAATTGATAAAAATTCTATCGCACGTAAATATTCTTGCTTCCATTCATTTACCGCCTATCTGCAAACCGTAGGTGTTGTTATAAATCTTGACCTTAAGCGCCCACGGCCCGATAAAAAACTCCCGATCTATTTAAGCGTAGATGAAATATTTCACCTCCTTGATCAAGTACCTGACCATGAACTCCCTACTAAATTTCCGATTCGTGACAAGACCATTTTTGAACTGCTCTATGCTACCGGCATTCGTTGTTCGGAATTAGTACACATACGCTTATGCGACATAGATTTAACTAACAAAACTATCTTAATTAAAGGCAAAGGAAGAAAAGAACGGATAGTATTATTTGGTGAAAAAGCAAAACAAAAAATTACTGAATATTGCCAAAAAGAACGCCCTACCGCCCACAGCACCGATGAAGCCTTATTTAAAAGCTACCGCAACAGCAATCTTACTGCCCGTTCCGTACAACGAATTTTTGAAATGTTCCGGAAGTTTTTAAAAATTGATCGGGCAATTACTCCACACAAAATCCGCCATTCGTTTGCTACCCATATGCTTAACCAAGGAGTGGATTTACGGGTAGTACAAGAACTACTGGGACATAGTAATTTAAGCAGCACGGAAAAATATACGCACGTGTCTTTGCAAGAATTAAGTGAACTATGTGATACGGTACATCCCTTTAATCGCATGAACATCAGCAAGGAATAAACCGTAATGCAGCATCAACCACTCCCTATGCATAAATCATTGTTCTTAATTATGGGAGGCATTTTCCTAATCCTCTCCGTAATTCTCTGTCGTTTATTTTACATGCAAATTAATTTGGTAGATCATTTTGTACATAGAAGCGAAAAAAACTTTCTGCGCGTAGAAACAGAAACGCCCCCACGAGGCAATATTATAGATGCCACCGGCAGTCTATTGGCAACCAACCGTCCCGTCACCAACCTATTGTGGCAAGGAAGCGGCAACCGTAGCTTAAAGCCACCACAACTTAAAACATTGGAAACAATAGAAATAATAGGGCACAAACCACTGGTTAGCGATCAACAGTTCATGTATAACCTACGCATGGTAGAGCTGCGTTACCAAACTATGCCCCTAATTCAAGATTTAAGTTTTGAACAGTTAAGCCAAATAGAAGAACAACTTACTAATAACCATAATCTAATTATTGCGCATGACTTTCAACGATATTATCCCTATGGGGCTACTGCTAGCCATATTCTGGGCTATTTAGGTGGGGAAGTATCTCCAGAAGCTACCGGACAAATGGGACTAGAAAAAGCATTAAATGATATTCTGCGGGGCAAAGAAGGCACCATTCTACGCACTATTAATTCTGTTGGCCGACCCATTGCAAAACAAACTATTCAAGAATGTATGGCGGGCGACACCATACAAACCACTATAGATATTAACCTACAACGTATTGTTGAACTGGTGTTCCCAGAAATGTTTACGGGAACCTTAATTTTGATGGACCCATTTACTGGAGATATTAAAGCACTGGTTTCTCGCCCCGACTTTGACCCCAATATCTTTTTAAAACCAATAGAACAAGAAACCTGGAAGAAACTACAAGAAAAAAAACCATTTCTAAACAGAGCATGCAATGCCACGTACCCACCAGGATCTATCTTTAAATTAATAAGTGCTAGTGCCGGCATTGAACACCATTATATTGATCCAGAAGCAACGTTTTATTGCCCGGGGTATAGTACCTTTGCAGATCGGCAATACCGATGCCACAACAAACAAGGGCATGGTTCTTTGTCTGTTTTGCAAGCGGTAGCACAGTCCTGCAATATCCTGTTTTATGAAATGGGAAAAAAAATAGATATTGATTTATTAGCACAATACGCTCAATACTTTGGCCTTGGACAAAAAACCGGAATAATATTTCCGGAGAAAGTGGGCATTGTTCCCAGCAGAGCCTGGAAAAAGAAAACGTACCGCCAAAAATGGTACCAAGGGGAAACACTGTCTACCTCTATTGGACAAAGCTTTTTATTAGTAACCCCTATGCAGATTACCCGTATGATCAGTGGCATTTGTGCAGGATATTTAACCAAACCACGCTTATTGTTATCTGAAGAAATAGAAAAACAACCCTTACCCATTAAAGATTCTACCCGTTCGTTTTTAAAAAAATCTATGAAGCACGTGGTAACAGTAGGTACCGGTAGAAGGGCAAGTACCGTTAATATAGAAATGTATGCAAAAACCAGCACTGCGCAAATGAGTGCATTAGAAAAAAGAGATTTGGGAGATGAATACTTGGAGCATGGCTGGTTTGCAAGCTTTTTCTCTTATAAAAATAAACCACCTCTGACTTTAGTTATTCTGGTGGAACATGCCGGTAGTTCGCAAGTTGCACTGGGAGTTGCTAAAAACTTCTTAATAGAATATAAACTCTACATGGATGAATTAGAACACCCAGAAACGGCTGCACCCGCCGCATAGTATAACTAAAGAGACTCTGATAGAATAACCATTACCTTAGACGTATACACAACCCCATAAAGGATATACCAATGAAAAGACAGTTAGTTACTTGTATGGCCCTTGCCGTAATAACACACGCTGCCGCTGCCAGTGCCCAAACCGCAACATTTACCTTTACCATTCCGTACACAGAATCATTTATTCAACCATATGAACACAAACCAACCAATACCAAACCAGAATGGAAACTTTTTCTCCAAAAATATGGCGTAAGTACTATTGCTGCCCTAGCCATTGGTGCAATAACAGGCATTGGTAGTGGCCAAGTAGAAAAACATTGGGTTACTCAAAACCACACCAAATCTGAATTCCGTTATTTAGTTAACTTTTTTGGATCTATGATTGCCCGCATAAGTTTAGTTAATCTTATAAACAACGTCCTAGAAGAAAATGATATTCCCCATGAATCTAATCTAATTTCTCTTGGATCTTGGCTTGCTTCATGGGGTTTTTACATATATAGCATTAAATAAACCGCTGAATGCATAGTTTTTTTAAGAGGTGTGTCTGGAATAAGATACACCTCTTTTTATCTATGACCTTCTTTATTTCTGGATGTCCTGACGGTACTCTTGATATTATCACGTTATATTTAGTTTAAAACAAAAAAAAAGCACATACAAAATATGTGCTTTTTTAAAACTATTATGCGGAGCTAAGATGTATAAGTATAAAGTTATTACGCTGAACGAGCAGCAGATGCTACACGTGATGCCAAACGACTTACTTTGCGAGCTGCAGTGTTTTTATGCAACACACCTTTATTCTTGGCGCGTCCTAATTGGCTTTCAACTGCTTTAAGTAATTCTTTCGCTTGGTCAATATTCTTCTTTTCCAATGCGCTTAATACTTTTTTGATTGCGGTCTTAATTGCGGTTTTACGCGCAAGGTTACGTTGACGAGCGCTTTCACTTTGCGTAACGCGTTTTTTAGCTGATTTAATATTTGGCATACACTACCTTTAGACTAGAGAACTTTTTGAACTTTTCCTGCTTTAACGCATTTGGTACATACTTTACCACGATGTACTTTGCGATGCGCTTCACATGCCATGGTAAAACGAATGGGATGAACATTAGGATATACCCAACGCTTTACCCGGTTATTCGCGTTACTGACTAAATTACTAACTACTGGTCCTTTATCACATACCACACAAATTCTTGCCATGGGAAGTTAATCCTTTTATACGAATAATCGAAATTCACTGGTTTTAGTCTATTTTACTCGATAATGGACATTATTTCAAACCCAAATAAACCCTTTTAACGGCTATTTAAGCCCAAATAACCCTAAACACCCTACCCAACGCTATAAAAGCTATTATTCCATAGCCGGTTCAATTGGCGGAACTAAGTCTGAAGCAGGTGGCGTAGAGAGCCGGTGATCCGTTGGAGGCGTTAAGCCCAAAAGCTCATATACTTCTACCCCAGACAATGATTCTTTTTCTAACAAGGCACTCGCAAGGTTTTCGAACCGCTCTTTATTGCTCACAATAATCTCTTTGGCATGCGCATAGCAATCTGCCATTAAGGTACGTACTTCATCATCTATTTTTTGGGCAGTATCTTGAGAATACTTAAATCCATTCATGTTTTCATCATAAATCACTGGGCCCAAAGACTGGGACATACCCATATGGCAAATCATTTGGCGTGCCATTTCTGTAGCTTTATAAAAATCACTCATGGCGCCAGCAGTAGACGTGTTAAAAGCTAATTCTTCCCCTATACGCCCACCTAATGCTGCCTTAATGGCTCCTAACATTTCTTCTTTACGCTTCAAGAATTTATCGCGTTGCGGTAACCACGCAGTATGACCTAAAGAATCCCCACGGGGCAAAATACTTACTTTATACAACGGATCCATATCTTCTGACGGTAACATAACATGTACCAATGCATGGCCCGCTTCATGATATGCAGTGACTTTACGCTCTAATTCAGAAGGAGCTGCAGTCTTCCAGGTTCTGCCTACAATGGCCTTGTCACGCGCTTCTTCTATATCTTCTAGAACCACCATAGGACGGTTCTTTTTAGAAGCAATAATTGCTGCTTCATTTAATAAATTTGCTAAGGCAGCACCACTAAACCCAGGTGTTCCTTTTGCTAAACGGTGCAAATCTATAGTTGAATCTATTTTTATAGATTTAGCATGTACCTGTAAAATCTTTTCTCTGCTCGCAAGATCTGGATAAGGAACTTCAACAATGCGATCAAATCTTCCTGGACGCAATAACGCTTTATCCAAGACATCGCCACGGTTTGTTGCAGCAATAACAACCACCGGAACATCTGATGTTTGAAAGCCGTCCATCTCTGTAAGCAATTGGTTTAAGGTTTGCTCACGTTCATCATGTCCCCCGCCACCCATACCATTACCACGAGCACGACCAACCGCGTCTATTTCATCTATAAAAATAATACTTGGAGCATGCGCACGTGCTTGAGCAAAAAGATCACGTACCCGTGCTGCACCCACACCCACAAACACTTCTATAAAATCTGAACCACTAACGCTAAAGAATGGCGTATGGGCCTCACCAGCTACCGCACGAGCAAGTAAGGTTTTACCATTACCTGGAGCGCCTACTAAGAGAACCCCGCGGGTAATTTTGGCACCAAGGCGTTTGTATTTATCCGGATTTTTAAGAAAATCTACTAGATCCTGCAGATCTTCTTTTGCATTTGCAGCACCGGCAACAGAAGCAAAATTATCTTTAATTGCTGAAGGCAAAACCATTTTTGCACGACTTTTTCCCATGCTAAAAATATTACCGCCACCACCATTATTATTATTTGCGGCGCGCAAACGCATAAAATACCAAACACCAAAGAGGGTAATAATACCCATCATTAAAGCTACAAAATACCAAAAGGCTCCCTGAGCCGCTGGGCTTGTCACTGCTATTTGAACATTGTGTTCACGCAATATTTCCCAATGCTTTGGATCTTTAACCAAAACTGTTTCAAAGCGCGTGCCATCTTTTAAGATGCCATGCACTTCATCTTTAATAACTTCTATTTCTTTTACTTTATCTTGCTTAACTTTATCTAAGAACGTGGTGTAATTAATTGGATGCACTTGACGACTGTATTCTACTAATTGATGCAGAACCGCTAAAACAACGGTAGACACTAACAGAAGAATTAAAATATTCCGTGGTCCACCACCAAAAAGGTTATTTTTTTTGCTCATAACACTCATTTATAGGCTAAATGGTTAAACGTATTTTTGCGCTGAGTGGTACACTGTGCACCACATCCCCCCTTAATAGACAGAGTAGTCTCAATAGGGCCATTAAAGCTACCCTTATTAATTATATTAGAAAAAAGCCCTTCTGTCGATCATTCCAGGCTACAGAAAGCTCAGGAGGCACCATGTATTTGCTATTGGTCACCAACAGTTAATGCTTAATAGAAAAGGGATGTTTCACTTAAAAACACCCCTTCTAGAGACCAAAATACTCTTTTAGTACAGCGTTTGCACAAGCTGAAAGACATTATTATCGGGGTCAGTAAAGGTAGCCATTTTAACATGGCCAGGGACTTCAATAATATCCCCAATAAACGTAACTCCCCTTTTTTCCAAGTCAGCTTTAGATGCCACAATATCAGTTACCGTAAGCGTAACTACCGCATTATTGCCCGGCTTTTCATAAGAAGGACTATGTGGTTGTACTTTACCAATTCCCAAGGCCATGCCGCCTTCTTGGCCTGCTACTTCTAACCAGCCCCACTCTTCTGCTTTATTATTAAGCTTCATCCCCAGGGTTTCTACAAAAAACTTCTCTGCTTTTTTAATGTCTGCAACGGTAACCCATGCAAGATCAATTCGCTTAATAGCCATTATGGCCCTTTCAATATTAGAGTACAAATAAGTACTAAACCAAATAAAATCCACCTGTTTGATCTTTATAGAATAATGCAGCACCAAAACATTTCAAGAACAGTTATTGTAGATATGGCCTACAACTATCACTATTGTAGGCCATATCATTCAAAGATGGCTATTCCTTTAATAAGCCTTTCATGATGGTTTTTTCTACCATATTAGCCTTATTTGCTCCATACTTTTTGCTAATCTGCTTAATCCAATCACTTAATGTTTCCCGCAACTCAGGAACTAAATCTAATGTTACATTTTTATGAGCTGCTGCTTGCAATAAACTGACTAAAGCTGCTTGTTGAAATGTCATTTTTTCAGCAATAGTAAACGAATAATCTCTCACCTTTACCCTTTTCATGTCGATTTCATAAAAAAGGAGCTTACCCGCAACAGAAATGTCCGTAATGGAATCTTGCTCAGTAATGCTATCTATCTGATTACCCGTTTTACCATTAATCACTTCTATATGACCATCAATCAATAAAACCAGATTATCATTAAGCAGTTTAATGACACGTGCAGATTTATTAATTACATGCATTTTTTGACCATTTTCTAAGTTATATACCACTATAGAACCTTGGTCACTGGCTATACCATGATTATTTACCATAATAAGATTGCCTGATACTTCAATACCTAACGTAGCCAAGTTTTCATTTCTCTTAATTGAATAGATAACTTTACCCGTATCTAGCTGCAAGGTCATTAATAACGAAGGTGAAGCTATAACAATGGTATTTTGATTTGCAATTGCAACTCGAGTATCAAAAAAGGAAGTTGTTTTAGGCTCATCTTGATTATCAAATGAATAAATCTCTCTAAATGTTTGAGCATCTATAACTTGAATATAGTCGTAATTTTCTCCGACTATCAAAACAATCTTATCCCTAACAATATGAAAACGCCTTATTACATCTTCAGTATCAGAAAAACTATATGTTTCATTCGTTTCAATATTCTTTCTTATAAGTATATCCTGTGAGGCAATAATAAGATTATTATCGTGCAGTGCTATCTGGGTGATAGGGTATGGCCACGAAAATGAAAATTTTTTCATTCCACTATGCAAATCCCACACCTGTACCCCATCGGTATGAGTAACTATAGTATTGTTCTCAACAAAAATTGAGTGTAAGACTGCTGGTAATGTAATAGTTACTAACAACGTACCGGTTTTAATATCCCAAACACGTACTGTTTTGTCGTTTGAAGCAGATATGAGCCTATCCTTAACTAATTGAGCAAATACAATTTCATCCGTATGCCCTTTGAATAACTGTACCAAAGAGCCATCTCTATTCCATAGCCGAATATTGTAATCATACGATTTTAAGAATTGATAATTGTAATGCCCCACCTTAACCAAATAGGCTCCAGAACTAGAAATTATTTTATCTCCGCTAATGCCAATAACTCTATTACCATGAACATCTTCTAAGGCTATTTCTGGAAAATTAAATCCAATCTGCTCAGGTAACGCAAGCTCATCCATAATAAACTGGCTCGGCATAACGTTTCTAATTCTAAAATGTTCCAAATGAAGTGCTAGGTCATTTAACGCGTATTGTTCTTCCTTATCATCTATTGCTTGATCTACCAATAACTTAAGGCTATCGCTTATTTCTTGGGTTTTTTCTTGAGCGGTTTTTTCTAACAATCCTTCTATGTATCCCAACATTGAGCTAGTAATTGAACGCAAATTAATGATACCTGTTTTGCTCTCTTGCATACCAGATTCTACCATTGCCTTAATCCATTGTGACTGCATTGCAATGGGACGCGGAACAAATAATTGATCTCCTTCTGCACTAATCAATGTAACTATTTCTAACTTTTGCTCTGCACTATTTTTGTTACTGTGATTTAGCGCTTCTGATGCAGGGTAATTCCATATTCAAAACAGAATTCGCAACACCAAAAATAACAAACAAAGTCATCAAAATTTTATGTATAAAGAACATAAGATAATCCTTAATTTCTAAAAAATATAACCTAATGCGCTTAATAGAAAGCACACCAAAAAACTAAATTAATTTAATTTGAGAAAGATACCATGCACACACCCCCAAGAACGGGATGTATGTTTAAACATCAACTAAAGATGTAATTAAATACCAATGGTACAACAAGAACAGGCACAACACTTGCAATGACCCAGTAGGGACACTGTGCTAGAAATAATGCGAGAAAGCATTAATAGAGAGTACATAGGTATTCCTCTTCGCCTGTGTTTTTTGACTATTACGCTGATTTACTCATTCAACGCAATACCATTAAGACTCATTCAGTATAAGCATAAAAAGGAACCAATATCAAGGATTAAAGGCCTGAAGAAGCCTTTCCTAGAGGAAAAAGATAATTTTGGGACCACTTGGTCTGTTAAAAATTAGGCAACTACTTCTGGATAGAATGAATAGCAGGGGGACCAAGCGGGATAGGTACAATAATCTTTGGCACTGGTTATATCAACGGACGTTTTGGTACGTATGTTAAGCAGTGCAATTTTACTTTCAAAACGTTTTTCACGAGCATATACTACAAAATTGCCACAGGGTGACCACCCACATTCCTGCTTACTACCTGAGTCAAAGGTAAGTTGAGTGTGCTTTTTTTGTACACAGTCATATAAGAATAACTGCATCTGACCTGCTACCATTTTGCTATATACTAACTTTTTCTTTTTATGATGATATGATGGCGTTGCACAATATCCCCCATCTGTAATACGTTCTATACTCTGATCTGCCACCGTATAGGAAAATATTTGTGGTTTTCCAGTTGGGTAATCTGAACAATAATAGATTATGGAACCGTCATCTGCTATAGAAGGAGAAACATTGTTTCCGTCATTCATTGTTAATTTTTTAAATGACTCTTGATCATGATAATACAACTGACAGCTGCCATCTCCCCGTGACAAACAATAGACCATTTTTTTACCATCTGCAGAAAAAGATGGCAACATATTAATACCATCAAAGTTAGATGCTATACGCCGCTTTTTGTGCATATCTACCATAACAAGCCGCACATTGGTATTAGTATGTTCAGAATAAAAGAGTAATGGATTTTGTTTATCTGCATTCCAACGGGGCGCAACGTTAATGGTTGGCGCATGCACCAACTGTTCTTCATTACTGCCATCATAATCTGCTATGTAAATTGAATTAGTATTAACACGATGTTTCTTCTTATCCGTTTTACAATATGCAATGCGAGTAGAAAAAAAACCTTGATCACCAGTCAACAATGGCCAAACAGTATCGGAAATATTGTGAGCCCATCCGCGTAATAAAGAACCGCGCTTATGATATTTTTTTCCATCGAGCATAAGTCCATGCATAGTATCGTATAGTCGCCAGGTAATCGTTTGATTTCCTAGCTCATTATCAGTAGATAAAAAAAGTGCCAGAGAAGTTTTATCTTTTTCAAAAATTTGCTTTACCACTAATAAATTTGGTTCCTTAGTAAAGCGATCAATAGCTACTTTACATTGTCCGGTAAATTGCAAATCTTTTTCTACAATATATGCGATTTGATCTAATTCCAGATCTGTGCCAACCACACCAATTATGAGTTTTATTGCTTGATGTTCATGAGGTTTAATTTCCACGGAAACTTGCTCTGCTAAATCTTTCTGTTGTTGAACGATATTTTCTTTTACTTCTTCATTTTTTATTGTGCAAGGTAACAACATTAAACAACAAATAATTTTTTTAATATGCATAAATTATTTCCCAATTTTTAAAATTCTACGATGATTTTAAATTGCGTATTTCAGTATACCCATCGCTTTACAAATGTCCGTCAAAATTTTAGTTTTATTAATATTTGTTGATACATAAAATAAAATAAAAAGGACCGCATGCATTACAGAATTTTGCTATCATTTTTTATAATATTTAATTATGCACATCTAATCCACTGCATGGATGAAAACACTCCCTTAAGAAAACCCCATCAGCTGATTGAAGTTGCAGAAATAATACCCCAAAAAAAAGATGAAAGGGATACCGGTGATATTTCTCTTTGGTTCCAAGCTAAATATACATCTCCTGAAAAATTTTCTGGTAAGCATGCTGCTGAAGTTGACACTGTGCTTAATGAACTAGCAACAAACTCAAATATCACATTCACACAAAAAGAACAGTTAAAAAAACTACGCGAAGCAATTGCAACATATGCACTATATGAAGAAGTTTTTACAGAAGAAGGGGGAAATGCTGTTTACTTAACCTGCTCCAAAACAAATGCTTCACATTTACTTTCTTGTTTAAAATCCGTAAAAGATTTAGTGGGAATAATATATAAATTTGACCTGACCCAACAAAACTTTGATGAGCAAGTTATCATTATTACTAAAAATGAAAAACAAAGAATGTTTACCCTTAGATCTGCATTAGCGTGTGGTATCGTTAGTAGTAGCGCTATTATCTTAGTTATAGCTCTTGGTTTATTCAAAATACTAATAACTTAAAACTAATATTATACGGTCATTGCTTAAATGATATGGTTATTGTTTTTCCATATGTCCATTTTGGCATTTTAGCGTCTTGCAAGGCATTACGCGCTGCAATATCATAAATGAGCACTCCAGAACTTTTTACAATCTTAACTTCTTTAGCTTTACCTTGTAGATCTAACATAACAAGAACATCGCATACACATTCATCGGAAATACCAACCGGAGGCTTCCAAGCATCAGATACTACATTTTGTAGTTGAATATAATATTGCAATAATTTTGGATCATCTATAGTTTCTCCCAATGCAACCTCAACCTCTTGCCCAAGCTCTGGGGCCTCTTGATTAGTTACCTGAGCCTCATTTGGTGATACGTTTGTAGTTGCTACTGGTTCAGTAACAGGTTTAGTTTCTTGCACGGTTGCTACCGGATTTTCTACCTTCTGGGTTGCAACAGGAGCCTTAGCAACTTCTTTAACAACTGGAGAATTTTCTTTTTTTATCGGTTTTGATTTCTCTAGCAACTCTTTTTTTTCTTTTTGCTTTCTCTTTTTTTCTGCATCTTTTTTTACCGGTTTTTTTTCCGATTTACCAGAAATTAATGCAGCACGTGTACCTTTTGGTTTTTCTTTTTTTACTTCTTCTACTGGTGGAGTAACCACTGGAGCAACGGTTGCCTTTGGCTTGGAAGCAACCGCAGCAACAGATTTTTTCACCGTTGCTGCAGGCGCATTAATTACACTTAGCGATTTTGGCTTACTTGTTCCCCCGGGAGCAAATTTTATTAATGGCATATTACGATGTAACGTAATGCCAGAAACAACAGTATCGTAATGGTACACAAAAAAAAGAAGTGCTAACAACACACCATGAAATAAGGCAGAAGCAGCCAGAAATAAAAATAAAACCGCATACCGTTTGCTATACGTTTTGCCGCGTGGTACCAAATAAGACATACTTTAACCCCCCAACCCCTTTCATATGATCTACCAATTCCATTACAGGACCATATGCAGAGTCTCTATCCGCCTTAACCACAACAATTTTGTCTTTTTCATTACCAACTCTTTTTTTTACTACGGCTAAAATTTCTTCTGGTTTGTAGGTTGTACCATCCAAATAGATTTTATTATGCTTATCAACATAAACTACCAATTCTGCAGATGATTCCCCTTTACCGGCTTCATTTATTTTGCCTTTGGGAAGTTCTACTTTAATAGCGTTCTGAATCATAGGGCTAGTAACCATAAAAATAATAAGTAACGTTAAAGCTACGTCTATAAGTGGCACTAAAGGAAGATCTGTTAAAACATGCTGAGAACGATTTCTAGATCTTGTGGAACGGCGCATACATCCCCCTTTTAACTGTGAAGAATTTTTTGAATTACTAATCCTGCACGGTCTGAAAACTGTACTAACTGTTGTTCTAATCTGCGCACTTGTACCAGCAATATGTTATACATTACCAATGCGGGAACCGCCACCACTAAACCCGCTAAGGTAATTACCAATGCTTCTGCAATACCAGGAGCAACCGTTGCAATATCAGCAGATTGCAGTTCACTAATACGCACAAAGGCATGTATTAGTCCCCACACCGTACCAAAAAGCCCTAATAATGGCCCTACCGCAGCGCACGTAGATAACACGGGTAAATAGTTTTCTTGTTCAGCCAACACGGTATCTAATGTTTGATCCATATTAATTTGCATACGGTCCCACTCTTGATCAGCATTGTGAGTTGGAGTATGAGCACGGGCCTTAAGTAATGATTGTAGATAGATAAGATTTTGTGATAAATAATAACCAGGTAATGAATCCCGCTCTTTGGTTGCAATCGCTAACAGATCATCCACTGTTTGAGCCGATTTAATATCCTGAATTGCAGCACGCAATTGCCGTTTTTTTAAAGAAAGTAAAATGAGTTTTCCAAAGAAAATTGCCCAACATACAATAGACATCACTAACAAAATTACTAATATTACTTTACTGAGTGCATCAATTTGAGTAACAATATGCCATAATCCATTTCCAACTAATCCTGCCATTGGGTATATCCTTTGCAGTAATATTTTTTTCATTACACACCATCAGAATTGTACCAGATCTACGCATGATTTGGAAAGAACAAATATATTTTAGTGGCTTTTTTTAAGAACACGCGCTTTAAGTACCTCTTTGTCACGAATACCTTCTTGCAGTTGAATCTCATACGCTTCATCTAATAACATTCCCATTTCTGGACCCGGAGTAACTACATCCAAAAGATCTCGCCCTTGCAATACTGCCTTTTCTTCTTGGTATAGTACTGCCGCATGCAGAGCCCGCTCTAAAAAAGTATCTATCAAGGGGATTGATATAGTAAGAGGTGTGTGTTCAGCAGGATTACGTCCCCGTTTATCTGCTAGTGCCAGCAATCCTAACATCTTAAGTGTTGCTACGGGAGACAATTTTCGGGCCATGCGTTTATATGACGCGTCACCCGCATTACTATCTACTAATTGCGTTGGAACCATATGGTACTTAACCAACACACATACGGCATGAATAATATCTTTATTACGCATTATGCGTTGCAAAAGACTTTCCCCAGCTTGCGCACTTGCATGCTCATGGCCAAGGCTTTTATATGTTCCATCTTGAAAAATAGTGGAAGTTGCTTTACCCAAATCATGACAAAGTGCTGCATACAATACTATTAGTTTTTCTTGTTCGTCACTGTATTCTAAAGCGGCAGCAGCATCTAATGCTTGCATACTGTGTTCAAATACATCACCCTCCGGATGCCAACTACTATCTTGCTTCACACCTACGGTGTCTGCAAGCTGAGGAAGAACTTCAGATAATCGTCCAATGTTTTGCAACCAACGAATACCCAGTGATGGTCGCTTAGATTTAAGTAACAACTTTTTAAATTCTGTCTCTATGCGTTCAACAGAAACTGCAGAAATATCCATTTCCTTACAAATGTGTTCTAATTCTTCATCTGGTTTCATTTGAAACCGACTAATAAATTGCATTACTCGGTAAAAGCGTAAAGGGTCTTCAACAAACTTTTGCGCACTCGGGGTTCGCAATATTTTATTTTGCAAATCCTTTTGCCCACCAAACGGATCCAACAATTCAAAAGTAACCAGATCAATACCCATAGCGTTCATGGTTAAATCACGGCGCAAAAATGCATCTGTAACGCTCATGGCAGTATTAATTACTACTTCTGGCTTGCGCCCTGGAGCGTCTGCCCGTGGCACTGACCAGTCAACGTCTAATCCATGCAATCGCAACACACCATAGGCTTTACCAACTAAACTGACCGGACCAAACTTTTTTAAAATAGATTCAAGCTCATCTAAAGAAATATCATGAACTTCTATATCCAAATCCTTTACCGGTAATCCCAGTAACAGATCCCGCACCGCACCACCAACTAACAACGCACGCCCTTTTTGTATATGAATTGCGTGAGCAATTTCTGCCACTAAAGGTTCGTGATCCAGCAGTTTACGCAGGTCATTTTGAACATTATCATCAATTTTTGTAAACTTCATATCGATTTCTGCCAATAGTATTTCAGATTATTAATCTCTCTTATGGTAGTTTAGCATAGCCACTAAAGAGTTTTACAAGAAATAAAAACAATTCATAGAAAGGATATTTATGCAAGAAACGTCATATAGATCATTGGCATTATATAGCTTATTACTTTGTAGTCCCATTTCCCTTTCGGCATTCTCTCTATCTAATGTATATGCCTTCTTTGGCAAATATGTTCATGAATCTACATTTACCAAAGAATATGATCTAAAAACACCCTGCATGCTCACCATCAACAACAAAGAAGGATCAATCAAAATTAAAACAGCATGGAAGCAAAATAAAATTTATTTAACCGCAGTAAAGCGTTCTAATAACGAACTCTTCTTACCAGAAATTAGTGTGGATGAACAGATAATCACCAAAGACAACCAAACAACCATAACACTCAAAACAAAATACCAAAGTGCAGCAACTAAAGGCTGCATTGATTATATATTAATTGTTCCAGAAACGCTGACTGCTACGCTTGTTAATGACACGGGTGATATCATAGTAAATGAACTTGCAGCACCGGTTACTGCAACCACGATAAATGGCAACATCTCTATAGCCAATACCAAACATACTATTACCGCTCAGGTACAAGAAAAAGGGGGCATACTTATTGATCGCGCTAAAGGAAACATTAGAGCAACATGCGCAAATGGGGACATTACTATAGAAGACGCAGCTAATAGTATTATTGCAACCTGCCAGAAAGGATCTATCTTTACTACTCTTACCAATATTCCACCTACCAGCAGAATTATTTTAACCGCACATTCTGGAAATGTAGAACTGGGCATGCCTACTATGGTTAATGCCAGTGTAAGCGGCAAAACGGAACGTGGTTCTATAAAATCTGACCATTACATCACATTAAAACCACGTATAACCAAATTAAATAATGAAATCTGGGCACAATTTAAAAGAGAAATAGATGGCACCATTGGTACCGGAGAAGCAGAAATAAAATTATGTACCAATTCAGGGAATATAAAAATTACTGAGGTGACGGTGTAAGTAATTTAGAACTAAAAATCACTAAAAAAATTACTCATCAAAGCGCTTTCTCTTACGCTCTTGCGAAGACTCTTGCGGTAAGAGACCACCAATAATCTTGTAAGCTTCATCGTAACTTAATGGACGATTTACATCTACGCCTCTTGCACGCAGAATAGAAAGCTGGGTCTGAGAAGCCGGCTTAACATAAGCATAAGTTTGTTTTTTACCTTCTTGTTCAAACAGTTCTCCAATCATTTGATAGGCTTCATCATAGGATAACGGTTGATTTACGTTTACGCCTTTCTCACGCAGAATTGAAAGCTGTGAGTAAGAAGCTGGTTTACTTTTGGTTTGATACATAGCAATATCAGGAAAATAACGACTCAAGCGTTTAATCTGTTTTGCATTAAATGCTTCTACCGAATTGCGTACAAGTTCCTTAAACTTTGAATTATATTGATAAAGTTTTCTGACTAACGGTTCTAACCAATCGTAGGTTAATTCGTCAGAATCTGCAATGAATTGAATGTAAGCTGAGAGAATGGTATCTTCCATTTCAGCAAAGGCTTTAGAATATTTATTTGAAATTTGAGCCGAGTTAATAGTGATAATATTTTCATCATTCGAACGTCCAGCTTGTGGATTAAATACTACTCCCGTAAAGTTAGCCGAACCAGTCCAAATATTTTTATTATCTGAAACCAAAAATTTATTGTGCATTATTCCACACTCAACGTCTGAAAAAGAGGATACTACAGGAATAATATCATGATCGACAAGTGAGTTTATCAATTCTCGATTATTTGGCGTTGTAAAATCAAATATAACTTGTACATCTACCCCTCTCTGCTTTAAATCAGCCAATTGACTAATAAATGTTTTATCAGTAATCCAATAGACCGCGACTAAAAGTTGCTTTTTAGTTTTATTAAAGAAATCGATTCGTAGTTTGTTTATTTCATCAATATCTTTGGGGACAAAATAGACATCAACATCTGCAGGTATAGCTTGTATTACAACTCCATTTAAAATAGAAAATAAAGCAAGAATATACGCAAAATTATACTTAAGGTTCATAATTACTCCTTTATTTCAGAATGACACAATAAAGGAGGTAAAATCAATAGTTTTCAATATTTTTTAAGTATCCATATGGCCTAGGCATATAAGGCGCTTAAGAAATCAGGGTTAGCTAAAATCTTTAAATCTCAAAGTTCTTAATTCCCTCCCGCTCGTCCTGATGGTTCGTCATGCTCACCAGGAACGCTCCTTCTTCCGCTCATCCTGAGCCTGTCGAAGGACTCGAAGGATACGTGCGGGATAATGTAGATTCAAATTTAAACTTATAAGCAAAACAAAAAACCTTTACGAATTTGCAATTAAGAAAAACAATGATTTTTATTAATTTTCCGCACGTATCCTTCGACAAGCTCAGGACGAGCGGAAAAAAATCGCTCACTTGAAAACCATTTTATATTCTAGGATTTAAATACGTAGACCTGATATTTCTTAAATGTCCATTCGGTCTAGGTATTTAAGGCGCTTAAGAAGAAGCATTACTTCATAGTTCCAGTAGTGTTAACAACTGCAACAATAAGATGCGTACGAGGAACAGAGTTTTATTATGAATTAGTGAGATTTAACGTATTTCTTTAGTAACTCATTAGTAAATATTCCTTGTGGGTCATACTTATGCTTAACCGCTACAAATTCGTCAAAGCGGGGATAGGCTTTATGTAACTGTTCCGCCGTTGCATGCAGTTGATACGGCAAATAATAGGTACCACCTAAAGAGAGTGCCAGATCAATTAATTTACGCGTCCACAGTTGTGAAAAATCAAACTTTTTAACCACATTAGGAATATTGATATAGCATACCAATGCAAAAGAATCTTGGGGTGCGTAGGTAAGCAATGTTTCCTTATTTTGAGGAACGTACCGTATAGAAACGTTCAACATATTTACGTTATACTTTGTCACAATATCACGCAAACCTTTAACAAATGGCACCAACTGATCAACCGGAACAAAATATTCCTGCAGTACGGTGGTAGTAGGGAATCTAATTAACGGTTCCAAAGCCCTTACCGTATGGCTCATTTCATAATTGCGCCATACAACAATAGGATCTTGGATACGCTCCAATTCAATAGATGGTCGCCATAATTTAAGAAATGATAACCGGCGAATTAACTGCTCTTCTAACATAGAAATCCAATAGAATCTTCTATGTTTTTGCATACGCCGTTCTTCATCTAATGGCTTATCTGTCTTTGACCAGGTAATACTAGAAACATGATTAAACTCATTAGGGTACAAATTAGCATTGTGAAGCACCGCATTAGGATTATTTTTAATAACATTCAAAAAATAACCTGGGTAATCTTCAAGAGCCATATAGATAACGTTGCGCCGTAATTTGTCATTAGTAGTAAGTGATAACGTAGCTTCTACTATAACACCCACTGCACCATAGCCGCCAATTGCCGCAGCAAAAAGATCTCTATTCTGTGTTCTACTTGCGGGAAGCACCCTACCATCTGCCAACATAACTTTAATAGATTCTACAGTGTCCACTAACGGACCGTAGGCAATATCTCTGCCATGAACATTAACACTGAGTGATCCACCCACCGTAAAATCATTATAGGACTGCATCACTTTAACGGAAAGATTATGGGGATCTATTGCTTCCTGAATCTGACGCCAGGTTACTCCCGGTTCTACGGTAATGGTTTTCCCCGGGACATTTAAAGATATAATGCGATTAAGCTGAGCAATATCAATTACAATACCATCACGAGCCGCTATTTGCCCCCCTTGGCTGTACCGTCCACCGGCAATAGAAATGGGTGATCCCTGAGCATTAGCAATAACAGAACGTACCTGATCTATGGTTTGTGGGGTATAAATCTGTTCCACCGGAATAACTGCAAGTCTACTTACGTCCGTAATATTACTGGGAAAGAACTTTCCGGGGCGTATTAATTGGGGATAATTACTATACCGCCAGATCATCCAGCCACCTAATCCCACAACCCCCGTAAGGGCGGTTGCCCCCAAAATATAAGGGGTTGCCTTGTGATGCGATAACCGCGTAAACCATGATGGTTTATACATACTCTGCACCTGAATAGTAGTTGTTATTACTAATAGACACAAAACAGTGGATATACCTTGCTGTTTCATAATAAAACCCCCTAGATAAAAATTACTAGATATGGACCATTATACCAGAAATAAGGCCAAAAATAAGGGCTATCCTGAACCAGAACCAGTTCAATACCCATTAAATGAACTAAATATATGCTACTGATTGATAAAAATTATGCATAAAAAACAGTGAATAAAAATCCAAAACAAAGTACACTTTTTCTACTGTTCCCTATAACTAAAAAAAGATACGTAACCATTTAACGGAGTAGATTTTTATGCAATCCCTTACCACTCTTTTACGAAATGCTATCATTACCAGCCTATTGTTCATTAACTGTTCACAAATGCTAATTGCAGTTCCCTCTTTGAACATCCAAGAAACCGCCCCAAACACCTATCTGGCAACGGTTACACTACCCGTGCCTAACGGTGATGCAATCTATAAAGATCATCTTGAATTTTCCGTAGACAACCCTACTATACAAGTAAGTGATATCAAAATAGAAAGCGAACCAGTTAACCAATATGACCCTGTCTTTAAAGAAACAAAAAAACTTTTTACCCAAGACGTAGTCGTTCACTTAACGCTCAAAACCGCTTCAGAAATGGCTGAAAGCCCAAACCTACATATTGCGTACTATCAAAAATCCCATAAAAAAATTATTCAGGAACGGTTACCACTTATTTTTTCCCAATCCTCTATTGTTAAACCGTTTGCTACCAACGAAGATACCGCAAGTACCTCAGCTAATGCACCTTCACCAGAAACAGCGCAACCAAACAATAATGCGGCTCACACTCCGCAAATTCAAAAGAGCACCAAAGCAAATTGGGCAAACTATCTTTCCACCTTATTCACCACAACCTCATCATGGTGGTTTAGATTGTTACTAACCTTTTTAATGGGTGTTTTACTAAGCCTAACCCCGTGCATTTATCCCATGATTCCCATTACTGTTGCCATTTTACAATCACACGGCAAACGGTCTATGTGGTACAATTTTTTGTTTGCACTCGCCTATACCATGGGCATTGCAACAACCTTCGCCACATTGGGGCTAATGGCTGCATGCACCGGTACTATATTTGGTAGCATTTTAAATAATCCAATCGTGATTCTAACTATTGTTGGGTTCTTTATATACCTTGCTGGTTCCATGTTAGGATTTTATGAAATGTACCTTCCGCGCTGGATGCAAAACTCCAGTGGATCAAAACAAAATGGGTCCGCTCTTTCTGCATTTTTATTTGGTGCAGTTAGTGGAACCATTGCTTCACCGTGCCTAACGCCGGGATTACTTTTTCTTCTTACCTATGTATGCCAACTGCAAAACATGCTCTTAGGATTTGTATTACTGTTTATCTTTGGCATTGGAACCAGTATGCCGCTATTAATAATTGGCACCTTCTCTAATGCCGTTCAATTTTTACCTAATGCAGGAATGTGGATGGTAGAAATAAAAAAAATGTTCGGGTTTATTTTACTAGGCATGAGTATTTATTTTCTTAAAGGAATCTTACCAACCTATATACTCTATTTTCTAGCGGCAGTATTAATTGCCTCTGCTGGTATTTTTTATCTCTATGAAGCATCACGCTATTTTAATAAAAACAATACATTAAAAAAATTCTTTGGAATACTTTTAATAGTGGCCGCCATACCCCTGATTGGTAAATCGTACCTTACTTATGCCGAGCAACAAAATTGTACCAATTTAAGTATTTGGTTAGAAGATTATGAGACTGCAAAAGCAACTGCGCAGCAACAGCATAAAAAGGTACTGGTATTCATTAGCGGACCATTTTGCTCCATTTGTAAACTAATTGAATCTAAATTCTTTACTAACAGTTCAGTACTTAATGCCATGAGCACCATAATTCCAGTAAAAATTAAAGACACACAAAATATAGACGCTAACGCAGCCCATTTACTTACTGATTTTTCTATATTAGGAGTCCCTACCATACTACTACTAGATCCTCAAGACGAATCAGAAATTAAGCGATGGGATAGCCGTCTCTACGACAAAACTATTGAGGAATTTGTTGCTGAGTTAAAAACGATTTAAACAAAAAAAAGAAGCTCGTTTTTTTGAGCGAGCTTCTTTTTTTTATTTTTTTAACGTTGTTTCTTAAAATCCTCATGACGCCCAGTTGTCTTTGCGTCATCAATTTTAAGCCTTTTTTTATCCTCATGTAATTTTACATTCATGGTATCAATCACATGATCCAAAACTTTGTAAAAATCTGCGCCTTCAAATCCAATTGCTCTATTATAATTAGGCGTCTTAATAACTAACTCTATTTTATGATGACTATGAACTTGTGACGGCTCCAAGAAAAGCTCTATAAAAATAGGAGTTCGTTCATGTTCTAAGAATTTTTCAATGCGCTCCAACTGCTTATTGGCATGTTGCTCCATTACGTCTGAATGTTCCATATTTTTAAACACAATGCGTTTTTTTGACATGCTCTTCTCCTTAATAAGACCTAATATATTCCCAAGCGCTATTAAGTTTACACAAGTGATAAAACAAATGCCATGGTATCTATAAGAGCAATATCAATAAATAGTGCGCACCATTAAAAATTGGGGATCTTCATCTATACCAATGCAAGAATAAACAAGAGCTAATATCTTAGATAAATATTTGCTATTGATAAGTTCAAAATTATATAACTGGTATAGCTTAATTAATCGTTGCATTCGCTCAGTACGTTCATTAGCTTTTAGCGCGACAAATTTATAATTAACCAATTCAAACGGACCAGGTTGAATAAAAATTTTAGATGCACCCGTATGTAATACTTCTCCCAATGTGATTTCTAATAAATACTTTCCGTGACCGTGTGACCTTATCTTTGGTTCAATATAAAAATCATACAAAATATACCAACGCACAAAAGGTAGTTTAAGATAACTTAAAAAACCCATCTCATTATTATCAACAACAAAAGAGATTTTATAACCTTTTAACAATCCAAAATCTTGCTTGGCTTTAATAAAAGAATAATCTGTTGATGTAAGATTAAAAAAACAACTAAAAAAAATTATAAAAAAACATTTTCTTAAGTTACTTAAAATCAACATGCAACTATTTACGTTGAGTCACAAATTTAATGGGAACACTTTTAAGATCATACTTGGCACGCAATATTCGCTCAACGTAATTAAGTTGAGTAGTGCCAAACCATTGCGGCTCATTAACTTTTAACAGAATGGTTATTGGACCAGTTTTAATTTGCCGTGCACTATAAATTTCTAGCATGGTATTCTGTTTGTAGAGCGGTTGCTTCATCCATGCCTCTCTAACTACCATACTAATTTCATGCTCGGGAAGTTGCAAATGATACCGTTCAGTAACTTTTTTTACCAACGGCAATACCTTACCAACATTTTCTCCCGTAATGCATGAAATACGCAGTGTTTCTATCTTTTTAAAGAAATATTCATACTCTTTTAAGCTAGAGGATAACGTTTCTTCTTCATAGGCCTGTGCAATATCTGTCTTATTAAACAAAATAATTACCGCCTTTTTTAATTCTTCAAAGGCATAGAATGCAAGCTTTAGCTCTTGATCGGCAATACGACCTTCTGTTTTATCAACCATTAAAAGAACAATATCTGCCCGATCTAATGCCCGCAAAGACGTTTTAACCATTAAAGTTTCTAATGGTTCACGAACTACGTGCTTTTTACGAATACCCGGAGTATCCGTAAGTTGAATATCTTCCTGGTAAAATTTTACCCGTTCACTAATTGCTTCTCTGGTAGTACCGGGAACATCAGCAACAATAGAACGTTCACTTTTTACCAATAAATTCATTAAAGAAGATTTACCCACATTTGGTTTACCCAAAATTACCACACGCGAAGCTGGTTCAGGCTCTTCTGGTTCAGTAAGCTCTGGTAATTGAGCAACAATTGCTTCAAAAAGATCATCTATCCCTCTGCCATGCTGCGCAGAAATAGGAACTATAGTTTTTATACCCAATCGTTCAAATTCATACAAATGTTCTTGAGTTGCCTTACTGTCTGTTTTATTAACAAGGAGCAAAACTTTTTTACCCATCTTATGCAGCATTTGAGCAATCTCACGATCTTCATTTACCAAGCCAATGGTACCGTCTACCACAAACAAAATAAGATCTGCAGCTTCCATTTGTGCCAAAGCCCGTTGGCGAGATTCTGCCAAGATAGCATCATCTGTTTTTTTAAAACTTACGCCACCGGTATCTACCAGATCAAAAGATCTGCCTTGCCAAGAAACCACATCTTTTACAAAATCGCGCGTTACGCCTTCATAATCAAAAATTAAACTTTTTACATCAACAGACAGACGATTAAACAAGGTTGATTTACCTACGTTCATACGACCAACTATAACAACAACTGGTAATTTCATAAATTAGTTACTCCCCTGAAGTATTTCGGTCACGGTGCCGGGAAAATAAGAAGTTATTAACTGTGCTTTGGGCCATTGAGCTTTATCCGAAACATCAACCACTGGTCCAAGCAATGACGATGAAGATACAGATTCCCGCGGGGTAAACCTTTTGTACTGATTATTAGAGTTATTATTTCCCGATGCAAAACCTACTGATTGCGGTTTAGCTACCGGTGCTGCCACCAGCTTTTCATACTGAACTGACCTAGTAGGCTGTTCACTTTTTGCTGGCGCTGCTCTCTCTTGAGTAAAGAGTGGAACAAATGTAACCGGTGATCCATAAACGGCTTCTAATAATGGTAACCAATGAGCGCGCATTTCTTGAATTTTATCATGAAAAAATGAAAGATCTTTAGGAAAAGTCACATTCAATTGGCGCACTGCAATATCAAAGGAAACAACCGTTCCTTGTTTAAAAATAGATGCCAACAGAGGCTCATTAATTAGGTCAATCTCTGCGAGAAAATTAACCCATAAAGACATGAGCGCATCTTCAGAATCATCTTGATCATCTTCCTCATTGTCCTCAGTTTGCTCCTCCTCTTCACTCTCATTGTCAGTGATTGGAGCAGCATCCTCATCTGGCACAACTGCGGTTTGAGCAGCCGGAGCCGCGCCACCATCTTGATCTGTGCGAGATCTTAGTTGATTGCATTGCAATAAAATAAGTTCCAGCATGGTATGCTGTGCCGTTGTTTTTTGAAACGGAATTTCATAATTATACAAAATACCCAACATTTGCTGCAGCTGCTTAAGCGTGCATCGCTGAGCCATAGCCCGTAATTGCGCACTATATTCAACAAATTGTTCTGAAGCAACGTCATACTTAAGCCAAATCATGGCCCTAACAACTGCAATAATTCTTTGCCACAAAAAATCGGGTGAGTACTGAGCAAGATTACGCTCATGTACCATACGAACCACTTGTGCGGCACTGCCACCTATTACAGTATCAAACAACTGAATAAGCTGTGCATCATCTAAATGGCCAAGAACTTGCAATACCGCTTGTTTACTGACGGAACTACTAGAAAACCGCACCTGTTCCAACATATTAATGGCATCACGCACAGAGCCTTGGGTTTCACGAACAATTAATTCTAACCCTTCCTCATCACAGCGAATACGTTCTTGCTTGCAAATCTCTTTTAAATGGGCTATCAGATACCGCTCATGAACCGGTTTAAAGAATAGTTGAAAACATCGAGAAGTAACGGTAGGAATAATTTTATGAGGATCTGTTGTAGCCAAAATAAAGAGTACAGACGCTGGTGGTTCTTCCAAAACTTTTAAAAAGGCATTAAAGGCTGCCCGGCTCAACATATGAGCTTCATCAATTAGATAAATTTTTTTGCCACCCATTACTGGCAGCAAGGAAGATGCTTCTACAATATTACGCACATTATCAACCCCGGTATGGGATGCTGCATCAATTTCTATAAAGTCTGGATGGTTACCCGCACGCATTGCCAAGCAAGATGTGCAAGAAAGACAGGGCACTGGATTTTGTTGAGGTGATTTTTGAAAAACCGGAAGCTGCTCACAATTTAAAGCGGCCGCAAAAACCCTAGCCGCGGTTGTTTTACCACAGCCTCGCTGACCCGAAAACAGATACACAGGGAAGAAATGCCCCAAGTACAGGCTGTTTTTGAGCATACGAACGCACAAATCCTGACCAATAATCTGATCAAATTGTTGCGACCTCCATTTGCGTGCAAGATTCAGTTTTACCTCTGTCATGTTTTTACCTGCAGCAATGTCGCTACTATTATTATCCAACGGTTAACCCATTGGCATCTTTAGAAAGAATTTTTAAGTTAATTATCTACATAACTTAGTCTATAGGATTTTTACGTATTTTGCTCATAATTGTTGAGATTTTTACGTAATTTTTCAGAACTGCTCTCCAAATAGAATGGGGAAGTATATACAAGGATTCAATTACTCCTGCTGCTTCCTTTCGGACCTGACAGAATAAGCAATATTCCTTTATGTACTTCCCCAAATTTAATATTCAATTGTGCATTTAGATCTTTTAAGCTGATGGTGGAGAGAGAGGGATTCGAACCCTCGATGCCCCTTTCGAGACATACACGATTTCCAATCGTGCTCTTTCGACCACTCAGACATCTCTCCATAAAGTACCTGTAGGCACTTTTTTTATAAGCTTATATTACCTATAAAGCTAATGCCCAGCTCCCAGTTGTAGTCGAATGGTCGCTCAACGGCACCAATAAAAACTAATGTAAAAGATCAATACTTAGAATCAACAATTAACTTTCAGATGAATCTTTTTTACTTGCTGCTGCAGCTTTTGCTTTTTTACTGGCTTCAGCTATTTCATCTTCAGACTTTTTCATGCGCGCTTTTACAGCAGTAGCCTCTTTTTTGGCTTCGCGAGCTCGGGGCGCACCATCTTCTTCTAATTCTTCAGCAAGTTCAACTACTGCCACTTCTGGCGCTGGTTGTGCAGCTGCTTCTTTTCTTTCTACTTTCTTTCTTGCAGCATCTTTTTCTGCTTCTGCAACTTTCTTCTTACCCGCAACTACCGCATCTGCCAAATAATTAAAGATAACGGTAATTGAACGTGATGAATCATCATTTGCAGGAATCACGTAGTCAACTAAAGTTGGATTTGCGTTAGTATCTACCAATGCAACTACAGGAATACCCATACGCACTGCTTCTCTTAACGCTGAACCTTCTTTGTCTACATCTACTAAAACAACGGCACCTAAAGGCCATGCTAACTTTTGAATACCACCAACGCTTTGTTCCAAACGATCAACAACCTTTTGGAATACGTTTAATTCTTTTTTGGTATAGAAATTAGCTGATTGAGACTTGGAGAGAATATCTTGATAATGAAGCAAGCGCGTAACTGATTTCTTTACTTGCCCAAAATTGCTCAGCGTACCACCAATCCAACGATGAGTAACTGATGGCATATCAGTACGACTACCAATTTGATTAATCACTTCCTGAGCAGAACGCTTGGTCCCAACCCAAAGAACCTGTTTGCCTTCAGCAACTACCCCTTCAAGAAACTTAGCTGCTTTTTCTAATTGAAATGCTGTTTTAGAAACATCAATTAAATGCACCTTGTTCTTTTTGCCGTAAATATAGGGAGCCATATAGGGGCACCAGCGTGATGTTTGGTGACCGTAGTGAACACCCGCTTCAACAAGTTTTTTTAAATCGATCATTAAAATCCTTTCAGACAAACCTTATATATCATGGTTCATAGTGTAACAAAGAGTCCTAAAAATGCAATGAATACCTATACTATTTACACATTCATTTGTTCGGGTTCGGCCCCAATAACTTCATTATGCGAAACGGCCCATTCAAAACGTCTTCCCAACATATACGCAGCAATAAACCATACAGAGACTATGCCGGCAAAGAAAAATGAATGAATTGCTAACAGCTGTGTTTGTGCCACTAACGTAGCTCCTACATTGTACGCAGAGCCACTTGCCTTGGCAAATTTGCTCCCAAAAGCGTCTATCCAAGACTTAGACTTAAACTTAATTTCTTTATTAGTGGGTATATACAAGCTTTCCCGTACAGGCCAACTGAAGGCATAGTGTATTGCCTTCATACCCACAAACACAATAAGTAAGGACTGAGCCGTCATATTAAGCATAAAGTAGAGCAGTAAAGCACCAATAGATAATGGCACTAACATTAGACAAATGCGCTCACCCAATCGGGACAATAGTGGACGAGTACCCACCAATGAGATTACAAAGCCCACTAAATGGGTATAAAACATAAGCTGAAATAGATAGCTGGTGACCCCAGCAATAGACCCCGTATTGTTCGATTCTGCGACACCCAAGCGCAAGAAACTAAGTACCGCATTAATAATTTCATAGAAGTAGACCATACAAAAAATGCCCAGTACGTAGGGATGCTTAAAGAGGAGTTGTAACCCTACAAACACTCCGGTCTCTGATTTTCCTTCTTTTCTTTTTTGCTTTTCTACCTGGTATGCCGCTTCATACCCATGCAAATAGCGCCCAGGAACTTTGCGCATTAACATAATGAGTACTACGGGAACAAATATTAACAATGCAGAGGCAAACCCAAGCATAAGCTGATGGGCCATAACGTCAGAAACCCAGTGATGTGTTTTAGAAGCCTGCATACTAAATAAAAGCCATGCGAAGCCGGCACTGAACATACCACCCAATTTAGATACCGTAACTACCGTACCATAATTTCTTTGAGCACCTTCTGGACTGGTAATGGAATTAATAAATGCCCAGGTAACACTCACCACAAACGGGGAAAACCCTTCATAAAAGAAATAGACTAACCATCCAAAGAGGCGATAAGGACCAGTTTGGGTATTATGTAACCCAATCTCTGCATGACCAAGCATAAAAGCTACAAAAAGACCAACTACACCAAATAACATAGTGTAGAAGGCAAGTACTTGGTAACGACGTATTTTATCAATTAACTTAGCGTAAAAGAATATAGCTGGAATAAGCAAAAACATAGTAAGAACTTTGGCATAGGGCACATACTCCTTGCCTACCGTTTTTAAAAAAATAACATCTTTTATCTCTTTAACCAGCGTATATGAACCAATTACCAAGAAAAAGATGATACTGACAAAAAAAACGGCCAATTTTTCATGAGCCAAACTGCTTGCTACACCACTCTCTGTTATCTTTTCTGCTCCTGATCCCATGCACAGTCCCCTTATTACGTTTAGTTAGTAATGCTCGTTTTTTTGATCACTTCAGCCTTAGCTCTAATGTATTAAAAAGAGCCTTCTTTAAGAACATAATTCTAAAAGAAGGCTCCTATTTCATCTAGATACAATCAACCGCTAAATGGTAGTTTATCATAATGAACATATAGCGATTAATTAACATACCACTTTATTAGCTTTAATTGCGTCATTGTATACTTTAGCAACGTAAATTGCCACAAAGAACCAACCACCAATTAATGCCAATGAAACCACAGTACTCATGGTCAAGAAGTAATCAACACCAACCAACGGTCCAAATTTTGTTTTGAATGTTGTACGGAAAGAGTTTACTACTGAACTTGCGCCTTTTGAACCACGAGAACCAAACATTTCTATCCAAGCTTGTGCTTTATACTTTGTTTCTTTAGTAGTTGGAATATACAGTTGTTTTAATACTGGTTGGTTTAAAGCATAGTTAACTGCTTTAGAAAGAACCATAATTACTAACGCCGCACCCAACCAAGTTGGATTAAACTTAATTACCAGAACCGCAACTGCTATCAAAACTGGCAACATAATTAAAGAAACTAACATACCCAAACGACGTTGAATATTATTAATACCAAGAAGAACGCATGCAGCAGATACCACACCAACCATTACCGCATAAAAGTTAAGGTAAGAGTTAAATTCTGAAACGTCGGGATAGGCATGTGCAGCGGTTGCTTTAAAGTGATAATCTAAAATGGTTACAATTACTTCATAAATAGTAATGATCAAGAAAATACCCATCAGGTAACCTTGAGTTACTAACAATTTTAAGCCTTCCGCAAATCCTGGCTCTTCATCATGTTCTTTTTTAGTTTCATGAGCGCCTTCACCGGTGTAACCGATCCATTCGCGAGCAGGAATAGTTCTCATCATGTACCAGAACATTGCTGCCATAACAAACATTAATCCTGCACAAATACCAACAACTGGGGCTGGAGTTGCAAAGCCAAGACGTTTGTTATCTAAAAGGAGGGGCCCAAGAATATTACCGAACTGACCAAACATTGCGATAATTGGGAAACCACGGCGCGCTGAGTCTGGTGCAGTTGTATCTGCAGTGAACGCCCAAAAGAGCGCAACTATTAATGAACCAAAACTTTCTACATACACATACCATGCCCAACCAATAAATCTCATAGGGCTTTTAACTGTATTAGTTAATCCCATATCTGGGTGTAAAAAGGCCCACATAAAGAACAAGGCTAGTGCGCCATAAAATATGGTAAGGCCGTAAAAGACTTTATTACGAGGAAAGGTATCAATAAGTTTGCCGTAAATAATAACCAGAGGGAAGACTATAATAACAGAAAGGAATTTTGCGTATGGTTGATAATCAATACTTACTACCGCATTAAACAAAGAGTCCTTTAAAGGACGAAGTGTCCAGTAAGTACCTATAATAATACCAAAGATAGAAGCAAGAAAGCCGAATTTTTTCAATTCGTCTTTATTCTCAAAATTACCCCACAAGACGCGTGCAATTTTACTGAACATAGATAACAGTCCTTTCTGAAACAGACAATAAATATTTTTGGAATAAACTACAATGACACTTTATCAAAAGATAGTACATTTGTAAAAATAAAAATTAGCTATTTGCTTATTTACAATAATCCTTGCTCCTTTTTACCAAACTTTTTTCCTGAACTACACCAAACTTATTTTCTACTTGAAAACACAGACTCCCCTTATCAAGAAAGCATGTGATAGTTTATCAGGATCCTACAAAAAATAAACCTATCGCCCTACAATAAAATTCGTACCCCATGGTGAATAAAGGGATCATTTAGAAACCCGACCGATCCAGAGCCGACCTCTAGGGATATTTCCCTTGACCAAATTTCCTATTTGCAATAATCTATAATTACTAACGCTTCAATATCTCATCTAGGTCACCTAAAAATGTAATTGACAAAAAAACCAAGCAATTTACGCTAGTTAACAGTCTTTAATAAGGAAAAATATGAATGATTATGAAGTTATAGAAGAATTTAGCCCTGAATTGCAAGAAGGCTTAGTAGAAGACCAGGCAAGCTCATTGGCTATGGCTGACAACAAATTGGCCTTACTCCCCCTTAAAAATGTGGTTATTTTGCCCAAAAGCATTATACCTATTATTGTTGGCCGTCCGCTCTCTATGCGTGCGGTAGAACACGCTCTTAAAGGTACCCGTACCCTATTTATTACCGCCCAGAAAGATCAGAAGGTTGAAAATCCAACTGCAGATGACTTGTACACCCATGGTACCCGCTCACAAATATTACAAGTGATGCGTATGCCCAATGGCGGATTAAAGATTCTGGCAGAAGGTATTTGCCGAGCAAAAGTTACCAAATTTGACTTCCAACCCGAATTCATAGAAGTAGAATATGAAGATCTTCCAACTACTAACATTGAAAAAACGGTTGAAATAGAAGCAATTTGGCGCCAATTAAGTACCTTGTACAATACCTATATTAAGTTAAATGAAAAAGCTCCTGCTGAGCTTATTTCTATGGTTAAAACACCCCAGGATATGGACTATGTGACCGATACTATTGTGGTCCATATCAACAATTTAGCCTTTGAGGCACGTCAAAAAATTCTTGAATTACCCGATCTTAAAGATCGCATGCTTGCGGTAAGTTCCTTACTTGCCAATGAAATAGAGATTCTTCAGACTGAACAACGCATACGTGGCAGAATTCAAACTCAAGTAGAACGTGGTCAACGAGAATACTACTTGAGTGAACAGATGAAAGCGATCCAAAAAGAGTTAGGTCGTGAAGATATTACTGAAGAAGTTGAACTGTTACGCAAAAAAATAAAAGCGCTTAATCTTCCAACAGAAGTTCGTGAAAAAGTTGAAAAGGAGATCCGTCGGCTTGAACAAATGCCCCCACTCTCATCTGAAGCAGTAGTAAGCCGGCATTACATAGACTGGATAGTGTCTTTGCCTTGGCACAAAATTACCAAAGATACTATAAGCCTTGCACAAGCTGAACGCATTTTAAATGAAAACCATGCCGGACTTAAAAAAATTAAAGAACGCATCATTGAGTTTTTAGCAGCTAAGAAATTTTCTAAAAATTTAGAACGGTCACCTATTTTATGTTTAGTAGGGCCTCCAGGCGTGGGTAAAACCTCTTTAGCCCGCTCTATAGCTACCAGCGTTGGTAGAGAATTTGTCCGTATTTCCCTTGGTGGTATTCGTGATGAAGCAGAAATTCGCGGCCATAGACGTACCTACATTGGGGCGTTGCCCGGAAAAATAGTACATGCAATGAAAAAAGCGAAAACTATGAACCCGGTCATTCTATTAGATGAAATAGATAAAATGTCCCGTGACGTTCATGGTGATCCTGCTGCAGCATTACTAGAGGTACTTGATCCGGAACAAAACAAAACATTTGTAGATCACTTTTTAGATGTTGAATACGATCTTTCCAAAGTAATGTTTATTGCAACTGCAAACGTTATGGAAAATATTCCCTATCCCCTGTTTGATCGTTTAGAAATTATTTATTTAGCTGGGTATACCGAAGAAGAAAAATTGGGAATAGCTAAGAAATTCTTAATTCCTAAAGGACTGACAGAATATGGCCTTACGGCTCAACAGTTTGAATTACCTGATGATATTCTGCAAACCATTATTAATGAATACACCAAAGAAGCCGGTGTGCGACAATTGGAACGTATAATTAGTAAATTAATGCGTAAAGCTATTCAACAACTGTTAAAAGATAAAAAGAATAAAAAGGTAATTGTAACGCCAATCTTAGCCCGTGAATGGTTGGGTGCCGCAATATTTAAGAAAACAAGTCTTACCCAATCTGTGGAACGTATTGGCTTGGCAACCGGACTTGCGTGGACAGAATTTGGCGGAGACGTATTAGAAATAGAGGTAAGCGTATTACCGGGTAAAGGGGGCTTAACACTCACTGGCCAGCTGGGTGAAGTAATGCAAGAGTCTGCGCAAGCAGCCTTAAGCTATATTAGATCCCGCGCGGTAAGCTTGGGACTTAAACCTTCTTTCCAAAGTACCAAAGATATCCATATCCATATCCCAGAAGGCGCTACTCCCAAAGATGGTCCCTCTGCGGGTATTTCTATTTGCTCTGCTCTGGTTTCTGCCTTAACCAAAAGTCCACTACGATCTGATGTGGCTATGACCGGTGAAATTACCCTTCGTGGCAGAGTTCTGGCGGTGGGCGGACTGAAAGAAAAATTATTAGCAGCAAAACAACACGGATTAAAACAGGTTATTGTTCCCTATGAAAATAAGGAAGAAATAGAAGAGATTCTTAAAGAAATTGATCTTAATAACCTTACTATTACCTATGCTAAGATTATGGATGAAGTATTAGAAGCAGCATTTGTTGCAAATCCATTAACTACTGTTTTGCATGCAAAAGCTAAAGATGATGAAAAGAAAAGTAAGAAAAAACTTAAGAAAAAGAAATAACAAGTTTTCACAATAAAGAGCTAATGAATAATCAGCTCTTTTACACTGAACCACATCACTAACAGTACTAATACATTCATTTTTATTTCAACGGAGGCTGACGATGAACCGTCGCACATCATTGTTTACTGGTTTTTCATTGGTTGTTACTCTACTTATCTGCCCAGGATGCTTAAAACGCTCCAAAGCAAGCGAAACTCCAACAGTTGCAGAAGTTATTGAAACCGCGCAAGTTGTACCAGCGAGTGAGCTTTCTGAACCAAAGTTCTAATTGGTTCCTAAATCTTGACTAATACCCCTCCATAGCTAAACATTCAATTTTCTATGGATGGGGTATCTAAAATAACTTGCCAACACCCTATTCTTCTTTCTATGATAACCATAAGAATTATCTATTGTTGGTATTCAAGAAAGGAATAATCATGAAAAAAGGATTACGTTTAGCTACATTTCTTATGCTTGTAGCAACCTTACCTGCCTGTTGCTGGAAATGTAAAGAATCTTGCAGTCCCTGTAAAGAAGCTACCTGCAGCCAAGAAGAAGATGTAGCAGTATCCAAAGTTAATAAAAAAGTAACTATTCCGGCTGAAAAGGCTACGGAAGTTTCTAAATAAGCCCGTCTATGAACCAGTTGTAAACAGAGCACTACTTTAATTAAAGTGGTGCTTTTTTGTTAAGTTACTAACCAAACGGTTCCCTCATGTTAAGATTTCAATACGATCTAAATAATTTTCTAAACTTAAAAAAGTGATTAATTTTAAGGCTTCTATACTACTTTATCCATTATCACATAAAAACTCTTGTATTTCTCTTTAGATTATTTCTAATATGAATTTAGAGTTAAATGTATTATTAACCATTTTTTCAAAGGAGAGCATCATGAAAAAACATCTAGTTGTCGTTACCTTAGTTGCTGCATTGTTTGCAGCTAACGCAGAAGCTCGTCGCGCTTGCGGCACATCAGCATGCGAAAAGCCTTGTGCAAAATCTTGCGCAAAAGCTTGTGTTGATACCGTATGTACCAAAGAAGTAGTTAACGTTCCAGCAACACAAGAAGTTACTCGTGTTGTAAGAACAGAAACTAAAGTTGGTCCAATCCAATGTGAAAGCTGTGATTGCGCAGCACAACACCATGCAGTTACTCCAGATGGGCAATTGCTAGAAAACGATAGCAACAACCAAGTAACTACAAAAAAAGCAGCTCGCCGTCCAATGACTAAGTAAGCTGGGAAGGAGGGTCCCTAAGAAGACCCTTACCTAAATTCTAGAGGGCACTTTACAAGGTTATACCTAAGCAAAGTGCCCTCATTCCTTGGGAAAACCCATAAATTTTAAAAAAAGTGCAAAAAACCCTTGCTTTCCTTGATAATAAATTACTAATATAAAATTAGAGTTAAATGTATTATTAACCATTTTATCAAAGGAGAGTCACCATGAAAAAACAACTAGTACTCGTTACCTTAGTTGCTGCATTGTTTGCAGTTAACGCGGATGCTCGCCGTGCGTGCGGCAGTTCATGCGCAAAGCCTTGTGCTACAAAACCAGCATGTGCTAAAGCATGTGTTGATACGGTATGCACAAAAGAAGTAGTTAACGTTCCAGCAACGCAAGAAGTTACTCGTTGCGTAAGAACAGAAACTAAAGTTGGCCCAATCCAATGTGAAAGTTGCAACTGTGAAGAACAACACCGTCCGTTGGATCCAAACGGTCAATTTGTTAAGTAAGCGGGCTGAGGGTAATTAACATTCCCCTCACCTAATAATTATGCGGGGCGATTAATGATACTTAGTGTTGTCTCTCGTAGACGTCAATGGGTTTCATCTGCCCTGCATGATTTATAATAATCCCTATTAATTAACACTAGGGATTAGAATTAAGAAAAGCAGAATTCAAAAAATTATGAATTAATAACCCTAATCATTTCATCTGCGGTTTCATAAGCATCCATTCTTGAATTATCAATCACAATGGCTCCCATAGGAATAGTAAGGGGGGCAATAGCGCGCTCAGAATCCCGCCTATCTCTTTCAGAAATAATCTGTTCCGCCTCTGGTAAACTAACCACCAACTTTTTCTTTAATTGCTGTAAACGCCAGCGTTCAGCACGTACGGAAGTATCAGCAGTAAGATAAAATTTATATCCCGCATTAGGGAATACTACTGAACCCGTATCCCGTCCATCAACTACCAAATCATATTTCTGCGCCAATGTACGTTGAAAGGCACACAACAGTTCCCGCACAGGGCTATTAGTACTTACCAAAGATGAAGCAGTATCAATGGTACTATCTTTTAAAAAACGGGTAATGTCCTGATTTTCAAAGAATATTCTCTCATGGTTTAATTTATCATAGCGATACAAGAATAAATGGGGATCCAATAAATAGGTAACATCTTCTAATTTGGGATTTGCAATAGTATCTAAGGTGTACCCCTTTTTGGTCATTAATAAATAACCCAGTGCTCTAAACAATAATCCCGAAGAAAGATAATAATATCCCAACCGTTCTGCCAATAAACGTGCAACCGTTGATTTGCCACTTGCCGTTGGGCCATCTATAGTAATAATCATGTAATTCCTTTTGTTTATAACACAACATCCATACCGGTAAGTTCTATAGATACCCGTCCGTTCCAATGATTTTCATGTACTTGAGCCGCAATAGTAAAGGGCTCCGGTCCACAATCCATTAATTTTTGAAACAGCTCTGGCCTATTAAAAAACATTATTGGCTTAATAACCCCATCACCAAACACCATACATTTAACATGGGCATCTTTTAAAAGCTTTGGCTTTTGTACCAAAACTACGTCTTTCACATAAAAAATAGGATGACTATTGCAATGACCAAAGGGCTCTAAGTGCTCTAAGTCAGTTATGAACTTACTCGTTAAATCAGATAATTGCGCTTGTGCATCTATCACCAACTTTTGTTGTAAATCGAATGGAGTAAGCATTCTTTTTACCCGCTCTTCTAACATTGCCTTTAATTCAGGAACCCGCTCAGCATTTAATGAAAGCCCTGCTGCTTGAGCATGCCCACCAAATTGCTTTAAAATAGCACCTGCGTCATGCAACGCGTCAAACATATTAAATTCTGGTATAGAACGGCAAGATCCTTTTGCAAGACCATTGTCCGTCAAATGCAACAATATAGTTGGTTTACCATAAGCTCCTACTATCCGCGATGCCACTAAGCCAATAACTCCTGGTGGCCACCCTTTACGAGAAGCAATAATCACATTCTCCTGGGACAGATCAATTTTTTTATCCGTAATATCAGCAACAACGTCCTGATAAATACTACGCTCTATTTCTTTACGTGCCTCATTAAGTTCTAAGAGTATACGGCCAACTTCTTGCACATCACTTAAATCTGCACCAATTAAAAACTTAACCCCCTGACGTGGATCTTCTAATCTTCCCAATGCATTAATTTGTGGTGTAATGGAAAAGCCAATGTCCGTTGCAGTCATACGGGGTTTGGTTACTTTGCCATTTTGTTTAAGCATCTGCAAAGAAAGACTCTCTATACGATTTACATAAGAAAGGCCATGGCGTACCCAAAAACGGTTCTCTCCCAACAATGGGACAACGTCTGCTACGGTACCAAGCAACAGGAGCTCATATGCTTTTGCCGGCATTTGCAAGCCTTTACGCTCATACAACAAGGACATAACCTTAAATATAACCCCTACCCCCGCCAATACCTTAAAGGGATACGAACAATCCACTTGGTTAGGATTAACTACGGCAAACGCATCTGGAACACTATCATGCGGGCGGTGATGATCCGTAATAATTAAATCTATACCACAAGCACGGGCAGTTATTGCCGGTTCATGAGCAGTAATACCGTTATCTACCGTAATAATAAGGGAATACCCATTCTTAGCTGCCCGCTCAACCACTTTGGAAGAGATGCCATACCCATCACGAACTCTATGGGGCAAGAAAAAATTTACGTTTGCTCCCAAAGGCAACAAACAGATCATCATGAGAGAGGATGAGGTAATACCATCCACATCATAATCACCAAACACCAAAATCTTCTCTTTATTGGCAATAGCATGCAAAATGCGATCAACCGCTTTTTCTGCATCTTTCATTTGTGACGCATGCGCAACGTCCCGCTCAAAAGTACTAAACAAGAAAGAATCTATAGTTTCCTTAGTAGTAAATCCGCGACGTACCAATGTTTGCGCAACAGGAAAAGACAAGTTGTACGCAGAGGCAAGAGCGGCTACCGCCATTAGATCAGAATCGGGAAGCCGCCAAATATATTTTTGACCCTGCAGGATTTTTTCATTCATAAGAGAAGCACTTGTTGTTTAATTTTTTATACTAACTATGTTACCCAACGTAATCTATTTTAAACAAAATGAAAAGCCCATTTTATAAGGTTATTTTTACTTAGGAGATAGGAATACTAACCGCATTTTTAGTCGCAACAAATGAACCTGGATCACTACGTACCCTAGACGGAATTTTAGTGTCTTTATTAGATATCCATCCATTGATTTCTTGTTTAATCATATCTTGATTAATGATCACATTGTTACTCATAACATTGGCCAAATTATTTAACGTTGATCAACTATTAAATTTCGATCATAGCCTTCTTTAAAATTTGGACGCTGAATTACTACCGACGTCTCTGTTGGAATATCTACTTCAGAAGAAGCTTTTACTAATGCTGAGCCCTTTTAATAATAAATAGCGCCTTTAAAATTCTAATGTTCTTGGAGCCATTATTTTTTTAAAAGAATAATGAAACTTAGTCCTACTTCTCTACCCAAATGGAAAATACCTTTCATCCACTAATTACTTTTATTTCTGAATAATCTAACCTTTTGATACTGCAGCAATCCAATTGTTTATGGCGGTTATAATAGTATTTTTATTTGTTTTCACACTATCGCGCATAGCATTACTCAATGTATTCATGGTACTAACATCATACTTAAAGGCAAAAGTACCACAGGTGTTTTTGCTAACACAATCAGCTATAGCTCCTGTTAGTGGCATGTAGATCACTACAGGAACTGTAGGATCATTGTTATTAACAAATACACTTATAGAATTTTTAGCTATATTAGTAATGTCAATAGGAGGAAACTTCAGTTTTTTTCTTTGAGCATAATTTACTGCCTTAGTAAGAGCAAGACCCGGCGTTTCAGTAAAATCTACATATATGATGATATCTGCCTTTCTGTCAGCACGTTCACCACTTATTGGTGGATACGGAAAGTTAAATGCAATTCCTCCGTCCATTATATATAAGTATTCATTTTTCAATTTGCTTTGTGGCATACCATACATGAAGTTATTTACTACAGTCGTAAAGAAAGTTGTTCCTTCAAGAACATACGCTGGTTTAATTTTTTGCAGCGATTCTAATGCAACCACTAATGCTTGGTCTTCTACTGATGGACTGCTTTTAATTTGGTCTTGTAGACGCGCAACTGCATCATTAATGCTACCTGCATAGGCTGTTCCAAAAGTTGCCAAATTAAAACCTAAATTTTCTCCCAACAACACCGTCGTTTGTCCATGATTAAATTTATTTCCATATGCCCAACTTGGTACCCACGACGAAAGCCAAGCACCCCCAACTTCCCACGGAGTGAATTCGTACCATTCTAGCAAATTTTGTGCTACACCAGATTCTCCCTGTACTGCAGTATAAATTGGTATTGGCCAGTTACCATTACTTACCATTGGGATTTGATCAGCCAGGTATACTCTTTGACTTGCCGATCCCCTATTTTTAAAAAAAATATTTGAAAGCAGAGTTCCATATAAAGAAGTAGGACTAAATGGCTGATCAGCAGCCATTCTTACTAAAAAAGCATCTATAGTTGTACTTAGATTCTGCTTATTTAATAATGGATCAAATAATTGTTCATTTTTAATAGTATCAAATATTTTACTACGAATAACCTCAACATTAGTTTGCGAACCAGCAAATATTAAAAGATTAGAAATTGCCCAAGTTGAACCAGACAGTCCTACCATCCAGGTAACCGCATCCAACAATCCAATAGATTGCAACCCATCCAGCACTCCTAAAGCACCAATTTGTGCACGATAACCTCCGCCACTAAATGCTACTGCTATTTTTGGAACTGGACTATTGACAGAAAGACCAAGTGCAGTTCCTGCTTTGGCTAGACGTTTTAAAATAACCGCAGATTCTTCTGAAGAAAGACTATTTCCGGTACGAACTTGTGCCATACGTCCTTTATAAGGATAATTGGTAAATGCCATATTTGTTGCAATAATTTTATCTTTAATTGATTGTTCTAATTTAACAATAACCCCATTTTCTACACTACTAACTGCCTGCTTAGCCTTGGCAACAGTGTCATCAAATGCTTTTTTTGTTTTATCTTCAGCTAATTGTGCAAGAATTTTTGCCTGATTAATGAGCCACCATGCTTCGTCATGTAATTCATAATTATTGCCATTTTTAACAATGTAAAAATCATTACCCTGCGTGGCTCCTACATTAGTTTCCATACCCACTTTTAATTGACCAGAATTAACTATTAAATTTCTGTCATAACCCAATTTAAAATCCGGACGTTCAATGGATGCTGATGCACCTGCAATGATAGAAACATCGTCTGATACTTTTTGCTTATCCGAACCCTTTTGATACCAAATTGCACCACTGAAATCATTCAATGTTTGGTTGTAAACGGTTATGGGTGTTACCGTCGGATATGAAAAAACAAGTAACGAGAAAAAAGTTATCACTAATAGTTTATTCATAACAATAATCCTACAATGTAAAATACTACTTTTTGCTACCACCTTCTTTTAAAGTAATCCAGTCATCAATTGCTTTGGTAATAATATCTTTAGCTGCAATGATATTAAATTCAGCAGCCATACTCAGTAAGCGTGCATTTTTTTCTGTATATTTAAAATTCAGCGTATTGCAATCACCATCTTCTTCATTGCATTTTTCTAAATCAAATTTTTTAAGACCTGAATACTTTTCAAATTCGGGTTTTGTTAATTGATCCCAGAAAGATAAAACTTCTGTATCTTTTGCATCTGTGGCAACGTTAATACGCGGCAAATAAATAACAACCGGTACCGTTGGATCTTTATCATCTTTAAATATACTAATCACTTTTTTATGCAATGATCCATAATCAATAGCAGGAAATTTTAATTTCTTGTGACGCGCATATTGCTCTGTTAGCCGTAACTGGTTTACCACCAGTCCAGATTCTTTTATCTCCCGAGATGCATCAAAGAAAATTATTATATCTGCCTTACGCTCAGGTTGCTCACCACTAATAGGCGGGTATGGCAAATTAAATGAAATTCCCGCATCAATCAGTTGCATATAAATATCATTGCTCATTTTCTCTTGCAGCATCTGTAGCACAAAATTATGAGTTACCCCACCTAATAGACGCACATCAGAAACTTTACCTCCCTTTGTTGCTGTATATCCAGAAGCTGTCATCAATGGAGCTAGAACTTCTGGTGGTAATTTGGCGAATTGATCCAACAAGATTTTTAGTGCTTTAAGACCTACTTTTTTAATACTCGATGTTTGATCAATTTCTTTCTCCATCTCTTGAATAATGTCACTTATTGAAAGGGATATAGCAGAACCAAATGTTCCTAAACAAAAACCAAGATTTTCTGCTAAACGGAAATCTGATTTCCCCATTACAAAACCTCTGCCAAATGCCCATGTGGGTATGTAACAACCTAACCAAGGACTGCCTACTTGCCACGGTGTAAATTCAAACCATTCTCGTTTTTCTCGCTCAAAACCTTTTCCACCCTGGACCGCAGTGAATATTGGAATAGGCCACTCTCCCGTTTCTACTACTGATTTCATTTGCCAAAGATTAAGCATATGGCGTTCATCACCAAAATTCGCAAACAATCTATTCATAAGCAAAGCTCCCCACACTACAACTGCAGAAAATGGTTGCATGGTTGCAGCTCGGGCCAAAATATAATCATGCAGTAATTGCAATTCATGATCAGAAAGAGGCTTATATAAATCTTTATTTGCGATCATTTGGATAGTTTTATCTCTGATTTCTCTCACCGTTTGCGTTCCACCACTTTTAACTTCATTCATATATAACACGCCAGCTGCCCAGGATGAACCAGAAAGGCTAGAGAACCACGTGGTTGCGTCCAATAACCCTATTTCTTGCGCACCCGTCAAAAAACCTAACGTACATAACATGGCCCTGAACCCACCCCCACTGCCTACCATCGCAATTCGCGGGGTTGTTTCAACTGGTCTTCCTAATAATTTCTCAACTGCTGGCCGTACTTTACTTAAGCGTTTTTCTAACGAACTGCTCTCTTCTGAAACAAGATTATTGCCTTTACTCACGTAAGCTTGGCTATCTTTATAAGGATTTTTGGTAAAAAAGGGGCTTTCTTCCCTAATTTTTTCTAATTCTTCTTTTGAAGTAGTAAGCATAAATACATTTGAAAAACCTTTAATTGTTTTTACAGTCCAAACAACATCTTCAAATGTCTTTTTTTGCAAATATATTTTATACAGTGCAGGGTCAAGTAGTCTGGGTTTATTATTCTCTTTAACAAAATATAGTGCAGGACCGGTAGCCTTATAGATGTTATAGGCTATTGAAGGGCTTGCACCCGCTTGAGCCAATGTCTCTGCCCATGATTTTAACGTACCAATATTGGTTTTAAGAGCACCATTATATTCTGCTCTTGTTAATTGGTTTTTGAGTGCCTCAGCGTTTGCAACTACAATTAAATCTCTGGAGTAAAAAGAAAAGAATGACTCTTTTTTACGTTCAGGTTTTTCTAATTCAGCAGACTCAAATGGGTCAATTGAAATTGGATTAGTAGCTCGTTCAACTGGTTTACTTTGATCTCTGGGAACATAATAGATAGCAGTATGAATCCTTTGCTCAGATTCATTAAAAATATCTATACTTTCTGTTCTTATTAATGAAAATGACAACAAAAAATAACTGAGCACAAAAAAACGCTTCATAACTTCCCCCGTAATTAATCAAAACTTCTATACCGCTTTCAATGCTAATGAATAATTAAAGATAATTTCAATAAAAATGCGTGAGACTGTTATCTCACGCATCACATATATTCCTGTGCAAATTAATTAGGATGCTTTTTGTTTTAACGTTGGAAACAAAATTACATCACGAATAGAGGTCGTATTAGTTAACAACATAGTAAGACGATCTATTCCCATGCCATACCCTACTGTTGGGGGCAACCCATATTCCAATGCATGTATAAAATCCGCATCATAGTGATGCGCCTCTACGTCCCCTGCATGTAATGCAGCAGCCTGTTCATGAAACCGTTTTGCTTGGTCAAAAGGATCATTCAATTCACTAAAGGCATTGGCAAACTCTAATCCCACAATAAATAGTTCAAACCTATCTACAAATGCGGGATTATTTGGATTACGTTTTGCAAGAGGGGAGACTTCAACCGGGAATTGTGTAATAAAGGTTGGTTGAATAAGTTTAGATTCTACTAACTTATCAAACAATGCATATAGCTTTTCTCCCCATGATGAATCTTTTTTATCCAGTTTAATATGATGACGGTCAAGTAACTGGTCTATGTTTTCTGGAGAAAGTTCACTGTCTGAACAACCAAGATATTCTTTGACCGCATCCACCATAGGCAATCTACGGAATGGCACTGCCAAATTAACGGTGTGATCTCCAAATTGAATTTTGGATATATCATCACATACTGCCTTTGCAATGCGCCTTATCATTTCTTCTGCAAAATCCATCATCCATACATAATCATGATGAGCAACATACAGTTCTATGGTAGTAAATTCTGGATTATGACGGGTAGATAACCCTTCATTTCTAAAACAACGATTAATTTCATACACCCGTTCCAAACCACCAACCACTAATCTTTTTAAGTACAACTCTGGTGCAATACGCAGGTACAGTTGCATGTCTAATGCATTATGATGCGTTACGAATGGACGTGCCGCAGCCCCACCAGGAATAGTATGCAACATAGGCGTTTCTACTTCTTGTACATCATGTTCTTCTAAGAAATGGCGCAGAGTGCTTATCATAAGAGAACGCTTTTTAAATCGCAATCTGCTTTCTGCGTTACTAATTAAATCTAAATATCGTTGACGATACTTAGTTTCTACATCTGCAAGCCCGTGGAATTTATCAGGTAAAGGAAACAGGCATTTACTAATTAGATGACATTCCGTTGCTTTAATAGTAATTTCACCCGTTTTAGTTCTAAATGAAGTTCCTGAACACCAGACAATATCCCCAATGTCTATCATGTGTTGGAAATGAGAAAAAACTGCATCACCAACATCATCTTTGCGAACATAAACCTGCAAGACACCACTACGATCTTGAATAGTACCAAAGATCGTTTTGCCATGCTCACGCTTTGCAATTAATCGACCCGCAACATGATATACAAAACTCTCTTTTTTCTCTTCAAATTCCGTATGTACCTGCTGACAGGTAGCGTTGACATCACGGGACGCTGGCCAAGGCTCAATCCCTGCTGCACGCATAGCTTCTACTTTTGCAACGCGAATTCTATGTTCTTCTCCAGTATCAGGCGTTTCTTGCTGATGTGCAGACTGATCTTGCAGATTTTTTTTCTCAGACATGGTAAACACTTTCAAATAAAAGATTCTTATAAATGAATAGCTACGTAATTAAAATACTCCATAAGTATACCATGATCTGAATTCCAGTGGTATAAAAGGCTATTTTGCACCTTCGTACAATTCCAAAGCCCGCTCCCAATTTACTACATTCCACCAGGCAGTAATATAATCTGGCCGCTTATTTTGATATTTAAGGTAATAGGCATGCTCCCACACGTCTAAACCTAAAATAGGCTGCAATCCTTGGGATAGTGGACTGTCCTGGTTAGCGGTATTTAAAAGAACCAAATTCCCCTGTTTGTCTATTCCTAGCCAAGTCCAACCACTGCCAAATACCTTTTTGGCATCCCCGGTAAATTTTTCTTGGAATACTGCAAAACTACCAAATGTTTTGGTAATCTCCTGCTCTAGCTTCCCCACTGGTTTGCCACTGCTTTTAGGTGTCATCATAGTCCAAAAGAGATCATGATTATAGGTACCACCACCCTGATTGCGCACGGCATCACGAATATCTGCCGGTACAATACTAGGTTTACTCAACAAATCAATTAACGGAATTTTGGCAATTTCTGGATAGTTTGCTAGAGCTGCATTTAAATTGTCTATATAAGCTTTATGATGACGATCATGATGAATTTCCATGGTAAGCGCATCTATATAGGGCTCTAATGCCCCAAACGCATACGGTAATGCTGGTAATGAATAGATCATACAAAATCTCCGATTGTTAAATAGGTTATTTTTTACTTTTTTATTATCAGGCCAAAATTCTAATCAACTTATATAATAAATCTCATCCCCTTCTCTTGCCAACTGCAACTGCTCTCTCGCAATTTTTTCTTTATAAAAAAGATTAGTGTCCCACTGAACAATATCACGCTCTAAGGAAGCGATCTCCTGTTGCAACTGTACAATGCTGCCCTCTAGAGTACTATTTTCACGTTTAATGCCCTTTATTGCTTGCAAACCATGGGCACCAAACAGGTAATACCCAACAAATATTACCACTTCTACTACTAATAATTTCCGTAACACCATCCGTTTATTCATACCGATCTCCTTTTTGGTAACCAAGTTCCTGCTTTCTAGTATTCATTATATTGACTTTAGGAACAAGAATTCGCTTTAAATAAGGGAGAAGAACTTATTACAGTACATCGCCCTGCAAAAAAAGGATCACCCATGAAAAAGTTAATCTCTTTCTCTCTGCTCCTCTTTGTCTTCTGCTCTGGAATATGCGAACAACTAGAGCCAGCAGAGCAGAAAAAAACTAAAGGTGCCGCTACTCCCAACCCAGCAGCTGCTAAAGCAAAAGAAAATAACACAAAAGAAGAGGAGCCCTTTGAAAGTGTAATGTATAACAAATCCCGAACTTTTGCAGAAGTTCTGCAACTGACTAATAAAAAACATTATAAGGTGAGCAATGCTGAAGACGCAATGGATAAAGCAATTGATACCTTTTTAAATACGTTAGACCCACACTCTGGCTATTTAAATGAAAAAACCTATCGCTCTATGATGGAATCTACCAGCGGAGAATTTTTTGGCATAGGAATTGTAATAGATAATACGCGTAAACCCAAAGATAAATTCCTTACCATTGTGGACACTATCCCTGATGGCCCATCAGACAAGGAAGGTATAAAGCCATTAGATAAAATTATAGAGATTGACGGCCAACCATTAGAAGGAATGTCTACCGAAGAAGCAACATCAAAATTAAAAGGCGCACGCAATACCAAAGTACATGTCAAAATTCTACGAGAAAAAGAAAAAGATCTGTTGTCCTTTGATATTACGCGTGACGTAATTAAAGAACAAAACTCATTAAGCTTCTTTATTAAAAGTCATGGAATCCATTATCTATCATTAAATATGTTCACAGAAAACGCGGTTAAACAGATTGAAGATCTGCTAAAAAAAGCACGCGCCAACAATTACAAGGGATTAATTTTAGATTTACGTAATAACTCTGGTGGCTTATTAAATGCGGCAATAGACATTGCGGGTCTATTCTTGGACAAAGATAGCTTAGTAGTTACCACCAAGAATAAACATGGCGTAATAACCGGCCGCTACAACACAACACGCGCCCCCATTAATGATAGCTCAGTACCTATCTTTATTTTAATTAATAACTATACCGCCTCTGCAGCAGAAATTTTAGCGGGTGCATTAAAAATACACTCCAAAAAACATGCTCAAAGCTTGGGCAAAAATCAGCCACAAAAAAAACAAATGGTGTTTTTAGTAGGTACCCAAACCTTTGGTAAAGGATCGGTACAAGAAGTTATTCCGGTAAGTAATAATTCCGCAATTAAATTAACTACTCAGCTCTATTACCTTCCAGATGGTACTACTATTCAAGGCCTTGGTATTGAACCAGACTTTATTATAGATCGCTGTACCCCACCAACAGAGCAAACCCAATGGTTTACCAAATACTATGGCCGTGAAGGTGCATTAAATAATTCTATTAAAACAGATGCTGCTGCCGCACAAGAAGAAAAAGAAAAGGATAAAGAAAAAAAAGCTAAAAAACCGGTAGATGCAGAAACTTCCGCTAAAAATAGATGGTTTGAACGAGCAAAAGAAATGCTCCAAACAGATAATCAATTACGGGAAACAATATCCCTTATTAACCTATTCCAAACCTTCCAAAAAACCTGCCCACTGGAAGTATGCACTATTAACAAGGCAATAGAATTTATGAAGCAAAACCACATTACCAATGATCAGCTTGAGATTGAAGAGGTTAAACTGTAGTTACCGGGTTAACTATGAGCCATTTGACAAATGGGATAATAATTGTAATATCAATAGTACCCTTACTAATTAGTCTCTATAGTAGTTTGCAGCTCTGGCGAGAAATTCTCGCCAGGGCTTTGTATTTTGCAGGTCCGCCGTGGCACCAAGTAGTGTTGGGTGGTTGCCCTAAGAAGCTGTATGCAAGGTCAAACTCTACAAAGGATAAATATGAAGAAAAAAGTTCGGTATCGCTTATCGTTAATGCTTGTTTCTAGCGTTGCCTTTTTATGTTTGTTTGTATTGGTGCATAACCATCCACCGCACAAATATGCTGATGTGTACCAAAACCCTATTGAGTAAATTACTAAAATTTTATGATTATACTACGTTCTCTCTCCCTTTCATTTGGCGAACAAGATGTTTTTAAAGAAATTAGTGCCACGTTTGCCGACGATCAAAAAATTGGCATTGTAGGTCGCAATGGTGCAGGAAAATCTACCCTGCTTAAAGCTATTGCCGGACTACAAAAATTAGATGATGGTAGCATCTCTTGTGAACGAGGCAAAACCATAGCCTACTTACCACAAGAAATAACCTTTACCTCAACCAAATCAGTATATGATGAAGCCTTTATGCAGTTTAGCGAATTTACTGCATTGGAAGCCGAATCGCATGATATTATGCACCAGTTAGAACAGGGTGCATCTAACGCTACCCAACTCATTGACCGCTATAACACCATTCAACAAAAATTAGCCTTTTTTGACCGTCCAAGCGCAGAACAAAGAACCAAAGAAATATTGACCGGTTTAGGCTTTTCTGCTGAACGCCAAGCACAAACCGTAGACACGCTAAGCGTTGGTTGGAAAATGCGTATTATCTTGGCAAAACTATTGCTTCAAAATGCCGATTTCTACCTTTTTGACGAACCTACCAACCACTTAGATTTGCCTACCAAAGAATGGTTCATGGAATTTCTTCAAAACGCATCCTTTGGATTTTTACTCATTACCCACGACCGTCATTTCCTAGAAAGTGCTTGCCAAAGCATTTTTGAATTAGAACGGGGCCACGGTACCATGTACTACGGCAACTTTAGTTTTTACGTGGCCCAAAAAGAACAGGCACGTGAACAACAACAAACTGCTTACGAACGCCAACAAAAAGAGATTGCCCACAAAACTGATATTGTTAATAAATTTAAAGCCGGTACGCGTTCCATGCAGGCACGTAGTATTTCCAAGCAATTAGAACGCATGGAGTTGGTAGAGGCACCAGAATCTCCCTTACCCTCTATAAAAATTACCTTTCCCCCGGTTGCACAAGCCGGCAAAGTAGTGCTAACCATAGAAGATGTAAGCCATAGCTTTGGTGATACGGTTTTATTTAAGCATGCCACTTGCGACATTCCCCGGGGCAAGAAATTTGCATTGGTAGCACCTAACGGTACTGGTAAAACCACCCTATTTAACTTAATTGTGGGTAAATTACCACTACAGCACGGCAAAATTACCTTTGGGTATAATGTACAGCCTGCCTTCTTTGAACAGGACCAAACCCAAGCTCTTAATTTAAAACGGACTATTATAGAAGAAATTAATGAAGCCTGCCCTAAAGTTCCCGAATCCACAATTCGTAGATTTTTGGGAACATTTCTTTTTAGCGGTGATGATATTCATAAAAAGATTGGCGTTTTAAGTGGTGGAGAAAAAAACCGCGTTGCCATGGTAAAAGTACTGCTACAAAATGCCAACTTCTTACTACTGGATGAACCTACCAACCACTTAGATCTCTATGCGAAAGAAGTATTGTTGCAGGCATTGCAACAATTCCAAGGTACTATCTTATTTGTTTCTCACGATCACAATTTTATTCAAGAATTGGCGACAGACATTTTAGAGTTAACTCCAAAAGGCCTGTACCATTACCCCGGTAAATATGAAGATTTCTTGGCAGACAGAGCAGAAGAAATGGCACACGCAGAAATGAAGGCCGCACAAGCAGCCCTCTCTGATGGCAAAGATAACGGCTTGCAAGAAGACAATAAAGGCAATAACGCGGCACGTAAAAAAATCCGCTCTTTAGAATCTACTATTGCTAAATTAGAAGCCGAACAAGAAAAACTCTATGTTGCATTTACTACCCATACCTATGGCTCTCCAGAATACACCAAAGCTGATAACCGCCTAACAGAAGTTCAAAAACAACTGGGACAAGCAACTGCAGAATGGGAAGAAGCTACAAAAGGGATCATAAAAGAATAAGCTCTCAGATTGGTAAAGGGTCCTACAAATAGTAAGACCCCCTTTTTAATTATCTTTGTTATGGTCTGGCAGTAGCATGCAAGTGAACATTTATTCCATTGGGTGCTTCAGTGTAGCCGCCTGCACCATCATCAGTTACTACCATCACTGTTGTCTGAGCTGAGCTATTTTGGGAAATCCAGGCTGATATAATATTAGTAGTCGTAAGAATCATTGAGGTATCTTCAATTGCCAAGGTTACGCGAGGTGTCTCTGAAAAAAGACCTACCGGATAAGTAAATACTAATCCACCCACACCTGTAACATACGGTTGTGTATTAGTTACAACATAAACGGGATTAAAATCAGTTACTCCAGGACTACTTTGTACTCTTTCAACTACTTCGATAACAATCATGTCGCCAATAGAAAGAGAATGTATTAGTACTATGCCGATGACTATTTTTTTTATTATTTTATATTTCATTTTCACAATCCTTTATTTGATTACAAATTATTAAGGCGTCTATATCTAAATGAAACAGCACTTAAATATATTGGGGCATTATATTCATTTGCAGGAATTGAAGGGGCAACCCGATTAAATACTAATGCTCCCCAATCCTGTGCTGCAATAATAGTTGATGTATTAACTAAATCAAAGGTCACTTTAAACTGTCTGAGCTGATTAAATGGATTTCCTGGATTTACAACAGTTACATCAGTGCTAGTAAGAACAATTCCATAATTTGGACCAATTAAGCCGTTGTTACCTGCAAAAGCAGTATGCAATTGTATACGTGCAGTATAAACTGAAGCTGTAGTTGTAATTGTAGGATCCTTAACTAAGAAATGCGCATCAACCTGAATTGTTTGAGTGGTATCAATATCATATGGTACTTCAAATGTCATACAGGGCGCAACTGGAGCAGGAGATGTGCTTGGCATAATACTCCATCCATAGAGAAGAACACTAGAAGTGCCAATATTAAAGCCCGGTATGCTAAGTGCTGAAGGTGTAATTGAATCAGCACCACTAACCATAGCGCCCATTTGTAGTGCATTAAATACTATTTCACCATATCCGCCTATGAGCGATTCTACGGTTGAACAACAAACTTCAAGAATTGAAATTGCATTACTATTCTGCTCGCAGCATGATTCTAGATTATTTATATAGACTGCCTGGCTTGCTATGATAGACGAATTTTGTTCACAACAGAGATCCAGAATTGAAATTGCATTACTGTTCTGTTCACAGCAAGTCTGTAATTCATCAATTTGCGTTTGTTGGCTATCAACTACCGTTGTTAATTGTTCAATGAGAGAACGAGCAATAATATCTACCGTTTCACAATGGAAGCAGAGGCATGCAAGCGCACCTGCATTAGTGTCCGAAGTAATAGTGATCGTTATACTTGCAACTCCAGATTGATTAAATGGAAACTCCTGACATTGATCAAATGGTGTATTAGAAGGATATGGACTCGGCAACATATTACCATTTATATCAAATAGCGATATGGTTGCATTAGATGATGAACCAACTAAACCAATAGAATCCAGAGTTACTGGACACGTAAATGTAATATAGAAGTCTTGAATCACTGGACTACCATCAAACACCGCAGCAAAAACATTAGAAGTTGGTTGCGTTAAACATCCACAATTCAACGGACCATTAACACCAAGAGCACTAGAGTCTACAACTACACCTGTGCAACCGGAATCTGGATTAATACAGGTGCTAATATTAATACCACACCGATTATACTTATTATTAATATCATCCTGTGTTTGACCCTGTGCAAAGTTACTAAAGTCTATGCAGAACTGTGGACAACAGCTTGGGCATTCCAATTTTTCAATTCGCGATGCCAAGTTTGCACAACACGTAGCATTGGCAGCACAACATGCATCAAGAATACTAATTGCCGCACTATTTTGCTCACAACAAGATTCCAGATTATCAATGCTAGTTCCAAAACCATCTAGTATAGAAGTTAGGTTCTCTATCTGAGTACTGTTACCTTCGCAACAAGATTCTAAGTTCTCTATGCGTGTCTCATGATTTTCTATGAGTGAAGTTAATTCTTCACAGCAGGAATGCGCGTATGGCTCTAATTCTACCGGACACGGCAAGCAAGACAAGCATAATTGTAAACAACTAATGTCAAGCTCACATACCGTACTACTAGTTGTAAAAATAAATGCAACATAACCATTAGCATCTATATAATCACAAGCATCTGGACCTACATAAGAAAACACTAGATCTGTTGGTGGTACATTTGGGAAACATGTATGGTAATTAGTAAGGAATGTATTTGTAATCAAAGTCCAAGTTGCAGTCGTAAAATTATATGCGTAAACCATTAAATTAGCTGTATCACTAGTGCTATAACCATCTATTAGGCTTTGTGAAGGAATAATTGAACGTCCTGGAGAACATGGTAAGGAATTTAATGATACATAACTCTTTAAGCTTATGCATGAAACATCACTACAATCTTTTTCTGTTTTAAATCTTATCAAGAATTGCGGATAGTTAGGCTGAATACAAATATATTTATCATATACATTACAGTTGTAAATGCTTGGATAATTATTACCACCAATCATACTGCCATCATCATTAAATGGACTTAATTCATTACCATTAAAGCCTCCTGTTCCAGGGTTTACTGGATATTGCGGCAATGGTTCATTACGATTTTTTGTAAATATTTGACTAGTAGAGCTTGGATAAGTTATGCCATTAAAGTCATAGCATTGGATACATTGATTTTGGCAGCAAGCTTCTATTTGACTTTGGAGTGATTCCACATCAGAAATAAGGCTATTTACTTGCAATTCAAGCACAGAACAACATGCCGTATTTTGTTCACAGCAAGATTCCAGATTTTCTATACGTGTACCAAAGTCATCTACTATAGAAGTTATGTTCTCTATTTGGGTACTATTGCCTTCGCAACAAGACACAAGGTTATCTAAGCCACTTATAAAGCAAGTAGTACATGACTGAACCAGATCTATTAATGAGAACAATGTTGTTATGTTACTGCTATTTTGTTCACAGCAAGATTCTAAGTTCTCTATGCGTGTCTCATGGTTCTCTATCAGAGAAGTTAATTCTTCACAGCATGAATGAGCATATGGTTCTGTTTCTGCTGGTGGGCATGGCAAGCAAGACAAACAAACTCTAAAGCAATTAATATCTAATTCAGGGCAAGGATTTGCTGTAGTTAAGAAGAATGCCACAAAGCCATCTGAATCTACATAATCACAAACGTTAGGACCAACATACGCAACAACCGGATCAAATGGAACTGTTGGTGGAGTTCCTCCAAAATCACAAATATGATGATCTGGAACATCTTGGTCAAACATTACTTGCCACTGACCTTGAGCAAAGTTCCAAATATATATGGTTAAATTAACCACATCAGAATAGTTAGGACATGAATTTCTTGGGATAACTGCCCTTACAAGATCTTGTGGAGTTCTATTTGCACATGGCAAGGAGTTCATAGAAACATTTAATTGAACAGACAAACAAGATGCGTTTTGACAATTACCATCTGTTTTTACCCGTACTAAGAATTCTGGATATGGCGGCTGCGTACAAACATACTGGGTAGCGGTCATAGATAGACAAGTCCAGAGTGAAGTATAATCATTCATTCCCATCATGCTACCAGTGTTATTGTAAATGCTTAGCTCTTGACCATTGAAAGTGCTATTTGTTGGATCTGCTGGTGGAGTATTACTAGATCCCCCAATCTTGGTGAATATTTGACTGGTATTGCTATTTGCATCTGTAGAAGTTAATCCATAGAAGTCATAACATTTAATACATTGATTTTGACAGCACAGTTCCAAAATAGAAACTTGATTTTGCAATATATCCACAATAGAAGTTAAATTATTAACCTCTGACTCAACGACAGAGCAACACGCAGTATTTTGTTCACAGCAAGATTCCAGATTCTCTATGCGTGTACCAAAATCATCTACTATAGAAGTTAAGTTCTCTATCTGAGTGCTATTGCCTTCGCAACAAGATTCTAAGTTCTCTATACGTGTCTCATGGTTCTCTATCAGAGAAGTTAATTCTTCACAGCAAGAATGCGCATATGGTTCTGTTTCTGCTGGTGGGCATGGCAAGCAAGAAATACACATTTGGAAGCAATTTAGATCTAATTCACAACCAGTATTTGTTGTTGTTGCAAAGAAAGAAACATAGCCATCGCTATCAACATAATCACATACATTAGGACCAACATATGCAAATACTGGATCAAATGGTGGAACAGGAGGGATAGTAGTAGTACAAATATGATGATTTGGCACATCTGTGATTACTGCAACATCCCACGTTGAAGTAGTATTGTTCCAAATATATAAACTAAAGTTTACCAGATCGGGTGCATTACCTGCTCCAGGACCAAAGGGATTTAAAGCCCTCATCAATGTATCTCTAAGTGTTGGGAGGCATGATTCAGCAGTCAATGCACAAGGCAATGAATTTATTGAAACAAAAGTTTTAACACTTATACAAGATGCATTATCACAATTTCCATTAGTTTTTACTTTAATTAGATATTGTGGGTAAGGCGGTTGAATACAAATATACTTATCACAAGCATTACATGAATACACATTTGGATAATTATTATTTGCACTATCAGCATTTCCACCAGTATTTCTCAGTTCATTTCCGCCAAAACTCGTTGGACTATCTATTGGTGGACAACAGCTACCCAAACTACCTTGCCTTGTGAAAATCTGACTGGTAGAACTTGGATAGGTAATCCCATTAAAGTTATAACATTGCAGACATTGATTTTCACAGCATGCATCTATTTGACTTTGTAGTGATTCCACATCAGAAATAAGGTTGTTAATCGCAATTTCTACCGCTGAACAACATGCAGTATTTTGTTCACAACAAGATTCCAGATTTTCTATACGTGTTCCAAATTCATCTACTATAGAAGTTAGGTTCTCTATCTGAGTGCTATTGCCTTCACAACAAGATTCTAAGTTCTCCATGCTAGTTGCAAACGTATTAACTACTGAAGTTAAATTATTAACCTCTGACTCAACCACAGAACAGCATGTCGTATTTAGTTCACAGCAACTTTCTAATGCGTCTAGGCGTGATTCATGACCACCCAAATCACTTTTAATACGTATTATTATATCAAATACTGAAGATATTTCTGTTTCTAATATTGAACAGCAAGTTTGATTTTGTTCACAGCAAGATTCCAGACTCTCTATGCGTGTACCAAAATCATCTACTATAGAAGTTAAGTTCTCTATCTGAGTGCTATTGCCTTCGCAGCAAGACACAAGATTGTCTAAGCCACTTATAAAGCAGGTGGTGCATGACTGAACAAGATCTATTAATGAGAACAATGTTGTTATGTTACTGCTATTTTGCTCACAGCAAGATTCTAAATTATCTATGCGTGTACCAAAATTATCAACTATAGAACTTAAATAATCACAACATGAACGAGCTACATCATCAATTGTAGGGCACGTAACGCAATAGCCTACAAGGCCACTTTGATTACTTACATCTATCTGCAACTTACTTACATTTGGTTGGTTAAAGGTTGCTGTTTCAACTGATTGCAGCCCAGGCAATATGATTGTTTGTAATGGATTACCATCTTGGTCAAAGGCAGTTAAGGTAGTTGTTGCAAGAATACCCATTGCGGTATTAGTAAGTATTAAATTACCAATATCAACGGTATTTAATATTTCTGGGCATTGGAAATCTATAAAGAAAGTTCCACCATCTATACTTGGAGTTAATGGTTGAGGAAGTGAACCATCACCACCATTAGTAAAAATTACAAGATTAGGACTTAATGTTGGCTCTGGCAATGCAACAACAACTGCTGGCGGCAATGCAGTAATAGTAAACCCTGGTAACATTGCATTAATTTGTGGCTGTATCAGTGATGCTGTGCCCAAGCTTGAAAAATTCACACATAACGATTTACAGCAAGCTGCAAAAAATGCGGAAACATCCTGGGTGGACTCTGGAAGAGCTCCCCCTCCAGGAATATACGAAGTAGCACAGTGATAACATATTTTACCTATACTTAGTGTTGTACCAGCGGGATAAGTAATGATTATTTTATTAATCACTACTGTTTGCGAACCGGACATACCACTCTGCGTACTTGCATATTTATTAGTGCCCTCAAGAACATTAGGACATACACCTGTACCTCCAACTGCTTTTATAGGCGGTACAAAGCAGGCCTCCATGCCTACGGGATTAATACCACAATAACTAATGCAGCCAAGAGTACTACTAGATGTTACATCCAATTCATCAACAATAACGGAACATGCAAATGTTATAGTTATGGTGCCGCCATTAGGGTTTGGAGCTGGAACATCACTACCATCTGATAAAAAGAGCTGTGGATTTGTTGATGCATCTGGATCTGTACCTATAATAGGTCCACAATACCCAGATTCACAAGAATTTGCGACTCCAGTAACCGTAAATTGTGCGCCTTGACTTGCAATTTCTGCATTTATTGCATCTTGCTGTTCACCAGGCGTAAACGTTGAGAAATCTACACAATATTCTTGCGGACAACATTGTTGTTTTCTAATGGTATCAATAACAGATGTAAGGAATTCGCAACATGATTCTAGCTGCTCAATTCGGGTTTCATGATTATCTATTTCAGAAATAATGTTATTAATTGCGATTTCTACTGCAGAGCAACACACCGTATTTTGCTCACAGCAAGATTCCAAATTCTCTATGCGTGTACCAAAATCATCTACTATAGAAGTTAAATTATTTATTTCTGATTCTACTACTGAGCAGCACGCGGTATTTTGCTCGCAACAAGATTCTAGATTTTCTATGCGTGTACCAAAGTTATCCACTATTGATGTTAAGTTCTCTATCTGTGTACTATTGCCTTCGCAACAAGATTCTAAGTTCTCTACTTGCGAAATAATATTGTTAACGGCCATCTCTACTGCTGAACAGCAGGCGATGTTTTGTTCACAACAAGATTCCAGATTTTCAATACGCGTTCCAAAATCATCTACTATAGAAGTTAAGTTCTCAATCTGTGTTTGTTGGAATTCTACCAATGAGCTCAATTGATCACAGCAAGAACGTGCTACAAGATCAATTGTTTCACAATGGAAGCAGAAGCATACTAAACCAAATGAATTTGGAGTCATGTCCGGATTAGGCAAGACAACTATTTGAACACTACTTACTCCATTTTGATTAAATACTACATCTTGTTCACCAGGAGAACTAAATGAAATAGTTGTTTGACTTAATTGATTTCCATTTACATCATAGGTTGTTATTTGCAAATTTGTAGGATTTTCAGGAGAACTATTAGCTACTAATCCCATATTATCCAATACAACCGGACAAATAGGGAAAGATATACCAAGATAAGGGGTTGAACCATTTACACCAGAAAGCAATGCATTAGAAGTAGGTGAAGTTAAGCAAATACTAGTGACTGATCCTGAAATGTCAAAGTGCTCCATAATATCAACTACGGCAAATCCTAATTTTCTGGTCACGGTTCCTTCAAAGACTACATTACCACAATATCCAATATTAGCATTTACTACTGCACCTGGTGTTGGAGGGTTATTACTAAATTGGTTAAAGTTAACACAAAATTCTTTTGGACAACATTGTGGGCATTCTAGCAGATCCAATCGAGAATTAACTTCCTCACAACAAGATTCCAATGCTTCTATACGCGTTTCATGATTTTCTATAATAGATATTAAATTCTCTATCTGGGTGCTGTTGCCTTCACAACAAGATTCTAATGATTCTAATTCTGAAATAATGGTATTAATTGCGATTTCTACTGCAGAGCAACATGCGGTATTTTGTTCACAGCAAGATTCCAAATTCTCTATGCGTGTACCAAAATCATCTACTATAGAAGTTAAATTATTTATTTCTGATTCTACTGCAGAACAGCAAGCGGTATTTTGCTCACAGCAAGATTCCAGATTATCAATGCGCGTTCCAAAGTTATCCACTATTGATGTTAAGTTCTCTATCTGTGTGCTATTGCCTTCACAACAAGATTCTAATGACTCTAGTTCAGAAACAATGGTATTAATTGCATTTTCTACCGCAGAACAGCATGCCGTATTTTGCTCACAGCAGGACTCCAGGTTTTCTATGCGTGTTCCAAAATTATCTACTATAGAAGTTAAATTATTAACTACCAACTCAACAACAGAGCAACATGCAACATTTTGATCACAGCAGGATTGTAAATTATCAATGCGCGTTCCAAAGTTATCTACTATAGAAGTTAAATTATTTATTTCTGATTCTACTACAGAACAGCACGCGGTATTTTGCTCGCAACAAGATTCTAGATTCTCTATACGAGTTCCAAAATTATCTATTATAGAAGTAATGTTCTCGATCTGTGTGGTATTGCCTTCGCAGCACGATTCTAATGCCTCTAGTTCAGAAATTATGTTATCAATCTGGGTTTGTTGGAAATCAACAATGGAGGTTACCAAATCACAACATGACCGCGCAGCTAAATCTATTACTTCACAATGGAAGCAGAAACAAAGGAGCCCAAAAGTATCCCCTTCGAATGAAGTAATTTGAACGCTACTTACTCCTGTTTGATTAATTACTACATCTAATTCACCACTGTAAGCAAAGGTAATAATAGGAGTTTGACTTAATTGTACACCATTCGCATCATAGGTAGTTATTTGAATTGGCGTGCCCTCATCGGCTACAAATCCCATAGTTTCCAACACAACTGGACATACTGGGAAAGAAATAATTATGTCATCACTAGAAGGATCAGCATGTAATATATTAGCTGTTGGATTACTTAAACAAGCACTAGTAACCGTACCAGCAATACCATATGCGGTCATTATATCTACAACTTCATACTGGATTGACCGGTTAGAAGAACTTTCAAACACAACATTTCCACAGAATCCAATATTTGCATTAACTACATCAACAGGAGTTGGTGGATTAGTACTAAACTTAGTAAAGTTAACGCAGAAACTCTTTGGACAACATTGTGGACATTCAAGCAGATCCAAGCGAGAATTAACTTCTTCACAACAAGATTCCAACGCTTCTATACGCGTTCCAAAGTTATCCACTATTGATGTTAAGTTCTCTATCTGTGTGCTATTGCCTTCACAACAAGACTCTAATGATTCTAATTCTGAAATAATGGTATTAATTGCCATTTCTACTGCAGAACAACACGCAATATTTTGCTCACAGCAAGATTGTAAATTATCAATGCGCGTTCCAAAGTTTTCAACAATAGAAGTTAAATTATTAACCTCTGACTCAACCACAGAACAACATACGGTATTTTGTTCACAACAAGATTCCAGATTCTCTATGCGTGTACCAAAATCATCAACTATAGAACTTAAATAATCACAACATGAACGAGCTACATCATCAATTGTAGGGCACGTAACGCAAAAGCCTACAAGGCCACTTTGATTACTTACATCTATCTGCAACTTACTTACATTTGGTTGGTTAAAGGTTGCCGTTTCAACTGAGTGAAGACCAGGTAATACAATTGTTTGTAATGGATTACCATTTTGATCAAAGGCAGTTAAGGTAGTTGTTGCAATAATACCCATTGCAGTATTAGTAAGTATTAAATTACCAATATCAACGGTATTTAATATTTCTGGGCATTGGAAATCTATAAAGAAAGTTCCACCATCTATACTTGGAGTTACTGGTTGAGGAAGTGAGCCATCACCACCGTTAGTAAAAATTACAAGATTCGGACTTAATGTTGGCTCTGGCAATGCAACAACAATTGCTGGCGGCAATGCAGTAATAGTAAAGCCTGCTAACATCGCATTAATTTGTGGCTGTATCAGTGATGTTGTGCCCAAGCTTGAAAAATTCACACATAACGATTTACAGCAAGCTGCAAAAAATGCCGAAACATCCTGAGTGGACTCTGGAAGCGCGCCCCCACCAGGAACAAATGAAGGAACACAATGATAGCATATTTTACCTATACTTATGGTAGTACCGGCTGGATAACTAATTATCACCTTATTCACTACTACTGCTTGCGAACCAGGCATACCACTCTGCGTACTTGCATAGGTATTAGTACCTTCAAGAACATTAGGACATACACCAGTACCTCCTATTGCTTTTATAGGCGGTACAAAGCAGGCTTCCATACCTACCGGATTAATACCACAATAACTAATGCAGCCAAGAGTGCTGCTAGATGTTACATCCAATTCATCAATAATAACGGAACATGCAAACGTTATAGTAATGGTACCGCCACTAGGGTTTGGAGCTGGAACATCACTACCATCTGATAAAAAGAGCTGTGGATTTGTTGATGCATCTGGATCTGTACCTATAATAGGTCCACAATACCCAGATTCACAAGAATTTGCGACTCCAGTAACCGTAAATTGTGCGCCTTGACTTGCAATTTCTGCATTTATTGCATCTTGCTGTTCACCAGGCGTAAACGTTGAGAAATCTACACAATATTCTTGCGGACAACATTGTTGTTTTTTAAGGTTATCTACTATTGATGTTAAAAATTCACAACAAGATTCTAATTGCTCTATACGGGTTTCATGATTATCTATTTCAGAAATAATAGTATTAATTGCTATTTCTACTGCAGAGCAACATGCAATATTTTGCTCACAGCAAGATTGCAAATTATCAATGCGCGTACCAAAGTTTTCTACTACAGAAGTTAAATTATTTATTTCTGACTCAACGACAGAACAGCATGCGGTATTTTGCTCACAACAAGACTCTAGTACTTCCAGTTCAGAAATTATGTTATCAATCTGCGTTTTTTGGAAGTCAACAATAGAACTTACCAAATCACAACAAGAACGTGCAGCTAGATCTATAACTTCACATCTAAAGCAAAGACTGGTCAACGCGGTAGCACCACTGAAAGAAATTACCAATTTAGAAACACCATTTTGATTTGGCGTAATTACTTGGTAACTGTTGGCTCCGTAATTATTTAGAATATAAGTATTAATTATGGCGCCAGTACTATCTAGCAATTCTACATAATTATTACAAGTACTACTCATATTACTACAAGAATCACCACTGCAAATATTAAGGAATCCAGCTTGGCAAAATATAACCGGACATTGGAATGTTACCGTGATAATACCACCCTTTGATGATGCCTTTGGATTGCAGCGAGTGTCACTTATTACCAGTACATTACCCAAATTTTGACTATTTGCTGCGGGATTAAGTATATAGGTTGAACTGCTAATAAATTCCCCGCCTCCTACACCCACACCAGGTCCACCAAAATCATTATTTGGTGATCCCAAACAGGTTTGGTCACAGCTTGGATTACTGCTATTAAATATTATTAATGGCCCACCATAAACGGTGTCTGTAGCAACTGAAGAAAAGGTAATTGCTGGAGACAATTTTGAATTAATGATATTTACCGTATCACCAGCCTTAAATTGTCCAAAATCTACACAAAAACAGTTTGGACAACAATCAAGCCGTTCAAGTAAATCTAAGCGCGAGTTTACTTCTTCACAACAAGACTCTAAGGCTTCTATACGTGTTTCATGATTATCACAACAAGATACCAAGTTATCAATTGCAGTAGTATTTTGTTCACAACAAGATTCTAGTCTTTCTATACGCGTTTCATGATTATCAACTTCAGAAATTAATTTATTAATCTCTATTTCTAACGCAGAACAACATGCAGTATTTTGCTCACAGCAAGATTCTAAATGATCTAAACGAGTTCCAAAATTATCTATAATGCTGGTCACATTATCACAGCACGTTTCCAAAAACGCAACTCTGCTGGACAGGTTTTCACAACAAGAAATAGATTGCGCACAGCAAATATCAAGAATAGATATATCTCTACTATTTTGTTCGCAACAAGATTGTAATGACTCTAAGCACGTTTCAACTTTTGGAATGCGACCACAGACTATAAGATCTCCACTTATTTTTGCATCGCCACTCACGGTGAGCGTATCAAACTGTCCATTCTTATTAATTACCGGCACTGCAACGCTATTTGCAGAAGGCTTATCTGGCCTATTAGACCGTTGACTGGAATCTGGCTTGGACTTATGATCTGGGGTTAATTTTGGACTAAGACTGGCAGATAAAGAACCTGTAGTAACAACTACAAACAACAACCTGCAAATGGTAGCGGAATTGATATACTTCATACCTCTCCTGCGCTTTAATAATTCTATTTAGCACTGCAATTTTTTTTACAAACTCTCTCTTAACTTTTTTTGATACTAGAGAGTTCATTCTAAAAATGCAATGGACAGAAAAAAAAACAGAGAAGAGCGTCTATAAAGGCTAAATTTCTTAGTTGGATAATGAGTCAGAAAAATTAAACGAAAGTATTTTTTTACATTGAATCAATTTTTGATCTATATCATTTCTATCATTTCCACCCAAATGGATAAGTGCGTAGGCAAAACTTTTGCCATCCTGTTCTATGTCAGAAAGTCTTTGCCCCGGAACCACTTTAATAAAAACCTCTGAATACGGAAACTGCTCTTTAACCTGTTGTATCTGCTCAACGGTAGGTATTGCCAATACTTTTTTGTCTTCAAAAACACGCAAAACGCAACTTGCTGCAACCGCAAATGGGCCTTTAGGAACCATCAAAGTTGGCCGCGAACCAACAGCTAACTCTAATAACAGATGGTATGTATTTATACCATCAACTTTTTCATACAAATCTGCAAATTGGGAAGACATACGTGGGTTAATTTCTATTATCGCAATTTGTTCGGTAACCGGATTATACATAAACTCAATATTAAAAAATCCATTATTGTAACCACTATTGTTCATTAGGATAGTAGCCGCATCTTGCATATGCTGTTGTACGTGCGCCGGCAATTCAGAAGGATACACAAACCGCTCAAAACAAATGGTACCCGGGTACATAATAGAATCTACTATACCCACAATGGTTACTTTTCCATTAGCTACAAAACCTTCTAAGGTAACCTGAACCCCCTTTAATAGTTCCTCTGCAATATAACAATCTGCCGATTCTGCCATAATACCAAGCGTATTAGCATACCAATCAAACTGATCTATAAAATCAGAGGGTAATTTTTGAGAACCCATAATTTTCCCCAAATCATGTGCAGATAAAACAGGCTGTGCAAAAATAGAAAAATTTGCCTTTACTGGCTTAATAAACAACGGGAATAATAGTTGTGAACTAATTCCAGAAAGCTGATGCGGAGATACCACCCAAAAACGGGGAGTAACGTGGGGAACATAGAGCTGCTGCAAACGACGAGAATACAGTTTATGCTGAAATCCTGTAACCAATAGGGGTGATGGGGCCACTAAATTACGTTCTTGCGCTACCAGGCTTGCTAAGATATTTCCCGGGTAATCTTGCGCACTCATAATGCCATCTATATTATGCTCATGGGCAATAGTTCGCAATTCTTGTAAGGTTACCTCTGGTGCAATATTCACCGTTAACGGACCAACACCCGGTGCAGAAATTTGCAAAGCGGGATCAGTAGATTCATCATACCAAATAAGTTCATATCTATCTGCAAGGGCAGTCCGCAATAAAGACGGCCGGTCATACCGCGTTGGATGAACGACCAATACTCTCTTTTTCACAATGCTTCAGTACTCCTAACTATTCTTACTCCACCGTAACAGATTTTGCTAAGTTGCGGGGTTTATCTATTGCACACCCACGCGCTCTTGCAATTTGGTATACCAAGAACTGCATAAGCCCGGTCATTACCAATGGATCCAATAATGGGGCAACTGCGGGAAAAGTAAACGTATAATCTGCTAACTGCGCCAATTCATCTTGACCATTAAAGGCAAACGCAACCACATGTCCATTACGCGCTTTAACCTCTTGAGCATTAGAAACCAATTTTTGATATATCAGTTGATCTTGATGGGAAAAAATAAATACGGGTGATTTTTCATCTACCAAAGCCAATGGACCATGTTTTAATTCACCTGCAGAATAACTTTGTGCAAAAATATACGCAACTTCTTTAAGTTTAAGTGCAGCTTCTAACGCAAATGGGTACCCAATGTGCCTGCCCAAAAATATTGCCTTGTCATAGGCTGCATACCGGTGCGCTAATGTGGTACTAATCTCTGCATGATATTGATCAATGACCGCTTCTAATAAATTACCTGCTACAATTAACCGCTCTGGGCACTGTGCCAACTGCGCATCAGATAGTAATCCCTTAGTCCAAGCTAATTGATGTGCAAGCCAATACAACGCCGTCACTTGAGTAGAAAATGCTTTGGTAGAAGCTACAGAAATTTCACGTCCTGCTTGGGTTAAAATATACCCACCCGTTTCACGCACCATGGTGCTAGAAACTACATTAGTTATAGTTGCAGTAGGTAAATTATAACTTAGGACCATACGCAATGCTTCTAAGGTATCTGCTGTTTCGCCAGATTGGGAAATAGTAAGATAGAGGCTATTACGCTCAGGAAAAAATTCTTGATATCTAAATTCAGATGCTAAATGCACCCGCGTTGGAATTTTTGCAATAGATTCAAAAAAGAATTGAGCAATACGACCGGCATGGTAAGAGGTGCCACACGCAATTAAATTTATTGTTTCCAATAACTGGGCTTGCTCCAGGGTTAACCCTAATTGCTCCCATAAATGCGCTCTCATCTTTTCTAATTCACCAACCGTACTAGTAATCCCCTGTTTTTGTTCGTAGATCTCTTTGAGCATGTAATGCTCATACCCCTTTTTATCACTTGCAGTCCATGCATATTGCAATGGCTGAATATGTAAAGGAATACCATTACCCTGAGCATCACATAATGTAACTGAACCTGCTTTAATTAATGCAAATGTTTCATCAGGAATAAAAGCAACCGCATCTGCTTTATCTGCAAATACTAACTGATCAGATGCTACAAAGGTTTCTCCCTTGCCTATGCCAATACACAACGGCAACCGTTTACGCATAACCAAAATAGTATCCGGATAATCTTGCATAATGACCACAATAGCATAGGCGCCTTCTATTTGTTGAATAACCGCGTGCGCCGCTTTTTGAACATCCTTATATTCTGCAAGAGCAGTTTCTAATAAATGCACAATTACTTCTGAATCTGTTTGGGAAACAAATACGTGCCCATCTTTTGTAAGTTTATTACGTAAGGCAACGTGATTTTCTATAATGCCATTATGAACCAAGGCAATCTTCTGATTACAATCAAAAACCGGATGGGCGTTTAATTCGGAAATACCACCATGGGTAGCCCAGCGAGTATGACCAATGCCCACACTACCGTCAAATGCCACATGGACCAATTTTTCCACTAGATTATCAAGCCGTCCTGTAGCCTTTGCAAACTGAACATGGTTATCACTCTGATCCAATGCGGCAAAACCTGCAGAATCATATCCACGATATTCAAGACGACCAAGACCTTCCAAGACAAAGGATTTACATAACCGAGGACCTATATAGCCAACAACACTACACATGGCTCTAGCTTTCCTAATAAAAATAACCCACCCTATTTTTGTACCCTATCGGTAGTATACAAAAAAGGATAAGTCTATGCGCAAGAATTTGGATTTTTTAGAAGAATTTGGGCCCTGGATTTCTCCAGAGCCCAATCTATTAACGTTTTACGAATTGGAATTTGCGACGTGCAGCTTTTTGACCGTATTTTTTACGTTCTTTTAAGCGATCATCTACCGTTAAAAGACCATGCTGACGTAAGACTGGACGCAAGGTTTCATCCATTATTAAGAATGCTCTTGCAATTGCCAATTTAACTGCATCAGCCTGACCAAACTTACCACCACCATTTAGATTTACTTCTACATCATAGTTGGTTCCAACAGGGCAAACCAAGAAAGGCATAGAGGCACTACGACGAGAAAAATCAGTATCAAAATAGGTCTTAAAATCTTGACCATTTACAGTGATTTTACCTGCTCCACGGCGAAGCCATGCGCGAGCAACAGCAGATTTTCTACGTCCAACCCCGTGTGCTAAGGGTGGCATTGAAGCAGTTTTAGTTTTTGGAGCTTTAGCTTTAACAGCAGTAGCACTCTTAGGTTGTGCCATAGGTAATATAGACCTCTTAATGCAATGTTTTATCAATAATTAGTATTGTATAGGCTCTATATTAGCGGATTGCACCCTCAATGTCAAAAACCTTTCGCAAAATCCTATTTGAAAAGACTATCGATTATTCAGGCAGTAAAAACAGGTCTACTTAAGTAACATTTAAGCGCAAGCCTTGCTTCCCAATTCTATTTTATAAACCAGATTAATTTATGGCCCCTCCAGCCCGTTCGACAACGCGCAAGGCTATTGGTAACAGACAAGATTCCCGCCTTGGCAAAGGTTGTCCGCCTTCGTTATGAAAAACTTCGGCGTGACACCACGCCATAACGCAAGGTTATAGCGGACAGGCAGGATAAACTCCGCTTTGGCGAAGTAAATCTTCTAAAATAGCATAGCAGTCCAGCCTATGTATAAAGCTTGCACCTACGTTAAAACTTCAATGCACAATGTCGGCGACAAAATTGAATGGAATACTTTTGAATTAATCATTTAAAAAACTGGCCCCGCCAGCCGTAGTTTGCCGAGCCGGAAGGCCCGGATAAACGTAGGCTGGAGCCGATGATCGGACTTGAACCGACGACCTGCTGATTACGAATCAGCTGCTCTACCAGCTGAGCTACATCGGCAAAGAAAAAGACCGTTCATATCCTTCAACAAGTTCAGGACTAACGGAAAATAATGACTTTTTTATTATTTAAGATTCAAAAAGGATTTTAACTTTTTTAGAGTTAATTGTCATTCGTTTAATATAACAACACAGCCAGAAAGAATTCTTAGAATCCGTTCGTCCTGAACTTGTTGAAGGATATGAACGGATTTATTTTGACATTATTGCTGTTCTTCAAAGGCTTCTTGGCAGGCAAGACAGCGTGCCGCATTCAAATTAGACTTAAGACGCTTTTCAGAAATTTCTTCCCCGCAGTCAACACAAATGCCGTACGTGCCGTCATTTATTTTTTGCAATGCACGTTCAATACGTTTAATTTCTTGTATTTCAGCATCTTCAAATGAGCTTTTAAGCAATTCCATAGTAGAAGATATTGCCTGGTCACCCGGGTCTTGTACTTGGTCATCACTTACTTTTTCTTTAGACATTTGAGCCAATTTTTCTTCCAACTCTTGTCGGCGCTCCAATAGCTCTCTTTTGATTACATTAAGGTCTCGTTTTATGGAACTCACCTTTTTTCCTCTTTTGTTTGAAAAATTGTTGTAATAATTCCGCTGCTTCTTGAGAAGCAACCCCCGCTACAATATGCAAAGCATCCTTTTTATATACCCGAGAATGCCCACTATTGTCAAGGCGGTAGCCAAAAAGAGGAGACACCGCTCCATACACCAAACCCTTCAGTCTGCACAATCCAACTAATCCAATACACATGGCACAGGGTTGCAGGGTAACATACAACCAACAACCTTCTAGTCGCCAGTCATTAAGTTTTTTGCCCGCCTTTGCAATGGCTAATATTTCAGCATGACAAGATTGGCTTTTATTTTTTTCCACATGATTATAACTGCGTGCAATAATTTTGCCGTGCGAATTTACAATTACGGCACCAATGGGAACCTCTTGAATTGCAGCTGCTTTGCGCGCTTGTGCAAGCGCTATCTCCATAAATTCACGGTCTTTTTCTGGCCCAAAAATACTGTGCTTCATCATTATTACCTAAATTTTTTTTGCCATAATCCGACCTACACGCCATGAAGCAAAAAATTGGCAAAAATATAATTATTATTTATACTTGTGAATGACTGCAATTATTATAGCACAAAAAGTCAAAAAAAAACGTTACCAATCACACACTCATTATCTTTACCAGTGGCAGAGGAAGCGGAAATGGCCAACGACTCATCCAATAAAAATGTATATGGTGCCGGTAGCATTAAGGTAATGGAAGGGCTAGAGGCGGTACGTAAACGCCCAGCCATGTACATTGGCTCTACTGGACCAGCAGGACTTCATCATTTAGTGTACGAAGTAGTAGACAACTCTGTTGATGAAGCGCTGGCTGGCCATTGTGATACAATCACTGTGACCTTGCACCCCGACGGTTCTTGCAGCGTAGAAGATAATGGACGCGGTATACCTACGGACATTCACCCAACCGAAAAAATTTCTGCGGCAGAAGTAGTACTCACCAAACTGCATGCGGGTGGTAAATTTGATAAAGAATCATATAAATTTTCTGGTGGATTACATGGCGTTGGTATCTCTGTAGTTAACGCCCTTTCTGACAAACTTGAACTTACTATTTTCCAGAATGGTAAAATCTATTACCAACTATATAGTCGTGGTGCGGCAAAAGAACGTCTTAAAGTTATTGGTGATTCCCAAAAACGGGGAACATTAATACGCTTTCATCCAGACGCAACAATTTTCCAAGAAACTACCGACTTTAGTTTTGATACCTTATCTGCACGGTTACGTGAACTTGCATTCTTAAATAAAAATTTACGTATCACCATTATTGACGAACGCTCACAAAAGAAACATGAATTCTATTATGAAGGTGGTATTGTATCTTTTGTTGAACACGTAAATAAAACTAAAACCCGCCTTTTTGATGAAGTTATCCATACCGAACAAAGTGATGACAAGTATATTCTTGAACTTGCATTACAATATAATGATGGCTATGGGGAGCAGTTATACTCTTTTGTAAATAACATAAACACTGCCGAAGGTGGTACCCACGTTTCTGGCTTTAAATCTGCACTTACCAAAGTATGCAATAAAAAAGGTACCGATTTAGGCGTACTAAAAGGTGACGAAAGCTACTCTAGTGAAGACGTACGTGAAGGATTAGTTTGCGTAATTAGCGTAAAAGTACCTGAACCACAATTTGAAGGCCAAACAAAAACCAAATTAGGCAACAGTGAAGTAAAAGGTATTGTAGATTCTTGGGCCTTTGCCTTCTTGGATTCCTATTTTGAAGAAAATCCAATTATTGCTAAGAAAATTTTGCAAAAAGCTGAAATAGCTAAACGAGCACGTGAAGCTGCTAAGAAAGCGCGTGACTTAACACGTCGTAAAACAGTATTAGAATCTATAATTTTACCTGGTAAATTAGCCGACTGTACGGATGAAGACCCAACTAAAGCAGAACTTTTTATTGTGGAAGGGGATTCTGCAGGCGGTTCTGCAAAGCAAGGTCGTGACCGTAATCACCAAGCAATTTTGCCATTACGCGGTAAGATTTTAAACGTAGAAAAAGCGCGTCTAGATAAAATGCTTTCCAATGAACAGATCCAAGCCTTAATTGCAGCTCTGGGATGTGGTATTGGTAATGATTTTGACATTAACAAAGCTCGCTACCACAAAATTATTTTAATGACCGACGCAGACGTAGACGGATTACACATTCGCACCCTACTGCTTACATTCTATTTTAGATATATGAATGAAATTATAGAAAAAGGGTACTTGTACATTGCACAGCCCCCACTCTATAAAGCTAAGATTGGCAAAACAGAACAGTATCTTAAAGATGACAAAGCATTCCAACAATTCTTAATTGATTGGGCAAAAAACAGTACTACACTCACCATAGGCAAACAAATAATTACGGGCTCAGAATTAAGTACTCTTTTGGATAACGCACAAGCATACTATAACCATTTATCACAAACTGCTCAGCACTTTGGTGTACATGCAGAATATTGCCATCTGTTTATTAATGCACTGCGTAAAAATAGATGGACACCAGATCAAGGTATTGTTGCCTTAATTAGTTTGGCAGAAACCGTATTTAAAGATTATAAGATAGTTGAGCAACACATAAAACCAGAAGATAGTGATGAAACTGCAGTTCCCAATATTGCAGACTCTGTCCTAGTACTTACTCGCCTTAATAACTCTTGGCAAGTGCCGGTTAATTTCTTTACCTCTTTAGAAACAGAAGCCTTAATTAATGAACTTAATGAACTAGCTCTGTTACAAGACAACAGCTGGATATTGCAAATTACGGACAAAGATAAATTAATAGAAGATAGTGGCGTTACCAAGTTAATTCTAGCTATTGGAGCACTCAGCAAACCAAACATGTCTATCCAACGCTATAAAGGTCTTGGGGAAATGAACCCAGAACAACTGTGGGAAACGGCAATGGATCCAGCGCAAAGAACATTACTTAAAGTATCTGTTGAAGATGCGTTAGAAGCTGACTATTGGTTTAGCACCTTAATGGGTGATGACGTAGCTGGACGTAAAGAGTACATAGAAAAATTTGGGCAATTTGTTAAGAACCTGGATATTTAAGAACATTTTTTTTAAAAGTTGTTTTTTCTTAAATAACATCTGTTATAATTTGATGAAATTATGACAGAAAATATATAAAAACAACCAAATTATAGGAAACCTATGACCAAGCATGCAACAATTTTTGTTATGGCATTAAGTTTAATTAGCCTTAGCCACTCTATACTGGCTAGCCGCTCCAGAAATAATGCACGCAGAATTAAAGAAGAACTTTTTGCTTTTAAAGATAAAGCAGGCGATGATATTTTAGAAGAAATAGAAGCCATTTTGGAAGATGAATCCGATAGCTATTCTGCGATAGCTGAATTAGAGAATAAAAATAAATCTCTAACGCACATGGGATCCGTAGAATCTAAATTGAAGCTTATGTTTGCAGCTAATGCTGGAGCGCCAGTAGCAAGAATACAACATTTAATTACCGCTACATGCCCTACCAATTAACTATAGTTCAGAGAGGTTAGTTATCTTTTCAATGCAATCTAAGATTACCGCATATATTAAAGACCACCAGCTTATTCCCAAGGGATCAAAGCTGGTGGTTGCTCTTTCTGGTGGACCAGATTCTGTCTTTTTATTACATTTACTTGCAAATATGCGGGAATCCCACGCGATCACCCTTATTGCTGCACATCTTGATCACCAATGGCGTGCCAATTCTCATGAAGATGTTCTCTTCTGCAAAAACCTTGCAGAACAATTACGCATCCCTTTTGTAAGCAGCACTATTCAAGAATTACAACAAGATTTTAAGCATAATGGCTCACAAGAAGCGGTTGGTAGAGCGGCACGCAGGTATTTTTTAGAAAAAGTTGCTCATAAAGAAAATGCAGATGCCATTGCTGTTGCGCATCACTTGCAAGATCAAGAAGAAACTTTTTTTATTCGCCTTATTCGCGGTAGTAGCTTAACGGGGTTAACCGGAATGCTGCCACGGGATGGCAATTATATACGCCCTCTTTTAGAAACTAATAAAGCTGACATGGTGGATTATTTAGAAAAACATAAAATTTCTTATCTTACCGATCCCACAAATACGTCTATGGATTATTTGCGCAACAGAATTAGAGCTAAAGTACTACCCGCATTACAAGAATGTGATCAGCGCTTTGATCAGAATTTTTTAACCACTATTGAAAGATTACAAGAAACTGAACATTTTTTAGAAACGGAAACCATTGCCCATTATCTGGAAATTAGTGCGTCTGTTGCCACATCCAATAATTCTTCCCCAACTAATAGACTTTTGCAGATTGATCGCTTGTTTAAATTGCATCCAATGATGCAGCAGCGAATTATTGTTCATTGGCTAATTGAACACAACGTTACCTTTACCCCAACCCAATCACTAATAAATGAAATAATCCGCTTTCTAAAGCAACCCCAGGGGGGAACACATGTCCTTCATACGTCCTGGAAAATTGCTAAAAAAAAGAATGCTGCATACATTCTAACAATAGAAGAATAAACTAGTTCTACCCAGTAACACCGTGGTATGATCCACCCACAAGACATTGTTTTTATACTATAATCACAGTACCCTAATACTATGCTTTAGTGATAATAAAATCATAAAGATACCACAGATAATTACCCCAGTTCATTGCCCTAAATAAGAGTAGGAAGCGCACATGACCATAGAATATCGTGAAATACCCCTGCGTACCAAGGTACTAATTTTACTCCTCTCTCTACTCATTAATACCCTGTTCATTCTGTTTATTTTATACTCACAACGGGAACATTTTTTTACCCTACCAGCTCAAGTAATAAAACTAGATGAAGAAGAACTAATTACGCCTTCACAACTAATGCAGCCAATGGCAGCTCCTACGGCACAAGCACCATCTGCAAACTCTGTAGCACAGCCGTCAACCGTACCCCAACAACCACAACAAACCCCTCAACCACTGCCACAGCAACAAGATTTTGAATGGGTTTCTGGAGCGGCCGGTAATGGAATAGCGGGTACCCCAGAAAAAGTAAAAACACCAGAAATCCCACAACCAACTCCAATAGATGATGATGAACCAGAACAAGATGAGGCGGAGGATGTAGACTTTGGGAATGAAACTGAAGAAACACGTACACAAAATGATACGAGCAGCCAAATGCCTGCTCGTAATCTAACAAGCATTCCTGCTGGCAGTGCTTTTCTTGAAGAAGAACCAGCAATAATGCAAAAAAAGGATGCGCGTATTAGTGACAAACCACAACACAAAGCATCTAAACCAACACGGCAATTACCATCACTAGCAGAATTAACCAAAAATTTTATAGACCGTAGTGCTACAGATGACCAACAAGGAAATCCTGGTGGAACCGGATTGCATACTATTGGTGTTTCTGGCGGCAAACAAGGCAAAGTAAGTGAAAAACAATTAACCTATGAGCGGTACTTGCGTAAACTCCTCATTTGTTTATCAACGTCATCTAAAATTCACAAAAGATCTATTCCCCGCACCCCACAAAAAGCACAGGCACGCGTACAATTTGTGTTAAATAGAGATGGTACTTATTATACGTTGGGAATGGCACAGTCCAGTGGCAACCCCGCAATTGATGATTTAATTTTAACCATTTTTAAGGATGCAAGCAGTTCATTCCCTCCTGTTCCCCAGTCACTCACCGTTCCCTTTATTGCCCCAATGTTTGTATTAAATAGTATACATGACTTACTGACACCAGAGGCGTGGTCAGTTTCTATTGGGATGTAGATCTAGGCTAACAAGTTTAAGGAAAATATTTAATTGTGTTTACTGTTTTTTCTTAAATACTCGCACCATGTTTCTGTCTTGCAATAACTTTTGCAGCCAAATTGGTAAATCTTTAAGCAATTCTATTGCTTCTGGTTGATATAAATCTAATGGGTTAGTTTGTTTAACGTTTCCTTTACGATCTCTATCGGCATTACTCTCAAAAATGGCTTCTAGTAGTAAAAATTTTTTGAGACCTTTTACGCTAGCGTAGAAAGAATTCAAAAAGTTTTTCATTGCAAGCATTGAATAGTTTTTCATTGCAATCAATGATTGAACATTCCATAATTCAAGAGCTCCATCAGCACAACCTGCAGCGAGTAGTGTACCACTGCGATTAAGAGACAGTGCATTAATTCTGTCATGACATACAACAAATTCAGTAATTATCTTCCGGGTTTCCACATCCCATAATCGAATTTTAATAGTCTCTTGAGAAAGAAGAACTTTACCATTTGGAGTAAATAAAACGGTGCCTACAAAATTTCGAGGTGTTTTTTCTTTTTTTTCTTCGTCATCAAAATAACTAGCATAGTCCTCACTAGTATATAATTGTGCAATTTCTTTACGTGATTCAATATCCCACAATCGAACTACATCATTACCAAAGGCTATTTTTTTGCCATCAGGACTAAATGCTATAGAAGAGATTAAGATGAAAGTCTCGGGAACATTTAAATTGCCGATTTCTTCATAAGTGAACATATCCCATAATGTTATGAGTTCTTCAGTTGCTGAAACAAGTATTTTACCATCAGAACTAAATAATAATGCGGTTACACCAGACGTATTAAGTTCATGAGTTTCCTTTGTTTCCATATCAAATAATATTGTTTCGTTTCCAGTACCAATAGCTAATGTTTTACCATCAGGACTAAGCGCAATCGCGAATATCTCTCTGCCCGAACCTATGTCTATGTAATCTATCAAATTACCACTTAACCCCCACAATATAACAAAACGTGCACTTGCAGAAAACATAATCTTACCATCCGGACTAAATACTAAATGGTTTACCGAGTTAAAATGGTTTACCGAGTTAAAATTACCATCATTAACCTCTTTTGGGGAAAGATAATAGGGATTCGCAGGTTGTCTTACCGTAACTAATGCTTGCTGTTTTAATACATCCCACACTTTGATATAGCCATCTTTTGAGCCATATGCAAGCAACCTTTCATTAATAGGATGAAACGCTATAGCTTCTATAGCACTATTAGTTTTTAATGTTTTATGGCCAATAAGCTCTACAATTTTTTTGTAGAATGGTGAATAAAAACGTGCGGCAGGATTCAAATATTGTTCTACTACCCTTTTCAAATCCTCAACTTTTCGCGGGGATGAATCAAGTATAGGAAAAAACTTTTTACCACCTTGTTGTTCTGCTATTTTTAGTTCATCTAAAGCTTCAATAATTTTTTGTGTTTTTTGTGATTGTTGTTCATTCGTTTCTTTAGACTGTTCCATCGCAAGTGTCGAAATACATAAAAAAAAATTTAGCAATATACATCTTTTAAAATATAACTGCATAAACACCCCCATTGATCATTATGATTATTATTTTCTAATTGTCATTATAGCATAATTAAAGCCCTACATGCTACATTTTCTAGAGTATATCTGAAAAGCCACAACGTACAAAGTTACCTTCAAGCCTAATAACACGTTGACTCGGATGGCGGGGTGTATATACTATTGGTCTATTGGTGTTTCTGGGGGCAAACAAGGCAAAGTAAGTGAAAAACAATTAACCTATGAGCGGTACTTGCGCAAACTCCTTATTTGTTTGTCCACATCATCTAAAATTCACAAAAGATCTATTCCCCGCACCCCACAAAAAGTACAAGCACGCGTACGATTTGTGTTAAATAGAGATGGTACTTATTATACGTTGGGAATGGCACAATCCAGTGGTAACCCCGCAATTGATGATTTAATTTTAACCATTTTTAAGGATGCAAGCAGTTCATTCCCTCCTGTTCCCCAGTCACTCACCGTTCCCTTTATTGCACCAATGGTTGTCTTAAATAATATACACGACTTACTGACACCAGAGGCGTGGTCAGTTTCTATAGGAAGTTAACTTATGCTCAAAAACCATATCTTTATTGATCTTACTCACCAAGTACATCCCGAAATCCCAACCTGGGATATGACCTGTGGCTATTACATAAAAACCATGCGTGATTACAAACATTGTGAAGGAGAATATAAGTTTAGATCACAAGCATTAGACATACGCGCCAGTGCCGGAACACACATTGATACTCCCTCTCATTGTTTTGAAGGTGCAGCTGATGTAAGTGAGATTCCTTTGAAAGATTTAATTGTACCCTGTGCAGTTATAAACGTTTCTAATCATGCTCATGAGCGGTACAAGGCCACAGTAAAAGATATTGAGCAATTTGAACAACAATATGGCACCATACAACCCAATAGCTTTGTCATGTTTTATACCGGTTGGTCAAAACATTGGTCTAATCCCCAAAAATATCATAATGGATTGATATTTCCAAGTATCTCCGCAGAGGCTGCCAAGCTCTTATTGCAAAGAAATATTGTTGGCTTAGGAATAGACACTTTATCACCAGATTGTGATGAAAAGGGATCTTTTGTACATGCGTTAATCCTTGGGGCCAATAAATATATTATCGAAAATATTAACGCAAATGCAGAAAAATTGCCGGCTACGGGTGCAACACTCTTAGTTATGCCTTTATGCGTAAAAGACGCTGCCGAATCACCAATACGGCTCATTGGGATAATTGAAAAGTAGTTCCTAAGGCGCTTGCCCTAATTTACTTATTAATCTAATAGAGATTCATTTTTTACAGTTCTTGAGTGTCTGATTCCAAACTAAAAATGTTTTCAATCATATACCCTATTTTTTTATGCCAGAATTTATTTAACCAGGATTAATCATCATTCATGTCGATAAACAAAAAAGAGCTATCAGGACAGATATTCTTGATAGCTCTTTGTTTCATTGCGCAGATTGCATTAGTTGATTTTGTATTCTTCTTTTAATTCTTGAAACGCATTTGCAATTTTTTTAAACTTCTCTGTTGCTTCCTCTTTTTGATCAGCATCAACTTTATCTGGATGCCATTGCATACTCAAATTGGTATATGCCATTTTAATCATTTTTTGAGCGCTATCTAAATCAGTAATGGCTCTTTTTTTGATTACCATTACATTTAATCCAAGCGCTAAATACGCTTCTTCTATTTTAGAAGGCATTGTTTGTGATGCATTATTTTCTTTTTTTTGTTTGTCTTCACGTTGTTCTGATTTATCACTACCTTTTTTTTGCGATTTATCAGTTACATATTCAGATTCTAGTTTTGTATTTAATTCAGCAAATTGCTTCATTAAATCTTCAATTTTATATTGGTCAGAGTCAATAGTGCTTTTTGCATTAATAAACTGACTTTCTAATTGCTCAAAAACTATCTGAACACTTTCAGATGCGATTTGATTGGTTTTAAGCAAAGACTTCCATTTTTGTTTATATTCTGTCACTAGCTGTTGTATTTTCTCTATATGTTCTTCTTTAACTGCATTGTGATTTTCTTCAAACTCTTCTTTTGCTCTCTGCCAAAAATAATCATCAAGCTTCTCTAGTCTTTTTAAACAATCACCTAAATCATAATCAGCGTGATTGGAACCCTGTATTTCCGCACATATTTCGCTCTCCATTTCACTTATTTTCTCTGAAGCATAGTGGCGATATTCGTAATTTATAGAGTTGTTATTGGCAGCATCGCGCCACCTATTACGAAGATCCATCCTACATAATCGAACTTTTTTGAGATTTTCTCTTCTTTGTATTTCTATTGGGTCAGTCTCTATTAAATCAAACATATAAAAATTATAATTTCGTGGGTCCCAGTAAATTTTACTAAAGTTAACTTGTTCCTCTACATACTTTTCTGAACTACAACAATCAAATCGCTTTTCAAATTCTTTTTTCCCTTTTGCTAATTCTTCTTTAGCTTTTTGAATAGTTGTAGGCAAATATATACGTTTAATTAATAATTTCTCCAATCTCTGTTCTTCTGAACGAAATTTATCATTAAATACATACAATTTGGCCTCAATTTTCGCTAATTCAAGCCTATTATTTTCCATTGCAAAAACAGTACCAACAGTCATGGATAATGTTAAAAGAAATATATTGAAGAACTTCATAAAATAACCTCTTTAATATGAATGATTATAAAACAGTGAACCCGGTGATTAAATCAACGCAGAGAAATATATACTATTTTGAATTTACTAAAACATAAATTTTTGTCAATTGCAATGCCATAAAAAAGCCCCATTTTAAACAAATAAACAAACTTTTATCAATTGGTGATAATTCTATTTGTAATTAATAATAATGGCTTAAGAACTTACTTAATTTCCAAGCAAACCAACACACAAGATATAGACAATTTCAACAAATAATTTTATAACTATGACCAATTAGATAACCATCAACCACCCACAAGGAGAGCTATGGCGCAGGTTGTCATTATTGGTGCAGGATTAACCGGCATTTCTGCCGCATATCATCTTGAACAACAAGGATTTTTTGATTACAAATTATTTGAAAAGGAAACAGTAATTGGCGGGTTGTGCCGCTCAGTACAACAAGACGGATTTACCTTTGATTTTACTGGCCATTTATTACATATTAGTGACCCCTATTTTAAATCTTTGCTGCAGCATATTATTGGTTTTAACGCCCTTAATAGTATTAATCGCAAATCATTTATTTATTCACATCAAACTTATACCCACTATCCCTTCCAAATAAATCTGCATGGCTTGCCCTTGCCCGTTATAGCCGAATGCATAGAAGGTTTTGTACGTCGCAAAAAAAAACGAGTAACTAAAACCTTTATTGAATGGGTGCAATCTAATTTTGGACCCGGTTTTGCACGCCACTTTTTTATGCCTTATCAAAAAAAGATTTTTGCCTGCGATCTTAATGATCTTTCTTCTAGCTGGACCGGCAGATTTGTGCCTAATACATCTCTAGAACAAATTATTCAAGGGGTTATTGCGGCTCCAAAACCAGAACAGGGCGTTGGCTATAATGCACAATTTTTCTATCCCAAAGAGGGCGGTATTATTTCCTGGGTGCAGCAACTTGCTAACCAACTCATTACTACCATTCAAACCGGATATGAGGTTACACAAATAGATACCCAACGCAAAATAGTATATTTTAGCAACGGACACGCGGAGACTTATACCCACTTAATCACCACTATGCCATTGGATGTATTAATTTCTAAAATGACAGACCGCCCCTCTACTACCTTTAACCGTGCACAAGGCAATTTGCTTTGTAACCAAGTAGTAAACTTTAATTTGGGCATTTCTCGCCCCGATCTCTCTGATAAACATTGGATCTATTTTCCAGAAAATGAATACCCATTCTATCGCCTTGGCTTTCCCCATAATTTTTCTGATACCATGGCTCCTGCAGGCTGCAGTTCTCTGTATGGTGAATTTGCACACATGGGCAAATCACAAGCCTGGGTTAATGCAACACTCAAAAAAGCTATAGCCCAAACCAAGAAAATATTACACATCAGCGAATCAGAAATAGCTACACAAAAAATAATTCATATTAACCATGCCTATGTCACCTATAATTTCTGGAGAGAACGTAATTTATCCAAACTGCTTTCTGCCTTACAAGAACAGCACATTCATTCAGTAGGCAGGTATGGTGCATGGAAGTACGCCAGTATGCAAGAAGGAATACTAGACGGCAAAGCAATAGCAGAACAATTACTTATTACGCCAGCACGCTTGCATGCAACCCAACCAAGAATAAGCCAAACACCCCTTCAAAAACCACTCAAAAAGGAGCTTGAAATATGAAGCAGAATTCACGGTTACTGTTAGCAATTGGATTTCTTATTATACCCATTGGATCAGCACAGACCGCCAACCAATCAACACGAAAGGATAATGCATTGAAGCAATTTTATACCAACCAAAAAGTTTTAGTCACCGGAGGGTGCGGTTTTATTGGTTCTTACGTAGCAGAAAAATTAGTTGAAGTGGGAGCAGAGGTAACTATTTTAGACAATTTAAGCAGCGGCTACATTAAAAATATTGAAACGTTTAAAAATAAGGTACATGTAATACATGGCGACATTAGAGATAAAAATGCCTGTCTAACCGCTGCACGCGGGGTTAAAACTATTTTTCATTTAGCAGCATTTGTATCTGTTCCCAAATCAGTAGCAGAACCAGATGTATGCCACGCCATTAACATAGAGGGAACCTTTAACATTTTAGAGGCGGCACGTCTAAACAAGGTAGAAAGAGTAATATTCTCGTCCTCTTCTGCAGTTTATGGACCCGTAGACCGTTCCTGCACAGAAGACATGCCCTGTGCACCCCTGTCTCCTTATGGATATTCAAAATGGATAGGTGAACTATTATGCCAACAATACAGCAATGTATTTAATATAAGCACCGTTATGTTACGCTATTTTAACGTTTATGGAGACCGCCAAGATCCTAATGCACCCTATGCAGCAGCAATGGCAAAATTCACCCATCAAATGAAGCAAAACGCTCCCATAACCATTTTTGGAGACGGCACCCAAACCCGTGACTTTGTTCCAGTAGAGACTGTTGCAGAAGCTAATCTAATTATGGGAATGCTCCCCAAAGACCAAGTTTCGGGGCAGTCTTTTAATATTGCCAAGGGCAAAAGCATCACCATACTTGAACTAGTAGATCAACTTAAACAAAAATTCCCTACCTATACCGGTGCGGTTACCTATGCTCCCCCACGCCCCGGTGACGTGCTACATACCAGTGCCCAAGTAACCAAATATCAAAGCGCGGTAGCCCAATTAGAACAATAGTTTAGCGCTTGATCAACTACCAAGGGGCCATGATACCATCTCATGGCCCCTTTCTATTAATTATTGCAAATATAATTATTAAATTGCTAGATTGTAAGAGGGAAGTTGTTTACTATCTACTATTAGGGGAAATTATTGATGAAAAGGAGGTTAAATTACACCTATCTTATATTCTCAGCCACTATGGTTACCACACTCCTTAATGCCCTGTCACCAGAAGACCTAAAGGGTACTTACACTATTTTTAAGCCAAAATTTACGTTCTTTTCACCACTTAACGGATTTGCCTGGTGGCAAAACAAGATAATAGAAAATATATTTAAATATGGTAATAAAAAAGATGAGACAATACAGCTAACTACCATGCTTTTTGCAACCCCAGATGGCATTACCTTTTACCCAACACGTGGTGCAGTGCAACCTGCAACTTATTTTACTCTAGATACCATTACCCAAATAATAACTGAATTAACTGCATTTTGGGAATTATTACAAGACAACCAAAACACTCCTTTAATTGAAAAATGGAAAACAGATGATAAAAAAAGAGTAGAAATAGAAAAAAAATTGAGCGAAGCAACAAAAAAAAATCTAGGTATTATTATTAAAAAAGCAACTAAAAACGCTAAAGTTGATTCTAGCAAAATTAAAGATCTTATTAATGCCTTAATCCGTTCTGTTCTTGAACAAATACCCACTAAAAACGATCCTGCATTGTATCTACCGTTTACCACTCATACTCTTCTATTAACATTTATGGATACAAAAGCGCAAAATAAAACAATAATAGTACCCTACATAGAAACCATACAAAAACAATTTTCTGCTTTAAAAGATACCCAAAATTGGCAGAACCAATTTTTAAGTACTTTTAACACAAATGAATTTGAAAACATAGCAGCTAAGTTAAGAAATAAGGGCATAACGGCAGACAATTACGAACTTGCTTTAGCTGGCGCATTGTATAATGAAAGCAAAGATTTTCCAAAGATTATAACCTGGCAAAAGGCAAGTTATCCCGGCTTTGAAGATTTTGCCGATTGTGGTGAAACTTCTGCCCGTAACTTTATGAATATTTTAACCTTCAACCCACAAACTAAATTCTTTGATATAGCAAAACTTGCATCCAACAAGCTTCTTACCATTCCCAAAGAAGTACAAGCGTTCTACGCACAATATCCTTTAGAAACTCAGGCTGAAAAAACGTATCATGACTGGGGCATATTAGTGCAAAATCTTGAAGGAATTGCCTATGCACGCGGGAATGTTTGCGAAATAGATGCCGGTCTTGGCAATATGCTTAAAGTGTTAAACCACCTGCTATTAGGAAATAACCAAGAATTTTTAACCAAATCAAAAGAGGAACAACTAGATTATCTTACCAAAGTACTTACTACAGAGGACTTTGCGCTTTCATGGGCCGTTAAAGAAGGCTCTAATAACAACGTCAATAAAAAAGATGTAGATATTATACTCTTGTTTACCGTACAAATTCCAAAAAAAGAACCGTATCACTTTGAATGGCATTTTGAACAAGGACATTTTGTAATTCCACCCATTCAAGTAACCAGTGCAGAAGCTTTATCTCAACAATCTTTGGTGAGCAATTTATTAGCACCTGAAATTATCCATGATGACACCTATTTAAACTTAAACATCCTGGGTGCTTATATACAATGGACCTATACAAATGACATCCTTAAAAAAATTCTGACCCTCACAACCAATTCTAAGACAACCCAACTATCTACGGCTTTTACTAAACAACTATTCTTTACCCTATTAAAGAGCAAAGATTATTCAGGCAATTTAAAACAGATTATAGATATCTTTACCAAACCGGGACATATCACACTTCCCGAAGAAATATATGCCGTCCTTAAAAATCTTAATAATCCTCAAATAATAGCGAACTATATTCCGACCCTGATACAAAATGATGCACATGAAATTGTTAAAAGGCTACTAAATGATCAAAAAAACCCGCAAGATAGAATTAAATTATGGAATCCAATTATAGAGACAATAGTAAAAAATAATAAACAATCATTGTTACCGTTCTGTAAAATTGGCATTCAAGAGATAATAGCTAACCCTAGTTTTAATGCCCTGATTAATACTCTCAAAAGCATTTCAACTAATAGTTATTTTAATGATAATATAGCCCCCTTGTTTAACCTGCTACAAAAAGAAACTAATTTGACCAATGATCAAAGACAAAATCTCTATAGTTATCTGTATGATATTGTCTTGAATGTTAGTATAGGAAATCAACAAGCAGAAACTATTTTAAACATACTTCTACAAACCTCTAATGCAAACCAAACAATTTTTTTTGATAATAAAACAATAATCTATAACCCTGTGTTTAGAATACTTATGCAAAGCATCATAATACTGAATGATGAAAACAAACTTGCGCGGTTCTTAACCGATCAATTAAAACAAGAAATGAAAAAACAGATTGATACTCTTATAACAACGAATACTATCAATGGATTAATTACTTTATTGTACAACTTAACCAAAAGCATTACTGATTCTACTGTACCATTCATTAAACAAATTGTAGATGGATTAGATTCACAAGAACTTAACGAAGACGAAAATAGACAAAATAGAATCTATATTACCAATGCTATTTCTAGCATGGCATATAGTACTCAAAAGGAACTATATCCATTGGTAAAAAAATTGTTTTTTCTATTACCTGAAAATGAAAGAAATAATTTATTAAACATTCTAGCTCACGAAGAGCGTTTTAAAAATATACATGAAATCACCAATGAGATTCTTATAGAATCCAAATTTGATGATGAAAAAGCCTTTGATCTAATAAATAATAGGAACGTAATAAATTATCTTAATAAGAAAGCCTTCAATAATCTATGGAATAGCATAACGGACGATCACAAGCTGAAAGTATTCCAAATATATAGCAAGAATGACACCTTTTATAAGCTCATTATTCCTACGCTCTCAGAAAATACTCAAATAAATCAAAAAATATACCAATCGATAAGTGAAAATATTGAGCTGAAACAACAGTTTAAGGAAAAAGTTGATCCTGAAATTATTGAGCTTCTAAAAAAAGTTGACTTGCCAACCAAAGAAAACTAAACAAAAAATATATCTTGACGGGTAATGGTAATTAAGCCACTTCATACATTCTACTTAGCACTTACGATTTAAAAATAGAGGAGCTATCATCAAAAAACGGGGCGCGACAAAACACGCCCCGTTTTTGGTAAATTAACAATCTTAGTGAACTACTACTGCTTGTTCTTTGCCAATATTGGCGAAATTACCAGATAAGGCTACTAATGCCTTAGCTACTATATCAATATAAGATACATACTCACTAACAATAGTAAGAACAGACGCAATCTGAGTTCCGCTCGTAGGATCTAATACCAATATCACCTTATTAATTTCATTAAACACCCCAGTAAATGAATGGTTACCAAGATCTACTGTATCTTGCATGCTACCAGAAGGAAGTAACTTAGAACCAACACACAATTCAGCAACTATTGCCACTTGGTTCACTATATCAGCTAATGCACCAATTTTTGTAGCTATAGAACCTTGACCACCAAGTACGGTACAGTCTGCCGTTATATGACTTATTACCCCGCTAAACGTAGTAGTTATAAGATCTATTTGTGCCGGCAAATTACTTAAGGCATTCATAATTATTTCTGATTGGGCTAAGGAATCAATTGAAAATTTTGTCTTAGTTGCTGCCGCAAATTCCGTAGCAACCTGATGCAATGCCTGACCAATAATATCTATATTAGAAACCACTTGTTGAATATAAGGAATAAATGAAGTAATTTGAGCACCAACTTTACTATCATTAATAGTCACAATATGGGCTAAATCAGTTAAAATACCCGGAAAATTGTGCTGCCCATAGTCAGTGGTAGAACCTTGCGACGTAAATGAGCCAATAAACAGTTCAGTCACAATGCCTAGCTGATCAACCAAAGTAGCAATTGCCTCTATTTTTACGGAAGTATCCGTAGAATTTTTAAACAAATCTATCTGCGCTTGTACCGTTGTTTGCACCGTCTCCAAAGTAGCAACAATAGTTTTTACTTTTGGGGGCAAAGCACTCAGAATGTAAAAAAACGTTTGAGCATCAGTAATAATACTTTTATGCGCGCTCTCTTGCGGCACTACGTTATTCTGCGCCCCGACTGGATGTGCAAAAATACCTGCAATAACAAAGCCCATCATCAATTGACGGTTATTCATAACCCTCTCCCCCTTAGTGAATGAATGTATAAAACAAAACCCCCTGAACACCTTCTTAGCGTACTCAACACCCCCCAGATCATTCAATAGCCCGTCCGCACTGCCCATTTTTAGGCAATTTTATGCTTCTTGCCCGGGCATTTTTCTGCTACAATACTAGTGAATGTGATTATAAATCCTCTTAATTCTGTAGCCTACCCCCATGAGTACAAAAAATTATTACGATATCCTTGGCGTAAGCCGTACCGCAACGCCAGAAGAAATTAAAGCCGCTTACCGTAAAATGGCCATGAAGTATCATCCTGACCGTAACCCGGACAATAAGCAGGCAGAAGAGAAATTTAAAGAAGCAGCCGCTGCCTATGAAGTATTGTCTGACGAAAGTAAACGTAAACAATACGACCAGTTTGGCCGTACTGACTTTAGTAATATGGGTGGACATGCCGGCCCAGATGGCATGAATATGGATGATATCTTTGAACATTTTGGGGATATCTTTGGTACCATGTTTGGCCAAGGCCAACAACAACGCACCAGACGCAAAAAAGGTCCAACGCCAAAACGGGGCCATGATTTAAGCAAAGAATTGGACATTACTCTTAAAGAAGCATTCTTAGGCACTAAAAAAGAACTGGATTATTACCATTTCTTCTCTTGCGAAACATGCAAAGGTAAAGGCTTAAAAGAAGGAACATCTGCCCAGACCTGCACTACCTGCAAAGGAGCGGGGCAAGTTCAGTATCAGCAAGGGTTCTTTATGTATGCCCAAACCTGCAATACCTGCCACGGTGAAGGCTACACCATTCCAGATCCCTGCGCCACCTGCAAAGGCCAGTCACGCATACAAAAATATGACAAGTTCAACGTAACTATCCCTGCGGGTATTTATCAGCATGCTGAATTACGCATTGCAGACAAAGGTGACGCAGGCGTCTATGGCGGACCAACTGGTGACTTGTTTATTAGAATTAATATCTTGCCAGACAAAAAATTCACCCGCGCGGATGATGATTTGGTATGTACCATTATGGTAACTTACCCCCAACTAGTGTTAGGTGCACAGGTAGAAATAGAGAGCATAGATGGCACTAAAGAAACCATCAAAATTCCTAAAGGTTGTGCCGTTGGAGAAAAGATTACCGTTCCTGGTAAAGGATTCCCTAAACTGCGGGGCAACGTAAAAGGCAATTTAGTAGTTATTACGCAATGCCATATCCCTAAAAAAATATCTGCGGAAGCCAAAGAAGCTCTTATGAACTATGAAAAATTGGTCGGCAATGACACCAGCAATAGTGATGGGTTTATTAGAGGCTTGTTTAAAAAGTTTTTGGGATAGCAAAAAACAATAGTAGGTTTACTTTAAATCATAAGCCCGTAATAACGCGGGCTTAATTGCTTCAACCAATTCTTTATCACAGATTTTTGCAATTTTTCCTACGGCTTCTTCAAACAACTCGCGTCTTTTCCATTCATAATCATAATACATTCCTGAATGAATTCTAACCGTGGCACTCCATCTATCCAAAACAAGTGCACCAAGAAAAGAAATAACATTCATTGCACAAATTTTTTCAATCTCATAAGCAAAACCATCAAGAACAATGCAATCTTCAACTAAGCTCACACCCGGGAGATCCTCTAAAAATACCCATTCTTGTTTGTTGCACAATCCTAAATCCCAAAATTCTATTTTATGATGCCCCAAGCTCCATAATAAAATAACAATTTTATCATCATACGTACTTATTGATGAAATCTCGTACCCGCTTTTAGGCAACTTCAATAAATTGCTTTTTCCATCTTTAAAATTCCATACTCCAACCATATTTTGCCTATTAGAAAAGGCAAATACACACAAATTATGTTTTTTATTAACTGCTAAATGAGTAATTTTATCAAGATTAGTTAGCAATTCGAATTCTTGAAAAATTCCTTTTGGAATATCCCAAAGCATAAGCCTGTTTTTTGAGTTTAATAGAATGAACTGATTGTTCTCTACAGCCATGATCTTTACTATATGATCTTTCTTGTAACAACCAATCTCCTGCAAACTATAAAAATCCCATAATTTCAGAGTTTTATCATTAGCAACAGAAATGATATATTTTTGGTCTGTAGTTAATAATATACGTGAAATGTGAGAATTGTGGGCTTTAAATATTCTCACCAATTTACTGTGTATATCCCTTATGTAAATAAATTTGTCTTCTACCGCTTCTAGTATTTGCGAATAATCCTCTGATATATACCAGGTATCAGAAAGCATTCTTAAATAATTAAGGCGCTCCACTATTTTAGATCTGTTTAAAAAACGTTGCCCTAGTGCAACAAGCCTATTACTTTGCCGCTCTTGAATTTTTGCTTTTTGTATTTCTTTAATTCGTCGTTTTATTACTTCGTAGTCTCGTCGCTCCCATGATAATCCAAGATATATGCGTAAAGAATTTTTTATTGCATCGGTATATATCTTTGACATCATCCGATTATCTTGTATTACATAATGCCCAATTCTTTTTTGAATATCCTTAGGCAATACACGCAAAACAGCAAAAGGAAGTGACATTTCATTGACCCATCTGGCCCATCTTTCACGCATTGCGTTTATTTTTGTACTTTTTGATTCTTTTTCATCTACAATCTCTTGGGTTAAGAAAGAGGCTAAATAATAGGGAATTTGGCGTTTAAACTCGCTCATTTCTTTATCTGATTGTTTTACCACTGGAGTATGATTCTCAAGTAAGCATTGCAATGCAAAATTCATAGAATGGATTTTAAAAAAACTCAGCATTGCTGCCAATGCCATTAACCAAAGTAACCTGATTTTAGATATTTTGCCCATGCTATAGCTTCTTCATTTGCTTAAGATTAGTTAACTGCAATAGGTTAACCGGTAATTTTAAATTCCCATACTTTTTTTGCGCAAAGCTTTACGAGATCCAATCATACGTTGCTTATGTTCAATACCAAGCTTAGTAAGTAAGTGGTAAAAAAAGTCACGATCTGGACCTTTCACCACTGCCTGTTCATGAGCTTCTGCAAGTGCTACCGGATAACCACGCCCCTTAATAGATTGATCAAGTAGTACTTGAGCTACAAAATCTACTAATGCCTTTTCTTGGGCAATCCATGCCGGAATTTCTACCCGCCCAATTTCTTCCCCCACATGTAGGTAAAAAAAATGCGGATGCACATGGTCAGGATAATCCTGGCTAATAGTTGAATGGTTCTTAAATACTATTGTCCGCTGATAGGGTTCTAAAAACCATTGGACCACTTGGGCATCTACCATGCGATCGGCAACGGTAGCTTCTTCCATTAGACTACTATCGCCATCACATATCTCAACACGGATTAAATTAACCAGTTCTCTCCCTTTAGGCATACTCATATAACTAGCGGTTACAATGCGCTCCATGTAAAGCTGGTGCAATACGCTAATATACTTAGACAAGAACATATCTTTTAACCGCATATCTTTTGCCTCTAGATGCCAAAAAATAAGCGAGCCGTCAAAAACCAATACTAAGGGCAGATCTGCATGCTCATTTTTGGCGGTGCGTGCCAACGCAAGACCCCCTAAAAATTCGCGGTCATGGCGCATACAATTAACTACTTCCGTAGAAAAAGGCAACTCTTGTTGGTCATGTTCGGTAAGAATAACCGGTGCGGAGTCAAAATAAACTGGTTTAGCCGCTGCTCCATAACGCAATAGTACCGAACCAATATTTATTAGAAAACAGGAAATGGAATGATGACGGTCGGGATAAATTTGGGAACCATCAACAGAAGCAATTTGATACTGCTCTAACGGATGTTCAACAGAAATAGCTTGATTAAGAGTACCCTCCCATGAAGGAATAGGCCACGGGGCATTTATTGCACGTGCTTTATAAATAAACGTTGGATCTACACATATTTTTTCCCATATTTGCCGTGCAACATCATATTCTGCTGAGGTATCAATAAATAGTTGATCAGTAATAAGAGAGAGCTCTTGAGCAAGCTTTATTCTATTTAACATAGAAGCGTAAACCTTTTTTAAAAGATATTTTTTTGGCTTAGTCTACTATGAAATACAATACTTTAATAAAAGGATTATTTTTAGCAAAAAAACCTTGTCAAAAATCTCTGTTGCTTTTAATTAAATATACACAATTACCATTAGGAGAACTAATAAAGCATTATAAATTCCCCCAAAAAAACGGAATGAGTTTTTAAGAGTAAACCAGAGCATGTTAATTTAAACTGATGATTATTCAGATAATTAAATTAGTATTGAACTTTGACTCTTGATTTCTATGACTACATTCTTCTAGTATTACTATTAAGATATATTCAACCGGATTTAACAAACAGAATATACAAAATCTATGAATCAGCATATGAACTATTTGTACTGATTTACCAATGTTTATTGGTGCAATGGAATGAATTAACAAAGAGTGGTGGTAATTCAAGTTAAAAGCAGTTGCTCAAAATTTTTTCAGTTAAAAACAAAAGCAGATTACAAAGAGAAGAGGAGTTGAACTATGAAAAAGAGCTTGGTATTAGCATCATTGGCACTATTACTCACGGTGACTGCATTATCTGCAAAAGGAACGATATATATTGAAAGTATTGACAATAAAGAAACGCTCAAAGATGGAACCGGCCTAATTGACCTTTTGGATATGGCAAATTACGAGAAACCCGCTTCCATTCCGCTTGGAACGATCTTTGTATCATATAATCCAGGAATAGACGAGGATGACTGGTTGAGGACTGCTATCTATCCTGGCGTAAAAATTACATTAACTCCAAATTACAAAATGTTGGATTTTAGTGGAAAAGCGTTGGATGGCTTTGATAAATTCAGGATTACGCAACCAGATAAAAAAAAATTAACATCTATAGATACAAAAGATGATAATTACTACTTCACCGTAAATAATAATGAATTAGTTTTACATACACCAAAGAATTTATCATTGCCAAACGAATCATTTAAAAACAATGATCTTCAAAAAAAAGATTGGTTAGTAACTATAATTTTAAAGGACTCTGGTCCGGAACTAATTGTAAAGCCTAAATAATAAAGGCTTTACAGTCACCTTTAAAGTAACAAGTGAAATTTAACTAGGATTCATTATTACTTAAAATTCATAATCTCAATTAACACTAATGAATTTTAGAAAACCTGAGTATCTAAATTGTGCCACGCCGGGTTTTTTGTCATTTCTAGGTTTCAAAAAAAATTCAAATATAACCTGCAAACTTCCAATACAGTGCACCATTTGCTGAACCCGGTTTACCAACAGCTATCTAGAATTACTTGCTTTTACCCCGTCCTTCAATGCCTCTAATGAAAGCAGTGCACATTTAAGGCGCGTGGGTCCCAAAGAAATACCAATAAGAGCAGTAATGAATGCTGCATCTAACCCAACAATTTCCTCTAGCGATTTGGTAAGAACCGCTTCGCTTAATAAAGAGGCAGTCGCTTGGCTTATAACACACCCGGCGCCATCAAAACCAACAGCAATAACCCTACCCCCACTAACCCTGCCTTGCCAGGTAATGCTATCACCACAAGAAGGATTATGCTGGGTCGAAGTAAAGTCTGGTTGTTCCACCACTTTTCTATTGCGCGGATTACGGTAATGATCCAGTATTATTTCCTGATATAACAGTTCCATATTATCTTTCTCGCATGCAGGTACCCAAAACCCCTTTTCTGATCTCTTTTTTTGATAATACCCATACACCGTCCTTTGTCAATTTTTTTATTTTACAAACATTCAATTAAAGTTAAAAAATTGCCTTTTGTAGCCCATTTTTGGTATAGTAAGGGCAAGGATTATGAGTCATTTTTACCAAAAACTAAAAGAGGATGCAGAAATAGCTATGTCCCCACGTATGTATACCTATGTCACTAATACTATTCTTGCGGTATTATTACTCAGCACCAGCTCAGTATACCAACCCAGCCAAGCAGTAACTCATCCTGGTACCACCGTTAGCCCAACCCTTAATATAATTTTTGACTTAGGTGGGGTTTTAATAGACACAGATAACGTACGTGCATTATGGCAATTGGGACCCGTTACCCTGCTGCGTTATTTTAAACACAAGCATTCTAATAGAGAAATCATTAACGTATTTTACCAAACACTCAACAATATCACTAAAACAGAGGGAAATCCTGAGAATGTATGCGACTTTGCAGGCAGACAATTACCCCAATTAATGGTTGACTGGCTCAAAGGAGCCAAAAGTTGCAAAGAAATTAGACAACTGGCCTATCATCATATTAAAGAACATCCCGAATGGTTTATATCTCCCCAAGAGCAACAAATTATGCTCTATATGTGCCGCATGTGTTTTACCCCAGACTTATTTAGCGCTACCAGAAAACTTATCCCTGAAGGTGTAGCATTTGTTAAGGAATGCAAAAAACGGGGCCACCGGGTATTTGTATTATCTAACTGGGACACAGAATCTTTTAGCATGGTTTGTGCACGCTATCCCGAACTTTTCTCTCTCTTTGATGGCATAATAATATCTGGTGATGTTGGGGTAGCCAAACCACATCCGGCTATTTATGAATACTTTACCCAACAATTTGATCCAGCAACGTATGTTCTTATTGATGATCAGCCAGAAAATCTAGCCGCCGCTGCCGCTGCAGGAATATTTGGTATACAATGCGTTAAAGATACTAGTTTCTGGAGCTTTAATAAGATGTTCTTTGGTCCTGAATATGACTTTGCTTCTATACGGCGCCAACTACTTAAACGGCACGCACAACTAGTGCAAGCGGGTTACCAATAGTCCATATAGCTTATCTTAGGCTACCGTTATTAGATGATTTACGTTGCCACCAATGGGCACCCAGAATAGAAAGAACGGCGAATAAGGTTAAACACCCAAATGCCATAAGCACATGTGGGGTAAAAACATCCCGAATAGAATGGATTTCTGTTAATTGCTGCCCGGCAAAAGAATATACCAATGCGCTGGGTATTATACCAACAGCGGTTGTCCAGACAAATGACCATAAAGAAACCCGTGTTAAACCAGCCAAGATATTAACCACAAAAAGCGGCATTATTAATATCCAATGAATTGCCAATAGATACAGGGTGCCATAGTTATGCACCGCATTATTAAATCCCTGCAGTCTATGGTTATACCGTTCCTGCACATAAGAACCAAGCAAATACCTAACTAATAAAAAAGAGATAACAGACCCTAAGGTTGCACCTATATCTGCATACAATAATCCTGACCACATACCAAACAAATACCCTGCTGCGACCGTTAAAAATGCGGCTACGGGCAATGCTGCAGTAACCGCAAGGGCTAATACAGAAATATATACCAATACTGTTTTTAGATACTGTTCTTGGACCATTCGCACTAACCAGTCCCGCTGCAATTTAATATTTTGCAACGTAAAATAATCCCCAACGCCCAAATAATGCAGCAAAGCTATGCCCAGAATTATGCCTAACAGAACAAATATTCTTACTTTATACTTCATTAACCAACCTTTTTTTTCTTTACTCTATATCTGGGGAACGGGAAGACCATTTTCTGATTACCATAGGGAGCAATGCCAATAATCCCAATGCAAGAAACAAAAGCAACATTGATGGTTTTATAATATCAGAAACAGAATGCATAGTATTCAATTGACGACCAGCAAAAGCATAAACCAAGAGAAACGGGAGTGAGCCAACTGCAGTAGTCCACATAAAGGGAAACAACGGCACATCTGCAAGCGCTGCCAACGTATTAATAACAAAATAAGGTATAACACCAACCAGTTGCAGTGTGAGCAAATAGCTAAACCCATATTCTTTTATTTTATTCTTAAACCCCTCTAACTGGCGCTGATACCGTTGTTGAATGGTATTTCTCATGAGATACCGCACAATTAAAAATGAACTAGAAGCTCCTAATGTGGCACCAAGACTTGCAGCTGCAAGTCCGGGAAACACTCCAAATAAAAACCCCCCTAGCATGGTAAGTGGAGCTACTACTGGCAATGCAGTTGCAATAATTACTACAAAAATCAAAACATAGACAAGCATGGCAAATAAATAATTATGTTCAACTAATTGCTTTAAATAGGCACTATCGGCTTGAAGCCGCTCTAAGGTAAAATATTTTCCAATATCTAAATACCAAAATAACCCAATAAGCAACCCTAAGGTGCCAGCCAACAACAATGCTCTTTTTAGTCTATTATTCATGTCTAATTCCTTATTAAAAATTGGTAAGCCATTGGTAATATGACCACACCATGATACCTTATTCACCAAGGTGCAATCAAGCTATTGCAGGTATTTGTTGCTGTTATTAAGAGTCATATAATACACAATGATCTTTTTGCGCACACAAATAAGACAATCCTCCGCTTGATTATCAATACGCCATTTATGCAAACATTTCTCATGCATTGGAGCATGCCCACAAGGCAAAACAAGTTCATTAGTGACCATTTCCTTATTGCAAAAAGTACATATGAACTTATCATTGAATTGCCAGTCTACAAAGTTTCGCACCCTGTTCGATTTTTTAATAGTTTTTTGCTACCTCTTTTTTTACACAAAATCCATCCGCTACAGTAGAAATTATATCACAATCCCCCTGAAAAAGCCTTTATTTCTGGGCAATCTCTTGATTTATTATTCATAGCTTTGCTAATATTAAAATAGAGATAAAGCCCTAGAATAAGGGATTTTTATATGTTTAAATGTATATTATTAACCTCTATAATCAGAAAGGATGATTATATGAAACGTCTATTAGTATTAGCTTTAACGACTACGGTTGCCGCGCAAGTAGTTGCTATGGCACCTTCCCCTTTAGTAAATTCGATTCTTACACAATTTCTGAATAATTATAACGCCGGTAAATTGGATACATTTGGTTGGATCAAAACCTATGATCAATTACAAACCTATCCCGGAGTACTTGAGAGCATAAAAGCTTTTTTTATGGTTCATAAAGATGAAATAATTAATCATGCTAATCAGGTAGCAGATGACATATATGCGACTCGACAACAAAAAGATAATGCTCAAGCTGGATTACAAGCCATAGGATTAACATTGAGAACTGATCTAGCAGCAAAAGAAGCTGATGCTCTTTGGAAAAAGCTCACTGGTGCTAGAAGCAATTTCTATCAAAGTGGTTCTGCCGAAGAAAAATTTGCAGCTCTCCAAGAGTAATTTGCATAAAATCTAGATATAAAAGAGGTATGTTTTAAAACATACCTTTTTTTTTACACAAAATCTCGATAGTGGGAATTATATCATGATCCCCTAAAAAAGCCTTTATTTCTGGGCAATCTCTTGATTTATCCTTATTGAATATAATAAACTAATGTTACAGATAAAAAAGCCCAAAAATAGTGTTTAAGGTCATATTTTTAAATATTATTTAAGAAAGGAATAATTATTTATGAAGCGTTTATTATTATTAACCTTAATAGCTACTTGTTCAACGCTATTGGTTGCTCCATCTTCTGCTCATTCTGATGATGATTTAATAATAGCAAAAGCATATAGTGATTTCATAGGTAAGTACTATAAAGATCAATATACACAGTTTCCCATTGAATATAATGAAATACGAAAGGCAAGCAGCAATTCAATAGCGAATTTTTTAAAGAGAAATGAATCACTTATACTCAATCATGCAAAAGAAGTCTTGAATAACCCAAATGCAACTATGAAAGAAAAAAATAGTATTAAAATTGGATTGCACTTTATAAAAAATTTAATCGCAAACTTCAATTATACAGACAGTACCTTGAATGAGTTTGAAAAACAAATAACAGATCTTATTCGACGGGTAGAAGCTCTTTTGCAACAGAAAAATTAAAATTCCAAACTCAGAAGCTAGCTATTATTTTCAATGTAAATAAACAAATAATAAAGAGGGCATGCTCTAGCTTTCACTAGAACACGCCCCTTCTTTATGGAGGTGATTCCAACAATAGTTATTAGGCAGCAGCAGATATTTTAGGCTGAGTAAAATAATTAAATGCTTGCTCATAAGCAAAACTTAATGCCATATGCGCATAAGTGGGAATTAAAATTTTTGCAAGATGATGCATCCAATCACGTTTTTGTACAAATTCAGGATAATCTGCTCCGGTTGCCGTAACCGCAGTCTTATAGGCAAAATGTACTACTTGGCTTTTTACAAATGAAGGCAACCAACGTTGCAATATAAATCTACTAAACCAATTTGGGTTTTTATCATAGGCCAAATAATATTCAGCACCATTAACCAAGCCACCTACTCCCCATCCAACAACCTTTTTTTGCCCACTATGGGGGGCAACAGAAAGACCATTTTTAAGCAACTTCATAATCATTTTTTTACCAGCATACTTAGAACCATCTTTTGCAATATCAATTGCAGTTGGTTTTAAGACATAAGGAACCACGGCAGCAGAACCACCTTGTTCAAATGCCATTGCAGCATTAGTAACCGTATTTATAGCCACGGGTATAAAATAGTCCATTAACCGTTCGGCTCTTTTTTTTACTTTTAAGCTATTAAGGAATTCTTGCTGAGAGCCCTGGCCTGGAATTCCATTTGAATGAGCACTTGGCTGCATTGCATACAATGAACCTGCACTAAAGATCACACTAACCGCACAAAGAGCGGAAATCATGCTACGCAAACCATAGATATGCCGTACTGAACTTGCGGTAATTGTCATAAGATCCTCCATTTATGACTAAGGTTAAGCCTCCACTTCCCCTACCATTTTTTTCTGCTCATAAGTGCTACTATATTCTAATAGTACTCATTTCTAGAATATTAAACTGAAGTTATTTGTCAACAGCCATTAAAGCTGTTCCAAGGCTTCTAGAACCAAATCAACCTCTTGAACGGTATTATAGAGGGCAAAACTAGCCCGTACAGAAGCACTATACCCCAAGGCCCGTGCCAACGGCTGGGCACAGTGATGCCCCGCCCTTACCGCTATATTATGACTATCCAGATAGGCAGCCACATCATGGGCATGTACCCCTTCTACCACAAAACTGACCAAATGCCCTTGATTTTTTAACTCTTCAATTGGACCCAAAATCCTAATTTTTGAGTTCTGGGATAATCCGTCTATTAAAATTCTACATAAAGCAGCTTCATGTCTTTCTAGATTCTGCCAAGAAATAGTCGTGATAAAGTACTTAATCGCAGCTCCCAATCCAATTGCCTGGGCAATAGGAGGCGTGCCTGCTTCAAATTTATAGGGAGCCTTTAGCCACGTTGCATGTTGTTCCAAAACTTCAAAGACCATACCCCCGCCTACCTGATACGGTGATACTTGATCATGCAGCTCTTTATTAATATATAAAACCCCCACACCCGTTGGCCCAAACAGTTTATGGCCAGAAAAAACTAAAAAATCTGCGCCCAATCTTTGTACATCCATTGGCCTGTGAGCAACCAATTGCGCAGCATCAACCAATAATTTTGCTCCTACGCTACGGGCTGCATGAGCAAATTGTTGAATATCAACATGAGTACCTATTGCATTGCTAATTGCCGTAACCGCAATCAATTTGGTTTTAGGGGTTACTAATTGTGGTAATAGGTTCATATCCAAGGTGCCATCTGATTGCACCGGATACCAAACTAATCTTGCTCCGGTAATTTGTGCCACCCTTTGCCAGGGCAAAATATTTGCATGATGCTCAAGTTGCGTAATAAGAATTTCATCACCCGCCTTAATATGAGAAGATCCCCAGGTTTGGGCAACAAAATTAATCCCCGCGGTAGTTCCTGCGGTAAAAATTATTTCTTCTCTTTGAGCTCCTATAAAACTTGCAACAATAGTGCGAGCATCTTCATATAATTGAGTGGCAGTTTCTGCAGAACTATAGATACCACGATAAATATTGGCATTATAATTTACATAAAATGAATTAATCGCATCTAAAACCATTTGTGGTTTATGGGTTGTTGCAGCATTATCAAAATAGACAAGTTGGTGGTGCCTGGTCAGAAAGGGAAATTCTTTAATTAAATCACTCTTCATACTTCTCCCACTTTTTCACTATGTTCTCCCGCTTCCTTCTTTTCCCCAAACAAATACTTATGTAACTCACAATTTTTTTCTTGCGCTTTTGAAAGTAAAAGTTTTGCAATCCTTTGCTTTTCTGGACCCAGTCTACCAGATTCACCTATCATCAAATATGAATAAAGCCTCTTAAAGTTATCTATAGGACCCTTTTCCATAGCAATCGCATTTATTTGTATAGTAACGTAAGCAAAAGCAGCAACCATAAAGTAATCAATCAAGGTATTATCTGGCAACTGAATAGTAAATGATCCGTCTAGCACTTTGAGTAAAACCACAACAACTGCATCAAAATAGTTCTCCCCTGCAAGTTTATTGAGCATTTCACATCCAAGCACATCTTCTTTTTTTTCAATAAGGCTTAGAGCTGTTCTATAGCGCAAAGCCATGGTGCTAACATCATTTTCTTTAAAAGAAACAAGCTCTTCTTTTTGCCCAGCAGTTGATACCTTGTCTACCTTGTCGTTACTAGCAGATATTCTGATCAATTTTGGTGAATCACTTTTTTTTATATCTTGCTCGGAATTTCGCATTGTTTTTGCATACTTAACGCTGAACTTAGAAGAAATTGCTAAATATGTTTCTGCTTCTTTTTTATCACCGTGTTTAAATAAGTAGTTTGCCAATCCATTTAATAGTAATCCGGTAATCATTCTTTCAAATAGGCCAAATGAACTTGTCTTATCAAGAGAAAGAGTATCATTGAGCATTTTGCGCGCATAGTCCTTAACAATCACTTTTTTGCCAATCTCTTTAATGCATGCCCGAACATCATGTGCTGCTACTTTGTCCATTAAAATATTCACTGCAACCCCAATACGAACAACGTTATTTCCACCTTTTGCTACTAAATAGATTTTTTTAAACTCTTCAAGAGTGATTTGAACATCCTTAGTTGTTCTTACAAATGATTCAAGAAGAGGTAATCCTTCTAAAAATTTTTTCCAAACCTCATATCCTTTTTTATGCGCTTTTCTTAAATCAGGTAAAATTTTTTCACCAACTGCAATACCTTGTTTAACTTCATTAAGGCTGGAATCGCTTATTAAAATCATTGACTTTATCATTCTGCCACAGATGCTTTCATCATTCATTAATGTCGTATATAACTCTTTAGACATCTGTTCTTTAGGGTGCAGATTCTCTGTAACATTATTAAACAAAAAATCATATACAAATTCATCTGGCTTAAGTTCAGAAAGCCATTCATGCAACTTGCCTTCTGTTAACTTTGTTTGTGCCAATCCTAACAATGCATTTAAAATCCCCCATTGGGCAATTTTTTGCAGATAATATTGTGCTTGAATATAACACAAGTCATTTTCATTATTTTTTTTAATCTTGAGTAAATAATTAGCCTTAGTATTTGCATCCTCTTTATCAAAATTCTGGCAGCATCCCAAATAGAGTAGCGCCCAATTATGATCACGCCCAGCGGCATGGGAAATATAGTTCATTCCATGCATTTGGCAATTAGGTAGCGCACCATAAATCCTGCCAATCAAATAGATCAGAGTAATATCTAAATTGGAATTAGATTGGCTAGAAACGGCATGATCCGCAGCCATACATACTTCCTGAAGAATATCAACAGGTAAATGACGTACAAACAGCTCTGAAGAAGTTAAAATAGGTAACTTCTGAAACGCCATCTCCATCAAAGTTATACCCAATTTATAATCAGAAGTGTTTATTTTTTTTGTAAATATGATTGCACCTTTGCACCAGAAGGCAATCGCTTGGTTAATCCTATCTAAATCCACTTCATGTGCTTCGTTTATTTCTAAAGGTTGGGGACTTAATCCCGTAATTATTTTAGAAAAACATAGGTCTGCCTGATCATAAATGCCCTTCCAAAAATGGCAAAGCCCCAGCCCCAAATAGCCGTGCACATCACCTAAGGCAATAATTTTTTTAAAATATGATTCAGGCATATCAGCTGTCGTCAGATGATCTCCCGTTTTATTGTTAATGTGCTCTTGTTGATTTTGCCCAAAGAGATACGTATTTCTTGCTAAAAACATTCCATGATAGTTACACGCTTCTTTATGAAAACTGATAGCTACTTGCTCTTTGAACTGAGCATCAGCAAGAATTTTCCAATAGTAGTCTGCTTTATCACTATCCTTTGCCAGTTCCCACCGTGTATTACCACTATAATATGTCAGAGCCAAATTTTTAAAAACAATTGCAAATTCTTCTAAATCATTAGGGTTTTGTGCAATTTCATCTAAAATATTTTTTGCCCATTTCTTATCTTGTTGTGTAGAAGATTTTGCCAAATTAATTAACATCAAATATGCCAACTCCACCTTGGTAATTGTAATGGGGTTCAGATTAAGAGCTTTCTCCAAGTAATACCGTGCTTTTACCGGGTCAACTTCATAATACAGCTGGGCACCCAACGTATGGCAAATATTGGCGTAGTCCACTTCTATCTGTTTTTTTAAATCAGCATTCAATCCAGGACACACCAGCGCTTTTTCCCAATAATCACATGCCTCTTTAAGCGATGCCTCATCAGCTATAAATTGTTCATTTTTTTTTCTGAATATACAAAACCACAGAGTCTTTTAAACAGTGCAAGAACATGGTACGCATTTGGATCTTTCTCTGCATCAGCGTATTCTTGGATATTTTTTTTAACACCTAAATTATTAATCAGGGCATCTATACGGGTAATTTTTTGCATCATTTGTTGTGCAGCTTCGCAAGATCTATCCATCGACGTTAAAATAGACTCATATCTAGTAAAAAAAGTGTCCAGAGTTCGTTGTAATGGCTGAATTAATCGACTTGCTTTCTGCTGATCTACCGTAGATAATCCCAGAAGTACTAATGCTGCACTAATATTACTCTTATAAGCAATGCGCTCCAGAGTAGCTTCATCAATACAATCAAGCATTTTTTGGACAGCAGTCCGCTGTTCTTGAGCATTGTGAGCATTCAATAATTTCCCCAAAAAGTGCACAGCCTGTAACTCTTTATTACATAGGTGTTGAGTTTTTAGTGAATCAAGAGATAAAGGCTTTACATAGAATTCTTTTCTATCAATATCAAACCCGGTGTGAATGGGAACATGATCATTTTCCATAGCTAAACCAATTGGAACTAAAAAAAACATGAAAACAACCATTAATATCTTATTCATATTATTTTGCTTATTCACGTAATCTATTCCTTATACTCCGTTTACCCGTGATATACATTTACTTTTTTAAATTTCGCAAGTCGCTGTTAGGATTAATAGATCGCTCTCTTAACTGCCGTTCCTGATCCAATAAGAGTATTCTTCTGCCGCAGTTGGCGAGAATATCCTTCTTTGATTGCTTCTTTAAATGGTCATGCAGCTGGACGAAAAACTCTGCAAAAATATTTTTTTCAAGAAAAGTGAGGGCAGCAAAACTACTAATTGACGTATAGAACAACACCTCACCATATTTCACCGTATCACAATTCTTTTTTAAATTACCAAGCTCAATTATGGTAGAATTATTAACTAAACGGCAGCTAATCATCATGCCCAGCACAATATGTGCAAGTTTACATTCAGAAAGCCATTTGCTGTTCAAAAGACTAATTGCTTGTTTCATATGCTCCGCTTTTTCAATCAGATTGAATTCCAAATTCCCAACTCTTAGCTCATGCAAGGCATAATAAACATAAAGCAATTCCAAATACTTTTTAAATTCTTTCTCTGCGGGGTTTTTAGTATCACAAAACTTATCATACACTTTCTCTAGTAGAGGAATACCTTTCTTATAGTTTTCTTGAGCTATCTCAGTATTTCCCAAAATAAGAAGAGCTGCAGTATTTCCACTGTCTGCTAACGTTTGAATTTTTTCCAACACCTTAGATTCAATTAATGAATGATACGCAAGAGATTTATACGTTACAATATCCAACATTAACTCAGCCTTCAAAGGACTGTTCTCCACTTCTTGTAGCCATTCATTAAATTGGGGCGAACCCGCCATGTTAATGGTTACTGAAGCTTGAGCGTCCAAACAACCGAACTTAGCCCAAAAAACAATTTGTGCTTGTGCATGTTTCCAAATGGCATCATCAACTTCCAAGGGCGCTATCAAATTCAAATAAAAAATGCGTACATGCAAAGCCAAGATATTTTTTTCTTGGGGTAGACAACCCAAATAGAGTAGCGCACACCGAGATCCATGCTCACCAGCTGCTACCATCCACTTTAGGCTGTCTTTTTCATGTTTGGGAAGTTTAGCAGTTAGCATACTTATTACGTACAGCACATTTACTCTATGGAGCTGGTATTCATCCATTATTTCAGAATCAAAAGGCTTAATTTTTTCCAAATCACTATTACATTGCAATGCCCATTCATGAAGCTTTTCTACAATATGTGGTGGAGTTGCCAAATAAAATCCCCACAGGTATGAATCTGATACTTCTGGTATCTCAAATAAATGGGCATTCTTAAATAAACAATACGCATCGGTAACATCTTGGCGAGTTTTACCTAATAATCGCATAGTACCCAAACACCAACAGGTGAGACCAAACTCCTGCTGATACAGTAGACTGTTTATTGATTTTCTATAAAAATTTTCAAAATATCGTATAGCCTGCTCATAATTTGCTTGCCAATAATTTAATATTGCAAATCCAAACATGCCTCTTGGATCTTGCGCTGCATTAACTTTAAGGAAATAATTAGAAATTTCATCGGAAATAGCAGTCGGAATTTTGCTTCCTGGCGAGAGAGCTTTTATTTGCATATCAAGCAACAATTGTCCCAGTGTAAAACAAGCTTCAATATAATCTATTCTATTGCTCTGTTGTAAAAAGGGAATGGCAGCGCGCAAATAGGTTTCACCCTTTTTTTGATCACACAAAATTCCCTTGGCTTGCGATCCTAATCCATATATGCGACCAATCTGAAAATACCGATCACAGTTCTTTTTTACAAAACCGCCATCATTAACATGAGAATTAAAAAAATCATGCGAACGAGCAATTTCTAATTTAGCAACATTTGCATGAGAATTGGTTAAAATCATAAAAGCACGATCCGCTTGGGCATTTACATTATGGGGATCAAAATCAATGTATTGTTCCAGTAACTGTTTCTTTTTTTTATCATCCTGAGTGTGATTAAGTAATAAACTGTAAAGACGGCAAATTAGACTATGCAATTCTTTTTTGTGTAATTGTTGGGGAACTTCTAAGGACTTTTTAAAAAAAGATATTGCATTCAATACATCGTTAGAAAATTCTTTCCATGGTTGTTTCTCTTCAGCAACTACTATGTTCAGCAAAGATAAAAAACCTTGTGCATAATAAATAGTAGCATTTGCAGTACACGCTGTTTTTGATAAAACATCTAAAAACTGCTCTGCATTTCTAATTAACGGTTTACTAAAAACTAATTGCTTTAGATTGCTTTTTTTTCCCTCTAACCATAAAACCACGGCATCCGTCTGGCCTTGTAATGTACCGTAAGCGCAGGCGTCTACAACTGCTTTCTGTTCTTTAGCACCAAACAGCGTCACCAAGGCACTTATATTCCCTTTCGCAACTAAGGCCTGTAACCCTTTCTTGTGATCTTCAGTTAACAGCTCTAGTGTTTCTTTGATTTTTGCGGCATCAGCTACTTTCCTTAATGATCGCACAATCATTGATGCAATATGGATATCTCCCATACCTTCAGCAGATACTGCAAATTCTGCACGTTCGTTGTTTTTCTCTAATTCAAATGCGAGCAATTGCGGCAACGGAACAGAAACAGTGCTTTTTTTGAGAGGATACAAAACGTCTTCAACGGCATGGCAAATTTTTTTTTCATAATCGTAGGTAATGTTATTTTCCATTGCTTGCAATACCAGAGGCATCATAATACTTATTACGCACACTCCCTTTAACCCTAATTGCTGTATTTTCATATCTGCCTTCTAATTGCTAAAAATTCAATTCTATGACTACGCTAACCGAACCACTAACCCAAATTTTTATCTATCTCTTGTTGTATTTTTTTTAAATACATTTCGAAAGTAGGTTCAAATAATTGCTCTACAGCTATATCTGCTAAAAAACCATGCAATAACAGCGATTGAGCATTTTCAACTATAATTCCTCTGGTCATCATATACCACAAACATTGCTGATCTATCCGGCTAATTGCACTACCATGCGAGCATTGCACATGCTTGTTGTATTGCACATTCAACTGAGGGTTTGCCCTTGCTTGCGCATTTTTGCTGAGTAATAATGCCTTATGTTGTTGATGGGCTACACTATTTTTTGCATTTGGATCAATAGCGACTAAGCTTTCATACATCGATTTGGAATTTCCCCCAACCAACTGTTTTACTCGCACCATACTGGTGGTGTTGCTTGCCTGGTGCTGCTGGGTGGTCTTTATCATACTTTCACCACTGCCATACTGAATAGAGGCAATGGTAACTTGTGCTTCACTCGACACACCGTTCAACATAATATCCATAACAAAATCAAAACTACCGTTGCCTGCAAGAATATTTTTGCCAACAAAGCGTGCATGATCCTGTACATTAATCCTAAGATGAACTTCGCTATTATTTTCTTCTGCCACAGTATAGTCACTTAACCACTGCGCATTAGCATAGGGCGCCAGTTTAAGTGTTACCTGATCAATTGGTGCCGTTGCACTATCTTGAAACACCGCACAAGCACCCATTTCAAGGTTGATCACCATACGATCGTACTCAAAGCTCTCGCGAATCTGTGCAATGTTTATAGGATGGCTAACAATGGTTTGTTTTGCAATATGCACCTGCAATTCTATTCGAAGTTCATTGTCATTACCAGCAACATCTTGGCAATACGCAAACGTTACACCCTGGGATGATAATTTGTGAACAAAATCATTTCCGGCTTTATACAAGGGAAAATCAAGCGACCTTTGATTTTGGTTATTCACCCAATAGATCCTTCCATTTCATGCGCGATAAGCCGATTAATTTCTACCGCATATTCCATTGGCAGCTCTTGGACAAACACATCAATAAACCCATTAATTATTAGAGCGCGCGCTTCTTGCGTTCTTAATCCCCTGGTTTGTGCATAAAACAACTGTTCTTCATTGACGTTACTCACAGAAGCTTCATGCCCAATATCTACCTGTTGTTCAAGTACTTGAATAGTTGGTCGGGTATCTGACCATGATTTATTGTCCAGCATTAAGGCATCACATTGTGTCCTGGAACAGGCATTGCTCGCCCCTTTTATTATTTTAAGCAGGCCACGATACGTAGCCCTACCACCCTTGCTACTTATAGATTTTGATATCACATTAGAAGTAGTATTAGGAGCAAGATGAATAATCTTAGCTCCGGCATCTTGGTGTTGTCCTTTGCCGGCAACCGCAATAGAAATAATTTGCCCCTTTGATTGAGCCCCTTTCAAAATGATACAAGGATACTTCATGGTTACTTTGCTGCCAAAGTTCCCGTCTATCCATTCTACCCGTGCTCGCTCATAGGCTATTGCCCGCTTGGTAACCAAGTTGTAAACATTATTAGACCAATTTTGAATGGTAGTATATCTAATATGTGCATTATTCAACGCGACCAATTCTACTACGGCACTATGTAATGAATTTTTGCGGTACAATGGCGCACTACACCCTTCTACATAATGAACACTACTGTGTGGTTCTGCTATAATTAACGTACGTTCAAACTGGCCCATACTTTGAGCATTAATTCTAAAATAGGCCTGCAACGGCATATCAATGCGAACCCCTTGCGGAACATACACAAAACTGCCCCCACTCCATACTGCAGAATTAAGTGCCGCAAATTTATTGTCATGCGCAGGTATTACGGTAGAAAAATATTTTTTAAAAAGATCAGGATAGTCTCGCAATCCTGTACTGGTATCACAAAAGATTACCCCCAAATCTGCCCATTTTTTTTGAAGACTTTTATAGATTACTTCTGATTCATATTGAGCGCCAACACCCGCCAAAAACTTTTGCTCAGCTTGGGGAATGCCCAATTTTTGAAACGTTGTTTTAATATCTTCTGGCACCTCATCCCAAGATGTTTTTAATCCTTCAATAGGTTTTACATAAAAATAAATGTCATTGGGATCTAGTTCAGAAAGATCTGCTCCCCAGGTAGGCATGGGCAACCGCTCAAAGATATCTAGCGCCTTAAGGCGAAAGTCAGTCATCCATCCTGGTTCATTTTTACGTTCAGAAATATCGGCAACTAATTTCCGGTTTAGACCTTTTTTGCTGCGATAAGAATAGGCTTTAGCGTGCTTGGGATGACTGATATGCATCATATCCCCGTTGTTCAAGGTCATAGATTAATTCAAGACCACCAGAAGTTACTATTGTCCCTTTATTCATAATATGAATGGTCTTAGGTTGTAAATACTCTAACAAGCGTGGATAGTGGGTAATCACCAAAATAATCATTTCTGGGATATTTAACTGTAATTTTTTAATTGAGTGGGCCACCAGTTTAAGACCATCACTATCTAACCCCGAATCTATTTCATCCAAAATGGCTACCTTAGGTTGCAGCAATAACATTTGGACCAGCTCCCACCGCTTTTTCTCCCCACCAGAAAACCCTTCATGCAAAGGGCGATGCATAGTTTCTGGGCTTAACCCTACCTCTTCCAACAATGGGGTTAGCAGGTTAACAAATTCAGGATGACTAATTTGAATTCCTTTTACGGCCTGATACGCCTCTTTTAAAAAACGAACACTTAATACCCCCGGAATTGCAAGGGGTTGCTGAAAGGCCAAAAATAATCCATTGCGGGCTCGTTGGTCAGGAGATAACTTTAACAGATCTTGGCCACCTAACGTTACGGTTCCACCAGTTATTTGATAGAGGGGATGACCCGCTAACGCATGCGCCAAGCTACTCTTACCAGAACCATTTGCCCCCATGAGGGCGGTAATAGAACCTGACGTAAGCTTAAGACACGCATTTTTAACTACGGGAGTTTCTTGTATAGAAACAGAAAGATTTTGAATATCAAGCATACCTAACCATCATAATTTTAGAAAAAGCAGGAAAAAAGCCTGGAAATATGGTAAAAGTATAGCAAAATAATTGTTTACGACTACCTATTTTTGCTGAAATAGGCAATGTATATTTTTATTTATGAAAATCATTAAATCCAAATATAAAAAACAACCTTTCGATTGCTATGAAAAAATCAACTTTCTATTTTCTACTCCTATCCTTAATGGTCAAAGCATATGGTATGGAAAAACAACTTGAGAGACATTGGAACTTCAGACTAGGTTCTCTCCCCGAAGGGCCACAAAAAGAATTTTTTAAGGCTATCGAATTTCATGATTTCAAGAAGGCTCAGCTAGCTATTGCAAATGGTGCAAATATTGATGAAGAAATACCCTGTACGGGCAAACCTCTTATATGGCCAGCATGCCACATTCCCATGCCAGAGCTCTTGCGGTTTTTATTAATTAACAATTCAAAAGTTGATTTGTTAAACCGTCAGCAAATACGTTTTTCTTTTAATATTGAAATGGGGAAATTGTTTTTTAATTATGCACTTCAAGAGGAAAAGGAGCTTCTTGCAAATGAAACTTTAGAAGCATTCAAAAGTGATCTAAAGAACAGGGAGCACAGCCACTTGACTGATCCCAACTTATTTAGGCATATTTTTAACACTAGATTTTTCAGCCAGAATGTTGAAGAAACAAGATTTAAAGTAAGGTTTATTAATGAATGCTTGAACTTGGCTCTAGAACATAATGATGAACCTATGGCAAAGCTCTTTCTTTTTTCTATGGCCCATAGCATCAAAGAATCTGAATGCGAGACTCTTTATGACGCCTTAAGTGCTGATTTTATAGTACAACTTCAAATTAAAACGACCAATAATGCCTTTAAAAAACTGATTGCTTTAAACCCAAAAAAGCTACATGAATTCGCCAAAGACCCCAATAGATATAAAAAGTTACACCCTGAGGAATTTAATCCAGTAAAAAGATTCCCCGGTGCATTTAAAGAAGAATTCGAATGGTGTGATAACTATAAAAAAGGGCAGCTTATTGAAAAATATGGCTCTATCTCAAAGTACGTATTAAAAAGAGAACTTGGGGATTTGTAGCAGGCTGAATGTTATGAGGGTGGCCCGCCATCTTTCCATCCCTTCCCTCTTCTGGTCCCTAGGTTATATGGGGTAGTCAATAAGGGCTTGCTTTTATTAATAATTACTATATGCTATTAGCAAATAAAGATAATAAATATAAGAATTTGATTCAATTATTGTAAAATCTATTTTAAGTCCTAAATGGAGGTAAAAATGAATAATTTGTTCAGAGGCTTTCTTTTAACCTTATGCGTAAGCACACAGACTTTTGGTATGGAATGGGTTTATCCTTCTTATAACCAATCAACAAAAACAAATTCACAACAATATATTGACCAGTTACAGAACATATTAAGAAGCCTAGATTCTTGGAAAAAATTTACATTAGGTGACTGGAAAAAATACAGTAGCGACACCTATAAACCAACATCAGATGATTTCCGAGATCATTATGAATCAACCAAATTAAAAGAAGTTTTTATTCAAAATATACAAGGACTAAAATTCTCCATCACTTGGAAAAATACCGATCAATGGTCAAATACAGAGGTTCAATATTCCATTAGCCCTCACGATCGCTCTTTTATAAAATGCGTTACTCCAATCTGCCTGAATACCGAGCTATTCAAAAATGAAGCACATTTTAAACGCGTCCATAAAACCGTAACAAACTTGATGAACAAAATAGTCAAATCACTCAGCCATGACACCAGAACCTTCGCCTCATATTTTATAGAAAATAGTATACTACAGCATTATCCCGACCTATTACTAATCAATCAAGAAAACAACTCTTCCACTCTAGATGAAGCATATAAAGATCTTGAAGCTTTAATTAAAAATCTCATTACTGAATATCAACAGCAAGAACAAACAACAAAATTCCAAGAGATTCAAAAAAATTGTGAAAAGATTATCGCAAAAAATCTATCTTGCCCTCTATTTCCGCAAGTATCTTACGAAACTACTTTTTTGATTTTAAAAGAACTGCCACAATCTTGTATAAATGACTTGGCTAATCAACTTATTCCATTAATTTCTCAAGAATCTGTACCTGAAAATATAAGATTATTCCTTTTATGGAATTATCTAGAACAACCGAAATTTATCGATTTAGTGATAAAAGCAACTGCAGAATCTCCTCTTATCCTAAACGTAATCAGCAAGTTGGATAACTATTGGGTGATCACAAAAATACGTGACAATAAAAAAACATACGAATGCTCCCAATTATCAAAAGAACTAGTAGCTATTGCAAAAAACAATAAATATTTAACTGCTAATGCACGCTTGCAAGCACTTACGGCCTCTTGGGAATTAAATCATGAACAAGTTAGTTATGCCAAATTTGAAAACGATCCTCAAGTAAGCGCACACATTGTAGATGCAATTCCCTATACGGCATTATCTGGTCTTACGAGTAAAGATGGCTGGAATTTTTTAAAGCCTTTTCTTACCAACAAGTTTTATAAGAATATTTTAGTAAAATTATCAGAGAATAAGATCAATAATTATAATTTCGTAGACACTTTTTTATTGCCAACCGTTATCGAAAGGTTTGAATCCGAAAATTATCGCTATGGTCGTGTTGACCATGACTTTGAATTAGAAATTCTAAACCATTGCTCACTAATTGGTAAACAAAAACATAGTAGAACGTTAAATAGCTTTATAGAAGTTTACCTTCCTGAAAGATATAAATCTGATCCGCGACTTCTCCAATTGAAACAAGATATCGCAAAAACAGCTCAGGACGAACTTGCTACAAACGAATGTATTATTTGCAATGACATGATTCCCATATCAGATAAGTTTACGTTGTCTTGTGGTCATAATCAGTTCTGCGAAACATGCATTTCTGGTTGGTTGCGTCAACATAAGACCTGTCCCGTTTGCCGAGAAGTCAATACCAATGATATATACCGTTACTAAATGAAGATGGTCATTTGCAAACAAGAGTATAAAGATCAAGCTCATCTTTCTCCAACTCCATAGAATATAGGGAACCTGATATACAAAAAATGGTTAACGCTATCAAATACAAGCAAGTCATGTTAATTTTACCAAACAAGCTATTATGTTTTTTGCAGATCTTGAACAATTGGCTTTGGCCTATTAGTCAATCCATAGAAAAATGGAAAGTTACTAAACATTGCTGAACTTTGAATGCGCTGTATTTCGTCCCGATTAATAAACAATTTCGTTACAATGCCATTTGCGTAATTCACCGTCAAATAATCTAATTTGTCTCTACTTCCTGTCCAATCTTGTAATACTAAAGACTCTATATCGTTGCGATAATTAATTTGATCATGATACTTTCTGTACTTCCATCCTTTATAATGCGCAATGCTTTTACCAGAAGATAAATCTATAAACTGCAACGATCCGTCGGACAAACCTGCAACAATATAAGAATTTTTAAGCCCACTTTCTTTAGATACAAAGGCAACGGGAACAGCATTTGGACACTCAATCTCTCCAATTTTTTTACCGGTGGCAATTTCCCAGATCATTACTTGACCACCAGTATCCGTTGTGCCGCCTGCGATAATATAGTCACCGGTGCGGTCTATAACCAAATTACGTGAAGTCATAAAGCCCCCTGGTGCATACTTTGCTTTATCGCGCCCCGCCATTCTTACAGTCCCTTCACATTCAACCCGTTGTTTACCCGTTTCTCGATCATGCACAACCAATTTATTAGTTCCATCTTTCAAATGCACATTCGCAACAAAATACAGTGGATGATCCAAAATGGAATCAACCTGTTGCGCAGATTTTAATTCTGGCAATACATATTCATACCATAATAGCTTTCCGGTATTCATGTCCCACGCATGCATAATAGGGCCACTATCCGTAATAATCCCTAAATCACCAGAAGTTCCCGGAATCTTTACAATCCCCAAAACCGCACTTCCAATAACTTTCTCACTTACCGGTATAATTACCTGGCGCAACGCCGCTAATTCTCCAGATACCGCCTCTAAAGTAACCTCATGATTTCCATTGGTTGCATCAGATACTTGTACAGATTTATTAGACATTTGAGCAACAAACTTATTGCCTTCTACAAAAGCTAATGGAATGCCAACAGCATTTCCGCATACTTCAAATATTCTTGGGGCAGTTAGAAATTTATGCTGTACTTCATACCCTTCAGCTTCATTAACAACAGATTCTTGCTTTAGACCGTACGTATTAAATATATACGATGTTATAAAAGATCCCGTATTTTTATACACCATTAAATGATTACGGTTATCACTTACATATCCACCATTCATAGACTTAAAAATATCTAAAAGATTAGTTGGTATCTGAGCAAACCATTTCCATGATCTATCAACTTCTACAATGTGCACCCATGCACCAAACAAACCACTGAACAATGAATGATCTTTATAATCAAAAATAATTTTGTAATTATTATTAGCTACATACTCAACCTTGTTACAATAAGAGTACGTTCCAGAATAATTAGTGGTGTCAAATTCCACCAATGCGTCATCATTATCTTGATTGCTAAACCAAGCATATCCTCCAGCGCCTAAAACAGACACCGTTGCAAGAAGCCAAAAACTAGACTGTGTCGTGTCCCTAGAATTTTGTTGATAGCTCGTAGAACCTTTTTTTGTATCCAATTGCTTAATCAATAAATCATCTTTTTTCTTTTCTTTTTCCCCAAGGTGTCTTTTAAAATGTAACGACCGGGATGAATAATTAGGTAAAAAAGATACCCAAGAGCCTTTGTGCTGACTATAGTTTGAAGCCTGATTAAGTAACCTGTGAACAATTGTCCCAGAACGGTTCATACCATAGACAGCAGAAAGATTCAGCGCACACAGCACAAAAAAGAACAATTTACTTTTTAACATCGCGAGCCTTCTGGTTCAAGGTACTTTGTTTTAATTGCTGCACTATAATAGTTAATAATTCAGGATCATCTTGGATTTGCATTTGCAAAAGTAATACACTACGCCGCTCGTTAAGCTCAACACTCCTATAACTATTTGGGGCCTCCAATTGCAATTCACGTTCAATTGTCGCTAATTCATCAAGATCTTTTTTGCGTTCAATTGAAAATTCGCTATCAAGTTCTGCAATCTCTTCATCTAATTGTCCAATTTCTTCCTCTCCAGAAGATAATGACTCTATTGAGTCAGTATCATTCGCAACTAATTGTTGGACAATCACATTAGAAGATTCCATGCAGTGTAAAATGTGTGCAGGTATGGTTACCAAACTTACAAACACAAAAAGCCACGCTGTTTGTTTCATCGCTGAATTCCGATCGCTTATTTAGAATCATTAATCTTAAATGTTTTAACTGAACCATTTTTTGTGATAATTTTGATAATTCCATCTGGCCATGAATGCCAGTCTTTAAAACCATCTGTTTGTGAATAGGTACCCATCAGAGCACCAGACCGTATATCCCAAATCTTAATCCAGCCTTTTTGGCCAGATCCCGCAACCAAAATATCTTTGCCGCCAAAATTCATTTGATAACCAGTTTCTTGAGAAAACACCAATTTCTGAGATGCCAAATTCCAAACTTTAGTATCTTTTTCGTTCAAGGAATTAAAACAAAAATAGGTATCATTAATCAATAGATGACCACCCGATTCGCTTTTACTAAAATCATGCCATTTAATGCCAGATGATAAAGAAGCAATTGGTTTATTGTTCTTGTCCTTTACCAAAAAAGTTATCTGTTTGTTTTCTTCAACTTTACTAATTATATGGGAATCTAACCACCAAGTACCAAGGTTATCCCATCCATCTTCAGCAGGTTTCTTTAAAAAACTAGGCGTATTCTCATGTTCAGGAAAATGGGATTCTAAACATACTGATTGTTTATCTAAGTCTATCACTAAGTCAACGTACTTCATTTGATACAAATAAATCACCGCAGATCTTTTTGCCTCAAATCTTAAAACCATTTGATGATTATTAAACATATCCTGCCATAAGCGCGTAATTTGATAACCATCTAACTTATCTGTTTCCAATACAACTTCTTGCTCATTAAAGGAAATAGTAATGTTTTTGGTAGCAGCGTCAGCATGTTTAATTAAGGCTATTACCCTCTGAGAGGTAGTGTCCCATATAACTATTCCTTCTTGAGCATACGAGTGTATAGATACATAGCGACCATCAGGACTACTTCCAAAATAATAACGCGTATAATCTGGATTAAAAAAAGGTATAGTGGCTATTGTATCGCCGTTTTTACCAAAAACAGTTACCGACCTTTGATCCCCAATAAAGGTTAAACCGGTTACCGGTTCAATATATGATCCTCTTAACCAATTATCCTCATCTAATGTTTGCGTAGCACTGAGTAACGTTAAACCGGATACTGCAAGCAATAATTTTGCAAGGTTTCCATGAGATGATGTTTCATCAACGTTATGAGTAAAAGATTGCCTACCCATAACATATCGCTCTTTGAATTCTCTATTACAATCTCCAGAGCCATTTTTGGTCGTAGACTTAACGCGGCTTGCATTGTTGGGTACTAACGACAGTCCATAATTAGAATTTAACCGTATCAACGAAGTACTTTTATTGGGATTAGAAGCCAAAAGTTTAACCAAGGCTACACTTCTCTCCATTGCATAAGAAGGCCCAAACACCAAAAAGATAGTAATTATCATAGATTTGTTCATAGAGTTCCTTGCGTATATTGTTATTGCGGATGGCCAAATTAGCTCAAGAATACCGGAAAAAAAATGAAATACAACAATTTATATAACTTCACAACACCTCCCATTGCAAAGATTTAAAAAAGAAAACCAGAAATATTATTTATTAATTAAGGAAAAAACTTGAGCAGGATCTGCTCTCAATAATTCATCCAACTTGGCATTCCGCTCTTGGGGTGTTTTGTAAAAGAACCAAACATGATTATAAATCATTAATCGGACCTGCTCATTAAATCTTTCTGTACGCGCCTGGCTTTCTTGATCAGCAATCTGAACATTTGATTGACTACCTTGGCTTAACAGATCAGAAGGATTAGTAGCAGTAAAGCTACTATTTACCAAAAAGAAACAAATGAATGCTAGTGCAATTTTATTCATAGTCATATTCTTTATAATAAAAGGTATTTTTTTAAAACTAAAATTAACTTTAGAATATAGCCATCCAATGCTGAAAGCAATATACAAGTATGATCTTCTTTTATCCTATTACACCCTTTTTTTTAGTTGTAAAACTCCAACTGGAGACTGATACAACACCTGACCATTTTCTGGAACGGGACATAATGTAAAATAATGATGTACCACTATCTTTATATATTCATCAAACAAGGCAGCCCCAAGTGCATCTGCTAACGGCATAGCATGCAAATAATTATAAAAAGCCTGCTTATTTTCAAATATATCTGCTTTTGCATCTACACTATATGAGTGCACAGTGCAGCCTTCTTCTGCTAATACCTTAATAGTATTAACTGGATCTAATGGCTCCACGGGAACCACGTACTTAGAAAAATAGTGTGCAAACGGTTCTACGGAATTTGCATAACGCATAGAACGCAATATCGGTTGATCTGGTTCAATACTAAACAATAACAAAATATTAGCTCCCGGAACTGCTGCGCGCGAAAGAGCCCGTAATGCCATATCTTGATCCTCTACCCAATGCAAACAGAAAAAAGAAACAATTAGATCAAACCTATTGGTATACCGTATCTTGGCAGCATCAATACACTCAAAAGAAAGATTAGGTATATGGCCAAAATGTTGTTGTGCAAATAAGATCATGCTCGGTGAATTATCAATCCCAACTACCGTAGCAGAAGGATACTGCTGCGCAATAAATGCCGTAATTTTGCCATCACCACATCCAATATCCAAAATAGCGCGGGGGCTACTTTCCTTAATTTTCTGTAAATAAGAAAGTGCCAATTGCTGTTGGGGGGCAGAATTATTAAAATAGGCAACTGCATCCCACTCAATAGTATGAGCAACCAGAGATGAACAACAAAACAATAATAGTAGTAACAACATACGCGTCCTAATATTTAAATTCACCTAAAAAATAGTTAATTATCACCATACACCATGCGTAAAAGAGCTGGTACCTTATATCCATTTTTTTGCAATGAATACACTAACTTGCGCAAGGCAGTCAGACTGCTATTCGCTTGAGCAATTTCCGGTTTATTCTGTTCACCTTTTACCTGCGCAACTGTATCTAACAATTTAGCACGTACTATAGTTGGCAATCCCGTGAGCTCTTTAAGCATATGCATATCATAAACAACAGCCCCCTTTGGCGATTTAATAAGAGCTAAATGAGCGTTATCTGCACTTAAACAAAAATCAGTCGTATTATTCCAGGTATAGAGATTATTACCCGCCCTATCCCAAATATGGGTTGTCCCATTATTATTGGAATCTGTATCCCAACTAAACAACCAAAAATCATCATGAGTAAACTTTAAAAGACAAATCTGGTTCATAGAACCCCGCAATGTTGTTAACTGACTTATTTTTTTTTGTGCCGGATTAAATGTCCATAGTTTTATAGTTCCATCAAATGATCCAGTGGCTATTAGATACTGTTCAGTGTAACCAGTAGTAATTGCCCACAATTCTTTTGTATGCGCTGCAGGTTCGGTTGCCAACAACGTACCTCTAAAATCATAAATAGCCATGTCCCCTTGCTGCCCGCCGGTAATTATATACTTGCCGTCATGCGTGGTAGAAATACCAACTAACGGTGATTTGTTACCACCTTTTCCAATGGCCTTTGTTGTGCCGTCCTTACTGTTAACCAGTAATAAATTCATGGTATTATCCACCTGTGCGGCATAAATAAATTCTCCGGTAGGATCAAATGTCACGGGCCAACCAATACCCAAGTAATTATACAGAAACTTGCTCGATGATTGCCCCACTAAATATACTGATATTCCAAAATCTGCCCGCAACAATAATAGGGTACCATTAGGCGTAGTTTTAATTGAACAGAAGGCACTGTTTAAATCTTGGCCAAATGGAATCTTTTCAGTAGTATTAGTTGGAGCTCTCCAAACCAGCATCTCATCTGCATAGGAAAGGGCTATAGTTTGTTTATCTGGGGTTATACCAATTGATTCACAAGATACGGCAGGATTTCGAGCTGCAATCTGTTGTTCAAAGATTCCATTAATAGAATAAGAATCACAAACTCCTTTTTTAGTAGAAAAAAGGACCCTGGTACTATCTTCTGTAATAGCTATATCAGTTATTTTATCACCATTTATACTCCATTGACCCAGTTTTGCCAGTAACCAGTCCGCATCTTGAGCATTGCTACAATACTGTTCTAATGGAAGTTCCCAGTGCCTTAATTGCTCACTTATTGGAATAAGTTGTTCCACTGAATGCATGCCCAACCATTTTTTTATCTGCTCAGAAGGATTTTTTGTATCTAAGGTAGAAAGCAACGCAGCAAGTAATTGCAAACCAGACTTATGATCAATGTAACTACATTTAAGCGTCTGTTGTTGAAGCCTATCGGCGATCAACGCCTGCACCTTGGGAGATACTGTCACAGAATGGGTACTACCATTAGTTGCTTTTAAAACATACTGGTTTTTTTCCATCGATTGAGCAGTTAAACAGCACAACAACAATAATAAAACATACTTACCACACATAGAACATCCTTTAATATATCTACACCTATTACACCAAAATACAGTTCATAAACCATGAACCCCTATTATTATTCATTGTCTGCTTAATTGCAGTTATCTTATGACCAGCTTGTTCTAACTGTGTAAAAATTTCATTTACTTTCTTTAAATCACTCAATGCATCTACCAACTTATTCCGCTCTGCTTCTGGTAATGCAAAAAATTCATCTAACGAAGTAGAATTTAAAATTAATACCCCCTGTGGAAACTTAGTAATTATAATAACCAATCCTGCACTGGATGCTTGTACCGTTACATCTACCGACTTATCCCATTGATACGGTTTGACTGAATTATTGGTTGGTATTAACGCCAAAACCTCTTTAGCATCTGGCCAGGCAGCAAACAAAACATGATCCCCAAGCGCCAAATACAATTTACTTGGGCCTGCATTATAGACGTTAGTTAGCGTAGAAATTAACACAATATTTTTTTGATCTGGATCAAATGTCCATACTTTAATAGTGTTATCACTTGATCCGGTTACCACGGTTCTTACGTCCTTATTTCCCAGCGCTAAGGCGGTAATAGCAGAACCAGAATTATGACAATGATCTTTTTTAGCCACCACCACCGCATTAAGATCATAAATTATAATGCTTGTTTCTTGGTCACCAGCAACAACAAAGTTATTATCTTTAGTACACGCAATAACAGAAAACGGTGCATTAGTAGTGTCTGTTCCTTCTTTTAGTATTGAACCATTTTGAGTATTTAGCACCACCAAAGATTTTGTATTGTCATCTTGAGTTAACAGTGAATCATTGTCTGCAGTAAATGTGAAGGGAGCGGTATATTCTGGGTAATTATATGCAAAACTAATAGCATTACTATCAACTTTCCATGCCACTAAGCCACCAGTTGTAGCTTGTGCAACCACAAAAGTCCCCCCGGAGCATTTTTGTATAGTTCCCAGAACTCCAGAAATTTTTTGTTCATTACAATCAATACTCATAAGCTGTCCATTGTCGTTAAGATCTTTACGCTGCCAAACATAGAGCTTATTTTCCTGAACACAACTAATAACCATAGCAAGCTGATCAGAAGTCATCGTAATTTTATCTGCAGGACTGGAACCTTTTTGTGCTTGTTTAATTAATTTGGCGACCGTCCCATTACTATTCCATAAGGTAGCATTACCACCACGATCCGTAGTTGCAAACTGATTACCATCCGGCGTAATATCTACCGAAGTTATATAACTGAGTACTGGGAGATGAACAGTATTCACATTCGTTGGAGCTTGGGTCTGAGATTCTTTTGCATTAGATTTTAGAAGCAATGCAACAACCTGCGAGAACGGATCTTTTGACTGTGCTTCTGTTTTTTCCATTGCAAGACAGCAGCAGCTCAAACTTCCAAAAAAGATAGCAGAAAAGAAACGAATATGCATGGCTTCTCCCAAGTTCAATACGCAATTTAACAATACTGGAGCTAGCCTACAAACAACAAATTATTTTGTATAGAGAGGAAAGCAAAAAAATTAAATAACCACGCGCAGTAGTTCATCTAAACTAATCTGACCATTTTTTACTTTAGTTAGCCCATCCTGGAGCAATGTTTGCATACCATCTTGAGCGGCCTGCGCATAAATAGCTTCTATTTTAGGTTCATAAACTACCAATGATCGCAACGCATTGGTAATAGGAAGTAGTTCAAAAATTCCGGTTCTTCCCTTATAGCCACGGTTGTCACAAGCACTACACCCAGTCGCCGTGCATACCCGCTCTAACTGAGCATTTAATTTGGAAAGTACCCCACGCTCTTGAGCAGTAGGCGCTTTTTCTTCTTTACAATGAACACACAACGTACGCGCAAGTCTTTGCGCTAATACTCCCGTTAATGCCGCATTCAACAAAAACGGTTCAATTTCCATATCCATTAACCGCATTACAGCACTTGGTGCATCATTAGTATGCAACGTGCTTAACACCAAATGCCCTGTTAAAGCAGCCTCTATGGCCACCCGTGCGGTTTGGCGATCACGCACTTCACCAATTAATAAGATGTCTGGATCTTGCCGTAGTAATGCACGGATCCCTTTTTCAAAGGTAAAACCGGCTTCGGGATTAATGTGCCCTTGGGTAATACCTGCCACATGGTATTCAACGGGATCTTCTAATGTAGCAACATTTTTTTCTGGATGATTAAGTGCGGAAAGTGCCGCATATAAGGTAGTGGTTTTTCCAGAACCGGTTGGCCCGGTCACCAAAAAAAAGCCATGAGGCCTAAAAATAAGTTGTTTAAATGCTTCTTGCATTGCGGGTAAAAAACCCAGTTGATCCAATGCAATAGCCTGTGTAGTACGATCAAGAATTCTAATAACTACTTTTTCACCGTACAAAGAAGGGAAGGTAGACACTCTAAAATCTATAGTGTGTCCGTCAAAGGTATTAGAAAATTTACCATCTTGTGGAATACGTTTTTCTGCAATGTTAATGTGAGACAGTACCTTAACCCGGGAAACAACTTGTGCCATTACTGCATATTCAATTGGTTCTTGGTCAAACAACATGCCATCTATTCTAAATCTAATGCGTAACGCATGCTCTGTTGGCTCTAAATGAATATCAGAAGCACGCGCAGCAATTGCACGTTTTATGAGTGCATTAACCCGGGAAATAACCGAATGTTCAGAAAGTGTGGTCACGGCAAACACCTACTTATTTATCGGTATTCCATTCATCTTCTTCATAAATATTCCCCATCTCCTGTTCTTCTCTTAATTCCCGTTGTTCAGTGTCAATATCCAGGTCAGTAGGTTCATCCGTGAGAGATTTATCATAAAATTCTTTTATTGCGTCTTCAATATCTAGACGTATACCAACTCTAAAGACAATGTCATAAGATACATATTGACCAATGCGCGGCAACAGATTTTCATCATTAGGATCTGCAGCCACCATAACCATTATTGCATCACCTTCTGTTTCCATCGGAATTATACCATTGGCCAACAAAAACTCTTTTGGAAATTTGTGCAGCAAATCATGCTCAAAAAAATAATCCAACACATCAAATGAAGGAACTTGATAATATTCAGAAAGGGCTTCCAATACATCAGAAGTATCTACCAGCCCTTCATCTAATAAAAATTCTTCAAAATTATCTGCGTTAGATTCATGAAATGCATGGTGAAGGGCTACCAACTCATGGGAGCTAATGGCACCGTTTCTTACCAAAATATCTATAATTTCATCTGTCTTAGTTTTATGAGGAGCCATGTACAAACCCCTTTTTATTTAACTGAGTTTTAAACCTATTAAGAATCCAACAATGCTGCTAGCAATTATAACAAAATTATCTTTTAAGAAACTCATTATGTCACCTTGCCCCATTGCTACTGCCTTAAACCCAGTATGCGCTTGGATCCAATCCCAGTTAATAGCAAAATTAATAACATTAAAATTATGAAGCAAAATCAAAGAAATAATTAAACCTGCAAGAATAATAACAAAGGTACTAAAACGACGAATAAAAAAACCAACAAAAAAACCAATTGCGCCATAGATTGCTATATCTAACAACAACTGTTTGTTTTCACGAATTTTTTCCATAATATTAGACGGGCTCAGAGAATCTTTTAAATTGCTAAAAAATCCACCACCTTGTTCTGCCACTGCAGGTGCCGCGTTAGAAGCTGCCTCTGCTGCCGCAGGTACTGCTTGCGCTACTTCTTGGGCCACTTGTGCTACTGGGGCTTGTGCTGTTTGTGCTACATCCATCGCTCATCTCCTTCTTAAAAAACGGTACAATTGATTATACACTCTAAGAGTATAATGAAATGAAATAGCAAATCTCAAGAAAAGGGATAATAAGGGAAGAAATTTTTAAAAAAAGAAGAGAATTAAGAAAGGTCCTGCTCATCACAGGACCTTTCTTTTATGCCTATATCTGGACAAAATCAGATTTATTTAACCATAGTCTTAAGCGCTTTACCCGCTTTAAACTTAGGAGCTTTTTTAGCCGGAATAACCATTTTCTTTTTGGTCATTGGGTTAATACCGGTGCGGCTCTTTCTCTTCATAACAGAGAAGCTACCAAAGCCAGTTAATGCAACTGATTTACCTTGCTTTAATGCACTACCAACAGTGCTAATAAAGGCTTCTAGACATTCCTTACAAGTTGATTTTGGCAACTTAGTAAGTTTAGCCATATGCTCAACAACTTTTGCTTTATTCATACAATATCCTCTGTTGTTCACTATCATTAAAGCAAACAAAACAAGTACTTACTTTGTACACTATATGTTCAGTTATTTTTGTCAAGATTTGGTTTTAAAGTCAAACGCAAAGTTTTTAACAAGATTAAAAACATTATCGAAAAGAGTTCCCATTGTAACAAAGTGAAAATGGGATAAAAGGTTTGCTACTACGCTCCAATTTGAGCTTCGAAGTTCATTCCGCCATAAGGCTTGTCCTACGAAGTTTTAACGAAGTAGGAAGCTTTATGCGAAGGTTGTCCGCCTTCGTTCATCGGACTAAGCCATAGGGCTACGTCGCGACGGCGAGAACTTCGGCGTGACACCACGCCATAGCGCTATGCGCGACGGCGGGTGGTGCCGAGGGCCGGACTCGAACCGGCACAGGCAAAAGCCCGAAGGATTTTAAGTCCTTTGCGTCTACCTATTCCGCCACCCCGGCACACAAATTTCATTCGCCTACATCTTCTAAAACTTCAGCGCAATTTTTTAAATTTTCATATTCCATCATGCCTTAGCACCATAAGTCCTACGGAGGATGGAGGCGGCACTCGGGATTGAACCGAGGAATGAGGGATTTGCAGTCCCTTGCCTTACCACTTGGCTATGCCGCCATTACTTTAACTCATTTAATGATTGATCTTGGCTATCATGTGCAACCGGTTGCGTTTCCACAGCTTGTTGTACACCCATTTTACGTGCCAAGTCATCCACTGTCACCACGGCCACTCCCTCTTCCTGCGTATTACCAACTGGTTCTATTACGTTGGTTAAATACGAACTCTTATGAGGGCCTTCTACTGGCAACCCTTTTTGGAACCATTCCGCAGTTCCACCAGCATACACTGCTACGTTCTTAAATCCAGCTGCTTGTAATTTACGTGCTGCATACCCGCTAGAGGAACACAAGTAGTTAGAGCAATACAGTACTACATCTGCATCTTTATCAACACACTGTTCACACTGTGCAATCTCTTCTACCGGAATGTTAATAGAGCCTTTAATATGACAATCATCAAACAATTGTTTATCCAAAACATTTATAACTACCAAGCCCTTGTGCACTTGCTGCGTCTCTTGTTTTGATTCTGGTTCTTGGTTACTCTTGCCACCACAGGAAGGTAATACCAATCCGCACGCTGCCAAAACCGCCACCATAACAATAGTTTTTGATCTGTTCATTAATAAAGTCCCTAATTCATAATTTCAATTAAAAACAGGTTTAATGTACCATAAAAGAAGCGCTGAATCAAACAATTACTATGCCTTTTTTACTTATTTTTACAAAAACAGTACTAAATAAGAAATTAAGATTTTTTACCAAAGAACCATTGCCCCATTTCCAAAAGCACCAGTGCGGTACCAATTCCACCTAATAATGCTAACGCCAGGCGTAGCGCAAACCCATAACCACAGCAAGTATACCCAATAATTAAGTATGACACTACAGTTGCAATGCCCACCGGTAATACATACCAACTCATGGTCTTAATATGTTCCAAGTGATTGGCACCGGTACTTGCAGCAGACATAATAGGATTATCTGCAATTAAAGAAAGATGCGTTCCCATAATACTGCCAGAAAGCGTTGCCCCAATAATTGGTACCAATAACGGTACTGCATCTATTGGACTCCCAGACGCCAAGCCAGTTAATGTTTGTAACATAGGAATAATAATAGGGAACATTAATCCAATTGCTGCCCATGCTGACCCAATTAAAGAAGAAATAAGAGCAGTAATTACAAAACAAAGTGCGGGAAAAATAGGAATGCACACACACATGCCAAACCATTGAGCTACAAAATCACCGGTATGTAAATCAGATTTTAAAATAGATCCCAAGGTCCAAGCATGAATAAGCATAATAATAGAAGGGATCATTAGCCATGCACCCTCTTTTAATGCCTTAAGAACACCATCTATACTTATTTTTTTTTGCACCAAAAAAAAGATACTAGTAGCAATCACCCCAACCAACCCACCTACCAATAAAGACTGGTATACTACCCCAGATTTAAGCGCACCAAAGAAATCATTTGTGCCGCCCAATAGATGATACCCGCCAGTAAAGAGCAACATAATAAAAATAGTGCTTACCAACATGGTTAAGGGAAAGATAAAATCAACAATTGAACAAGGACAATGTTCATTGTTTGGTTGCTCAACAACTTTAATGGCAGGATCACATTGTTCATGATGTGCCATTGGGCCATACGATATTTTTCTGAGTACTATGTACCAGGTTGCCACAATTAAGATAATGGCATAAAAAACAAAGGGAATAGTTTGTAAAAATACATTAAACGGGTCTGCTGCAATTACTACACCCTGTCCATTCATGGTTATGCCAGATGTCCGCAACTGCAAGACTACCTCTCCCACCCAACTAGAAATGGGAGCCAAGATTGCAATAGGGCTTGCCATAGCCGTCACTAAAAATGCTAACTTAAGGGGACTCAAATTGTATAATGCCGCAAATGGTCGCATTACAGAACCAACCGTTAATGCGGAAAAATAATCATCAATAAAGAAAAAGAATGAAAGAATAAGAGAAGAAATTTCTACCTGTTGGCGAGTGTGCACAAATTTTTTAATAAACCTGCCATACGCCATAGCTGCCCCAGTACGCTGCAATAATGCAATAATAGTTCCCAGGGAACACAAAAAGATAAAAATGGCTAAGTTAGAATTATCTAGAATGCCTTGCCAAGAACTTAATCCGGTTACCCCTGCGCTGGTTAAAAACCGCTTACCAATCAACGTTGCTGATTCTATGACGTTACCTTTAGTAGCCAATAATGCTGCCCAAATAATACCAACAATAAAGGAAACAATCATACGGCGGGTCAGCAGAACAACCGCAATAACTACTAATGGTGGGGTAACTACCAAAAATGAAAAATCCATAAACATCCTTACAAGAGCATTAACAATCAAGAAATCAGTTCTTTTATAGTGAAGCTAGTATCAAAAATTGTCAAATAGCACAACCAGAACTTCTTGAGCTACTCCACCCTTATTTAGTTAATCAGAGATCCCCCTAGGAATGCAATGCTTAGCTATTATGCTCATTTAGAGCAAGATTTTTTAGAAAATAACACATGGTTTCCCATAACGGTCAGGTATACATAAACAAGAAATCATTGCAGTGCAGGAAAAAAAGAAAGGTTCGCGCTTCTGTATGATTAGATTTCTTTAAATCATAGAAAACATTGAATTCTTAGACTAAATTATGATGTAATACTCAAAAATAGTTAGGAGAAAATTCTATGATGAACATTAATAATCCCTTGCTTTATCTGATACTATTATTCCCAATTTTTGTTATAACGTCTCCCATACACTATTCCCGCATAATACTCACGCATAATGGTACTATCTATAGAACGATTGACTTGATTTCCGACATACATATAGTAACAGCCAATCGGCCAGATAGTAGCAATAGGAATAATGAAAATTTTCTATCGGACCAAGAAAAACTCCTTTTTCTTCCGCAGGAACGAGCGTTTATCAACAGTCTGTATTTCTTAGATAGAAAAGAAAGTGAGTCAAAAATTAGCCTTTTTTTTGAACGTTCAGAGGATAGTACTTTCTCTGAGGTTAAATCCCAATTAAACGATTGTTTACTTTCATACTACGGTAAATATTTCAGCAATACTCCGCAGGCATTTCAAGAAAACGTAACATTCATTGCAGCAGACCATTGGCGATGGGATCTCACCACAGTATCACTTCTTACGAGCATGATGTGCCAAGCTTTTGAAATTCCAGTAAACCAATTATTTAACACAGTAGAACTCGATGAATTAAAACCATTTCTTACTGAAGAGAAAACTTTGTTTGAACAAGTAAAACAACACAATAGCAAAGAAGTAGCCGACAGGATATTGAACCAATATCACCAAATGAAGTCCAATTTTACCAATGAATTCAACAAACCAAAAAAGAAATGGGATACCCAGTGTATTTTTCCGAGTAGAGACAAAATAAAAAAAACATTAAAAATTATTATGGAAGAACTGAAGGAGCCTTTAAAAGAAAGCCTTATGGAGTGGGAATTACTTTTAAAATTATTTGCTTCCTCTAGTTCACACAACATTGTCTATGCCGGGCAATACCATTGTCAGCAACTGCAAGATTTCTTACTTGCCTCACTCAAAGGGACTCTAGCAATAAGTGTAGGGGTAGACTGGATAGGCTATGCTCAAGAATTAGAGGAAAAAAATTATAATAATAATGGTGCTGATTATTGGAGTGTAAGTGATAATTGGATTAAATTTGAAATGTATAAAAAACAGCCTCTGCCGCAACTAAATACCAAAGTTTGGGATTGGTTGAAAGAACCACCCTTAGAAACATGGCAAAATTATCAAAAAAAGGGACCAATTGTTTCCATAGCAAAGCTAGGAATCATAGAAAAAATTCAATATTTACATGATTGTTCAACCGAGGAAAGAGCAAATGTTTGGAGCAGGTTGTCACCTTATGCTCAGCGCTGTTCTATAGATGTTGCAAATTCATTCAATTATTTAAAATCAACGCTACTGCATACAGGAGTAATAAAAAAAGATAGTTCGTTTATTGAACAATTACTCAAGGACGGTGCACGCATAGACGCGACCGACAGCGATGGGCTTACCCCGCTTTCTTATGCTGTGTTAAATCGACAACACATTATTGCCCAGCAGTTATTAGAACATGGTGCAAACCCAGAAAAGAAAGACAACTTTCAGCATTCGCCACTTGATTTTGCAACATCTGCCCAGGACACCAATATGATTCAGCTGTTAAAAAGATACGTAAAGATAAAATTTATTAATTAGATAAAAAAGCAGCTATCACTATGATTGCAAAATAAGGATAGCTGCTTTTAATTTTATTCAACTATTTTTAACGCGGCAATAAGTGCGCTTACTCGTTGCAATTGTTTTTGGTCACATTGTTCTCCATCGTTCTCTTTTGGTGCAGTAGGCCATGGCTGTAAGCACTGATGTAGCCCAATATATTCTTGCTGGCATTGCGGACACCTGCGTATGCTCCTCTTTACAGGAAGTGGAGCAATCGCAACACAATTAAACGCTGAAAATAAAAATGCGCTTATAATTATCTTTTTCATAGCACTCCCACAATGCTTTATTCTTTAAACTGTTACAGAAATACGAGTGCTTCTTGCAGTCACATTTCCTAATTTTTATTTTCTTCTTCTTTTGTATTACTAGAACTTTGTAATAATCTAATTATTTTTTCTATTTCTTCAACCTTTTTATTATCATTCTCTTGGTTAAGTGTTTGTTGCATTTCATATGCAATATCTAACGCAGTTTTTTTCTCATTATTAAATAAGGTAGTATTCGCATTCTTTTCTAGTAAAAGCTTGACCAATTTAACATTGCACTCTAGTACCGCAACGTGCAGTGCAGTATTACCTTTACTCGGCGATTGTACATTAACATTTGCCCCATTTTTAATAAGATATTCAGCAATGATAAAATTTTGTCCGGCTACCAGAAAAGGTAACAGATGAACCAAACGTTTGGTTTTTGTTTTTTCATCAAATCGGTTAAATCCATTAATAAGCACTTGCTGAATCTGCTCATTATTTTTCTTAAACCAATCAAGGCAGTTTGCTTCTATGGCACTAAACAAATCGAATTCAAATTTGGAAATACCAACGCGTTGTAAACCAGTCGTAAGCTCTTCATCATCTTGTTCATCTTTTTTTGCTTCTTCAAAGATTTCCAAAGAACACAACGTATCATATTCTTTCAATAATTTTACCATATGCTTATTGTGCATATTCATGGTCAGCAGCAGCAAACTAGATTTGTCAGGGGTTTCTATGTTTGGATTAGCACCGCTTTTTAAAAGTAATTCGGCAGCTCTACCAGTATCATCTGTAACAGCATAAAATAATGGGGTAGATCCATTTTCATCTTTTAAATCAATATTTTCCGGTGATTTATCAATAAGTTCTTTCATATATTCTATAGCACCAAAAGCCGCAGCATAATGAATTTCTTTTCTGTGGGATTGCGGGTGGTGATTAGATAAATACTGCAAAATCGTTTGTATCGCGCTCTTTTTTTGTTCAAGATTCATTGAATGAATATCTGGTAAAAACTCTCTTTGGAATTCTTCTACTAGTTCGTTAAGAGATAACGGCTCATCTCCCCCGCGAGAGCTATCTGCCTGACTCAATACTTCATCATTATCATCTATCCCTTCCTGCATCCCCCATGAGAGGGCTGGTAGAATCGCAATTAATAATGTGCCTATAAATAGTGATTTAAATGATTTCATATTTTTTCCTTTGTAATACAAAAAACTATTACTACCTTATTCCAAGAACTTATAACATTTAAAAATAGTTTCATCTACATATTGCATCATAATTATGTTCAAAAATAATAGGTACCACTTACACAACAGCCAACCAACTACCTCTAATTTTGTTCTTCATGATTGGCAGCTCTTTCAATTACTTGATTTTGAGCAGGCTGATCTTCATCTTTACAACACAACGTAACAATACAACAAGGACAGATAGTGAATATTGCAGCTACGCGACAACACTGTTTACATTTCGCTCTTTTGTAAGCTTGTTCCATTCTTTCATCTCTTTCTCTTTGCTGTTCCGGAGACAGAGGAGGAGTTGCAACTTGTTGTTGTTCCTGTAGTAGTTGTTGTCCCAATTGTTGTACCGGTTGCTGCATGCCATTAGTATTTAAAAATGACAACAATAACCCAAAAATAAAATAGTTATTATACTTCAACATAGAATCTCCTTACCGTTTTATTTTTTTGAAAAATATAATTATCGATCACTTATAAAACACTTTTTATAATTTCTTTATATTCGTAGTTTAAATGAGCTTTATTTTCGACATCAACCAAATCATTCCTGAGGTAGGTCTTGGGGAAGTATGGATTCCAACAAAAAAGATAACGCATCCGCGAGCAGAACTTAGTTATGATGATGATACCCCTGTTCAAAATAAAAAGATCAATAATGATCGTATATTCTACGGGATAAGATACAATTCCCAATTTGGGATATAACAACTATTTCCGCTTTTCTATTTTTCTCTTTTTATTGCATTCTTGTTTTTCCGACCAAGGTACAATTAAATCTTTTTCAACTTGCTGAGTAATGTAAGGCTTCCAAATTGGTTTTAGATAATCAGGATTTAGCATAATTTTGGTTAATGAATTCTCAATGTACCACTCATCATTCTCATTTCTTATATAACTAATTTTTTCTAAAAAATCTTTAAATTGATCTAACCGCCTTGTAACTTCCAGCGCAATAACATTATCTTTTGCATTCCCTAATGGTGGCAATGTCTTTGTCCACATGAGATCAGGAAGAAAAGAAAGTATGTGATACAAAACTTCTTTGGGCAGTTTTGCAAAAATAGGATCTTTTTTGTGTACTAAAAGAACTGTTTTTAATCGAACAATGCTATTTACTTTCTCATAATAACGCACCCAATTATGCGTTAATAATATTTTGTACAATTCTGGTATGTTTGGTTGAGATCTATTCCATAAATCAAGCTGACCATGCGGATAAACATCACAAAACAATTCATCGCCAATATTTTGAATTGTGGAACCATAATATTCATTAAATGGTATCACTTTGGTTGCAATAACCTGAGGCCAATTTTTAAAAGTCTTCGCCAAAAAGCTAGGCTTTATATTTTGGATTTTTTGATCTAATAAAAAAATAAGCACTTTGGGGGTAGCAGACGAAAGGGCATCTGTTATTTCTGCACCATGCATTAACAAAAGCTCTACCATGGTTATATTACTATTCTTTGCCGCACGTGCTATCGCTCGCCAAGATCCCTGACCCCTATTAGGATTTGCCCCAAGATCTAATAGGTATTTAGCTAAAGGCATATTGTTATTAGTAACAGCATAACATAGTGGCGTTGCATCCAAACCAGCTAAATTGGTCTCCAAATTTTCTTTGTGAATTTTTATTTGTTCATAGTTACATTCATTAAGAGCTTTAACAAATTGTGCAGAACTTTCTTTAGTTTTTTCTCTGTAATATTCCGTGTATTCTGGATCGTCGCGTTTCATGCATGCGGCAAGTGGTATGACATGAGTACCGCAAAAAATTACGAGCGCTATTGTAGTTAGATCTCTGAATGATAATATCATGAAGTTTACTCCCGAAGATTTTTTTGTTGTTTCCAATCATTCAATTGTACAAAACAGCACATTAAACGTAATAATAAGACTGACTTAAGCCTTATCTCAAGCCAAGGATTTTTACAAAAAAGGAAATTAAATTATTCATTTTTCATCTCGCGAAGGTTAGCAATTGCCATAGAATATAAAAAGTTACTATCAATCTCTACTGTTCGTTCTGCTAGCAGGGCAAGATAATGATCAATTGTGTTAACGGATGGGATAACTTCTCTGAAAAGTAATTCTTTTTCTTGTGCTTGAACCCCTAACAAAAGATTAAGACTAAATTCAAAATGTACCAGCTGTATACATGATTCCAGGTATCGCTGCCATTGTGCATGCAGTGATTTGGGATCATACTGCTCTAAAAATAATTTCTGATTTTCTTGGGTAATAATATTCAACACAAAAAAAGCTGCAATATCATAATAGGGATTTCCTAAAGCACTATCCCCCCAATCTATAAATGTTACGTGATTATTGTGTACAAAAATATTGCCCCAATTAAGGTCATTGTGACAAGGGACAAAGGGCACCGTAGCATCCTGTAAATGTGCTTCAATTTTTTTTACTTGTTGATAGCATTGTTCAAGAAGACTTTTTAATGCACCAGAACAGTTTAATTTTTTATACTTTTCATCAATACGCGTAAAACAATCTGAACTTTGAGCAAATAATGCAGAAGATCGATGTAATTTTGAAAGATTTTTTGCAATGCTTTTAAGAATAGATGGTGTATTGGCGATTGCAGGAACTAATGCATTTCCGTGCACAAACTCAGTTATCATATATTTTCCGGTAGGTTCGGCAGAAAAGAACTGAGGTCCAATACCAAGATCTGCAGCATGCCGAGTCCATGCAATTTCATGTAAGCCAGTTTCGGGCGCACTAAAAAATTTAATGACATAACTCTCAGTACCATAATTGCATTTTACCAAGCCACCTTTTACCGATCCGCCTGTTAATAGATCACAACAAATATCGTCAGCAGACCGTTTTAAAAAATCGGCAAGTATGTTTTTAGCTAAAATGATGGAATATTCAGGCAAAAGACCACTAATACAATCGATTGTCATAATTTTACCTTTAATATGCAGTAAGACCACCATGAATAATCAATTGCACTAGCGTACAAAGAAATGCGGGTAATGTAAAACTTGGAATAATCGCAGAGAAATTTTGTACAAAACTGAGCCATCGATTGCAAAATTTCTACAAAAAAAATGAGCCCCCGATATTAGCCGTGAGCTCATTTTTAAATTCGGTAGAAATACAATTATTTCTTATCATTAAAGCATCTTATAAGATGTTCATTTTGTGCTAAACGCAACTTGCCCTATCCAATTCTTCTTTAATAGTCATAAGCAAAGCGCTACGTTGACTTAGCGGTGAATGCGTTTCGCATTGATCTTGTTCTGCTAAATTATTCAGTGCTTCTATTAAAAATGTACCATTATCTGGTGAATTAATAGCAGCATATACATCTGCTCTATTGGCAAAATCTACAGCCAAATAGAGATAAAAGGCCCTATTTAGCCCATTTGCATTACTATTATAAATATGATACCATCATTTATATGATCACCAACCAAAGACTCTTTCAATCAAAGCATTTCTATTTGAAAATTTATTATAATCCATACAAGACGCTTCTTATGACCAAACCAAACAACAATTTGAACACAATTAAAACAATTATATTTGATATGCAACTTATAAGGAGACTTTTTATAATGACTACTTTTTCAACAACCCCTACAATTCCCGTCTTAGATATCTATTTGGTACGCCATGGCGAAACTGATTGGAATCTGCAAGACAAGTTGCAAGGACACACCAACATTCCATTGAACAAAAAGGGAATAGAACAAGCACGTGAACTTAAAGAAAAATTACAACACATTACATTTAACAAAATAATATCTTCTGATCTGGATAGAGCGCACCAAACCGCACAATTAATTGGTGCAAATCAAAAAGAAATAATTACTACGACGGAATTACGAGAAGCGTTCTTAGGTTCTTGGGAAGGACGTCCAAGAAATGAGCTTTCTGACCGCGAGCACAATTTGATACGTGCTCGTCTTGCGAAAGAACAATTTCTGAATGCTAAAATTGTCGACAATATTGAAAGTTACTCAGAAATATACGCTCGCGTGCATTCGGTAATACAGTCTCTCATAGAGAAAAGTAATGAAAGTAAAAATTCTACTGTTTTAGTAGTCTCTCATGGAGGGATTATGCGGGCAGTGTTGTATACCCTACAATATGAACCAGGCTTTCGTTGGCAAATTAATAATTGCGCGTTTATTAAACTGCACATAAATAATGCGCAAGAAATTTCCTTAATAGAACACCACAATATTCACGCTATACAAACTAAGTAACATGAAACCTATTAAAGCAATTGTATTTGATGTTGATGGGGTGCTGTTTAATAGTACTGATCTGCATAATAAGTATCTCTGGTCTCGCAATGCTAAGGCCGATCTTGGATTGCGCAGTGATCATTTTAAACTGATATTTAGTACCCGATGGGAAGATGTTACCACTGGCAAATTAAATACCAAAGAACATTTGACTGGAGTATTTAAGCATGAACTTTTTCGTGACGCCCCGTTAACGGCTGATCAATTTATTAATTATTGGCTCTCCAACGACCAGTTTATCAACGAACCCATGATTGAACTTGCACGCTCATTAACCGTGCCCATTTACATTGGAACTAATCAAGATGAATACCGCACGGCTCATATAGCCAGATTAATTGGTTCTCATTTCCAGACGGTGTTTTCTTCTTATCAAATAGGGCACCTTAAGCCCAATTCTGGATTCTTTGAACATGTTGAGCGCACATTAACCCTGCAACCACATGAACTTCTTCTAATTGATGACACGCTCGCTAATGTTACCGGAGCCCAAAAAAGAGGATGGCAGGGCTATTTTTATCAAGGTGATTTTAATGCATTGAGAAAGCAGTTATTGGGTTTAGCTGAACTTTGAACCTATTGAATTAATTTGACCCAATTCCCTTCTTTTTAAATAAGACCCAATAGTGCCATACTTTTCCTGCAATTGTGTTTTTTGCCATTGAGCATACCACTCAAACTCCTCACTAAATTCTTGAGGACATTTATTGACTGGATTGAATTCATCAGAATGCAATTGCTTATAGAGATCGGGCTGGTTATTATATTCTGCACCATTTAAGGATTTTACTTCTAATAATTTCTTAATTTTTGGATCAGTGGTTACGTCTACTGGCCTAGTATCACGGTAGCAGGGAATATCTATTGGACCATTTTTATAGGTAATGTCAGCGCCATAAAATAGTAAGATTTTAACTAAGGGCAATATATTATTTCTTGCAGCTTGCCACAAATAAGGAAACTCGTTTTCTATAGAATCATTTATAGGCAATCCATATGCACAACATAATCTCACAACAGCACAAGAAATTTCCGGCTTATACAGATGAGTACCGTGCTGGCAAGCATAAATAACTTCCACCGTACGCGATTTCAGAAAACCTCTTATACCTGGCAATAAATTTTTCTGATCAACAATTGATAATTTACTATAATGTTTTAAAAGAGCAGTAATTACGGGTAATTGAGTATCTCTGATATTATGTTCGTAATGCGTAATATTTTTAAAGCATCTATTTGTTAATTCTGCTCCATTATTTAAAAGAAATTCGATCATTTCTTTGTTGTCATACTTACAAGCTTCTTCCAATAAGGTGGTAGTTTTATCGTTAGAATAAAAAGAAATGGAAACTTCTACTATATAGCGATCGTTAATATTAACACCAGTATCAAGAATGGCTTGTAATTGAGCAATATCGTTTCTATGTATTGTTTGAATTAATTTATTGAATAAATCGATTTTTTCATAAAACTCCCGATAATTACCCTGCATTCCCTGCAATGTAAAATTCACTGCTATAACAACAAAAAGGAAAAGAAAAAAAATTGATTTACTATGCAAGTTCATTTCTCTATGACCTGCAGAAACTGACCATTTTCATCACCGATTCCTAATGCCAACGTACATTCAAAATGCTTCAGTAAGGTATCATCAAAGTAAGAAATACACGGCGCAGAAATGCGCGCTAAGGTAAGATGCGGGCGATACCAATCACCAACTGGACTTATACATTCAATATTATGGCGATTAAGAACCCCAATAATTGTACTTTGCAGTTGCACCAATGCTGGATCTCTGGCAACTATTAAAGAAACTCCCCACAGGCGCTCTGCTTTCTTAGTCATTCCGATACCAAGAAAGTATGGTTGTGGAATATTGAGATCTTGTTCATGTATTTCTTGCCAGATACTGCGAATCAGATTCTCATCCTCTACCTTACACTGTGCCACGGTAATGTGTGGCAAACTATGCTCAGATAATAAATAACCTTGGGCATCTTCAGCGAATTGGGTTTGGGCATAATTAGTACTCATTTTGGGTTCTGTAGCTAGTAATGCAATGTTATATCTCATCGTACATACCATGCCATTAGATATTGATCATAATACTGATCATTGAATTGCATAGCGTCTTTTAAAGTCGCTATTTTCTTAAATCCCATTTTTTCATACAAGGCAATTGCCTCTTTCTGGGTTACCGTAACTTGCAATTCAAGATTGCGAATACCATTGTTGCGACAATAATCTTGTAAGAAAGCTACCATTTGCTTTGCGATTCCTTTACCCCTAAATTCAGGTTTTATCCAAAAAGAGATAAGAAATGCATTGTGTTTAGCTGGCTCACCACCGGTCCTATACAACCCAATCATTCCTATAATTTGACCATCGCTTAATGCAAACCACATATTGTTGATAAAACTACGCCACTGCTGTTCAGTAAGAGCTAATTCATCTTCATATGACTTGCTAAAGGCAAAAGGATCAGTTTTAATTGCAAGTAATCGCAAATCGCAGTATTCCTGCCATTGATCTGGTGATAATTGAGTAATAGTTACGTTCATTTTTGCTCGTTGAAGATTAATATCTTGTTATACTCTTATTTATTCTTTAAAACCCAACATTCTATTACTTATATCAGCATTTTAGCAAAAGTTCTGTGCTTTCTTAAAGTTTTTTAAATGATTAACAATAAAGTCATAATCAATCTACCACATAATTACTTGTCCCCCATTTGAATATTCCACAATTGTGCATACTGACCACCTAGGGCAACCAATGCGTCATGAGTACCCTGTTCAACAATATTTCCCTGTTCAAGCACAAAAATAATATCCGCATTACGCACCGTGGACAATCTATGTGCAATAATAAGCATAGTATGGTCATGTGCCAAAGTGGTCATTGATCGTTGAATTGCCGCCTCTGTTTCATTGTCTAAGGCAGAGGTTGCTTCATCAAAAATAAATATCGGTGGATTTTTGAGTATTGCACGCGCTATAGAAATACGTTGTCGCTGACCGCCAGAAAGATTTTTTCCATTTTCGCCAATATTGGTTGCATACCCGTTAGGTAACTGCATAATAAAATCATGCGCCTGTCCCATCTTGGCAGCATTAATTATAGCATCTTTACTCGCATGTGGAAATCCATAGGCAATATTTTCTGCAACCGTACCGTTTATTAAATACACCTCTTGGCTTACCAAGGCAATAGCAGATCGTAGCGAATGCACGGTAACACTATTGATATTGGTTTCATCAATATAAATAGCACCTCCGGTACAATCATACAAACGGAGCACTAATTTAATGAGCGTACTTTTGCCTGACCCCGTGCTACCCACAAAGGCCACGGTACTTTTTGCAGGAATAGCAAAAGACAATGAGCTAAACACCGGCGCACCATTAGAATAGGCAAATGATACATCATCAAATCTTAGAGCACCCTGCAAAGATCCCAGCGCAAGTTCTTTGGAACCATCTAGAATAGTAGGCTTTTGGCTTAATACACTCTGTACTCTGCGCATAGATGCCATTGCTTTTTCATACATATCCGTAATGGTAGTTAACGTAGTAAATGGCCACAAAAAACGCTGTGTTAAAAATACCAGCACACTGTATGAACTAATCGCAAGAACACCCTGCAAGGCATACCAACCACCCACTACCATACTCATAATAAAACCAACTAAAATGCCCATACGCACCAAAGGAATGTACGCAGCATTTACTTTGCTAGCGGCATAATTAGCTTCTTTATATGCATCACTTTCTGTTGCTAAACAGGCAATCTCAAAATCTTGAGTAGTGTAACTTTTAATAGTAGTTATTCCCCCTAACCGCCCCGCAATGTGACTTGCTAAAGACCCGGCACGGTCACGTACCACCGCATACAGTGTTGCCAGACGATGCTGAAAATAATAGGCCATCACCACTACAAACGGAATGGGGAGTAACGTTAGCACGGCAAGTACCGGAGAAAGATAGGTAAAAATTGCTCCCATGACCAAAATGTTAATCACCAACTGAATAATAGCATTAGGCGCTTCTGTTAAAAACTGTTCCAACTCATTAACGTCATCATTAATAATGGAAAGCAAGCCACCGGTAGTTTTATCTTCAAAGTAGGCAATATCCAAAGATTGTATATGTTCATACGTTTTTAGCCTGAGCGTATGCTGCACATCTTGTGCAAGACCACGCCACAAGAGTAAATAAAAATATTCAAAAACAGATTCTAAAATCCATAATAATGCAGTTAATCCTGCAACCCAATACAATTGGTGGTACGGATTACTAATACCAACAAAGCGCGCAATCAACGAATGGTCTTGATTAACAATTACGTCTATAGCAATACCAATTAAAATTTCTGGCACAATGTCACACAATTTATTTAAAACAGAGCTTATGATTGCCAAGATAACTCTGCTCTTGAATGGGCTCAGATAAGAAAATAATTCCATTAAAGGACGTTGAAACTTCATAATTTCCCCTATAATACATTATTATTTTTAAGCGTAGTAATAACCTCTTCTAATGCTCCCAAAATATGATAGGTCATTAAATCGCGCGCAACAGCAAAATTCCGTTGCAACACCGCCTCTGCCATTTTTTTATGCTCTTCGTGATTTAAATGCAACTCTTGCCCCGCCAAGTTAAATGCAACACGGCAATATCGGTCAAACCGTTTATATACCTCTGCACGTATCTGCAACAACAATGGTGAATTACACCCGGTAATTAAGGCAACGTGGAAGGCATAATTACGTTCTGCCCATAGGCGATAAGGCACAGGTTCACCTTTGTTCTCTATGAGCGCCAATTGGTACAACGTCGCTACAATAGTTGCCTGCCAAGCATCATCACCCAACGCTATTGCCTTTTCTAATGCCAGCAATTCAATAGCTAAATAAGTCTTATAGGTATCCCGCACATCTGCTTCTGACATACGGGCAACCCTAAATCCCTTATTTTCTTCTGTTTCTACCAAACCAGAAGCCACCAAGCGGGATAAGGCCTCTCTAATGGGGGATTGCCCTATCCCCAACTGTTCTTTTAATTCTTCTACCCGTAATTTATACCCCGGAGAAAATACCCCATCAATAATGTAATCCTGCAACTGATCGTAACATTGCTGCGCTAGAGTACTATCTTGGGTGGGTTGAATACGTTTAATATGCTTCATTGAGTCCTCATAAATTTAACTAAATATTATCGACAATATTAATTTTACCGACAATTTTTTATTTTGTCGACAAAAATAAACCACCTCCCAAATTCCTTCTTACTCCTTCATTTATCTGCTATACTCCCAGTGGACCCATTCCTACGATATTTAATCCCTTGGAGAGCCTTTGTCTTAGCTTTTTAAATTCTAAAGACCATGTTCCCCTTTATAACCCATTACAAATCTTAGATGTATATTCTGACAGTAAACAATACAGCCTATGGTATTGTTTTTATTTTTTAAGGAGCCTTATGATTGCCGGCCTAATTAGATATTTTTATCCCGATTTAAGAAAAGAAGAGACCACCAAATTTAGTATTTTATCCCTTGCATTCTTTCTTACCATTGGTGCTTATTGGCTGGTCCGCCTTCTTAAAAATACCCTATTCTATAAAATTGCTTTCCCTGCTTGCTTTGGTTGGCAAGACTGCCAAGGCAGATTGTTCCAACCCCTTGCCAAATTCTGGTCACCACTGGTGGTATTTGCTCTGGTGCTAATCTATTCCAAGCTCATAGATCTGGTAAAAAAACAGACGCTCTTTTACATTATCTGTTCCGTATATGCAGTAATTTTTGGCAGCATTACCGTAGCGCTTATTTTGCGCAACCACTATGGTGATGTCTTCTTGGGTAAAACTGTTATGGCACTTATGGGCTGGGTGTCTTATTTTGCAATAGAAAGTTTTGGTTCTTTGATTGTTGCACTCTTCTGGTCTTTCACCAATAGTATTACAGACTCCGACGCTGCAAAGCGGGGCTACCCATTTATTCTTGCCTGTGCACAAGCTGGAGCAATTGGTGGATCTGCATTAATGTTCTTTTCTGACCGTATTGGTATTTGGCAACTTTTTGCCATGGCCACTCTTTTTACTGCCAGTATTATGTTGGTAATCCATTATTTTATGAAAGTAATCCCCCAATCCCAACTGGTTGGCAATAAAGAGGCCGCAAAGACAGAAAACAGACCCGAAGGTTTTTTTGAAGGCTTTACCATAGGTATTAAATTGCTCTTTACCCGTGGCTACATAATGGGCATTTTAATTGTCTCTACTTTTTATGAAGCCATTAGCCAAATTATTGAATACCAAATGCAGTCACAAGCAGACATCTATCCGCAATTTGCCGGAGAAATTGGTTTTGCCAAATTTCAGGGACTGTACGGTCTTGCAATTAATATTCTTGCGTTTGTTATGGCATTGCTTGGTACCAGTTATTTAATTAAAAAATATGGCTTACGTTTTGGTCTGCTCTTTTTTCCCGCTTGTTTAACTATTGCCTTTACCGCCCTGTTTCTCTTTTATATCTTTGGTAACCCTACTACTGCACAACTACTCTGGTCTACCTTTGCCGTTATGATGATTGCTAAAGGGTTAGGATATGCCGTTAACAACCCGGTAAAAGAGATGATGTACATACCAACCAGTAAAGATATTAAATTTAAATCCAAGGGGTTTATAGACGTATTTGGCAGCCGCATGTCTAAACTTGGCGGTGCACAAGTAACCAATGCCTTTAAATATAACTTAAATGACCTTATGCTTTTTGGTACTGCATTTAGTTTTGGACTTACCGCGATATGGGTTTTAGCTGCAATCTATGTGGGCAATAAAAATGCTCAGTTGATTAAAGATAATGAGATTGTAGAGTAAGAACCAATTACAGTGCTAATCATTATTTTATAAGGGTACACATGAACCTACCTCTTATTAAACCAACCATTGTGGACATATTTGCAGTACAAAAAGATAAAAATAGCGCACGCTATTTGTTAATTCAACGCACCAATAATGGTATTTGGCAAATGCCCGGTGGCAAAGTAAATGGCGGTGAAACTGCATGGCAAGCTGCATTGCGAGAACTTAAAGAAGAAACAGGATTGCATGCTCAACAATTATATTCGGTAGATATGCTAAATACCTTTTATTACGTAAAAACAGATGCAATTATGCTTGTTCCAGTATTTCTTGCAATTGTAGAAGGCGGAAATACCGTTATGTTATCTGAAGAACATACTGCATTTGAATGGGTCACTTATGAGCAAGCAACCAAACTACTTGCGTATCATAACGAAATTAAAATTTTGCAAATGATTCATGAACAATTTATTCTTAAAAAACCAAATGAACTATTGCGAATCAATATTTAAAAGGCAGCGCTCATGTTAATAAGAAATGCAACTCTTAATGATGCACCACAATTACTTCCCCTAATGGAACAACTTGGTTATCCCCAAAGTATAGAAAGTATGCAAGAGCGTTTGCACATCTATACCACTTCACCATTGTTTAACCTCTTGGCGGCAGAAATAAATGGTGCAATTGTTGGCTTAATTGCAGTCTCATACAATGAGCTTTTTGTTTTCCCCCGAAAACGCGCTCGCATAGAAGCGCTTGTTGTCGATCCCACGTACCGCCGCAAAGGAATTGGCAAAGCCTTAATTAACAGCGCAGAAGAACATGCCAAAAAACAAAAATGTGCTACCATTGATCTGACTTCTGGTGTAAAAAGAGCACAAATGGGAACTCATGATTTTTATAAGGCCTTAGGGTATAACAATGAAGGTCCGCGTGCAAAAGTATATTTGAGAAAAGAATTATAAACAATTAACCAAAAATATACCATAAACATTCATCTTCACCTGGTACTAAAGAAAGCTTAAGTGCCTGTTCTGGAGTAAGCCAACAGTGTTCAGTATGCTCATCTTCTGCCAAAATTATTTTTTCTGGTTCAGTACTCAAAACACTGGTAAAAATATAGTAAACAAAATCTTTTAGTACATCACGCACATATAATTTATGTAGAAAGACTATGTTTTGGGGCAAAAGATCAATTCCCGTTTCTTCAAAAACTTCTCTAATTACCGCTTGCTGAGACGTTTGATTTGCCTCAATTTTCCCGCCAGGCAACCCCCAGGTGTTGCTCCAAGAACTAGTTGAACATCTTTTTAAGTAAAGAATTTTTCCTTTATTCATTACATAGCATGCTGCAACTTCAAACTTAGGATTAAAAAGCTCTGGCCTCTCCAAAAAAACAATTTGAGCATTAATAGCTACTATGCTTAATCCCAAACCAACAAAAAGATACATTGCTCTTAGATAGAACATTACTTATAATTCCTGAAATATTAAATTTTCTTGATTATATCTCAAATAAACCATTCACAAACTTCAACCCCACAAAGCGCAGGATGAACGGAAGAAGGTGCGTTTCCTGATCAACTTCCGACCGCGCCAAAGCCCGCCATCGCGACAGCGAGTAACGAACAATACAAGGTCGAACGAGCAAAAATAAACTCTTGTTACCACCCAAGATAAAATCAGACGCAAATAGGTAAAACCATTAATCCACTTATTCCCCATACAACTTCTTAATTAAATCACATTCCGCATGCCACCCTAAAATGTGGCCCTGCTTTCTTTTTTGGCTTTCCTTACCGGAATATACCACATAATTATTTTCTGGATCCGTTTCAGAAATTTCATTCCATTGTTTTAACGCATCAAAAAAACTTAATGAAATTGTTTCAGATGCTTTAATTTCAATGGGGGTCAATTGCTGCGCACGGTCAAGCACACAATCAACTTCTATTCTGCCATTGTTATCTCGCCAAAAATACATGCGTGGCGTTTTGCCTAAATTCATAAATTGCTTTTGTAAGTCACTAATAATTAGGTTTTCAAAAAGCGGCCCACGGAATGGGCTTGGTTCAAGTTCTTTTATAGTATTTATACCAAGAAGATTACAGGCCAATCCCGTATCATAGAAATATAGTTTTGGTGATTTTATTAATCGCTTATTAAAATTTTTAAAATGTGGTTGAAGCGTAAAAACAATATAGCTAGCTTCTAAGATGGATAACCATTTATTGGCGGTAGGAGCTGTAATACCGCATACGCCCGCTATTTCTGAAAGATTTAATAATTGGCCAATACGTCCGGCACATAACATTATAAATTTGTCGAATGTTTTTAGATCGCCCACATTAATAAGTTGTCGAACATCGCGTTCAATATAGGTATGAATGTATGAAGAATAGAGATCTTCGGGTTCAACTTTTTCAACATAGACACGGGGATAACTACCCATGACTATAAGATCATTAGATCGTTCTCTAAGAATTTTGTTTTCTTTAAGTTCATTAATAGAGAAAGGAAGTAAGGTTAAAATACCAACTCGGCCGGCCAGAGATTGGGTAATTGCCTGGTTCATTAAAAAATTTTGCGATCCCGTTATCACAAAATAGCCAGGTCTTTTTTTAGCATCAACCTCTAATTGGATATAAGATAATATTTCTGGCACATATTGGAACTCATCCAAAATAATCCCAAATTCATTTTCATACTGTCGTAAAAAACCTTCAGGATCACTCTTAGCAAATGCCCTTATCTTTGGATCTTCAAAAGATAAGAAAGTATATTTTTTAAAATAGTTTTGAACAAGAGTAGTTTTACCAGATTGCCGAGGTCCCATTACTGCAACAACAGGAAAATTTACGTATCTTTTTAGTGCTGAAACAATATCTCTTTTTAGTAACAAACAAGCCCCTTTCTGTGCTAATTAAAAATCTAATTTTAATTTAGCACAGAACTCCAGGTTAAACAACGGTTTAAAATAGAAAACAATAGAAGTTAGGCACCTAAGGGACTAAATGTGGGTTGGGGTAAAAATTCATAGAATTTACCAGCCTCAGGTTCAACTTGTGCTAGTATACTTTTCAAATTTTAATTAGCACAGGTCTCTAGGTTTAGCGATGGCAAAAACATGAAAAATTTATATGAAGCTTCCACAAAAAACAAACCATGATAGAGAACTTTTCCAAAAATAACCAAATACAATTAAATTTTTCTTACCATAAGAATTTTGTGATCAAAGAACATAACGCTTCTTTGCAAATTAAGTAGGATTTATTATTCTTTTCCTAAATATAACAGTTCTAACAAAAAGGATATTCATATGAAGCTCAAAAAACTATGTAATACCGCCCCCAATCAAAAGAAGCAACAACAAATATCTACTATATCTATTAGTACTCTTGGCAAAGCAACTATGCTAACACGTGGAGGATTCGGTTTGGTTTATGAAAGTATGTATAGATTTCGTGCACCAGAAAGAAAAGACTAAAATCTACATTTTAGAGTAAATAGAAATTAGGAGCAGAGCTTTCTAATCTCAAAAATACAAAATCAGCTCTCATTGGCAAGAAGTACTTCATTGATAGTACGCAAAGCAATATTTGCCAAAACCGGATTAGTATTTTTATAGTAGGGCAATGCTATTAAACCAAAACTCAATGCATACCCTTTTCCACGTTCCCATGTTTCATCATCAGCATTCACTATTTCTCTGAATATAGTCCGTGATTCAGCTGATAAAATGGTCCATGCAGGCATTAAATCACACGCAGGATCACCAATCCCTGCCATGCCAAAATCAATAATCGCTGATATTTCATTATTATTAACTATCATATTAGACGGATGCAAATCTGCATGTATCCATAAAGGAGTACCAGCATATGTAGAAATATCCAGTGCCTTTTTCCAAGCCTTGGCAGCAGCTGCAACATCTATCATGCCATCCAAAAGATGTAGCGCATCCTGAACTTCTTCATCGAAGGCACTTAATGGCCCGTCACGTTGAGAAAGTGGCGCATTTATGGTGTCAGTTTTTTGCAAATTTAAAACGAAATTACCTAAGGAAAATGCTGCTTTAGAAAGATCGATATGCATTTGTGTAGCATTTACACCTTCTATCCAGTGATAAACATACCATGGATAAAGATATTCATTAACGGGTGATCCTAATGCGATTGCAATGGGAATCTTAAGTGGGCTATACAATGCTAGTCTTGGCAGCCATTCATATTCTTTATTAATATTGCGGGCAGCACTAGGGGTACGGGGCAGTCTTATAGCCATATCTTTTCCAAGACGAAATATGGCATTATCAGTACCTGTTGAATTAACTGGGTCAATTGAAAGATCAGCCCATTGTGGAAATTGCTCTTTTATTAATTGTTTTACTAAATCTTTGGTGATAAGAATTTCATCTGGATGCATTCTATAATTAGTCATATTTCTTGATTTTTTCCTTTTTACATTTCCACTACTAAATCGCATTTCGGATGTTCAAAAAATAAAGACGGTCTATTATAAAGATAGGTTGCAAAGAAGGCATTCACATATTTTTTTACCACGGTTATTGCCCGCATTGCATGTGCTGATGAAGCACCAATATTAATGTCAACATATTGAGAAAGCAATTGTGTAGCAATGGTTTGGTTCAACAAGATAGGCAAATCAGAAAAGGTCCCATGCCCATTATTCATAAATGTAATAACGGTCATATCCATGCCTGGTTTATGACACAACTCCATCAGTTTTTCCTTGCGCAACTGCCCTTCTTGGTCCCGCCATACGTGACTACTCTCGCCACGAATAAATAAGAATGGCGTAGTAAATGACGCTAATGTAGGGTTACCACGGTCTGTGCTGCCATCTAAAGAAACGCCTACTTTAAAACGCGCATCTTCTATGCACATCCGCAATGCAAGTGATCCCCCTGCAGAATGTCCACAAATACCAAGATGCTCTGCGTCTAGTTTGCCGGCAAGTGGCCATGCAGTATCATTATTTAAGGTTATTAAACTATCCACAACAAAACGTATGTCTGCTATGGCAATGGTAAATTGCTGTTCCTTAAAGGCTAATTGAGCAGCTTTACCCTCTTTTTGTTTTTCCGTAGACAAACTTTCTATTACTCTGCCATCTGGAAACCGGGTAATTGCCGCCATGTATGGGTGATTAACCCCAACTACTATATATCCCTGGCTTGCAAGCTCTTCCCCCAGAAAAGCATAATGCTGAATCATAGTCCCTGCGCCGTGACAAAGAATAATAACCGGATAACTAGTGTGCTCTGCTGCAATGGGCGCATTTAGCTGCCCAAATGTTTTGGTATTTTGTATTCGGCTAAAAAAGAATGCAGGAACTTTGCTTGCTGAACTTAAAAATTCCAGAGCACTATGTAACGCATCAGTATCATACGGCATGGTAGGCTGAGCACTCTTTGTATTTGTTGGATACCAAATATGGAGCATTAACTCCCGCGGGGCACCTTGTTTACTTGGCTCTTCGCGATCAACATCTATTAAATGACGTTCAAGAGTACCTACGCCATAACCACCAGTGGGCGTTGGAAAGTTCTGCAAATTCCAACGCAGAGCTACCGCAACAACACCCCCAACTATGAGCACCAAAAGAATAACCGTATTTATTTTATTCATAATGACCTTAGTAGAACGCATACCATTCTAAAATCCACAAAACTTACCCTATCAAAGTGACTTAGTTATCACAATAATTTTATTCCAAAATCTTTTTTACTGATACACTCATTGGATGTAAAAACCAACAACATATAAAGGGTAATCATGGTAAAAATGCGCTTATTCCAACAAAATAAACTATGGCGAGACAAGGCAGTTGCATTAATGGAACAACATGGCTCTATTATGCATTGGTACCGATTATCAGATATAGAATTTAATGAGCAATTACGTCTTAAACTGATAGAAGAAACAGAAGAAGTAGTCCATGCTCAAACTGCAGAAACACTCAAAGCAGAATTGGCAGATGTGTTAGAAGTAATAGACGCTTTATGCGCATTACATAACATAGAAAAATCAGAAGTTATTGCACTGCAAGAAAAAAAACGGGCAAGCAGAGGCGGATTTACAGAACGCAAATTCATTACTATTGCAGAGCATCCGGAAGGCACTTTTGGAGAGCAGTATTGCCTTGCTGATCCTACAAAATATCCCGAAATTACCAAGTAATCAATTAAATTTACTTTCTATTATTTTTTGCTAAACTTTGACCAGTTTTTACATCATCCATATTCACATTACCGGAGTCTTCTTATGAAGAAGTTTCTTAGTCTTATAATGCTCTGCGCAACAATTAATCCGTTAATAGCATCTCGCCAGGTGGTTTCACAAGGAAAAGTTCCACTTAATAAGAATGTCACCGCCTCTTGGCAAGTAAGCGTACCAGCACCGCAAAGTCCCCATTTAAGTGCAAGCCAATTAGCAGTGAAATCCTTACAAGATCAACAAGCAGGTAAAAAGAAACATAAAAATCCCGCCTCAAAAGCAGCAAAAACCTTGGTTAAACCATACAAAAAACTGGTTAAGAAAATTAAATTCTGGTAAATCACAGGAATAAATAACCTGCATGCCATAGTGCCTGCAGATTATTTACCAACAAAAACACACTCCAAGGATAATCGTTATGAATAACAAAAATTCGACTGCCAGCAAAAAAGCAAAAACTGCCTCCCAACAAAACATCATGGTTTTAGGGAAAGCATCATTAGTAACACACGGCACCCAGGGCAGAAACCATGAACCATTTAGAGGTACACGAGTAGGCTAATTATGAAAAACAAGAAACGAAAAACAATTATTCTTCTGGGCAAAGCATCTGCACTTACACAAGGGATATCTGGAGCATTTTCAGAATTAAAAAGACCATCGTATCGCAAATGCTGGTAAGTACTTAATAATAAGAAAACAACATAATGAATAAAACGCCATTCTTTTTACTCTGCATACTAACCACCGTGACATGCCTTGGTTCAAAAATGCCCCATAGATTTTATGAAATGCCTATGATGCCATTAAAAAAGCCAAGCAACCCACAAGAAGAAAAAGCATGGAAAGAATACCAACACAAGGTATTTATTAAGCGATTAATAAAACGCACAAAGAAAATGTTTTAAAACAATCCAACTATTAGGAGTTCATATGAAACAAACTAACGCACCTCGTATTCCCAAAAATACCAAAACTCCTCACCTTATTATTTCTCTTGGCAAAGCATCCAAAATTACTCAAGGTGGCGGAGCCAGCAATGCAGAAATGGGTCAGCGACCAAATAGAGGTCATCACATTAGATGGCATAAATAGTGAATCACAACACAGGGCAATTAAGGCCTTAGTTGCAAGTTAAAAAAAACCTGAGTAGTAATTATCCTTAACTGGAACAGTAAGCCACGGTATAAAGCCGTGGCTTTTCCTATACATCACACTAGCACTTGTAGGCACTACATGTTTAAAAAATTTATTGCTTATTGTTGGCAACAGCGAACAAAAAAATTGGCGCTACAAATTGCAAGCGCTTTTACCGTTTTACTACTCGCTAAACTGTTATTACTTACTGCTCCCTTACTTCTTGCCCACATTATTGGCACGCTACAATCTACCAATGCGCAATATAGTTGGGCACTTTTTTTGATAATCGCCTATGGTATTAGCCACTTTTCTGCAATGGTTTTGGACCAGCTACGGCAATACCTTTTTGTTCCTGCATTTCTAGATCTTAAAAGAACGTTAGTAGTTGCAACCGTTTCTCATTTGTATCATTTGCCCTATGAATACCACACTAACCAATCCAGTGGATCTTTAAGCAATAGCGTGTCTAAAGGAATAAGAGGATTTGATATTTATTCTTACCTGGTTTTTTTTATTATAATCCCCGTAGTGCTAGAACTGGTATGCACGGCACTGGTAATTGCCTATATGCTCCCCTGGTATTATGCTGCCGGTTTTGTTGCACTCTTTGTTCTGTACATAGGATTAGTAATTAGATTAAATAAACAAACCGTAAGTAGTTATGAGCGCATTGATAAAGCAGAAAATGAACTTGCTGGCATTATGCAAGAAGGGCTTTCTACCATAGAGTCCATAAAATATACCAATGCAGAATCCATAGAAATTGCACGCATACAGACCACCTTACTTAATTACCAAAATCACGTACTTACGGCGCAAAAAAATCTGAATTTATTACACATCGCCCAAGCTGCGTTACTTAATAGTGCATTTATACTTTTTTTTGCAACCATACTTACTAATCTGTCCTACAATACTATCCCGGTGTTTACCGCAATTACCTTATTTACCTATTGGCTCCAGTTCACCCAACCCATTGAACAACTTGCTATCTGCTACAATCAACTGTTGGTAGTTTCTCAAGACGTTAAAGGGTTATTTTCTCTATTAGACCTACCAACAGAACCACAACGCTTTGTGCCCGCAACAAGCCCCGTACTCTACGGTACTATTTCTTGTAACGCAGTATCTTACCAATACCGTAATGAACAGTTTGCATTACGCTCAATTACCTTTAGCATAGAAAATGGCAAGACCCTTGCACTCGTTGGTCCCAATGGTTCCGGTAAAACAACACTCATTAGATTATTAATGGGAATAATTAAACCTACCCAAGGTACTATTACCTTAGATGGTATAGATACCAATGTATTAGACCCCCAGGTGCTTAACGCAACTATTAGCATTGTACCCCAAGACATTATGTTATTTAATAACACCATTGCCTACAATATGTGTTACGGAACGGGTGCAAAAGAAGCTGAACTGCAAACCATTATTGAACAGTTAGCATTTGCTCCTTTTATTGCAACGCTCCCCAACGGTTTGCAAACTATAGTTGGCCAACGAGGCACCAAATTATCAGGCGGACAGCGGCAAAAAATAGCTATTGCACGCGCATTACTTAAAAAACCCACCCTGCTGATAATGGATGAAGCTACATCTGCACTAGACGCCCGCACAGAACAAGAAATACAGCAACTGTTACGTACTATTCCCTGCACCAAAATTATAATTGCACACCGATTAGCCGCTATTAAAGATGCAGACACCATTGCGGTATTACATAACGGAACCGTACAAGAAATAGGCAGTCATGATGCCTTATTTGCCAATAAACAGTTATATTACCAATTATGGAATGCACAACAACATCATGGAGAACTCTAATGATATCTTTTTCATTAACACCCCATATTTACGCCGCAGCATACGATGATGCCATAATTATCTTAGACAGTGATCAAGATAATTACTTAAGTCTTATTGAAGAAGCCGCTGAATATTTAACTATTATCTTAGAACACCAATTTACCAACCAAAACTCAGAATGGTTCTCTGCAGCATTACCAGACCATACGGAAGAACTTACCTATTGGATTACCTATTATCTAGATGCAGGATACATTACAGAAACAAGGGGCGCAAAAAAAACCATTGCCCCGAAACCAATCAAAACAGGTGGCTTACATGATTACCAATGGGATACCAAATCAACCTGGTCACCCTTTAAACAAGCACGAACAGGGGACATAATAAAAGCATTTATTCAATTATCTAAAGTACACCGGATGTTAAAACGTACTGGATTAAAAGAACTACTACGCACTATAGAACAATGCACCCAAGGTGCAACGTACCAACCCAGCACCACAGAAATTGAACAGTTATCTGCTGCTATTGACGCCGCATCTCTGTTATACCCTAAAAAGACATTATGCTTAGCGTGGGCTGCTACGTTTGCCCTAATGGCCGGCAAAAAGAATTGGCACTGCAATTTTGTTATTGGTGTACAAACAAATCCCTTTTATGCACATGCATGGGCAGAGAGTGCAGATGGCTGCGTGATTAATGATAATCCAATAATTAAAGAGACATTATCTTTGATTTTAAAACAACCAGGAAAAGGAATTTAATCACCATGGCAAGTATCATTGGCACCTACGGCCCCATTACCAACACACTTTCTAAAAAACTACAAACCGTTATTGCCACATACGCCGACCACAAGGAATTATGCATACAAACGGGCAACAACCTACTTATGTACGGCTACTACAAAAAAAATATATTCACTGACCGCATAATTCCCCTGCCAAACGGCCTTCTTATTGGTAAAATCTTTGATTCTGCAACGCACCAACCCGCTACTATTTCTACACCCTTAGCAGCGGCGGTAACTGCCAACCCACGATTACTGCTCAAAAAAATATGGGGACAATACGTAGCGGCACTGCACAATACCCAAACAAACACACTTACCCTGGTACGTGACCCGCTGGGATTAACTACTCTGTTTTATACCGTTCAGAGCAACAGTATTATTTTTTCTTCTGACCTCCATCTGCTCTATGACCTATTAGAAAATAAGCCATCTCTTAACACAGAATATTTTGCAGAATTTCTTATTAACAAAAACCAAGCATTACCCACAACACCCTTTCAAGAAATTTTTGAGTTATTACCCGGGATAGCACTTACCTGCACCGCACAGGGTACCATAACCCAAGAACTGGTATGGGATCTATCTGCCTGCAATGGCACGTTTATTAGGGATGCTAATGCATTAGAAGAAGAACTTTTGGCAACACTGCGCACTACCGTAAAAGCATGGACTGCAGACAGCACTGGCGTGTGCATAGAACTTTCTGGTGGGTTAGACTCATCTTCCGTAATGTTACTTGCCCGTGATGTGCTGCCCCAAGACACTCATTTAATTGGCATTAATTACATAGACAGTGGTATGAACAGCTCTAATGAAATTGAATATGCACAAGAAATTGCAAATGCAGTTAACGCTCCGCTGCACGTTATTGACTGGCAAGAATGCAAATTATTAGATCGCTTACCCACCAACTGGCGCCCCAATAAACCCAATACCTTTTTATTATTCCCACACCTTAACACGCTATTGTATGAGTTAGCACAAGAACAAGGCTGCAACACTATTATGAACGGTCAGGGTGGTGACCATGTATTTTTAGCACCTGCACCGCAAGAGGCAATTGCAGATTATTGGTTACAGCGGGGCATAAGAGGGATTACTGCACCTTTAAAAGAACTCTGCGGTACCTACCGTATGCCATGGTCTGCAATGGTAATGCACACTATAAAAACAGTACTTTCCAAACAAAGTAGTGCGAATGGTCATGAACCGTCTATGCAAGATATTATAGAACCCACCTATTTGCAGCATCTTAAACAGCTCCCCTTTTATTTAACTAAAGAACTTGCCCAATTTAACCCGGGAAAAAGAGCGCACATAGAAAGTCTTGCCCATGGCATTGCATTTGCAGATCGCAATCAACGCTCACCACTCTATAGCATTAGCCATCCCTTATTTTCCCAACCGTTAGTGGAACTGGCACTTACCATACCCACGTATCAATCATTCGGAGACAGTTTTGACCGTATCTTTTTTAGACGTGCCGTAACAAAACTTAAAAAAACAAAGAGCGTATGGCGGCATATTAAAGGACAAACTACCGGATCCATGATAACTGCATTTGCACAAAACTCAGGAACTATTCGCGATATGTTGCATGAAGGTACTTTAGTGAAAAGTGGTATTATTAATATCACCTGGCTAGATGCGCAATTACTAAAAATACGCCATGGGCAGAATGAAAACCTATGGCCTGTAATTCATGCCTTAACGTCCCAACTGTGGTTAAACCAATGGGGGATGTAATAGGTAATTGATCTTTTGTTAAAAAAGTTTAAAGTTACTGATGATTTTTTAATCTTAATTTTTTAAGGAGACATTATGCGCATATCTATTATTATACTCCTAACTCTTTCCACCTGCTCTGCATTCCCAATGCATCTTACTAAATACCCTCGCTTTCTCTTTCACCATGCTTCAAAATCCATTCCAAGTTACAAAAAAAACGGGCGCGATCGGTATGTAGAAGTTGAGTGTGAAAGAAATCTCTTTATTGATTTAGCGATACAAGCATCAAAAGCAAACTTGAATAAGCAACCATTTGATGAACTTATTAGCCGCGTAAAAAAATATGAGATAGAGCATCCAAATATTAGATTAACCTATGTTGACACATTATATCGCCTTCTCTGTTATATCCCCTGGAATGGCATAACCATACATAACTCTATTAATAAACAAACGCGTTATCCCGTCTTAGTTAATAATAAAGAAATTGAATTACAATTTTGGGGTAAGTTGGTTCCGACTCTTCGTGAATCAGATTCATTTAAACTTGGGGCTGCTATAGGTGAGGGTGAGATAAAGATAACCGAATTAATATCTGAAAATCACACTTTAGATAAACAATCAGAAGATATATTTAATCAATTAGAATATGACAACAAATACAGCGGAGAAAAACCACAAGCACATCTAACTCCAAGAAATTTAAGGTTCTTTGGAAAACAGTACCAAAATTGCGCACAAGAGGCCCAAAGCCAACAGATGGAAGATCTAGAACAAGCTAAACAAGAAGAAACAGAGAAAAAACGGCAAATTCTAGATCAAGATAAAGAAGATTTTATTTATTACATAAAGCTTGAGGCTCGCGATGGAATGAATAGTGAACCATCTCCCATTATGTACACCAATGAACTAATGGGATACCAAAGATTGCTGTACCATGAAAAAACGCCATCACGTACTTGTTATGAGATTTGTGATAAATATAAAAAGGTTGTTGGGCATTTATTCCAAAAAAATAGCTATAACGCCTACAGCTCACAACCATATGTTTTAAGTGCAGATTGGTTAACTTGTGCACACGCTGCAGAAATTATTAAAGCTTGGCAACCCAATCTAAAAATAGATTGGAGACTAGATTTTTTAGCAGAGATCCTTCAAATTGATTTGGATTAACTTGTAATCTGAAGGCTAAAAAATTCTTCCCCTATCCCTACTCTTTGTCTGCCATAGAAATGCAGCCCGGCACCTTGACAACCCTTTTAAACAACCATCCGCATTAGAAATTCAAAGATACCGTGATAAATTCCGTCCACAATTCTATAACCTCTACAATCCACAAGGAGAGCGGATCACAACCCTACAAGATGATGATCCATTACCTAAAGAAGCTCAAAATGCGCAAGGAAAATTAAAAAAAAGATGGGAGTTAAGAGCTTATGTTTTACATTAAGACAAAAGAACATATAACCAGCATAAACCTTAACCCTGGGGGGGTTATAAAAGGAATTTACCAATGTCACAGATCCACCATAAAAAAATAGTTATTGTAGGCAATGCCGGTTCCGGCAAAACAACTTTAGCATTCCAACTACAAAAAAAACTTAAACTTCCTTTGTATCATTTAGACCAATACGCCTGGAAGCCCGGCTGGCAAAAAGTTGAATGGGAAGTTTTCCAGAAAGCCCATAACACCCTATGCCAACAAGATGCATGGATTATAGAAGGGATCTATTTTAAATTACTCCGGGAACGGGTACAACATGCGGATGTGGTTATCTTTGTAGACACCCCGCGTTCTGTCTGCATTTGGCGAGTCCTTAAACGCGCAATTATTCATCACGGACAAGACATTCCTGGTAATCCAGAAAATTGTAAGCAACGCCTATTTAGTGTTAAATTTTTGGAATTTTTACAATGGATATGGAACTTTAATATGCGGCATAGACCATTAGTTATGGATGTACTTAAGGAATTTAAAGACAAAAAAGAGATCTATATTTTGAAGTCACCAAAAGAGATTGCTACCTTTGTACGACAGTTTAAAGAATAACTTGCAAGAACCAACAATATATCCATTAGTAACCCAAAATAATTTACTTATTTAGAGCTCTCATGAAAAAAATAATAATCCTTTGTTTAATATGGTTTCTACATTGCAACGCTAATTGGGACAATCGCAACCTTTCCACAGCATATGTTGTTGTGGTCCCTTTCTGTGACGCACCTACTAAAACAATTACCAATGTTGATAGCAATAAAACTGCCACTGAATTATATACTGAATTACCGTATGCGCCAGAAACCGGAATACGTTCCTGTTACCGTGCTAACCAGCTATTATTCAATGAAGTTGTTGAAGTTTTTGCAACTACACCAGAGGAATACCTTTTCACCGTTGAAAATGCATTTTATGAAGATGAATTACGCTCAAAACAATCCGTCTTTTGTACATTAAAGAAATACTTGGTATCTCTAAAAGAACTCAAAGACAATGGCATTGATATTCAAGCAATTCCATCCTTTTATCCTACAAACTTACCCAATCAAGTAATACTGCGAAATCCTTGGAAAGAAAGCACAACTGGCGCAACTTTCTCTGCAGGAACACGCTTTGTTAGGGCAAGCCAGTGTGATACCCAAGATACGTATGAAGTTGTCTTCTTAACCAAACTAAACAATACGTTTACCATACAACAGGCCCTAATTCCCTCCAGTTTATGCATCACTAGTTTCCCCAGCACCCCGGAAGGTAAAATTTCCTTATTTATAGACATCCTTAAAGAGTGGGCGAACAACAGTAATGGTTTTATACCCTACGTAAGCGGTGGCAATAGTTTTTGTGAATTGTATCAGACAGATGCCTGTGAACGTGTTCACGCTACGCGTAATAATGGCAATATTGTATCCTACTGGATGCGCTATAAATCTGAACCTACCACAACACCCCTTAGTGGCTTTGACTGTTCTTGCTTAGTATTACGCGCTGCTCAATTAGCTGGCATTCCCTATTTTTGTAAAACAACCACGACCCTCTCTTTACATTTAAGGCCACTGCCCATTGGTGAGCAACTACAACCGGGAGACCTTATTTGGCATAGTGGCCATGTGGTCATTATTGTAGATGAACATACTATTGTAGAATCTACGGGTTATACCAGAGGCTATGGGAAAGTTCATATGATCCCTATTCATAAAACCTATGAAAATATACACAATTGCTGTGACCTTAAAGATGCCTATGCTAACCATGTGCCCCTCCGATATTTAAACGCATCTGGCCAAGTAACCAAAGAAATTACTGAATTTAAACTATTTAGACTTCCGGCATAACAGTTAACCCGAGTTCAAGATAAGCTTTCTTGATAAAGTTCTTTGTTATTCGTATTTTACTTCGATCAAGTAATTATTCTGCCCGTTTGTCCTGAACGGACTGTAGCTTTTTTTTGAAGATGTACAATGGTTTTAAAAGCCTGTCTATAAACCCGGCCCAGACCCTTTTAATGTGATTACCCTACTAAATAAAACAATGTAGCGATTGTCCACAGAAGCGCAAAAAAGTATTACAATTTTGTAATGTGGAGGTAGATTGCACTGCGCACTATACTAGCCAAAAGCTAAAGCTATTGTTAAGCAAACAAAAAAATACAGCATGGGCTAGCACTGGCGGTACCCTCCACAAGAGTTACGTAACTTAGGCTTCTACCTTCTGCTTTTTATGATGCTGTGTTTTTACCTGCGCCCACGGAGTAACCAAATCGACACGTACTTGCTCCGTTATACACTCTTCCCAATTTCCCATAACATGTTCAACTTTGAACAAATTTTCACTATAAGAATGCTGAAAAATATGCCGTTTATCTTTAGGATCTAAAATATAACTAATTGATGTTAAGAATTTTTTTACTTGGTGCAAGCGTCGCGTAACTTCCGTAGCTACAACCGTATCTATAACAACTCCCTTTGGTACCGCTTTAACCCAAAACATATCGGGTAGAAATGATAATATATGATGCAAAATTTCTTTAGGCAGCATTCCAAATTGCGGATTTTTATTATGCACCAACAGAACCGTTTTTATGCGTTCTATCATTTTTTCCTTTTGAGGATACCGTAACCAACTATGGGTAAATACTATACGGTCGCTTTTAATGTTAGAATCCGCTTCACATCTTTTTTTGAAGTCAATGGCATCTTCCCCGGGTCTTGTACCAAAAATTACAACCTTAGGCCGGTCTCTAAGGCCAGCAACAATTATGTCAGTTTTTTTATGGATATTTTTAATTTCAAAATCAAGCAAATAACGCAGTACCTGAAAAGTAGGACTAGACCGTCCTAAGTGCGCCAAAGAACCCAAAGAACCTTTTAATGCGTCTCCTGTTTTAGCGCCATGTTCTAATAGTAGCTTTGTTATTCCTAGCTTATCGCATGCTGCAGCCCACCCTATTGGGGCCCTTCCACCATCTACCTTATTAGGATCTGCACCATGGTCTAAAAGAAACTGAATCATTTTTAGATCTTCACCATCTTTACAAATAGCTCTAACCATTGCGGTAGATCTTTCTCTCTCACTAATGTAATTAACATACTTTTTTAATTTTGCTATTGCTGCATAATCATTATGATCTACCGCCTTAATAAGATCAGCTACCGTATTTTCTATTTCCATTTTACGATAATATTCAATTTCTGGATCATTCCCAAAACACGCAGTAACCGCCATGTAATTGCAACTCAATATAACCAAGATAACAAGTATTCGTCCTAAGCTGGGATGCATGCCCGCCTCCACCAAAAAATCTCTATTAATTTGATTACCTATTAAATGGAACAGTGTAGCGAATGAATGATTAATATTTATTCGGAAAATTTTTTAGAAAAAGATTATCGACGCATGCAGGGTCCTGGATGATGCATACGGCATTTTCCGCATACTGGTCCGCACATATGTGGACCATAATATAATTTCCCACAGGAGCTACAAGTTTTTGCCACAACTAGACCATTTGCAGCTCGGGGAGGATTCATATTAGAATCGAATGCAGAAGGGTACTTTGCCATAACGGGAACCGTTAAGCTAACAATTAGAAATGCAATTATTTTTTTAACCATGATACAACTCTCTCGATTGTAGATTATGCAATTTTGCACAAAATTATATCAAATAAACAATTGGAGACAACTTTTTATGGGTTTGTGTAAATCCAAATGACCACTACTAATCTATAATAAAATCAAACAATATGAAAACCAACTCGGTTAAACTGAACTAAGACACTCTTTCAAAGATATAGCCCTATTCATCATCAATTCATCATCTCAGTATTTATTTCTTTCTTTAGACTTTCAAGAGTTACCTGATCCTGATTATCCAAAAATTTATTTTTTTCATTACCCTTTAACAGATCATTAACCATTTCCGTAATAATCTGCTTTTCTGCCCTCCTTTTAGCATGACTCTCCCGTGCATCACCAAATTCAACCTCTTTATAACTTGCAGAGATATCTTTGCCGGCATGTAAAAGACTTAAAAGAGCATCACGTATTTGCCCCTTCTTTAAGGCTGTTTCAGCATTATTAACTTCTACAATATAGTTGTTTTTAATTAAAGTTTTAAACAATGCAATTAATTTTAACGTAGCCTCTTCTTCTAAGCCCGCCTGTACTACCAATCCGGCACACAGAAAAATTGCACACAACAATACATTAAATTTCATGATATAATCCCTACTAATATATATAATAATTCAGTTCCCTTTAAAATAATTTTACACCAAACTAAAATCCGACCACAATTAAATTAAAAACAGAGTCATAAATAACGTATTGGCCATTGATAAAATAGTATTTAGTTCCCTGATAAAAAACCCCAAGGACATTGCATGCAAAACATTACTATAGAAAAGACACCGCCTACCCGTCTAATTACCAATCTTGATCAAGAACCAATCACGTGGCTAGAAATTAATACCGCTGCATTAGAGCACAATATCCTTAATTACAAATCCGTTTGCAAACCAGCACTTCTTGCTCCGGTAATTAAAAGTAACGCCTATGGCCATGGCATAGAACTGGTTGCACAATTTTTTGATAAACAAGATGCAGTAGACATTTTGTGCGTAGTAAGCCTTTCTGAAGCAATCCATTTACGCACTATTGGCATTCAGAAACCTCTCTTAGTATTAAGCATACTAGATAGAAATCTAGAACATGCAATTATCCATAATATCGCAGTTGTTGTATATGATCTTGCAACGGTAATAGAGCTTAACCGCCTGGGTAAACTGCATGGTAAAAAAGCACTGGTACATGTAAAAGTAGATACCGGTCTTTCACGGTTAGGTCTTTTACAAGAGAATGCAGTTAGCTTTATTGAATATATCCACCAATTGCCCTTTATTACCCTGCAGGGAATATTTACCCATTATGCAAATTCAGAAAATAAAGACCAAACGTACACTAACCACCAACTCACTATTTTTAATACGGTGATTGAACATTTAGAAACTAAAGGAATTCATATTCCCTTGCGACATACCTCTTGCTCAGCAGCTCTTACGGCAAACATAGGAGCTCACCACACTATGGTACGTGCAGGCATTGGAATATATGGACTTTGGCCCTCAGCAGACAACAAACAAATAACCCACCAATTATACCCCCAGTTTTCTTTGCGCCCGGCACTTACCTGGAAGACGCGCATTATTCACGTTAAAGAGATCCCCGCAGGAAGTTATATTGGGTATAATCTTACCCATAAAGTTTCTGCTACATCCCAAATTGCAACCTTGCCTATTGGGTACTGGGATGGGTATGACCGCCGACTGGCAAATAAAGGTATGATGTGCATTAAAGGACACATAGTTCCCGTAGTTGGGATTGTCGCTATGAACTTGACTATGGTTAATGTTACCGGATTAGATGTTGCAGTGGGGGATGAAATTACAGTATTGGGAAACCATACCGGGTTAACCGCAGATGATATTGCACAAAAATGTGGCACCATTAATTATGAGATTGTTACGCGGATTAATACGTCTCTACCACGGTTATTAAAGATTTAGGGGCTTTTGACTAAGATATTCAATAGGGGTAAAGTAAATACCTGAATAGCTAATGAGGCAAAGAAAAACAAAGACATTTTACCCTCAAGGAGCTTTTCATGAAATCCTATCTCCTAATTATCCTTTCACTTTTAATAACATATCCGGGTATTGTACTATCTACTCCAATTCAGAATGCAATTTGCTGGGCATGGACCAGTAAAATTAGCAGTACTGACCCTAATCGATTGCAATTTGGAGCAACTTTTTTTGACAGCAATTTTAAAGAATTAGCTTTTATTAAAGAGAGAGATGTTCCATTAAAAGGTTCTGTACCTTTACGTGAAGAATTATTTCTTTTGAAAGAGCTTCATTTTTCACATTATTATCGCGATTCTATTCACTTTATGGTTTATGTTCCCCTTATAATAGAGCAAGACGATTTATCAAAAAAATATAATGCTATGCTCGACGCCAATGCGCTTAAAAACAAAACAACTATTTCTACTGCAACTGACTTTCAGTATCCTCAATTTCTTTATCCGCAACATTTTGATATTGATGATGAGGATACATACTATAGTTCAATAAAAAGCAGTACAATTTTGGGAGCACGTTTTGGGGTCAAATTTACAAACTGTTTTGGCCCATTTTCATCATATGGAGAATTGTCTAGACAGGATTGGTATAGCAGGTATGCCTACAAAGATTATTCAGGAATTATTGAAGATGGTTATATATTTAAAAACAATATAAAAGTTGCTACAGAAAGAGAATATTCGAACGGAAAAGTAATTAGAATAGTCACTGGATGCGTCTCTAATCAAGGTACAATAGCATTCGAGTTTGATAATGAACATTTGGATCACCTGACAACATATCTTAAAAGTTGGCTGCCAATTAAAGCTTGGTTTAAAAGACATTTTCCTATACTTACCACACTTATTACAATGTTACAAGAACATGCAAAGGATGTTAGAGAAAGAAAAGAAGCGAAGTAGGACTCATATTTAAAATAGGATTTTTACCATGTCTACTAAAACACCAACCGCTCAAATATTAGAACAACACCTGAATGCCTATTTAGACCCACACAAAATTCAAGAAAAAGCATACAACGGCATTCAAGTAACAAATACGGGTGCTATTACCAATATCGCTACAGCAGTATCAGCGTCATTAGAAGCAATAGAAAAAGCAGTAGCACTCAAAGCGCAAGCGCTTATTGTACACCACGGAATTTTTCGCCAAAATGATTCGCATCCATTGACGGGCATCACCTACAAAAAAATTAAGCTATTAATGGAACACAATATCGCTTTACTCTGTTATCATCTTCCGCTGGATGCACACCAAGAAATTGGCAACAACTGGAAGGCCGCAAGAGATTTAGAACTTATTAATTTAAAACCATTTGCTGAATATAATGGTATCCTCATTGGTGTGGTTGGCCAATTACCTGAGAAATTATCTTTTGAAGTGTTCAAAGCAACCGCTGAACAGTATTACAAGCGCCCAGCACAGGCAGTAAAAGTAAAAGACCCAATTACGTCTGTAGCTATTGTCTCTGGCGGTGCGGACGGATTTGTAGCAGCCGCAGCGCAAGCTGGGGCAGATTGTTTTATTACCGGCAGAGTTGACGAACCAGTTTGGGATTCTGCGCATGAACATAACATCTCTTTTCTGGGGCTAGGACATTATGGAACAGAAACAGTTGGTGTAAAGGCTCTTGCTGATTACCTTCCAAAACATTTTGCTGTTTCTTGTACATTTTTAAAAACAGCTAATCCATTTTAGAGAAATCCCCTCGGTTCACGAGGGGATAACTTATTCAACATCAAAATCAAAATAGCTGCTATATTCTGAAGCTGAGTACGGTTCATTTTTTAAGGTAAAATGCCACCATTCTTTAGAATAACTTCTAAAGCCATGTACTTCCATTTTATTTTTTAAATATATTCGTATTTTTTTATAATTATCTGCTATCAGATCATTCTCATAATGAGAAGCAGGATCAGCCAAGTCAAAGTGAGATCCCATATCAACCGTACCATCATCCAAAAAAGTGAATGTAAAATTATCTAAAAGAGTGCGCTTTTTTTCTTGAATAGCGTGAAGGACCTGACCATCTTTTATTAAGGTAAGATCTACGCAACTTCCCCTGCTATGACTTGAACGTTTCGATATGTACCCTAGTTCAAACACTTTAGCTTTATCTATGCGGGGAGAGTATTGTTTCTTTTTTTGTTGATCCTCAACATCACCAGCCCATCGCACAAAATTACCAACTGCTTTTTGGGGCCGGTACGCATCGTACACTACTAAACAATAACCATCTTTCTTAACTTCTTCTTGTACTTTTTTTAAGGCCTCTGCCGCTTGTCTGGTTAACATAATGACTGGTTTTTTGTAGCCGTCTACAACTTTGCCTAAAAAATTCTCTTCACTACAATACCGCGGTGAAATTTCTATGGTATGGTCTACTTCGTTAAGATATACGAATCCTTTTTTACTCGCTTCTTGCGACATTGGTATGCAAACCGTAGTGGTAAAGATACATACCGCTGCAAGTATCAGGTTAGTCTTATTGATATACATATGCGCCCTTCTTAATATGGAAATAAATATACAAGATTTGGAAGGTGAACTTGCAAGAAACCGATCCCAGATAAGTAATAATCGAACAATACCATACCTATCTTTGCCAACCTGAAGCCATTATCAATCAAGAATGCTACTTTCACCATCAAAGAACTAAGAATTAATCTCATCAAACTTTCTTTTCTTTTTGTTTACTGCACTTTGTTCCCATTCATATGCCACCTGTTGCTGAATTTCCTTTCCCCAATTAGTGGTGATTTTTTTGGGATCCAAGTAACCAATAATAGTAGTTGCACTGCGCTCGACTGATGCAAGATTCTGCGATTGCATTATTCTTTCTTCATCACGTAATTTTTGTTTATACCCGGAAACTTTGTGAGTTCGCAATAGCTTGCCTAATTGCTCTAGACGTCGCTCAATCTCTAACTCAATACACCGATTCTTATGTTCTTCTAAATTATTGCCTTTATTTAACCAAAAGCCCCCCGGCAGATATGCACAAATATGTAAAAGCAATTCCCCCGGTAATAAAGAAAAAAGAGTTCCAGATCTGTTATGCATTAAAAATAGAGTCTTTAAGCATCTGACATATTTTTTATAGTCTCTATTGGCTGGCTTAATCCAACTGTGAGAAAACAATGCAGTAAGTTTGTTGCGCGTAAAGGTTTGCGATTTTTTTAACCTATCTACAATGGTGATTATATTACTCTGCAGATCTAAACCATGATCCATAAATTGAAAAAGTATTTCTGTATTTGCAAATTCCAAAGCAGAACCGGGGTCAAGAATTGGATTAGCGCCTCTTTTGAGTAGTAATTTTATAATATTATCTCTTCCATTAAGCACTGCTATGTATAAACAACTTCCCATTTCTGCACCGTTATCCAATAAAAAATTAACCATAGGTTCATTGTCACTTTCTACCATTTTGCGCAGAGCCGTTATCTCTTCACATTGTTCATTGATTGAATGTCCTTCAGCAAGAAGCTGAGTAATACTTGGATAGTCATTTGCCTCTATTGCTTTTCTGAGTACAGATTTAGATTGAATTGCTAGTATGACAGGCCAAGATAGAAGAGGTGCACTATTAAGCAAAAATATAGAACATGCTATATAATAGAATTGTTTCATTGTGACTCCTAAAACGTCCCCATTAATCAACTACTCATCAACAAGTTCCCTGGTACCATATCTGCACACCACGAATTAGCGCTGCTATACCAAAGCCAACAAGAACAATCCCCGCACCTTTGCTAATGTATCTAAGAAACGGTTGAGAGACTTTTTTGCGAAATACGCTTAATGCGCCTATCAATGTTACTTCCACAACTAAGGCTCCCAAAATAACTCCACACAACAGACTAATAATAGCGTGCACACTGTTACTAGTATCTATACCAAGACCGGCAAATATAACACAATAAGAAACAATGGTCACCGGATTGGCTAAGGTTAATAACATGGTAGAAAGCCATGCCGTAAATAACCGAGTGTCCGTTACCGTTACCGTTTGAATGGTAATATTTCTAAAGAATGTCCTTAGTCCTAAATAGATAATAAAGAGACCACCCAACATAGCCAAAGCGACTTGGTAGCTCATCAAAAACTGCATAACAAAGGTAAGACCAATAGCCGCAACAAGTGCATAGATAAAATCTGCTGTTATTGCCCCTAATGCACAGCAAAAACCGGTTAACGGCCCTTCTGCCAGGGTACGCTGCACAATTAAAAAAGTGATTGGCCCGGGAATAGCGGCCATGGTAAACCCAAATGCCAAGCCTTGCCAAAAAGTAAACAGAATATGCATAGATGCCCCTTAGAATGGAATAGATGAATATTATAATTGATTGTATATGATTTAGGGGGTAATTAAAAGACGCCCTTACCATTTCTTAATAAAGATCAACTCTTCGATATTTATTGCCCCAAACCTGGCCTTTTTGCCAGCTTCTGATCTTATCCAAATCAAAGGTAGCCATAAAAATACCTTCTTGGTCATCGGCTACCATTAATGGTTTACCATCTACATCTATTGCACAACTATGCCCATCATTCTTTGGTTGAGCATAGTTAGCCAGTGCAATACCCACCATATTTTCAAATGCGCGTGCCCGCAATTGTTGAAACCTAATATCACCAATATCGGGATCATTTACAAAGGCACTCGAATTAGGAACCAAGATAATTTCTGCACCCTGGTTCATAAGAATACGGGCACTCTCTGGGAATTCACGATCAAAACAGATCATAGCCCCCAATGTAACATCACCATAGGGCAGAGATATGGTGCATACCCTAAAAACATTACCCGCTTCTAAGGTACGCTCTGTACCATCTGGTTCAAAATTGCAAATATGTACTTTGGCATACTCCAAAACAATTTCACCGGTAGAATCTATAATAACCAAATTGTTGGTAGGCTTTTCTATACCCATTCCTAAATAGGTTACAGCAATTGCCATCTTAAGTTGTCGTGCATGTAAGCAAAATTGCTGGATAAAATCATGATAGGTATCAATAGCATAATTGTTGTGCATAAACTCTGTCTGGTAGCCAATCTGCCACATTTCTGGAAACAATGCTAAATTTGCACCCAACTCTTTTGCCTTGGTACAGGCGGCAAGCCCAATAGTTAATGCTTGTTCCATAGTGTGAGCAGGTGCTAGCTGTAACAATGCTACGTTAAATGATTTCATTAAAATCCTTAAATATGTGAACGCTAAAAATAATTAGAAGAATTTTTAGATATTATATTGCTAAGCCAAGTTCACGGCTCTTTAGATATTTTGATATAGAACCATGCTTTTTAACTAGTAGTTCTATCCCAATTGCTGCCTGCTCCTTTTGTTCTTGCTCAAACAGCTTACATTCTTCTGCAAATTCTTTGGGATATCTGTTTACTGGATTAAACTCATCTGCATGTTCTTGCACATACAGCACAGGATTTTTACTATATGTATCTAGATCCTTAGGTTCAATAGCTAATAATTTTTTAACTACCGGATCAGTAGCTTTGTCATATGCAGTTTTACCTTCATGATCTGTTATGGTGATATCTGCACCATGGAATAGCACTATTTTTATTGCTTCTAGCTCATTTTTTTCTGCTAACAAATGCAAGGGATTATATGACTGTTCATCATAATCCTTTCCCACTTCAAGATCTTTTAAACTGGAATTAAAATTCATTAGCAATCGTAAAAACTGCAGTACAAACCGTACCCATTGAGGGCGCTTCTCATCACAATTTACCAGAGAATTAATGCAATACTCTTTATACTCCTTAATATGGTAATCAGATGCACAAGCCATATAGGTAAATAAGAGCCGGTACATTCTTAAATCTACATCATTAGACCTTATACAAAACCAGGTAAATTGAACATAACGACACATAGAGGAAAGATTAAAACATTTATCCGTAATCTGGGCCCCATTCTGTAGCAATAGCTTCACAATAGGAAGTTGCTTATTCTCTATTGCCATTTCTATTGGCACTCTTAACCGCAGACACTGGAAAAGGTCACCTACCTTACTCTGTATGTCTAACCCTTTATCTATTACTTGCGCTTTTTTTACATCACCCTCTTTTATTGCACAGTACATGTCCCATTGAAGATTTTCCTCTTGCATACCAACGACCACGCCATGTATACAACCCAACATTAGCAAAAACAGCGCAGTAACTATTCGCATATTGTTTTACCTAAGTTTTAATACCAATATATTTAACTAAACCTGTTACGCCACAATCCGTTCTGCTTCTGCCAAAAACAGATCTCCAAATCCTTCTTCCTGTAATATCTTAAAGGTCACAATTTGGTCAGAAATTCCTTTGTGCAATTGGTAGTGATACACAATCTTACTGCGTGTTTGATCTACCGTAACTTTATAATTAGCAAATAACCCAGTTTCTGCTTCTAATTGTGCCACTAAAGGGAAATGGGTTGTGGTAATACACACATTCTGTGGATTGCTGCCCAATAACTTAATTAAACTATAAGTGGCCGCCTGACCTTCTTTATAGGTAGTACCATTAAATGGTTCATCAATAGCAATAAGAGCAAACTGATGTGCTGTTAGAGCAGCAGAAGCATCAATTAACTGCCGCGCACGCAACACCCCCGCTTTAAATAATGAATTACCTACCGCAATGTCATCTGTAATATTTAAGTAGGTCATAATTTTAGTGAATGGCGTAAAAGAACAGTTTACTGCTGGCATAACACCCAAACTTTGTCCCAAAATAACTGCAGTAATAATAGTACGCATATTCGTGGTCTTACCACCCGCATTTGGGCCAGTAATTACCATATTGCGTGGCTGATCACCACCTATACTACAAGAATTGGGTACCACAATGTCAGCATTAATAATAGGGTTCCAAAAATTGGTAATAACTATGTGCGGCGAGGCATAATCTTGTGGCTCCAAATAATGCGGAAAGCAATAGCTCACCCGTTTATCTGCAAACTCTTTGCACAACCGCGCTACCGACATAACTGCATCCAATTGGCCCATCATAACCATATCACTTATAAATTCATGCTTATGGTCATTCATCAATGTATAAGAAGAAAGTACCCGACCAATATAAGAAGTAAATGATGGCTTTCCCGTGAATGTTGTAGTTCTTAACTGTTGTACCAATTGCTGTGCTCCAAAAGAAAGAGGACTGCTGGTAGTTCCCTGCAACAGTTTTTTAAGCTCGGGATTTGCACGTATATGCGTAATAGCTTTCTCTAAGTTAGTTATATACCGGGCAGCATGATTTAATTTGGTATGCACACAATACCGCACCATGTTCATGTCTTTAAAATTATTACTGGTCCAATATAACCCCAGCGCACTGGACATACCGGCAAAAATGCTAGTCATTGCTTTGGAAATCCTGTTAGGAAACAACAACTCTGTACCACGTGAAACCATACCCGGCAACGTATACAAAGCCCCAGAGCCATCTTTCCCCATAGTTTTTGCTAATGCTTCTATATCATTAGCAGATGAATGGTTAGCAAGTAATGCCACACCCCATGCCGGTAACAAGGCGGCACCAACTGCCAAAGAGCCTGTAACCACCACCTTATTAATCATCAACAATCTATAATTAAGATCTATTGCAGGGGCAAAAGAATTAAGGAACGTTGTTATTGCTTTTAATGCTGCTACCTTTTTTTGAAACGGCAGGCGTATTACATCTTGTTCTACCAACCCCTTAAAAAAATCATTAGGATGCCAAAAAGACAGGAACCCATTTTCAGAAGCGCCAAGCTCTTTTAAAATGTGATCTAATTGTTCAAACAATTTGGGATTATTAATAAGTTCCCGCACCATATCCTGTTGCTTTACCAAATAAGAAACCGTGGCAGTTGGTTGAATAATCTTGTGATATAACTGTATACGCCCTACTTCGGTAGAGGTTCTGTCTACTGCTGCTGCCAAGTACACTGCAGGATTTGTTTTGGATCCACATACCATCTCCAAATCTTGCCACGTATGGTCATCTAACACTCCCTCTTGCGCACACGGGTGTGTTTTTTCATATTCCGTTAACAGAGCAAAAACCCGTTCCCGCTTAGATTGCGCAATAGGCTTAAGCTGATCTTGCAATGCTTCTTTAAGAACATCAGTAAACTCTTTTTCATCATTAATCAAAGACGCAAGCGAATTGTGTAATTGCTCGGTCACCTTAAATGATTTTAGATTTTCTTGGGCAATGGTTTGGTAGAATGTGGTGGCAACAGGAGCATCTATGGCCCCAATAATAAGAGGGAGTAAAGATACACACAAAAGACCAGAAGCGAATATTTTTTTATACATTGAAAGACCCTTATTCCTGTTGTTCAAAAATTAAGATAGATACTATGCGATATCCAACCATCTCTCAGTATGCCGCAAAATAATGGCCTAATCTAAAAAATAACAAAAAGATTTTTTAATCAAATACTCCCCTGTATATATACTGGCTTATATTTTTAACGTAATGGGGTAGTATGAATACCACATTCACCCCCCGCTTTGCTGGTTCCACGCCATCTACCTGCACGTTCTGTTTCAGATTCATCCCTTTCTGGAGTTGAACATTTCAAGCAACCAAGACTTCTATAGCCTTGCCCATATTTAGGATTAACGGGAACACTGTTCACGGCTAAATAACGCCACACGTCTAATTCCGTAAATTCAAGAATTGGATTAATCTTAGTTAAGCCACCCTCTTCTTCTATATAGTTAAAATGCTCTCTGGTTACCCCTTCAGTATTGCGAATTCCCGCAAACCAGGCGTCATACCCCTGCAAGGCTTTTTTTGTTTCTGCAACCTTTGGAGCTCCGCAGCACTTGTCCCCAGTGCCAATTTGCTTAAAGCGATATTCTTTATAATTTAAATGATAACGCTGCACAACCCCATGAGCAAAGGTATAGGTTTCAGGAAATTCAGTATCTGATAACACAGAAAATACTGGAATGTCTTTTTTAATAGAAATCGCAAGATGCAAAAGAACCATAGAATCTTTACCGAAAGAACATCCCACAATAATCTTAGGGTATTTATTAATTGAGGTTGCAATTAACTCTTTTGCCTTAATAACTTTGTCTACAAAATTCATCCCTGCTCCTTTTAGAATATTACCTAACATTACCTGCAACCAAATCCTAAGCAATTTTTCCCTAGATTTTCAATGAAATATTATATCTCTGTTTGGAGAAGAATATATCGTAAGAAAATTGAATACATTACAATAAAGGCAAGATAAAAATTTAAAAATGCGTCACATTTGTGATAATCTATACAAAACAAACGACTTATTACTATTACAAGGATTACTATGCAATTATTTAGACCATTATTTCTTACTCCCTTGGTACTCATACTCGCCATTCCAATCTTGTATTTTTGGAAACGCAAGCCAACAGAATCCCAAAAAACTGGCATTGTAATTCTTTTGAATGGGGCTTCTGCTAGTGGAAAATCTACCTTACAAAAAGAACTCCAAAAACTATTCCCCACTCCGTATCTTGGTATTGGATTAGACAATTTTTTTGTGGGTGTGTTACCCACACGTTTTGTAACCGGGCCCCGACAAGACGGTGACATTAATCAAGAATTAGTTATGCAGGGTGTTCCCTCCGTGGATGACCAAGGTAATAAACTATTCACGCTACTGGTTGGTCCCGTTGGTGACCAAATAATGCGTGGTATGCACCATGCAATTGCCGCCTATGCTGCCCAAGGAAATAATTGCATAGTAGATTACATTACCTATAAAAAAGAATGGGTTACTGATTTGTGTGCTGCATTAGATGGCATTACGGTTTATGTAATAGGGGTAGATTCTGATCTTGAGATATTAGAAGAACGGGAAAAAGCACGGGGCAGAAGTTTTGTTGAGGGGCACGCAAGAAGCCATTATGAAACGGTGCATACCTTTATGAATAACACGTATGACCTTAGAGTTAATACTAGTACTACAGACGCTGCAACCTGCGCACGTGCTATTTATGATTTTATTGCTGCACAGCCACAACCTGGTGCTTTTAGCAAACTGTGCGCATCTAAGGTATTGCCTGTATAATTGTATTGGCACATACGTCTTTATATTTTCCATTGTTCTGTGCAGGGCATATGGTACCAATTATAACCAGCCCGTGTAGTTACTATATGCCCGTTGTAGTGTACTGGTGATAACAAAGCCACCAACCGTTCTAATGTTTTATTCTTTATCACAGTTTTTGGTAATGGCATAATGTAGAGTAGATTGTTTTTTACATAGGCAATGTGACGCCATAGTGGACTACAGCCTGCTGAAAAATAACCATAAAATATTTTATATTCTCGCAAAGAAAATAGCGTTTGTTCCTGCAATAACTGCTCGTCAAATACAGAAACCGTTAATTGATCTGAACTATAACGAAAAATAAAATTATTAGGTCCAATTATACTTACTCTTGCAGATGATGCATGTGGAAGTCTGCGTACTCTATCCCCATCATCATTGAAAATAATGTCAACAAATTCGGTTGTAATAACCACCTGACCTTGCGGATTAAATGATACAAAGAGTGGAATTTCTCTAAAAGTAGAATCCCAATTAAGATCTCCATTAACGTCATATACGGTAACCCTTCCAGAAATAATCCAAGCGTTTGTTCTATGTCCACACGCGACTATGGATTTACCATCCGGACTAAATTGCACATTATAAATACGAAATTTAATGTGATCATCATAGGTTGCAATCCTATTGCCCTGCATGTCCCACCGCCTAAGGTGCCCTTCATAGTGCACACATTCCCAAAAGCATTTTATATGATGCACCGTAAGAAAAAATTTACCGCACGGGCTAAAAGCAACAGAATCTATAATTTCTGTATTGTCACATACCGTACGTACTTCTTTAGTTTTTAAGTCTACCAAGCAGGCTAAATTATTCTGGGACATTAAAAGATATTTACTACAAGGGCTAAAACAGAATGCTCTGCATTCTACTCCCTGGGTTAGCTTATAACAAAAAAGTTCATTCCCCTGAAGATTAAAAATTCTTACAGTATGCGTACCATTACGAAGCGCAATAAAAGTACCACAAGTACTAAAGACAAGATCTTTATTTATGGTGCCATAGTCCGCATCCGCGCATTTAACCTCTATAGTGCCCTCTTTGCACTTTTTTACTATAGACTCTTCTTGCCATAACTTTTTTTCATTAGTCTCTAAAAACTGTTTTTTAAATCGTTGGTAAATACCCTGCGGTTCACGTCTATCACCGGGAATACTTTTAATAACTGCATTTCTCTCTGCTTCATCTTCCATAAGCAATAATCCATCTGCTAATTTATTAATAGCCAGCTGTTGCAAGGTAGGAATAGTTACTTTAGGAACAACCGGTTGTTCCATGGCAAACAATCCAGAAAAGAACGTTAAACCAATATATAGTACTCGATGATGCCACTTCATAAAAGCTTACTTGCTTACTTTTTCATACATCTTGACCTGTTTTAAATCTAAGATTAGGTGGTGTAACTTTATTTGGCTTATCTTGATATTGGCTCTGCTGTTTCTGAGTTACCGGATCTTTAAGCTCTGCGAATAGCATCATTGCAATAGGATCCTGATATTTTAGACGTATTTTAAAATCTCCCAGATTCTTAATTTCTAATGTTGCCGAATGGTGAGATCCAAAGGTACCGTCTATTATTGCAGCAGTAATATGTACGGTAAGGCCCAAGCGAGCAATGGTACTTCTTCCATCAAGAAAGGCTAAGATCATAGGCGCTGTCTGAATGGTTTCATAAGTTGCTGCAAGCACAAACTGTCCGGGCTCTAAATAGAATGCTTCTTTAGAAAGATTAATTTCTCTATAGCGTAATTCTGTTGTTCCTGTTAAATCTATTGTTTGATTGGGTTCTGCAATTAATAATTCATTTCCCAGATGCAGGCGAATACCTACTGGACGAATATTTTTTTTATCAAATTTTGGTCCAATACTAATTTGGCCTTCATCTATATATTTTTCAATAGTTTGATGCGATAAAAACATGTTTTGAATCCTTCAATACAGTTATAATATGCCGTCGAGCAGAGGGTTTGACCGCTGTAAGCAGTCAATAAGACTGCCAATTTCTTACTTTTGTTACTGAATTCTTATCTAAAACTAATAACCTTACTTTAATACCTAATATTTTACCGGTTCAACATTAACTATTTTTTTCTAATTACGAAAAAAACATAATGCTTCTGAAACAGGCCTGTCTTCACCCGCAATAGGTTTTTCAAAACTAGCTGAGGGACTATTAATTAATTGACCATTTATACAAAGAGTGGTGCAACCACCACCGCCAATATTAAGCGCATTAGTACAGTTCAATTGTTGCATAAAAGAAGCAAGCTCTGGCAAAGTAAACCCTTCACTATGTCTTTGCCGACCATCAACCACAACAATACAAATCTCATTTTGATCTGTTAGTCCAATTGCAGTGCGCGGATGACGTAGTGTTATAAGCCACTCTTGCATTTGTCTTGTGTGAAAATCAGCGGCAACTTCATCCCCACAGTGCACAATCTCTGTTCCCTGACTAAATTCATCATATAATTGTTCAACTTGTAACTCACCATTATGTATAAGTAATCCTGCGCCCCCTAAAATAAAATCATAATCATTATAGAGGCATTTGGTATTTGCCGCACATATATTAAAATGGTACACGGCTTGCATTCCAACCTTAATAGTATTGGGGAAAGTATCTATTTGATACACAAGCCCACCAACTGGAATAGTAGCTGGAATTTCCTGACTTATGCTTGTAATAACCTTTTCCTTGTTAATAACAATAGTAATACCTGGTGTATAAGCCATAAGTGATCTATCCGCACTATCATTATACAATACTGATTGGCCAGAGATTCTGGGTTGATTTACCGCGTCTACAGAAAATTTAATACCTTCAATGGTAAAATTAAGATCTAAAAAAATAGTATCAATAGCTGCAGTACCTGTTGTACTGTTCCAACCAAAAGATCCCCGAATAAGTTTAAGGTCAGTATTTAAATGTTTATTAAGATAACAAAAATTAACCCTATTCCCATTATAATTGCCGCCTCTCCTATAATTACTTCCATTTATGGCTATAAAAGCCTTTGACCGTTTAGCAATAGAAGAAACACATTCACGTTGCCCAATAGCAGGTATTAAGGCCATAGTAACGCTGTTAAGCGGTATTTTAATAACATATGCAATCACAGGGAATGTTGTACCAGAATAAGTAACTAAATGAATCTTATCATCTAATAAATAATCGCTCTGGATTTTCATATCTGATGCGTAACAACTATAAGCCATAACAATTAAAAATATGAAACTTTTTTTAAAGTAATTCATTTTTACTCTGTTGCAATGTAAACATACTAATTTCTTTACTTCTAATAATATCAGTACAAAAGGCTTATTGCATCAACAAAAATAAGATAGAACAGTATAACGGCCACATGGTCTTTAACAATCCCAGCCATTTAAAAGGACATTACATTTTATTTTATCTTAAGCGTTATCCAGAGGCTGTCTTCAGCATGTAATAGGCATCAAATAATCAATTAACAACTAAGAATTCTAATTTCATTAGATTTTTATTGGTTAAAGTTAAACCTCAGCCCTACTTAAAAAGGGGCTAAAATGGGCTAAACCATTGACTTTTCGCAGGTTATTCATGCTAATATTAAGGTGTAGGTCTAATGTGCTAAATATACTAAAGATTAAGATAAGGAAATATTATGAATTACAAAAATATTTTATTAACCCTGATTATGAGTTTTGCCACTCTAAGTCCACTTTGTGCCATGGAAGCTATTGAGCCTGAGGAACAAAGCATTAGAAATATCCCCAACCCTAACATTCTGTTATATGATCCAAATTTTCCACCACAATTATCACCAGCATTAGAAGCCTTTTATGAACCTTCAGAAATTAATACACGTAAAGCGGCGATGCATAAAGAACTCACTAATGCCTCTGAAAAACGTTTAAAAAAGCTGGTCTCTTTGAAAAATAAAGCAGAACTTTCAGATAGGGATTATAATATCGCAAAAGTCTTAGAAGAAAATATAGCAAAGCAAGTTACCACCAAAATCAACGATGCTAAGAATGAACAAGATTTAAAAGATATATTCAATTTTGCACAAAATGGGTTTCATCAGCTAGATCAAAAAATCGATGAAGTAATGGCTCAAAAAGGCATTACTTACAAAAGTCAAAAATAATTAATAAGTAGTCTGTTTACAACATTTGATCCTGGGTTAATTATTAATTTAAAAAGGTAGATACTCAATACTGTAATTGGAATAACCATGATTAAACGAATAATTCATATTTTATTTTTATTCATTTTCTGTTTATGTACCGATAATATTTACGCTTATAAACAATTTGTTCTTACTGGCGGACCAGGAAGCGGAAAATCAACAGTTATTGAAGAATTAAACAAACGTGGCTATCAAACTTCAACAGAAGCTTTTACCTTTCTTTTTAATCAAGCAAAAAAACAAGGTACATTAGAAGAATTAACAAAAAATCCAATATCCTTTCGCGAACAATTAATGCAACAACAATTAGCATTCGAATCATCTCTTGATCCAAATAAACTTGCATTTTTAGACCGTGGAACTATAGATATTCTTGTCTTTGGCGATGAGTTAAAAATACCAATGTCTGCAGCATTACGGGATAGCGTAAAAAAAAGTTCCTATGATCTAGTATTTCTTTTAGAACCGCTACCAAAAGAACAGTATAAACAAACAGAAATCCGCTCAGAGAATTATGAAAAATCTCTCGCAATTGCTGATCAATTAAAAAAGGCATATGAAGAAAAAAAATATACAGTTATTGCTGTTCCCTTTGATACCCCGCAAAAAAGAGCAGATTTCATATTAAATTACATTGAGCACCCATATTTTTTAGCAGACATAATTGACTGTTTTTCCGGAAAAAATAAATTGTATCCCATACAACCATTTCTGGGACCGGTCAAATTAATTGAAGCAACAAAAAATAATAAGCAATTTCATTTTTTTGGCGTGGATAAAGATCAACAAAAAGATATAAATTTTCCACTACTGAAGAAAAAAATTACTACAGTTATGGGTATTTCACCAAGAAATAGTATTCAATTAATTGGTGATTCTAATGCATTTACCGCACAAGGAACAACCTATGCAAAAAAATTCTTAGAGCCCTATCTTAATGAATCACATTTGATTGAATATGGTTACACTGGGCATGCGTATCCTACGGAACTAGATGTCAATTCATTTGTTAATATTTATATTAAAGAAAATCCCGAACAAGCATTCCGTGTTCTTGCTAACATTGTTGGGCATACTTTATTTGCAGCAACCAAATGGAGGGCACCCGGCTCAACCTTAATCCAAAATTATGTGGTAGTTTATAATGATTGCGCAATGAAAGATGCACCTATTTATAGCGATGCCTGTGTCAAGCAAAGCGGATTTACCACTTTCGGCGATGATATTATTATTTCTGATTATCTTCTACAAAAAGATGATCATGACAAATTCATCTGCTTAGAAGGCGGTATACAATCATTTAGTCAAGTAACCAATGCATTAAGACATTCTATACCGGTAGATCTAGTTTATAATCTGAGAAAGCCAAAAGACGCTACTTTCTTTTCCACGGCAGGATTTTTATTCAAAATAAAAGAAGCTGCTTTGGAGGGTAAAAAATTAACTAAAGAATCTATCGAACAAATTTACAAAGATTACAATAAGATTCCTTGGGATCCAACCAGGGCAGATGCTCAAACAAAAAAAGCATTATTTGAAAAAGCATTCAATGATTTTATTCATGAAAAACTATATGAAAAAATAGAGCAGTTATGCACATTTTATGATGCGGTAAGTAGTAAAAGAAGGCGAGAAGAAGAATAGCTTCTTATTAAATGCCCCCCACAAGATTATTGTATTGGCCTGCACCGTAAATTAATGGGACAAGTTAATTTGGTGCTCCATAGGCTCAACAATTTGTGGGTAAGCGGAGAATTCTAAAGATTTGCTGATCATGATCATTGCATATGATTTACAACCAATTTTTAATCTATACTATATCTATATAAAAATAGGTATTTATCAACTCAAAAACTGTGAGTAGAACCAAATGAAAATTGTTGTTGTTGGCGGCACTGGCACCATTGGAAAAGCGGTAGTAAAAGAATTATCTACACAACATACCATCATTACTGCAGGTCTTTCTGATGGTGATATTCAAGTGGATATAACCAATTCTCATTCCATTGAGCAGTTGTACAAAAAGCTCGGCAAAATAGATGCCATTATTGCAACAACCGGATCAGTTCACTTTGCCCCATTACACCAAATGACCACGCAAGATTATTATACTGGCTTGCACAGTAAATTAATGGGACAAGTTAATTTGGTACTCCAGGGACTCAACTATCTTAATGATCATGGCTCATTCACGCTCACCAGTGGAATTTTAAATCATGACCCTATTGTAACCGGATCCAGCGCTGCTATGGTTAATGGGGCATTAGATGGATTTGTAAAAGCAGCAGCATTAGAAATGCCCCGTGGCATTAGAATTAATTGCGTAAGCCCTACTGTTATTCAAGAATCTATGAGCATTTATGCTGACTACTTTCCCGGTTATATTCCAGTGCCAGTTGCTCAAGTTGCAATGGCATATAAAAAAAGTATCCAAGGCGCGCAAACCGGACAAGTGTATAAAGTTGGATATATCTAATTAACTACTAACTCTTAATCCTCTACTCACCAACTCCATCTCTGTTTTTTGCCAATCAGAATGCACTATACTAATGATGCCACATTGTTGAGCCCCCGCAACATTAGAGGCGCTGTCATCAACAAAGAACGTATTACCTATGGCAAGATTAGCTTTTGCTATCACATGGTTATATAGTTCTCTCTCCGGTTTTATAAAGCCACAGTCTGCAGGAATAAAAATATCTTGTTCATTAAACAAAGAAAAGAGCTCAGGAAATTTCTTTTTAATTGCTGCAAATGATTCTGGATCCCAATTGGATATAATCAATATCCTTAGTCCACTTTGTTTACATTTCTTAACAAACGCTAAACCCTGAGGATTAAGTCCCGTTAATGCGACCAATTTTTCCGGGTCCAAAATATGTTCTGAACCATATTTAATAAGATTCTTTTCTTGAGTGCTTTTAAAGAAAGAAGCGTAATGCACCTCATCAATACATTCTTTTATTTTTTGCACAATGCAACGACCAGAAAGATTGCCAATAATCCAGTCTCTTTTACACTCTTTACCATACAAAAGATCTACAAAGGCAAACATAGGGTTAAAGATACGCGTAAGAGGGTTACCATCCACTAGCTCAATATCTACATGAGCCGGCAACACTTTTGATAGATTAATCTCTGCTTCATCCAATAAAACGCCACCAAATCAAATATAATCATCTGTTGTTCCTGACAATAAGAACCACACGAAAAAACTAATAAACCAATTATGAAAATTATTTTTTTATAATTATTCATTTAGACAAAATCCAGACGCCGTTTTAATGTTCTATACCCAATAACAAAGGTCAATAGTGCAAACCCAGATAATGCTGCAATGCAAACCCAAAAATTAATAAACTGTCCCTGCCCCACAATGGCGCCACGCGTTGCTTCTGTTACATAAACCATAGGATTAAACAAGGTAATATAAGACAGCCAAGGCAAAGACGCATGTACTGCCATCCAAGAAAACTGGAAGCCGCCCAAAAAACCAAGAGGAGAAATAACCCTGCGCCACAGATGTCCCATTTTGGTAAATTGGGCTCTGCTAGCAACCCACAAAACAAAGCAGGCATAAAATATACTAAAGATAATAATGGTCAGAAATAATTTGCCCCAAGAAATAGTAGAAAGATCTAATTGGTTCCATAATGCTATTTTACCCAACGGAATAATTAAGAGTGCAAATACTGCATATTCTAATGCATAAATAGTAACTCTACTTACAAAGACTAAGGGTGCAGGAACCGGTAACGTTAATTGATAATCTATAGTACGGGCATTATCAAAATCTACCACCATGGTAACAATGTGATTATACGTTTCCCAAAGACCTGCACAGGCAAGAAGCCCGCCAAACTGGAACACCCCAAACCCTGCTCTTAAACCAAAATACTGCAAGATGTAGCCCATAATGGTCACGTTTACAAACACCCAAATGGCAGTATCTATACATTTGCCCCAAAAAATCTCTTTAAAAATGAGCAAGTGCATATGCACCAGATTTTTAAACACCGTAAAATAAAATTTTTTATTCATAATACTTTTTTCCCAATGCTTGCGCGGTTATTTATTTTTATTAAGGTATCAGTCAAGCAATCTTGCCAATCCTTTTTGTTTAGTACGATTAAAGAAATAAATAAACAATATCATTGCACAAAGAGCATAAATAATACTCATGATTGTCGCCATAAGAATAGAAGGCAGTGGATCTTGCTGATACAGTATATACTCACGCATGCCTCTAAATACATAACTCATAGGCAAAAAAGCACTAATCCATTGTGCCCATCCGGGTAATATTTCTATTGGATAGTATACTCCACTAAATGGCGCAAAAAACCATATTGTAACAAATGCCAACTCCATTCCGCGCCTACCCAAGCTTACACAAATTTGTAAACAAGTGAACCCTACCCAAATGCCAGAAAAAAATATTGGTGGCAAAAAAAGCAAGAAGCTAGAAATTAAATTCCACAAAGAAACATCAAATAAAAAAAGGATAGCGGCTAAACAAATGATAGTAGTAATAAATGACATAATGCTATAAAACAACACAATGCCAATCATCCACTCTAATGTCTTTAACGGAAGAGAAAATAAATTTACTATATTGCTATGCCATATCTCTTCAGCAAAAGTAAAGCATATAATATTGGCACCACGGCCTACTACCTGCCATAAAAGAAGCCCTAAAAAAATAATAGTTTGATAATTATTGAACTGATTTACCTGGGATTGTTGTAACCAAGTTCCTAAAAATCCCATCAATAAAATATCTAATATTGGCCAATACAATAAGCCCAATACAAAATTAGGGTCATGCTTTAACACACGCAAATAACGTAATGTTACCGTCCACGCAGAGGAAAAAGAAATCATACTATTCCTTATTTTGCAATAGTTAAGAAATAATCTTCTAGAGATGGCTTATCGATTGCAATTTGAACTATAGATATTTTTGAGCGCTGCGATTGCCATCAGAAACGATGCGATTTCGTGCTCATCTATCTGTAACTCTATTTCGCTGTGTATGCCGGTAAAGTGTATGCTTCTCGTTCTAAATACTGGATTAACTAGTTCGTTACCTTGCTCAATCACTAAATGCACATGCGCTTGCGAAACGGATCGGGCAAGTGACTCTGGTGTTGATTTGCAATGATGTTCCCTGCTTTAATACCAATACACGATTACAGAGCTACTTACTTCATCCATATTATGTGAGGTGATAAATATGGCAATGTTGCGTTCTTTGCGTTGTGCCTTGAGGATAAATTGGCGCACTTCATAGGCTGTATCAGGATCTAATGAAGCAGTAGGCTCATCTAGCAATACTATATCTGGTTAGCTATAAATGCTTTTGCAAGCATTAACGCGTTGATTGACCAGCAGAGAGCGATCCAGTTTGCGCGAAGCGCAAATGCTGTAGGCCAAAAAAAGTTAAGCAAGCTGGCAATTTGCGCGTGCGTTCTTCAGAAAGGTATGCCATAGATACGTGCCAATAATATCAAGATTTTCCCAGACAGTAAGATGTGCCAGGAATTTGTCATAACCACTCGCATAGCCAATTCGTTTGAGAATTCAATCCGGTTGGCATGGTAAACTTGATCCCGAAATACTAATAGTATCCTGTTGTAGGTGTTATACTTCCCAATAACATTTGAATAGTTGTTGTTTTACCCGCACCGTTTGGTCCAAGAAAACCGACAATCTCCCCTTTAAATAGTTGTAGGGAAATATTATTCACAGCAGTATAGGTTTTTTTGGTAAATGGCCAAAAGCCACTTTTAAATGTCTTTGTAAGGTTTTCTACTTTAAGAACTGGCATTAAAGTCCTTCAATGTTAATGCGATACAATACATGCAAAGATAGCGGATGATCTGCAGGTAAACGCGGATGATAAAAATCTCCCTGTAAATCACGATGCATGCCGATTTTTTCCATAACTCTAATTGAGGCTTTGTTTTTTGGCACCGTAAATGAGACAATCTCTTTGAGTCCACATTTTTCAAAGCCATAACGAAGTACCGCCTGTGCAGCCTCTGTAGCATACCCTTGACCCCAATATTGGTACCCTAAACGCCATCCAATTTCTACACAGGGAGTAAAATGAGCCTCCCAAGGGGGAGTAATTAACCCAACAGCCCCAACTAATTGTCCTGTTTGTTTTAATTCCACTGCCCACCAGGTAAATCCATGTTCTTTTAATAAATCATTAAATAATTTCATACGATCTTGGCACATTTCTTTAGTCCATGGACCAGGCAAAAATGCTAGCACTTTTGGATCCTGGTTAATTGCAGTAAATGCTTCTAAATCATTGTCGTGCCAATCACGCAGCATTAATCGTTCAGTCTCAATAATATTCATCTTTTTCTCTTCTAAAGATAATCTAATCGCTGTTTTAAATTATAAATACCTACCATAAAACTGACCAGAGAAAAAAATAGTATGGCTGCCAAGCAGATCCAAAAATTAATGTACCCAGTTTGACCAAGCATGGATGCACGGGTTATTTCTGTAATATAGATCATTGGGTTTATAAGACTTAGATACGCAACAAATGGAAGTGCACTTAATAAAGACAGCCAAGAAAACTGAAAGCCTCCCATAAACCACATAGGAAAAATAAAACGGGCCCACACGCTGCCTAGTTTTGTCATACTAGAGATAAAGCTTGCTGCGCAAAGAGTAAAGCAGCCATAAAAAATACTACATGCATTCAAAGCTAAAAAAAATTGAACATAAGAAACACCACTTAAACTAAATTGGTTCCATAACGTTAATTTACCCAGAGGGAACATCACCAGCGCCAGCAATAAAGAAATTATAGCAAAATAAGTTGCTTTACTTGCTAAGGCAATCCATGAAGGTATTGGTAAGGTAAGCGTATAATTTAAGGTGCGATCACCTTCAAAATCAGAAACCAACCCAACTACATTGCCATACAATTCAAACAAGCCAACAGATGCTATTACTCCACCTAATTGAAATGGACCAAAATTACCCTGCAATCCAAAGTAAGGCATAATATATCCCATAACCACAATAGTTAAAATTAGCCAAATACCAGCATCTACAGCTTTATCCTTAAACAAATCTTTGAACACTACAAGATCTGCCCGTATCAAGTTTTTAAATACATTAAAATAAAATTTCTTATTCATATGACTCTCTTACTATTAATCAGCTTTAAGAAGTTCAATAAATACATCTTCCAGATTTTTTTGTTTAAAATCTGTCATTAACTTATCCGGCGTGTCTATCAGCTTAATTTGTCCCTTGTCCAAAATACATACACGGTCAGAAAGCTTTTCCGCTTCATCCAAATAGTGGGTAGTTAATAATACGGTAATACCCTCTTTTTTAAGATTCTTAATCATCTCCCACAAATTACGTCTAATATGGGGATCTAACCCAACCGTTGGCTCATCCAAAATTACAAACTCTGGTTTATGTATAAGACTACGCGCAATCATAAACCGCTGCGCATACCCGCCAGAAAGAACAGATGCTTTTTGGTCTAAATAGTTAGTCAGCTCAAATTGCTGAGCTAATTCAGAAATGCGTTTGATTGTTTCTGAATCAGACAATCCGTAAAAACGACCGGCAAAAAGTAGATTTTGCTGTAATGATAAGTGGGGATTAAGATTTGGTTTTTGGGGACAGTAGCCAAGTTTAAATCTAAAACTGGGAACATCTTTATAGATAGAGACACCCTGGTACTCCACATCCCCTTCTGTTGCTGGGTGCAAGGTTGCCAAAATAGAAGACAGGGTTGTTTTACCGGCACCGTTTACTCCAAGCAAAGTAAGAATTTCACCTTTGTGAATGTCTAAATTAATACCTTTGAGAACTTGGAAAGTGCCATAATTCTTTTTAATATTTTTTAAGCGCAATAAAATATGCTGCATAAGAATGCCTTTATGATATCCATGCATTCAAGACCATATGGCCCCAAAGGCATAGTACAATTAATGGAATAAAAAACTACAAAAAAACAGAATAGTAAATATAGAAACGTAGTAACGGCAGACCCGCTAATGAACTAATGGATATGAAGGATTATTGATTTTCATGGCAACGCGCTCCCCGAACTATGGAATTGATATAGTATTATTTTTACCTGATACGCAGCGAAAGTCAAATGGGAACAACCCTGTACCTATAAAAATATAAACATCCCTTCCTAAGACTCAATATCCTCACAGAGAATGTCAAATGCAATGCTTGTCTTACCTACCCCAATACGATTCCATAAAATCGTATTTATATATACCTTGCTGAATTCTATTAAAAATTCCTTGTCGTAGCCATTCATCATCCAGACGTTCACAATCGCGAACAAAGTCTTCTAATCTATTAGACAAAGGAATATTTTCTACAAATAGTAATCTACTAAGGACACTCTGAATTTCATGTAAAAGCATAAAATAAGCGTCTGCATCCTGAATAGTTTTGCATAACTTTATTATTTTGAATGTTAATTCATCAATTTCTTTTTCCAACGCTGGAAGCGCTGGAACTACAATATTGTTGATTCGTTGATTTTCCATATCTTGTTCTAAAAATGGAATTTTTGGTGTGAAGTTGTTTTTTCTTATAGGTTTAGTATTAATTTCAGTTAAAGCTTGGATAATTTTTTCATGTTTGGATCACTATTTATTCATAATAATAACGGTAAATACCTTGCAAAAAAAGACTGGAAAAGGAGCTTACTAAACGAAAAGTCATAAATTCGCTATAACATTTGTACAACCTAAAGGCTCTCATCTTCATCTACCGCAAAAATCCCTTCTATCATGTAACCTTGGAAATAGGGATGCAGTTTCTCTTGAGCACATGCAAAATGACAATAAAAATCAACACTTGATCGATTTTCAGTGCGTAATTTTTTTAAACCCATCAGGCTAATATCTAAAGGATCAACCTTTGTTTCCTTAATGCCTTTATCGCAAAAACAACATCTAAATTTTAAACTTTCTAAATCCATTACCATCTCTCTATTCTCTATTTATTCTATATCGATAGTAAAATTACTTTCTAAAAAAACTTCCAGAAAGATTATCTAATCTGTTTTTTAAACAGTCAAGTGACAATAATAATCCTGGCTTGGTTGATCTTCTAGTGAACTATTTTTTTTAAATATTCGTCATAGTTGCCAACAAGATTCATATTTCAAGGATCAACTTTTGTTGGTATGATGCCTTTACCACAAAAGCAACAGCAAAATCCTATATCCATTAAATAAATCCTAATTTTTATCTATTAGCTTCTATTTCTAATTCACGAAATGGGATCACTTTATTATTGTTTAACACAGTAATGTAATATTGAGCAGCTTTTTCACTTAATGGTTCAATTTGCTCATCAAGCTCTTCTAATATATGCATTACCTCTACTATACAATCACAGTCAGATTGAGCATATTCATATAAATCAGAAAACCATATCATATTAACCCATTCAAGCAATTGATGCTGATTAATATGCTTATTTATATATTCTTTAAGAACATAGGCAAGATCCCGATTATAAATAACCAATGGCTTGTCACAATCTTTCACTAAATCGATTAATTGCTTTTTATTTATTTTTAAGTCACGAAAAAAAATCAAGTGATTCATGAATTTTGCTTTGCACTAAAGAAGATAAAGCTTAATCGTTATCATCTAATATAAAATTTTCTTCAATAAAGTACCCTGCTATAGAAACATGTATTTTATTTTTAAAACATTCAAAATGGCAATAAAATTCTTGACTTGGCATATCCTTTAATGTAATCCCTTTTTTCAAATATTTGTCGTAATTTCCCATGATATTAATATTCATGGGATCTACCATCGTCTCAATAATGCTTAAGCTGCAAAAACAACAAGTAAATCCTAATTTTTCAATCATAATTCCCATCCATAGTTTTTGGATTGTGCTAATATAGCCTTTTCTCTCATCCTTGGAATCGCAGTAATAACTTCACCTCTTGTTTCATTTATTACAATAAAATTATATTTTTTATTAGCTATTTCCTTTATATAAACTTTTGCTCCATCATTTTGAATTCTTAAGATAGTCGGTTTTGTCAAACAATCGATGATTTCTTCTGGAGTAAACCCACGCTCAAGTAATCGTTGCAATCCATGTCTAGTTACTTTAACAACACTAGTTATCTGCTCATAAGTTAATTCTCTCCATAATTTAAAATATTGAGCAACATTATGGGCCTCATATTCTTTTACACTCCATTTAACCACTTCAATTTCATTTTTCAACAAAGGTAATGTCTCTTTAGCAATCGCAACCTCAATACCTTCTGCGGTAGCTACCAGTACTTCAGTTGCAGGCAACAATTCATTAACAGTAACACTCGCTATTTTTTGCGCTTCTATACATGCATTACAAAATAATATGCCCAGCTGATTGCTAATCTTACATTGCAGTGCAGCCTCCGTAATAATAGTTGCACTTTTAGAAACCACCCCCTCAATTGTCGCGTTCTCAACTTGCTGCTTTAATTTTTGACTAACCTCTAGTGCGGTATCTGCAAATTGCTTAAAATAGGCATGCCCTTCAACTGAATCATGCTCCAAGTGATAATCTATATTTACAACATGCACAATAACTTTTGCACTACATTGCGCCAACCCCTTTACTGCTTTACAGAGATCATCAAAAAAATCTTTGGGATGCAACAACATATTGCCAGTATTTACAAACCCCTGTACAACTGCTTGGACTGATGCCTGCATTATCTGACTTGTCTTAACTATGCCAAAAGTGATACCACGACCCACTTTCTGCAGCACGTTCACTGCCCCCCAACACCAATCTGCTAATACTGATGCTTTTAATACATCATTCACATTATTGTAGTCACAACCCGCATCTGCAAATAACGCAATAGTTTGGCACAAGGTTTGATTATCAGAATTAATGGCATATTGTACATAGCAATTACTTGCTGCTTTTAACACAGAAATTAAGTCTTGATGAATATAATGTTGTAGTTGATTCCCACTGCACCGGGTGAATTTATCTGCATTAAGATCATTCTTTGTAAGCAACTGCCTGGTTTCTTGATCAATATGATAAACAGATGTTCTATTCTCTATAGCACCAGCTTCTATCTCTTGAATTAGCTCTCTACGTTTTTTTGTGCGACTGTGCAAATACAGTTGCTGTTCAGCAACATACCGTTCAAACTCACGGTGCTTTCTCTCTTGTTCATGTTGTTCACGCAAGCATTGCTGTTTTTGAAATTCTAATTGAGCACTATTTCTTTCTTGTACTAAGCGGTTCCATTTTTCTTCCCGCGTTCCTGGACCCGGTATTAAGTCAACTTCCCGTTCTATCTCTTCATCTGTAATAGTTCGAACACCGTTAGGTTGAATATATATGGGACTTTTGTCTTTTTGAGCAGTTGCTGAACTTTGACTATGATTAGACCTCCGGTACGTACTAGGACTAAATATTTTTTTGAGTACATAAGGGATTGCGGCAATAGTTGATACTATTGATACCGGATTTTGATTTTTTGAACTGGTATTTTGCCAAGAATTGCTCTGACAAAAAGATTGCTGAGCATGCAGTGGTAAATTAATAAAACAAAGCACATTAATCACAGCTATACATAGAATAAAATATCTTTTCACATAAGCTCCCGTTAAATAACGAATGAACCATGAATCAATTTTTATCTAGTGTATACAAATCAAGATTTGAGTTATATAGAAAATATTTCATTATAAGTTTAATTTCCTGTAGGCATCTATTAGCGAATACGCAAGATACTATTAAATGGCGTCAACACATTAGGCGTATCATTTCTAAAGAGGCCGCGACGGGTTACCGTACGTATATATAGATAATACAGTTCTGAATAAGGGATACCGTATACACTAATTTTATCTGCTGCAGCTAAGCCACAGTCTTTAAAACCCAAAGCTTGGTAGAAACGCAATGCTTCATCATTGCCATAGCGTAATGGATAGACAATATAGGAACTAACCTCTTTACAATAATCAAAAGCGACCTTCATTAACCGTTTACCAATTCCCTGTCTTTGATACTGGGAGTCCACTAAAATAAGATCAATCTGAACTGTTGCAACATCAACTTTATGGAAAATAATAAGACCTACAACAGTTTTTGTATTGGGAGCAACTGCAATAAACAATGGCTGATTACTGGCTTCTTTAATGCATTCGGGAAACCATTTAGTATCATGTATAATTTCTTGCTCCAAATAATAATCGGGATCTTTGCCCAATGGCAGATGTGGATACCCTTGGATATAGCGTGGCTTAAAATGCTCAAATGAAATACGGCGATCAAAATCCAAAATGCTTTCTGAATCGGCCGTTATTGCTCTGCGAATAACTATTTCACCATTCACCACGGTAAACAATACTAAACAAATAATGGTTGTACGTTTACCAATTAATTTCATCCCAAACCTTAACATGAATTCGCTACCAAAAAACAAAACTAAATATTCATTAACGATGCGGTTGTTTATGCAAAACACTTGGTTGATAATGATTTCTTTTTTCTTTCTTAAAATAAACCTGTTGATTATTGTTTGGAGCATACTGACCAATTAACTTCTGAACAGTTGGGGGTTGATTAGAATTAGTTACCAACCCTTGGCTTAGGTTATCTATATTGTGCAACGCAAGGCCTATATTGCTATTTCCATGATTTGCATTTCTTTTTTTCTTGCAGTATTTTTCTTCAGCTAACTTTATTTCACATTTAATTAGAAGCTCGGTCAATTCATTTAATATTTTAGGCATTTCTTTTCTATTTTGTTCCATTATCCGCAACTCACAACGGCTAAAAAAACGTTGCGGCCGTTCAACTTTTTCCTGATCCTCTTGCTGAGTTAACTTATTAACGATATCTAAAAGTCCCGTAGATATGGTAGTCAAAAATGCGGTATGGTTCTTTTTGGGAATAGTTTGCAAAGATGTATTAAGCAAGTTCATCGGGTCTACATGTTCCATTGTAAAACTACCTAAAGTACTTGTGATAGTTACCATTCCTATAATATGTTTCACTAAAAATTCCTTTATTTTTGGATAACTGGTAATACCATTTGATCTGCCACCTTGTCAGACAGCCATTCATCATGAGCAATCAGATGATCCAATTGCAGCCAAGCTCGGCATTCATCCCATGTGCCGGATTGCCATTGCTCTCCATCATATTGAAAAATCTTATAGGGTATATTTCTGTTCTGACAAATTTGAGCAACAGAATCTAAATTCTGTTTTTGGTCATCAAAAAAGAAAATTTTAGCTGGATGAAGATTAAAATAGTCAAGAAAGGCATTCAAAACTTTCCCCTTTGGCTGTCGATTAGTGCACAGAATTCCATTATATAGCTCAGGATAGTCTTCACGATATTTTGGTAAATTAGTAAAAAGAACATTACCAAACCGTTGATCAAACTCTATGCCCAAATTTTTAAGCACATCAAACCGCCATTGCGGAAAATCATCAATAACGCCAAATTTTCCGGTCTCTATTGCCGTTAATCCTAATACCATACAGCCACGCTGTATAAGATTTTTAATTACTTGCACCATATACGGCTCTATTACAAACCAATCCCCTTGTCCCCACATAATACTGTAGTAATGCTCCACTGCATCCCTATTGCGTAGTTGGGGATATTTAAATAATGCTTTTAATTTAAAGAACGCGGGAACAGTATAAAACCGGGAAATAATATCAGTAGGATTAATAAGGGTGTCATCAATATCAAACAGAATTAACGTATTGGCATTTGCAGCAGTTAATTCACCCAAGACTTGAGTATAGGAAGTAATAATGGGAAATGAAAAATCAGATTTGTATCTAACATACAAGGCCCCGCCAGCAATAATGAATGCAGCGATAAAAAACAGCAGAAATTTCTTAAAATTCATTACGCTTCCCACACCAAAATTGCAAATCTATTTATACGGCTGTTTATGCAACACACTTGGTTGGTGATGATTTCTTTTTTCTCTCTTTGGAAAACGATGTTTGTTATTTTTTGTAACCTGGGTACGTAATAATTTGTGAGCCAAAGCTTGTTGATTAGTAGTATCGACCAATTCTTGATCTTGATTGTCAATTACAGGAATACGCCCAACTGCAGATTGAATAAGAGCATTACCATCAGGAATGGTTGCGGCTCGCGCTAAAACCTGTGACCGCATAAACCATAACCTCAATTGGTCCTGCACTCCAAAAGATTGCACACCAATTAAAAGGCCTGCCGTTACTATCAAATATTTCATTACAATTCCTCTGTATGATTATGTTAAAACTATTACTGAACTACTTGAAAAAATCTATTCCAACGAATACGACTAAAAAAATCTATAGGATGTTTAATTAAGTCTACAATCCACCATGACTGATCACTATCTAACGACCAAATACGCAATAAAATGCGCGCATGGATCTGATTTTTCTTTATAGGACCAAACCATCTGCTGTCTTTACTATTTTGGCGATTATCGCCCATCATCCAATATTCATCATCTGCTAAGGTAACCTTAAATATATCTGTTCCATTCCATATGCGGTCCGATTGTTGCGTGCTCATTTGTTTAACTAGATCTTCAGACGGGGCATTAGGTGTTCCCGGGTAAATGAGCATTGGTTTACCATTTTCATCCACAATTACCCGCTCTGCATTCAATCTATTAAAGGGCTGATTACTATAGGCAACTGCAGGATCATACGATTTGAACACCGCATGTTCCGCCATAACCCGTTGCTTGGCAGCATGGATAAGTGCCAGATCCAAATTAAACTCATTAATCTGTTGGGTATCTTTATTGTATGCACCAGAATCTACAATTTCTTGCTTCATCTGTTTGCGCATTTCATTAATTTGTAATTTTAATGGTGCAGGATCTTCTTTCCATACATGGATTAGGGGATAGGTATTAACGTACGGCTCATCTAATTTCTTATTATTTAGATAAATAAGCGGTTTGCCCTCTTCTATTACTCCGGCAATAGTATCTCCCGGACCGGCAATAATACGTTTGGTTAAATTAACTGGACCCCAAACATATTCCTGAAACAACCGTTTAGAAGGATTATCTGAAAATTCAAAATACGGATCATTAAATGCAATAACTTCACCAACCTTGGGTGCGCGTAACCAATAGGATAACTTATCAGCAAAAAAACGCTCCCCAACTAACATAGTAGTTTCCATAGAACCGCTAGGAACTTGATACAGACCAAAGCCAAACGTACGTATTAAAAATACCAAAACCAACATTCCAGCAATTTCTACCAGATTTATTACAAAACTTTTCTGCGGTTTAGGTCTGTTATACTGCATCTAATTAATCCTTTTTTTTACTTTTTTTAAATTCAGGCTCTAATGCCTTTACATAATAATCAAACTCTTTGCAGGTAAAGGTAGCAGATGTCTTAATTACTGATTCATCTACTTGTGGCATTTCACTTACTTCATAGGAAGATTCTGTATGCATAGTTTTAACCCGCAAAGACCTTCGTAATAAACTAACTATAGCTTTTTCTTTAGACGTATCATCTACTGTAAAAAACAACGTAACCTCTTCAGGCGTTCTTTTTGTGGCAATAGAAACACCCCCTTCATTTAATACACCTTTAGCATTCATTTTTAAATAATGCATTAACAACTTTTTATCTAACGGATCTAAATTTTTAAGATCATTATTCATTGCGCTAACAAAAGAAGTATTCATTATACAAAATAGAGCTAGGAAATATTTCATATAAAACCCCTAATTATTATGATTAAGATATCATTTACTATCTACTCCAGAGAATACGTTTTAGAAATCTACCATCTGCTGCAAAATAATTTATGATTCTCTATTCATCTCTTTAATTCTTTTGTGCTTATCGCCAATAACGGAATGCAACAATTCCTTACTAAGTTTTTCAAATTCTTCACGAGTAAATACCGTCTTAGCAGTAGGACATTGTACCGTTTCAGAGTTAAGATTGTAATTGGAATTACTATCGTGAACTACATCAGTAATTGATTTTGAGATAGTTGTTCTACCGTCTTTATTTTTATCTGCGCAGTGTTTACGCAATAACTTCGCTATAGGCTCCTCAGTATATTCATCTACACTTGTTTTTAATGTAATATTTGCTGGGCCTTCTTCAATGTATATAAAGATACCTTTTTGTATAACTTTCTTGTCTTTTGCATTTTGAACATAATAGGCCAAGATCTGTTTACTTACATCATCTATCTTGTGCTTAAGAACATTCATTGCATTTAAAGAAAAACAATTCATAAGAAAAAAGAGAGCTAGGAAATATTTCATATAAAAAACCTTTAAAAAAGTTGATTAATGTATCATTTGGAAAAATCTACTCCAGCGAATCCGTTTAAAGAAATCTACTGGGTGCTTCATTAAATCAACAATCCACCAAGATTCATCACTATCTACTGACCAAATACGGAATAAAATATGTCCATGAATTTGTGATTTTTTTATTGGACCAAACCATCTGCTGTCTTTACTACCTTCACGGTTATCACCCATTGCCCAATATTCATCTGCCCCTAATTGTACAGAAAATTCGTCACATCCCGCCCAGAACCGATTACCTCTTTCTTGACCAACACTGCCATCACGGCATGGAATTGGAGTAGCAGGATAAAGAAGATCTGGAGCACCCGCATCACTAATTACCCGCTCTGGTGCAATACGATAAAACGGCTGATCTTTATATGAACTATTTGGATCAAAAGATTTTAACGTAGTAAATTCACCCATGCGCTGCATAACCATTTTACGAATCACCGATGTATCAATGGAATAATTACCAATCTGCTTGCTGATTTGATCATACAATTTACTTTGCAGCTGTTGTGGATCTTCTTTCCACACATGAATAAGCGGATATCTATTTAAATAGGTCTCATCTAATTTCTTATCATTTACATAAATAACCGGTTTGCCATCTTCTATTACCCCTTTTATATAATCATTGGGCCCGGCAATAATACGCTTAGTCCAATTTGCGGGTCCCCATACATATTGTTGGAATAGGCTCATTAACGGCTGATCAGAAAATTTAAAATAAGGATCATTGAACGCAATAATTTCCCCAACGCGCGGTGCACGGAAATTATAAGAAAGCTTATCTGCAAAAAAGCGTTCGCCTACCAACATAGTTGTTTCCATAGATCCCGTAGGAACTTGGTACAGCCCAAAGCCAAACGTTCTAATAAGAAAAACCACCAATAATAATCCCGCAATCTCCATAATGCTTGCTAAAAAACCAGACTTCCTATTGCTGTGATGCCGATATGCCATGTCACAAATTCCTTTAGATAAAATGGTAGTTAAATTATTTATTTCTTATGATTGCAGATAATATAACGGATTCATCTGCTTACCGTTTTCATATACTTCGAAATGTAAATGTGACGCGTCTGAACCACGCTTTCTCACAAACCCAGTGTCCCCCACATCACCAATGTAATCACCTTTTTTAACCTGTTGCCCTTGTTTTACGTAAATTGCATCTAAATGTGCATAGCGAGTCTTATACACGGGACTATGCGCAATTACAATAGTATTACCATATCCAGAAGCATAGCGCGCTTCTTTTACCACGCCGGCTGCTGCAGCTCTAACCGGGGTACCCCGTACCGCCGCCATGTCAATTCCATAATGGAATCCCCAGACGCCATTAACTTTTTTACGTGGACCAAATGGAGAACTTAACCAAAATTGGGATCTATTTACTGGCCAAGAAAAAATGCCAATAGATTCTCGCGGCATACGTACGCCGCGGTAACTATTTTGTCTGCGTGGTGCACGGCGTCTTTTGCCTGCTTTTTTAGGTGATGCAGCTTCTACTCTATTTGCAGACAACAATGCGTCCGTATAATCTAACCACTCTTGCATATTTAATGCCCGCATTAAAGAATCTAATTGTTGCTCTTTAAAATACGCAGTTGCAGATTCTTTTAAATAATCAGGGGCACGATTAATTACCACAAACGGATCTTCTAACACCGGATCTTCTTCATCACTAGAAAAAATACGTGCTCCCGGAGGAAAATTATTTTGCTCCTGATCATCATCCCAATCACAGCACCCTTCATCTGCGCGGGACCTACGGAGCGCTTTTTTAACTTCATCTAAATGAGCATGGTACAACTGCTGCATAGAGACCATTTTATCTGCCTCTGCTACAAAAAACCGATACTCTACTAACAGAAGGATCAATAACATCCCCAGCACCGTAGAGAGAACAGGTATTGCATACTGTTGCGTAAAATGTACTACCGCTTTAATGGTTGATCCTTGATTATACAAAAAATCGCTGCTCGCAATTTTAGGTTTAACTTGTTTCTTATTCAATCACAATTATGGTATCTGCAGGAACCCAGCCTTTATATGCCCCTGCGGTTACCAAATACCAATTATCTACCTTTTTTTTAACCACCACCTGATCACTACTGCTCAATGTACCTACCACATCATATTCTTTTTGTGGCCCGGCGCGCAATAGTACCTCTTTTTCTATAACAACCCCTCCAGTATATCTTTGGAGAGTGGCTTTGACAAAAAGTCCAACACTGCATACTGCAAATAAAATTCCCCACAGGGTAAATAACAGGAGCCGCCGACGATTTTTTTGCAACGCATTAAACCGCCACCAGAAGAAAAACCATAACAATAACCACACTAACTGCAACCACAACAAAGAAATACCAGAAACCCAACGTGCTAAAGAAGTAAACCAAAAAGATGCAACTGCTGGTTTTCCCAACTGCTTGGTTATTGCCGTTATATGGGAAGCAATTAACGCATAATCATGCGACGGAGCATTACGTTGTGCCCGTTCCAAATAGGCAAGTGCATACGGCAATTGGTTAAGCGCATAGTAACTAAGCCCCATGTTATACAATACTGCACGTCCTTTAGGATGTATCTGTTCATAGCGAGCAATTGCTTCCGAATATTTTTTGTCCTGCTGCAGTTGTACTGCTTGTAAAAAAAGCTCTTGATTATTTTTTGCCGCAAAAGAAAAAAATGGCATTACCAAAAAAATAATACACAAATAACGAATGCTCATAGTAGTCCCTCCCATTCATTAAGCCACTGGTGTGCAATAGCAAACAGTTCCGGTTTGTAATCATGATATGCAAATAACTGTTCCATAAGAACACCAGAAAAGGCGTCCCATTCTTCTAAACGCTCTTGGTGCATACCAGCGTTATGCAAAACGTTATGAATATATTCTGGTGATATCTGATCTACCGGAACCTGCATACGGTCGGCAATAACGGCTTTCATTATAGTATAAATTCTGCGTGAATCCCGTGCACTTTGTGCAGTGACCAACTGCTCATGAGCCCGTTTAAATGCACTCTTGTAGCGTGCACGTGGTCGATACCATGCAGACAACCAATTCCCTGCTACTGCAGCTCCAATTAACCCAAACGGTAGTAATGCTATCAGAACAAATAACCACCATGGTAATCCTGCGCGTTGATGCCACACGTTCCAAGGGCCCTTAGTATTAAGGGGTCCCAATTCTACCAGAGGTATTTCTTGTTCGGAAGCGCCATTTACCTGTTCACTCTTTTCTTGCAAGTCTACAGGGGGTCCGGGTAGCACCGTGAGCGTTAATGGATTGATAGATTTTTCTAGATAGGCTTTTTGCTCAACATCATAATAGGTAAAAGTTTGCGCAGGGATTTCCCAAGTGCCGGCTTGCATTCCTTGAATAACAAACTCAAACCGTTTGCGCATAAATCTACCAGTTTTGGGTTGACCATTCACCAAAACATTTTTTGAATCATAATATTTAAGCGCATCGGGAATACCAACAAGCGTAAGGTTCTCTATGCCTTCAATATTTCCTTCTCCTTCAATCTCTATTGCAAGCAATGCTGCATCACCAACCTTAGTTGTATCTGGTGAAAGCTCTGCCACTGCGTCAGTTAAGCGACCCACCAGAAAAACGGGCCCTTTATGATTTGGTAATGGTTTTACCGTAATAATTTGAGCATTAGAGTGTACCCGTTTACTTTCTAATTGATTACCAAAGAAAGAAAAAAACGACCATTGCGAGCTACGCTGATTAACCACATCAAAATCTATTGAATAGGCAGGGATTACTAACTTGCCACTTTCTTTAGGATACAAGTACCAGCGCCATTCCGCATACCGGTACGTTTTCCCGTCTATTACTTCTTGACCAGATGTTGGACCTTCTACTGCAGTCACACTAAAGGAGGGTAGATCTCTTATATTTAGTTTGCGTAGCTGCAATTCAGGAGAACCATAATAAAAGCGCAACCGTGCAGTTATTTTTTCACCAACAACTGCATCTTTTTTATCTACATAAAAACGTAAAAAGGTATCATCCTGATCTTTTTTACGTGACGGGCGTGCGCCATGCGTTGGCGTTGCATCCATGCGCGCAACAACTTTTAATTTATTAGAGCGAATTTCTTTGCCCTCATGATCTACTACTACTGGTCCCAGAAATGCCATCATAGGCTTATCTACTTGAGCTTGGTAATTGAATCTAACCGTACTTACGCCATTAATAGTCGTAAGATAATAGCCATTTCTACGTCCATTAATTTTTTCTAAACCCGGAACCTCTATTGCGTTGAGACCTTGTCCCATGCCCTCTAACACCACCTCTACCCGGAACGGCTCTCCAACTGCCACCTGTTCAATCTCTGTCCCATCCATTGAGCGCAATGACAAGGTAATGGAAGGGCTTGCCGCAGCCATACCTAAAGCATTTAAACCCAAACTGCATGCTACCAACGCATAGAATAACAGCCCGTTTTTGTTACCAATTATTTTTTCCATTGGTTCCCCCCAACTTCTTATTCACTGATGACTTCATAAATTGCTTGTTCGCTTTTTTATCTGCATCTTCTTGTGCTTCTAATATTTTAACCATCCATTGTTCCCGCTCACCAAATTGCGCTGTTGCATCGGGATGTTCTATTTGCTGCAATGGCTCCTGTGAAGATGCTCCTTGCATTCCTTTGGCTTTACCCTTTTCTTGTTCTTTCTTTTGATCAGCAGATTTTTTTTCTGATCCCTTATCACCCCGTTCTTTTTGTTCTTGTTCGTTAGCCTGTTTTTGCTGTTCCTGAGTTCCCTCTTTTTGCTGCTGCTTTTTTTCTTGCTCTGTTTCTTCTTTGCCTTTGCCTTGTTGCTCATCCTGTTTTTTATCTACATCAGTATCTGGTTTTTGGTCAGTTCCATTTTTATTCTGCTGATCTTTTTTCTGCTGCTGCTGGTCACCACCGCCCTGCTGCTGACCGTCATTCTGCTCTTGCTGGTCACCCTGTTGCTTCTGTTCCTGTTGATTGTTATCTTTGCTGCCATCTTGTTTATTTTGTTGATCTTTGTTGTCTTGCTTGTCCTGATCCTGTTGCTGATCATTTTTTTGATCTTCTTTATTTTCTTGATCTTGTTGCTGCTGCTGTTGCTTTTGTTTCTCTAACATCTCTTTTACTTTTTGCCAATTGTGTTTTGCTTGCGCATTATCTTTATTTAATTTTAATACATTTTCATAATCAGTAAGTGCCTTCTCTAACTGTTTAACTGCTACATGTGCATTACCCAAATTAAAGTGAATACGCTCTTGCAGCGCCGGATCTGTGCACACAGTAAGCGCACGTTCAAAATAGGAACGTGCCTGTTCAAAGTTACTATTGCGGTACGCAGCAACACCGGCATCATACAACAAATCTGCACGGTCATAATTATTTATAAGCAGATTACTTAATTGATTGTATGCCCCTTCCCAATTCTCTTTTTGCGCAGCATAAGAAGCGGAACTGTATCGCCAACTATCTGCTATTGAACTTGCAAAAGCATAGTCACCAATACACAATACAAATGAATAGAATAGTACACGTTTCATAAAAGCCACTCTACCAATAACGCAATTAATCCCAATGCTACAAAATAATGATACCAGTCATTTAATTTATTCATTTTAATTTCATCTAACTGTTCTTTTTCATAAGAAACAATGGTGCGTACCAGTTGTTCAATATCACTATTATCTGCAGACATGCGCAAGTATACCCCACCAGCGTCTTGCGCTAAGCTACGCAATAATGGTTCATTTAACCGTGAAATAACTACATTGCCGCTCGCATCTTTTTGATGACCACTTGGCTTGCCATGATCATCTAGCAACGGTATAGGGGCACCTTGCGTTGTTCCCACGCCAATGGTAAAGATATGCAAATTTTGCTCACGTGCCTGTTCCTTAATACCACTTAAGTCGGTAGAGAAATCTTCCCCGTCAGTAAACAGTACTAACAGTTTATTTTTTTTCTTATCTATAGCTTCAAAGGCGCGCAATGCCTCTGCTATGGCTTGGCTAAGTGCCGTGGAACCAGAGGAAATTGTTTCTACGTCCACCTGATCCAAAAACATAAAAAATGATCCGTAATCTTTAGTTAACGGACATTGAACAAATGCCGCACCAGAAAAAAGAATTAATCCAACACGCTCACAAGACAAATAAGATAACAACGACTTAATTTTTTGTTTTGCACAGGCAAGACGATTTGGCGCACAATCCGTTGCCAACATACTGCGGGAAATATCTAAGGCAATGTACACATCCCGCCCTTGTTGCGCTACAGACTCTTCATTTTTACTCCATTGGGGACGCAGAAACGCAATGCCCAATAGAACAAGAGCACCTGAATACAATACATATTTTAAAAATTTTTTAAATGGTGAAAAATTACGAATAAGTAACTTAGGGTGAGTACCCGCCAATAATACTATTAAACGGCGTACCAACAATGCACGGTACCATATAAGAATAATTGCGCCAATAATAACGGGAATTACCCACCAATAGCCTAAACCCGCCCACGTAATACCAAATAGTTCTTTACTCATATTCCAAACCACATCCACGTTGTAAGAATAAGTTCCAGACATAACAAACTTAAAACGGCAAGCAGTGCCGGCGCATAGATGTCATAGTAGCGGGTAAAGACCGGCGCTTCATGTTCCGTTTTTTCTAGTTTATCAATAGTATCATACACGTCACGCATATCTTGGGCATTACGTGCCATAAAAAACTGACCGCCAGTATGATGTGCAATCTGTTCCAATAATTTTCTATTTACCTTTGGTTTTGGAATGCGACCAAATAAGGGATGAATAATCATTTGGTCCTCCTCACTACCAATGCCAATAGTATAAATTTTAATGCCCATTTTTTTAGCAATCGCCAATGGAATATTGGGATCAATGTCCCCTTCACTTGGTTCACCGTCAGTAAGCAATATTATTACCTTACTTTTGGATTGTGAATATTTTAACCGGTTAATAGCATTCAACAAGGCAATAGATAATACGGTACCATCCGGGTCTACCACTTGGCCCAACCGTACGTCTTGCACAATAGATTTGAGCAATTTTTTGTCATGGGTAATGGGACAACGGGAAATTGCATCTTTACCAAAAAGCACAAAACCAAATGCATCATTATGACGTAAATTTATAAAGCGTAACGCCTCTTGTTGGGCAACTTCAAAACGGGTACGCTGATCATCCGCAAAATCTTGCGATTGCATACTACCAGAAGCATCCAGAACCAACACAATATCTATACCCTCTACAGTAACTTTAGAACGGGAATCTACTAACTGTGGTCGAGCTGCTAAAAAGGCCAAGGTACATAGAGTTAACAACCGCAACGCGTACAACAGTTTTTTATACCAATGATTACTCGCAAACCCAGCAGCAGCAAGAACCGCACCCAAGGTATAGCGATACACCACAGACTTGTGCACATAAAGGCGAGCCAAGGCTCCTGCTAACACCATTGGTAACAATATATATAACGCTAATGGTGACTCACACCGTAGAAAAAAATCCACCTACTACTCCTTTTGTTCAATAAACCACCCATATACACGGTCTTTAAACGTTTCATCGGTATCATCTTCTTTAAAATACATTGGCTTACCAACTACTACTTTAATGGGATGATACTGTATCCAAAATGTTTTTGGCGGGTACACTTTATTTACCCCAAAAATACGTACGGGAATAATTGGGCGCCCCGTTTTTTTTGCAAGAACTACAAACCCCCGGAAAAATTCATGAACTGTACCATCCGTGTAACGGCCGCCTTCCGGAAAAATCATAACATGACGATCTTTACCCTCAACCAAGTGCAATACTTCTAACAGCCCTTGGACTGCTTTTTTGGGAGAGTTAACATTTAAAACTACAGAAACGCGCGGTAATATATAGCGCAACAATAAAGAATCTAATAACTCACTGCGCGCCAACCACACATGTGCCTTTTTTTTAGCAAGTACTCCCAGTAAAGGAATATCCATAGATGACTGGTGATTACCGGCAAAAATTGCCGGTTCATTACCAATATGTTCTAACCCTTCAAAAGTAATAGGAAGCAAAGATCCCTTAAGAATGACCCAATAAAAAAGGTCAGTAAGCCAAAATGCAAATCTGCTGTTTAATCGCCATTCCATGGGCAAACAAAAGATGATAAGTCCCGGAATTAAAAAAAGAAGAATTACCAGCACTAATAATAACCGAACAAACAGTGTATGCACTATAGTAAAAAACATGAAAAACCCCCGTTATGATGGCAATACAAAATAAACTTCTAATTGATCATACAGCCGCTTAATATAAAAATTAGTAACCATAGTAACTTGAAATCCATATAATGCCGCTTGGATTAGTTCATGCAAAACCATTGCCACACCACTAGAAAATTGCGCAACATAGCCTGCCAATGCTAAGAGAACCAGTTCAATCACGGTAAAAGCAAAGGCTATAATAATAAACCAGGGAATGTTGAACAATAACAGTTTACACGCACGGTAGGCAGAAATACAGAGGGCATATACCCCACCTTCAGTGTCCGTAACAAATAATAGATACAAGGTAAGAACAACAGAAAAAAAAAGATAAAAAGAGGTGTCAAAAAATGAATTAACAGACGGCATATGTACATTAAGCCAATACAGGGCAATAGTAATGGGAACAACCGGCCACACTTTAACAAATACATTCACAAAATAACGTCCATTCTTTAGAGGGGTAGAAGCCCGCACAGAGCAGATCATTAGAAATAACAAAACAGAACGGAAGAGAACATCTATAAACAAAGAATGTTGGGTTGCATTTTGGGGCAAGAAATAATCATAGGTCCAAAACAGTAGAATTAACCAACCCCAGTAAATAACCATGGTTTGAACGGCACGCATAAAAGCCTGCACGCTTACTAAAAAAAAGAGTTTAAAATTACTCGGGTTAAATAATGATAGTGATTCTTTCCATGATTGCAGAATCTGCATACCTATCCTTTACCTTTATGTAGCCTATCATAATTGTATAACGTACATAAGATATCACAAGCTGCACGACGGCACAATATTGCTACCCCCAATGCTCTTTAATCTTCTTGATACAATTGACCATATTTGGATGAATGCCATATGAATAGGGTAACAAAAATGCCCACCGGAATTGGAGCAAGAATTAAATTAAAATCTAAATCTAACAAATAAAGATAATATAATGAGGGAATATAGCTACATATAAGAGATGGCACATGCGATAAGACATAAAAGCCAAAAATAAGCCCCGCATTTATAAGAAGACCCAACGGATAGATATACACCAGCATACGAACCGCACGGCTAAAGGCTACTTGCATGCCATGATAAAAATCTTTAATTACCCAAGAAACAAAGAAAATAAATAGCCCAGAAGCAAGAAGCTCTGTTGAATATAAGATAAGATACTGGGAAATAATTGACAGGGTAGTGACTATGTAATACCACACCGCTTCTGCATGGGCTAATGAATGCAACCGCGCAATCCATGCCCTAAAAAACAGAACCACCCAATAGGCAATAACTAAGGTAAAGAACAGCGGAGAAAAAAGTGACAAGCGTGGTTTAAAATACTCATAGGTTACGTTGCGGTCACGAGCATGAGCTGCAACAATCATAATAAAATAACAAAATAAGCGACCCGCAAATAATACCAACGCAAAGAATCTGTTAAAGAACAATGATTCATATCCCATTGGTAAAAACCAAATAACACTTTCTACTGCAATTAACGGAATATAAACCCACCACCAATATTTTAAGGTAAGCCAGTATGTTCTACCTATGGTATACAAGGAATCTTTAATAAAGGTAAACAGCTGCCAGGACAATAAGAGATCTAATGATTGGTGCCAACGGGCAAGAATATTCATACAAATTAATCCTTTCTAATAGTACTTAACAACGCAGGGATTTAATACGCTCAAGAAATCCAGATTTACTAAAATCTTTAAATCTCAAATCTCAAGATTCTTAATCTCCCGCTCGTCCTGAGCTCGTCGAAGGATACGTGCGGGATAATCTAGATTCAAAATTTAAATTTATTGGCAAAACAAAAAACCTTTATGAATTTGCAATTAAGAAAATAGATAAATTTTATTATATTTCCGCACGCATCCTTCGACGAGGCTCAGGACGAGCGGAAAAAAAATCGCTCACTTGAAAACCCTTTTAAATTCAAGGATTTAAATGTGTTGGCCATGTTAACAACAGCATAACTATAACACAAGTACTGATTATGTAAAAAACAATACCTTCGACAAATAGAATAAAAAGATGAAAATCAGTAAACTAATCAATTATTTCCCCCATGTATCTTTAAAGGATTCATTATGATTACACAATTCTTAGTAATGATAACCAGTATCAGCATCTCTGGTGTTTTATTCGCAATGGAAACACAACCAACCAACAAGCAAGAACTCATCACCTTGATGGCAAGTGATGCAACTACCATCCAAGTACCAAAACAGTCTATAAAACCACTTTTAGAACACCTAAAGGGCAAACCAAGTACAAGTGATGATGACACAACAACTATTCCCGCTGAATTTGTTAATGCAAAGGGATTAAAGTATCTGAAAGAATATTTAGAAACACCAGATGACGAAAAACATGATATTATCCAAAAGCTCATATCCAGTGAACCGGTAGAAACAATTTATGGACTCTATAGATTTCTTGATTGTTGGGAATTACTGCAAGAGAACAGTTTATCGAAAATTGAACAACAGATCGTACCCATGGGACAAATAGAAAAGATCATCTTTTGTGGATCTGTTGCATACGCAATAACCTATGATGGTCATTTCATTAAAATTGATTTTAAGAAAGAAACAGTAAAATCACTATTTAAAACCAAATATAATCATCATTTATATGGACTCGCAACCAATGATCAACAAAATATTTTCTATTTTGGAGGATCCGATTGCAAACGGCGTATTTTTAATAGTGTTAAGAACAAATTTTATGATCTACCAGCAGTAAGATTCATTCATATTAAAGATATTCAGGTAAGTCCCAACGGTTCATTTTTACTCTTGACGTATCGTGATGCATACGATGGATGGATACATATTTATGATATTTCAGATAACCATTTACATTTATGTCGAAAAAAAGAACTTGGGTACTTTCGTTGTACTCCGGCAGTTTTAATAACAGCTGACAGCAAATTCATTATTTCCAATGATAGATCCTACAGACCTACTCTTTACATAGCTGATCTAAATGGCAACAAAATTAAAGAAATTTCTAGAGATTTATCTTTTGAACAATATATTGCATTTGCTAATAAAGATTGTGCCCATATTGTAGCGAGCTGTAATAATAATACTATCATTTACAATTTGGAGCTTAATCAACTTTCTAAACTAGAACCTACTGAGCATAGGATTACATACATGCAAGCGCACAACAATATCATTGTAATTGGCGATGAAAAAGGTTTTATTCAACTATGGAAATTTGATCCTGCCGCACAGGTGGTAACCAAAGTAAATTCCATTCAACACCATTCTACTGAAATTAAGAATATTGTCTTTAGTCCCAATGGCAAGCTTATCGCGTGCGCAGCCGCAGATCAAAAGGTTATTCTTATTGATTGCAAAAACAACCTAGTAAATCACTGGCAACTAAAACGCAAAGAGCGTGATACCAGTAAAATAACTATCATTTTTTGCGACAATGGCGAGCAACTTATCCTCTCAGCATGGCAAGAGACAATTATTAGCCCTGTAGCTCCAATAGCCAGCTTAAATGAATTTAAACAGCTACCGTCACTGTTGCAGAAGAAAATAATCTATGAATTAAACAATCTTGGCCCAGTTTCAAATAATTTAACGCGTCCCGCTCGTTTGAAGTCATTATGTAATGACTTGGAAATACTCGGGTTCGAAATTCCTAAAATTAGAAAATATTTGCAAGAACATTATTCATCTGAAAAGCATGAGAAACAGGAGGACTTACAATGATTAAACTTCTCTCAATAATAATAACCAGCATCAGCATCTCTGGTGTCTTATTCGCAATGGAAGAACCAGCGCCAGCCAACAATCAAGAACTCATCACCTTGATGGCAAGTGATGCAACTACCATCCAAGTACCAAAACAGGCTATAAAACCAATTTTAGAACACCTAAAGGGCAAACCAAGTACAAGTGATGATGACACAACAACCATTCCCGCTGACTTTGTTAATGCAAAAGGATTAACCTATCTTAAGGAATATTTAGAAACACCAGATGACAAAAAACATACCGTTGTCCAAAAGCTCATATCCAATGAATCGGTAGAAACAATTTACGGCTTAAATAGATTTCTTGATTGTTGGGAATTACTGCAAGAGAACAGTTTATCGAAAATAGAAGAGCAGCTTAAGCCTTTGGGATTAATTACGAAAGCAATTGTTTGTGGATCTATTGCATACGCTATAACCTTTAATGGTCATTTTCTTAAAATCGATCTTAAGAACAAATCAGTGGAGTCACTATTTAATACCAATGATGGCTATTTATATGAACTCGCAACTAACTCGCACCAAAACATCTTCTATTTTGGTGGTTCTGGTCCAATACTGCATATTTTTTATAGTAATCAAAACAAATTTGATCATATACCACAAATATCCCGTCTATCTATTAAAAATATTCGAGTAAGTCCCAATGATTCTCTACTTCTTGTGGGAGATGAGTGGACTGAAATTTATGATCAGTTTTTAAATAATAAAGGAAAGATTTTTTGCTGCTACAGTTCCATTCTAATAACTACAGATAGCCAACATATTATCTCCTATGGGATGGATGGGAATCCATATTCTCTTTACGTTGCCGACCAAAACGGCAAAGAGATTAAAAAAAAATCCATAGATTCGATCTCAGAAAAATATCTTGCATTTGCCAATAAAGATTGCACTCAAATTGTTGCTAGCTGTGATAAGAATACTATCATTTATAATTTACAGCTTAATAAACTTGCTGAACTTAAGCCCAATAATCATAGAATTTCTTATATGCAAGCTCGTGAAAATACTATTGTAATCGGCGATAAAAAAGGTTTTATGCATTTGTGGAAATTTAATCCAACCACAAATGCTGTAACCCATATCAATTCCGGAAAACACCATTCTGATGAAATTAATAATATTGTCTTTAGTCCCACTGGCAAATGCATTGCATGTGCCGGAGCAGACCAAAAGGTTATTCTTATTGATTGCAAAGGGAACCTAATTTATCACTGGCAGCTCGAAGGTGACCGCAGTAAAATGACCATCGTGTTTAGCAATGATGGAGACCAACTCATTCTTTCTTCATTTTCAGAAACAATTATTCGACCTGTAGCTCCAATTGCCAACATAGATGAATTCAATCAGCTACCGTCACTGTTGCAGAAGAAAATAATCTATGAATTAAACGACCTTGGAACAATTTCTAATGACCAAACGCGATCTGCCCGCCTAAAGTCATTATGTAATGATCTGGAAATAATTGGATTTGAAATTCCTGAGATTAGAAAATATTTGCAAGAACATTATTCATCTGAAAAGCATGAGAAACAGCAGGACTTACAATGATTAAACTTCTCTCAATAATAATAACCAGCTTCAGCATCTCTGGTGTTTTATTCGCAATGGAAACACAACCAACCAACAAGCAAGAACTCATCACCTTGATGGCAAGTGATGCAACTACCATCCAAGTACCAAAACAGGCTATAAAACCAATTTTAGAACACCTAAAGGGCAAACCAAGTACAAGTGATGATGACAGAACAACCATTCCCGCTGACTTTGTTAATGCAAAAGGATTAACCTATCTTAAGGAATATTTAGAAACACCAGATGACAAAAAACATACCGTTGTCCAAAAGCTCATATCCACTGAATCGGTCGAAACAATATACGGACTCTACAAATTTCTTGATTGTTGGGAGTTGCTGCAAAAAAATAGTTGGTCAAAAATAGAAGAACAGCTTAGACCTTTGAGAAACATTAAAGAAGTAATTTTTTGTGGACCGGTTGCATATGCAATAACCTTTATTGGTGGTTGTTTTATTAAAATTGACGTACAAAAAGGAACATTAGAAACATTATTTACCCTTAAGGTTAACCGGAATAACCTTATGCTGGCATTAGCCACCAATTCGCAACGAAATGTCTTCTATTTTGGCGACTCCGATTCAACACTGCATATTTTCAATAGTGATCTGCAAACGTTTGATCATGTTCCTCAAAAATCTGGTATGATTTGTGATATTCTAGTGAGTCCTGATGATTCTTTTATTCTTGTTGCAAACGATTTTAGAATTAATATTTATGGCAAATCTTTGCACAAAAAAAAGGAACTTCATCGTGATGCAATAAAGACTATTCTAATAACCTCAGACAGCAAACATATTGTTTCAATAGGTTCCACATGGGGAAAGTACACACTTTATATTGCAGACAAAAATGGAAACATAATTAAAGAAATAGCTGAAGACACAAATTTTAGACACAACTTCCTTGCATTTGCCAATAAAGATTGTGCACACATTGTTGTGTGCTCAAATAATAATACTACCATTTATGATTTACAGCTTAATAAACTTGCTGAATTAAAACCCAATATTTATGAAATTACTTACCTGCAAGCCAATGACAATATCATTGTCATTGGTGATGAAAAAGGTTCTATTCACTTGTGGCAATTTAATCCTTCCACAAATTCAGTAACCCATATCAATTCAATAAAACACCATTGTAATAAAATTAAGAATATTGTCTTTAGTCCCAATGGAAAACATATTGCATGTGCCGGAGCAGATCAAAAAGTAATTCTTGTTGATTGCAAAGGCAATCTAGTTGATAGTTGGCGGTTGCATAGTGATAAAGGTAAAATGACTCTCGCCTTCAGCAATGATGGTGAGCAAATCATAATATCTTCAGTATTTGAAACTATTATGCGTTCCGTACCCCCAATTGCCAACTTAACTGAATTCAATCAGCTACCGTCACTGTTGCAGAAGAAAATAATCTATGAATTAAACGACCTTGGAACAATTTCTAATGACCAAACGCGATCAGCACGCCTAAAGTCATTATGTAATGATCTGGAAATGATTGGATTTGAAATTCCTGAGATTAAAAAATATTTGCGAGAGCAGGCTGACAATATTAAATTATAGAAAAGAAAAATATTTTCACTGAGAACATAAACTTCTGCAATGCACAAAGGATTATTATGAAAAAAATTAATTTAATTTTTGGCCTTCTCTCTGTTTCACTATCAGCATTTGGCATGGAAGAAATAACAACCCAAAATAGTAAATCGGAAATAACTGAACCAAATTTTATTGAAATAATAACCGGACGTTGCTACGTAGATCCAGATACATTTTTTAAAAAAGCTGACGAATTTGCAAATCTTAACAGCGTTGAGCATGCAGGAAAAGATCCGCAACAACTGACTATTGATTTATTTATGGAATCAGAAGACCAAGAATTTAGAGAACGCTCTAAACAAGAACGCACTAAGATACAAAAAAGTGTTCATCTATTTAAAGGATTGGCGTCCACTCTTTTAAACCCAACAACATTACATCCAGAATTCCCTAATTATCCCGAAAATGAAGATGAAGCCGTTGCCTTTTTTTCTTATTTAGATGCTCATCCAGAATTGGAAAAAGAGTATAAAGAAGCAGTGATCGCAATAAGAAACTTATATTTACATTACATAGTAAAAAGATCCACCCACAAGATGCCATTGTGCATAGTATTGGCAGCTACAAACCTGGGAGCAGCTGATTGGCTCAGCCAAAACATTACAAACATTGGTATTAATCCCATAGAGCAGGAAAAATATAAAAAAGGGGCTAGGCCTTCTTTATTTAGGTTTTGTAAAGAATATATAAAGGATGATTTAAGGAGTGCACTGGAAAAACATTGTCCCGCAAGCTTGGATACTATTTACACACTATTAAAAAATACACCCGGGGTTGAAATTGAAGAAAGAAGGAGGATACTTGAAATTACTGGAATTGAAAGAATACGTAACAACGATGGAACCAATGACTAGACCTCTTAAATACCATCTTATTTTGAAAACCCATGCTAAGATCCCCTACGGGATCTTTTTTTGATAACCCCAGGTGAATCAACAATTTAGACACTCAGGATCTTTGTAATAATGTACTATACCTGATCTTACCCCCTCCATTATACTTATTGACAAATAGATAATAACTGTTAAAATCTCTAAGGAATAGCTCAGTTATATATTTTTGTAGATTATATTCAATTTAGGAGGTTTATATTAAGAACACCCAATTTTTTATTGCATTAGTACTTACCATTATCATTGCCCCACACCTTGCCGCTATGGTGCACAAAAATGTGCACCCCTTACCACTAGCAGCATCAGAAGGGCCCCTATTTACTAATACGCTACGTAACGCAGATAGCTTTATTACTAAACAACTTCTTGATAAGCTTGTGGATTTTTCTGCAGCAGATCATAAAGATATCTTTAAACCGTTAGATGCTTTTGTGGGAATGAATTTAAAAAACCGCAAGCTCTATGGGAAGCATGCTCAACTCCTTAAAGGTCTAGCGGGTACAATTCTAAAAAAATCCATCTTAACCGACCCCATGCCTGAGGATGATAAACCAGCTCAAGCCTTCTTTAACTATTTAGAAAAATGCCCACTATTAGAGAACCTTCATGGTAACTATATTACTGCTCTTAGAAACTATTATTTAAACTGCTTACTAAAAAACTCTCCTGGTACTAAACAATCTCTGTGTTTAGTTTTGGCAGCAGTAAACATGGGAGCTGACGATTGGCTTACCGCAAATATTAATAAGATTGGTATTAAAGAAAATACTATTACCTTTCAAAATGAAGTTCCACATGCTTTTGCATTTTGTGGAAAAGAAACAAAACTAAGAACGCCAATGCTAGAAAAACACCGCCCTGGATCCCTTGATAGAATTTTTAATCTATTAAAACATACCCCAGGGGTAAAATTTATAGAAACACGGCAAATCAGAGAAATCTAGCAATGCAGTTTTTTTGCCCCTTAACCAACAAACCATAAATATCAGCCCATTTCCCCATTTTTTTTTAAAAGAATAGCCTTCGGCGCGCCCAGCCCCCAGGTTCAAACTACCTCTATTTTCAATTTTATTTGACATTTTGAAAATATATTTAATAATCTAATGGTAGACTTCAGCACAATAATTACCAAAAAAACATCAAATTTTTGGTTTAGGCATTTGAAAGTTTGAAAATTATGAATAACCTGGTAAAACTAATGACCATAGTTAATTACCTAACGAAATAAATAGAAAGTATATGAAGAAGCTATTAATAGTAGAATCACCCGCCAAGATAAAAACCATCAAGAAGTTTTTGGGGCCAGAGTTCAAAATTATGTCCACCATGGGACATATTAAGGATCTGCCACCCAAGAAATTGGGGGTAACTGTTAATGGTGGAGTTAATATAGAATACGTTACCATTCTTAATAAAGACAAAGTTATAGCAGACATTTGCAAAGAAGCCCGCACCGCAGATGAGGTGTTCTTAGCACCCGATCCTGACCGTGAGGGAGAAATAATTGCGTGGCACATTGGCAATGAGATTGAAAAAGTAATAAAAAAAGGCGGAGAAATACACCGCATTACCTTTAACGAAATTACCAAAAGCGCAATTCAAGACGCTATTGCACATCCCTTTTCTATTGATGAGCAAAAAGTTGCCGCCCAACAAGCACGCCGTGTTCTTGATCGATGGGTGGGGTATGAAGTGTCTCCCATATTATGGAAAAAAATAGCCAAAGGCCTTTCTGCTGGTCGTGTACAATCCGTAGCATTACGCTTAATTGTGACCGCGAAAAAGCTATCCAAGATTTTAAACCAGAAGAATACTGGTCCATTGAAGGCATCTTCAAACATAATAAAGATGTGTTTGCCGCTCAGCTTACGCATATTGGCAAAAAGAAAACGGAAATTAGCAACCAAGAAACCGCAGACAAAACGGTTGCGGAGATTAAAAAAGAGTCTTATATAATAGATTCTATAGAAGATAAAAAACGTACTAAAAATCCATTACCCCCATTTATGACCAGTACGCTGCAACAGTCTGCCTATAACCAACTTGGTTTTTCTGTTAAAAAGACTATGCAAATTGCGCAACAGTTATATGAAGGTATGCCCTTACAAGATGCCTCTACACCCGTTGCCTTAATTACCTACATGCGTACAGACTCTTTACGTATTTCAGATTCTGCATTAAGCCAAGTACGCAGTTATATTGGTAAAGAATTTTCTAAAGAATACTTACCTACCAATGCCAACGTATATGAAAAAAAGAGCAAAGCAAAAGCACAAGATGCACACGAAGCGGTAAGACCAATTGATGTAAATATTACGCCTAGCATGGTAAAAAGATATGTATCTCCCGATGCTGCAAAAGTATATGAACTTATTTGGAAGCGGTTTGTTGCCTGCCAAATGAAGCCTGCATTATATGCACAGCGCACGGTTACTTAACCGGTGGTAAGTTTGTATTTAAAGTTACTGGCTCAACCCTCTTATTTGATGGATTTTTAAAAGTATACAATGCCGAAGAAGATGAAAAAGAAGACAAAGTAGTATTGCCACAAGGCTTAAAGGCTAAAAAGCCCGTTGATCTAACCAAAGTTAATCCAAAGCAACATTTTACCCAGCCACCACCACGATATACTGAAGCTTCTTTGGTTAAAGAATTAGAAAAAGAAGGCATTGGCAGACCAAGTACGTATGCCACTATTTTGAATACCATTCGTGCACGTTCTTACACCAAAGTAGACACCAAGAAACGGTTTAGCCCTACTGAATTGGGAACAGCAGTAACCAAATTATTGGTAGATAACTTACCAAAAATTATGGATCCTAAGTTTACCGCCCATATGGAAGAGGATCTGGATAAGATTGCACAAGGGGAACTGGATCGTGATCTTCTCCTTATGGAATTTTATAAAACATTCCAAAAAGATTTGGAAAAATTCTTGGGTGAAGATGGTAAGAAAACCAAACGTGAACCAATACTTACGGACGTTACCTGTCCTGAATGTAAAAAAGCAAAGCTTGCCATTAGGTTTGGAAAGAGCGGTGAATTTTTAGGATGTACCAACTTCCCTGAATGTCCATTCACCTCTAATTTTAAACGTAATGAACAAGGGGAAATAGAAATTATTGCAGCAGAAAAGCCACAACTATTAGATGAAAAATGCCCTAATTGCGGCAAACCATTACGCCAAGTACAAGGCAAATTTGGTCCGTTTATTGCCTGCTCTGGGTACCCAGAATGTAAATACATTAAACAAGAAAAAGCCGAATTTAAATGTCCCTTAGATAAAGGTGACGTGGTAAGACGTCGTGGCGCGGTGGCAACTTCTGGGGCTGTTCTAATTATCCAAAATGTAAGTTTGCAGTCTTTGATGAAATAGAAATGACCAAATGCCCATCTTGCAAATGGCCGTTCTTAGCTAAGAAAACCAAAAAAGATGGTTCCGTAACCTATTACTGCGCTAACAAAGAATGCGGTTATAAATCTGAATAATCATAACAAAAGCCCATTGTATTAAACACTCATTCACCAGGAAGCTCAATGAATACTCATTACAACTTTTTTCTTTTACTATCCATAGTAAGTTGTTCCTTATCTCTTAACGCAATGAATGAAGAAATTGGGGGCAGAATAGTTTTCCACGGAGTATTTACATCAAAAGAATTACTCGATCGTTTGGACACTGTAGCAGCAGATCCTATATGGAAATTTTGTAACCAAGCATCTGATGGCAATTTAAGCGCTTTAAAGAGTTACTCACCACAACTGCTTACGAATTTAATTAACAGAGGCGGCAAAGAAGCTTTAAGCAGCGCAGCCCATAATGGAAAATTAGACGTTGTATGTTTTTTATTAGAGCATGGTGTAAGTGCTAATTCTATTATTAGTAATGAGTTCAGGGACAGGTCTATATTACAAGAAGAAATAAATGGCCATGACATTGGTAAAGATAACTTACCCGTAATTAAGGTATTACTGCAAAATGGTGCTATTTTAAGTAAAGAAGCAAAACAAACAATACAATGTCTGCCACATTTAGTATCGCTAAAAAAATATTTTGCAGAGCGGAATCAGTAAGAAATCATTGTTGCGCAAATAAAGAATGCGGCTACAAATCTGAATCTGACTAAAGAGATCTATTTTGTTTCCCCAATTTCACGTAATTTTAAGTAATTGAAGATCGAACCATGTTTCTTTTTTATTCGATGTTTCTTTAATTTAACTTCAAGAATAGTATAACAATCTTGTTCGATGTTAAATTCATGTGGATACTTACTCACTGGATTAAATTCTTGCGGATACATATCTCTGTATTGCTTGGGATTTCTATTATATTCTTCCGGGTCTCTTGGTTCAATAGCCAATAATTTCTTTAATGTTGGATCCGTTGTTTTATCAAAAGCAGTTTTACCATCTTTATCGCAAACGGCTACATCTGCGCCATACCAAAGTAATGTCTTTACTACCTCAACCTCATTATTTTGTGCTAATTTATGCAAAATATTAATATCAGTCCATTCTAAAGAAATCTCAGTAAGATCTATTCCTTGTATATTAGGGTCATAATAGAGAAACATTCGTAAATAAGACAGCATATTTGGTTTCCACTCATCTCCCAAGTTAAATTCTTTCTCACCCACAAACGCCGCAAATGCTGATAGCTTGCATCGGGAAATGAACGTTTCTAAAGTACTATGATCAACATTAAGAAGAAGCGTATTTAAGATATTCAGCCGACAACTATCACTTCCCCAAATAGGTATTAAAAAAGAATTCACACTTTTCCATGGATCTAACCAAAGAGTAAGAGATGCAATAGTAACTTTCGCATTATTAGCAATCAATATTTTAATGATACTTATGTGATGTGCCCAATCCAGCGGCGGCTTATTTTCATAGGGTAAATTAAGATCATACCCTGCATTAATCAATTCTTGCAATTCATTAAGACCACCATTCGCATAGCATGGTGCATCCGGATAGCAAATAACATGAATTAATTCATACGGGTTATCTTTTTGGTTCATGCTAAATGCAGAATGCATCATGAGAGCTATTAACCATACGGAATTATGAAACATTTTATGATTACTAAAGATGAATTTCATACGGTGATTACTGAAATTGAGATATATAGAAAAAATCATTGTACTCTTAATCCTGAACTTAAACAGAAGTATCTTCTTATGCTTAATAAAATGCATTGGTTAATTGATGCTATTTTGAGCAAACAGTAAATAACTAATTATCGAATTAAATCCAACAAAAGAGGACATAGCACTCTACCAATAATTATTCTATTAAAGCCTTGATTGCAAAGGCAGTAGTTATCACCCGACTCCCAAAATAGATATTACTGCGACCTTTCTTATAGTATGCCCATGCTGGCCATCCGCCATCACTTTCCTGAAGAGAAGCCAACTCTGCTGCTTCCGTTTCATTTTGTATTTTTAATTTCTTGGAACAAATCACGCGCATGGCAAGGTCTAAAGGATTATGCGTTGAGTACAAACGAGCTATTAACTTCTGTTGTAGTACAAATGTTATGTTTTCTTGAAAAAACGGAAAATCTAAAAGCCGAGATATCATATATAAGAAAGTATCTTCAGAAGGATAATATCTTCCACGCTCTTTATACTTTTCTTGCAACAAAGTATCTAGTACAAACTGTTGTGTTGTTTGAGCCTGAGATTCTTGTCCACATAAATATAAAAAATAGAGCGCATTTGCACCAACTACAGGATCTATACGATCTTTACGAGATACATCAAAATACGTTTCAATAATTCCGGCTGAATTGGTATTTGTTAATACTAGTTCTACAACATTCTGGTAATTACAACCAGCCAAAACTCCACTCTTTATCAACCCCGTATACGCAAGAGCAACGCAATCAACATCAGCAGGTAACATTTTTTCATCGAAAAAAAAACTATATAACTGATTTGATAAACGTGCATTAATAATGCTCTGAACTAAAAGCGCATGAACATCAACATCTATTACCTTAGTCCCCAACAAATCTAAAATTACCATGGGAGAAAATGATTCCACTATTTTTCCATAAGAAGGAATTAATGCCCTATTTTCTCCACTAATAAGCTGATAATCATTATTCCTGATAGCCTTGTAGATAAAACTATACGCAGCTTTTTGGTCCCAATCGCAAAAAAGGAAACTAGTTGCAAGCAAAAAGTGAGGTACTACTAAGCTATAATACTTATTCACCATACTTAATTTTTATAAATACTTATAGCGCCACTGGTTGTAGCTAACTTGATTAATGCAGAACCACCATTACCAATAGTTGCATCTATATTTTTATGTAACCACCCTTGCTGAATATTCTCTTTTTGCAGTAATGGGAATGAGCAATAAAATGAACCCATTTTTGTTTGTGCCTGCAAACGTGCACTGGTTGTGTGGGGTAACGTTAAAGAAATTGTTCCCACTGAGCTTTCTAAAGCAATGCTTGCCGTTTCTGCCAACTCTTTTTGTTGCACCGTTATTGTTCCTGCAACCGTTGTTGCCCGTACAGAGTCACGCGTTCCCGTAATTGTTATTATACCTGCGTTACTGGTTGCATCTATAATTCCTTTTGCATCTGGCGCACACGAAATAGAAATTGCACCTGCAGTACTGCTTACGGTAATACCACCAACAACATTTTTTAAGGTAACACTACCGGTACCTGCAGTAATACCAATTAGTCCCCGTACCCCGTCTATTGAAATTGATCCGGAATTTGCCATAATGCGGGGTAACTGTACTGACTGTGGAACTCTAATTACATAATCTATGCAGCCACTTATGGACCCATTAAACCAACTGTCTTCTTTAAAGGTAGTTACCACTTGCGCTTCATGTTTGCGCACCCGAACAAATGGTTCCAAATTGGCAAGCGCCTTTTTGGTTACTGCTCGCTTGGTTGCTTCTACAATAATCTTATCTGTTTGGTCTGCAATTATTATAATATTACCCGCATACGCATCTATAGTAAGCATGGCATCTTCATTAAATGGATTCTCTGTTGTTATGGTTTCTGTGTAGCGGTAATAGGTGTACCATGGACTGGCACCGGCTGCAGACAGCGGGTGTAGCAAACCAAAAGCCATTGCAACTACCAAGACTATATTATTTTTCATAGGTGTTTCCTTAATTAGATTTAATTAGTACTAACGATATACAACAGAATGTAAGTATATCTAATTCTTAAATTTTTTTATGCTTCAGACTTATTCCTGTACACAAGCTCGTACTGTTTGCCATGCGGACCCTCTGAACGGCACAGATCTGCAAAACCGGCACGTTTAAGTGCCCAATAACTGCGCTTATTGCTTTCATCTACAAATGCGGTAATAAACCGTTCCTTAGTATGTGCAAAATAGTCGGCTGCACCCAACGCAATAGCTTCTTGCATATACCCTTTACCCCACCAGGCTTCATTAAGCCAGCAATACAGTTGCCCACGGTGTTCATGCTTATCACGAATTTCTAAAGCACCGCATAACACATTAGATTGCGCATCAAAAATACCATAAAAAAAGGTTTTACCTTCGTGCTGTTTGGCAATCCGTTCACGAAAATATATCTGTTCTTGATTAAGAGAAGCAACCTGTAATGTTGCCTGAACTAGAGAAGAAAACTGAGCAAGATAGAGTGGTTCATCTGCGTTGGTCAACGGGCGTAGAATTATATGCGCGCCACGCATCCCATTTTTTTTCCCCTCAACAAACCCTTCACTCATGACCATACATCAACACCCCTATTAAAAAGCAAGAATTTATTTTTTTTCTGTTATTTTTATAGTTAGAGTGCAAACCCTACACTTAGCAACTCACTCTGTGCAATTCTTAACACAGAGATTGGAATAACGTACCACAAATCTACTCAAAGGTAAGCCGTTATGAACAAGCTTTGTATATATGCATTAATCTTACTACCTACTCATTATGCCATAAGTATGGAATCTAACGAACTGGATAATTTCCCCTTATTTGATCCCGCATTTTTTACCGAAGATCCCAGCACCATTAACTCTAACCCTAGCGAGCTAGAGAATGCCAATGGAGAAACCATCCTAAAATTAAAATTGGGCCAGTCACGTAACCAACCAGAACAAACTAACAAGGTAAATAACCAAAATCAGATCCCAAAGGATTCTAAAAATGATGATTGGACTAAATCTAAATCCGCTACAAACTATTCTGGAATTCCCTGCTTAAGAAACTGTGGATATTATTATAAGCCGCAAGCCAATACCAAAGCAACCCGCAGACCCATGCATAATGTATTGAATTGTCTTAGAAAACATCATATGACTAGACACAATGAAAGCATTCAGTTCCCCCACTTATCAACCTATATAAAGCACTATTTAGCCATAAATCCACATACTAATAGAACAGCTACAACAAGACCCAACTCAAAAAAAACTAATAGTAAAAGGAGATTAAAATCAACTGCTGGGAACCTAAATGCCGACACCTGTACCCCGTGAAAAAAAGCCCAAAACAATTAGACACTAATGATCGGGAATAAAAAAACCCTCTGACTTAACAAAGGGCTTCTTTAGAATTCGAAAGCAAAAAAGATTTTATATGCAGATTAGGTTAATGGAAACTTTGATAATTCTTTAACCAATTCTTCTAACATTGGCTGAGCCTTATCCAGAAATTCACGAAACTTTGCATCATTTGCTTGGTTGGCATCATTACGTGCATGGTTCTTAATATAATTTATAATATGTTCCATCTCTGCCATTATTTTTTCTTTTGCCTGGTGTGAGTGACTAGTTCTCTTCATCACTATTCTCCTTTTTTTATTTATTCTTAAAATACCTCTTAAAAGATCTGCCAGTGAAGGCTAGCACCTCCTTCTTCTTATATTAAGAATAATACAAATTGAAACAATTAGTCAATAGTTAGGTTTTTTTCCACATTATACCTGAGAAATAGCCAAATTCATGGGTTTAGGCCAAAAGTATTTTTTTATTACCTTTTGACAAAATGCACAGCATTGATAAATTAAAATCAATATATTATCTATTCATATGTTTGATAATCGGAGGTTACATGAATACCAATCCCTACCATATTCTTACGCTCTTAATTATTTCTTATCCTACTCTTTGGGGCATGGAAAATAAAACTATAAATATAGATATAAATATTTCTGGTAATGGAACTTCACAACAAACTGCCGTTAAATCACTTAAAAAATTATGTAGTCAACAGGTACAACCATCACAAGTTCTTGGACTTAAAGATCAATATGAAAAAAACATCAACTTAAATGAATATGATACTATTGAGTCTTGGCCAGCCGAATATGTAAAAAAACACAAAGATAATATCGTTGATCTCTTGCTTGCAGGTATTCAGTCCGGAGACGAATGGGAAAAAAATCACGCAACTGCTAAAAAAATTTTGGAACGTGTAATGCAATTGGATAATACCCATGTGAAAAGTTATATTTTCACCAAGCTTTTAGTCCAAGAGCAAACAGTAGAAGAAAGAAAAATTTCTGCATGTGATCTGCATCCATTTTATTTATTTGAATTAGGTAAATTAATGAATATAAGCATTAACCACGCGTTAGAACAAGAAGACGCCCTCCCACTATTTTATGAAAAATATCTTGATAACAATCTTAAAAAGTTATTTTTACGTCCCTCAACGTGGTGTATGAGTTACACACCAGATTGCTGCAAATCTAGAGTGTCCCAAACTAATCATAATTTGTTTAAAGAAAAGCTAGAACTAGACTCTGCAACCACAACTGGTTCATACACTGAACTGAATGATTATCTTGACCAAACCTCTGCAAACATGTGCGATGCTCTTTCAAATGAAATAGGTCATCAAGATGATTACTCCGAAAACAATTGGAAGTATTTTGTTTTTTCAATAGAAAGAAAATTTGCAAAAGCTTTTGCCGAAACTTTACTTTTAATTTTACTAAACCAAAAAGAAAATACTGAAACACATTTAAATTTTGCACAACAAATACTAAACCTGATTAATCGCCAAATAACAAAGGCGGAAATAGATGGATTCTTAAAAAGTTTTTATCCTTTTAATGTAGACTTCTTAGGAGTACCCCTAGAAAATATACCCGCATGGAAGATGGGGTACCTCAAAGACAACATTAATATTAATGAAAATACCAAAGGGATCTGTGACATTAAAGACATCATCATCAAGGTAATCAAAAACTTTATGCGTAATAGCCGGTTTGATTCAAAAAATAAACTGCTCGAATTTATTGATGAACTCAAAGAATATCGCAAAGAACATTGCACGTTACCAATTATTCAAAAAGAAAAATATCTTTCTCTTTTAGATCAACTGTATAAAATAATCGAAGAAACTGAGTTGCAAATATAGAGATCCCCAAAAAAAAGTTACTCCATGAAATTACATCACCTAATGACCACAACCTATTGCCTGGTTTTAACTACAGCAGTAATGGCAATGGAAACAACGGTGCCCGCAAAAGAACTCTCTAAACAACCTACAATGAAATCTCTCTTTGCGCTTTGTTTGCCCAAAGTACCGCCCACAAAACTCTATGCATTGTTAAAAGGAGATTTAGTCATAACTGAGCCCGAATATGAGCCGTATAAAAACATTTCTACATGGCCAGATGAGTATCTACTAAAACATAAAGAAGATCTGTGTGAGCTTATTACTTATTTAAAAAATGATACAGAAAATAAAGAGAGCCAGACAGAATATGGGCAGATAATGGACAAAATTACATTGAAAATGCAAAATGGTGAAGACGCTGGCATGCTCTTAGCCTATCTTTACCAAGAGTCACAATCTGATCAGGAAAAAAAAGATATCTTTCCCACTTTTCAGTTTTGGCAAATACTAAGTGCAGATTTAAGCAACCAAAAAACAACTCTGTTACGCAGTTTTTTACGTAATGCCATTACCTCAACCAGCCTTCAAGATTTTATGTTAAGTAGTTTAAAAGAGGCTTGGTATCGCGAGGGAACAATTAATCCGCATCTAAGTGGTGTATGGATTTCTGCACCCTGCTGCAGCAGTAAAATATTGCCACACAATGAAGCAACCCTAACTGGCTTCTTAAAAGGGCTTTACTTGGAAGATGCAGTAAAATGTGCCTATGTAATAGAAGCATTCAAAGACAAGAATGCATTCTTAACCTATAAAAATTTTGAAGCACTTTCTTTGCAAAAAATATTAGAAATACAACTGCAAAAATATATTGATACACTGATTAATAACGGTGACAATATTTCACTGTATTCTAACTATCAAAGTAGTACTTGGTATGCCTACAAGATTTCCAGATCTATGGATTATAAAGCTCTTATTATATTTTCACATGTTCTTCTTGCCACACTATTTCATCAACTTACTGATTTAGATACCTCAGAAAAAATAATCGATAGTTTATTGAGCCAAGCAGAGCCGGATGAAAAAAAAATAGATACCTTACTTAAAGTTATGAACATTACTCTAACATTACCACAACAAAGAGAGCTTAAATATAAAACGGAACGTTGTACTAAATATGGTCTTCCAGATCTTACTGCCGACCTACCCGATGTATTACAGTATGGAAGGATAAGTTTCTGCAATAAATTATTCAAAGATAAAACAGAAGCACTATCTTTTATCACCACCGTACGTAATTATAGAAAAGAGCATTGTACTGCCTCTGCAGAAAAAAAATTACAATACGACCGAATATTGGAAAAAATTACTGCCTTAATGCAAATAAAAGACCCCCACGAATAGGACCCCATCATGAAATTACATCACCTAATTACCACAACCTATTGCCTGCTTTTAACTACTCCAGTAATGGCAATGGAAAGAACGGTGCCCGCAAAAGAAATCTCTAAACAACCCACAATAAAATCTCTCTTTGCGCTTTGTTTGCCTAAAGTACCACCCACAAAACTCTATGAATTGTTAAAAGGAGATTTAGTCATAACGGAGCCCGAATATGCGCCATATAAAAACATTTCTACATGGCCAAATGAGTATCTACTAAAACATAAAGAAGATCTCTGTGCCCTTATTGCTTATTTAAAAAATGATGCAGAAAATAAAGAGAGCCTGACAGAATATGGGCAGATAATGAACAAAATTAAGTTGGAAATGCCAAATCAAGAAGACGCTGGCATGCTCTTAGCCCATCTGTACCAAGAATCACAATCTTATGAAGAAGTAAAAGATATTTTTCCTAATGTAGAGTTATCCGCACCATCTAGCAACCCAAAACCCATTTTGCATAGTTTTATTCGTAATGTCATGAACACAACCACCGTTCATGATTCTCTGTTAAGTAATTTAAAAGATGCTTGGTATCGTACGAGCATAGATCTGCAACTAACTTGTGAATGGCTTTGTGCACCCTGTTGCCGCAGTAAAATGTTGCCACAGAATGAAGCAACTCTAGTTGCCTATTTAAAAGGATTATATTTAGATGGGGATGAACAATCTGGCTGTATAGAAAGCGCAATCAAAGAAAAAAACGCACTAGAAAGATTAAAAAAATTTGAAGCACTATCTTTGCAAAAAATATTGGAAATGCAACTGCAAAAATATATTAATACCGTGATTGAAAGCGCTAATCAGCTTTGCGTATATAATTATAGAGCTCGACAATATTATAACTACCTGGATTACCGACCATTGGATTATACTGCGCTAATTTTATTGGCACATATTGTTTTTTCTACGATCTTTCATCAATGTAATGATTTAGAGACCGCGGAAAAAATAATTGATAGCGTTACTCAAAATAATATAAATGATGAAACGTTAAATACCTTCCTTAAAACAATGCACATTGACACAACATCCAAACAATACATAGAACTCGTAAAGAAAAAAGATGCCTGCCGCGCATACCGCATCAAAGAAGCAACATCCCCAAATCTACTCAATGCATTTAGATGCTTTAAGGAAGCATTATGCAATTATTTTTTCACAACTAAGACAGAAGCAATGAGTTTTATTACGAACGCTCGCAATTATAGAAAAGAGCATTGCACTGCCTCTGCAGATAAAAAAAATCAGTATGACCGCATATTGGAAAAAATATCTAACCTTATGGTAACTGCAGGCCCATTAGAAGTAGAAAGATACGTATACGAATGGGATTAATAAAAAATTACGGGAGGCACCACAATAGCCCTCCCGCAAAAAAGTTCTTATTTTATTAAGGTGCTATCGTAATCTGCTGCCATTAGGTACTGGAACTGCAGGAGTCATAATTACCACCTTGCCATCTTCTTTTTCTGCAACCATAAGCATGCCTTGCGATTCTAACCCCAACATTTTATTCGGTTTAAAAATCGTTGCGACCTCGCAACATCCCATATATACTTTGCAATAATAATTTTTCCTATTATGGTAAAAACTATGAAAAATATCTGTACCCTTTTTTTAGTAATAAGTACACATTCTTTTACTATGGAATTAAATAAATCACACGTAGTTTCCATACCATCACTCTTTAGTTTAGCACTAACCAAAATTCCACCTAGTCAATTGGGAGAACTGATTACAAAAGATAAAAAAAATGAAACTAAACTATGCATAGATCTTGGAATTTATGGGAATGTTGAAACATTACCAAAACAGTATTTTGAACAGCATGTAAAAGATATAGCAGAAATCTTTGTTGAAAGTCTTATTAACCCTAAGAAAGAAAATAGTACCGACGCAGCTTATAAAATCAGTCAAAGGTGGAGATCAGAATTTTTATATACTGACTCAGAGCAGCATTTTCAGAATGTCACACTGCCAATGTTACTTCCCGGAACTATTCTCGTAAATCACAAGACGCTATCAAGACTAAAAGAAATTAACCCCAAAGATCAAAAAACGCTTGAATATTGTTTACTTAACTATCTTAGAGAATATAGAAAAAAAATTGATTATTTTACTGATGAGTATCATGCCACATACGTAAGCGTTTGGTACAATAAAAATATCGAAATCCATAAGCAAAAAATACGGGCTTTAACAAGAAAAAATATTGAAAATAATCATTCTGCAAAAAGCTGTGATTCAGAGAATATCGCATGGATATTTGTTCCAATTTTTTTCGATCTACTTTTTAATCAAGAAATATATGAAGTTGAAAAAACCCAACAAATTTTTAACCAAATATTGGGAACAAATAGTTTGACTGAAATAGAAACTACAAACTTCTGGAAGAAAGATTCTTATATTACTCGGTATTGCGGAAATTTAGTTTTGCAAAGTCAGCCTCTATTAAAGAATATAAGTAGGTGTCTTATTCAAGCAATGCTAGAACATTTTCAGCTCAACAAAGACGAATTTATTACATTTATTGAAGAACAACAATGCTTTAGCCCACTCAATGAACAACGTAACCAATTACTTAGTAAAGCAATCAAAATTATTGAACATGTCATATGAAGGTAAGGCCTGCTATCTCAAACGCGAGCCATTAGGTACTGGAGCTACAGGGGTCATAATTACCACCTTGCCATCTTCTTTTTCTGCAACCATGAGCATACCTTGCGATTCTAACCCCAACATTTTGCGTGGCGATAAGTTAAACACAAAGACTGCTTGTTTGTTAAACAGATCACCTGGTTGATATGATTTTGCAATACCAGACAAAATAAGCCGCGTGCCAAATGCCCCAAAATCAACGGTCAACTTAAGCATCTTGTCAGACTTTTCCATGGTTTCGCAACCAACTATTTGCCCTACCCGTAATTCTACTTTGACTAAATCATCAATAGATATTGCAGCCTTCTATTGCTGCAACTTCTCCAGTAGGCTTTGCTTCTTCTTTGATTGGTTCTGGTTTTTGAAATAACACAGGGATCCTTGTTAAGGTAAAAGTGTGGTGCCAATGATCAAATTCTAAATCAGCAAGATTGGTGTTCAATTTATGGTGAGCACCAAGACTAAATAACAGTTCCGCCATCTTTTTTGGCATGACCGGAGACAACAAAAAGGCGATAGTATATAAACTGTGACAAGTAGCAGACATAATCTCTGCAAATAGTTCCGGATTAGTTTTAACTACCTTCCATGGTTCTTGTTCATGGAAGTAACTATTTGTTTTATTAATAGAGCGCCACAAGCGTGCCAATGCCAAATGAAACATGCCATCATTCATAAGAGCTTCATATTCATCTATCATATTCCACAGCTCATCCCGCAATTCTAACGCAGCATGTTGCCATACCGTTGGTACGGGCACTGTTTGCAGATTATTTTTTTCTGCCAAGGTAACCATGCGTTGCAACAGATTACCCAAGTCATCTGCTAAGTCAGATCCAATCCGCTGCTCCAAATCTTCTATGCTAAAATCACCATCTTGATTAATAGCCATTTGACGCAACAAATAATACCGCACAGGTCTGCCCCGTACCGCTCATAGAGTGCAATAGGATCTACCACATTACCACGGGATTTAGACATTTTTTGTTGATCTATCAATATCCACCCATGTACCAACAATCGTTTTGGCAACGGTAATTCTGCTGCCATTAATAATGCTGGCCAGAATACCGCATGGAACCGCACAATATCTTTACCAATTACTTGCATATCTGCAGGCCACCATTTTGCAAACTCTTCCTGTTTATACGGTTGACCATAACCAATAGCAGTAATATAGTTACACAAGGCTTCTACCCACACATAAATAACATGGGCAGGATCATTGGGAAATGGAACACCCCAAGAAACGGTGGTACGGGAAATACTTAAATCTTTAAGACCAGCCTCTACAAAGCGAATAACTTCATTAGCACGCTCTTTGGGAGTAATAAAATCTGGGTTCTCTTTATAAAATGCAAGCAGTTTATCTTGGTATACTGAAAGCTTAAAAAAGTAGGTTTCTTCAGAAACATAGTGAGTGTCACGGCCACAGGTTGGGCAATGGGGCATTACGGTTTTGTCTGCCGCATCTTTTTCTGTTACAAACGTTTCACATGGGGTACAGTACCACCCTTGATATTGGGATTTATAGATATCACCCTTGTCTTGCAACACCTTAATAAATTCTTGAACGCTTTTAATATGGTAATCATCAGTAGTACGAATAAAGTAAGAATACTCTATCCCATACTTAGCCCATGCATCTTTGTACGCAGGAATAAAACTATCCACAAAAGCTTTGGGGGACTGGTGGGCCTTTTCTGCTGCCTGAACAATCTTTTGCCCATGCTCATCCGTACCGGTTAAAAAATAAACCTCTTTGCCCTGCAACTTGTTCCAACGGGCCAGCACGTCTGCAATAAGGGTAGAGTACAAGGAGCCTATATGGGGCTTTGCGGTTACATAATAAATGGGGGTGGTAACATAAAATTTGTTATTAGTTGCCATAGAATCTTCTTAGGTAAAAGAAAGGGTTAATTAAATACCTTTTTATCTTACCCAAAATCACCAGAAGACACAAAAAAGACCCTAAGTATTACTCAGGGTCTTTTTATATGTATATTGCAATAAGTTATGTTATTAGCAACTGCAACCACGAAGTTCTAACATAATTGTTTTTAACCATTGGATTACCGTTAGCTCAGCACTATTTATTGCTGAAGTAATATCCTCGATGGTACTGTCAAAGCAACTTCCTTGATCGCTTAAATTACCAATAACTTCACAGCAAGAGGTCAATGAACCAATTGAAATCTCTTGTACAGAGAACCCATTAGCAATACATTCACATGCGGTTGCTGCGGTCTTAGCTGCTGCATTATCTATTACCGATGTTAGATAGTCATTCTGTGTTTGTATTGCAAGATCAATGCATTCGCATGCGGTTGCTGCTGCACCCGCTGCCGCATTATTTATCACGGTTGTTAAATAAACATCTGATGCTGATACTGCTGAATTAATACATTCACACGCCGTTGCCGCTGCGCCTGCTGCAGCATTATCTATTACCGTAGTTAAGAAATCATTCTGTGTTACTATAGCAAGATCTATACATTCACATGCGGTTGCTGCTGCACCCGCTGCCGCATTATTTATCACGATTGTTAAATAAGCATCTGATACTGACACTGCGGTATTAATACATTCACATGCGGTTGCTGCAGAACTACCTGCTGCAGTTTCTATTACTGATGTTAAATAAGAATCTGATATTGACACTGCTAAATTAATACACTCACAGGCAGTGGCTGCCGCATTTGCTGCCGCTTGGTCAATTACCGAAGTTAAAAAGTTATCTTGTGCAGATAATCCATTTGCAATACATTCACATGCGGTTGCTGCTGCATTAGCTGCTGCAGTATCAATTACCGAAGTTAAGAACACATCTTGTGCAGACAATCCCAATGCAATACATTCACATGCGGTTGCTGCTGCGTTAGCTGCTGCAGTATCAATTACAGAGGTTAAGTAGACATCTTGTACAGAGTTACTTGCATCTACACATTCACAAATAGATTCTACTGCGTTCGCTATTGCAGTATCTACTATGGAGAATTGATCTAATATCACTTCAAAGCGAGAAGCTTCTATTTCTTCAAAGATAGAAAGATTCTCTATAATGTAATCTATTTTGGTACAAATAACGGCCAGTTGTTGCTTAATTAAACATACGCAACGTCTAATAAGGTCAATATCTGCACAATCAAAACTAACTGGATAAGCGGCACTAAAGGCATTAGGAGCGTCTGGACGTGGCGCTCTATCCAATACCTTGTCAAGAACCTTGGTCAACTCTATCATAACGTTATAGGGCAGCACTACCATCTGATCATCGGGACGCGCTGCACGTCTTAAATCAGTAGGAACTTCATCTAGTGCAAGTCGTGGTGCTCGTGTCATCATTTCACAATCTTGCGCTACAAGGGCACAGCTAGTGCCTGCTACCATTATACAAAGCGCTTTTATTATTCTTTGTTTCATACCATCCCTTTATTGTATTTACGCAACCTACCATCATTAGAAATAAATCGAAAGGCCAATATGCCACTCAAGTTCTTTCATAATGTTTCTACCAGATACAACTGCATATGCACCGCCAAACAGTTCAAAATAGTTCCAACGGTGGAATATTTCACCACGAATTTTGTTTGCAATTGAATTAGTACAGTCACGTAACACATCAGCATCTAACGGTTCCACGCGCCCCAAACAGTCAACTGCAGTGGTATTGCAAAGATTTACATGATCTTTCATCTTGGCATAGAGTTGGTAGCCAATAACCGCACCAAGATCTGGGTTGTAAGGATGGAACAAATTAAGCTCTAACTCAGCTTCAAAATAGTTCCAATTCACCTTTGCATCTGCAGAAGGCCCAATATTTTTAATAGTTGCCCCTTGGAACGGTGCTGCTACTTTTTCTGTTGCATTAAACGCATGGTTAAAGAAGACGTCTGCGCGTAACCCTACCCAATTACAAATTCTCCAGCCACCTTCTAAACCAACTTTAATTTCATAGTGGTTATTGTTACCCGTTGGCAACAAGAACACACGGCGTGCATCATAATTTTTGCTACCAGTTGGGAAGGTAACGCCCAAAACTACATGACCATATTTATCACGGTCACAGCTGCTGTATCCCAAATCAACTTCACCATACAGATCACCAAGACCTGCATTACGTTCAAACTTACGTAAATCTATACAGCATTGTTTGCAAAGAAACTCTAACGCTGTATCTTGCAACGCAAAGGTATTAAGAAGTTGTAAAATTTGATTGCGTACCGCCAACGTATTATTACGGAATTCATCAAGTGTAGGTGTACCGTCATTAGGATTAGTGCCAACCACAATATTAGGAACAACAAATAAGGTACGCTGCGCTGCTTTAGAATTAGCTAATGGAGCGTAATTAACACTGGTATCACCAAAGAAATAGACAGAATTTTCTATCCCAGAACCATCACCCGGTAAAACCCCGCCATTAACTTGGCTTACTTCTTTACCACAGGCAAAATAACCACCACTATTAGGTAATTCTACTTTGTTTGGCAATGTTCCATCTTCGCGTTTAATAAGATAGACCGGTGAAGTGTCTGGTGATGTTTGACCAACGATTGAACCAATCTTGGTAGCATAGTTAGCACCACTTGGTCCGTATTGTACCAAAGGAAGTGTAGTTGAATTTGGAGCACCTCCAATAATAAGAGTACTTAACAAATCAAGGCGGTATGCAAAATCATACACATTATGCGTTTGACCAGCATCACAAACCAGACAAACATCTTTTACTAAATCATTAACCGTCTCTTCAAATCGACAGGTTTCGTCAGGACGAACTTCTATAACTTTATAGGGTAAACTTACACGCCCGGTAACATGCCAGTTACCTTCGCATCCAAAGGTTCTTTCAATATTAAAACCAAAATAAAGACCATTTTCAGAATAATCAAAACGAGGACTAATTTGGGAAACAGCCAAATTGGCATTAAACGGCGGCGTTCCTGGCTGAGCAGTTAACGCACCACCAAAAAAGGCTTGGTCAGCGGTAAATGAATCTGCACCAAACCACAAGCTTGCTAATGAACCGGTACTCGTTTTCTTGGGTATTGGACAAGTTACCGGAGCATCACAATCTGTTGGGGTTAAACATTCCCGGTGACACAGATATGCTTTATTTGCAGATCTTGCATACCCTGCTGTCCAAAATTGCGAATTCCATAAACAATCTACTGCATCTTCTTCACCCATCTGATTAAACCACCATGCTTCTGGCACATAATCTAAGGGCATATGGAATACGCCACGGGTTAAGTTTAATAATGATGTTCTTATTTGGCTGGTAGCATTTATAGCGCCCCCTGCTACAAGCATCAGAAGGGCAACAATACACAGAACGCTTCTCTTCATTGGTCTCCTTTTTTTATTCATATGTTTTTGACATATCTAATTCTATAACGCAGTGGCAGGCCTTATTACCGGCCTGCCACTAGTTGTAAGCTTATGTTGATAAATTAGTTGCACTTAATAAGGTTCCTGGAGGGCCATCACTATCAAGATCTATAGCCACCACACCCAATCCAATCGCATTCAATCTTCTGCTTTCTTGTGTACCACCATCTGCATCTGCAATATCCCAGAAGTCAACTCTTCCTATAGTACCTCTATCTACATAGCCTGCCCGAATTGGTTCATCTGCATCATCATATGCCAATCCTTTGCTTGCTGCGGTTCCACGGGAACTTGCATTACCTTGTGTTCTTAAATCTTGCACTTTTACAAAGTTAAACAACGTTAATGCAGACACATTAGAAACTCCATTTCCTAACGGCATCATTAAACGGGAAGCAAAAAGCCCTGGCTGTACTCGATAGGTTGAACCATCAGGTAAGGTAATACTATTATCTACAATAGTTACTATTGGATGCACTGCTCCAATTGCGGTAGAATCTGAGCCATTTGTTCCCGGCTCATTAACTAATATTAAATTACCGCCACCCAATATAGAAGAATTATTGGTACGATCTTGAGCTTCTGAAATAACATCATCAACAAATAAGGTAAATAATGGACTTCCCTTACCACCTATTGCCAATAGAGACGATCTATTGTCGCTAGCGTCAAATGTTTGCGTATGTTCAAGCCCACCATCAATAACGTTTATTGCAATTTGATTAACGTTATACAAATTATCTACCAACCAATTATAGGGAAGAGAAGTTACCGGAGAAGAAGCTCTGCGATCTACTATTCCAACGCCTAATCCAAAGAAGCCTTGTTGATTAATTCTTGCTGTTGCATCAAGACCCGTCAGATTTAAATTAAAGTATACTTGGTTAGGAAGGCCGTTACAGGTGTTTGGCGCCGTATCACCAATTTGGAAAGAACCACCTGGTAAATTTGGCGTACCAATTAAGAACTGTGCAGAATCTTCCACCGCAATAGCAACCGCAGTAATTGGTGAACAACAATTATTATTTACACAGCAATTACCTGTAGTTGGACAGCAATTTGGCGGTGTTGGATTTGCACCAGTATTTGGCGATGTTTCTACACCAACATATGCACCAAATGGAGTATACATTCCAGAGCTTTGCGTTAAATCAAAACTCAAGAACCCTTGATATTTTACCCGATACGGATCGGTATTCTGTACGCCATTATTACCATTTCCTGTTTGGATCGCAGAGAATGGATTAATTGGATTACATGGTCCACCAACTGGCGTGCATGGCAATACACTTGGAACAAATGGAACAATAGAACTTAATTGACCTAACAAGAATAATGGATTACAGGTTGTTGGATTAAGTACCGGTTCATGGAACCAAGTCACATACCCAGCTAACCGAATAGTTGGACCAGGAATATTTGGATTAACTAAATTTGGACCGCGAATAATGGCACCTGGTTCAATAACCACTCTAATATGATCATCAAATTCTATTACGTCACCGGTGGTGAAGGTACTTAAGTCAAGAATACCACAAGACTTAATTCTGAACTCTTTGTCAGTATGTGATGTAAAGCGTAATACCTGACCAGTAGTAGTGCTATTAAAGTCTGGACCTTTTAAGATGGCACATACGTTATTTATGAGCACATCTTCATTCAAGATTATTTCACCATCACCATTTGCAACAATAGTTACGCCGTTAACGCCTAACACTACTTGCGCTTCTGTTGAATCTAAATTTCTATGAGCAGTGTTAAGACCTACTCTACCATCACCTTGTACCACTACTAAGGCAACTGGAGCTTCGCCTGCATAATTACCTTGGCGTTCAAAAACCAATTCTCGTACAAAGCCACCATCTACGATAAATGCTACTTGGTCACCAAGACGGGAACCTTGAATTTGCAATTGGCTCACTTCACCCTGTATTACCGGCAAGCAATTAACGTTGCATGGTTGAACCGCAGGGCAACTGCAGGTAGTTACTGAATCTGGTTCATACGGACAGTAATTTACACAATCTTTCTTAATCGTTAACCAATTCAGGGTATAATCAGAAAGACAAGCCCCACACGGAACTAGAATGGTTTGGTTAGGACTGCAACCAATGGTTAAGTTCCAATCTGCAATGCCAACTTGATCACCAAACAATACTTGTGAACGGGGTAAGTTTACCAATCCATTGCCGCTCTTAGTAACCATAGTGTTCATGCTTGCGCGCGCATCTGGATTAATGGTAATTAAACCAAATGAATCTACAAATATTCCGCCTTCACCCGTTACGTTACTTAATGCAGGTAATCCCTTAGACCCGCCACGTGTTTCAAACGCAAAGAAGTTACCGCAAATGCACAGCATTGGTTTGGTAAAGCAACTAAAGGCTAACGGTTCACAAATTGAACCAAAGCATGGGTTATCTATAATAGTAGTAGAACCTGCCAGTGGTAATGGAGGACAACAATACGGCATACCACCTACGGTGATATTACTGTTATTACCCAAGAATATAGTTTGAATTGATTTTTGACCTACTATACTTGCGCAGGTTATTCCTTTTTGATTCATGCATAGATTTAATGACGGATCATTAGCATCTACTTGCAATAATAGTTGTTGCAAGGTAGATGTACATGCACCAGGCGTACAAATTCCTAGTGGGCAGTTATCTGTTTGCATTACATCAAGATGCGCATCACGGGAAATAATACTGCATCCCGCGCAGTTCATAGATCCAACTTGGGTTCCCAAGATCATAGTACGACCTGTACCCGCGTCACAACATCTACCATTATAATAGAAGATAAATTTGCTTACGTTATCAGTACACTGTAATTGTGACCCGGTTGATGGACAGTTACAACAGTCATACACATTCTGCAGACAGTTTGGAACTACTAGATCAAGACCAGTGAATGCAATATTCTCATGAACCAACAGACGGGAATTACAGAAAATAATTCTTGGTCTGCAGGTTTTCTTGCACAAGAATGAATCACCGCCAATATACGCTGGTTCGGATTTAATATCATTCTTTTGGAATACTTCATGAATGGTATCAGTATGATTTATCGCGGTATAGAACAAGTTTAAATCACTATTTACCAGGAAGTTTGCCGCATTATATTGGTTATAGTAACAACCACTTGGACTCTTGGTAAAGGTACGCAATGGGAAGATAGTACCACACACCGGGTTACATTGATCTATAAATAATGGAGCGCCGGTTGGTGCAACTTCTAATGAAAGAATTTCTAATTTGCTGGTTACATTTACCAAACCAGAACTATTTAATGTAGGTTGCCCCGTTACATTTAGTGGAGCCTCTACCGTAAATACCGTTTCACCTTCACCCGGAGTACGGTTAATTGGATCTATAGTATATTGATCTGGCCCCGGTGTTGGATTTTCTACTACACCATGGACGTCTACACCAGATCTAAAGAATAATGCAGAACAGGTTCCAAAAGAGATACGTGCAGGCACAGCACCTGTAGCAGTACTACCATCTACTATAAATGCAGATGCATTACGTTTTTTAATTAATAAATCGGGACCAAAATCACACGGTGATGGTGACGTTCCGCAGGGTGGGCATTGATTGTTAGTTAAACCAACATAATCAAGATAGGTATTACTGCCAATGCTTAAGTTACCGTTAGCACTTAAGATAAATCCATAATAGGTGCCATTAAATGGATTTGGAGTTAAGCAGCATGGATTAATTTCTAAATTTGATAAGGTATTATTTTCATTAGTTACTAATAAACGGGACGTTGCTGAACTATTAGTACTTACAATATTAAAGTTTGGATTAGTTCCGCCATGAACAAACGCGCCACTCAAATTTGATTGCGTTAAGGAAGTAAGTGGTACACTAACCATTTGAGCACTAACTACTACCGCACCGGTATTCTTAATATCCAAAATCATGTTACCACCAGAAGAGGTAATACCACTATTAGATGGATAAAATTCTAAATTACCAATCTGTTGCGTAGGATTATTTAATGGTGCATTAGATACATAACTTAAAATAGACTGTGGTCCCACCACAATAGAAACATCATTGGATGAATTGCTATTTACTCTAGTAAATTGGAGCGTACTGGTTCCCGCAACCGTGTTGGTAGTAGGGTTACCCATATATAGGTATGCTTCTACCCCACCTCTACCCGCAGCATTAGTAAAGGATATTGAATTACCATCACCTAAACTAAACACAACTTTACCTGCTCCACCAAACACAATTAATAATGGAGTCTGGGATGTATTATTTGAACCCTCAAAAGTCAAATCACTTAGGCTTAAGTCAAAGGTTATAGTGCGTGTTGGTCCAGCATTTACATACAATTGTGAGACAGTAGAAGTGGTAACTACCGCATCATTGGCAATAGTTACTGTAATATCACACATATTAGACGTAATTGATGTCCCTCCAACAGGCAATATCACTGGCCCAGAAGAACCATCAATAGTAAGATTTTGATCTGAAACAGGAGCAGTAACCGAACCAATCCAAGACGGAGCAGAGGTTCCACAGTTTCCACCCATCAGCAGTCTTTGTGAAAATAATAACAACGTACACAGCGAGAGAATTCTCGCAGACATAGATCTCTTCACACGCTTCTCCTTTTTTTAAAGAATGTTTACTTCAATATCACCAACCTACTACAGTCATTACCAACAATGCAATAAAAAATAAATTTGGTCAGATAAAAGTTTTTTCTTGCCTACTAAGAGATTCTATACTAACAATAATATCCCCTGTCAACGCATGTGACTATACAAGATAAAAAGCCCCAGAAATAGATATTATTTTGCTTTAAGAGCAACCCAGACTGCGTTCAACACGTCTTCAGAAAAACTGTTTTGGTAAAAATGAACATGGGAGAACATGTCCTTGGTTGGTTCCCAGTAAGGGAAGTTATATACCGGAGTAATACCTTTTAACGCGGGTAAAAAACCAAACTGTTGCGCACAGCGTTGTACTACTTCTGGCTTATACAGATAGTTTAAAAAGGTATACACCAAATCTTCTTTTTGACTTACTGCAGGAATAGCTAACAAGTCAATTACCATAAAGGTACCTTCACGGGGTACAATAAACTTAAAGTACTCATGTTCTTGTAATAAATGTGCCACCTGGGTACTCAATGCCAACACCGCCGGTGCCGTTTGGGAAGTAAGCAAATAATTAGGACGCATGTCCGTGTACATGGTAACCCATGCCTTCTGTTGCAATAATAATTCTTTAATCTGCTCAATCCGTTCCGGTGTTACCTTATTATAGGTACCGCCAAACAAATATAATGCCGCAATATGGAGCAGCTCACGAGCGTCATCATTCATCCCAACCCGCGTTGGAGCTAGATCCTTATTAAATAATAACCCCCAACTATCTGCGGGTTTTTTATCCCCAAAATAGCGCATGTCTACCGCAATACCATAGATTCCCCAGGCAAACGGAATACTATAATTATTTTGTGGGTCAAACTCATGACCCAAGAGGGCTGGGTATAACAAGTCCCAGAATGCTAGGCGGCTTCTATCTATTTTTTTTACTAATCCCTCTTTTATTAACATACCCATAACATAATCAGAAGGCATTATTAAGTCATAGCCTTGACCTTTGCCCGCTTTTAATTTTACAAAAAGCTCTTCACTCGTTTCAAAATAGCTCATGTACACTTTAATGCCGGTCTCTTTTTCAAAATTACCCAAACATTTAAGATCTAATGAATTTGACCATGCAATAACACTTATACTTTTTTCTGGGCGTAATTGGTTTACCAGGCTAGGCGCTATCATAAAAAGATAAATACCGGCAAGAATAACCGCAATCATTACACTACGAATAATAAAGCGAACTAAAGGAGTAGTATTCATTTAAGCAGATCCGTCTTTTTAACTTGTAATAAAGAAAAGAACAATACCATTATGCTGCTCATGAGTAATAATACCGTAGATAATGCATTCACTTCTGGGGTAGCCCCTGCCCGTAGCCGCGAGAATATATATATAGGTAAGGTTTGGGTAGATGCACTGGAGCAAAAGAAAGAAATTACAAAATCATCAAATGAAATAATAAAGATTAAAAGCCCTGCGGCTATAACTGCTGGATAGAGCAATGGTAAAATTACCGTAAAAAAGGCTTGTGTTGGCGTAGCCCCAAGATCTAAAGAAGCTTCCATTAACCGCTTATCCAATTCTGCAAACCGGTCATAAATAATAGGAACCGCGTACCCAAGTCCCAAAATAGTATGCCCTGCAATTAAGGTAGTAATACCTAAGGGAATATACGCAAAACCAACCAAGACTAAAATACCAACGGCTATAACAATTTCTGGTACCGCCAAGTTGGCATAAAAAACATTAAGCAATTGTGCAACTTTCTCATTGCGGGCTACATATAATACTAATAAGGATCCCAATACAATACTTAATGCCACAGAAATAGAAGCAACCAGTAATGAATTTTTAAATGCTGTCCAAACCTCTACCGACTGGAACAGTTCATGGTACCAGCGCGTAGTAAACCCCTGCCATTGGTAACCAAATTGGTTATCATTAAAAGAAAGAACAATTAATGCAGAAATAGGAACATAAAGAAAGAGATAAATAACGCCAACAAATAACGGTAAGGCGTACCGTGACCATAACGACCGGGTTCCTGTCATGACTTACTCCCTTTGGTTGACCTATAGATTGCATTACACAAGAGCCTAAATCCTATCGCAACCACCAATAATATGCCGCCACTCAGCACGGTAAATGCAGCACCCAGCGGATTGTCCCGCGCTACTACAAAGAAATAATAAATTAATGAACCAACGGTCATATATTTTCCCCCACCCATTAAGGTAGGAATAGCAAGTTCTCCAAATGCAGGAACCATTACCAATAACACGCCCGTTTTTATACCCGGCATGGACAATGGCACTACCACATGTAAAAAGGTTTGCCACGGCTTTGCACCCAAATCTGCAGAAGCTTCATACAACCGCATGTCCATTTTTTCCAAAATACTATAGAGCGGCATAATCATAAACGGCAAATAACAATAGACCATGACCAAAAATATAGCAAAAAAACTGTTGGCAAGGGGCAAGGGATCACTAATAATGCCCACTTTTAATAAAAGATTATTTACAATACCATTACGCTCCAGCAAAAAAAACCAGGCATAAATTTGGACTAAGAAACTGGTCCAAAAAGGAATAGTAAGTAAAAAAAGAAAAAAACCTTTAAACCGTTTTACATAAACAGCCAAGAAATAAGCGACAGGATACGCACAGACTAAACAGGTTAATGCCGTACCAATAGCTAGCAACAGTGAACGCAGAATAATATGGGCATATACGCCAGAAGTTACCAACGTTCTATAGTAAGAAAAACCGCTACTTAAACTTAAAAAAATCATTATAGCAAGCGGTAAGCCCAAGAAGAGCACTTGCCACATAAGCGCGGGAATGGCTGCCAAAAAAGGCAACTCGTGTTTAATATTCTGTTTAAGACGGTTCATCATCGTTCAAGCAACACCACATTTTCTTTTTGCCAGTACAAATATACTTGATCATCATAGTCTATAACTTCTTGTTCAAAGTGCTCTTCATTTTGCTCAAACACTTGCACCAAAAAGTCATTCGGCAACCGCACATTATACTGCGTAGACCGGCCATGATACACAATAGAAGCTACCACCCCTTTAATATGATTAGAGAACCCTTGTTGGGGTGATTTAGTAATTTCAATTTTTTCTGGGCGCAAACTCATTAAGAGCATATTACCATCTTGAGCCCATGGTTTGTCTTTAGGTAATGCTACCGCAAAACGACCTAACCCTGCCAGTTCAATTTCTGTTGCCCCATCTGCATTACGGAGCACACCATGAAAGATATTGGTGGTGCCCACAAATTTGGCAACAAAAGATGAAACGGGAAATTCATAAATCTGTTTGGGGGTGCCAATTTGTTCAATTTGCCCATCTTGATTCATAATTGCCATGTGGTCCGCAACCGTTAACGCTTCAAACTGATCATGGGTTACGTATACAAAGGTAGTCTTTAAGGAACTTTGCAAATCTATAAGTTCAATAAGCATGCGTTCACGCAATTTTAAATCTAAGGCAGCCAAGGGTTCATCTAACAACAGCACATCTGGTTCATTAATAATAGCACGTGCTAATGCTACGCGCTGTTGCTGACCACCAGACAGTTGGGTAATAGATTTATAAATATGTTTTTCTAAATGCACCGCATGTAATGTTTTAATGACACGCTGTTCTATAATATCTTTAGGAACTTGGCGGATCATAAGCGCATAAGCTACATTATCAAACACATTCATATGAGGAAATAGCGCATAATTTTGAAATACAGTATTAATACGCCGTTCATGAATTGGTTTGTGGGTAATATCTTCATCACCCAAATAAATAGACCCTTTGTCCGGTTGTTCAAACCCCGCAATAAGACGGAGCAAGGTTGTTTTACCGCTACCACTAGGACCAAGTAACGCAAAAAACTGCCCACTCGGAATAGTAAGATCTAAATTTTCTATAATGGGTTCACCATCAAAATATTTGGTTACCCCTTGTAATCTTATGGCTCTTTTCATTTCTTGCCAGCTTGTGCAAAGACCATGGGTACCACAATGTCAGACATAGTACACGGTACTACCACAGCAATAATTAAAAATAAAAACACTCCGCCAATGTATGACTGCCAGTCAACAAAGCCATGGGAAACTAAGTAAAAAATTGCCGCAAATGAGCTAATTAAAATATGGGTTGCATGGGAAAAGAGTGAATACGTAACATGGGACGTATGATATTGCCCCAAGATAAACCCATTAAGTAACCCAATCAACAGGAACGGTAAAACATTAGGCAGCTCTGTTGCAAAGCAAAAATGGAAATGCATGTCCACGCCCAACAAGCGACCGCCAATATACGGCAGCACTACGTCAGAAAGGGTACAGAAAATAGAAGGAGCAATTACCCCAATTAATAATCCCTGAATATAATTACGGGAATATCTAAAATAAGTTATTAAGGTGCCCGTTGCTGCGAACATAATGTGCATAAAGTGAAAACTATGAAAGAGAACATGGGCGCCGGATTTGGGATCTAACACCGTTTTAGAATTGAATGATAAAAAACTTAACAAACTCATGCTGGTAGCAACAGAGAAAATAGCAAACGGTAAATGACAGATAAGCTCACTGGTTAAGGTTGGCTCATGCTGATGGTCGTGATGCATATCATGGTCATGATGATGGTGATGAGTACTCATAGAATATCCCTTCTTTATGTGTAAATAGCCCCTAAAAAACCTACGTTAAAACACATGCTCTTAAATATACCACCCGCCACCGCACCCATGGTGCTAAGGCGTGGTGTCACGACGTAGCGCTTTGCCATAGTCGGACTACATTATTATCTCCAAAAAAGCTCAACTATTTAATACGTTCTTAAATATACCATACAAACAGTATAAATAAAGAAAGTTATATGCCATTGCAATCAAGAAGATTTTTGTTACGCTAAAGATGACTATTATTAAAACTATTACATCCATTCCACGGATATATATGAAGAGTACTATAACGCCTGCCCAATCATTACCGTGCCCTACTGGCAACCGTTTTGCTTATTCCTATGGCTACCGTTATTATTCCTACTTCTCTGGTCTGGGGAATACATGCGGTAGTACCACTTAACTTACGATTATACCAGCAGTACCTAATCCCCGGCCAAATACGCTGGGGATTTTTTTTAGTAGAAAAAAGATTAATTACTTTACCGGAGATAGCATGCAAAAATTTAAACCGTTCATAATAACCGCCCTTATTGCAACCGTCATTGGGGGACTTATTGCCATAAAACGTCTAAAAGCCCCTAACCAACGGCTAACCATTGGCATTCTACAAACCGCTTCTCACCCGGCATTAGATGCAGCACGGGAAGGCTTTGTCCAAAAGCTGCCCCAATTATTATCTAAAGAGGTAGATTTTGTAGTGCGCAATGCGCAAGGGGACATAACTACTGCCCATGCAATTGCCCAACAGTTCCATGCAGATAATCACATTTCTGCTATTTTTGCGATTGCTACGCCGGCCGTACAAGCAATGACCGCCGTAGAAACCAAAAAACCAATCTTTATAGCTGCCGTTACTGACCCCAAATCTTTGGGTCTTACTGGGCAAGATACCAATGTGTGCGGTAGCAGTGACATGATCAATGTTCCTGAGCTAGTAAGCGCCGTGCATGAACTACTGCCCAACGTGAAAACAGTTGCCGTACTTTTTAACCCGGCAGAAGCAAATGCGGTATTACTTACTACTCTTCTTAAACAAGAACTTACCCAACGGGGCATTACACCACTTGAATTTGGAATAGCCACTCAAAATGATTTACCAACGGCAATTGCTAGCGCATTGTCCAAATCAGATGCATTACTGGCACCAACAGACAACACCATTGCAACCGGAATAAGTTACATAGCTACACAAGCACGCAAAGCCGGCAAACCACTTATTGTAAGTGATAATCTATTGGTTCAACACGGAGCACTTATGTCCCGCGGAGTAGATTATTTTGCTAATGGACAGGACGCGGCACAGTGCGCCGCATTAGTCCTTGGCCATGGGAGAAAACCGTTTGAAATTCCTATTACCACCGCAGCACGCAACACCATAGTTATTAATAAAAACGTAGCCAGCCAACTTAATATACCACTACCAACTACCGGTATTACCGTAGTTGAATAAAAAAGGGATACATAATGATACAAGAACTTACACTGTTACAAGGAATAGTAGAACGGGGACTTATTTTTTCTCTAGTAACCGCTAGCATCTACTTTTCTTCCCGTATTATCTCATTTGATGACTTAACCGTAGAGGGCAGCTTTGGATTAGGGGGTGCTTTAACCGCACTCTGTTTGTTGTACCAAGTTCCCTTACTTGTGGTATTCCCTTTGGTAATACTAGCAGGTGGGCTTGCGGGATTGTCTACTGGCCTGCTGCATACCAGATTAAAATGTAACAACTTACTAAGCGGTATAATTGTTACCACGGCATTGTTCTCTATTAATCTTTCTGTTGCCGGTGCACAGGTAATGCTAACCCGGGTTACCACCATCTTTTCTCTAATACCTTCTGCTCTAGAGCCCTATGGCCCCTTACTAATCTTAATCCCCATAACTACGGCATTAGTACTTGGCATGCGCTGGTTCTTAACTACCCAAGTAGGGTTTCTTATGCGTGCAGTGGGTGATAACCCCCAAATAATTACCACACTGGGCAAAAATAAAGATTATTTTATTTTATTGGCATTAGTAATGGCTAATGCATTAACGGCATTAGCAGGATCCCTTTTTGTACAGTATTTGGGATATTTCTCTATTTGGGTGTCTGTGGGTACTCTTATTGTTGCCCTTGCCAGCTTAATTCTGGGTCAATCAGTGAGCTCTTGGATGCCACTACAAATTATTGCCGGGCCCATTATTTACCAAACCATTTTATCCCTGACCTTGGAATTAAATATTGACCAAAGTTGGAACAAACTAATTACCGCTGTACTGATTACTCTACTGATTGCTTTTAAAAGGAGGAATGTATGATCACTTTAGAAAATATATCCGTTACCATAAATGGAAGAACTATACTCCATAATATTTCTGGTTCTATTGCTGCAGGACAATTAATTGCTATTGTTGGACCAAACGGCGCAGGTAAAACAACACTTTTTGATATCATCACCGGCAAACGTATTCCCAACGCAGGTAAAATAACTTTTGATGGCAAAGAGATTACCCAACTAAATGAACAACAACGTGCTCCATTTATTAGCCGCCTGTTCCAAAACCCATCCCTTAATTGTGTTGCCAGCATGACGGTTGCTGAAAACTTAGCACTTGCTGCCTACAAAGGAAAAAGTGTGCGCTTACAGAATGGCATGGCTATCTTTGACCAGGAGCACCTGGCCCCTATGTTGCAACGTCTTAATATTTCACAAGAAACATTTTTACGCCAACCAATGGGAGCTCTTTCTGGCGGACAACGGCAATTAGTTAGTTTTTTAATGGCTACCATAATTCCCCCCGCACTCTTGTTATTAGATGAACCAACTGCGGCACTTGACCCTGCATCTGCAACATCTCTTATTACCTTTGCATTAGAACAGATTAAAGCACACCATATGACTACGGTAATTATTACCCATGACCCGCAATTGGCAGTTACCCTTGCAGACACCGTATGGGTATTAGATGAAGGAGCTCTTATTAAAAAGTTTGATCGTGCTGCATTACAAGCAACAAGGCCAGAAGATCTAATTGCTCATCTGGATTATGGAGCTATCAGTAAGAGTGCGCAGAAATAGGGTTACACTTTTTCTATTTCTTGTCTTACTTTTTTTGCAATCAACTCTGCCCATTTTTCTTTTACTGCTAATGGATTTGGTATGGGCCACATATAACCATGCTTATTTATCATAATTCTTAACTCTAAACACGCATAACGGGTCTTCCACCATTTTGGCATTGTCTGAATATATTTTTCTAATACCTCTTCTGCAATTACTATTCTATTTTCTACCTCTGCTAAGGGATATGCTTGAATAATACTTGCTTGGTAACCCTTCATTTCACCAGGTAACTTTACCCAATACATGTACTCCGGCAAGTAAGATAAAATATGGAATAAAATAGCTTTGGGGAGTTTATTAAATAGTGGATCTTTTTTATGTGACCCTAGAATGGTTTTTAAGCGTTTCACAATACCAGATTGTGGTATTAAACGATGTGAGAAAAAAATTGCAAAGTTATTCTCCAAGGTTTTGTATCCAAAGTGCGCATGCCAACCATCAAATAATTCTTTAATATAAGTCCCATCTTGTGTAAAATCTTCTCCCTTTTTTATAGTATGGTCCAAAAATAAATTAAGATATGTTTCTTTCCACGCATCCGGTAATATGTTGCGAACAAGTGCCCCATGTTTTAACAAAAGCTGCGCCAGTTGGAAATTACCCTGCTGCATTGCTTTTTTTAAGGGAGTTTCTTGTAATACATCTGGTTGCAAACAACGATTCCAAAAATAATAGTTTGCGGGAATATTTGGATCCGCTCCCTGTTCTAATAATTCCTGTGCTATTAAATTATGATTCATTTCCACTGCCAAAAAAAGCGCTGTGGTAATGCTAATTCTTTTGCCATACACGTCGCATTTTATATGCTCATGCCGTTGCACTGCCTGCAATCTATTAATGCTATAACCACCCTTTATTAACTGTTGAATAGCGTTAAGATCATTCTTTATAACCAACTTCCCCAGAGAATCCTCAGTTAGCAAGCCAGATTTAGGACACCCTAATTCCATAGTCAAAATGGGAAAAGAAAAAAATAACATAAGGACAGTATTACAATTCCTAAAACTCGCTGTGATCTTTAAATACACCAGGTTACCTAAAATAGTTTAAAAGAAACCGTAAATTACATATTTTTCGACACAAGATAGAATAATTAGGTACCAAAAAGAGATCCAGCAAAATAAATTACTGGATCTCTTTTTTTTGAAATTATATGTCTTTTTCTTGTTCGTGAGGCTCTATATATTTTTTAATAAGCATGTCCTCTCTTAAGCGTTTATCACTATCATACCGATCTGCGTTTTTATCTTTTTTTAATTTATCGAATTCCTGATCAGGTATAAAAACAAGTTCATGCATTATTCTTTGTATTTTTTTGGGTTTTTTATAATTGGGATTATTATCAAAATACCTTTTAACGAAAGGCTGCCCCCTAAGAGAAAGTATAGTTGGCAGTTACCCTTGCGGACACCATATGGGTGTTGGATGAAGAAGCTATTATTAAAAATTTGATCGTGCTGCATTGCAAGCAACACGGCCAGAAGGTCTAGTTGCACATCTGGATTATGCAGCTATTAGTAAGAGTGCCCAAAAATAATAAGATATAATACAACAACTAATACCACTTTTTATCTTGTTTTTTTAACCTATTTACTATAACTTAAAACAGGATTTTGATCAATAACAACCAATAGGATTCACATGCTCTCTTTTAATTATAAACCCCTTGCTCTTGCCGGATTACTCTTAACATTAAACATGCACCATACCTATTCAGAAATAAATCCCAACATAATTAGAGGGATAGCTATTGTAGGAGCCGTCACCACCACTATGCTCCTAACGCTAGCAGCCACCAAAATAGGTGTCTATTTTATCACCAAAAAAACAGCGACTGAACAATATCTAAAAAATAGTGGCCAAATAGATGCCGTTATACAAAGTCCCTTGAATACATATAACCCAAATGACCTAATTACTCCGGAACTATTAAGCGCACTTAAAACAGCTCCCGCTCCCAACAGTATAAAATCCAAAGAGCTTATTGAACAGGTAGAAACCTATGCTAAAGAATATGGTGATCCGATAACCGAACAAACCCGCACTAAACAATTTATAAATAGCCTAGAACAGTACACCAAAAATTTCGAATTGTTGCAGAATATAGCCGCAACCATACAAAACCTTGATAACGCAATTAAGCGCATTGCTGATGCCCATGAATGGGCTACCAAAGTACAAATAACCAACGGAAATGGGCAAGCATACTTAGAATCTATTGCAACTAGAAAGCCGTCACAAACTCTTTTAGCAACAGGCGTAAAAGAGCTACTCAAGGTACAGGATATTATTGTAGAATCTATTGAACATATTACGAAAGCAGCTAATGTACTCACTAATAAAAATAATCCATTACATAATACTCTTATTGCAGAGATACAGTCTAATCTAAAAAAAGCTGCTGCATTAGATGAAGCTACAAAAAAGATCCTGGTAAAAATCAAAACAATTATTACAGAGCTACGTACGCATCCAGAATATCAAAATCACTTTGAGCGCTTAATGCATGACAACCAAGCTCAATCACAAAGAGACATTACCCTGGTGAGAAATAATCTTAAAGACAGTGTTAATAAACTATATGCAAGAATTGAGCAATTAGCTCCACGTGAAATTACGTATCACCATTATTACTACTAACTTTTCATAATTAGAGCGCAATAGCGAAAAAGCATTCTTATGTTATGCAAGAATGCTTTTTTTAATAAAATCATTTGCTTGTTACTGTTCTTAATTTTTTTTCATGAAAAATTTTTTTTATATTTTCCAATCTATTCATTTGCTCTCCATTTAACCAATAATTCATGAAAGAAAGGGGAAATTGGTATTGATTAAAACTATCAATAAATAATTTCAAACCATCCACAGATAAATAATTTGCAAAAATAGTTAACATCTGGTCGGAACCATTTAACACCAATTTTTTTAATGCATCTTTTATAATATGGTCATATATTTGCCTAAATTCATGCATCGATTTGGCACACTGCGTAGCGTTACATTCAATTAGTTTTTCAATTAAAATAGTGGGGTATATGTCTTCAAATTTGCTAGCATAAAATTCGGAAGCAAATTTTAATACACTCAGCGCCTCTTGATTTATTACTTTTGCTTTTTCTAAAGCTATTATTTCTACTATATAGTCCAATAACTCCTGTTGCGAAAACTTATGGAATTTTTCCGCACGCGTAACCATATCCTTAAAGTTCGCTACTAACTGCGAACTATCAGAATGCTGCTGAGCAAAATCATTAAATTTTTTCCATCCTGGCAAATCAGTAATCTTTGATTCTGGCTTTTTACAAACATCTGTTTGCATTTTCTTCAATAAATTCGTTATCATTTGCTGAACGCTACAATACTCTGTATTATCGCATTGCGTTGTTGTGTAATAATTAGTTAACTCACTTGAATTTTCAATTAAAATTTTTAATACATCGTACCGATTTTTACAATTTACCCGCGTAAAATAAAATTTAACCCAATCTACTTGTGTGGTTTTAATTACATGTTCAGTAACCTCAAGAGGTATAAAACGTAACTTCCTATTACACGTATACAATAGCTTCTTAAAAGTTTCAAAGTCATTAGTTTCTACCGCTGAGTCAACTGTTGTATTTAAAATAGTTTTTAATTTATCTTTCGGAATTTGCTCTCCGGTCTTTTCACAAAAATCTAACAATTCTAAATTATCCATTCCCCATAATGACATTGAACATAATAACCACAGCAAACAAAATAATAAATTAGGATAAGCAACTTTTTTAAGACTTCCGTGTCGAATAGAAATCATAATTTTCCTTATTAAGATCACATTTTTAACCACTCACTCTACAATTATTAACCCCTTTTATCAAAACACAAAAAAGAATAGTGGGGAAATATAAGCTCCTTAAATACCCCCATTTGCCCTTATTTACCCACCCTTTATACTATAGCTATAGGGAAAATGACTTATTTTAATGGTTAGGGATATAATTACATGAAGAAAATTATTGCATTGTGCGTATTGATAGCTACATCACTATTTATCACCCCACTCCAGGCTAAACTATATTGGGAGTCTCCAGAAACGTGGAAATCATATTTCCCCTATGTCACTTTTATCAATAAAACCAACTATGACCTGGAACTGGCAATTGTGACCACACATGGTGAAACAGAGTGGCAACCTATAGCCAAAAATGAAACTTTACCTATAGTATTTACCCACCAGTTCAAAGAAATTCTTGCTAAGCTCCCTACTATTAATCCGCTAGAGAAAAATGGGGTTTACAATTTTACCAAACAGTTACAACCAGACCTACAAAAAATAGAAGGTACACTTAACGATAATCCCCATGCAGCAATAAAAATTGAGGTAGTAATAAAGGAAAATAATAATCCGTTTAAAAGTAATAAGGCACTTACCCTTAAATACCGCATTCCAGACATAACCGTTGTTGTACATACCGAACAGGTTACCACTCATCGTACTGCAGCAGTATATAAGGTTGCGCAGGCAATTAGTACACCACCAAAAGCTGCTAACCAGCCTAGCAGAGCAGGTAAGTCTTCTTAAGCAATCTTTGCGTTCCTTTTATCCATATATAAAAAACATCTCTAAGGAACCACTTTAGACATGTTTTCAAACTGTCAAATAAATAATTAGATTTAAGCTTGCCACAACACCCCCCTTTCTAGAGTAAAAAAAGGCCCATTATATCAGGATCCCCTTCCTTTTCCCCTTCATTACCCCTATTGACGAATATTTTCTATTTGGCTATAATATACTTATGGTTTTAGATTTATAGCCTTTATTCAAAATGGAGATCCGATGATTAAAAAGACATTTTACCCAATCTTTGCAGGCCTAACCCTAAGCTTTCTACCTATGTTTGCCATGGAAGAAACAACCCCACTATTAAAAACAACACCCTTTTTATATGAAAAATCAAAAGAATCACCCAATTGCCTACAGTTTCTGTGTGCAGATCAAAAGATAGTTGAAATGCCTAAAGAAATGGCGATGAAATCTGAAACCCTTAAAAACATGTTTACTGATGAAATCAATGATACTAGCTCTTATAACCCCATTCATCTACCTCGCTTTGACTCTAAAACAATTAATTTATTAATAAATTATGATTTGTTTGATAACGATAAACAATCATTGCTTACAAAAATAAAAAATTTCAAAGATTCGGATATCGATAAATTGGAAAACATAGGACAATCACTTGATTATTTTAGATTTGACTTGCCGCACATTAGCAAATCATTTTTACAAAGACTCTCGCATGCTGTAATAAATAAAATAAAACTTCCTATCACAACAAAATATCTAACCTATGAGTATGGCAATTCAATTGATGCATATGGTCTGTTAAATTCTGAAATTGTATGGCGAGATAGCGATGGAAACTTAGCATCTTGGAATAGACAAACAGGCAAAATGACTACAACATATGCCATAGATTATAGAGGATTTATAGGGGACAATATGACCATTTCTAATGACTTTATAGTTTGCAGAAGATCTGATAGTTTCGGTATTTGGGGTTTCACTATCCTTAATACAATAAAAAATCAAATTTACCAAATTAAATATGCACATTCTAGTGATATTGACTGTTCAGCAATAATTGATAAATATTTGATATCCGGATCTCGAGATAAAACTTTAAAGATATGGGATTTGCAAACAGGCAATTGCCTCAAAGCTCTCGTAGGGCATTCTACCAGAATAACAGCGGTTGCAGGTAACCAAGATTATATTGTTTCTGGAGATGCGAATGGCTGTTTTTTTATCTGGACCAGAGAAGGACACTTAATTAATAATTTTAATTTCTCATCAAATGATAACGACCCAATACAACAACTTATATTAACCAAAGAACATATTATTGCAGCATCTTATGAATATTTAAAAATTTTTGACTTCAATGGCAAGCAATGCAAGGTTTATAATCATAGTAGACACATTGAAGCTTTGACGATAAACGATGAGTTTCTTGTTACTGCAACTGGCTTCAATAGTGAAATGGCAATGATATATATTTGGGATTGGGAAGGTAGATTAATTAAAAAAATAATTCCTTATGGCGTAGTAGTATATCTAAAGATCGATAGTAATGAACTAATTGTAGGCTGCGAAAATAATATAAAGATCTTTAATATAGACGACATCTATAAAATGCACGATTATCTTACCCATAAAACAACATTATCTGATACCTATATATCGGCACTTCTTGATAGCACTCACCAAATTCAACTTAGTAATGAACAAAAAAAGTTACTAGAAACAACAATTGAAAATATCACTTCCACAGTTTCTGATAAATCAATAAAAAAAATTATAGAAAAAGAGCTAACAAAATCCGTAAGCAATGCTACACGTTGTAATATCGTATGATAACTAAGCAGTACATAAAACCTATAATTTATTTTTTAATAGCGGCTCATATGGTTAGAAAATATTTTCCCCTATTTTTATTTTTTTTGTTTGATAATCATATCCGGCTATTTGGCATGGAAGAATTAAGGCCTCTATTACAATCTGAGCAACATACTCCGATATCAACTAATTCAATAAAGTTGCTTTGCTCAGATCAGAAAATAGTGGAAATTCCAGAAAAAATTGCAATGAGATCAGAAACATTTAAAAACATGCTTACTGATGAATTTAGCTCATCTGATCATAATGAACCAATTCCTATTCGATTTAGCAGTCAAATAATCAATCTATTAAAACAGTATGATTTGTTTGATAACAATAAACAATCATTACTTACAAAAATAAAAAATTTCAAAGATTCGGATATCGAAAAATTGGAAAACATAGGACAATCACTTGATTATTTTGGGTTTGACTTGCCGCACATTAGCAAATCATTTTTACAAAGACTCTCGAATGCTGTAATAAATAAAATAAAACTTCCTATCAAGACAAAATATCTAACCTATGAGTATGGCAATTCAATTGATGCATATGGTTTGTTAAATTCTGAAATTGTATGGCGAGATAGCGATGGAAACTTAGCATCTTGGAATAGACAAACAGGCAAAATGACTACAACATATGCCATAGATTATAGAGGATTTATAGGGGACAATATGACCATTTCTAATGACTTTATAGTTTGCAGAAGATCTGATAGTTTCGGTATTTGGGGTTTCACTATCCTTAATACAGTAAAAAATCAAATTTACCAAATTAAATATGCACATTCTAGTGATATTGACTGTTCAGCAATAATTGATAAATATTTGATATCCGGATCTCGAGATAAAACTTTAAAGATATGGGATTTGCAAACAGGCAATTGCCTCAAAGCTCTCGTAGGGCATTCTACCAGAATAACAGCGGTTGCAGGTAACCAAGATTATATTGTTTCTGGAGATGCGAATGGCTGTTTTTTTATCTGGACCAGAGAAGGACACTTAATTAATAATTTTAATTTCTCATCAAATAATAACGGCCCAATACAACAACTTATATTAACCAAAGAACATATTATTGCAGCATATTATGAACATTTAAAAATTTTTGACTTCAATGGCAAGCAATGCAAGGTTTATAAGCATAATGGACACATTGAAGCTTTGACGATAAACGATGAGTTTCTTGTTACTGCAACTGGTTTCAATAGTGAAATGGCAATGATATATATTTGGGATTGGGAAGGTAGGTTAATTAAAAAAATAATTCCTTATGGCGTAGTAGTATATCTAAAGATCGATAGTAATAAACTAATTGTAGGCTGCGAACATAAAATAGAGGTCTATAACATGGATGACATCTATAAAGTGCGCAATTATCTTACCCATAAAACACCATTATCTGATACCTATATATTGGCACTTCTTGAAAGCACTCAGCAAATTCAACTTAGTAATGAACAAAAAAAGTTACTAAAAAAAACAATTGAAAATATCGCTTCCACTGTTTCTGATGAATCAATAAAAAAAATTATAAAAAAAGAGCTAACAAAATCCGTAATCAATGCTACTCAATGTACTATTGTTTAATAACGACGTCATCTGCGCTCTGTGGCAATGGATTAAAGATGGATTTTTAGAAATAGTTAATGCTTCAAAGAAAGGACGATCATATAGATTGGGTAAAAACTATCGCGCATTAAATTAATAGGATTAATTTATCGATATTACTCCAACTAAACTACTTCTTTCCCTCAATCTCTTCTAATTTTTTAGCAGCATAAGCTAATTCCATCGTGCTCAGTTCTTGCTTCAAACTTTTTTGTTCGTCTTCCAAACGCTTTTTTTGATCATTTAACCGCTTAAACTCCATCATGATCCGCATCATATAATCTTGATCGCTTGAAGACAATTTGTAAAAATCTGGATCATCAACGGTGCCATCTGCTCTTAACTCAAGCTTTACTCTTTCCATTCCCTGCAAAGAAAACGCTAACAAACTTATAAAACATATGGTGAATCTTAACTGAGTAATCATAAAAACCTCCCAAAAGATATAAAAAACATACCTGACTCCAAAATGATATCTACCTATCTAAAAAAAAGCATCTAGCAGGCTATGAACAATTTGGTAAAAAACCATGTATTTTGCCCTATATAACCTATTTTAACCATTATTTGCAAAATTCCAAGTGGTATTTTCCATACTTATACGTTCAATCTTATAATTTCTTTTAGGCATTAAATAGTATGGGGCTTGGAAAGGTGCAAGAAAGACCGATGGCTTCAACAGAATATATTTGTGGCGCAACAATGCTATTGCGTACTCTAGATCCCAAGCAACGTAAAGTATTAGAACCATTTTAGCTTCATGAGATTATTACCGGTAAACAGGTTGGTGATCTTTTGGATTTAAACCACGCTTAATAAAATCTAAAATTTGAGATGCAGAAATTCTTCGCACAACAACGGGTGTAATAATTATTGCATTCGCAAATCTATTCATTATTTTTTTCTACTCTATTAAACACACGTACCATTCGCCTATTTTGTATTTCCTTTTGTATCCACTTAGGTAAATCTTGAAGTAATGCAATTGCTTCTGGTTGATAAAGATCGAATGCTTGCTTTTTCTTGTCATCATACTTTTCAAAAATGGTGTATAAAAGTAAAAACTTTTTGAGCCCTTCAATATTTGCATAGAGTGATTCTTTGAACGATTGTACCTGCTCTGCTATATCTGCAAAAGATTGTAAATTTGTTACTTTAATTTCATTTTTATTGGTAATCCTAAGTATTAATTGCGGCACCGGCACATTAGAAGTAATAGAAACATAGTACGGTATTATTGCAATGTTCTTCCTTTTATTAATATCAAAAAGACCGATAAATCGCTCAAGATCATTTTTATCATTAACCGCATAGGCAAGTATCTTATTACTTTTGCTGAAAGCAAGTGTATAGATTATTCCGTGATTACTCCGCAATTTACATATAATAGTTGCATATTTACTTGTTAGATCACGCAATTCAATGCATCCATTCTCATACCCAACAGCTAGTAATACGTTGTCTGAGTTTAATGCTAAGGAACTTATCTTACTTAACTCATTTCTAATTGATACAGTAGTTCTATTTCTTTTGTCATATATCCCAATCACACCATCGTTTCCTCCAGAAATAGTTATTTGATGAGTGCATACAGATGGAACTATTTCTGTGTCGAATGCTAAATCTAAACCGCACATAGATATGTAAAAAAAAGAAGTGAACCTGTTGTTTACTGTATTTAAATATTCTTTCAATACAAATTTTAAAACATTACTTTTATATGGATTATTATCTAAATCAGATAATTTAAAGCTTTTATCCTGAACTTGACTTGTTTGTAATAATGGATTTAATTGAGGCACAATATTTAACGCTGCTGCTCTATGAGCATCCACCTCTAATTCTCCTAACTTAAAACTCTTTTTTTGCGCTTTTGACGTTTTTAACTGTGCCAATTTTTCGGCAACATTTTGCAATTCCTGACCTAATTTATTTTGACGTATTTTTGCTTGTTTATGTTCCAGCTTTAACAAATTAAGTTTTCCCGAAGTCTTTTCTATTTTTTGTTCCAGAGTACTAAGTTCCATTCCATTGGCTATAGTAGTCAGTGAAATAGTAGCAATAAGAAATCTTAACTTATAAAACATAGCTAAATACACCCAAAGGTTGCTTAATTGTACAAATTATGATGATTATTTTAATAAAAATTAAAATAATCTTTTGCTTCACAACTAATGTATCCAGCACTTTAAAAAGAAATTTAGCAAAAAAAGTAGATCTCATCTTCCATACGACTCCCCCTAAAAAAAGTAATAATTGATTCATTAATCATCAATTACTGCCAATGAAATTATTTTAATCGCAGAATTTGATATATCAAGAAAATAGTTTCATCTCATGTTTAGAAAACACAAAATGTTCCTTACACCTGACTTCTTCAAGATTCACTTACACAGATACGTATAAAAAGATAATTAAAGGGATGTAGCTAAGGAATTACTGTTTTATAAATAGCTTAAACAAAGTTAATTAACAATCGATTTACTGTTCTCTACCTTCACATAGTCTGGCGCGTTAACCGCTTCTTTATCACCAGTGTCATATACTTGAATATAATACCTACCATTAGGGTACGTAATAGTTACACTTTCATCTTTATGTAAGGTAAACGGAGACGGAGACAGCCATTCTATTTTAGTAGCTTTTTTAATGAAAATAACAATCCTACAATCCTTAATACCCACAAGATCAAACTTACCTTGCCCCGTAAATATTATTTTGTTTAAATGGGTCAAATTTTCAGGCTCTTGAAATGGTTCAAAATAAGGTGCTGTATATGGAATAACTTCCAGCTGAGCAGAATCAGGTTGAATTGTAATATCTTTGGCAACCAGCGTTATAGCTAACAAAAGCCCCAACACCGCACCAAGCTTTAACCAATTTTTCATAAACATCCTTTTATAAAAACCAAATGCTACCTATAAAAAAGGGTTCCATACTCCTCTATACACCTATTACCAGAGTAGCAATTATTGTTTCAAATAGTCAATAATATCGGGGGTGTTAACTACACAGTCCCTATCCATTACCCTTTTTATCCCTTAGAAGGTATGTCCAAAAGTTAAAAACCAGGCATAAGACCCTTCAGTAGGCTCATGTTTTTTCCATTTCCATCCAATATCAAAACGCAACGGCCCCAAAGGGGTGTTATACCGCAAGCCAAAGCCCGTGGCGTGGAGTAAGTTCTGTGCTTTAAAATCTGCTAGCCGATCACCACTTAATGCCCCCATATCTTGGAATACCACACCCCCCAAATTTTTTATAAAGGGCAACGGAAACCGTACTTCGGCATTTAGATTAAACATAGATTTCCCCCCGCGGGGAACCTTATGGGGTTTACCCTGTTCGTCAATATACAATCCCAATGGGGGTGCAGCATCTGTTTCATAAGACCGTAATGACTGGGACCCACCCAAATAAAAACGCTCACTCGGCATAAGAGCGCTAAAAGTGCGGTGGAAAATATGTCCCAACCGTAATCTAAAGGCACCCACTACAGACTTAAAGGGTATAAACAGTGCTTGATCAATTTGCGCGCGCACAAAAAAAGCATCAAAATAAGCGCTCGCCATGGGGAACATTGCTTTAATGGTAAATAATGAACGGGAACCAAAGCGGGGATTTAATTTATTATCCACGTAATCAATAAACAAGGTAGGCTCAAAAAAAAGATAGGGAATGGTTTTATTTAACAACAGTGGTTCAAAATCTAACGCACGGGATAGTTCCACCGCGAATGCCGGTGAGGGTACTGAACTTTTGTTCATGCGAGTGTTCATCCATTCAAAGCCGCCTTGCATTACCAAGTCCACAAACTCATTCTTTTTTTGCACGCCTGCAAGCATACCTTGCTGCGTCACAATATATACTTCTTTGTCATTACCAATAAAATGGGGCTGATTATACAACGTATGGTACACCTGTCCAAAAGCTAAGGCGGGTACTGGCGCAGTTATAGGTATTTGGTACCTGCCAACAATCTCTTGGTGTAGTTGCGCTAAGTCAACATCTAACCGTGCCAAATCAGCTTGGCCAAACGGATTTTTGTACATAAAAGTGCCCCCTAATTTATAGGTAATGCCACTTAATGTTCTATAATTTTGCACATACTGCAGTTCACCACCGGCACGCAACCGTACTTCGAATGGATCATCGGTATGCAATTTCATAAGTACCGTCTTTGACTCCGCATTCATATCATCCGGACTGGGAACCAAAGAAATAGTTTCAAAAATATCCAATTCTTTAATATGGGTAAATGTTTGCCTAATAGCATCTTGACTCCACAGCGCACCAGACCCATATTGTAACTGCGCCATCATGGTGTTAAACGGAACTCGGTGACTGCCTTGCATAACCGTTTTGCCAAAATTGGTTTTGATTTCTGCTCCTTTTATCTGCCACGTAACGGCAACTCTTTCTGTACTACCTGGTTCTATTTTATGCTGCACTTGCGCAGAAAGATATCCTTGTTTATACAGCTCATTTTGCAACCATTGCCGTTGTTCTGCCAAAGCAGAAAGAGTAAATGGTACTGGCTTTTTACTGGTGCGCACTGCGGCTATGGGTCCGTAATCTGACAGTGCGGGAAACTGCTCTATCGTAATATCACCAAAGTAGCGCCGTTGCCCTTCGGTAACCGTGACCACTAAGGTAAAGAGATTGGGAGTGTCTGTTGGAACATATTCATGTTTTGCAATACCGGCATCTAAAAAACCCATTTTAATATAAAAAGCAACCAAGGCATCTAACGCATTCTCTACCAGCGGCTGGTCAACAACACCACTTTTGCGCACCGCAGAAAAGTGCCGCTTAATTAACAGTTTAGGATCTATAAACGTAGCATTCTGCAAAACAATACTGCCAATTTTTGCACGCTCGCCTTCTTTTATCAGAAAAAAGTACCGGCCCGCCTCTTCTTGTGGATCCACCACAACAGACCAAAAACCAAACCGCTTGTACACTCGCTCCAACTCTTGTGCAATCATAGAAGCGGGCAATAACCACACTGACCGAGCAAATGCTAAACAGTTGTCCAATAACTGCTTATGCGTAAAAAAATTATTTCCCACAAAAACAAATCTGCGCTTGTTGGTAAGCTCTATATGCCACGTAACATCTACGCGCTTTTCTGCCAATTGAGTATGCTCCGTGCATTTAATAGCAATCTGCAGAAATCCCTGTGTTGCTGCATATTCTCTAATAGCGTCTGCAACCGTATTTAATTCCGTTTTCTGGTAATAGCTTTTATGCAATTCTTTAGAAAGATACTGTTGCGCATATTCGGTAAACGTAGCAACCTCATGGGGATCACTGGTTTCATCTGCCGTCACTATAACCTGTGGTGGCCCAACTTTAAACCGTGCTCCGCGGTCAATTACTACCGTTATCACTACTGCTTTAGTGCTATTATCACGCTTACAATTGCCGGTAACCGTTGCGGCACAATACCCTTCATGAACTAATAATTCAGTAATTTTATCCAGCGAATGAGCATGTTTTTTTTCATCAAACTGCTCACCGGGTTCTATCAAATACAAATGACGATAGCGATCTTTATCAAACAGAACGCCTTTAATTTTTACCCGTTCAACGGTCCACCAAGACACAAAAGAAAAATGAATTATTACCCCGAGCGGCGTAGGCGTAAGAGAAAGAACTATTTCTTTAAATTTATTTTTTTTAAAAAAATAATAGAGTGCCGTCTTTATGTGATCACCAGAAACCAGCGTGCCACTGCTAAAACCCAGTAAATAATAAAATTCTTGGGGAGAAAAAAGTACGTCCGTGTCATAGGTTACCTGCTCAACCAAGCAAGGCTCAACAAAATACTGCTCAATGCTACCCAGTTCTTCGGGACGATAATCAGCAGCCAAATGAACAACGGTATCAGCTGTTTGAGCAGGTTTTGCTAAGGCAATTGAGCAAAAATTAAATACTAGGAAAAAAATAATAAAACGATAGTGCGGTGACATTTGATTACAATGCTGCAAATAATTCAGAACTGTTTTTTGAGAATCTAATTAATCCAAATTTACATAACCAAGGGATTATATAAAAAGTATACCAACAATTTTGTTTAAATACACCGCTTACAATCTGGTTTTTTTATTCAATAATCCTGAATACACCGCGATAATCTTTATCTTTTAAAAATGGTTCAATTTGAATATCTTCCAATTCACACCCTTTAGTGCCCTTATGGAGTAGGTCCATAAAGTCATCCACCGCTTGCTTATCACCACAGGCAACAATAGTTCCTTGTCCATTATCACCATCAATTTGAACCATGCCTTCTAGATTAAATTTACGCGCTTCTTTTTGAATAAAAGCATAGGCTGCTTGGGCAGTCCCCTTAATCATAAATGCTATCTTTACACACTTGTTCATCTGCTTCTCCTTTTTTTTAAATAAATAACCGTCTGACAAAACCTACCAAAAGGGCATAGTAACTGTCAAAGCATATTGATATTACAATGGGACTTATAGCTAGACTTGCTCCTAAGACCAGGTAAACTAATATGTATACATAATTACTTTTAACCGATTGGAGCTTCTAACTATGAGTACTCGCCCTGTTCGGGTTCGTTTTGCACCCGCACCTACTGGCATGATGCATTTAGGTAACGTTCGCACTGCCTTAATGAACTATCTTTTTGCCCAACAGAAAGCTGGTACTTATGTACTCCGTATAGAAGATACAGATGCAGACCGTAATTATGACCCCAATGCTACGGAAATAATGCATGACCTTGCGTGGCTTGGTCTAACCTTTGATGAAGGCCCTGCCAAAGGCGGCCCATACGCCCCCTACTTCCAATCCCAACGTCATGACATTTACCAAGCAGAGTTGGATCGCCTTATTGCCCAAGGTGATGTGTACCAATGTTTTTGCACTACAGAAGAACTGGAACACAAACGCCAACGGCAAATTGCGTTAAAACAACCCCCTCGCTATGACCGCACCTGTTTAAAACTGAGCGAACAGGACCGCGCCGCTAAAATAGCCGCTGGCACTCCGTATATCTGGCGTGTAAAACTAGATCTTACTTCTTCCGTTACTATTTATGATTTGGCGCACGGAAATATTACCTTTGAAATGAAAAACTTCTCTGACTTCCCCCTAACACGCCAAGATGGTTCTTGCACCTTCATATTTGCAAATTTTGTTGATGATATGCTCATGAAGATTACCCATGTATTTAGGGGAGAAGACCATTTAACCAACACGGCATTGCAAGCAACCCTGTATGCCATTTTTAATGCACCGTTACCCGTGTTCTTCCACATGCCTATCTTATGCAATAAAGAAGGCAAAAAACTATCCAAGCGGGACTTTGGTTTTTCTTTGCGTGATTTACAAAAAGAAGGATACCTTCCACAAGCGATATGCAACTACTTAGCCATTATTGGCGGTTCATTTGTGCAAGAGATTATGGATTTACCAACATTGGCTCAAAGCATAGATTTTGACAAGCTCCAAACAACGGGCCATATTCGTTATGACGTTGAAAAACTCCAATGGATGAACCATAAATGGATTAATAAATTGGACAATTCTGAACTTGCACCACTCTGCCTACCGTATCTAACAGTAGCATATCCAACTGCGAACATAACTACAGAACAACTGGTGCCACTACTCACTATTATTAAAAAAGAGATGGTTACCCTAGTTGATGTGGTCCGCTTAATGAAATTCTATGTTGAAACCCCTCACCTTACACAAGAAGATATAGAACGCATTAGCAACTCATTACGGCCCAGCATAAAAACTATTATTACCGAATCATTATCCAATCTTTCCGCTGCTCCAGAATACATACAACAACTTAAGAATCAGGCGCAAAAAGCATCTGTTCCCTCAAAAGAACTGTATTGGTTTTTACGTCTTGCGTTATTGGGAGATGTGAAAGGACCAGCAATTCATGAATTAATAGAAATGTTGGGAATAGAAGAATCTAAGAAAAGAATTGCCAAGGCACTACAGTTACTTTAAGTAACAAATTATTTTTCTATTATTTTTAATTTTAATGGCTTTCTACATTGAGGGCATAGAGAATTCCCATTATTGTAAATTTTCAACGCGCACAATGTGCATAAGATTTCTTTAGAACAACATAATGGTGAGCAATTCGGTTTTGATACTAAACATATTATGCAGTTGTCTTCTTCTTGATTTACAGCGCCAGCTCGTTTTTTATTTTGATATTCATTTTTTTTAAGGCTCTTAATGTTATCAATACTTTTCATAAATGAACTAGAATCACGACTATTTTCAATTGACGTTGAAGACAATGGTGTGTAATAATGCCTTCGTCGATTGCTTTTTCCTTCTTCGCGATCATTTTCAACTGGAAAACAGGATAGTTGTTGTACAAATAGCGCCAAGTAAATTAGTGCATAAATTTTTTTCATTAGCAACCCTTTAAATTTAATTTGTAAAAATATCAATAACCCCCAAATAATTCTACAACTCTTCTGTCAATAATCTATTCTGCAATTTGTACACCTGCTGCACAATGCCCTGCTGCTGGTAATAAGCCATTAATTCACTAAAAATCTGTTCTTGTGCAGCAGGAACAAAAAATTCAAATACGCTGTCACTTTTGGATAAGGTACGATCAAAAACTACGTGCTCAAAACTGCGCAGCGTAGCCACCATAAACCAAACTAACTCTCTACTTACCTGTGCTTGATAATAAGAACAATACGCTTTTTCCTGATCAATCAACGGCATAATAAAATCCCATTACTAAAAGTTGCAACTTAGCCACCTATTGCGTACCATAGTAGCAGATATCTTATTGTTTTCACAAAAAGAGATATCGTACACATAAAAAAGTAGCAGTTTTCACTCTATTGTTCTGCATTATACCGCCAAAAGGGCTCTAGTTATTAGGCCAAAATAATGTAGCTTGTTGACGCCTTCACACGAACGGTGTTATACATTAAATGAACAATGATACGCATATTGTTGAAAGGGTAGTAATGTTAAGCAGATTGTCCCGCACATTGAGCATTCTTTTCATTGTCATAGGAATTTTTAGTAGTTACAAACTCTTTGGTATTAATGCTCTTTCATCCTTAGCACGTAATGATCCGTTTCCAGTTTTTACGTCACTGGATCCGCAAACACTTCTTTTAATGCATGAAAAACTGCTTATTCGTGAACCGCAATGGGCAGACAAGAAAAAAAATAATTTCTCATTTTCTATTTCACCATTTGGCCAAGCCGCCAACAGTAGTAAGCCCATATTCAGCTTACCCACTACCCAATTCGAAAGTTACGGAACACCTCCTATAACCTTACTAAGTGAATATCCTGCCGGCTATCGATTAAATTTAGGAGATGTTCCCTGTGGACCATGGAATACCATTGCAATGCTCTATGGCCCCATCCCAGAAGGCCAAGAACTGGCCCCGGCATTATTAGAAGCACTTAATGCGTTGTTTCCCAACGTTGCTCCCGGAACACTGGATGACCCAGATTTTATAGATCCTTCCCGCCATTTAGGTTTTGTTACCTTCCCCGGCCAATATAGAAAACGGGGGGTACGCTTTGAGGTGGAAGCAAATTTTATTGCCGGTTTTGGTCTAACCATGCAAACGGGCGTTTCGAGCATTCGTCTTACCACCACCCAAGCAGACTTAACGTGCCTTGCAAACCAAAGTTGCAGTTTCCTGGAGGATCTAACGCCGGCAGAATTTAGCAACTTTCAACAACAAACCGAACAATATTTAACCAAGAATTTAGATACTATTGTGCCAGAAATTGGCCAATGCTTAGATGATTTTTGTGGTGTATCTATTGATGAAGTACGGTTAAACTTCTGGTGGCGCCACATGTTTGAACTTAATCGCAATGAAGATAGAGATGAATGGGCACAAGTTTTAATGGTTCCCTTCTTTTGCTTAGCGGGCAGTTTTTCTCCTGGTAAAGTAGCACCGGCAACCGAGCTTTTTAGAGTTCCGTTTGGTAATGATGGCCATAGCTCCGTGGGCTTTAACACCGGCCTTATGTTTGACTTTATAGAAACCGTAGAAATTGGTGCAGAAGTTGGGGTAACCCATTTCTTCCCTCGTGACTTCTGCAACTACCCCGTTCCCAATTCCCCATACCAATGCCGCCTGTACCCTTTCCGCACAGACGTTTGCATTTCCCCGGGGCTCAACTGGTTCTTTGGTGCCAAAATTAGTGCATACCACTTCTTGGATAAGCTCTCTATGTACTTTGAATACATTGTACTAGAGCACAAGATGGACAAGATTACACTAAACTGCCCAGACCCTGCTTTCTTACCAGAAGTCCTTGAATGTATGTCTACCTGGAAAGCCAAATTTGGCAATATTGGGTTTACCTATGATATATCCCCCAATATTGCACTGGGCTTCTTCTGGCAAACCCCAATATCTGAACGTGGCAGCTACCGGTCCTCTACCATTATGGGAACCTTTAACGCTACCTTCTAAAATAATTGATCTCCTTAGGCTATTCTAGGCAAAAAGCCCTGGACAATTACCCGGGAAATGCGTATAGTTAGAACTGTTCTTAACTAGAAATAAATATAGTATTACCGCAGTATAAATAGAGAAAAAAGCACCATAAGTGCTTGTGAAAGGCGATAAGATCGTATGTCTAAAAAAAAGTCCAATATCGAAGTAATGGTTAGCTCTTCTCCAGACCGGGCGTTACGTCAATTAAAGAAAAAGATTGAACGTGAAGGTGTTGTGCGTGATATGAAGCGTACCGTATACTTTGAGCCAGAAACTCAAAAACGTCGTAAACGTTTGGTCCGCGCAATCAAATTGAACTTAATGCGCATGATCTCCCATGGTCTTATAAAAGTTAAATAAGACACCCTTTAATCCCTTAAGAAAATTACCTATGTCCCACAATCCCCGCGTTAGTGAAATTAAACATGCCCAAAAAGAGTCTCTCTTGTTGCGGCATCTTTCTACGTTCTTTTTGCAAATAACTCTCGATGAAAAAGAGCTGGCCGGTTTTGCGGTTAATAGAGTTAAGCTCTCACCAGATAAGGGAATGTGTACCATACTGTTAATTGCACCCGGTGGTATGAAAGAATTTGAAGAAAAAAAAGGGCTCCTTATTTTATATAAACCTTCATTACGCAGTGCAATTGCAAAAGTGATTAATGGCAGATACACGCCGGACTTTGTCTTTGCCTATGATGAAGCATTTGAAAAACAACAACGGGTTAATGACATTATTGAAAAATTAAAGGATGAGGGGAAGTTATAAATCCCTTTAATTTCTGAGCGTTTTAAATACGTTTTAGCCTGTCCGGCAGACACAAAAAGTAATTTGCGCCGAGCTCTTTGAATAATAGTAGTCAACATTTTTTCTCTTCCGTTCATCCAGATGCTTCGACAAACAACTCAGCACCTCAGCACTAAAGAAACTATGGAAAAAAAGTCTTAATAACTTTTGGGTTGTTAAAACAACTGGAATAAAAGGATACGAACGGAATAGTAGAATTAAAACATTAGATACTCTGAAATACAAATCCTTCAATTTGTTAATACTATTTGCCGTTCACACCCTTCAACAAGTTCAGGGCGAACGGGAAGGGGCTACTCTTTATAATGCAAGACAATATAATTAATACTTTTTTATATTCTCCACTCTCTTTTCCTTTAAGATCAAGCTTCCCTATTATCATAACCTTCCTAGTTATTTCCTTGATTTGGGGTTCATTTTTAAATGTTGTTGGCTACCGTCTAATACTTGGTCAGTCAATTACCGGCCGCTCACGTTGCCCCCACTGCAACCACACCATTACGTGGTATGACCTTATTCCCATTATTTCTTTTGTACTCCTTGGCGGCAAATGCCGCACCTGCCACAAACCAATCTCTTGGCTATACCCATTCGTAGAACTGTTGACCGCCATAATAATGACCGCATTGTGCCTAACAACTCCAACAGTTTACATTCCTGCTTATATTATTTTTTTCTCTGCGCTAATAGTAACCATTAGATCAGATATAGAAACCATGCTCATTTCCCGCTACGCAACCGTTTTTCTTATTCCCCTTGGCATACTATTAAGTTCTGTGGGATTACTCCCCATCACCGGAACAGAAAGTGTTGCAAGCGCAATAGTTGGTAGCGGCCTTTTGTGGTTAATAGGGAAAATCTTTTATGTAATTACTGGTAAAGTTGGTATGGGACAAGGTGATGTAGATCTGCTTGCGTTTATTGGGTCTTTTATTGGATTAGTTGGTCTATGGGTTACCATTATGACTGCATCATTATTAGGTAGTATATTTGGCTTAAGCTATATGCTTGCTACCGGCACAAAACATTCTGTACGCATTCCATTTGGACCATTCTTGGCCCTTGGAGCTATAGGATATGTACTGTATGCGCACCAATTAATTCCTGTACTCTTTGGAATGTAAAAAGACGACTTTTTTAAATAATTATTTCTCTATTTTACTACTCAAGCATACTATAGTTTGCTTGAACTTGATTAATTCTGCAGTTTAAAACCCACGTTGTAACTTTAAAAAATTGAGGGACATTTCTGCCCCTCCCTAATATCCGTAATCTTAAATGGTATTTTTAATCTGCCAATGCATCCTGCACTAACCGAATGTTATTGTTTTCATCTACCGACAGAATATCTATTTTGGAACCATATATGTTACCCGCAGCGTAAGCAGTAAAATGATCTTTATCTGCCTTACCCCCCGACAAGCTACCAGAGCTGGTTTTTAATTTTCCCGTAAAACTACTTCTGCCTTCACCACCAGGAAAACCATACGTGTAATAAAAATTCTCTTGTTCACCACCGCCCTGATACCCTTCTGGCTTCCACCCCGCACTGTTAGGACCCGCAAGCGCATCTGTATATTTACCATGTTCTGCCCAGTATGCTTTTTCTGCAGCATAAATGGCAGCCAAATTAATATACACCTCTGCCCGTTTAGATTTAGCCAAAAAACGGGAAAAGCTGGGAATAGCAATCATAGAAAGAAACGCAATAATAGCTATCACAATCATAAGCTCAATCAAAGAAAAACCCTTACGTGCAAACATCTAACAATCCTCCTATTACAATAGAATATGCTCTTTGGGATGAGTATATCCCACTGCAATACAAGAACTAAAGAGCTTATATAATCCCTTAGTCCAAGAAGGGCTCACAAGCTACTTTTGGCGTTGCACTCTGATTCCCGGAACAGCCTCTAAACGTTCAATAGAAAACGCCCCCTCCCGTACCACCTGCCATGGATCCTGCGTACAATCAATAATAGTAGATGCCTGGGTATGAACCTTGTTTTGGTGATCAGTAACTATATACGCGCACGCATTCTGTATTGCCGGGTTTAACTCTTCTAGGGTTTCTGGCATAGGCCCCCCGGTCAGATTAGCGCTGGTAGAAAAAAGCCCCCCCATAAGTCCCGCAAGCTTGCGTAATGGTCCCTTGTCTGGGATACGTATGGCAATGTTGAAATTGGGCAATATACTTATAAATTGCACATCTGAACGGGCTTTAATAATTAAGGTAACTGGTCCGGGCCAACAAATGGCTGCCAACTTTTCTATTTGTAACAATGAACCCGGATCAACATAGTTTTTAGCCTGTTCCATACTTTCAATAAGCAGTATGTAGGGCTTACTCTGGCGCCCCTTAATCTTGTCCAGCAGCGCTGCCCCCTCTATTGTAGGTTGGGCTAACAGCCCAATAACCGTGTCTGAGCTCCCTGCAATTAAGCTCCCCTGGCTTAAAGCCGTGCAGAGTAGTTGAACCGTCTGGGGATCCTGCCAATACAATCTGTCAGTCACTTCTTTGCTCCTTTGTAAATAAATATATTGTCTTGTTCTCAAAATTGCTTGATTGACATTTCCTTTTTTTCATTTATATTCATTAATATGACATAAATCCCAGAACATTTTGAGAAGATTTACAAATATACGGGATATTTAGTCAGATATAGGAGCAGATTTAATAGGAAGATAGTACGTAGTTAAGAACTTTTTAACCAAGAGAATACGGAGAAATGTTATGAAAAGCTCGCAAATACCAAAGCAACCGGCAAGTAAAGGCACTATGGTGCCCGGGAAGCAATACAGTTACAATGAAATTGTTGAATTTCTAGACAGTAACTGGAAAACCAATCAGAATGACCTCTCTCTTACTGCCATTAAAAAATTGAACCAAGCTCTTGGCAACGTTGCAGAAAAAACTAATGCAATTCTAGTTACCGGAACAAACGGTAAAAGTTTAACTGCACATTTTGCAGCCAAGCTTCTTAAAGAAGATGGTCTTAATGTAGGTATTTTCTACTCACCACGCATAATGACCTACAATGAACAGTTCGCAATTAATAATGAAACTATCTCTAATAAATCATTCACCGACATTGGTAATGAAGTATTAAATGCGCTTGCATCGTTAGACATCCAAGCAAATTCACTTGATGTACTTACTATGATGGCATTATTGCATTTTAAACAAAGTAACGCAGACGTTGCCTTATTTGAAGTTGCAAAACAAGGCGCTGCAAATCCAATAAACATCTGCTCAGCAAAAATAATTGCAGTAACCCGTATTACTGACCGTGAAGAAGAACAGTCAGCAGACGTAGTTAATGCCGCTGCACAAGAATTATTAGTTGGTGTTAACAAACAAACCCACGTAATCTCTGCTGATCAAAGCAAATTAAACTTACAAATTATGGAAACTGTAACAGAAGCTAAAGGCGGTACCTGGTCTATGCCAATCCGTAAATTAGCTCCGTTACAATATCCGTTTGAACAGTTACATGGTCGTTGCGCTGCATTAGCAGAAAGAATTGCTAACATCTATGTAAATACGTTCTTACAAAAAGATACCATCATTATCTCTAACAGCTTGCTCACTAAACAAAAAGGACAACGTGGTCGTCCTAGCTTAGAAGCAAAACGCCAGTCAGAGTTAAATCCAAAGAAAACAGTTGAACAATTTTGGAAAGAAAACACCAATGAACTTCCTGGTCGCTTCCAACTGTTAGATAAAGAAAAACCAAGCATTCTGTTAGACAACGCTTCTAACTTAGATGCATTCAAGAATATTCTTTTAGGTGTTCGCTTACTCCATTATCAACGCCCACTTAAAGGGTTAACTATCATCTTAGGTTGCGATAATCCAAACTTAGAACTTCCTGAATTCTTAAAATTACTCCGCTACTTCTTTAAAAAGACTTCTGGTCAAGTGATCGTGTGCCCAGTAACACCACTACCAAGTCATAAAGAAGCTGCATCATGGGATCCAGAAAAAGTGATCAATGACTTAAAGGTTATGAAGATCAAAGCAAAATCTAGCAAGAACTTTGCAGATGCATTTGATATGGCAACCAAGTCTGTTGATGAACGCCATGGCCTAGTGGTAATCACTGGTTCATCTGCAATAATCACTGAATACTGGCGCACTAAAGGTGTTAAAAAGATCTAACACCTATGACACTCCCTAGTATTATTACACCAATAGCGAGCGGCATTTTTCTTGGGTTAATTTACGGATACTCCTTTGTTGCACAACAAAGGAGTATCTTTTTTCCCCGAAGTTCTCGCCTTTCTGGTATTTCACCATTCCTCTTTTTTCCCCTACGAATAATTTTTTTTGTACTCACTTGGTATTATCTGTTGCGGTCACCGATATTGCACTCTATACTGATGATGATAATTTGTATGGTGATATTTTGGCTGGTAATTCTTAACACAAAGACCCAGTTATATGAACAACGCACATCTTTCAGAAATAGCACATCAATGGTCACTCGGTTCTTTTCTTGGCTTAGAACATCCATTGCTGGAACTAAATAAAGAAACCATAATTAATACTTGGATACTTCTGGGTATTTTTTTACTTCTTTTACTTCCCGTAAAACAAATTCTTTCCTCTAAACATTCAATTGGTCGGGCCATAATTCTTGCTATTACAGACTTTTTTGTAGATTTGTGTGACCAAGCATTAGGGATCTTTTCTTTTAACCATATTGCTTTTATTACTACACTCTTTTGTTTTATCTTGGGCTGCAACATCCTCTCTACCATTCCCTGGCTAGAAGAACCCACTACCGATCCCAATACTACCTTTGCATTGGGCATATTTTCTTTTATATATATTCAAGCAGCAGAGATTGCGACTAACGGAATTGGTGGCTACCTTAAACATTACTTTTCCCCCTTTTTTTTAATGGCTCCCTTACACGTAATAAGTAAATTGGCTTCTGTACTTTCTATCTCTTTCCGATTATTTGGAAATATTTTTGGCGGCTCAATAATTACCAAAATATATTTTAGCGCCATTAGTGGATCATTCATTTTAGAAACACTTGGAGTAGTAACCGGTATTAATCTACTGCTTATTCTGTTCTTTAATCTGTTCGAAGGTTTTTTACAGGCCTTTGTATTTACTATGCTATCACTAACCTATCTGGCAATGGCCATACAAAATGACACTAGTCATTAAGGAATGTTATGTTAGAAGGTTCAGAAATAATACATTTTGGTACCATTGCACTTGCAGTTGCGGTTAACGCTTTGGGCGTTGGTATTGGTCAAGGGCTCACCAGCTCTGCAGCCTTAGAGGCCATTAATCTGCAACCCAACGCACGGGATGACATTACCAAAACCGCTGTACTTGGTATGGCACTCATAGAAACTGCAGCAGTCATGGGAACTTTTATAGCCGTTTTGCTATTACTCGCCACACCAGGCATGCAACTAAATTGGTATGTTGGGCTTGCAGAGTTGGGTATTGCAAGCGCAATCTGTCTTCCCGGTTTTATTTTGGGAATAGCTTCTTGCTTTCCCGCACGAGAGGCTTGCATGGCCGTTGCACGCCAACCCTTTTTTGCACAAAACATAATCCGCTTTATGCTCGTAATTCTTTCCCTTATTCAAACGCCAATTATCTTTGGAATGATTGTTGCCCTGTTTATTAATAACCAAATGACAGACATACAAACCGTGCGCGAAAGTCTTAGACTTCTTGCCAGTGGTATTGCAATTGGATTAGGCAGTGTTGGTCCGGCTATTGGACTTGCAAGCTTTGCCAAAGTTGCCTGCCGTAGCGTAGGTAAAAACCGCGCAGCCTACAATAAATTACTAAGCTTTAGTTTTATAAGCCAAGCCATTGTAGAAACTCCCATAATTTTTTCTTTTGTAATTGCGCTATCTCTGCTCTTTATTGTACAACCTCTTGCTGACGAAAATATTGTAAATGGTATTGCACTACTTGCGGCAGGCATTTGCACCGGCATTGGAACCTTGGGAGCGGGCATAAGTTCTGGACTTACCGCCGCACAAGCCTGCAAAGAAATTGTATTACAACCAGAAGCATACGGCATTCTGTCGCGCACCAGTTTATTTGCACAAGGATTAATAGAAACCTGCGCTATTTACGCGGTACTTACGTCATTACTGTTAATTTTTTTCACCTAAAAATAACAGTACTCAAAGTAATTTTGACTAAAAAAAAGAGGCCCAATGAAGCATTCAAAAGAACCATGCGTAGTGTACATTATCACACAACTTGAACTGGGTGGTGCACAAAAAATCTGCCTTTCCTTATTTAATGATATCGCCCATCATGGCATTACCACCAAACTTATCACCAGCGCACAAGGTATCTTAGTACCCCAGATAAAAAATTCTCCTAATGCAATTCTTATTCCCACGTTACAACGCTCCGTTTCTTTGCGCGGCCTGTGGCAAGAACTACGGTCATTTTTTTTACTGATTAAACAACTACGTGCGTTAAAAAAAGAATATCCCCACATTATAGTACATACGCATAGTACCAAAGCAGGAATACTTGGCAGATGGGCAGCATTTTTTGCGGGAATTAAAACACGAGTACACACAGTACATGGGTATGCCTTCCATGCGCACCAAGGATGGTTAAAATGGTTAGCAATTTATACTGTTGAACTGCTCACCAGCCTTATTACCACTCATTTTGTGTGTGTATCATCAGAAGATGTTAAAACCGGTATTAGACTGTTCCCCCGCTTTGCACAAAAACATTCAATAATCCGTGCTGCCGTAGATTGGCAACAGTTTTACCAACCTGCACGCATTATGGGAAAATTTCCGGTCAGTTCTGAACCATTTGTCTTTGGCACCGTCTCTTGCTTTAAACCACAAAAAAATCTCTTTGATCTATTAGCTGCTTTTGAATATGTATATCTCTATAATCCAGATACCCGCTTAGAAATAATTGGTGATGGCACACAACGCCCAGAAATAGAACGCTGGATTGTAGAACATGGATTAGGTTCTGCAATCACCTTACATGGCTGGCAAGACAAAGTTGCACCTATAATGGCCCATTGGCACACCTTTGTATTAAGTTCATTGTGGGAAGGTTTGCCTTGCGCAGTAGTAGAAGCACGGTTATTACACCTACCAGTCATTAGCTACAAAACGGGCGGCATTGGAGATGTAATATTCACCGGTGAAAATGGCCTGCTGTATCCCCAAGGAAAATGGCAACAGCTCGCACAGGGAATGCTTACCATTGCAAGCGATAAAGAACTATACAAAAAACTACAACACCATCATGAAGACCTACATGACTTTAATACCGAACGCATGATACAACAACATGCAAAGTTATATTCAAAATTTCTATAAAATAATCTAATACATAAAAATCAATCAAAAAGCCACTAGATTCCTAGGTTTAATGCACTTAACTCTTGCTTTTACCTCTCGCTATTTATTACTATTAGAATAGAAAGGGAGAGGTGTAATCAATATTCCCAAAAAAAGGAGAGTTTTTATGAATAAGAATAAATTAATGCTTTCTACTGTTTTAACTTATTTTGCATTACTAATGCAAGGTACTTATGCCGCAGAAGAGAAAAGAATAGAAGAAACAAAGCAACTAGGAAATGATCAGCTTGCGAGCTTACCAAAAGAAATTTTTAATGAAATCATATCATTCTTACCAAATACAGAAGCGGAAACGGTTCAAGAGTATTTTAAAGATCTAAATTCTTTAAGATTAGTAAGTAAAAATTCCAAAGAAGCAGTAGATAATTTTGTTACAAAATTTTTAGCCGACAATAAGGTTGTAGTTCAACCAAACCAAACAAATTACCAAGCATTTAAAGAATACATAGCATCGGCACCAGCTCGTAGAGCTCAAAAAGAAGAAGCTGAAATTATAGCAGCGACCGGTCAAACTTCTAATGTCTTTAAAAACATAATTAATGCTATTAATACCAGCAAAAGCTCTTGGTTGTCATATAATAAAAATAAAATAGATACAGAATTTAAAAATAAGCCTTATTTGCAAGAAAATTCAGAAATGAATAAAGCTTTGGTTGATGCCGTTTTGCGCAATGACTTACCAACCATTAAGGCATTACAGCCATTTATTAAGAATGGAACACTAAAACCGGAATATATGATGGGTACATCGGTCACTAATGAAATGTGGTACAAAAATAATTGGTTACCTTATCCACCCGCATTCGTTAACTCAGTTAAGGCTTCAAAAGCCGTGATAGAAAACCTTGAACAAAAATTAAAACAAAATCCTAATGATACATACAGCCAGAAAGAGTTAAAAAAAGCTAAGAATATACTCACCATTTTAGAAAATGTACCAACATTCAAAATTAAGATTAAAAAATAGGAAGAATACTATAAATTATAGATAATTGAGAGAGCGCATTAATGCGCTCTCTTCTTTTATTGCAATAATTTTTCTCAATTCATTATACTTTTAATGACAACTAAACTTACTTGCATTATAATTGTGATTTAGAAATTAAAAAATTTCAAATCGCTTATATAAATATTAATGAAAGTAATGCCATGCACATGTATGGAAATCTCTGTGACGCCATAGGCAATATTCTAAACATATAAGCATCCCAACCTCAAAAGCAGCCACCAATCGCTTATATCAAAACAAATCTTCCAAATCCACCCTTATTAGCCAATTAGACATAAAACCATTGACTTTACGCTGATTTTATATTACTATTAGAATAGGGTTATCTATATTATTCACCAAAATGGAGAAAAACCATGAAAATAATGCATTTTTCATTACTTACCACAACTTTGATTACCGCAGGGACCATGCTTGGCATGGAATCAATAGAACAAAAGCTTACCAAAGCCGGCGCTAAAGAAGAAAAAATTGCCACCAGCCAAGGCAATATCGCTGTTTGGGATACCGTGAATAACATTAGTTTTGATGATTTAGTAAAACGCCTTGAAAAAGAAGATCCACGGAAACTAGCACAATATGTTATGGGCGAAATGACAGAAAAAGAATCTGAAAATTTTTACCAATCACAACTTCCCCAAGCAATTGTATTTATTCACGGTAACTCGGCGTCTGGCAAAATATTCTTAAAACAATTTGAAGACTTAGGAAAAAAATATCGTTTAATCGCGATAGATTTACCAGGTCACGGTAATAGTGATGCAGCAAAAGATCCTTCAACGTATAGCTTTCTTGGCTATGCAAAAGTTGTTGCAGAAGTTTTGAATAAGTTAAATCTCAAAGATCCCATTGTTGTTGGTTGGTCACTTGGTGGGCACATTGCACTTGAATTGTCACTCTTAATGCCTAACTTAAAAGGGATCTTAATCACTGGTACGCCTCCTATAGCATTAACAATGGAAGGTATGATGAAAGGCTTTAAGCCGGTTCCAGAAATTATGGGCTTACTTGGTTATCCACAACAATTTAACGAGCAACAAGCAAAACAATTTATGGGCTTAGGTGGTATTAATATGGAATTGCCAGAAACAGCATTTATTACCAAGGACGCAATAAATACTAAGGGCGAAGCACGAAAGAATATGATTGATGCAAGAATGCAAGGGCGTTTGGGAACTGATGAAGCTAAAATAGTTGGAGAAATGACTATACCCCTCGCCATTATTGCGGGTGAAAATGATGCCGGTATTAACAATGACTACATTATGAACCAAGTAAAATATAACAGCTTATGGAAGAACAAAGTAAACGTTATCAAGAATGCAGGACACGCAGTGTTCTGGGAAAATGCGGACGACTTTAACAAGATTCTTGATCAATTTGTACAGTCATTAAAATAAATGAATCATAAATTGAAACCCTAGAGTCCTGCTTAATAGCTCGCCTAGGGCTTTACAAAAACAAAGGAAAAAAATAATGAAAATAATGCTTTTTTCATTACTTACTACAACTTTGATTACCGCAGGGACTATGCTTGGCATGGAATCAGTAGAACAAAAACTTACCAAAGCCGGCGCAAACAAAGGAACAGTTGAAGCGCTTGAAAAAGAGCTCAATAAAGAAATAGAAGACGCAAAACAACAAATGGATTCTCACCAAAGAAAAATTTTTGAAGATACAGTTCGTCTTCTTGAAGCTGAAGACCAAGCCAGAATAGAACAAAGGATTGGATATGATCCATATCCAAGTTATGAAGAAACACAAAAAAGACGGTCCCTATGGCAAAGATTAATGGAAGAAATAAAAAATCAAAAAAAGAAATAAGTCTGGTTTTCTAATAATTTGAATTATGAAGAAAGAGAGTATAGAAATGTACTCTCTTTCTTTTATTGCAAAGAACATTCGTAAACCATTACACTTTTAATGACAACTAGCTGCAGTTGCATTATAGTTGTGATGTAGAAATTAAAAAATTTCAAATCGCTGATATAAATATTAATGAAAGTAATGCTATGCAAATGTATGAAAATCTCTGTGACGCCATTGGCAATACACCGTTAGTACGGGTTAATCTTAATCCAACCGCCCTGGGAAAACTATATGCGAAGTTAGAATATTTAAATCCAGGTGGCAGTGTAAAAGACCGTTCTGCACATCACATGATTTCCCAAGCAGAAAAAAGCGGACAATTAAAACCAGGTGGCACGTTAATAGACGCCTCTTCTGGTAACCAAGGTATAGCAACCGCAATGATTGGTGCCATGAAAGGGTACAAAGTCATAATTACTGTTTCAGAAAAAGTTAGTGAAGAAAAAAAGAAAGCAATCCAAGCATATGGTGCAGAAATTGTAATGTGTCCCGCAACAGATTTTATAGATGATCCCCGTAGTTATCACAGTGTTGCACAAGCATTACATGCAAAAACACCAAACTCTTTTATGCCCAACCAATATTTTAACTTAGAAAATCGCCGTGCCCATTACCTCTCATTGGGGACAGAAATCTGGCGTCAAACAGAAGGTAAAATTACCCACTTTATTGCTGCAGCAGGAACCGGCGGTACCGTAAGTGGTGCAGGACAATATCTTAAAGAACAAAATCCCAACGTAAAAGTAATTGCTATAGATTCGGATGTATCGTTCCGGGCAACCAAGGGCAATCCAAAACCATACAAAGTAGAAGGGATGGGAGTAGACTTTGATTCTCCGGTTCTTAACTATAGCGTTATTGATCAATTTGTAACCGTGTCTGATGATGAATCTTTTGCAATGCTTAAACACTTAGCCAAAAATGTTGGCCTTTTAGTTGGTCCAAGTAGTGGTGCAGTTGCTGCAGGTGCTCAAAAGTATATTGCACAATTAGAGGAACCATTCTTAGCGGTTATGATTTGCGGTGATTCTGGCAGAGCCTATTTAAGCAAAAATCTGTACCAGTATGATACCGTTCAAACACAGGCTGCAGTTCGGTATGTGGAAAGCACTCCTACTGAATTACCTCTTGAACCATTTACGCCAACAGAACAGCACATGGATAACGAATAAAAAAACAGATTTTTTTGTAAAACTGGTCCCCGATTTCGCAGTCGGGGATTTTTGTTATCTACCCTCTTGCAATTCTTTTACCCACACCAGTATTCTGTAGCTATAGCATTAATTTGTACCCAAAGGAGCTCATATGAAAAAATATAGCCCACTCTTAATGGCTGTTGTTATCATAGCCACACCAGCACACTGCAACGTACACAAACCCCTTGCAGATACCATTACACAAAGTACCACAACACTCATAAGAGAATACACGGTACCAAACAATGCAATCATTCATATTAAGGGCAAACAAGATCAGCTGACGGTAATTACCTCGCAGTCTCCCAAAACACACTCCGCAAACCCTGCACAACCACCGCATAGATTTATTAAACCAATTATCACCTTACTGTCATCACTGTTTAATCTATTCTCTGCTCCCGCTACCATTATTCTTAAAGCAGAGATAGATCTTTTTGGCAGCATTCAAGAACCATGCAGCACTCATCTTAAAAACAATATTTTTACCCTAGAGATAACACATACCAAGATGCGCCATTGCACTATAATTGCTCCCATAACCCATGCATTACGCATAGAAACAAAAGGCGCTCTTAATTTCTATTCACCGTATGCCGCATTTAATGCAACAGCACATGAAATTGTAATAAACTCCACCCATCCATTTGAATACACCAATGATTGGAAAGATGAGTACAAAAATATTTTGGGAGCGGTTAACACATTGCCAACCATGCCCTTTGCATTACCACCGGTAATCTTACAGAGTACTAAAGGAGAAATCACCATTACTGAATTAACACCAGACCAGAAGAACGCTTAATCTAATGCTGCGCGCTCACCCACTTTAAGCAGTTGCAACTTTTTATTCAACAGCAGATCGCTGTACTCTTGCCATGCAGCAGTAAGTCCATTAATAGGTGCCAAAAAAGGTTCACTCCCCTGTGCAAAGGTTCCCCAGTGCATAGGAATTAACTGTTGCGCACCCAATGCAATAAAAGATTGTACTGCTTGGGCAGCATTCATATGATTATGTTTCATCCAGGCAAACGGTTGTCCTGGACTAATAGGAAGTAGTGCAGTATTAATTGCAGGAAATTGGGTTCCAATTTGATGAAAATGGGGACCATGAGCAGTATCACCCCCAAAATAAATATGGTAATCAGCATAAGAGATCATCCAACTTCCCCAAAGAGATCTATTTTTGTCTAACAGTCCTCTACCAGACCAATGGAATGCAGGCAAAAATGTGCACACCAGATCATGTACCTGCCCTTCACGCTCAACCGTATATTTTTCCCACCACATATATTCATGCACAGCGCCAAATTTCCGTTGTACAAGCCAGGCCTTATCACCCTGCGGCACCAAAAAAGATATTCCTGCATGCCGCTTTAGACCATGTAAACTGGCACTATCCATATGATCAAAATGATTATGAGAAATGAGGACCAGATCAATAGGCGGCAACTGCTCAAGGGTAATTCCCAGCGGGAGCAACCGCGGGAACATACGCAACGGAGTAGTGAATACTGGATCAGTTACAATGTTTAAGCCACCTATCTGGATTAAAAAGGTTGCATGACCAATCCAGGTAATAAGCGGCGTAATTGAACGCTGTACAACCGGTACTGTTGTATGCCATTGAGCAAGTTCAGAGCTTGGTATCTTAGGACGGAAAAGGAGAGAATGAACTGTTGAAGGTATGGTTCCAAAGAGTAAAGATTCCGGCTGATGGTATTTATAGTTATAAAATCTTTTATTCTTTTGATAGGGATATATCAGTCGGACCACAGCTCTTTTAAATTAGTTATCCCCTACCCAGACAGAACGTCTTAGATAGGGGAAATGGAGGTTATCAAACTTAAATTTTTAATCTATCGGTTGTTACTTAAGTCGCTACTAATCTTACCCGAGGTCATATCAAAAATCAACTTTTTTTAATAATGCAAGCGGGGGTAGTTCATTCTTACTACAAAAGCACCCAAACATCAGATTAGTAGCATATTTTTTATTCAAATTCTGCGCCAAAACTTTCAAATAGAATTCAAGTCCCTTATGCTCCCGGATGCAGAAAACAGCTGATCATACTGCCTAATCATCTGCTCTCTCGTAAACCGTTCTGCTACCGTTTTATACGCTGCTGCACCCAAATTACGCCGCAATTCAGCATTCAGCGCTAGCTTCTGCAAGGCATTAGCCAAGACTTGGGGATGGTTACTTTCCACAACCAAGCCGTCCTGCCCATTAGAAAGTACCGTGTGTTCTGGGGCTTTATTATTAGTTACCACACAGGCCAAAGAACTGCTCATAGCTTCTAATAATGCAAGAGAGATGCCTTCTTGTGCAGATGACATCACGAAACAGTCAAATAATCCATAATAGTCAATTGCCGGCTTACCAATCACCAAAGAAACCACTGAATTAATTTCTAATGTAATAGCCAACTCCCGCAACTGTTTCTCTTGCGGCCCCGTTCCCACCAGCAATAACCGCACATTCGGGAGCTGTTTATAGACCGCTGCAAAGCTGGCCAATAGTAAATCATACTGTTTTACCGGAACAAACCGGCCCACAGACCCTATAACAATATGTTCCGGACTGTATCCATAGGCTAATCGTTTGGTACGCACCTCTGTGGCAGCGTGAGAAAACAGATCCACATTAACCCCGTTAGGAATTACCCGCACTTGCTGAGCTGGTAACCACTGGTGACGCGAGCACAAAGAATCACGAACTTCCGGAGATACCGCAATCAAGGTATCTCTTTTGGAAAAGGTAAGATGATCAACCACGGACCTAATTGGTCCATCTTGAGTTACATTATTATGCACTACTGCTACCGTAGGGATCCGTAATAAGCGCCCCATAATTCTGCCTGCAAGATTCGCAACCCATAATAACGTATGCATTTGGTCTGGAGCTACTGCACGAATGGCATTCCATAACCTAACCCAAAACACCAGGTCATATCTGAACAACCAGCCTTTAATTGGAATAATTATAATTCCGGCTTTTGTAAGTAACTGCTCATACGGACCACTATGAAAATAGATAACGGTTTGCGCATATTTTTGAGGATCCAATGCAGTCACCAGTTCAAATAACACCCGCTCTGCACCACCCATTTGCAAGCTAGACGTTATATGCAACAACTTTATTTTTGGGTTCATTTTTTCTCAATTTTTTTAGAATAACTATTATAAAATAAATGATACCTTGCCACTGCATAACAAAATTTTTTATGATTTCTACGCATATGCAAATATTTATATATTTTTTGGCGGGGAAATAACATGATCAAATTTTTTATTTCTAAGTTCATTCAAATATCACAAAAAAAATATCCGCAATGGTATCGCATATCAACGCTTATTGGAACTATCGGGTTTATTTTTGTATTTTTGCCCTTTTTTTTCATATACACTGGCAAGTACATTGAATATTTTATTAAATTACCTATTCTTACTGGTATAGTAAACATTATTGCGATACCATCTATGATTTTTGGAGGAATGCTCATTACATGGACATTGGCGCTTCAATATATTTATGGCAAAGGCTCAGGATCTCATATGGTACCCACTCAAAAACTTATTGTGTTAGGTCCATATAAAATATCTCGACATCCAATGCTAATAGGGGCAATATTCTTTTACCTTGGTATAGTAACGCTTTTATCATCATTCACCATTGGCCTTTATGCATTTCTTGTAACAGCAATTCTTGCCTATTTCTTTGCAATATATATAGAAGAACCAGTCTTAATAGCCAAATTTGGAGAAGAATACAAAAAATATCAAAAAATAGTTCCAATTATCCCCTGCTTATTTAGATGCTCTAATCACTGCAATGGGAAACATAAATCCAATGATTGACGTAAGACAATACTCATTAATTTTAAAACCGGCACGTAGTAGATCATTTTCAATATAAATAGGACGACATGATGTTCGATAGCCAAAAACAGTGGGCCATTTATAATACATCCATTCATAAAGCCACCGAGCTGCTCGATATAGACCTCTGCCCTTTTTTGTCATGCTTACCACAATAAAACGTCCATCAGGTTTTAAAGTACGTTTTATTTCTGCTAGGGCAACGGGAATATCTTCTTGAGGCAATAGATCAAGTAAAAAACTAACAAATATAAGATCAAAGCTATCATCAGGATACGGCATTTTTTTTACATTTGCCGTAATAAGATCAACCGATGTATCAAAATTCTTTTTTTTCAAATTATTTACAGCTACATTTTTCATTCCTTCAGAATAATCAAGGCCATAGGTAATATGTTCAACTCCCACTAATGGCACCATCCGTTCTAACACCCATCCGGTACCAAAACCAATATCTAAAACTTTTTCTCCTTTTTTAATATTCGCCATTTTTAACGCTATATTATTTGGCTTTATTTCCAAAGCTCCCATTATCCAAAAATAATATTTTGCAACATGATCAAACTTTTTTCGCGCTGCGTCTTCATTGAAAGTAATCTTTTTAATTGATTCTTTTTCAGGCGTAATTTCAGTTATTTTCATTAAGATATCTCCAATAAAAGTTGGGGTAATTGCCTTAATAATCCTGCATATTCATTGGTATAGGTAATACATTCAGAAGATGCTTTTATTTTTTGTTGCAATAATTTTTTACTTTTATCAACTCCATAAATTTTAATAAATGATAACCCTTTATCTTCATTGCCATCATGAAGATCATCAAAAATTTGCAAGGCTAATCCAACATTGTGAGCATAGGTTATCATGTGTTTCTTATCTTCTTGACTGGATTCTGCCAAGCAACAGGCTATTAGAGCACATACTTCAAAAAGGACCGCCGTTTTATTGCGCGTAATATAATTGAGCTTTTGCTCATCAGTAGTTTGCGTGGGCAATGATTCACCTTTATTTAAATCGGCAATCTGCCCACCGATCAATCCATTAAATCCAATTTTTTGAGATACTTCATTAATCATGATTAATGATTGATCGCTCTTAATACCATCAAAATTATTTTTATCAGAGAGAATACGAAATGATTCCGCAGCTAATCCAAATGCCGTTAGAATAGTATTGGCATCACCAAATTCTTTATGACAACTTTGCTTGCCACGACGATATGAACTATCATCCATACAAGGCAAATCATCAAGCATAAGAGTTGCCACATGAATCATCTCCAATGTGCATGCACATTTGTATATATTACCTTTTGTGCCGCCCAACATTTCATACATAAGCAACGTTAACAGGGGCCGTAATCGTTTACCTGCAGGAAACAATGTATACGATATGATAGATTCAACTAACCCATCTTGATTAGTGACATCAGAAATAATATCATGTAAAACTGCTTCAAGCTTATTCTTTTTTTTTCTAAAACAGTTAGCTCTACCATAATGCTCTCCCATTATTAGTAATGATTTTTTAGATACCATAACTATAAAATAAAAAATCATCTAGCTATTTGAAATTACTTTCCTATGTAGAAGGATTAACATAGGCACCGCAATAAAGAGCTGCACGTTTTAACACATAATCTCTAAAATTACTTACCACTAACCAATTTGCGCAATACCTTCTTGTCTACTTTGCCAGTTGCCGTTGTTGCCAACTCATCCACCGAACAGAAAAATTCTCGCGGTATTTTATAACTTGCCAAATGCTTTTTGCACAAATCTTCTATCTCTTTTTCTATCCCTGGCTGCAGTTTACGTAACTGAACATAGGCAATAGGAATTTCTCCCACACTCGGGTCTATTTTACCTATTACCGCAACACGCAACACATTAGGGTGAGACGCAATTGCATTTTCTACTTCTTGCGGATAAATCTTAATGCCCTTATTACTAATTAAATCTTTGGTACGGCCAGAAATAATAATGCGTCCACGATCATCTCTATAGACTAAGTCACCGGTATTAAACCAGCCATCTTGCAACACTTTGTGCGTAGCTTCTGGTGCGTTATAATACCCAAGCATTATATTGTCCCCTTTAACCCACAACTCCCCAATGGCACCCTGTGGAACTTCTTTTCCCTGTTCATCCCGAATAGAAAGATCAATGCCAACTACCGGCATGCCCACATTATTGGTAACTACAAACTCATCATCTATATCTACAGAAACAAGAGGCGTAGTTTCTGTAAGTCCATAGCCGCTACAAATTTTACGGCGGAACAATAACGCAAATACTGACCGAATACGATCTGGTAATGCATCACCCCCAGAAACAAACAGTTGTACAGACTCTAATGGTACCGTACGCAGCAAACATAACAGGCCATAAAGCGCAGGTACGCCCAAGAAAATAGTTGGTTTATGTTTTTCTAAATTGCGGAGAATAAGACGGCGTTCAATCTTATGTACCAAAATAACCGTATAGCCCTGGAACAGACTTCCCCACACACAAGCCATTTGGGCAAAGCTATGAAACAACGGCAACACCCCAAATACTTTTCCATATTCCGGTACTTGTAAACGCGCAGCCGCTTGCACTAAATTGGTCATAATATTTTTAGAACTGAGCATTACGCCTTTGGGTAGTCCCGTCGTACCAGAAGTATATAATAAGGCTGCCATTTCATCCTGTTCCAAACGTACTAACTCATCATCACGTAATGGATCACCCGCAGCAGGAAGATCTGCTTCTACCAAAATAGGGGGCAACTGAATACCCGTTGCAGTAAACATGGGCACCCGTTCTACGTGGGTAATAATTAAGGCAGGTTGTGCATCGTGCACAATATGCGCAAGCTCAACCTCTTTTAAAAAAGTATTTAAAGGAACTACCACCGCCCCAATTTGCCATGCAGCATAATAAGCAATGTAAAAGAAGGGAGTATTTTCTATACAAATAAGAACACGATCTCTGGGGTGCACTCCCCGTGCGCGCAGTAAACGGCTTAAGGCACTTGCACGGGCAAATAGTTCACGATAAGAAATTGCATGATCTTCATATAATAATGCAGTATTAGTGGGATATAAGGTTGCCGCACGCGCAAGCAACGTTCCTGCATACATAATCTGCCCACCTGCAGATAATGAAGCATATAAGTGAGCAAAGCGTTCACGTTCTTGGCGCATAGCCGGGGTGTTTTTAAAGTTCATAATAATATCCTTATTCTTCTGTCTTAATAACTTGTACCGGGCAGGCACGCGCAGCACATTTAATAGCTTGGGTATTTGCAGCCAAATCTGCAGCGGTGTTTACATGGCAAATATCAGTTACCGTAAACACTTCTGGTGCAAGAAATTCACAGGTTCCACAGGTAATACAACCGGGTTCAATTATAACTTTTTTCATATAAACTCAAGCTTAGTTCCATAAGACATTACAATCATTATTCGCTATACTGTAACTGTACCATAAATATACTTGAGATGCATGCACCCTTTTAAGCACTACCTATGAAACAATCCCTACAATCTGGTCTTTTAATTACTATAGAAGGTATAGACGGCTCTGGCAAAAGTACCTTAGCCAAAAATCTTACCACGTATCTACAACATGAATATGAAACCGTTCTTACCAAAGAACCGGGTGGCAGTGCACTGGGCAAACAACTGCGAACACTGCTGCAAACACAACCAGTACCCATAACCCCACTTGCAGAATATTTATTATTTGCAGCAGACAGAGCACAGCATTTTCATGAAGTAATTATCCCTAATCTTAAAAAAGGTAACATTATTATTTCTGACCGCATGGCAGATTCTTCTATAGTGTATCAAGGATATGGCAGAGGGCTTGATCGCGAAAAAATAAAATATGTTAACCAGTGGGCTATGCAAGGGATACAACCAGATATTACGTTCTATGTTCGCATTACCCCACAACAAGCAATGGAACGCATTCAGCAGCGCAATATTCATTTAACCGTATTTGAACAAGAACAGAAAGAATTTACCGAGCGATTAGTAACGGGCTTTGACACCATTTTTGCCACCCGTACTAATGTAATTACCCTTGATGGCATGCACACACCAGAACAATTAACTGAACAGGCATTCATTACCGTACAATCATGGATCAAAAAACAACTCCCCTAACAACCCCTATTGCACCAGCCGCGCTTGAACACCCCGCACATTTAATTGTAGGCAGTCATGACGCTACCCGAGAATATGCACACCAATTTCTTATGAATATCTGGTGCGCCACCGCCTGTACGGTATGTAGAACCTGTATGGCCATTCGGCAAGAACAGTACCACAACCTACTCTGGTTACGCCCCAGCAACAACTACACTAAAGAAGATTTAGCACCACTTTTTAACACCATTTCTTTTGCATTAGATCCGCAAGAACAGTTTTTTATTGTACTAGAATCTGCCGATCTATTAACCCAAAGCTCTGCAAACAGTCTATTAAAATCCGTAGAAGAACCGCCAACTGGCTACCACTTTCTGCTGCTTGCACAGCGGCTAGAAACTATTCCCTTAACTATCCGGTCACGCTGTCTGGTTACGGTACTTTCTACCAGAACAGACGCATTTAGCACCCACCCACTTTATTTACTGTGTACAGCAACTAGCAAACAACCGGCCGCAGAATTACTACGTATTTTGGAACAACCCATTACGGAACAAGAAACTGCAGAACTGGTAGACGCACTTATGCTCTTTTGGTCAGCACGCTATACTGCATCACTGCAAACAGGTACTGCAGCGCAACAAGCATTGCTACAACAAAAAATAGAACTACTCACCGCGCAACTTACCCAACTACCCATGCCAGGCAGCAGTAAACTGTTTTGGAAAAATCTCTTCTTACAACTTAATTAAAGCCCATACTCCGCCACCGTTCGATACACTGGCCCATTGGGTGTTAGTATAGATTCCATTAATGCAAACCCACTAATGGTCATTTGCAACGGCTCTACCTGATAGGTGTGTACCAATGCATAAAATTTTTCCAAATCGGGCACCTGCTTTACCCGCATAAGAGTAAGATGCCCAACAAAGTCCCGTTCTTCTGGCTGCAGCCATGGTAACAGCGCACAAGTGATTTGACGCACCAACATATCTAATTCCGGACATTCTAAATGCACAAACATAATTCTTACCACCGTTTCCACCGCAAAAAAATCTAACCTTCCCAACTGTGCCTTCATGGGCTGCGCAGAAACGGCGGCTAACGCAGTTGCAATTGCAGGTACCTGCGCGCGGTCAACCGCACCAATAAATTGCAGTGTTACATGAATGGTATAGGGATCTACAAAACGCCCGGTACAGATTTCTGCTTTTTCTATGTCTCGCTGTATCCGGTGCAATTCATGCTGAATGGCATGGGGAACCGCAATTGCTACAAAAAGACGTGCATTAGATTGCTCTTCCATTACCTTACCCACCCTTAATTACAGCCAACGGTTTTAACCGTGCAACGGTTCGTGCAAGTTTTGCTCCCTGCACCACTTCTACTACCTGTTCTATATCTTTATAAGCAGCAGGTGCTTCTTCCGCAAGACCGGGGTCAGAATCTGACCTAATAATAATGCCGCTACGTTCTAATTCTTGGCGCAATGTAGAACCACGCACAGAATGTTTTGCTTGCATACGGGACAATCTTCTGCCAGCACCATGACAAGAACTTCCAAATGCAACTTCCATACTTTGCATAGTTCCTACCATAACATAAGATGCAGTTCCCATGGTTCCAGGAATTAACACGGGTTGCCCTACGGCACGGTATTTGTCTGGCACTTCTTGTCTGCCTGGACCAAATGCCCGCGTTGCCCCTTTGCGGTGCATTGCCAATTTTAACTCTGTACCGTCTACCATATGGCTTTCTATCTTGCCAATATTATGGGAAACGTCATACACCAAATTAATTGCAACTGAAGGGTCTACCACTTCATAAAAGGCTTCCCGCACCCAATGCGCAATAAGATGACGGTTCGCCCAAGCAAAATTTGCTGCGGCTGCCATTGCAGCAAAATACTGTTTGCCTTCGGGACTATTAAATGGTGCATAAATTAATTCACGGTCAGGAAGTTGGTATCCCCAGGTTGGTAATTGCTGCATCATAAGACGTACATAATCAGTACAGGTCTGATGCCCCAGTCCGCGTGAACCACAATGGATCATAACGGTCACCATACCCTGCTGCAATCCAAAAATAGATGCAACCTCCGCATCAAAAACTTCATCCACCACTTGAACTTCTAAAAAATGATTACCAGAACCCAAAGTACCCAACTGATCTGCACCACGCTTTTTTGCATGCTCAGAAACCAATGCAGGGTCTGCATATTCCATTAACCCTTTTTCTTCACAAAAGGCAATGTCACTTTCTATTCCGTAACCCAACTGCAACATACGTTGTGCACCCTGCTGTAAAATCTTGTCTAGTTCGTGTGGTTTAAAATCTAATGCGCCACCGCGGCCCACACCGGAAGGAATTTTATTAAATAAACGGGTTGCCAAATTTTCTAAAAAAGGCTGCAATTCTGCTGCTGAAATAGACACAGCAAGCAACCTAACGCCACAATTAATGTCATACCCAATGCCACCAGGAGAAATTACCCCACCATAATCTATGGCTGTAGCTGCCACACCTCCAATAGGAAAGCCATAGCCCTGATGCACATCTGGCATTGCAAATGCACCCAATTGAATACCCGGCAACGTTGCAACATTAACCAACTGCCACAAGGCACGGTCCTGCAAAATATCGGGAAGCATTGCTTCATTAGTAAACACACGAGCGGGAACACGCATATCTGGGCGGAAAGATTTAGGAATTTCAAAAGTGAAAGGGTCTATTTTAATAAGGTCGTCACGGGTGATTGGTTTGGAAAATGGAGAGGGCATTACTATTCCTTTTTTCTACGGTTGTTTTTTGAGTTGTTAGTTAAGGTTGTTGGTTAAAGTTTATGCTTTTTAGTTTGTTTATATTTTATGATAGGGATGTTGTGTAAAGATTGTAAGAATTTAATGAATTAATACATTTAATTAAGTATAAATTTTTTATGTTTTATTTTTTGCTTTTCACACTTTATCTGCACAATATACTTTATTTAGATTCAAAATCTTTTTATGCACTATGCGTGCAGCATATAAGGGATTGCTTGTGCAACCCCTTATAAATCCAACACACCAACAGTTCCTTTGGATCCCTATAGTCGAGTAGAATTCATAGCAACCTTTTTTTTTTCCCCTAGTTGCTATGAATCCCCTCACAGAACCGTACTAGTGGTTCTCCCACATACGGCTCTTCAGAAACGCGTTCGCTTTTTTTTTTCTATGAGTTCCATATTTGTACTCTTATGCTTGGTGCTGGCAAAGGATTCCAGATCAGATAGCTCTTGAATTGTTCATAATTCATGCTTTTCCTTTGACTTCTCCGATTGATCCACTTAAACAACATCCAAGTGCATGAGTGATAATATTGGTGTAATGATCGAATATTACCATTCACGCCAAAGTAATTATAATGCCCAATTAGTCTACGTTTTGCGCCTTCCCATACTTCACTAACGGGTACTTGATTATTTGTATCTTTTAGCCATTCTTTGAATTTCTTCACTTTTCTGGCCAAGTTTGCTTTTGCAGTTTTGAATTGTACTCTAAACCGACCTGTTCTGCTCGCCATTGCATACATAGTAAAGCCAAGGAATGTGATAGTATCTATTTTGCTTTCTGTACGTTGTGCACGGAGCCAGGATCGTTTTCCAATTTTAGCGATACGTGTTTTCTCGCGAGCAAATTTAAGATTAAACTTAGCTAACCTTGCTTTTGCACTAGAGAGAAACAATTTGGCATCACTTTTACTTTCGCAAACTACTACAAAATCATCACAGTATCGTATTAGCTCCACGTACCCGCTTGCTTCTGTTTTGAATTTCTTTTCAAACCACAAGTCGAGTACATAGTGTAAGTAGATATTTGCAAGTAACGGACTTACTACGCCGCCTTGCGGCGTGCCTTCGTCAGTTTCATGCAGTGTGGCACCTTCCATCACGCCTGCTTTAAGTTGCATCCCAACAAGCCAAAGCAGATTTGGATCTGCGACTCTTTCTTGTACGCATCTCATAAGCCATTCATGATCCACGGTATCAAAGAATTTCCTGATGTCGACTTCGACAATGTAATTAATTGGTTTTCTTATCATCACATTATCAAGTCGTTTTATCGCCGTGTGGCAGCCTCTATTTGGCCTAAAGCCATGCGAACTATCAAGAAAGATTGGTTCAAATACTGCTTCTAGAATATTCTTAAGCGCCATCTGAACCAATTTGTCTTGCGTAGTTGGTATGCCCAGTGGTCTAAGGTCTTTGCCACTTGCTTTTGGAATATAGGTTCTGCGTACTGGTTGCGCTTTATACCTTTTGGTTTTCATTTGCTTCACCAACTGCACTACATTCTGCTGAAGATTACTTCCATATTCCTCTATGGTAACTCTGTCTATACCACAAGCTCTATTCTTCTTGAGCAGCTTGTAATATTCTGCAAGACTTTCCGCATTAATGTGATGAACTAATGCCGTAAATTTAAGCTTCTTGTCTTGCTTTGCTCTTTCAGCTATTAGTCTAAGTTTGTTCATCTATATTCCTCGATCTCTGTGTATCGTATGTATGTTCACTTAAACTATTGCACTTCTGCTGATCGCTTCCCCTTGTAAACGGCTTTCCCGTTCTCTGAGTACTATCAATCAGTCCGACTTCCATTAGATCGTCCATCAATTCTTGCCCTTTTCGACTTGTTTTGATGTACTTCGGTTTTTTTTTCAGAAGAATCTAATGGATCTCCCAAGTTCACAGCTGTTCCCTTTTGTATCATGCAATTGCCTTTGACCCCGGTAGGGTGCTGTTACCATTGCCATATCGTCACAGCACTATTGTCTTCTGTCATAAGCGAAAGCATCGACCACTACAATCTGGATCATTTCGGGGCTCTATACATTCACTTGCGTTAAAGCCTGATACATCCTATCACTGAGCATCACCTGGTTTGTTGCCTTGCCAGGCATCAATTAAGTAACGGGCCAATGGCTATTTGTTACCCGTGTTGGATTTGCACCAACTAGAACATCATTGTGCTTTTCTTGGCGCACCGCTTAGGACCCGCGCCATAAATGGCGCCCCTTATGTTTTACCTATCCTTGCAGCTCAGTCCAATAACGCAAGGCGTTTTGTCCAGTTCGCTACAAGTATGGTGCAAACATTGCGGGTTGCGATTCGCCTATATTTTTTTATTTACACAAGCTTAATAAAAAAACTCCGGCTCACACAGGCTTCTAAGCTAGGTCAGATTTTTTATTTTATATGGAGAGTAGGAGAAGCCGGCTTCGCGGCCATAGAGCGATCACTACTTATCAAAATCATAAAATGATCCTGCTACCTTTTAGTAGACATAAGAAACAAAGCTGATAATATGAAAAAAGCGTCTAATTTAAAGGATAAAATATGCATGCTAAAGTTACAAAAACTATAAGAAAATATGATAAGCAGTTTAAAATGGATGTAGTTAATCTCTATTTGAATGGAAAAGACAGGAATGAAATTCTGAGAGATTTAGAGATACCGCATTCGACTTTGTCTGGTTGGGTACGTCAATTTCAAAAAAATGGAGAAAAAAGCTTCCCTGGGTCAGGAAAGATTAGCTCCGAAAATGAAGAAACATACAAATTAAAAAAGCAACTTGAGGACGTAAAACTTGAGCGTGATATCTTAAAAAAAGCTTTGGCCATCTTTTCAAAACAACAACTATGATTTTTCAATTCATGCACAAATATTCAAATCACTTTCCGGTGGAAAAGATGGCAGAAGTATTTAAAGTTTCTCGTTCTGGATATTATAAAAACATAAAAAATAAACAATCTGTTCGAAAAAAGAAAAACCAAGAATTGGTAATTAAAATCAAAGCAATTCATTCAAAAAGCAAACAAATTTATGGAAGTCCTCGGATTCATAGAACGCTTAAAAAACAAGGTGAATTTGTATCAAGAAAGCATGTAGCAAAATTAATGAAACAGAATCAAATACAATCAAAGATTAGGAAAAAATGGAAGGCTATGTCTTCTGCTAAGAATGAACTAAATATCGCTCCCAATTTAATTAATCAAAATTTTTCAGTTGATAAACCAAATAAGATTTGGCTGCTTGATATAACTTACATTACAACCGACGAAGGCTGGTTATATTTATCAACTATTCTTGATTTATATTCAAGAAGAATTGTTGGATTAAGCATGGATAAATCGATAACAACAGGCTTGGTCGTCAATTCCTTAAATCAAGCGATTACTCATAGACAGCCAGATCCAGGTCTTATTTTGCATTCAGATAGAGGCTGTCAATACACAAGCTTTGAATATAAAAAAATTGCTGAAGCTAATAATTTTGTAATAAGTATGAGTAGAAAAGGAAATTGCTATGACAATGCCGCGATGGAAACCTTCTTTCATGCGTTAAAAACAGAGCATGTATTCTTTCATAAATATAAAACAAGGCAAGAAGCTAAGCAGAGTATTTTTGAATATATTGAGATTTTCTACAATCGCCAAAGAATGCATTCGTCAATCAATTATCTATCACCTGTTGAATTTGAAAAAAAGGAGATAGTAAGTGAAGCTGGCCCTACCGGCCAAGAGGTTGTAGACTCTGTTAGTTTTGTGTAAAAAAAGGTTGCAAGATCAAAAAAATATTTTGTATAAACCTGTTTAGCTTTGAATAGAAGTGAGCCGCCATTTTTTTACGCAGCTTGCGGAGTAATAAAAATGAAAGGCGAGTGCGCGCCACACTATTTTTACCATACTTGCTAGCGAACTGGACAACACGTTTCGTGATTGGACTTCGCAGCAAGAATAGGAAAAATTGGGGTGGCCTTTAGTATCCAAAGCGTAGGGATTTTTAAGGTGCTCCTTAAATGTACTGGGTCCAGGGACCTTTACAAGAAGGTTCCTGGTTCTCCCCCGAATAGGGGTTAAATCCTGGCCGGATAGGCCAAAAAAAAGATTTTGAAAAAAAAGAGAAGGTTAATTGTGCATAAAATATAAAACAAAAAAGGCTTCTTACCTAACCCCGGCACGCATAGTGCATAAAAAATATTAAAATTAAAATAAAGATTATTGCGCAGATACGCCATTACAATAAAAAAACTTAAAAAATAAAATAGAAAAAAAAGAATAAAAAGCAACCCATTTTTATATATCAAACACAATCTCTGCACACCACCCACCATCAACCTGCCGCACCTGCAACTCATGATAGGTAACCGCCTTTAATTCCACAGCAAACCCTTTTACTGCCGCTCCATGCAACGTAGCATCTATTTCTGTTTGGGTAACCGTATGTATAGTAGCATCCAAATAGGCCTCATTATACACATCAGACAAATAAAGCGCTTCCGAAAGAAAATCTACCAATAATGCCGTAACATCGTGCGCCTTTACATGCACCTGTCTACTTACCGGTAACGTATCACACACCACCCGGTCATGCTCACTACGTGCACCATCAATAATCGGGCCTACCGCTTGGAACATACCAATAACCGCGTTGCGAAAAAAGTCTGCAAGCGTTGCCCCGCACACTCTAATTTTTATATCTGCAGTATGGGGTAATAATTCAAAATCTTTCATTTATCTTCCTGCAGTTGTGGTGGTAAGAGAGGAAACAGTTGTAATAACTGCACCGGTTTACCAAATGCCTGCTCTAAATGGATAATTTGTTGAGTTCTGAATGCAGCCGCCAGTCGCGCACGGTTTTCCTTAATAACATCCATTTTTTCTGCAAAAATTTTCTGAGCTAATAATAGCTCATCTTGCTTCTCTTCTACTAATTGCCACTTGCGCTCCGCCGCCTCTTTATAGCAATGCTCCATAATACTTTTTTCTAGCCCTTTCAAAACCAAAAAATCTTCTTGGTTTAATGGGTCATCTTCAAAAAATTTTGTTTTTTGCACTATTCTGGTAAATACATCATGATCTACCAAAATTTCATCCATAGTTTCTGGCAAATCTTTATTACCTAAAAAATCCAGGTACGCAGAGAGTATGTTTTTACATTTCCGATCCCCAGATGTACTTATATAGTGTTTAAGATCTGCGTCATCCACCAAACACTCTTTCATATTATGTAAAAGGGTCTCACATTGGGAAATTGGCCATTGAAAATACCCTGTGCTATCAGTCACCCGAGAAAACTGAATAAAAAAACCATGCGATGGTGATTGAACAAGCTTAAAATCACTAAACAAATAAGCACGTAATAAGGAAACAGTCCCCTCTTTGTTTTCTGCCGTTAGATGATGCATAGCTTGCAGGGGCAGAGATACCATCACCAATATAGCCAGCAGAATGTGCATACCATTCCTCTACCCTACAAGAAACCTAGACCCCACCCATTACTTGCGTTGTTCTATACTGTCCAATTGATTGGTGGCAGGCTCCGCTTCTAAATTATCCAAATTACGTATCATTAAACTACAGTTAATTGAACAGGGACAAGAAGGATAAATTATTCCTGCTATTATAGATTCTGTTATACTGCAAACCAATGAAGGCGTAATACTGCAACAGGTGAATCCCGGATCGGGGAAAAAAGCACGCGAACTGTGTTGTTGCCCCAATAAAGAAATACTCATCACCATGCCTAATCCTACTACTAACTGCATAGATCTAGAAACCATAACAACTCCTTTACCTCTGATACTAACACTCCATACCCCTACTGTGTGTAGTGTAATAAACAACAGAAAGCGCAAACAAGAAATTCATTGCCCCTGCCACTATTGCCAAAACTCTAGTGGCTTTTTGCCTATGCAAAATGACCCACAATACGGTGATAATAATACTTAACCACTTCCGTAGACACAAAATACCCCACCGTGATCCCGCCAATTACAAAAAGATGATATGGTGACAATGCGGTAAACTGCATATAGGTTTGTCCAAAAGAGGACAAGGGTAATAGCGTAGCAACCACACCCGTAAAAATGGCCAAGAACAATAGCAACCAAGACGGTCGCGGTGCTTTATAAAAGGGTTGGTAAGACCGAATCGCAAAAATAAAGGCCAATTGGGTAAGGACGTTTTCTAAAAACCATCCTGTCTGCAAAACACCCGGCGGCATATTAATAAAGAAAAAGAAAAAGATAAAATCAAAACATGAATTTAAAACCCCAAAGATAAGCGCTACCCAGATAACATTCTTAATGGTGTAACTGCGGGGTTTTTTTAATGCTACGGGGTCTACCGTATCTGTTGAAATAGCAATCATAGGAAAATCGCACAATAAATTAATTAGCAAAATATGGAGCGGAAGCATAGGAACATAGGGTAATACTAAAGACGCAATAGCAACGGAATAAAAGTTACCAAAATTACCAGAAAGCGTAATTTTTAAATATTTCATAATGTTGGTAACAATTTTTCTGCCTTCTTGAATACCATCAATAATGACCATTAAACTTTTTTTAAGCAGAATAATATCTGCACTGTCACGCACAATAGCCGCTGCATTATATACCGCTAAAGAAACATTTGCTCCCTTAAGGGCCGGTGCATCATTAATACCGTCCCCCATGTAACCCACAATGCGATCCTGTTGTAACGTTTTAATAATTAACAATTTTTGTTCCGGAGTGACCCGGGCAAACATAATAGATTGTTTAATTAATGCAGTAAGCTCTTGCCCAAACACAACCGCCATCTGCTGCCCCGTTACCACTTGTGACCGGTCAGTAATTAAACCCACTTGCTTGCCCACTGCCGCACACACTTCTACCGTATCACCACTAATAACCCGTATCTCTATTCCCAATTTTTTTGCGCGGTATACCGCTTCCAATGCGGTTGGCTTTAAGGGATCTGCAAAAGAGATACAGCCTATAAACGTTAATGCCGTTTCTTCTTCTACTAAATGTTCCGGTTTATGAATAAGAGTTTTAATGCCTACTGCAAGCACCCGATTGCCTTGATTGCCTTGCTGGGTGATCCATGCCTGTAATGGTTCCAACTCACCCACAGGCAAGGGTACACAGCGCTCTAATACTTCTATGGTTGCTCCACGAACTACCAGTTCATAACCAGTATCTGCCGGAATAAGTACCACATTGCGCCGCCGCTCCGCGTCAAACGGAATTTCATCCACTTTGGATATGGCTACAATCTTTTGCCGCTCATCCGGTGACAATTCTGCCCATACCGCACCATTAAAATCTTTTTTCTGCAGATCTTCACTGTGCTTAAAGGTATATGAACCAATACAAGCAGCATAATGCATAATGCGGGATCTATCTGCACCATATACCGCAACCACACTCATGGTGTTTTCCGTAAGCGTACCGGTTTTATCCGTACATAAAATCTCTATCTCTCCCAAATCTTCTACCGCTGCCAACCGTTTAACCACCACTTTCTGTTGGGCTAATTTACCTACCCCACGCGCTAAGCTAAACGTAACCACAATAGGCAAGGCTTCTGGAATTGCAGTTACCGCCAATGCAAGAGAAAAAATAAATAGTTCTAATACGGATGATTGATGGCCTTTTAAAATAAGATTGGCACAAAACACAATCACCAGGGTAATGAGTACTAACTTAACGATAAAACTGCTTAACTGCTGAGTTCCTCTGACCAAGGTACTGTCTGTGTGCGTTTGCGTAACACTCTGCGCAATTCCCCCAAAAGCAGTGCGTTGCCCGGTAGCACACACCAACCCCACCGCTTTGCCACTGGTTACTGCAGTTCCTGCAAATCCGCAATTGACTGCATCAAATAAACTAGTAGCCTGCGTAGAAGATTCTGCAACCTGCTTGGTAACCGGACGTGATTCACCGGTAAGAATAGATTCATCTACTAACAGATTTTCTTGCTGTATAATACGCACGTCTGCAGCAATTTTATCACCCGCTTGCAGCAACAAAATATCACCCGGAACCAAATGGGTGGTTTCTAGCTCTACCTGTTTGCCATCCCTAAGTACTTGTACATACGCAACTAAGAATTTCTTAAGAAGCTGCAACGCCTGGGTAGCATGATATTCCTGATAAAAACCAACTGACACATTAATAGTAATAAGCAACAGCAATACGCCGGCATTAAAATATTCCCCTACAAAAAAGGAAATCACTAAAATAGCAAGAAATAACAGCGTAAACAGGGAAGAGAGCTGGCGCCAGAGCATGTGCTTCCAGGATACCATTGTTTCTGGTAATTGGTTAAGACCATACGTAGTAAGACGTTCTTGTGCTTGGGTGGTACTTAATCCATTGGCAAGCGAACTGTTAAAAAAGGCAATTACTGATTCTGGAGATTGGTTAGTATAGGTTAGTATTGGAATTTGTTGGGATGATTGATTGGTACTTTGTTTATTGTTTGGTGGATTATTTACATTACTGGACATTAGATACACTCCGTTATTTTATTCAAAACTATGTTCTCAGGTATAAGGATAGACTGTGGTGAAAATAAATAAATAGTGTTAGTGGATAAAAAGGGGTTAGGGGAGGGGAATCTTTTTGTTTTTATATTTTTTGATTATTAATCATTTTGATTTTTTGCAAAATAATCTTTTCTGTTCTCAACATTTTTTATTGCACCTTCCGTAAGAAAGTTTTTTATTGTTTTTTGTTTTTATGCACTATGCATGCGGCATATAAGGGCTTGCTTGTGCATAAAAGATTTTGAAATAAAAAAAGTCATTGTACACGTAACTAAATAAAAAAAGAAAATATCAAAAAACCAGAAAAATACCTCTAATAACAGCTACTAAACACCCCTTTCCACCGCCCCACCATCTCCTGCGTATGCACAATCGCCTGCTTTTTAATCTTTTGCTTTAATGATCCATAATCCAACGTATCCACTTTATGTTTAAGATCTTGCCAAGAATCAAAATAAACAATTATATCTTTGTTATCATCAGCATACCATTCACACCAGGGAAATTCAGAAATGGTAGTGTACGGTAACTGGGGGCCATACTGCGCTCTATTCTGCACAAAGGCTATAGATGGTACAAAATGAACAATGCCATGATGAATATTTTCAAAAAAAGCTAAATTAGACCATTGATACGGAAAATAAAGCACCCCTTTAAAACCTGCCAAATCTGCAGGAACCCTATAACTGCCTGACCACGTTGCAAGCCCAACCGCTGCACAATCCTGTTCTACCTGCCCAAGTTGTTCAGGAGTTAAACGCGGATAAATAAACAGCGTATTTGGTTTGTCTATGTCTGGAATAATAGGAGGTAACCCCGCAGCCCCCTCTCTGACTAATTCAAAGCCACCCGTAGGCTTAATAACCCGCCTACCAATTTTTAATCCCTTTTTCTCTGCATAAAAGTATTCAAACGGCGTATAGCAAATAATCTGCACATTCTTTTTGAACAAAGCCCCCTGAAATAGTGCATAATATTCTTGATCAGGGAATTTACAATCTAATGCGGGTTGCCAAACCCAATCAAAACGGTTACAGATCCAAATGATAAGTGGTTTGTTCCACCCATGCTGCAAAAATATGCGGGACAAAGGCGCAGTATCCGACGTAATAATAACATCAAAAAGTTCAAAGTACGGTTTATACTTTTCCCAAATACGCGCAGCTCTATCGTGTCCCATATTATACACAGAAAATCCAGGACTTTGCTCGTCCCAATCTTCCCGTGGAAGATCAAAAATAGATAACGTAGTAAGATCTAAATCTAGCTGATCTGCTATAAAATTTATTTCATTAATACATCCTTGGTGAAAACTAAGATGCAAAACCGTTAATTTCTCTGGCGCATCATCTAAAAAAGTTAATTGATTATAAATAGTACAAAATAACAACACACCAATAACAATTAGATTCCTAACGGTCATTCTTATTACCTTTTGTAACGTATGCATCACTAATAAAACGATCCCTTATAATAGGTAAGTGCTTCTACTATACAATGGACAAAGATAATCCAAACAATTTTTGCCAATAATTTTAAGAACACCAAAATTTTTTTTTAAGACTATTACAAAGAAGCAGCACTCTATTTGACGCTACAAGTATTTAGCAGTAAGGTAGAAAAGAATATAATTAAATTTAAATATTGAGCATCAAAAAGGAAAAACTATGAAGCACTATTCATTTTTTTCTCTCTCTAAAATTACCAGCTTAATTCTTACCGTCTGCGCAATCTACACCCCAAGCACCCTGATAGCAAGAAAGATTAAGAAGAATTATCGCAAGCAAACTCTCTTAGTTGCAGAAAATAAAGCCTATGACAAAAGCATGCATCCACAAGCTATTCCAAAAGACGCGAATCCATCATACTCACCAGCATACATGTCCAATATAACCAATACAGGAGGCTTTATATTAAGCCCTAACTTAGATCTAGAAATCAAATCCCAAACAGAACACGCCCTACCTCTAAAGGGCGAAACTGACGCTGGGCCCAAAACAAAAACGATTCCAAATCAATTTCCAAGCGTCGACAGTACACGGGTGCCCCAAATCAAAAAATAATTACTACTCCTTGTCGCTACTCCTCCTAGAAACTACCTATACCATCTTCTCACATTACTATAAAAAATAGTTAATACTTATTTACTCCCAATAAATTTTTTCTATGCTACAGTAGATACACTAATCAATTACTATTCACTATTGCTATTTACCTAAAAAAACTTAATCATGGCACATCACGTAAAAACAGTATTACAACAACTTATTCGCACCGAACATAATTGGAAGTTGGAACTTCTTAAAAAGTGGCCAATAATTATGGGTAGCATGCATGACAAAGTAACGGTAGAAAAAATTACCGATGATATGATCGTCCTGGGTGTTTATGACTCCTGTTGGCTCCAAGAACTGTACCTACTTTCTGATCTATTACTTACCACCATTAATAAAAATCTAGAAAATCATCACATTAAAACGATACGCTTTAAACAAGCAGGTATCAAACAGAAAAAAAATAGTACTACGGTCACCGAGCCACGGATAGAACAACCCATTACCTTGCGCTCCCATGAGGAACAAGCGCTGGCACGTATTACTGATCCTGTGTTAGCAACTGCATTAAAAAATTTTTTAGTTCGCTGTTATCAGGAGAAAAAAAAATGAAGTACGTTGTTACTCTTTTAGTAGGTGCGTTATGTCTGAACGCCAGCATAAAATCCAATGACATAGAACCAGATACTGCAGATCACAATCTACACCGTTATTTTTGGGCTAACTATTATGAGTTTGCGAACAACATGCAAAAAGCGCATGAACTGTATGAAGATATTTTAAAGACACCAGGCACCCATTATGCACAAAAAGGATATCTGCATCTGTTATATAAAAGTGGCAAATATGCGGAAATGATTGCGTTAAAAAAAGAACTTACCACACAAAATCCTGACCTATTCAAAACAGATCCAGAAACAGAACTGTTCTTTGCAATGGCACTTAAAAAAGGTGGCAAAAAATCAGAATCAGACGAGCTCCTTATTACGTTAAGCAGAAACTTTCCAACCCATCCTGAAATTATTTTCCATGCCACAGAAATAATGCTGCAACGCAAAGAACCGGAAAATGCTCTAAAAGCAGTGGAAACCTATTTAAATACCGCTGCCACAAAACCAAACAATTACGTTTTTCATTTTTTAAAAGGACAAATTCTTGCACAGATGGGTCAATTTGAAAAGGCTCTCACTAGCATTCAAGACTGCTTAAAATCGTATCCACAGTTTGACAAAGGCTGGTTATTGTATGCCGTATTGCAAGAACAGATGGGACAATTACAAGATGCTATACAGGGGTACAGTTCTTATTTACAACATACCCCAGAAGCAAACCAACATATTCAGAAACATTTAATGCAATTGGTGCTGTTACAAAAGAGCAAAGAAGAACAGAAAAATCTTATGGTCATGGAACAAACCTGCTTGGAAAAAGCGTTAAGTTTTATGCAAGATAAGAAATTTACCCAAGCATTAGATCAGATTAATTTGTGTTTGGTCCAAAAACCCCATGACATGAAATCCCGCTTGGTAAAAATTCAGATTCTTACTAGCTTACAACGCACCAAAGAAGCAATTTCCCAATTGGTTATCTGGGCTAAAGCAGAACCGCGTGAAAACGCGTGGTACACTACCCTCCATTTGTTAATGCGAATTGGTGTACCAGCGCAAGACATTATTGCCGGCTTTACCACATTACATACCCAACAACCAACCAACATTCAACCAGTGCTCTATCTTGCTGATCTCTATGCCCGCACCAATAATACGGATGCTGCATTAACCTTCTTGCGCAAAGGGTTAAGCATGGCAAAAGATCCTACACTCCAAACACACCTAGCTTACCAAATTGGTATAATTTATTATGAACGCAAACAATATAGCAATGTAGAAGAGATAGTTTCCCAGGCAGAAAAGCTTAAGCAAGAGTTCCCGCCATTACTTAATCTTGCGGCATACTATTATGCAACCAAAGGTAAAAATCTAGCCAAAGCACAAGACCTTATTAAACGGGTATTGGCACAAGATCCCCATAATCCCCATTTCTTAGATACCCAAGCAGTGGTTTATTACAAACAAAAAAAATATGATGACGCGTTAGCAATTCTACAAAAAATTGCACAACAAAATCCCAATGACGCTATGATTAACATTCATTTGGCTAAAGTTGAATATAAAAAAGGAAATGTTACCCAAGCACTAAACACTATTAAAAGTGCACAGGGGAAGGTTAAGGAGGGGCATGAGAAGTGTTTGGTGGATAAGTTATGTAAGAAATGGAATGTGGTAAATTCTTGATTTAGAATTAAGGAAATTAATTAAAAGTACATTTTTTATTTATATTTTTTATGCACAATTAACCTTTTTTTAATTTCCCAGCCTTCGCATAAAGCTTACACCTACGTTAATCCGACTACGCCACAGCGCTATGTCGCGACGGCGAGAACTTCGGCGCACGCAGTCGGCGGACAGACAGCTTCAATTACTACTCAATAATAAAATTATACCACACTAGCTTAGCATCCTGCGTGAGCCGTCCCGCCGCAGCGCATTCCGCGCTAAGGCGTGGTTAAGGCGAATGCTACCCGAAATGTTTGCACCATACTTGCTGCGAACTGGATACCACGTTTCGTGGGTAGACTGAGCTGCAAGGATAGGTAAAACATAAGGGGCGCCACTTAAGGCGCGGGTTCTAAGCGTATGGGGATCCAAAGGAACCGTTGGTGTGTTGGATTTATAAGGGGTTGCACAAGCAATCCCTTATATGCTGCACGCATAGTGCATAAAAAGATTTTGAATAAAAAAAAGTATGTTGCGCAAAAAAATAATCTAAAAAAAGGGAAAAAATAAAAAAGTATTATCCCATTTCCCAAAAACCCCTTACTATAAAACCATACACTACAATTCATAAATACCAACCATCAAAAAAAGTACACTCACTAAAAAAAAAACAAAGAAAGATTAACAATATGCAACCACCTTTAATTGCATGCGCCGGTGGCAAATCCGGCGGACATATTATCCCTTGCCTAACAATAGCCGCGCAGCACTACCCAAAACACAACGTCCTCTACTTCTCTACCAATACTCCTCTTGACCACAATATCATCAGCAAACAAGAACAGGTTAAATATCACATTCCATTACAATTTGCGAGCAAAAACTACCAAGGTATTTTTGGCAAAATCCGCATGCTCCTGCAAGCAGCAACTGCTCAGCTGAAATCTTTTTACCATCTAATTCGCCACCGCCCAGAGGCGGTACTAAGTTCTGGCGGGGCCGTTTCTGCTCCGGTCTGTGTAGCTGCATGGGTATTACGCATACCTGTTCATTTATATGAGCTGAATGCCATTCCGGGTAAAGCAACCATGTTTTTGGCACGGTTCGCAAACACTATCAACGTTTGTTTCCCGGAAGCGCAAAATTATTTTAATTCTAAGAAATGCAAAGTTGTCGCGTACCCAATTCGCTTTACAAACCAAGACAAACAACTTTCACCGCAAGACGCACGTAAACAACTGCAGTTACAACCCGACCGTAAAACAATTTTTATTTTGGGCGGATCCCAAGGTTCTACCTTTTTAAATAAGTTAATTATAGATTGGTTACAACAGCATCAAGAGCAACATAAATCTATTCAAATTATTCACCAAACCGGTACTGCAGAAATTGCACATTGGCAGCAGGAGTATAAGAAATTAGATGTCACTGCGCATGTATTTGCGTATCACCACAACATGCCACTGTATTACCAAGCTGCTGATTTGGTAATTTGCAGAGCAGGTGCAGGCACCTTGTTTGAACTGATCTTTTTTAATAAACCCTGTATTGTAATTCCGCTAGAGACAACCACAACCTCTCATCAAAAAGATAACGCAATCGCATTACAAAAAATGTACCCAGAATTGGTACAAGTAATTACACAAAAAGAAATAGAACTACAAGGCCTTATTTTATAAAAAAAGCACTGCAAGGCAAAAAACCTTGCAGTGCTTTTTTTAGTGAAATTCAATTACGGCAAATAGAAATTACCATTCAACATATATTGAAGAGTCGCACTATTGCTCAAAACGTTAAAGCTTTTATTACTTGGATCCAGAACACTATTAATTCTATAATACCCAGGATTTCCTGTAACATTATAAGCAATATTATTAAGTATCGCAGAAGATCCCAAGAAACTTGAAGCAATTGGGGTAAAATCATTTATTGCTAATCCCGCTGTTCCCCCAAACGATGCTCTGCCTGCCTTGACAATCACACAGTTATTTACACCCGTGTATAACGCATTTGTACCAGTAAATACTGCATCACCACCATTAGCATAATTATTTGGTGCTGCAGCTGAACCACCATCTGCCCCAGAGATAGTACAATTCATAATCTGAATACCATTATTAGCACTATTATTAGAAATATAAATACCAATACTCCCTGCACCACCACCTCCCCCTAAACCATTGGAAGCGGTACCGTTATAACCGCCACCACTTATACCATACATAGTACCAAATTCTCCCGTACCACCAGTAGCAGCATTAACAATATTATCATAGATATATGCATTTGTTACCGCATCTAAATATATTCCTACGGTTCCCCCGCCCCCGCCCCCGCCCCCGCCATTACCGGAAACAGAAGGTCCGCCATTCCCACCTGGCATACCACTTATGTTGTTCTCACCAACTTCTACTTGATTCATACTTAATAGAGCTATTGCAGCATTCCCACCACCGCCACCTCCTCCACCGCCAGTGACTGATAATGCACTAGCTCCGCCTGCTCCACCGGAAAAAGCGTTTCCTCCCATTCCACCTGCAGTACTACCATTCCCACCACCACCTCCTCCTCCACCAAACCCACCACCGCCACCTCCTCCATTATTACCACTAAAAAGTTCACCACCACTTCCATTACTTCCCGCTATTATCAAGTTGTTAAGAATAAGCAATTCAGAACCACTACTGGCATATAATCCAGGCCCACCACTACCAGCCCCACTACAATGAAATATCGAACCCGAACCGACACAATTTCCACCATTGCCACCACCCATTATGTTTTTCTCTAATGTTATATAGCTACTCGTGGAAAAATATGCTCCACAACATCCACCACCTTGACCACTTAAACCTTGCATATCTGGATCTGTACCATTACTGCCTCCAGCGCCACCATTTCCGCCGTTTTCATTGAAACTAAGTGAACAAGCACCTCCTCCGCCAAACCCGCCACCGCCACTCAATACAGTTCCTGTTAATGCTAGAGAACCGTTACCACCATTTCCACCAATTACTTCACAACTGTTGATCTGTAAATAAGTGCTATTATTAATAAACGCCACTCCATTTCCACCAGTACCACCGCCCTGACCATTTCCACTACCCCCTGCAGATCCAAATACAACGCAATTTTCTATAAATACTGTGTTGCAACTATTACCATTAATTCCATTTCCTCCTTTGTTCCCTGGCGATGGGAATACTCCCGTACCACCAGGACCGCCCGTAATACTGCACTCTAATATCCGCACATCATTGCAACTTGTTAGATCAATACCATCTCTGCCATTTATGGCTACAGTTGCTCCATACAAACTGCAATCAATAACACACTTATTTATCGTGATATTATTAATTCCAATTAACTTCACTGCGGCCGGATCTGAATTGGTAACCGTTGCAAGTGGCATAATAAAGCCATTGAGTAAATTAATGTTACTCACGTTTGTTGCGGAAATAGTTCCCGTTAACTTACGGTTATTAAGATCAAAGGTTATATCATTACCAATTATCGAAAATGTTCCTACAAAATCACTCGCCAAGCAATAGTTGCCAGAGATACTTAGAGTAATAGTTCCCGCAGTTTGCAAAATAGGACCTGGAGCACACGCAAAAGAAGTAACAAATGAATCAAAAGCACTGACCAAGAAATCTACATTGGTTTGAATATCAGTCACTTGTGGTGCCATAGTAGTGACTGTTGCCAGGATAGTCATCACTTTTGGACTCATTGCATCAACCAGTGTTTGAATATCGGTAATTTGCGGTGCCATGGTATCAACATGTGTTTGAATGTCAGTAATCTGATCGCCGATAGTTTCAACTTGTGTCTGAATACCTAAAACCGTATCATAAACGGTATCCAGCTCACACCCAATTGCACGTACCACCGACCAACCATCCGTGCCTGGTTTAATGGGTGCAACATGAGCGCTTATAAACAATGATGAAAACAAAGAACAAAAGAAAAGAATGGGTAAAAAAATAGAAAACAGAAAATGGCTCTTCATACTGAACAACTCCTTTTAAATCAACTCACTTACATTTCAATAAGTTGGCGCGAATTGAATTTTTTTAATGATATTTTTCATTAAGCTTCATACTGAATGTCAACATACTTATGAAATTGAATTGCGTCAAATTGATTTAATTCACCATTGGAAATTGGATATCGCCAGCCCTTTTTTTAAACCAGCAATTCAATAATTCCATCACCCATTTCCTGTACCTGCTGACCCGTTAGTTCATCTACCAAAATAGTTCGTAATGAAGGATCAAACGTAAACTGTTTTACCGGACAGGGAGCAGCTCTGGTATACGCTAACCAAATAGGAAATGCGTTACGGACGGGGAAAATATTTTTCCCCATAGAACGGTTATTGTCACAGCCAATATAGACCGCAGTGGTAAGAGTGGGAGTTGCACCCACAAACCAACAGGTACGTGAATCATTGGTGGTACCGGTTTTGGAAATAGCTTCACCAGAAAGCCATTGTTCTGGTGAATACGTTTTTTGAATACGTTGTAAGCCTAACATTAAAGCTTTGGCAACTTGATCTGCACTACGTGAATTAATCGCACAGATCTTAGGTACTTCTGCTTTAAATATTTTTTTACCCCACTGATCTTTCACTGAGCGAATTATATGGGGTTCAACATAGATACCGTTATGTGCAAACACATTAAACGCAGCAACCGCTTCTTTAAGCGTAACATCTACACACCCCAATGCTAAAGACGGGTACGGATACAACGGACCGCGAATACCACAGGCAGTTGCCAAAGCCACCACGGCCGGTGGCCCAATTTTTAATAAGGTCTTTATGGCAACCATATTATTAGAATGGGACAAGGCATAGGCTAACGTCATTTGACCGCTGAATCGGTGGTTATAATTCTGGGGTGCCCATACATTGCCTTCTTGGACAATTTCCATAGGCTCATCTATTTCTGTATCTGCAAAAGACATTCCCTGTGCAATGGCTGCAGCATACAAAATTGGTTTTATAATAGACCCTGCTTGCCGGCGGGCCTGGGTTGCTCGATTAAATGAAGAGGTTGCAAAATCTACCCCGCCAACCAATGCCTTAATTTCACCGCTAGTCCCTTCTATAGAAATAAGAGCACCATCTAAATTATCAAAAAATTCCTTACGTAATTTTTTGACCTGCTTGACAAATTCTACTTCAGCCTGTTGTTGCAGAGAACAATTCAATGTGGTGTGCACGGTAAGACCGCCAGAATACAGTTGCTCTTTACCAACCAACTCTTCTAAAAACTGCCGTACCATCTCTTTTGCATGTAATCCTACTTGCGCCTCTGGCGCATTAACTAACGTGAGTGGTACTGCACGTGCTTGGTCATGCTCCTCTTGGGAAATAAAATTAAGCTTGCGCATTTGGGACAGAATAACATTGCGCCTATTCTGTGAAGATAAGGGACACAATAAGGGACAATATTGTGCGGGAGAACGCATAACCCCTGCTAACGTTGCCGCCTCACTTACCGAAATATCTGCAACATCTTTGTTCCAAAACCGGTGGCAGGCTGCTTGAACCCCGTAAATACCACATCCAAAATAGACATTATTAAGATACAACTGCAATATCTGTTCTTTGGTAAATTGCTGCTCTACTAAAATGGCATACAACTGCTCTTTTAATTTACGCCCCATAGTTTTTCTAGCATCTAAAAACAGCAAGCGTACTAATTGTTGCGTAATCGTGCTTGCACCTTGCATCTTTTTACCATGATACAGATTAACCACAAGTGAGCGCACTATCCCTTTAAAAGAGATGCCATTATGGACAAAAAAGTTCCAATCTTCTGCAGCCAAAAAAGCATTAATTAATTGGGGCGGCATTGCAGCCAAGGGAATGGGTTCACGGCGATCTAATTGGAAGCGCGCCCATTCATTACCCTGATCATCCAACACAATAGTTGGTTTACCGGGGTGATAATGTTCCAACGCACTAAAGTCTATCCAGTTTGTGGTAACCAGAGCGTACCCGGCGCCAATAAGGCCGCACAAAACAAGCAGTACAAGTAATAGAAATAATTTAAACAGTCGCACCGGGTACCCAACGTTAGCCCTTAATTAGTAGTCACATCATGTGAGTGACTTTCTCTAAGGCCAGATGAAGTCATATATACAAATTTTGCTTTACCTCTAAATTGTTCAATAGTTGTTGCGCCACAGTAGCTCATGCCAGAACGTAATCCACCAATTAATTGGTTTAACACTTCAGTAACACTCCCTTGGTATGGAACAATTCCCTCTACTCCTTCTGGGACAATATCAACTGCATCTTTTTTTACATTATGTTTAGCATCTCTGCCCAAGTGAGCCCCTAAAGAAGCCATACCACGAATAACTTTAAACTTTTTACCATTTTTAACAAATGCTTGTCCGGGACTTTCATCCGTACCAGAAAGAATTCTGCCTGCCATAATGCTAGAAGCTCCTGCACCAATAGCTTTGGTAATATCACCAGAATATTTAATGCCACCATCTGCAATAACCGGAATATCATACAGATCTGCTACGCGTGCACATTCCAAAACAGCAGAAAATTGGGGGTACCCACAACCGGTCACCACTCTGGTGGTACAAATGGATCCGGGGCCAACACCCACTTTAATTGCATCTGCACCCGCATCTATAAGATCACGCGTACCTTCTGCCGTGGCCACATTCCCTGCAATAACATCCACTTGTGGAAATATTTTTTTTATTGTTTTTACCATCTCTATTGCAACATCAGAATGGCCATGCGCAATATCAATAACTAACACATCTACACCCGCTTTAACCAAAGCAGCTGCCCGCTCTAATGAATCATCTTTAACCCCAATAGCAGCACCAACTAATAAACGGTCATGGGAATCTACGGACGCATAAGGATATTCCATTTTTTGAAACACATCTTTACACGTTATTAATCCCGCCAATTTTCCCGCAGCGTCTACCAACGGCAATTTTTCTACTCTATATTTCTTAAATAGTTCCTTAACTTCTGGCAAAGATACCTGTGCTGAAGCAGTCACTAAATGGGCGCGTGGGGTCATACAACTGCTCACCAACACACTGTTGTCATCCTGAAACCGCAAATCACGTGCAGTTAAAATACCTGCCAACTCTTTAGTGTCATCTATAACCAACAAGCTAGAAATGCCCTGTTGAGCCATAATTTCCCGCGCATCTCCAATGGTTGCAGTATCGCTTACCGTAAATGGATGTTGAATTACTGCATTACGATATCTTTTTACTCGCTCAACTTCTTGCACCTGTTGTGCAATAGTATTGTACCGATGAATAATCCCAATACCCCCTAACTGAGCCATAGAAATGGCCATTTCAGATTCTGTTACCGTATCCATATTTGCACTCGCAATAGGGATGTTAATTGATATATTTTTGGTAAAACGAGTTCTGGTAGAAACCTCTTTACGTGTATGCACAGAAGTTTTTTGGAGTACCAAGAGAACATCATCATAACTAAGTGCTAACGTAAACGCACTGCTATCGGGAGCATTACCAGAAACCGGAAGAATGACTAATGAACTAAGCAACAACAGCTTACTCTTTGTTACCATGCTAATCCTTTTTTTTAATGTTAAAAAAACAACCAGTACGATTTTATAAGGAACTACATAATAAGCAAGAAATTTGGTGATAATAAAGCAAAGATTTTTATTCTTTTTTTGTGCACCACCATTTTTTTACCATTCCAGTTATTTGATTTAAAAAAAAGAACAAAAATAATTTATATTAAATACCACTACCGTATACTAATACAGCTCAGTAAAAAAATCAGAATCATCACGCTACCAATAACTGAAAAATATGAAACTACCCGTGTTTATAAAATCTGTCCTCTGGTACCTCTGTGCAACACTCTTGTGCATAGCAGACGTATGCCTGTTCTTCCTACTGCACCAGCAACTGTTTTACCTTACCATCACCTTATTTGCATTCCAAATGCAACTAACCCCTGCTTCCCGTACCCGCCTTATCTACTTGGGATCTCTTATTGCCTTAGAATCCGGGATTTATTATGGAATCTGGGGACTACCACTCCTGTATTTAATTCCTTCTCTTATGCTCTTTGACCGCAACCAACATATAGTCCATGTTACCGGGGCCTACCGGATTATTCCCCTTATCATTATTATGGGCATGCAGATAGGTATTGTAGAATGGTACATTTTAGGCCTAAACACCTCTGTTTTCTATACAATAGTTAAACTATTTGGTACTATACTAGTAGGAATATTTTTCTCTTTGACAAACAAAAGTCTAGGTACATTGGGCAATCGCTCATACGTGTAACAACGGATGGGAGGAAAGTCCGGACTTTAAACGAACAAGGTGCCGTATGGAGAGCCCTAAGCTCAACGTATGGACGGTGCATTGCATCGATGGATAGTGCCACAGAAAATAACCGCCACCTGCTTTATTGCAGTGGTAAGGGTGAAAAAGTGCGGTAAGAGCGCATAGTAAGGAAACAGAAATGTCCCTTACGGGCAAACCCCCCTAAAGCAAGGCAAAGTAGGCGTGTTGGGTTGTTCGTTCCCTTTTAAACACGCGGGTATGCCGCATAGATAAATGATTGCCAGTAATACCTCTGCATACACCATATGCGCGGTATTATGGACAGAATCCGGCTTATGATGTACCTATGACTTGGTGTAACAAATCGGTCAAAATTAATATAAAACCTATTCGTATCTTACAAAAACTCAGGTCTTTCTAGTCCGTTCGCCCTGATGGTTCGACAAGCTCACCAGTAAACACACCTTCTTCCGTGCATCCTGAGCCCGTCGAAGGAGTTGAAGGGTGCGAATGGCAAATGAAATGCACTTTTAATCAGAATTTTGATTTTTACCATGAAGTTCCGTTCAAATCCTTCAACAAGTTCAGGACGAACGGAAAAGAAAATGAACTTGCGGTTGAAATATAAAAATCACGCTCGTGAAAAAACTACAATCTTTTTCTCCATCTGCCATAGCCAAAAGCTTTCTCTGGTTACTTCCCTTTTTAAGTTTTATTGCCGGCTACACCGTTATTAGCTCTCTGCTACCTGCAGAAGAATTAGTAACCCCATCATTAATTGGTAAACACCTTTATGATGCCTGCACCGTACTATCAGAAAAAAAATTAAATATCCGCATCTTAGCAGAACAAGAAGAGCCCAGCTTACCCCATGGCACTATTCTTAATCAAATGCCTGCAGCAGGCCAAAAAATAAAAGCACAGCAATCAGTATTTTTAGTTATTTCTCGCCAGCCGCCTATTGCCCGCACACCGCACCTTATGGGGAATATGCGTTCAGATATAGAAAAAGTTATGAGTACCCATCACAGTAAAGTTACCTATATCTATGTCCCAAGCACTCTGCCCAAAGACTATTGCGTTGCGCAGCACCCCTCACCGGACCAACCAAGTGCCCCTACCATAACCATCTACCTCGCCAATGGCAAACCGTTTCCGGTAGTATTTCCCAACTTTATTAATTCACCCGTTGATGATGCTGTTGCTTATCTGACTGCACAGGGTATTACGCCAGATTTAACCACAATGGCAGAACATGAGCCTGCTCACCAGGCAATAGTCGTAGATCAACGCCCCTTACCCGGGTCCCTGATCACCCTAGACGCCGCACACCCTCATGTACAACTGAGTGTACGGTAATCCCGGACCAGTGTAACAAACCCTGGTTTCTGCTATACTTTAGATATGTTATTAAGGATTTATACCTATTAAGGGGGTTATACATGTTTAAACCAGTTCACACTGCATTCCGGATTGTAATTGTTACGTTGGTATTCTATAGCACCGTAAGCCATACAAGAGATACTGCATCGAAGAACACCATATTTCTATGGGATCTGCACGAAGTTATTTTAAAAAAAGATACTGCTGCCATTGCGAAAATATCCTGCAAAAATATCTTTTCTACCAAAATAATACGCAAACTGCAGCGCCCCCTTGTCCGAGATTTTTTCACCTTAATTAATAACCAAGCCCGTGGCATAGAAACCTCTGCAGAAGAATTTATTTGGATTGCAGATCAATACAATCACCCGGCATTAGCTCAAATGATTAGAGATTTACAAAACTCCCAACAACTTAATCCCGGAATTCTACCTATAGTTAAACATTTGCATTCACGTGGGTACACCCACCATGTGGGTTCCAATATTGGAGAAAGCTGCTTTAACCAATTGGCTAATAAAGAACGGTATCCCCATTTTAGTGAACTGTTTAGTTACTTTGATTTAACCGCACCCCAAGTAGTCTCTTTTAATAGTAATAATCCCGCAATGGTTATTAAAAAACCACATCCTTCCTTTTTCACCCAATACCTTACCAAGAATGGTATAGACTTAACCACCACACGCGTAATTTTTATAGATGACAAGTTAGCCAACATTACTGCAGCACAACAAGTTGGGCTTACTGCCATTCATTTTAAAAATCCTAAGCAACTGCGCCGCACCCTACAAAATATGAACCTTTGGTAATCTTTACCCACTAAATACCGCATAGATATACTAATCCCCGGCATCCCTTGTGATCCCAGGGATTTTTTGTATAAGCTAGCAACTGATTATAAATACATAGGCCAAAAAGAGTATTATTTTTCTCTAATAACCTGTTACACAAAGGAGTTGTGTATGAAGAATAAACACCTAACGCTGGCGCTCATAGTGCCACTTACCATGGTTATGGTAAAAGCAGAAGATGGCGAACATATGTTTATGCGCGTGGTAATTAAAAATGAAGTTATTGTAGATGCAACCTGTGAAAATGCACGCGCTCTTATGGATGCTGCCCGTCGTGATGCAAAAAGAATGTGCCATAAATTTGCAGAAATGGATGGCGTAATGGGAACATCTACAGAAAGCTATGATGAAATGATGCGCCGCTGTGACGAATGCAATGGCTTTGATGTAATGGAAGAAGACATGATGCCATGCGAACGTTGTGGCTGCAACAAACCTAAACCAAGAACAATGGACTGTGAACAATATGGCATGGACCGTTGTGGTTGTAATAAGCCAAAACCAAAATCAATGGATTGTGACATGACCCGCTGTGGTTGTAACAAACCAAAGCCAAGAAATCCAGAAGATATGCAAGACAAATGTGGTTGTAACAAACCAAAGCCAAAAGGTTGCGAAGTTGATGAAGCAACTGAACGTTGTGGTTGTAATAAGCCAAAGCCAAAAAATCCCGAAGACATGCAAGACAAATGTGGATGCAACAAACCAAAGCCAAACAAAGCATGTGATGATCAACGCTGCGGTTGCAACAAACCAAAACCTAAAGGTTCAGAAGCGGACGTAGCAAATGAACGTTGTGGATGCAACAAACCAAAGCCAAGAAACCCAGAAGATATGCCAGACAAATGTGGCTGCAACAAACCAAAACCAAAATCTATGACTGTTGAATGCTCACCAAACTGCGATTCATCAGTGTGCTGCTGTAATAGTTAAGCAATCGACAAAAAAGATAAGGGCAGAAGTGTTAATCTTCTGCCTTATCTTTTTTAACTCACTATTAATGCCTATTTATTTTACTTCTTGCCCAATCGTCTTGATTGTTTACCGGCTTCTCTATGGCCATGTCCTTGTCCACGAACTCCTGTAGGGCTATCATTTCTAGAACGGACTTGCTGTGCCGCTGAAGGAATTACTCCTGCAGTATAATAAGTATAATAATATCCGACGGAAGGGGTTGATGTTTGTGGCGCAACAACTACCTGCTGCGCACTACTTTGCGCACCTAAGAACAATATAACTACAAATACAGTCTGTTTAAATACATTCTTCATAAACGCTCCATTATTTTATACAAGGCAATCTAAAAGCCCTCAAGTTTATTTATTCAAGACTATAGAAGCGTGACTTCGAATAATCTACTTTTTTCGCCTGGGTAATTTTGTGCTTGCTATGGGTGACTGAACTTTTTTTTGCAGATTTTTTTTTAACTACTTCTTTTTTAGGTTGGGCTTTTGCTTTTGCTTGATCTACTGCTGTCTGCGCACACGCTTGTCCTGCAAACCCAAGCACCATAGCTAAAAACATGGCCTGTTTAAATACATTCTTCATAAACGCTCCTTTATTTTGTGCCAAGGAAATCTAAATAACCCCGCACCGTGATGGATTTCTACCTACTCTCTATCTCTTATTTAGCGTAGCAAATTCCATCTCTAATAATCAATAGATTTTATTAATAAAAAAGTGGATATAAGTACCATTACTAAGGCCCAATTTGCACTTTAATGTAACAGAAATTTTTGGAATTTTTTTGTGTGATCACACTACCAATGCCAAAGCCTTTTTTATGGTATCTACCGGTACCTTTTTAAAGACCACCTCATAAATGCTATTGCATACCGGCAACTGCATGTTATAACGGTTAATTAATTGATGAATAGATTCCACGGTATTAACCCCTTCTGGTGTATACCCGGTAGCTACCAAAATAGATTCTAAAGACTCTCCCTTGCCCAACCGCATCCCCACTTGTAAGTTGCGACTTGCTATGCCCGTTGTAGTAAGCACCAGATCCCCAACACCGGCAAGGCCATAGACCGTTTCTGCAGATCCACCCATAGCCACTACCAAGGCTGCGATTTCTTGCAGACCACGGGTTATTGCTAGAGCCAACGTATTTTCGCCGCACCCTGCACCTTTAAGAATGCCACAACCTAACGCAATTACATTTTTTAATGCTGCGGCAATTTGGATTCCCATAAGATCTGCAGACACCGTGGTTACCAAATATTCAGTACCAATTATCTGCTGCAGTTGTAGCGCAACTGCGGTAGTAGTTGCTGCAATAGAAACTGCAGTTAATTCTTTGCGCACTACTTCCCCTGCAAAACTGGGCCCTGCAACTACTGCCTGTTCAAGTGGCTGCTCTGCTACCTGCGCAATAATCTGCGTGGGTACCAATAACGTATTCTGTTCTATGCCTTTACTTAATACTACCCAAGTCTGGTCTTTCTTAAATAGGCCCTGTGAGTGCACCGCCATTACCACTGATCGCAAATACTGCACGGGAATTGCTTCAAAAACCCAGTTAACCTCTTTTAAGGCCGCAGAAAGCTCGGTAGTAGGAACAATACGGTCAGACAACTGAATGCCTGGCATATACCGCTGATTTGTACCAGTTGCCCGTATATTCTCTGCCGCGGCAGCATCATGGCACCATAGATTAACGGTGTACCCATTGTGCGCAAGTACTGTTGCAATTGCCGTACCCCAAGAACCTTCACCAAGCACGCAAATAGTTTTCATTTACCAAAGTTCCTTTTGCTGGCATTAAATTCTTGTAACGCATGTTCTAAATGTGATTGTTGAATGTCTGGCCACATGCACTCTAAAAAACAGAGTTCGCTATACGCCGACTGGAATAAGAAAAAATTACTTAACCGCTTAGCACCCCCGGTGCGGATTATAAGATCTGGCGGTGGCACGTGCCCCAGCCATGAATAACGGTGAAAGGTTTCTGCGGTAATAGCATCCGGATCTAGCAAGCCCGCCTTACTGTCTTGGGCTACTCGCTGCATTACTGCCAAAATCTCTTGTTGACCACCGTAGGCAAATAATAAATTAACTAACAGTTTTTCTTCCCCCTCAAACTGCTCCAACTCGGGAACCAATGCGGCCACCGATGCCGGAAATTTACTCCGATCACCAACTAAGCGAATACGCACACCCTTGCGACGATACTCAGCATTAAATTTATGAGTAGCCTCTTGGAACAAGGGACCAAACAAAAAATCTAATTCGGCTTCTGAGCGTTGGAAATTTTCTAACGAGAATACATATAAAGATAAAATAGGAATATTTTGGGACAGACAAAAATCAACGGTGCGCTCCAATGCCTTTACGCCTTCTTGGTGTCCCAACCAGGGCAGTAAGTTGCGTGCTTTAGCCCACCGGCGATTACCATCCATAATACATGCTAAATGATTCATAAAACTCTTGCTCCAGTGACTAGTTAAATTACTGTGCAAGACCTACAAAACGTCGCAAAGAAAAAGCTACTTGCTGCCAATCTATAATGCGTAAAGAAGTTACCAATTGATACACCGCCACTTGCCCCACTGCAAATGCAATACGTTCCCAAAGCACCAACGGCAACAAGGCATACCATGCTGCAGCCGTCATGGGAACGGTGTAAATCCAAATAACGGAACCTACTGCATGGGCAATAAATGTAGCTCCCAATGCCTGGGTAAAAAGTGTGGGACGTGCACCAGAAAGAACCATAGGAATAATCCAATAGAATGAATAGGGAATAGCCATAAGACCGACTGGATGGGCAATAAATAAGGCCATACAAGCGACTGGCACGCCAATATGCAACCATTTAGAGCGGGTTGACCAGGCCAAGGCTGCAAAAAGACCGGGAATGTGGTATGCTAGAGAATGAAATCCAATAAACCCACCCATGAGTACTCGCAGCGTCAGGCTTATTACAAACACTTTACAACTTCCTGAAACACCGCCAAATGCTCCTGCCAGTGGCGTAATTACGTTAGTTGCAGAAAAAAATGCTGCCGTAGAACCAAAGATATAGGTAGCTTTTAAAAGCCCTGCAGCCTTTGCACACACTGCATAACCAACCGACTGTACCCAGGAAAAGGATTTCTTAGATTTAAAAATCATGGTAACCACCGTGAATAATTGCATATACTTACACCAGAAACACTAGAACCTCTATTTGGTATTTCAGTGTAGCATAGGAGAAAAAAGATGAAATATAAAGCGATAATTTTTGACATGGATGGCACCATTGTAGACAGCGAACACATCTGGAAAAAAGCCAACGTTGTTATTATTGAACGCAGGGGCATAACGGTCACCCCAGAAATGAAAGAAGAATTGGGACGTAAACTAAGTGGGTTAGCGCTCCATGACAGCTGCCGTATTGTTAAAGAAGTTGCCCAATTAGATGACAAAATTGAACATTTAATTGCTGAAAAATCACAGTTTGCCTGTGAGCTGTATGCAGAAGAGATACGGTTTATTGAAGGATTTAAGCAGTTCTTTGCACAAGCACAGGCGCTTAACTTACCAATGGGACTGGCAACCAATGCCGATGACGCAACGCTTGCAGTAGCGGACCAAAAATTGGATTTACAAGCATTCTTTGGCATACATTTATACAACATTTCCCATGTTAACAATAAATCTAAACCCGATCCTGCACTCTATTTACATGCTGCTGCCCAATTAAACGTTAAACCAGAAGAGTGCATTGCAATAGAAGATTCTTTCCATGGTATTGCCGCTGCGCGTGCCGCCAACATGTTTACGATTGGGATTAACACTGCCAAAAATCCAAACCAGTTACGGGAATGCAATCTTATGATTGAAGGGTATCATGAAATAGATCTGCATGCACTTTTAGAACTTCCAAAACCACAGCCAAAAAAAGAGTAAAAACTCTTTTAAAATAAGACCACATTGTATAAAATGGCAAACATAACAAGTGAATAATTTTAATTATAAATCAACTATTCTTCTGCCCGCTCGTCCTGAGCCCTGAGCGTGACGAAGGGTCGAAGGATACGACGGGAAATCATGAATTCAACTTTATTCCTTATAGTCTTTATGGGTATGGGAATTTTTTATTGCATCTTAGGACTCTTTGCATCTTCCCGCGTACACAATACCACCGATTATTTTTTAGCCGGACGTAATTTGGGATTAATTCCCGTTGCATTTAGTTTAATTGGTGCACAGTTGGGTGGCGCAATGCTGTTGGGTACTTCACAAGATGCCTACAAGGTTGGCTTTTATGGCATACTCTACACGCTTGGCATAGTTTTTGGTTTCTTACTATTGGCCAGCGGATTTGCGGCCCGCTTACAAACATTCAAAGTGGGTACCACTGCAGAATTATTTGAAACATTTTACCATTCCACCGTACTTAAAAAAATTGCATCTTTCTTATCTATCCTTACCTTATGCGGTATTTTAGTAAGCCAAATTGTAGGTTCCAAAGCACTCATTTCTGCTGTTATACCGCATGCAGACCCATACTTTATTGCCTTTTGGTTATTCTTAATTGCCTATACTATGGTAGGCGGGTTAGAGGCAGTAGTTATTACGGACATAGCACAAGTACTGTTTATTATTACCGTTTTTGTGGGTATTTTTCTCTATAGTATTTGGCAAGAACCAACCTGGAGTATAGGTACTCTGAGCTCTCTACAAACCAATTTTAGCAGTGCCTGTATAAACTCTGCAGGTTTTGTAGCAACCCTCATTATGCCTGCACTGTTTTCTTTAATAGAACAAGATTTAGCACAACGCTTTTTTGCCGCACGGAGCCGCACCGTTGCAACCATTGCTGCCATTATTGCCATGATCTTTATGTTCTGCTTTGCATTTATTCCGCTCTATTTTGGCATGAAGGCAAAATTATTAGGGTTACCTATTGCAGAAGGAACCAGTCCTTTGATACCGGCAATCCACGCCCTTACTAATGATGTAGTAATTATTTTTGCAACCTGCGGCATTATTGCCGCCATCACCTCTACTGCTGCTTCTTTACTCTGCGCAGCAAGCTCTAATATTGCCCAAGATTTTGGATTTACCAGTGGCAAAAACCGTCTCTATTTTTCTAAACTTATTACGTTACTTGTTGGGCTAAGCGCTTTATATGCATCTTATATAGTACCCAAAGATGTTATTGGTATTGTAATAAGTAGTTATGAAATTTCAGTAAGTTGCCTGTTAGTACCGCTTCTCTTTGTGTATTTTAACCGCGCAAGCAGCAAATATGCCGCGTGGGGTGCCATAATTGCAGGTGCCGTTAGTTTTATTGCTATCCATTTCTGGGATACCACGCTACCTAAAGCATTGCTCCCACTGTGTGCATCTTTGCTAGGATATGGCATTGGATCTTTCTTTGGCACAAAACAAACCTCAAAGAATTAGATGATGCGGTATACCATTATTTTTTTTGCTCTTTTTTTAATATCTTGCCCATGGTGATGGTACAATGATCTCGTACTGCACAGTACGCCAACTCTATATCATCTGTAACGGTAAACAGATAGACATCTTTTTCTGCCAGCAATCCCATGTGTAAAGCTTTTTCTTTAATCCACACCATGAGTGGTTCCCAAAAATCCACGCCAATTAAAATAATGGGTACATGACGCATTTTACGGGTTTGCATAAGAGTAAGAACTTCTGCCAGTTCGTCCAACGTTCCAAACCCCCCGGGAAACACAATAAAAGCATCTGAATGATGGGTTAACAACCATTTACGCGCAAAGAAAAAATCCAGTTCAAAATACTCATGCACACAGGGATTTGGCGCTTCTTGCAATTTGCGTACCCCAATACCAATCGTTTTACCTTTTAACTCTTTTTCTGACTTAAATACACCACAATTTGCGGCTTCCATTATTCCCGGACCACCACCCGTCACTACGTTAATACCGTCTTCTGCCAACCGTTGCGCTAGCTGTTGCGCTTCAATAAAAAAGGTTTGCCCCATAGGCAGCCGTGCACTGCCAAATATAGAAACCATAGGATGAGAAAGTTTAGAAATACGCCATTCCCCATAGATCATTTGAAAACAAACATGTATTAGTTTTCCAGACATACGGAGCCATTTTCTTACTCTGCCAAGAAAAGATCTTATCATAAGATTCCCCTTTTTAATTACCGCCAAAAACTGCCCTTTTTGCTGCCTTACATCATAAATTAACCACCACCCAAAGCACAAGGCCCTTTGGTTTTAACTCTTTTTTTACAACTAAACCCCATGATGGTACACTTTTTCTGGTAAAAAGCCCTAAACCCCAGGGCTTTTACTGCTTTTTTATATTCAGTTTGTAAAATTTATACTAATTGGTGTACCCTAATGGTGTAGGGAATTACCCAAAAAACGGTAATATAGACCACTAATTGGTAACGATGGGAAAAGGTATGAGTAGAATGCAATGTATGCTAACCATGCGCAGCGCGCTCACTGCCCTGCTAATAGGCTGCTTTTTTGTTACGAGCGTGCTCTACCCAGAAAGCAGTACCTGTCAACAACCCAAAGAAGTTTGGATTACGGTCTTTGTACATGGCATTATGAGTATTAAATCCCACCTTACCTTAAGTAGTTTTTTCCGTTTTATGCAAGACCAAATGCATGACACTATCTACGCAAAAACCGTAGATCTGCTCCGCCAAAATCCATTTTTTTATCAAAACCAGCCAATGCAAGCCTATGGACTACACAGAGTACAACTACAAGAAAATAACCAAGGCAATTCATCATACGCAATGGGATGGCTTATGGACATATTCCAACAAGAAACCGGACAAACCAATATTACTAATTATTACTACACCTTTGGCTGGTCTGGCCTCTTAAGTCTAAGTCAACGGTATTTAGATAGTGTGGTATTCTTTGAAGAACTGGAACGGGAAGTCTGCAAGTTACAAGCAGAAGGCATTAATCCCAAAGTGCGCGTAATGGGCTATAGTCATGGCGGCAATGTAAGTCTTAATCTAGCATGCGCACGCCGCAATAAATTTTGTAATTCATCTTTAACCATTAATGAACTTATCTTGGTGGGTATGCCCGTACAAAAAGAAACGGACTATTTGATTTGCGATCCGTTATTTGAAAAAATTTATCACATCTACTCTGCAAGCGACATGGTACAGCGATTAGATGTATTCTGCAAAGACCGATATCTTTCTAACCGCCTATTTACCACCCGCAAAGGGTTCACCCTACCAGACAAACTTACGCAAGTTCAAATTAGAGTTACCCGGCCATTTATTAATATAACGGAAAAAGCAGATAAATGTGCCCAGCACTTAGATTTTGATAATGCATACTGCGACGTTGGACAAAAATATTTTCTCCGTAATGATTCACCGGGACACATTGAACTATGGTTCTTTGGCTGGACACCACACCATTACCGAGAATCATATGCTTTTGCACCATTGCCAACCATTGCAATTGCACCCTACATACTTCATCATATTAAACAGCTGCCCCATGCAACAAAACCATTTAACCCCATTATTGTAGACGTTAGACCTTACCACGGAACCATGCTCATAAAACAAAAATACTGTGGCAAAAAAATAATCACCCCATTACCTTTTATACCAAAATGCCGTTTTGATGAACTAAAAAGGGAAGTAGCCCAATTTGCACCAGTAGAATTTACCGATGAAATGTACCGCGCACACATGGCATGTGCGTATAATGAAGCAGTGCTCCATTATGAACAGAAAGATGGCTTGCGCAAAGAGCAAGGTTCTGGATGGCTTACTACCAGAAAACGGCACCCTAAAAATAAACAATGTAGAGTAAAAACAGAAGAGACTAACGTTCCCGTTAAGACACAGAATATAAGTGTTAGTTATTTTAAATTTTGAGAAACTTTTTTCCACACATCCAATAATTGGTTCATATCTAACTGCTGTGCGCGCATGCTTAATAGTTCATTATCTAATGCGCTAACGTCATACTGTGATTGGGCCAGATTATTTCTAAATGTGCGTCGCGGTTGCTTAAAAATAACTTTAATAAACTCCCAAAATTGTTCTTCTTTGGGAATAGGAACAATAGTTGTACGCGTTTTAAAATATAAGAGACGGGAAAAGACTTTTGGAGCGGGAACAAACGCAGTAGGCGGAACTCTGTCCAACAACTTCCATTCAAAGTAATGCTGATAGTAGAGAGATATAAAACCGTAACCACGACCACGTGACTTAACAATTTTTTGCCCAACCTCTTCTTGCACCATAATTACGCCTTCTTGTATAAGATCGCGCATTGCAACAAATTTTTGCAAGATAGGAAAGGTAATATGGTAGGGCAGATTAGCAAGCACAGTCCAAGGAGCGTACCGTTCTAAATCAGTACGCTCAACGCACAAAAAATCTTTAACAAAAATCTCTAGACGTTTATCCGTAATTGCTTTTTTAACATGCCCTGCCCATTCGGGATCAATTTCATATACCCATAACCGAGCACAAGGATGGCTTAAAATGGTTCGGGTTAAAAATCCATCACCACAACCAATTTCAAAAATAGATGAGGTAGATTTTAAATCCACAGCCATGAGCATATGCTCAGTAATACGTCCATCACGTAAAAAATTTTGGCCATGTTTTTTTTTAAGGCGTATGCCTTGTTGTAGAACCATAAAATAATTAAATCTTCCCCCGTTCGCCCTGAGCTTGTCGAAGGGTGTGAACGGCTTTATTTCTTAAATCTAATTTCATTTTTATATTCTCATTAATCCATTCATATCCTTCGACAGGCTCAGGACGAACGGATATGAGAATATTACAGCATTAATGCATCGCGGAAAAAGTCTAACTCTTCTAATACCTTGCCTGCACCATTTACCACACAGAACAATGGGTCATCTGCAACACGCACTGGCAAGCCAGTTTCTTTAGATATTAATTTATCTAATCCGCGTAATAAAGCACCTCCACCTGCTAAAGTAATACCCCTGCTTACTAAATCAGAAGAAAGTTCCGGAGGTGTATTTTCTAACGTTACGCGCACTCCTTCAACAATGCTAGCAACTGGTTCTAATAATGCTTCATTAACTTCTGATCCGGTTAGAGTTACCGTTTTTGGTACCCCGTTGATCATATCCCTACCTTTAACTTCTACCGTTTCTTTACTTAATTCTGGATCCAATAATGCAGAGCCAATTTCTATCTTTACTTGTTCAGCAGTACGTTCACCAATCAACAGATTGTATTTACGTTTTACATACTGCACAATGGCGCGATCCATTTCATCACCACCAACACGTACGGATCTGCAAAATACAATAGACTTTAATGAGATAACGGCAACTTCTGTAGTACCTCCCCCAATATCCACAATCATATTACCGCAGGGCTCTTGCACTGGAAGCCCAGCACCAATAGCTGCCGCCATTGGTTCCATAATGGTATATACTTCACGCGCACCCGCCTGTTTTGCGGTATCTTCTACTGCACGTTTTTCTACTTGAGTAATACCAGAAGGTACACCCACGATCATACGCGGTCTAATTAAGGTACGGCGATCGTCATGCACTGCACGAATAAAGTGACGCAGCATGCTTTCTGTAAGTTCAAAGTTAGCAATTACGCCGTCACGCAACGGCCTGCATGCAACAATATTTTCTGGTGTTTTGCCTAACATTTCTTTTGCCAATTTACCAGCAGCCAATACTTGATTGGTGTGTAATTTTACTGCAACAACGGACGGTTCATTAAGAACTATTCCTTTATTTCTGGCATAGACCACCGTATTAGCGGTTCCTAAATCTATTGCCATATCATTAGAAAAAATACTAAATAATTTACGCGCGGGAAAAAACTTCATGTGAAAATCCTTAGCAAAATTAGAATGCAAACTCTACACCAAATAATACTTGTTGTGTTTTATATGCCTGTTTAGAAACATACAATAAGGCCGGTATATCCCATCGTAATGAAAGAATTGGCGTAAAATCACGAACAACGTGCTTTTTGCCAAAATCATAAAATACATGCACCGTAAAATAATCGGTTCCCCATTCTGAAAGTTCATTAACTTTTTGTACCTGGGCTGGTGGCGCAGTAGGACACAACGTTCCAATAGCTCCCCACCGATCCTGCTCATGGTGGGTTAATGTATAATACAACCCCATTCCCAACCCTTCTCGTAAATTTTGAAAAATGACATACGGAGAAAATATTAAGGTCCAACCGGGATCTATTAAAAAGTTATTAACTGCTGCACCAAAGACGTATGGCTCTCCATTCACCGATTCACGTTCCGTAATTCTGCGTTCAAATCGTTTATTTGCACGCAGCATAACCCCACCAAACATATCTTCTTTAACTTCAAACACTGCTTGTGTACTAAAATATAATCCCCAAAAACCATCACCACCAAATGGTATAGAGGTTGGTTCACTTATATTACGGCGCACACCAGTTGGTGCTAACATACCCACACAGGCATCTGCCCAAATATGGCGAAACTTAAGGGTATATTCCCATTCGTTCTTAAAGCGCAAATAAAGATCTATGTCACCAAATCCCACTTGCGAACTCTGCTCACCTTGTAATCCTAATTGATTAAATATGGTGCGTCGCGTGTCATCTAAGGTTAGCGCATCTGCAGCTGTTAAATTTAATTGGGAACGGTCCAACAAAAAGGTTTCTCTGCCTTCTACCCGCATAAATAACCAAGTTGCACCTAACGCTATCCATTCTTTCATTGCATATTCAAATGCAAAAGAGATACCTTGCATCTGCATTTTGCCTTCTACATTGTACGGAATACTGGTGTTCTGGAAAGAACTTGGTAATGGATTGGGCTGACCGGTTAATGCTACCGCATCTGCCAATTGTCCCAAATCAAAGACTCCATAAATTTCTGGTAAGTTATCACTAATAGGGCGGGCCGCATTAAATCTGTTAGCCGTTGATTTTTCATTCATAGAACGATTTGCTGTTGCTATCATTGGCCAAATGCCCAGATTACTCTTGGTACATGGCATAGGAATCCAAGGCCGTTTAATTAACGGAATGTACCTATTATCCATTACCATGCCATAACTAACAGAATTCATGAGCACTACAATAAGTGCACATCCGATATAGAAACATATATTTTTTAGATTTGTCATTGATTACCTATTTACCATTAAACACTATGCAGCATTCAATTTTTTTGTGTCTAATTTTACCGTTCGCCCTGAACTTGTTGAAGGGTATAAACGGTTGTTGTTTTGCATTTTTATAAAAAAACTACTTTCTCTATTAACTCTTTTTATTCCGTTCATATCCTTCAACAAGTTCAGGACGAATGGAATGTAAATCTCTTTAATGTATCTTTAAAAATTGGCGTACCAATAGTCCTTCAACAAACTCCGGATGAGCAGAAGAAGGCCTATTATGGAGAGAGAGGGATTTGAACCCTCGATCCCGTGTTAACGGAATAATCGCTTTCGAGGCGACCGCATTCGACCTCTCTGCCATCTCTCCATTTATTATCTAATAATTTCAAATTCGCTAAACAAATTGTTCCACGCAATTCTTTTCGACCTCGGCGCCTGCGTACCCTTCAACTTTGTTCAGGATAAACTACTGCCTTGCGTAGTAGGGCCATCTCCCTGTCCTACGTAGCTTTATGCGCAGTAGGATCCAAATCAAAACCTTAATAAATTCTGGTTTTGTGTTGTAAGAGTTAATTTTGAAAACATGTACAGTTTATTTTCTTAACTTATCCTGCAAAGATAAATCGCCGCAGGATAACACAGAACTATATCATACCGTATTTGATCTTTTTGTGAATGTTTATTCCTATAGAATTTCTACGGTAATTTGATTACATCTTTACTCTTTTTTCACCATCTATTGCACATTAAGATTCAGTCTTATAAACTGATCCCCTGTAGTCAGATACTGCGTATCTCTTTTGTAGTATAAAAAATCTTAACACATTATTATCTGTAGTAAGGAGGCAGTGATGCTTACCAATCTTCAAGCAATAGTATTAGCAGCAGGCAAATCTACTCGATTACAAAGCGGCTCTACCAAGCTCATAGAAAAAATCTGTGGAAGAGAATTAATTTTATATCCAACCATTTTGTTAGAGAAATTGGGTATTCCAACCATAGCGGTGGTTGGGTTTCAAAAAGAAGCAGTCATAGCTGCAATACAACACCACCACAATGACCGTATTCAATTTGTGGTACAAGAAGAACAGCATGGTAAAGGGCACGCACTCTGGTGTTCCCGTGATTACTGGAACGCAGAAGATTTACTGATTATGAGCGGTGACTTACCCTTAGTAACAGAAGAAATTATAGAAACATTATACACCCAACACAAAAATACCAACGCCGCAATTAGTTTTGTGATGGCACACAATTCTGAACCTTCCAGCGCATCTTATGGCCGCGTAGTTAAAACACAAGCAGGCATTGCAATTGAACAAGAATTTGATGGCGACATGCATGAACACTGCTGCATTAATGCCGGTATTTACATGGTAAGCAAAGCATTTATTGCACAGCATATTAACACTATTGACCAAAGTGAATACACCAAAGAATTTTTTATTACTGATTTAGTCAAAATAGCAAGTGACACTAACCAAACCATTACCACCATATCTGCTCCCTTTGACCAAATCCGTGGCATAGATACCTACCAAGAACTGTGGGCAGCTGAACAGGTAAAACGATCAGAAATAGTGAAACATTGGATGCAACAAGGAGTACGCTTTTTTGCACCACAAACCGTACATGTTGATATTGATGTTACCATTGAACCCGGTAGTTTTATTGGCGCCGGCGTTCATCTGTTTAATGGCACCCGCATTGGACGCAATTGCACCATAGAAGCCTTTTCTCTGGTGCGCAATAGTTTTATTGGCAACAATAGCACGGTATTTTCACACTCTGTAGTAACTGATGCGCAGATTGGAACCAACAATGAAGTTGGCCCCTTTGCCTTTATTAATGGGCAAGTAACGGTTGGCAACAACACCACAATTGGCAGCTTTGTAGAAACCAAACGGAGCACAATTGGCGATTTTACCAAAGCAAAACATTTGGCATACCTCGGTGATGCGACTATTGGTTCCCATGTAAATATTGGCGCTGGAACTATTACCTGTAACCATGATGGGCACAACAAAAACAAAACAATTATTAAAGATCAGGCATATATTGGCAGCAACAATAGCTTAGTAGCACCCGTAACTATAGCAGAAGAAGCATTCACTGCTGCAGGGTCCGTAATTACTCATGACGTACCCGCACATGCCCTTGCTATTGCCCGTTCACGACAAACTAACAAACAAGGATATGCATTAAAATTACGGCAAAAAAAAACCGATTCATCACAGCACAATCCCCAAAAGGAAGCGGCAGAAAAAAACAACCATTCTGATTCCAATTCCATCTCCTTTTTTGGCGCTATTAAAACAGATTCAGACACGCAAGTAACAGAGTAACAACAAACCTATGATTCGTTTTGTACACACCGCGGATGTGCATTTTGGGATGGAAAATTATGGCCGGGTGGACCCGGTAACGGGTATCCACTCCCGCCTCTTAGATTTTGCCCATGCATTCAATTTTTGCATTGATTACGCGATCAATAACCACGTAGATTTTTTTATCTTTTGCGGTGATGCCTATAAAACTGCACACCCCAGCCAAACCCAACAAAAATTATTATTAGCGGCCTTACTACGGCTACATAAAGCAAATATTCCCGTAGTAATTATTGTAGGGAACCATGATCACCCGTTAAGTTTTGGAAAAGCAAACGCATTAGATCTGTTTGGAGATCTGCCCTTAGAAGGTTTTTATGTAATTTCAAAACCTACAACGCTTCCCCTGCAAACCAAAAGTGGCCTTATTAATATTGTGGGCATACCCTGGCCTACGCGTAACACCATTGCAATTTCTGACAAGTATATTGCCAGTAATGCAACCCATATTACCGAAACTATTTCCAAAGCCGTTGCACAAGTTATTAGCCAGGCGGCACAAGAATTGGACCCAACGGTTCCTGCTATTCTTGCAAGCCACATGACGGTGAGCAGCGGGATATTTTCTGGTTCGGAAAAACGAGCAATTTACGGTTCTGACCCGGTACTAATGCCCTCACAATTGGCAATACCACCCTTTGATTATGTTGCATTGGGTCACTTGCACCGGTACCAAGATTTAAATCCCCATGGGTACCCCGCTATTGTTTATTCTGGCTCAATTGAGCGAGTAGACTTTGGTGAACGCAAAGAAGCTAAAGGATTTTGTGCGGTCACAATAGAAGAAAAAGGAAAAACTCATCACCAATTTATTAAAACACCTCAGCGACCATTTATCCAAATAGAGGTCACTCTTACTGCTGGTCCCACGCAAACACAACAACTATTAGATGCCATTGCCCAACATGACATTACAGATGCCGTAGTAAAAATTTTGTATCATGTACCTGCCGGCAAACAAGACCAAGTTGACCTGTATGCCGTGCAAAGGGCCTGCGCAGCTGCTATGTATTTAGTTGGGGTTATTCCCATTCGTGCAGTAGAAACAAGAGCACGCCGCATTGGCGCAGATGCCGTATCTATGGACTTTAAAACATTACTTCATAACTATTTTAGCCAAAAAGCAGATTTTAAAGACCGCGCAGATATGCTGGTAGAAAAAGCATTGCTGTTAGCAGAAGAACAATCAGAAGAAGAATAATATACTTATGAAAAGCAATACGCGCTCGCTGTTTATTGTATTCTGTTGTTGGTTCGCCATACCTGGCTACGGCATGTTCAAATCAGGAAAAGAAGCATTACTAGAAAAAATATTCTGTTCAGCAGTAAAAAAAGAAGATCTTAAAAAGACACAACAAGCTCTCCATGACGGAGCAAAAATATATACAGACATTGATGATCTACCAGCTATAATTTGGGCAACAAAACATAGCAGTATTAAGATGATAGCGTTTTTACTTTCTAATGGAGCAAACCCCAATAGCACACCCTTTTTAAGGCGATTCACCTCACCTTTAATCTGTGCGGCAATACGTGGTGATCTAGAAATAGTAGAACTACTCTTACAACATGGCGCTAATCCTAATCAAAATGAAGGCCTTTTTTCCTATAGTCCCTTGCGGGAAGCAATCTCACACCACAATTTGCCAATAGCTCAAATACTAATTATGCATGGTGCCAATACAAATGAATGGAAAAATGCAATGACCCTATTAATGGTTGCAGCATACATTCCCGATCCGCAGTACGTTAAGTTTCTTATTGTAAACGGAGCAGATATAACCTTAATGAATAAATCTTCTGGAATGACCGCCTATCATAATGCCGTAACCCCGCTCATTAAAAAACTTGTGGCAATAGAACCTAAAGATGCAATAGCCTTTCAGGAAAATCGACAAGAGTACATTAATAATCACCGGGAAGAGTTTGATCCCGTAAAAAAATATCCCAAAGAGTTTGATGATGAAATAACATGGTGCAAAAAATGGAAACTAATTAACTACATTAAACAACGCAAATTAGGATCTATAGGCAATCTCATAAGACAACATGAATTGGGCAATGTACGCTATTTTGAAAATAATTAAATCACTTTGTCATGTTTCTGAGATTAAAATGCTAAAAAAACTAATCGTTATTTTCTTAATCATCACTAATCCATTATCTGCAATGGAAAACAAAGAAGTTGCGGATTCTTTATTGCATGCGTTAGTTCATCCGCATCAGCGGGATGTTGCTAAGATAATTGCGCCCTATCTTACAATTATGAATAATGACAACAGTGACATATACTCATTACGTTATTTATTTAAAGAACCTGATGATGAAAAAACATCTCCTCTTCGCAGTTTGCTTCAGGAGCAGCACGATAAATATAAAAACTTACCCTTGATTTCTATTTCTCAACATGGTCCAGAAATCAAAATAAACAAACTAGTGGCTAATATTGGCATTAATGAAAACAACTTAATTATTTGTACCCTTACTGATATACATGATATTGACCTAACAACAGGCACCCACAATATTCTTAATACTTTTGAACATAATAAGCCCCCTACCTTAGCAGAAATTGATCACAATGGTAGTTTGATTGTTCATGGAAGGTTAAATTTGAATGATAAACCATTAAAAGTTTTTAATGTTATTTCCAAACAAGAAACAGTCCCCAGGGCAGTTAATGATGAATTTATGACTGGCCAGGCTATTATTTTTTCATCTGATGACACCAATATGATAACTGCATCTTCAGCTAAAGGATGCGTAACAATTAATTGGTTTAATGCGCAAACAACTAAACAATTAGATTGCTGTACCATACCAAAAGAGGCTCACAAAATAACGTTCAGTTTTGAATCAATAACAACACTGGCATTAAGTCCGGATAATTCATTACTCGTATTGCTTTCAGGTAATGATGCATTAAGCGTGTTTGATAATCATAAACGGAAATATTTAGAGTCTCACCCCATTGCAGTCCCTTTGGGTAACTCAAACTACATTACCGATATCTGCATACTTCCTGACAATAGAACTATCTTAGCGGGATCATGCGATGGACATACTTATTCGCACGACATACTGCTCAAAAATACTGTTCTTTTTAGTGATATTAGAATGACAACAAATAAATACCTAGCTTGGTTTGACAAATACATATCAAGAATATATTGCAAGATCATTAATAAAAAGAGTTTTGTCTTTTTGATGGCAGGCGCGCCTGCCATACGATTACAGATTTTTGAATATCCCATAAAAGAGCCAATTGTTTCTAAAGAATTACTGCCAGATCTACAAAAAAATAACAACGATTTATGGAAGTTCCATCCAGAATATTATAAATTGAACTCTTCAATTATATTAAGTAAAAAATTAACCTATTTGGTCGCCTGTTGTCCTGATAAATGTTTAAGAATATTTGATACTCGTGGATTTTTTAACACCATTATTAACCGCCTTGCCAAACTAAGCTTTGCACAAAAGATGTTGCTGCAAGCTTATGATAAATTGTTAGCTGCGGAGAAAACCCCGGTAAAAATAAAAAAAAATACCTTAGAAGAAAAAGTAATAAAAGTAATGGACCCATTAATTTTAGAGATACTGTTGCAAGAAAAAGTAATAGAATTACCACACTAGAAAAAATCAGGAATACTAACAATGCAAAAAAATAATTTTATTCTGGCCATACTTTGCGTTACCAATTCATTATGGAGTATGGAAACTCAAAAAACAGACCCCTTGTTGGATGCCCTCATTCATCGAAATCAAAGAGATATTGCCAAAATAATTAGTCCCCATCTTACCGTCACTAAAAATAATGAACAATCACCGTTACTTAGCCTATTCAAAAAAAAGGATGTTCATTATACTTCTTTACCAGAGATCAACAGAATTCCAATAACAAATGAAAGAATTGCAGCCTTAGCTATGCATACCAATAAACTCTTGGTAACAACTCTGGTTGACATCCAAGAAATTGATCTAAACACCAGACAACAAAAAACGCTGAATGCATTTGGAAAAGGAAGCCCTAAAACCATTGCAGCAACAAGCCCGGACTGCTCTCTAATTGCCCATGGACATATGGAAGGCAATACTCCACTTACCTTCTATAGCACCATTTCCCAAACAGAAAAAAAATCCGCAGAATATGTATCTAAGGATATAAAAATACATGGCACAACTCAGGCTGCAGCAATTGCCTTTTCATCAGATGGCAAACTACTGGTAACCGCCTCTCGGTCACCACGCTTTGAACCAACCTGTTATCAACAGATAACCCTAAACTGGTACAATCCCCAAACATTGGAGTGCATAGAATCCGTAAATATTCCAAAAGAAGCCTATACAATAGATGGTTGTTTTACGCAAAATCTTGTTTCCGTAGCAGTAAGCCCTGATAATTCAATCACCGCATTGCTTTCTGGCTACCAAGCATTGAGTATTTTTAACACAACTACCAAAGAATATATGGGATCACATTGTATAGAAGTACCTAAGGGCAACGAGAGATATCTCTGCGATATTTGCATGGTGGATAATAATACCATTATTGCAGGTGCACAAGATGAATACCTTTATAGCCATAATATAACAACACAACAAACTACGGCGCTCTTACAGTTGGGATCTCCCAAAGAAAAAAGAATGATAAGCAGAATTTATGCTCTTAAGAATGGCAATAAATGCTACCTAATAGTAAGACACAATGATACGCCAGCAAGAGATCTTACTATTTTAGAATATGACAGTCATTCTAATGCACTCATTCAGAAGACTACTAGAAAATTATTAAGCCCAGACAAACAAAGTAACAGCTGGAACGTTAATCTTGAATTTTACAAAATGCAATCAGCAGTTGCCATAAGCAAAGATTTAAAAACAATAGCAATCTGTTCTCCAGATAAATCTATTACTCTCTGTGATACTCGTGGATTTTTTAACACCATTATTAACCGCCTTGCAAAACCAAGCTTTGCACAACAGATGTTGCTGCAAGCTTATGATAAATTGTTAGCTGCGGGCAAAACACCAGTGAAAATAGCAAAAGATACCTTAGAAGAAAAAGTAATAAAAGTAATGGACCCATTAATCCTAGAAATACTGTTGCAAGAAAAAGTAATAGAATTTAAGGAGAATAAGTAACCCCCAGATTATAACTAACCAATTTTCAGTGTAAATACTTAAGGCAATCTATGGCACCGCATATTCTAAAAAAAGTAGTAATAATGCTTGCACTTGCAATACCTATTAAGACCCTCATTGGAATGGAACCACCTACCAAAAAACAAAAAGGCAATCCAATTCCTACTATCTGGAATATTAGAGCAAGATTGCTCAATGGTAGCTTAGAAGAGATTATGGCTATCTCAATCACAAAGAATGAAGCCGATACTATCAAAAATGACGAAACATTTTGGTTTGCATTAGCTACTCAAGAAAAATTAAAAATTATTGCAAATTATTTTGGTACACAATTGAACGATAACTTGGGTACCATTAATAGAACAAAATTTATCATCTATCATTTGGGGGGAATAAACCTAAAATTAACAGTGCATAGTTATGAGAATCTTGAAATGCTTTTACAAAATTGCAACATAGAAGATATAAGAACTGTTGATCCAATAGATCCTATTGCTTACAATCTAAACCCAGAGCATTATGAGCAAAATAATCCGCATGAATTTGATCCCTTAAATCGATATCCAGAAAAATTTACCGCAGAACGTGACTGGTGTAATCAATGGCACTTAAGAAAAATACGCGACAAGCATGATTCTGTTCAACAATTCCTTAGAAAGAGAGAGATCGGAGAGGCGCTGGTATGCTATGATAATAAAGAAATCCCGAATAATACATGAACTGGTCAACCAATTACTATTCCCCATTATGCTACTTTCTACCATGCTCTCTAATTGCATGGAGTTCAATGAAACGTGTCCCTTAGAAAATGAACACCGTTTACTAGAAATGGCGCTTATTGCTTGTGAAAGTAAAAGCATTCAAGAACTTTTGGACAACAAAATTAGTACGGACCACCTCTCTTGCAATTGCTTATCTAACACCCCACTAATAATTGCAACCGGCATAGCATTCTTTAGTGAACAATTAAAAATAACGGGTAACATTGATCCAGTTAAACAACTGCTGCTTGCTGGCGCAGACATAACAGAACAACATAACGGCCAACTTCCGGTAGAACTTGCAATTTTAAGTCATCACAAAAAATATCTTGCAGTTGAACCAACAGACCCCATAGCGTACCTTAAGAACCCCACACAGTACAAAAAAGATCACCCAGAAGAGTTTGATCCCGTAAAAAAATATCCCAACGAATTTGAGAATGAACGCCAATGGGTAAACAATTGGCAATTGCAAAAATTACAAAAAAAATATGGATCTCTGGTCAACTATCTGCGGCTCAGAGAAATTTCTTATATCCACTCCCAAAACTAAAAAAAAACGTCGCTGACAAATTAATAAAAAAAGTTATGCTTTCAAAAAGAGAATAGATATGCAATTAAAATAAAGGAATAGTATGATCCGTTTATCTATAATTATCTTCTGTAGCATTAGCAGTACCCTTGTAGCTATGGAAAAAATTAATGCCTTGTCCGAACAACTACAGAATATGGCAAACAAAGATCACATAAGTTTACAAGCGGTAGAGTTTCTATTAGATAAAGGTGCAGATATCTATTATCCACCAATTACGGCCAATCATAAAACCGTCATAAGCGTTGCGTTAAATAATACAAAGTTATGGAAATTGTTAGTTAAATGTGCACATACATTCCCCAATAAAATTCTATTATTAAAGCATGCAGTTCCTGAAGAACACATAAAAAAAATAGTATATCTTATTCAATACCATAAAGAATTATTCGACACTATTGACGTTACAAACAACCCAGATCTTAAAGAGCTTTTTATCCAACTATTTTTTATTGCAGCAAAAAAATCTAATTTTGATTTTCTAGACTACCTACTATCTACAAAGAAAGTGACCATTAACTGCACCAATGAGCAGGGGAATACCCTACTTTTAGAAGCTATAAAAGAAAGAAATAAAGAACTTCTAATTTTTGTAGTAGAACGCAAGGCAGAACTAAATTCTATTACCCCAACTGGCAGCACTCCATTACAAGAAGCAATGAAAAAGTTTCCTAGTGATATAATACAATTATTACTTTCTCATGGTGCATTACCTACTATGATCAATGCTTCCAAAACTACACCGCTTATGGTAGCCGCTCAATTTAACGGATCCAAAATAATTAACTTGCTACTGAACCATGGCGCTCGAGCTACCATTGATGCACAAGATAACAGAGGACAAACGGCCTTAATGAAAGCCTGCCGCCGGGGAGAACTTATTAATAAAATATTAGCAAATATATTACTTAATGCTGGTGCTAACCCACTCATACAGTCAAATGAAAAAAAACTGGCCGAACAATACGCTACCGACTCTGAACTTAAGGCGTTATTGTCCAAAGCAACAGAAGCGTATGAAGAACGCCTTGTGCAAGAAATTATGAGTAATGATTAATTATTTAATATGCAAGGCATACCGCATTACTATTACAACTTTAGTAATAACGGTTCTCAACCATACCCCAAGCAAATCTATGGAAGCTGACTATAAACAGATTACGGTATTACACAACGCTTTTGCAGCCGGAAATTTAGATGCTCTGCAAATAGTTCTGGATGACCAAACCAATGAGTCTGCAGAGGCATTCCGTAAGCTGGTAGTAAAGGTAAGCTATTCAGAAAAATTACAACAAATTATAACGGAACTCTGTATTCCCCATTTTAATAAAGCAACGTTAAAAGATTATTGCATAAAACACGCCTTTTTCTTTGATGACGAAACTGCAATTATCTTACGAATACAATATCTACTACTCAATAATATTTCGGTTGTACTAGAAGTTAGTGACCTTGATGAAACAGAATGGCAAAAACGAGCGCCGGAACTAACTAAAATGCTGTTACTACATCCAATCAACACCATTGAGTACAATCAAAACCCTGAACAGTACAAAAAAGAACACCCTCAAGATTTTGATCCGGTTGCACGATTTCCAAAAGCGTTCTATACGGCAAGGAAAAGACAAACGCCCCGGTTATTAAAAAAAATAACAAAAAAATATGGAACTATTTCTAACTATATTAAACAACGGGAGCTGGGGGCACTATTCCATTCCTAAGCAAAAAATTTTCTAATGGATAGAAACAGAAGAATGGATACCCCAACCCTACCAGCAAAAATAGGAACCAGAAAAATGTAAAACTGGATAAGTTAATCCTGTAAATGGGCTTCTATGAACCACAACTGCTTATCTAATAGTCTGGTAAGATCTATATACAAATCGCTGGTTCCCATATCCCCAATATTCTCTGTTGCTTTAATATGCTCGCGGGTTACGGCAGCCAAATGCGCATAGCGTTCTGCTAATGCCTTTAAATGATCTTTACCTGCAAAGATTTCCGCAGGGTATGCTTTTAGGAAAGTACCTTTGACCGCCTGTTGTAAAGTACCCGTTGCAGTGCCTCCTAATGCGGTAACACGTTCCGCCACAGTATCAGATTGCTCTAATATGTCTGCCGCAAACTCATCAAACATTTTGTGCAATGCAATAAATTCCATTCCTTTTACATTCCAATGGGCATGTTTTATTGCCAACTGCAGATCAGTTGTGGCTGCCAATGTTTCATTAAGCAATCCAATTACCAGGGTTCTTTTTTCCGGTGAAAGGTCAATACTAGTTTTATGCATTCTGTTCATACAATACTCCTTTTTTTATACATTATTAAATAAATAATCCAATCCCGTTCGTCCTGAGCTTGTCGAAGGATACGAACTTATTTAATCTTTTTTTGATTGCGAAAGTTTTATCAATAAATTCCAATCACGATTTATCAAAGCTGCTTTCTTTTTTCTATTCCAACCTTTGACTTGTCTTTCTGCAGATAATGCTTCATCTCTTGTGCAAAATTCCTCTTGAAAAACTAATTTAATGGGTAAGCGAGTTGCTGTATATCATGCACACTTTTTTTGTTCGTGCTCTGAAATTCTAAGCTCTAAATTCTCTGTATGACCAATGTAATATGAACCGTCATTACATTCAACTATATACATATAAAAAGACATGTTTCTAAATTTCCATAGGATTTTTCCTCTACCATGTTCGTATCCTTCGACAAGCTCAGGACGAACGGAAGAGTAAATAATCTTTGATAAGAAAAACAACAATCCATCTAATTCTCAATCTCTAAAAAGTTACAATGGCCGCATTTTTATAGAGATAGTCACGATATTCTGTAAGTAGTTCTTCATACCGTGGCTTACGCAAAATATCTGCAATTTCTAGATAGCGATCATCAAATGAACGTAATCTTTCTTCTTTGCGCGCTTTTAAACGGTACAAGATAAAACTGTCTGGCGTTTCTTGTGCCAAGACTACCTGACCCGGCTTCATGGTGTAAATAAATCTTTGCTCAGATGCAATATCACTCTTATTTACCCAGAATTCTGTACTCCAATTTACCTGAACATCGCCAAATCCAGATTCTGCAAACCGTTCAACTTCTGCCCGTTCCTCATTTTTATCCCTACCCTCTTTATGACTAATTACACCCGTCTGCAATTGATAAGACTCTTCTTCTAATTCAGGATGAGCATTATAATATTCTTCTGCTTGGCGACGGGGGACAATAAGGTTGGATCTAATTTTAAAATCTAACATTGCATTGGTTGCTTGGATCATTTTAAGTTGCGCACGTCCCTCTTCAAAACTATAGCCTGCTTGGGAAAATATTTGCTTAAGCTGTTCGGGTTTTAAATTATGTTCTTTTTGAATAGCAGCTAAGTAGCGATCTACACTTGCGTCATCAGTCATAATTTTGTGGCGCTTTGCATCTAAATAAACCAAATATTCAAAAATAATATCATCTAGAGTGCGCATTTGCCCTGCAACAGAAGGTCTATTTACGTCTGCAGTGGTAATAACTTCAGAATCTCCCTCTGCATAAATTACCGTCTTTATTGCGTCTACCTCTACCCAATCAGAAGCTACAGTTGATGTGACTGCGGGTTTAGCAGCAGATTTTGAAGCGGCTTTTTGTTCTTTTTGTTTTACTGTTTTGCCAGATGCTGCAGCAGACGATTTTGCAGAAGAAGGAACAGATGCTGCTTTTTTTTGAACTGCAGGAGCCACCGCAGTACTATTTAAACTAACTAACAACCCAAGAAATATAACTATATACTTTTTTTTGTTCATCAAAGCTACCCTGGTAAAAAAGAAATGTACGTTCAAAAATCCTATTTAATTATAGGTAATTTCCTACAAAAAAAATAGGAGAAACTACGTATTGGATGTTTCTTAAAAAAAAGAGAGGAAACCGCTTAACGCCTGTTTCCTCTCTAACTTGTTATCCACACAAGTGGATTATATTCAGCTTAGTTTATGCAACTTTTGCGTCTTGTGTTGGAGCAGTTTCTGGAGTTGCTGCAGTTGCTTCTGTTGATGCTTGTTGCATTGTTGGTTCAGCTTTTGCTTCTGCTGATTCAGCCATTGTTTCTGCTGGTTGCGCTGCTGGTTCTTTGAAGTATTCTTCATTGATAGCTATTTGATATTTAGCTTTTAGCTTTTGAATTTCTGCTTCAAATACTTCCATACGGCGTTCACGTTTCATGTGTTCTGCAAGTTCTGCTTTAACTTGTTCAAATTCACGGTATTTTGGTTCTTCTTTACCGGTTGCAGTTACAACCCAGAACGCTTTGTCACGTGCTTTTACCATATCAACAGATGGGAACTTTTTCATAGCAACAATCTTTTCACGAACTGCTGGTTCCATGCCCAAGCTTTGGTCATTAACTAAGTTAAAATCTTTAACTTTGTCAGCCAAGCCTGCTTCTTTTGCAACTTTCTTAAACTCTTTGCCAGAAGCTTTATTCATAAATTCTTTTGCTGCAGCTTCAGATTCAAACATTACGCCCATAGCTTTTACGCCGCCACGAGAAACAACAATGTTTGGCATATCTGTTTTATGTTCATCATAGAACTTTTGAATATCAGCGTCGCTAATTGCAACATTAAACGCTTGGCTAAAGTGTTTGGTGTTCAACATTTGGCGAACAGATTTCATCATGCGTTCATATTCTTGTTTGTATTCTGGAGTTTGATTAATATTGTTGTCTGCAACATATCTATCAACAACTTCTTGATTTACCAAACCTTCAGTCAAATTACGATCAAACTGTCTGCTATCCATGTAGCTGATCATTGCTTTAAGTTGTGGATTAGACTCTATAAGATCTTTCTTTTCTTTTTCCAAGCGAGTTGCAGTAATTAATGGTTTACCAGCAATAGATGCTACTTCTGCGCTGCCGTCTGCGGCTATGCTAGACTCATTAGATGACATAGATTTGCCACCACCCATTTTGTCTTTAACCCAATCAATTACTCCACAGCTTGGAAGCAACATTAATGAAGTAATGGCTAACACGCCAAAACCGGACTTAGAAATAACACGTTTATTCATACCAAAACCCTTCTGGTAAATAAAAAATTATAAATGCGGACTACTTACTACCTATAAGCTACTACCTAGCAACTTTCACATTGCATAGATAATTTACAATGCGCACTGCCATAGTCAAGTTCAATTTTATTTTTCTTTTTTCTTGGTTTGTTTATAAAGACCGGGTTAATATAAATATGAAAGAATTATTGTAGTATTTTTTAAAAAAAGGAACTTTATGTACACTTCCCGTTGTCTACAACTGCTCTTCATTTTAACTATTCTCCCAGTTTTTTCCGCAAACACAATGGAGCAAAATGCAACTAGTAACAGCAATGCTAAAAAGAAGAGTATCACAGATACCAATGCACAGCAAGTTACTCCCGCTATTCGCTCAACAGAAAATCAAGGATTGCTTGGAAGTGCGTCACGGTACCTCTGGAAAAAATACACCGTTGAAGGCACGCGTGCAATAATTGGCTTGGGTGATAACACAGAAGCAGAAAACACCATAGCAATTTATAAAACTGCAAAAGAAACCACGGGAAAATCTTCCATGCCCGACGTACTAAAAAAACAACTTTTTGAACGCCAACAATTAACACAAGAATTTGTTCTAGCGCTCATAGAAAAATATAACAAACCTGATTTTATTCCCGTTGATATTAAAGATGGCCTAAAATTATGCGTACTTCCAGAGATTGATGCAGTATTAACGTCTGACATGCAAGGCAAATTAAAAATGAAACTAAAAGCAGTCTTAGAATCATTACGTAATGAATACAGTGACATGATTAATAAATTAGATGACAAAAAAATTCCCAATAATAGTAAAGATTCTGATACAACAAATTCACACTCAGAAGAACAAGAAGAAGAAACTGAAGAATAATTAATTTAATATTTAAACCCTTTTTTTTTCTTTTGAAATGTACTATACCTATAGCAATTGTAAAAAGCCGTCTCTCTTTTTCTCTTACAAAGGAGTCCATTTATGAACGCACCACGTGTAGTTACTGCCTTAAGTATCACCTTGCTACTAAGCTATCAGCCAACCATAATCTCTAGTGGCAAAACCCCAAAAAATCAAACATTGCCACTCCAAGCATTCATTAAGAAAACTGACGAGCCCAAAAAAGTCGCCACTCCTGCACCCGCATCAGTATGGGCACCGCCAGCTAACTTAGAACCAGTATCCCCTGCCCCTAGTCCAGAATCTAGCAAAGAAACTACCCCTACATCAACCCCACCATCATCACCTACAGTTAGCCAAGTAATAGCGCCTACCCCAGCTCCAGCTCAACCAGTAGTTGCTACCAAACAAGAATCTGCTCCTGTTGTTGCAACTACACAAAGCAGTGAACCAACATCACCATCATTAAAAAAGGAAGTAACTACTCCTGAATCAACAACACTTTCTTATGATATAAGCAAAGTTAAAGAACCAAGGGTTGAAGAACTAAAAGGTCTAAAAGGATTTTTAAGCTGGAGCTACATTACTCCTGCACTTAATTCCTCAGCAAAGCCTACCGAATACACTCTTGATGATCTATTAAGTAATATTAATCGTGGCCTTAACGAATTAGCAACCCTTGCTAGAAATTTAAAAACAGGCAAAACCAAAGTTGATAACAATGATCTGCGTGCAATTATGAATAGCTGGAAAACATACAACGCTAATTTGAATGATATTATTAAGAATTTAAAAGCCAATAACATTCAAATAACAAACAAAAAATTAGAACAAGCAGCACAAACACTTAAATTTGTTAACCAAGCGTTCCTAGCGCCATACCTAGCATTAGTATTAACGGAAGTAAAAGGACAAATGACCGACAATATTAATACTATAAACACATTAGATGAATTAAGAACAGACAAAGAACAACCAAAATGGTTAACACAAGCAGAAGTAGAAGTTTTAGATGACATGTCAGATTTTCAAACTAATATTACTGCATACCTAGCAGCAGACAACAAATAAGATTCACACATAATAGTGCAGATTACCGCCGCATCCAATTTGGGTGCGGCTCTTTTTTTATACCACCCTGCAAGCAACAACACCGGTAATAGATGCCGGCCGCAAGGTCTGTAATACGCGTGCCGCTTCCCGCATGGTAGCACCCGTAGTTAACAGATCATCTACCAGCAGAATATGCTTGTCACGGTACTTCTCTTTTTCAAACTTTGTTAATGCAAAGATATGCTGAATATTCTGAGCCCGTTCTTTTTTACGTAACGTAGATTGGAACGCAGTGCGTTGCGTACGCCATAACAGATTTTCTACTGGCTTTCCACTTGCAGCCCCAAGTATATTACCTATCTCTTCTGCCTGATTATATCCACGCCAGGCATACCGGGTCCAATGCAACGGAATGGGAACAATAACGTCAAAGGCTGTTTTTTGCACATAGGTCATCTGCCAAATTAATTCACCCAGCTGTGAACTGGCAACCCGTTTGCCATACCGCTTTGCCCAAATTAGACGTTTTAACGGATTTTGATAATCAGAAATAGCAAGTACTTTAATAGATTTGGTAGAGGTTATAGGAAGTAAAATAGAAACTACCGGCTGTATAGAACGCAAACATTCAGAACACAGCGGATCACGAGCAGATAAGAATTTTTTACAGGACACGCAATACGGTGGTGCAATAAGGTCATAGGATATGTTTTTAAGATAAGAAAGAAACGTAGACATAGCTAGTACAACAACCCATACCAATTCAACAAGTGCAAGATTAAATTACTGTACACACCCGCCAGTACATCATCTACCATAATGCCCGTTGCGCCGTGGAACCGTTCAACCCATCGAATTCCTGCAACTTTGGAAATATCAAAAAATCTAAACAAAATAATTCCCAAGATAATTGCCCGGGAACTACAACCTATACCTACAAAAGTAATAAGACATCCAATAAATTCATCTACCACAATTTCAGAAGGGTCTTCGTGATGAAAAAATTCATTATGCACACGGCGTACGCAGTAATAGGCAATTACCGCAAGCACCGCAACAACAGTCACATACCACAATACGGTAACATGTGTCATAAGCCAACAGGCAAACGGAATAGTAACTAAGGTTGCCATGGTTCCTGGTGCTGCTAAATAACCAACCGGTCCAAACGTTGCATACCAACGCATTACGTCAAACATGATAATCATTCTTGATAAAACTCCCAAAATAATAGTGCCACACCAACTACTACCGCCATATCCGCAACATTAAATACCGGGAATGACCACCCCGCGTAATAAACATGTATAAAATCTACAACTCCACCATACACAAAGCGGTCAATCAAATTACTAACAGCCCCAAATACAATAAGTGTTTCTGCCCATACCCAATGTCCCGCAGACAATCGCATAACCGCATGCCCAATAATCCCTAACAAAATAAGAATAATAAGACCGGTTATTATGCCAAAAATTAACGGGGAAGATGAATGCAGAATGCCCCAAGATATCCCCCGATTTAATACCAATTCATAGGATAAAAAAGAGGTTACCTGATGTGGCGCTTGTAATTGCAGAGCCATAAGCTTGGCAATACGGTCCGCCATAAGCACCCCAATACCAAACAGCGCATACAATACCAGTTGCACGCGCACAGAAACAGGATAGGTCATCTGATTACCGCTCCTTGTTGTTGCACTGCCGCAACTGCCTGTTCTATAACCGCATCCACTTCTTGGGCAGTTAAGGTTTTATTAGGATCTTGCAACGTAATACGGACCGTTAGTGAACGTTTGTCATGCCATTCATCTTTTTGGAAGAAATCTACCAACGCTACCTGAGTAATGGTGCCATGAATTCCTGCAACTAGATCCAGATATGACTGTGCGGTATGCTGCAAAGGTACCAACATACTAATGTCACGTACCACTGCCGGATATTTAGATAACGCCACAAAACGTAACGGCTCTGGAGTAAAGTTCATAAGATAGTCACCATTTAGTTCAAACACAAATGCAGGACCTTCAAATAATGGTCGCACAAATACCGGATCTACCATGCCCGCATACCCAATTACCGTTCCATTATGCACTAACTGTGCAGATTGGTATGGCATTAACCACGGGAGCTCTGGCTTATCTATTTTTTTCCATTCCAAGGGTAAATGCACCAAATCAGAAATTGCATTTACCATATGTTTAGCGGTATAAAAATCCAACTGACTTTTATCAAACAAAATACCTGCCAATCTTTTTTCTTCTAAAATAACAGTATCTTTTTGCCACCATACCCGGGCCCACTCAAAGAAATGCAACTGATCATGGTCCACAGCATTCTGTTCTACTGCACGCAATAAGTGTGGCACTAAAGAAGTTACCAATCTACGCCAATGTTCAGATACGGGATTTTGAATATGTACTGCATCTTCTGGCTGCCACTTTAAGGCCGCCAATAACGTTTCATCATAAAAAGCATATGAATACAGTTCGCGGAATGCATACCCAGTTGCTAACATTATTTTAATAGACCGCAGGCGACGCAATTGAATTAATGAAAATGGTTCAGTAGTAATACGGGGCAACACGGGAATAATGCGGTCATACCCATAAAATCTACCCACTTCCTCTACAATGTCTTCTGGTATGGTAATGTCTTTGGTTGCACGGAACGAAGGTACGGTAATTTCATAACAGGTATTGCCAAAATCATCTAAAACAATTTTAACCACAAAAGCGATTTTTTCTAATATACGCACTACCTGGTCTACGTCTAATGCAACACCCAACTTTTGTTCAATAAACAAATGGGAAACTACAATAACAAGGGGAGACGGCAATGTTCCTAATGCAATAACGGTATGACTTGGAGAAAGCAAAATACCCGCTTCTTTTAACAACTGTAAGGTGCGACGAATTAGAAGTACCTCTTGCGCTGGATCTATACTTTTTTCTTGGCGAGTGCTTCCCTCTGTGCGTTTTTTATGCCGCATCGCTGTTTTACGAATAGTGCTTGCATCAAAACATGCTGCTTCTAACAATACACTTGTCGTTTTTCGCGTAACTCTGGTAGCAGCACCTCCCATTACTCCCGCTAGTGATACCGCATGTGATGCATCTGCAACTACCACGTCCTCTGTGGTCAAAGTTAATTCCTGACCATCTATCAGCGTTAATTTTTCTTTGGCATGTGCCATACGCATAGTTACCTTATTACCAGTAAGCGTATTTGCATCAAAGGCATGTAACGGCTGTCCTAAATCTAACATTACATAATTAGTGATATCGACAATGGCATCAATAGACCTATTTTCTGTGCGAATTAAGCGATGTGCCATCCAAAGCAAAGATGGCTGATTAACAACTTCTTTAATGTAAACAGCTGCAAAGCGCAAGCAAGCAGATGTGTCTATAGCAAGGTCAAAGGGCATGCTTGGACCAGAAGATTGGCGTTGTGCATGTTGCAATACAGAAACATCGGGTAATACACTGCTTAAATCTTTAAATGGCAAATCTAACAAAGCGGCAATTTCACGGGCATAGCCACGGTGTCCCCACATGTCTGGGCGATGGGTAATTGATTTGTTATCTATCTCTAAAATAATGTCATGATTTTCTATAGTTGCCTTCCATTCACCATCTTGCATAAATTCTGGCATATAGAATGCTGGCAGTTGAATCTGCTTATACCCTCCAAGATGGGTATCTAATGCCCATGAATAGGTATGGTCTGTACGTTTAATCATTACCCAATCATTAATAAATACATCTGCTCGGCCAGATAGTTGGGTAGTAATGCCCCATTCTGGACATTTGACCGTTAATGACTCTTCATCCCGCGTTACTACTTGAGCAACGGCAAGATGGTCAAGGTCTATGTGGAATGGGAAAAAGGATTCTATTTCTGCTGTTTTTTGATTAAAGTCAGAAACTAATTTTTTAACGTCTATGGACTTCCAGTCTGCATCTATGTGATCAAATATCCAGGCAAGTGATAATTTCATTTGATATCTCTGGGGCTAAAGTACGGAACTATTATTTGTTAGGTTATGTGAATGAGCATACGCAAAATGGGTAAAAGTTCAATGAAGAGGAGGAAGGTTTACATATTTTTTTGTTTTTGGTTTTGTGTTTTATGATCGCAATGGTTTATTTACCCAACAATCTTTATTTATATTCAAAATCTTTTTATGCACCTCCCGTGCAGGGATTAGGGTATTATGAAACACCCTAACAACCCTCATTTAAGGGATAAACCCCTTAAAAATCCCCATACGCTTTGGTTGCTAAAGGCCACCCCAATTTTTCCTATTCTTGCTGCTCAGTCCAATCACGAAACGTGTTGTCCAGTTCGCTAGCAAGCATGGTAAAAATAGTGTGGCGTGCACTCGCCTTTCCATTTATTCACTCCGCAAGCTTCGTGAAAAATGGCGGCTCACTTCCAATCAAAGCTAGATCAGATTTTTATTTTATTGGAGAGTAGGAGAAGCTGGCCCGCCCGGCCATAGAGGGCAATCTTTAAAAAACCCTACGTAAACTCCCTACTACGTCAAAACTTCATAAGACATGCCAGGTTTTGTGGCTTAAAGAAATTTAAGACGCTCCACAGCCGCTAAGACTGGCTTCAATTACTACTCAATAATAGAATTATACCACTCTAGCTTAGAATCCTGCGTGAGCCGTCCCACCGCCGCGCATTCTGCGCTAAGGCGTGGTTAAGGCGAATGCTACCCGAAATGTTTGCACCATACTTGCTGCGAACTGGACAAAACGCCTTGCGTTATTGGACTGAGCTGCAAGTATAGGTAAAACATGAGGGGCGCCACTTAAGACGCGGGTCCTAAGCGTAGGGATTTTTAAGGTCCCCCTTAAATGTGCTGATTCCAAAGATGGTCACAAGACCATTTTTGGTCCTGGCCGGATAGGCCAAAAAAAGATGTTGAATATAAAAAAAGATTATTGTGAAGACATGCAATAAAATACAAAGAACAAAACCATACCCTTCCCCCCCCTGCATGGGAGGTGCATAAAAGATTTTGAAAAAGGATAAAAGATAGTTGAGCACAAAAACAAATCAGGAAAAAAAATCACGCATAAAATCGGCATTTTTAATCAAATCAACCGGCATCTTTCCTGCCAAATTCTTAATTCCTACATCCGCCCCAGCATCTCTTAAAATTATTACTTTGTGCTGTAACAAATCCAAATGCTGAGCATAATTTCCACTAACCCTTGCCAGCACATGCAATGGAGTGTCACCAGACCAATCTGGCAAATTAGGATTAGCACCATGCGCAAGATAAAACGCAATTAAATCCACCGCTTGTGGTACCGGTTGCATTAACCCATGCAATAAACCGCCAAACATGGCACCTGAGCGCTCATACAATTTTACTCCACAGTCGACTAAACATTGTGCAACCACAAGGGAATCTACATAAGAAAAGATAGTGCTATTGTCATACAATTCTAAATTAGGATTAGGACCTTTTTGGATAAGGAATTTAATAAGTTCAGTGTCAGCCTTTATCACCGCCAAATATAATGCAGTAATCAAATTACCATGCATGTGTGGTACTGCATGGTCAACAGACGCCCCCGCCTCTAGCGCTTCTACCATTAACAGTCGCTGATGCTCCCAATTAACAATATCATCGGCAAGAAGCGCTTGCTCTAAAGCGTAATTAACACTATTTAATGTGCGCGGAACGCACGTTGTTGATGAATGATTTTGACACATTATTACCCCGCTATGATCAGAATTTAATTATTCATTAGTATAACCCTGCATAATTAATTGCCAATAACCTATTTTTACTGATTAGCTAGCAGCGCAATAACCTCTTGATCACTTACTTGCTCAAACCGGGCATAGAAATCCCCTACACCTAAGAAATAATGGGGACTTGCCAGACAAAAGCACTTGTCCGCCTCCTGCTCCAATTCAGCAACCTCTTCTAATGGCCCAACCGGAACGGCAACAATAACCTTACGGGCATGCCAGGCGCGTAAGGTAGCAATTGCGGCACGTATGGTAGCCCCGGTTGCAACGCCGTCATCTACCAGAATTACTATCTTATCTTGCACCGTAATAGGCGGCCTATTAGCACGATACAACTGCACCCGGCGTGCGGCCTCTTCCTGTTCTTTATCTATAATGGCCTGCACCGCTGGGTCTTGCGGACTTATGTGCAAACTCTTCATAACCTCTTTATTCCAAACAATTTGCCCATTCTGGGACACGGCTCCTAAGCCTAATTCAGGATTAAAGGGTGCCCCAATCTTGCGCGTAACCACAATATCTAATGGCGCATGCAGCGCATGGGCTATCTGGGCAGCTACGGGAACACCCCCACGGGGTAAGGCGAGCACAATAACATCTGGGTTATCTGCATAGTGCATAAGCCGAGCTGCTAAACGCTTGCCCGCATCTGCACGATCTCTAAAATTATCATTCATTAGTCGCCCTTTCCCTTGGTTTACTATGGTAAAAACCAACTGGTACCCTTTGACATTACTTCTATACATTGCATACTAAATAGGCGTAATAAAATGTAAGAAAAATAAACTATCGTAGTCAGTATTCAGTGGAATATTTTCTATTTGTGTTATAAATGGAGCGTTATAGCATGATTTATTCTTTATTAACTACTATTGCACGCAGTGCACTACTGCTTTTTACCCTTGCCTATTCTACACTGGCTTTACCTGGTTATACTCCCCAAAAAATGGTGCAATATATTATTGTACACGGAACGGCCGCTGCGGATGTTGACTGGTACCGCAGAGATGGTGGTTTTTTTAAAGAAGTAGAGAAATCTGCCAAACTCTTTGAACAACCCCAAAATATTAAAGTTAAAGTACTGGGCTATACCTGGAGTGGTGGGTTATTACCCTCCGCCAGGGAAGAAGGTGCCCGTAACCTAGCCAACTTAATAGAAAATTTTGACCCAGAAACAGAGATTAGAATTATAGCCCACAGTCACGGGACCAACGTTGCCCACCGCGCCAGCCAAATTCTTGCGGAACGGAATAGCGCTCACCGAATTGCGGTTCTCTATGGATTAGGCACTCCCATAGATTATGATAACTATGAGCCCAATATGAACATTATTGGTTATATATATAATTTCTTCTCTTATTATGACCCCGCACAAACCGTATGGGGAAGTTGCGACCGCGAATACAAAGAACATGAACGAATTGTAAACATTCGCACCGTAGTAAGTAAATCCCACGCGGATCATTTTGATATCCATGATCCCATTGTTGGCCGTTGGTTACCAACACTGCACCACTTTGTCTATAGACCCAGCAAAAACAACCAACCCTATCCCTTTAACACGCCCATAGTTATGTATTTTGATGAAGGCGAACACACGCCTAAATATGAAATAGATTATTATCGCAATGCATGGCGTGCTATGGACCAAAAGTTTGAACAAAAATATTGGCGTTATTACGTACGCAAAGCCTTTAGTCATGCTCCCAAGGTAATTACTAATCCATTACAATGGACGCCCAAAGCAGTTAAAGATTTTGTGCGGTATTATTACACACAAAGTACTATATGGGTTCAAAGCAAACTCTATAAAAAACGGCTTCAAGTGCAAGAGCGCTTAGAAAAAATAAACCAAAAAATATTGCAGATTATCACCGGTGAAGCAATTGCCGGAAGTGCGTAAAACTGCTGTTTTTTACCAATACTAATATCACACAATAAACATTTCCTTTATGAAATAATTCACAAAACCTGAATCTCAGCACTTCAAGAACTAGTTTAGATTTTTATTGCCAACGCTTGTTTTTTTGGATACAGTGTTCTTTGTTGTTATAAAAAATATTAACTTTTCAACAAAGAGGACCACACGATTATGGTTATCCCAAAAACAACGAAGGCGTTGTCTCTTATTCTTCCTATAGCATTATTGATCAGCACAAACATGAACGCAATGAGTGAAGAAGCTTCTTCTACTGCATATCGCGTGTTCAACGTTGTAAAAAATGTTGCTGCTATTGTTTTAGGCGCTAGCGCAGCTCGTTTTGTGCAAGCAGGACTATCAACACATGCAAACACTCCAAATGGCAAAACAGAAACAGTTAAAGTATTGAACGTTCAATTGTCAGCTGACAAAAAATCTCTCAATGATATGACTGGTAAAGTACTTGTTACTTCTGACAAAGAAATTACCACAGACTTAAATACCCTTACCAAAGCCAACTTTGCAAAAGAACTAAAAGGCTTTGCTAAAGAAGACTTATCAAAAGTTGATGTATCTACCGTTGACGAAAAAGACGTTCAAAAGACATTGAACAACGGCTATAAAGATGCATTCAAAGCTAAATTCACAACAAATCTTAACCCATTCAAAAAAGATGCTCCTGCAAATTCAACTACTAACCTAGTAAACACCTGGGCTCCATCTCTTACCGCAGCTTATTTGCTTGTTTATGGCATTCATGGCCTTGCTTCTGATGCTGGCTTGTGCTGCAAAGCATCTGAAGATTCAGCTGAGTAAGCGACTTATCGCATAACTAAGCTTTAGAATTTGATATTTAGGCCGCATCTGCATTATGATGCGGTCTTTTTTTTACCCGTAATATTCTATTAAAAACTCCATTTATTGGGGTTTTTATTTTTTTAGTCCCTGGTACACTACAAGTACAGGGCAACCTTGACTATTAATGTTTATTAGTAACCATGTTTAATCTTAAGTACTACCGGGGATAACCATATGGGAAAAATTCTCCTTTTTTATAAATACGTGCACATTATTTACCCAAAGCAAGTAATTAAATGGCAAAAAAAGATTTGCCAAGAATTGGGCCTTACCGGACGCATACTTATTAGCCATGAAGGCATAAATGGCACCGTAGGCGGTTCTACAGAAATCACTAACTTGTACAAAGCCATTATGGAAAAACACCCACTCTTTGGTGAAATTGATTACAAAGAAAGTGAAGGGGGCGCAGAGTCATTTAATCGCCTATATGTTACCCAACGCAATGAGATTGTAGCAATGGGAGTAGATCCCAATGAATTAACCGTACAAGACGGTGGCAAACATTTAACCCCCCAAGAAGTGCATGAACTCCTTTCTAATAAACCAGACAATTTAGTGGTATTAGATACCCGTAACGATTATGAGTGGAAAATTGGTCGCTTTAGAGACGCAATACTCCCGGATATAAAAAACTTCCGTCAATTTCCTAAATACATTGACGAACATCTTGATGAATTTAAAGACAAAGAAGTACTTATGTACTGCACCGGTGGCGTTCGCTGTGAACGCGCAACCGCCTATTTAAAAATAAAAAATGTAGCAAAAGAAGTGTACCAAATTAAAGGTGGAATTGTTCGCTACACTGAACAGTTCCCTGACGGCCACTTCCGTGGTAGAAATTATGTGTTTGACAACCGCATTGCAGTGCGCATTAACAATGATGTGTTAAGCACCTGCTCACTATGCCCGGAACCCTGTGATGAGTACACCAACTGCCTGAACGCGGAATGTAACAACCATTACATTAGCTGCCCTGCATGTCTTACTAAATATGCAAATACGTGCAGTGCAACCTGCAATGACTTGGTTGAACGTAAGGTAGTTAAAATGCGGCCACCATTAAAAAAAACACCAGAGAAATCTTGTTGTGTAATTTAACTTTAATAATTTAATAGGTTCCAAATTGTGGTAACGACTGTAATAGAGAATATGAACTAAACTTGTAAATAATTTGTACGACCTCTCAATAATTTGTTATCAAAGTAATCTTCTAGTCCGCTCGTCCTGAGCCCTTCGAAGGATACGTGCGGTAATTTAAAAAATCAAAACATTGAAATATACGTTCCAAAAAAATTATCTAACCCTATTTTTTGGTTTGTCCGTCGTATCCTTCGACAAGCTCAGGACGAGCGGACACAAGAGTTAGTTTTCCCGGAACCCAATTCAATCGAATTAACCCCATGTCAACAGAAAATAATTGCCAATCACATTCACAAGAAATAAAAAATCTGCACCCCCTTATCCAACAGAACATTCCCCTTGCAGATAAAAATTGGTTTAAGACCGGTGGCAATGCTCAATTTTACGCGCAACCAACAACCGCCCAAGAGTTCCAAGCTGCGGTAGCATTTGCTACCCAGCACAACCTCCCCCTATTTATTTTAGGGGAAGGGGCAAATATTCTCATTAGTGACGCTGGGTTTGCCGGTTTAGTAATTAGACCCGCATTAACTACCATAACCCACACGTTCACAAATGCAAATACTGCTCTAGTAACTGCAGGCGCTGGCGTAAGCATGACCAACCTAATTGACTATTGCCTTGGGCATAATTTGTTGGGCTTAGAAGAATTTAGTGGCATTCCCGGCACTGTTGGTGGGTCCGTCTACATTAATCTGCATTATTTTGAATTTCTGTTGGCCCAGTTTTTGATTACTGCACAAGTACTGCACCGCACCACGGGAGCCATAGAAACAGTTGACAATGCATGGTTTAATTTTGGCTATGATGAATCTAAATTACATGCGGAAGAGTATTACTTAATTAATGCCACATTCCAGGTACGTACCGGAACTGATCTGCAAATTGCCCACGCACAAGGCAGAAGAACAGAAATAATCCGTCACCGGGTTAGCAGATACCCTTCCAAAAATACCTGTGGAAGCTTTTTTAGAAACTTCCATGACCATGAAGTAACCTTAGTCAGTAATGGCAAAAAAATGATCTATGTTGCCTATTACCTGGATAAAATTGGGGTTAAAGGGCAATTAACCGCGGGAGACGCCATTGTGTCTTACCAACATGCCAATATGCTGGTAAACAAGGGCAATGCCACAAGCACTGATTTGATTAATTTAGCACGCACTATGCAAGAGCTGGTCAATGCCCAATTTGGCGTTCTACCCCAACCTGAATGCCGTCTGGTAGGCTTTTCTGAATATCCACTGCATAAATAACCCAATAATATTAATTAACTATTAGAAAAAATAACAGCGACTCTAGCACATAACCGGTTGAACATTAGTACCACCCTGGTACACTAACTGAAGTAATTAGATAAGCAGCCCCAAATACTCCAGAGGGAAAATGAAAAGAAAATTAATCGCCTTAACAATCTGTACTTCTCTTATTATTACCCCATTAACAAATGCAGCAGAACCCAAAGATCATCCAAATGAATCCATTCAACGGCGCATTGGATTCTTTTTATTGCATGGAATCTGTTTTGTTGGCGGCTTAGCTACATCAATAAAAAACCGCGATTCTGCAATAACCTATATATATCTTAAAAGCTTAAGCCCTGAAGATGAAGAAGAATTCCGTACTACGGTAAGAAATGGAATAATTGAAGAAACTGGCTGCAATCAAGATACTGCAGATGAAGCAACAAATACCGTGATAGAAAACTACCAAAAAAAGGGCCCAATACATTGTGGTCTCTGGGCAAGTGGATTTGCGGCAACTATTTATGGATTGCAAGGTTTAGTTAAAGATTTTAGGAACTTATTTAATAGAAATAATTAATGTAGCAATCACTATTTCACAGGAATTTTATGAAAAACAAATTTATTGCATTAACCCTCTGCGCTGCGGTACTTATTACCCCAATGGTTAAGGCTGGGGAACACGATAATCACGCGCAAAAGAATTCTACTGCACGTCGCATTGGCTTCTTTTTACTGCATAGCGCATCTTTCTTAGGTGGCCTTGGTACAACACTTATTGGAACAGCCATTTCCAGGGCATCTTTACATTTCAGAAATTTGCCTGAAGTAGAACAACTCAAGATGCGCCAAGCCTATTATATGCAAGAAAGAGGCAGGGGAAATAACGATGCAGCATCTCAAAAAACAGCTGATAGTTTAGTGTCATTTAAAAAGCACCCTTCAACCGCTCCTATTGCTGGCACCATAGCCATTGGTGGTCTAGCGGCAACTATTTATGGATTCCAAGGTCTAGTTAAAGACGTTATTAGTCTATTTAAATAAAAGTAATTAACGTAATAATAACTATTTCAAAGGAATTTTATGAAAACCAAATTTATTGCATTAACCCTCTGCGCTGCGGTACTTATTACCCCAATGGTTAAGACTGGTGAACATGATAATCACGCACAAAAGAATTCTAATGCACGTCGCATTAGTTTCTTTTTACTGCATGGCGCATCTTTCTTAGGTGGCCTTGGTGCAACAATAAATGGTATAAGCACACTGTTATTATGCAGAAAAGTTAGATTTGCAAATCCCAATCAAGAAGAGCAAATTCTTAACGACTTTACTCAAAAACTTAAAAAAACGGGATTAAATGAGCACCAGTCAGACATGTTGGCCCAAAGTCTTATGGCGACTTACAAAAATAATCCAACTGTAGTTCCTCTTAGTGGCACCATAGCACTTGGTGGACTAGCGGCAACTATTTATGGATTCCAAGGTCTAGTTAAAGATCTTGTTAGTCTATTTAAATAAAAGTAATTAACATAACAATCACTCTTTAAAAGGAATTTTATGAAAAACAAATTTATTGCATTAACTCTCTGCGCATCCTTATCTATTGCATCCGTGACAAACTTACAAGCAGCAGATCCTGTAAAAGAATCTCCATCTATTGCCAAAAGCATTATTAACGTTGGCAAACATACTCTGCAAACCGTTGCTGGATTATGCGTTACTCTTGGATCAATTAGTACACTGACAATGGCTTTCTTAATGCGCCCGATAATTGAGAGGATAAAAGAACAGACACCAAATCTTACCTATGAACTAGAAAACCAATTCGATAACTACGGGAAATTTCTACGTAATTACTTTTTTGTCTCTAGTGGCATTCTAGCAACAACTGGAATTACCTGTACCTCAGTTGGTATACAAGGCTTAGTGAAAGATATTTCAGAATAAAATATTCCAAAGGTCTAGTTAAAAACCTTATTAGTCTATTTAAATAAAAGTAATTAACATAACAATAACTATTTCAAAGGAATTTTATGAAAACCAAATTAATTGCATTAACACTCTGCATTGCAGTACTAATTACCCCAATAGTTAATGCAGGTGAACATGATAATCAGGCACAAAAGAATTCTACTGCACGTCGCATTGGTTTCTTTTTGCTGCATGGCGTATCTTTCCTAGGTGGCCTTGGTACAACCTACTATGCAGGGGGCATGGCATCAGCATCTGTAGCAATAAAAAATTCATCAGAACAAGAACAAGATAAAATACACCGAACCTTTTTTGCACAAGCAAAAGAAGAAGGACATGATGATGAAAACTCAGAAAAAATAGCTGCCATTAGCATGTCGATATTAAAGAACCCAGCAACAGCTCCCGTTAGCGGCACTTTAGCGGTTGGCGGCGTAGCAGCAACTATTTATGGACTACAAGGTCTTATTAAAGATTTGGTAAGCATATTTGAGTAGAAATTACCAACATTACTTAAAAGCAAAATATAAGAGATGTCTTTCATAGGCGCCTCTTTTTTGAATCATTTATTTCCCTTCCTCACCAAAAAAAATGGTATACTGCCCTAACCCTGCATTCGCAACCATAAACCGGCACATACCATGAAAAAAAAATATCTTATTCTTGCTTGCCTTATATTACTGCTCCCACACACTACCAAAACAGAAGATGCTACCCAAGATCAATCCGCTACCACCAATCTTAAATCAGTGGCAATACATTCAGCCTGCGTGTTTGTAGGTTTTTTTCTTTCTAGAGAGAGTGGCAAAATTGCTCTTGCTGCTTATGCCCTACAACGCACTTCAGTAACAAAAAGATATCTTATGGAAGCTACCCTAATAAAAGAACATGTGGCCTATAGGGGGATTAAAGGCATAATAAGCTCTGCTACCCTTATCAAAATTCTTAACCACCCCGCAACACCCGCAGTAAGTGGAGTGACCTGCGGAGCCGGTCTTGCCCTGGTTATATATGGGGTTCATGGACTATACACAGATATTAGCCGTTTTATAACACACCTTACCGGAAAACCTGATCCAGAAGATGACCTATAATTAATAACTAATTGAATTACATATGCAATATCAACGGCTACACCTGTTGAAATTACACCATATGCTATTATACTGTTTGATAGTTTACAAAATATGCATTAATACCAAGGAAAAGGCATTTATGAATAAGAATTTAGTAACGGGGATGTTGATAGCATTCTCTATAAGCTCAACCGGGACCATGCTCCAGGCACGTAATCCAGAACAACACCAAACCCAACAACAGCCTAAACATTCTGCTTCCCATAAATTTGGATTTTTTTTAATACATTGCGCCTCTTTAGTTGGCGGAGTATTCATGGCTAAAGAAGGCTATCAAGCTACTAATGATTCAATAGCAATTCGAAAATTAGGTAAGTACGAATTAATAGCATTTAAATTAGCCAAAAGTGTTGAATGGAAATTAAAAGATTACCCAGACGGCCTAGCAGAAAAATACATAGATTACTGTAACGATCCTGCAAGTACTGCAACATTTATTGGTGTTACCGCTGGCGGAGTAGCAGCAGCTCTCTATGGTGCTCAAGGTCTTATAAAAGATTTTATTGGCTTATTTGATTAAACACAGACAAATCAAAAAAAAGGCGTCTTTAAATGGCGCCTTTTTACTAAGTCATTATAAAAAAACAGTGCTAACTTTGGGGAGAAGGCCGGTGAAAATAAAACTAATCGCCCGTATATTAAGTTTCTTGTTAATAAGTATGCATGCAATAACCTATTCCATTCTTCCTGGTGGTTGTGTAATAGAATCTTTTCCCCGCGAATCAGAACCAATAAAAAAAGTGCACAAACCATCACCTGTTCGCGCAATTGGTTTTTTCCTTTTACATAGTGTTTGCGCTCTTGGGGGCGTAGCATTAGCCGGTGGGGCAGCCACTCTTGCTTATATTGGACTTTTAGCAAAAATGAATTTAGAAAACCATAATCAGCCAGAAAAAATAAAAGAAATGAAAAAAGGAATTAGAATAGCTACCGCGGTTTCTGTTGGCGGATGTGCACTTACTATGTATGGTCTACAAGGGTTGTACAAAGATTTCAAAAATCTAATTAACTAACAACATTATGGCAAACGAATTTATATTTCTGTTCCATTCACTCTTCATTAGCTTAAGCGCTCTGGGCTTTCTTGCACTGGGCCCCAATGCACTAATTACCTTTGTTGCTATACAATGTCTTCTTGCCAACCTATTTGTGCTTAAAACTATTACCCTTTTTGGATTAACTGCCACTGCTGCAGATGCATTTACCATTGGTGCAACACTTGGCCTTAACTTGCTGCAAGAATACTGGGGCAAAGAGATTACCCGCAAAGCAATTACCATTAATATGGCAACGCTGCTCTTTTACACCATTGTGTCCCAACTCCATCTGCTTTATTCTGCCAGCCCTTTTGATACCACACAGGGAGCGTATAATAGTTTACTTTCCACAACTCCCCGCATTGTTATTGCATCTATTACCGTTTATTATATTGCGCAAATGGTAGATTATTATGTCTACGGATTTTTAAAAAAATGGTGGCACCAGCGATTTTTGGTAGTACGTACCTATACATCTACCGCAATTAGCCAAGCAGTGGACACGGTACTTTTTAGCTTTTTGGGACTTTATGGCATTGTAGACAACATTGGACAGATTATTCTGGTGAGCTACGCCATTAAATTAGTTGCCATTTTTATAGCCTCTCCCTGTATTGCCCTATCGCGTACTATTATGAAAAACAGGGCATTAACCCACTTTTAATTTTAAAGATTAGTATTACACTTACAATACTACCAATAGCGTACCGTAATTAGCCGTTCCACAGGAATTAAACCCATGCTAGAAACGCCCATACATCCCCTTATACCCACACCAAATGTTACAGACCATGAATACTTTAGGTTTGAACTGGTACACCAGTCACGCAAGTCGCGCGCTCGTGTGGGTAGAATACATACTCCCCATGGCATTATAGACACCCCCCATTTTGTGGCGGTGGGCACCAATGGAACTCTTAAGGCATTAGATACGGCTACCGTAGACAGTTTGGGCCTGCAACTTATGTTCTGTAATACCTATCATCTTATGCTGCAGCCAGGAACGGCACTTATTAAAGCTGCCGGTGGACTGCATACATTTATGAACCGCAAACACCCCTTAATTACAGACTCTGGTGGGTTCCAAGTATTTAGCCTTGCCTATGGCACGGTAAAAGATGAACTTAAAAGCAAAGGTAAAAAAAAGGGTGACACCGCAGTAGTACGCACCACGGAAGAGGGCGTTACCTTTAGATCTTACCGCAATGGTGACTTAATTGTACTTACCCCAGAATCTTCTGTTGCTGCCCAAAAAGATCTGGGCGCAGACATTATTATTCCGTTTGATGAACTGCCACCCTACCACATAGATCCTAAATCTCTTGAATACTCACTCCACCGCACTCACCGTTGGGAACAGCGGTCACTAAAGGCCCATCTAGCCAACCCGCAACAACAGGCAATGTACGCGGTGGTACATGGTGGCATAGACAAGCGCCTACGCACCATTAGTTGCACTACATTGAGCGCCATGCCATTTGATGGGTATGCTATTGGCGGTTCCTTGGGAAAAACACACCAAGAAATGTTTGAAATGCTCGGCTATGTTACGCCTGCTTTACCAGAAACAAAACCAATTCATTTACTAGGCATTGGTGATCTTGCATCATTAGAACCAAGTATTGCATTGGGAATAGACACCTTTGACAGCTCCCACCCTACACGCTGTGCACGCCACGGCATGTTATTTACTACCCGCGGCAATATTAAAATAACTGCCAGCGAACACAAAAATTATTTTAGACCCATTGATGAAACCTGTACCTGCATGGTGTGCCAAAATTATACCCTTGCCTATCTGCACCATTTGTTTAAAGCACATGAACTAACTGGCTATACGTTAGCTTCTGTGCACAACGTTCATTTTATGGTGCAATTAATGGCACGATATCGTGAACGTATATTGCTTAATGAACTGTAAAAAAAAGCTGATAAAGCTGCATAATTTACGATCTCTAGCTAAATAACCCCCTGTTTGCTGTAGAGTAAAATAAGAAGTGACCGGTAAGAAAACCCATGGTAACAAAGGGGTCTGGCATGGGCAAAGCTATAACTGTTATTGGAATAGTAGTTATATGGTTTTATGCCCCTCTATTCTGTATGCAACCGCGCGCTCCACTGCCCTCTTTAAAACAGCTTGCACTCAACAAAATAGTTACCAATCTACACACATTCAGCGCTAAAGAACTCCACAATCTTCCCCTTGAGCTGGTCCAAGAATTAATAAGTACAGGATCACTGCTTGAAAAAAATCCGGTGCTATTTGCACTCCGTGGAACTATTGGTACCATAAAAATTTCTAGCCTTCCCATTAATTGTCCCCGCATTGTACCCACCATGAATACCCGTTACACCAACTTAATAGCCTTTGCAGGTGCTGTTGCGGGTCTTAATCAATTAGACAGCGGGGAAAGAAAAATACTGTTCTATAGGGTCGCTAAACATGAATCACTTAATCCCGCCTATATTCGCAGTCATCGCCCCGTATTTACCGCCTCTTCACCACGGGAAGCAAAAATAACCTGTTTTGCAATACACCCCACCAAACCCATAATTGCCTGGGGATGTTCTGATGGCACGGTCTCTTTTATGCATTTACCGAATAATGAGGTACAATCTGCCTATGGATTCCATAATAATTATGTAGAATCTATTGGATTTGACCCATTAACCAACTGTATTCTATCGGGGGACAGAGAAAACACCGTTGGTATTTGGCCCTATAACTTACCCCAGCCAACCATTAAAATTAGAAAAGCCTGCATACTTTTTTTAGATAACCCAATAGAAGAAAAGCCCATAATCTTTGCTAATCATGCAAAAATCCCCTCTTGCTTGTTAAATACTAATGTGCCCAGCTGTAACCATATGATCCTAGAATTAGCAGCACTCCAAACCCTATTGGCACTGTATAAAACCAAAGACCCCAAGGTAATTAAACGCTTTGCGCAATCTATTGCCTACGTTGAAGAATTGCCCATGGATGCTTCTTCCCAAGAAATAGCGCTAACCAACATACAGAGCATGTTAGAAGATAAAAGGCGCTATGAAGAGGAAGATGAGAAAACATCTTTACAGAAAAGTTTATTGCAGCTAAAAAAATAAAATAGTTAATGGTATACTTTAGGTATGATAAAAAAAATAAGTTCACTCACCAACGACCAAATTAAAGCTGTATGCGACCTTCACCACGCTAAATACCGCGCCCAACGGCGATTATTTATTGCTGAAGGGATCCGCATAATCAACACCCTCCTAGAAGCGGGCAAAAAACCGGTTACCCTCTACATTACCCCGGAACAACTCCCTACTGCCCAAGCCCTTAATTGCGGTGCAGAGCTAGTAGAAGTTACCATGGATGTAATGAAAAAAATGAGCGCAGCCCATACCCCCAGTGGTATTTTAGGAGTATTCCATATTCCGCTTGCTCCTCAAAAATTACACAAAGGTGTTGTCTTAGCGCAAATCGCAGACCCGGGCAATATGGGAACCTTAATACGTTCTGCAGCTGCATTTGGTGCAAAATCTGTGGTAATTGTAGAAGGGTGTGACCCCTGGAGCCCCAAAGTTATGCAAGCAAGCGCAGGTACTATCGCACAGGTAGCAATCCATGAATTAAGCTGGGATGAACTAGTTGCCACCAAAGGAACACTGTCGCTATGTGCATTAGTTGTGAGCAACGGCAAAAAACCAGAAGAACTGAATCTAAAAAATGCCCTTATGGTAATTGGCAATGAAGCACAAGGCTTGCCAGCCGATTGGGTTGCCCAATGCGAACTGCAACTTACCCTACCTATGCTGGGTAACACAGAAAGTCTTAATGCTGCAGTTGCAGGCTCTATTGCATTATATCTAGCACAAGAGAACAATTAATTCTTCTGCTATAAAGTTAATTGTTCCAATAATTGCTTATTTTTATTTACATATTTAAGCATAGTACCAATACTAAAAACCGTAGAAAATAGCAGAACAAAATACAACCGTTTGGTTAATGTTTGGCATGGGCAAGCGCTCCTAAAAACATCTGCCAATTTTGATGCAGACAAAGAACTAATAACACCGGTAACGCACCAACCCATTGCAATAGCATGATTTTCATCTAACTCCCGTTGCAATCTTATTTGAGATGACCGTTCATTATTTTTTTTTAACACAGACTCCATTGCGTAACCATTACCAACTAAAAACAATAGACTGATCATTATTACCAATTTCACGGTATATCCTTTCCTGTAATGCCAATGATCATGTGTGTAAATCAAAACGCGTTAATTCTTTTTTGTAGTCCTACCATTTTGCCAACAATAAAGGCAAATAATTGCTCAATTCAAGGTTAAATAGTAGTTAAATCTATCTTAGCCTTTTAAAACACCCTTAAGAAATGATGCGAAACAAAGAATTATTTACAAACAGAAAATTATTTTGGCATACTAAATATAAGAGAGACACGCTAAACTAAAGGTTATTTTGAAGCAAACAATAAAAGGAAAAACAATGAACTACAAAAAATATTTTTACTCCACACTTATTTTATTAACGTCCGCACGTATAGTTGCATCTGAAGTGGCAGATGATAGAGATGCAAGATTTGAAGGTCCGACTATTTTTGCTCAGATTAAACCAGCAAGTGTGGAAGCTTTAGACGTTCTTAATGCCCTGCCAGCAGCCAACAGATTATTGGTGACTAGAGAAATGGAAAATGATGCAAATTTTCTTACTATTCTTGCAAGACAAGTTGATCTAAAAAAAGTGAAAATACTAGCACCTGCACCAGTCATAGCACAAATGCAAGCAAACTTAGACCAGCAGTGGCAAAAATTAGTCAAAGCTAAACCGCAGTATGCTCGATTTGTTCAAGCTTTAAACAAATAGAATAATAGGCTGCATAAAGTGCCAAATTAGCTAAAAGCCCCATTTTTGCACAGCCTTTGAAAACAGCAAATGATAGCTGACAAACAAACGGTATCCCAATTCTAAAAACATCCAGGAACCGCTTATGCCCTAAAAACCTATATAAACCCTAATTTTTATTATTAAAAACTATTTACAAATAGAAACAATAAATGCTACTATCAATAGTAGGAGAAACCCTATTTTTTAGCGGGTCCAAATAGTATATTCCCGCAAAGCGAAGTACAAAAAGTAGTTAATGTAGTTAATGTACTAGCGCAAATATAATGAAATTTATACAAGAGAATAGAAAATAAGAAATTTATTTTATGAACTCTCTTACAAAAAAAGGAGTACTTAATGAAGTATCAAAATCAATTATATTTAACTATTGCTCTATTATTCTCAACATCATTGTTTGCACTGGGACCAGGTCAAGTAGTAACTAGTAGCAGGGTTGGTCAAGAAGCAGCCTTGGGTAAAGTTTGGGGGGAGGATTCCTATCGTTTTAATCCTTCTGAAAACCCAATGAGTAATGGTACCGAATATTTTAAAATTGCTAATGAAGTCATCGATAAACTTCCAGAGAACGAGAAGAAATTTTTAAAAGAAGAATTACTAAAAGATTCTCCATTTAAAAAGTTGCTCACGGCAAGGCGTCAACTATGGCTTGACTGGCAGCAATTGGAAAAACAAGATTCAAGATTTAAAGAATTGCTAAAAAAGCGTCAGAGCTTAATGAAAGAGAAAATAAACCTGGAAGAAGAACCGGGAATTAAAGGTGAAGCTTATAAAGCGTTCTTTAGAGACTACTTGCTGAAATATTTGGACAAACAAAAAATCGGCTCAAGTATAATGCTTGAGCCAGATGATAAGTGGGGCTTTAAACCTGCTTATGCTTCCCTTGTACAAATTTCGGGTGAATTAGTAGGCCTTGACGCGATTCGTGATGAAAGTGGGTACGTCGTGGCCGCCCGTAGTTTACCCACTACTGCGATTCATGATTTTGCTGTGTGGCTGGCGGATTATCCAACAATGGGTCAAGAAAGTGAAGCAGAATCCTTTAAAAGAGCTAATGCAATTATTGATAAACTTCCAGAGAACGAGAAGAAATTTTTAAAAGAAGAATTGCTAAAAGATTCTCCATTTAAAAAGTTGCTTACGGCAAGGCGCCAATTACGTCTTGAGTGGAGTCAACTGGAAGCACAAGATCAAAGATTTGCAGAACTGGAAAAAAGACGTCGTGACTTAACGAAAGAGACTATAATTCTCAAAGACGGATCTCATGGTGAAGCTTATAGAGCTTTTTTTAGAGAGTTACTAAAATATTGGATTAACAAAAAGTAAATTAGGAGTACTTAATGAAGTATCAAAATCAATTATATTTAACTATTGCTCTATTATTCTCAACATCATTGTTTGCACTGGGTTTTAATCCTTCTGAAAACCCAATGAATAATGGTACCGAATATTTTAAAATTGCTAATGAAGTCATCGATAAACTTCCAGAGAACGAGAAGAAATTTTTAAAAGAAGAATTACTAAAAGATTCTCCATTTAAAAAGTTGCTCACAGCAAGGCGTCAACTATGGCTTGACTGGCAGCAATTGGAAAAACAAGATTCAAGATTTAAAGAATTGCTAAAAAAGCGTCAGAGCTTAATTAAAGAGAAAATAAACCTGGAAGAAGAACCGGGAATTAAAGGTGAAGCTTTTAAAGCGTTCTTTAGAGACTACTTGCTGAAATATTTGGACAAACAAAAAATCGGCTCAAGTATAATGTTTAATCCATCATATGGTAATTGGGTCTCAGAACCTGTTTATGCTTTCCTTGAACAAGTTAATGCACCAGATGCCTCCCTCGGGTACAGAATTTTTGAATGGCCGGGGGTGGAAGCGGGGGTGGAAGTTAATATGGCTAGGGCGGCTTATCCAACAATGGGTCAAGAAAGTGAAGCAGAATCCTTTAAAAGAGCTAATGCAATTATTGATAAACTTCCAGAGAACGAGAAGAAATTTTTAAAAGAAGAATTGCTAAAAGATTCTCCATTTAAAAAGTTGCTTACGGCAAGGCGCCAATTACGTCTTGAGTGGAGTCAACTGGAAGCACAAGATCAAAGATTTGCAGAACTGGAAAAAAGACGTCGTGACTTAACGAAAGAGACTATAATTCTCAAAGACGGATCTCATGGTGAAGCTTATAGAGCTTTTTTTAGAGAGTTACTAAAATATTGGATTAACAAAAAGTAAATAAAACAGTCAATGAAATGGCAAGGATTCAAAACCAGAGCTCAGAACAAAATACGTAGAGGCATTTAAATTAATTCCAGAAAAAACTAACAAAGAACTGATGGACGCCGCATTACAAGACCCTGCTATTTCACCAGATTTAATGAAATTTATACAAGCAAAAAGAAAATAAAAAATTTATTTTATTAACCCTATTACAAAAAAGGAGGTACTTATGAAGTACCAAATCAAACAACAACTCTTATTTGCAGTTGCATTGTTATCCACAGGATCTGCGATAATGGCCCAAGGAATGGTGCCAGCTGACTACTATGGCGCCCATGTTCTGCCAAGCACTCAAAGCAGTACAATAGCAACAGGTGGCACTCCTTTGCTTGGTACTGAAGGATCCGGTCAGCAATCAATACTAGGAGTACTTTTTTCCAAGGCATCCACCTCTCTTAAGAACGATCAGGATTTTAAGCCTTTCCTTGAAAAAGAAGCTGCATTTTGGGCAAAAAAAGAAGCTCTTATGCAACAATATCCATGGCTTAAAAACATAGAAAAAGAACACCTTCAGTTAATGCTAGAAAAACGAGATCTGATAGCAAAAAAACAAAATGCTTTAAAACAAGAGTATAAAAACTTCTTTGAAAGAATGCATAACTATTGGATAGATAAAAAGGCAAAAGAAATGAGCTTAGTACAATAAGCTAGTCTTATATAGATAACAAAAGAAGATAGGAACGCGCGTCGCTCTTATCTTCTTTTTTTTGTTTTAAATGGAATAGAAATCTATTCCATCTTGTCTTTTAATGCAGATACTTTTGGTGACTGGCTACCAGGTGCTTCTTCTATTTCATCATAGAAATTGTTACCAATTTCCAAACCCCATTTAGTATACCCTCTAAACCAAAACCATAATCCCTGAACAGCAGAAATTGCACACGCTGCATGCATACTGTCATGCATAGGACCCTTGGGATAGCAATACCACTGGCCATTTATCTGGAACTCCCCATCCATACTGGTTGCTTTAATTACAAGATACAAAAGAGCTGCAATAACACACATTCCTTTTCCAATGATTGTATGTTTTTCTGGTGGCCATTCATCTTGATCCGAAATTGCGTGCAGCGGAATACTACCAACACATAGCACTACTAAAACAAACCTAAGAATCTTATTGTGCATTAGAAGCTCCTTTATATAAGTTATTTAAAGCACATTATTGCTGTTTTCTGGCATCCACAATTATCTGCTCTAACCCTGCAAGTTTTTTTATTTTTGCATCTGTATTGCTTAACTTATGCAGACAATATACACCAGCACCAACACTTATCCAAAACGCAAACTTAAACGGTTCAACACACAGAGGTTCAGCTAGTTGTGGCATTGCCATGCAAACTGTCCCTGGCAAAAAATTTCTGCCGTTAACAATCGTAATCGCAGATGCCGCTAATCCTCCCCAATAGCCCCAACGCCCACGACCAAGTCCCTCTTTATATTCAGTTAATGCCTGCTTTAATTCTTCTAATTGTGCAGTAGTGACGGTAGGTTTATTGCCTACATTGCCCGCGGCCCCCGTAGGCTGCTGCATGCCATTGCAAACAACCGGCACCAGGGAAAAAACTAACAAAAAACGCTTCATCTTTGATCCTTTCTGTTGATATAAACCCCGCATGCCCTTGCTGAGCAGCGCAAATATACTTACACTTAAACCATACAAAGAAATTACTTCTAAAATTTTGATCCAAGGATACCACGGATATGCCGGTACATGAACACAAAATTTCTATGCTTGCTGCAATATTCATAAATCTAAACGTTATGCTGGGCGCAGGCCTCTTTATGAACACCACAATTGTAGCCCAAAAAGCAGGTGCATTGGGTGCATTGGGCTATTTAACCATTGGGTTATTACTACTGCCATTAGTACTTTCTATTGCCCATTTGGTACAGTTACACCCGTCTGGCGGATTCTATATTTATGGGTCCAAAGAGATTAATCCGTTTGCTGGCTTTATAAGTGCCTGGTCCTATTTTATTGGCAAACTTGCATCTTCCGCAATAGTTATTCATACCGCTATGCGTTTGGTGCAACAGGTTATCCCTGCCCTTGCCCCAGTTAATACCATTATATTAGATCTTTGTGTACTTTCTTTGTTTATTGGGCTTAATATGCTTAATTTACGCACCGGAAGCATGATCCAAAGTTTTTTCTTGGGCTTTAAATTAATTCCCATCTTTTTTGCCATATTTGCTGGTATTTATTTTTTTAATGGATCTTATTTTACCACTCCTCACTTGCACCTTGAAGGGGTAGCGGGCATTCTTCCGCTGGTACTCTATGCAACTATTGGCTTTGAAGCTGCATGCTCTATTAGCAGTAAAATTAAAGATGCACAAAAGAACGCGAGCAAAGTAATTTTAATCTCTTACGGATTGGTAATCGCAATTGCGGTCAGTTACCAGCTTATGTTCTATGGCGCATTAGGAAGCTTATTTAACGGATTTGAAAATTATTTAAATGCATTCCCTGCCCTTACCAGCATGGTAACCAGTTCACCCCACCTAGCTAATGCACTTTCTGGCTTAATGCATTTGGCAATTGCGGCATCTGCATTAGGTGGCGGTTATGGCATTTTATTTAGTAATAGCTGGAACTTATATGCACTTGCAGAACATGGCCATGTGTTTAAATCTAGCTGGTTTGTGTGGCTTAACAAACACCATATTCCCTGGCTGTGCGTACTTACGGAAGGTATTATCTGCACACTGTATCTGCTTATTACCTTTGGCAATCAAGTGCCATTACAACAAACTTCTGCTTTGGGGTCGGTAATTGCCTACACCATAAGTGTGTGCGCGCTCATTGCCGCAAAACGGAATAATACCGTGACTGCAGTAAGATGGGCAATACCAATGCTAGGATTTTTTAGCTGCTTAATCTTAATTAGTTCTTGTGTATATGGCTTGGTAACCAAAGGCTTTGCTGCATTTGTGGCATTTGGGATTATGTTGGCATTAGGGTCTCTAATGTTTTGGGTTACTAAATCAAAAAAAGATAGTATTAAAATCTAACTTAAATAGTCCTATAAACTCTATGAATTTATAGGAACTATGAGAAGACTTTAAAAATAATTTTGTATAAACCTATCTAGCTTTGAATGGAAGTGAGCCGCCATTTTTCACGCAGCTTGCGGAGTGAATAAATGGAAAGGCGAGTGCACGCCACACTGTTTTTACCATGCTTGCTAGCGAACTGGACAAAACGCCTTGCGTTATTGGACTTCGCAGCAAGAATAGGAAAAATAGGGGTGGCCTTTAGCATCCAAAGCGTATGGGGATCTTTAAGGGGTTTATCCCTTAAATGGGGGTTGTTAGGGTGTTCCATAATACCCTAACCCCTGCACGGGAGGTGCATAAAAAGATATTAAAAAGCGCTACTAACGTAACCAACGCTAGCACACACAACACCAGAGAAATAATCCCAAACCGTACGGTAATCTTACTTTCTGGCCAACCAAGCAGTTCAAAACGATGATGCATTGGGCCATTTTAAGAAATTAATCTCATTGAATATGAGTCAGAACGCTTCATTTTGACGTAAATAGTTGCATTTTGCTTCATCATGAGTATAATTAAACTATCAAAAAAATTTAATCATAAGGCATACATACTATGGCAACCGTAAAACTATCAAAAGACATAATTTCAGAAGCAAAAATCATATCAAAAGCGTTAAATCGGTCTCTTGCAGGCCAAATAGAACATTGGGCTAAAATAGGAAAGCTTGCCGAAGAAAATCCCGATTTAACATACGAATTCATTAAGAACATTCTTATCGCACAACAAGAAGTTATAGCAGATAAACTTGAACCATATCAGTTCGACAAGAATTAATAATGAAAATTCTACAAACACCCACTTTCACAAAACAGATAAAAAAACTTCATAGCAATCAGAAAAAAGATCTTGATTCAGCAGTTCTCGCAATCGCAGAAAAACCTTCTATCGGCGATATGAAAAAAGGAGATCTAAATAGCATTCAAGTATATAAATTCAATATGGTCAAACAATTAACTTTATTAGCTTATGAATACAATGAAGATGAGCAACAAATAATTCTCCTCTCTTTAGGATCACATGAAAATTTTTATCGTGATTTAAAGAAAAGCAAATAAATCTAAGTTTTTATTCAATATTTTTTTAACTCTACTACCGCAACTTCAACGTAACCAACGCCAGCACACACAACACCAGAGAAATAATACCAAACCGTACGGTAATCTTACTTTCTGGCCAACCAAGCAGTTCAAAATGATGATGTATTGGGGCCATTTTAAAAATCCGTTTTCCTAAGTATTTAAAAGACATAACCTGCATAATTACGGAAATAGTTTCCATCATAAAAAGACCGCCTGCAATTGCTAGCAGCAACTCTTGCTTGGCCATAATCGCCATTAACGCTAGTGCACCACCCAAGGCCAAAGACCCCACGTCTCCCATAAAAATTTGTGCCGGGTACGCATTGTACCACAAAAAACCTAATGATGCGCCCACCAAAATGGCACCAATAATAGTTATTTCTGCACTGCCCGCGAAGGGAATATGCAAATATTCTGCCAATTTATAATGGCCAGCCAAATAACAAATTACGGCAAATGTGGCAAAATTAGGAATTAAAGAATTAATAGCAAGACCATCCAGCCCATCCGTTAAATTTACGGCATTACTTACCGCAATTAAAATAAACATACCCCAAGGAATAAACAACCAGCCAATGTTAGGTTGCAGGTTTTTAAAGAAGGGAAAAACCACCGTAGTTTCAAAAGCAGTTAAGAAAAGCAACGCAAGCATAGTTAGCAATGCCACGGTTACTTGTAACCAAAACTTAAGCCGCGCAGAAATACCTTTGCGTGTTTTAATTTTGCTCCAATCATCCCAAGCACCTATAGCTCCAAAGCCCGTTATACTAAATAAAAAGATCCATACGTATAAATTAGAAAGATCACACCAGATCAAGGAATTCAAAATTACCACGCCCAAAATAAAAATACCCCCCATTGTTGGCATATCATCTTTGGCTTTATGGGCCTCTGGAGTATATTCACGTGCTTTTGATCTGAATATTTTTTTAGAAGTGTCTATGTATTTGCTCCCAAATAACAGAGAAAAAAAGAGAGCGCCTAACATGCCACCAACCGCACGAACACTTACGTAATGAAATACGTTCGTCCATGAGAATGTGGGAATTAAGAGAAGAGAGAGATGATAGAGCATGGAATTCCTTGTATTAAAAATCATAATTAAAGCACATACCCCAGAACCGGGATATAAGAAATAATACCCAATAACCCCAGTTAATCAATTAATAAAAACGCAAACATCTCATTAAATTTTAACCATGTTATAAATTACCGCTTGCGTCCACCATAATGGATTATCTTGCGAATCATAATATTAATATCATTTCAGTATGAATTTAGATAAACCATAAATCTTATACCTTTTGAGAAAACAACCCTATCTTTATTATTCCACTTGAATTTTTATAAATAAGGTGTAGAGTTATATTTGTCACAAAAGCCATTTCTACGTTTAACGATTAAATTGAGGTTATTTAGTTTTATGAAACTAAGTCATACATTGTCATTTTTTATACTCTTCCTTGTTTGTGTAAAAAGTCTATTCTCAATGCAAGATGAAAATAATGCACTGAGCCTGCTAAGGAACTGGAAACTGGCAAAAGAGATTGCCCATAAAGATACAGAAGCACGAGTCAGTTCCCCAAAAATCTTAGAATTACTTAACAACTTTGCGAGTGTTGATGACGATGAGCTCGCAGAAATAGATCTTGCTGCACAGCTTTCTGGATTAGAAAATAGTGCCGATGGTATGCAAATACAAAAAAAAGCAAATCATAACAATTCATTTCAAGATTCATCTCGCAAACAAGATACTAAAAAAATAACTGAAGCGATGCTAATACAAGATAAAAAAGATCTTAATGAATCATCTGAAGAATCATCTCGAAAAGAAGATGCTAAAAAAGTAACTATGGAAAAGTGCCGTAATCTAAGTTGTCTCCGCCCATTTGCTTCTCAAAAGAAAAAACGTAAGGTTACTTGTAGCTATTGCAAATTCACTTTCTGCGGATACTGCCTTATTGACCATAATGATCTAGTTCCTTGTTCTGTTGCTTTGCTTGTTTGGGGAAGCGATTATGTTACCTACTAGATAGTAATGTGATCCCTTCTGACAAATAAAGCCTGTTCTCTCACATCAGAACCTTCTTCAGTATCCCCAACTGACGGTCCAAGTAACCCTCCCTCTGAACCTGGGAAAGCCCCCCATTTGACGTATCTGACGCTATCAACTACACTAAACATTGCCTAGTTTAGAATTATTTTGAAATTATCCATTAAATACAGTACGGAGGATTCAATGGCATTTTTTTCTGTTAATCAAAAAAGGACTGTAGTCATTGCCCTCATGGCAGTATCATTGGTATATGGAGCAAATACTTTTGCGGCAGATGCAAGCAACGCAACTGATGGCATACTAGCTACAGAAACTAACAGCAATGCAACTGCAGACAAAAGTAGCTATCTTAAGCAAATATATTCAGAAATCGCAAAATTCGTAAACACATCAAAGCAACAAATCAACTCTTTCTTTGATAAAAAAAACAAAGAGCCATATAAAGTACATATTACTAAGCTTGGTGAACAGCTCGAAGATATCAATAATAAAGTAATTCAGCCGCTCCGCAATGAATTAACATCTAAATCATTGATACATGACGAGCAGTATCACATGATAGTTCGCAAAACTGATGAAATTATTTCTGAGCTTTATAACAATCTTCACATAATACATTCAGCTCTTAAAGCTCAAAAAGGTAACGAGCACATGCCTGTAATTAACGCACTTAAAGCAGTGCAACAAAAAATAGGCCTAAATTTAGCTAAAATTGAAAAAAACATTAATGAGCTTTATGAGCTTGCCATTAAATATGATGCTAAGCATAATGCAGGATTAGCAAATGATGTTGCTAAATTAAAAGCAATATTTGATACCGTTAAAAACTCTGATCCAAACTTTGCAGTGGTATTAACGGGTATTATGCACCGCGTTAAGTGCTAACCACTAACGCTACTTAAAAACTCTTACTACTATACACCATGGATAAACGCATCTTTTTTTAATTTCCACAAAACGTTTAAACGGATAGGGGAAATGGAGAAATACGGTCTAAACCTTGATTACTACGTCTAGATCTTCTACACTAGCATTACTAGGGCATCCCACGTGGATGCCCTTATAACTACCAGCCATAACAAGAGGTTTTTAGATACACAATGAACAGATTATATGCATATGATTTTGATGTAATTGTTGTTGGTGCCGGCCATGCAGGCATAGAAGCTGCACATGCAGCTGCCCAAATGGGATCAAAAACTCTTCTTATTACCTTAGATATAGATAAAATTGGCCTTATGCGTTGCAACCCCGCAGTCGGCGGTGTGGGCAAAGGACATATTGTCTATGAAATTAGTGCCTTGGGCGGCTTAATGCCCAAACTCTGCTCTAAAACCTATCTACAAGCGCGTATGCTTAACACCAGTAAAGGACCTGCAGTTCAAGGACTGCGCCTTCAAATTGATAAATATGCGTATAACCAGCTCAGCAAAGAAGTTCTTACTAATCTAGAAAATCTTACGGTGCACCAGGGGCTGTTGAAGAGTTTATTACCGACGCAACGCGTACCATTCGTGGTGTAAAAACCGGTGATGGCAGTACGTTTAATGCACCCTGCGTGGTTATTACTACCGGTACTTTCTTAAATGGGTTAATCCATATTGGTCCGGTTAATTATGCAGGCGGTGGGCAAGGTGAAGAGGCAGTGAATGGCCTGCCCCAATTTTTACGCACCATGAATATAACCATGGGAAGATTAAAAACCGGAACGCCACCCCGCCTATTGCGCTCAAGTTTGATTTTTCCAAGATGGAACGCCAAGAACCAGATAATTTAGATTATCTTTTTGAATTCCATCCCCAAAAAGTACAAACAACCCATGATTGTTACATTACCCACACCAATGAAAAAACACACCAAATTATCCGCGACAATTTACACCTCTCTGCTATGTATTCTGGCAATATTACGGGCATTGGGCCACGCTACTGCCCATCCATAGAAGACAAAGTAGCCCGCTTCCCACTCAAAAATTCACATCATATTTTTGTAGAACCAGAAGGTGCAAATACTGAAGAAATTTATCCTAATGGCATCTCTACTTCTTTACCATTAGAAGTACAAAAGCACTACATTACAATCTATTGTTGGCTTTGAAAATGCAGAGATTGTACGTGCCGGCTATGCGGTAGAATATGATTTTGTACTACCACATCAATTACACCAAACATTAGAAGTTAAAACTATTCATGGCCTGTTTTTAGCAGGACAAATTAATGGCACTACAGGATATGAAGAAGCAGCAGGACAAGGAATTATTGCCGGCATTAATGCCCACTTAAAAGCCCATAAATCTGCCGCCCTTTGTTCTGGATCGCACAGAAAGCTACATTGGCATTATGATTAATGATTTGGTTACCATGGGAGTAGATGAACCCTACCGCATGTTCACCAGTCGTGCAGAACACCGGCTCATGTTACGCCAAGACAATACCTTTTTACGGCTCACGAAAAAGGGTACGACTTAGGGATGGTAAACAAAGAACTTTACAGGCATTCCAAGAAGAAAAACAAATTGTAGAAGATACCTTGCGCAATTTGCGTTCGGGTAAAAATTATACCCATCTCTTGCGTCTATTTGGTGACGTGTCCTCTACTCCCCAACAAGTAGTAGAACAAACGGGTATTCAATGCTCAGCGCGTGCTGCCCAAACTATACATGCAGAACTGCGCTATGCGCCCTACTTAGAACGTGAAGCAAAAGAAGTAGAAAAAGCAAAGCAATATACCACCCTTGAATTACCTGCAGACATGAACTTTACTCAGAATTCCTGGGCTTTCTAAGGAACTACAAGAAAAATTACTGAAATATAATCCCAAAACAATTGCTGATGCGGCTTTAATTCCTGGAATGACGCCCGCAGCACTTTCCATTTTAATTTTCAAAACGCGTGCGGCCCAAACAAAAAAAGGAAAAACGGCACCATTAGCATGTTAAAAAAAAGGAGTCTTGTATGCATCTAAAACCATGCTATGGGTTGCTATTGGTTATGGTTACCCTGTCTTGCAATGCGGTACCAGAAACTGCTGAAATAAGCAAAAAACGCACGCTTACCCCCGTGCAACCTATTACAGCGGTAGAAGAAAAAGTAACTCCCGGGGCTCAATCAAAGAAAATTACCAATGCAATTACTAAAAAAGATATTGGCTACAGCTATCTTTTTGCAAAACGATACCCAGAAAAATTTATCATTAATGTAAACGGTAAAGAATTAAAAAGTGGTGAAAGTACCACCATTAGCGGGACAGACACCTTTGACGTAAACTATTACTATGAATGGTGGGCACCTTGGCAGACGTACAAAGGTTCTGGTGATTATAAATACCGAATTCCTGCCAATGCTAAGGAAGTAAACATTACTTTTACCGACTGGCATAATCCCAGCAGACTTAAGGTTGCCAACGCAGAATTATTAGATGAAAAAAGAGCTATTTTAGATACCAAGAAAAATGATAAGCATTCCAGGAAGCGCCATGGGAAATGAACTTATACACCTGTACGGGCCATTTGCAATTCGTAGCTATGGATTAATGATTTCCATTGGATTGCTACTGTTTATTTTATTATTAAAACAGCATCCCAAATACAAGGCAATGCACTTGGGTGACCAAATTATAGATATTACTATTATTGGCATAGTTGCCGGCCTTTTAGGCGGGCGCTTATTGTATACCATAAGTGAACCAGAAGCGCTCCATTCTATCCCAGACTTTTTTGCATTTTGGCAAGGGGGCTTCTCTATCTTAGGATGCATTTTAGGCGTTCTATTTACGGTGCCTTGGTATTTGCGCTATCTAAAAGCGCCCATTGTACCCTTGTTAGATCTTATAGCGCTACACGCCCCACTTTTGCAGTCTGTCTCTAGACTTGGCTGCTTTTTTGCGGGGTGTTGTTACGGGGAACCCACCACCAACTGGTGGGGGGTAATATACCATGACCCACAATCTACCGCACCGCTTGGCATCTGCATTCATCCCACACAGCTCTACAGCGCATTCTTATTACTGGCCATATTTGCATTACTGTATTTTGTACTGCAATACCATTATACCAAGCCAGGACAGTTGACCGCACTGTACTTAATGCTCGTATCTGGAGAACGGTTTGTAGTTGATTTTTGGCGCGCGGACAGAATTTTTTATGCCCCCTTATTGAGCACTGGACTTTCTATAAACCAATTAATATCTCTTGGCATTGCCAGCGGAGCCTTTATACTATTTCTCTGGGTTACCTATAACAAGCGAATCGCCAAACAAGCATGAACATTTTTTCTTTTATTAAATCACGTATCCCCATCTTAGATGTGATAGGTGAATATACATCCTTAAAAAAAGCTGGGCTGTACTGGAAAGCACGCTGTCCTTTTCACCATGAAAAAACAGCCTCTTTTACCGTAAGTCCGCACCGGGAAATTTTTTATTGCTTTGGCTGCCATGTCAGCGGAGACGTTATTGCTTTTATTGCAAAAGTAGAAAATTATACTCCTCACCAAGCAGCATTATTTTTAACGGAACGGTATAACTTAGAACTACCTGCATCTTTGAGCAAAGAAATGCAAACACCCCAAGAGGCCGCACTTAAAGACCGGTATTTCACGCTCTGCAAAGCGGTAGCAACCTGGTCCCACACCATGCTGCTTAAAAACCCTACCGTGCTCCGTTATCTGGCGGAACGGGGATTAAGTGAAGAAACTATTAAACGGTTTACCTTGGGCTATTTTCCCGGGGGGCTGCAAGCAATTAGACAGTTTACCCAGACTATGAATACCCAAAACATCTTAACGGATGACCTTCTTAAAGTTCATATTCTCTCTGCGGGGAAAAACGTACTCTATTCACCCTTTGAAGAGCGCATTATATTTCCCATTACCGACCAAATGGGTAGATTCTGTGGCTTTGGAGGCCGCATTTTTAAAGAAACAGACACCCGTCCCAAATATTATAACTCACGGGAAAATGATTTTTTTATTAAAGGGTCACTGTTATTTGGGTTTGATGCGGCAAAAAAATCTATCCAAGAAACGGGACGAGTATTCTTGGTAGAAGGGTACACTGACTGCTTGGCCATGGTGGAACATGGGTACACCAATACTGTAGCAACACTGGGTACCGCTTGTACCATTGCCCAACTGCGCCAGCTAAGCCGCCATGCCCAAGAAGTATACGTTACGTATGACGGTGATGCGGCAGGGCAAAAAGCAATGCTCAGGCTTACCCAACTCTGTTGGCAAAGTAACATGGAATTAAAAGTAGTAAGCCTTCCTGCAGGGTATGACCCGGCATCTCTACTGCGTTCTGGTACCGACATTGTGCCATTTCTTACCAAAGCCCAAGACATTTTTATCTTCTTTATTGCAAGCTTAGCGCACGATTTTACCACTATGGGCCTACAAGAAAAAGTTTTAAGCATTCGGGAACTATTAGAGATTATAAAAACAGTAGATGACCCCCTTAAACAGGACATTTTACTGCAACGGACTGCTAAATTACTGGATATCCCCTTCCCTGCGCTTAAAGACGAACTTAATAGAACGGCCAACAAAGCTGCTCCAGAACACAATGTGCAAGAGGACATGGAATCTTCTGAAGTCACCCTCCTGGCAGACACCATGCCTAAATTGGAAAAAAAGATTTTTTGCGCTATAATGAATAATGTGCAGTTATTCAATAAGAATAATGAACAATATTTAATTCTCTATATGCCAACGCCATTACAGGCTATACTAAAGAAACTACAAGCACTAAAAGACCAAAATATGGCCGCTGACTTTCAGCAGTTATTTGAGATTTTAACGTTAGAAGAAAAACAGTACGTGAGCAAGTTGTTGTTAGCAGATCAAGACACCATGACCCCTGCGTCCTTTGAACAGCTCCTTATTCAACTTCACAAAAAGCAATGGAAGGTAGTAACACAGATCGTAAAAACTAAGCTTTCCCTTGCGCAACAAAGTGGTAACGAAGCGCTTGTTCAAGAAATTTTACGCGATTTTGCCGCACTAAAACAAAAGGTGCTCAACCAGATACAACAACCGCAAGTACAACCCTCTTTACCTAAGGTGACCAGTTCCTATGAACGCAAAAACTAAAACGACTCCGGTAAAAAAAACTGCAGCTAAGCCCGCTAAAAAAACTAAATTACCTAAGATTTCTCCTCTTGCGGCAGACACCCTTCCCAGAGAAGAAGCCCTTACTTTTATCTTAGATAAAGGGAAGCGGCAAGGCTTTTTAACGTATGAAGAGTTCATGGATTTTGCTGACAAGCAAGCACTTAGTCAGACAGAAACTGAAGAAGTTATGCGTACACTGGATAAAAAGAACATTGAACTAGTAATGCAAGAAGAGCTAGAAGCTGGTCCAGAAGGCACCCAAGAATATGAAACTGAAGAAAGCTCTGCAGCGCCGCTTAAAACGCGCACAGACTTAGCTGCATCTTTAGGCCTGGGTGAAGAAGAGTTTGATGAAGATGAAGATAAAGAAGAAGATGAAGATGAAAGCGTTATTCGTGACGCGTCACCTGCGGGACAAATTGCTGACAGCGTAAAATCTTATTTACGTGACATTGGTAAAATACCGCTTCTTAACAAAAAAACAGAAACTGCTATTGCAGAAAAAATTGCCATGGGGAAAGAAAGTTCTATTTATTCTATTTCCCAATTCCCCTTCTTGCATAAAGAATTAGTATCTATTGGGGACAGGCTTGCTAAAAACACCTTACCACTTAAAGATATAATTCAGTTTTCTGAATTTGATGAAGAAAATTTGCCCAAAGTAGAAGAAGAAAAAAAGGCATTACTCATCACAATAGATCAAATTAAAAATTTGATTGAAAATGAAGAAAAAATTTACCGGAGCTATCGCGGACAATTGGATACCGCCAAGAAAAAAGATGAGATGCTCAACAAGGTAAAAGAAAACAAAGAGAATATTGCTGCAACCATCCGTACCATTAGATATGCCAATAAGCTTATTCGCAAATTTGCTAAACGGATAGAAAAAATCATTAGAAAAATTAATGAAAAAGATGCAATTATAGAGACCAGTAATAAACAACTTGCAGAGCTTACTGCAATCAAAAAACCAACGGCAGAGCAATTGGCAGCAATAGAAGAAATTAATAAAGAGATCCGTATTTCACAAAAATCTATTAAAAAATGTGAAGTAGAAGCCGGTTTAAATAGAAACCTGATCTTTAAAAACTTCCAACAACTTATGCACGGCCAAGTAATTGATAAACAAGCAAAAGATGATCTAGCAAAAGCAAACTTACGCTTGGTGGTTAATATTGCTAAAAAATATGTAAACCGTGGTCTACACTTCTTAGATTTAATCCAAGAAGGTAATATTGGGTTAATGAAAGCAGTAGAAAAATTTGAATTTGAACGAGGATATAAATTCTCTACCTATGCAACCTGGTGGATTAGACAAGCAATTACCCGTGCTATCGCAGACCAATCACGTACTATTCGTGTTCCGGTGCACATGGTAGAAACACTTAATAAGATTAACAAGATTAAACGTACCTTTGTGCAAGAACATGGTCGTGAACCAACCTATGCTGAACTTGCCAAAAAATTGAATCTTGATGAGAAAAAAGTTAAAAATATTATTAAAATCTCTAAAGAACCTATCTCATTAGAAACACCGGTTGGTGATAGTGAAGATGCATCTATTAAAGATTTTATTGAAAATGAAAATGAATTCTCACCATCTGACACCGTTGCAAATGCAGATTTAAAAGAACGCGTGCGTGAAGTGCTTAAATCCTTAACTCCACGGGAAGAAAAAGTGCTTAAAATGCGTTTTGGCATTGATGTAGCGTCTGAACATACTTTAGAAGAAGTTGGTAAAGATTTCTCTGTTACCAGAGAACGTATTCGTCAAATAGAAGTTAAAGCATTACGTAAATTACGCCACCCATCCCGCTCTAAAAAGCTGCTTTCTTTCTTTGAAAAAGAGATGAAGGATATTGAGCCCCATGAATATGAGGATGATGATGACGATGAAACAGTAGTAACCATGGAAGATGGTGACTCTGAAGAGTAATAGTGAAGTTAATTAATTAGTTTTTGGACAAAGGAAAAAACCCACAATGGCCCCCATGCCCCTTTCTTCCCTAACTACACCTGCAGTGTTGTTTGTTATTGCCCTATTGGTACGCGCTATATTTGCATTCTTAGAAACCAGTATTACGGCAATGCGCTTGTTTAAACTTAAAGAAATTGCAACAGAAGCGCCTGGCTATGAAACCTTGTTTACGGCGCTAGAAAAAACACCACACTATGTAATTATTACCACGCTTATTGCCAGTTCCCTTGCAGACGTTACCAGTGCTGCATTGGCAACGTACATAATGGAAACCATATTTGCCCATATGCATTTGTCCAGCGGGCTTGGGTTTTCTTTGGGAATTGGTATTGCGTCTATATTAATTATTATTTTTGGTGAAATTATCCCCAAGAACTTGGCAAAAAGCCGTGGGGAACATTACTTTAGAAATATGCTCTGGTTAATTAACTTGGTGTATTACGCTTTGTACCCATTAGTGGTTGTATTAGTTAAATTTTCCGATGCAACAATAAACGCCTTTGGTGGGCACAAAACTCCCGGAGAAAGTGGTGAGTGGGTATCTTCTGAACGTGAAATTAGATTTTTAATTGACTACATCCATGACAAAGGTCTAATGGATGCAGAAAAAACAGAAATGTTGCGCAGCATCTTTGATCTTGGCCACAAACCGGTTAAAGACGTTATGGTTCCGGCTCCCGATATTGAAAGCGTGAGTATAGATACTCCCATTCCACAACTGTTGGAAGAGTTCTCTAAACACCAATATACCCGGTTACCCGTGTACCAAACCACCCCGGACAACATTATTGGCATGGTTCACCAAAAAGATCTATTTGTAATGCTTTCCCACCGCGAAGATAAAACATTGCGGGACATAATGCGGCCTATAATGTTTGTGCCAGAAAGTGTTAAAATAAACCAACTGCTGCGTGAATTCCGTCAAGAACAAATGCACATTGCTATTGTTTTGAATGAACATGGCATTGTTACTGGCCTTATTACTCTCGAAGACATATTAGAAGAAATTGTGGGTGAAATAAGTGACGAACATGAATCTGAAACCATGTCTAAAATTACCCTACTGCCACAAGGCGGTTGGATTGTAGACGCCAGCATACCGTTAGAAGAACTTACAGAAACCATTGGCATTACCTTTGAAACGGAATGGTCTGGCACCTTAGGCGGATTTATTATTGAACGCCTGCACCATTTGCCACACCAGGGGGAACAGCTCATCTATAAGAAATTTACCTTCCAAGTGCACAAGGCTACCCCAAAGCGTGTACACCAAGTTATGATTTTTGAAACAAAATAAAGGAACATCGGTGAAAAAATTAGTTACACTCTCTATTTTATTTTTTACTGCAGCATCTCTTTCTGCTCGAACTGATATAATTCAGGCAAATAATAATGCGCCACAAGATAGTGCAGCGCACCATTATGGAATTTTGAATGTAATAGTACACGGGTATACGGGAAACATGGGTACAATAGACCTTGGAACGCTTGCACAACTAATTTTAAATCAAGAGCGAGAAGAACAAGAACAAAGAGATTTAGAAAATCTTGCACTGGTAGCTCACATAGAAAGACTTATTCTTTTACAACAAAGCTCACCCAATTTTCCCTACCATTTACCCAATAATCAGTCATAAAACAGTATAACTTTAATAAGAAAACCAGTATGAAAAAGCTCCTCTTAATAGTTGCAGCACTTTGTGCTATTCCAGCCTATTCCATGGAACAAAGCGAAGATGAAATTGAGTACACGGCAGCATCTTCTTTTGTCTGCGAGCTCTGCAAAAAAGAAATAAAAGGGGTTAGCTTAGAGTTCCATAATGCAAACTCCCATGCAATCTGCTCTTGTGGTATAGAATGTAACTCTCCTGCAAGCGCTCGTTTGCATTGGCTCCGCCATTCACAAGAGACACTTAGACAACCCAAGAGCACCCACCAATAAAGCCCTGTGCCAGCCTTTCCCTCAATTTACCACCCCCCATTTGACTTTCTTTTTGAAATATTTAAAATATACAATAGTGTAAATATATTATTAACTGAACTTATTTAAGAATGGGTTTTTGGAGGTTCTTATGAACAAGTCTTATTGCGCGTTACTAGTGCTAATGCTCAGCTTTGGAATGGCATTTGGAATGGAGTCTACATCTGATCAACCAGATCAACCAAGAACAAATCTAAGAAACCTTACTTTGCAATTTTTATCTAATACCACACCAGCCCCAAACAATACACATAATATTAAACGCTTTATATACACCCCAACTGAAGAAGACAAAGTTATATTAAAGCAATCATTCGCAAGCGCTCCCACGGAAATTAAATCAAAGATCTATGATGAGCTCTATACCCCAACAACTCCCAGAGAGAATTTTTTGTTTTTAACGGGTGATCCCGGCATGGGTAAAAGCACACTTGCAAAGGCAATTGGCATGATGCTGACTAGTAAAGGCGGCACTATCTATATTTTTACGCCTGGAGATATTTTGAAACCCAATCGCAATACTACCAGTGACTATTTAACTTCGGTTCTTGATGAAATTACCTCTTTACCAGAAAAAGTTATAGTTATATTTGAAGAATTAAACAAACTTTTAGAAAATCATGCAAGTGAACACACAGACACCTCACAAACCGCAGGCACCTTATGGACATTCATGGACAAAATGATGAGGAATCCAAATTTTTTCCTTATTGCAACAGCAAATGAAACAAAAAAAATATCCCCACAGTTACAAGAAAGATTTTTAATAGATTTTGTAAAAATCTGTAGTCCACAAGAAAACGTACGGGTAGAACAGTTACAGTATCATATTAATAGAATTAACATACCTAAAGATAAAACTATCAATAATGCCTTTATAAACGATCTTGCAAAAAGAACCAACACCTTCAGTAGTCGTCGACTTGGGCAACTCTGCGTTCTTGCTAAGAGATGCGCCATAGGTGAACAAATAGTTGAACACGACATTAATTTTGATTTAATAAAACCAACCGTAACTAAAGAATGCTTTGAAAAAGCATTACAAATTATAGAAGACAAACTAAAAGAGCATACTGATTTTTCACTACCAATGACTGATGAAGAAAGACGTCATAAGGAAACATTACAGCAAAACGAAGAACACTTTGAAAAAAATTATCTTTATACACAAACCGGTGGCCTCTTTAATCTTGGTGTATCAGGTCTAAGGTATACAGGGTACTATGGAAAAATGGGTGCAATAAAAACATATAATATCGCAGAAGGCTATTATAAACAGTATACAGAACCAGAACCTAATACGATTGAAGATATTCCTAAAGACTCAAAATCTGAAATATCAATAGATATGGGCGAGCCAAGTAAAAAGCCAACGCCGAATAAGGTAAAAGCTATAAAGGATAAAGCAAAATCAGAGGAAACTGCAGCGCCAAAAAAAAGTGGCTGGTGGCCTTGGTAAAAATATAGTTAAAACCCATGCATAAATGTGGAAATCTTATGTACATAATTAATAACGCTCAAAGAATAGTTCTACGCATTGCCTTGTTTGCCCTAACCCTTGGTAACTCTGACCTTACGGCAATGTTATCTAAGTCCAAAAGCATCATCAGCGCTGCAGCTACCACGCTCCCCAATTGCACAATAAAAGTAGAATATACAACCCCCACCGGTAATGAAGTTTCAGCAGTGCAATTGCAATTGCACGACACTACCACCAATGGGCAATTTGTTAAGCTCTACCAGGGCAAAGAGTTAAGCCTACTGGTGGCAGAAACAACAAAAGAATACCCTACCAAAACATTAGAAGAGGCGATCACTAAAAAATTAGAAGACAGCCTTAAAGATGCTAATCTGGGTAATCCCAAAAAGCTTATTACCCTGTTAGACCCTAGCAGACATGAGCGCAATGAATTGGATATTAACAATTTAGAACTGCGTTTAGAGAGTAGCACTGGGAAAAAACAGTTATCTGCCCAAATAAAACAAGAAACTGAGCAACATCTAGCTACACTGGAACATCAAAAAGCAATCGATCTTGCACGAACTACCTTTGAACAGAACGCAATTCGCAATAACGCTCAAGAATTAGGAAAGTTTTTAGGGCAATTAAAAGCAAGACAACAATTAAGAGTTCAAGCAAGACAAGATAACGCTTCTTTTCAAGAAATAATTGGCGGTATCCACCGTTTAAATCAAAAAACAGTAGCCTTTTTTGAATCTCAATCCATTAAAACCTTATTAGACCTGTATAACACCACTCTTTTTGAAGGCAACTTAATTACCCAAGCTAAAAAAGAAGTTGAAGCACAGTGGAATTCTATTAAATTTGGGTTAGGCAACCACTATCTCACGGTAAAAAATGGTAGCCTTGTCTTTAATGAACCGTCTAGCAAGATTAAAGAGATCTTTGCATATTCAATTGCAAACTTATCTTCGCAATGCGCCCCAGAAGTTTTTGAGATTTTTTATGACAAAATAATTAGCCTGCCGGAATTTACACCGGTTGTTGAATATGTAGAGTCCCAAATGGGCAATTGGTTCCAACGCGTTGGCAAAGGCATTATTTACCATGCAACCAATTTTACTGACTACGCCCCCAAATGGTTTACAAAAAATACCATTGATTGGTCCCCACAATTGCAACACAATGCTGATTTTAAAAAGTTGGCAACCATTGATATTTTATGCCGAGAAGGCAAATTTGAATCAGCTAGGTCTTTAGCAGCTCCAGATTTTGCAATAGGACAGCAACTTATTGAACAACATTATAAACTTTCCCCTTTAGCAGCGGCGCAAAAACAACCGGCAGCAAATTCCGCTCAACAAGAAGCTGCAACGCAACCACAAATGCCATTAATAGACAGCATGAGCATTAAGATTGCGCAAGACAGTATTACTACAAACTTTCCCGTTAATGCCTATACCGTAAACATTCTCCGGGACTATATTGGCCAAGATAGTACAGAAATTACCAACTTTATCCCCACCAACCTTAAGCAATTAGTAGTGCATGACCACATAGTGGCAACTATTAATAAACAAGCTGACCGTGTTTTTAATGCAACAAATCTAACAGAACAAGCATTAGCGTTACAGGTAATTGATGCCTATATAAAAGCATTTGATCTTAACAAACAAGGAAAATTAGAACTAATTTCTGACTACTTAAACCAATTTGCAAAACAGGTATCTGATCCCTATGTAACAGTTGGCGCACAATTCCTTAAGCGCCTATCCCACAATGTGCAACACCCCATTGAATACTTAAAAGAAACCGTACGTAACACCCTGCAATTGGGTTATTTTATCAGCGATCTTACCTTAGGAAGCTTTTTTAGAACCAATGAACAACGCCAACAATATTCTGATAATATAAATAAATTTATTGCCGCAGTTGATGATAAATTAGGAGAGGCAACCGCACAAGAAATCTACTCCGCTATAGGGAATATTAGCGCTGATATGGTATTTGATGCGGGTTTAAGCTCTTTGGCAAAAACCGGAGCAAAACTTGTAGCACAGCAACTGCCTGCTAAAGTAGTAGCAGCTTTAGAAAAAGTTAATGAAACACTACAAACCAAAAAACAAGACACCGCGATAACGCCAGAAGGCATTAAAATAGATTTAAAATCTGAGATTGATCATGCTGCTCAAAAGGTCGCGATTCCACAAGCTTCTGAAATTGCAGAAAAAATCCAGGCACAACTACATAAAAACAAACCATTATTAAAAGAACTCGATAAAAAAATTAGTGAAATTGCAAAAAATGTTAGCAAAGACAAAGTGGAATCACTAGTCACTAATCCATCACTTAGCAGTTCTGAATATATAAAGTTAGACCAAAAGACAAATGAATTTTATAACAGAATGCGACAAACTACCGCTGATATTACATCAATATCCGCAAATACTGGCATAACAGAAGAAATAATTAGCCAAGTCAAAAATCATGTATTTCATAATGAACATATACTAGATACTGGAATAGGAAAACTTGGGCCCAGTGCAGACATGGCCGGAGCTTGGCAACGATTAATGGACAATAATTTTGTTTATTCTGATTTATTGCTCATACAACACGAATATGCAGAATCTTTGATTCTAAAAAGCACAAGAGTAGCAACCCGCGATGCTCATGACGTTGTTAACAAAATGTATAATTGGCATGCATCTTTAAAGCATATTAAATAGATAACAAATTATATGAAAACTATACGTAACATACTTATAACCACGCTCATGTTAACCAAGGCAATGTATGCAATGGAAGAAAGCAGGACATCGGCGACAAATAATCAAGCTAACAATGCTAACAACATTGTTACTCTAAAAAGCAATGATGGCCAAGAAATAAAACTAATAAGAGCTAATGCGGAAAAATCTCCCGTGTTAAAAGCAATGCTACTATCTGGATTTAAAGAGGCCAGCTCAAAAATCATAGAATTTAAAAAATACAATGCCACGACAGTACAACAGTTAAAAACAGTCTTAGATGCTACACAGCCAATAGATTTTAAAAATCTTGTGATGACCAATAAAAAAGAAGTTACACCTCAGCAAATAGAAGACTTATTAGCCGCTGCAGAATATTTAGATATCAACAAATTATTAACGGTTACATTAGCAAATATTATTACCCTCAGAATCTATTTTGTAACCAATAAGATTCCAGTTCCATTCAAAGAGTTACAAGGTCACACAGGTCAAGTAAAATCAGTTGTAGTAGCAGGAAATAAGATAGTATCTAGCTCAGATGATAGAACCATCAAGATATGGGATAAGAATACGGGTTGCTGTATTAAGACACTGGAAGGCCATAATGATTGTGTTATGTCAGTAGCAGTAACAGAAGATAAGATAGTATCTGGTTCAATCGATACAACCATCAAGATATGGGATATAAATACGGGCAAATGTATTAATACACTCAGAGGTCATAAAAGTTATGTTAATTCTGCAATAATAGCAGGAGATAAGATAGTCTCTGGTTCAAACGATGAGACCATCAAGATATGGAATCTGCATACGGGTATCTGTACCAATACACTCAAAGGCCATGAATATCCAATTAGATCAATAGTTGTAACAGGAGATAAGATAGTATCTAGCTCAGATGATAGAACCATCAAGATATGGGATATGGATACAGGTAAATGTCTTAATACGCTCAAAGGTCATAAGACTAGTGTTTGGTCAGTTGTAGTAGCGGGAGATAAGATTGTATCTGCTTCTACGGATCACACCATCAAGATATGGGATCTGCACACGGGTACCTGTATTATGACACTGGAAGACCATAAAGAAGAAGTTAATTCAGTTGTAGTAACAGAAGACAATATAGTGTCTGGTTCAAACGATAAAACCATCAAGATATGGGATAAGAATACGGGTTGCTGTATTAAGACATTGGAAGGTCATAAAGAAGAGGTTAATTCAGTTGTAGTAACAGAAGACAATATAGTGTCTGGTTCAAACGACGGAACCATCAAAATATGGAGCCTAAACCTTTTTGAACATTTTATTTCTAAAGAATTACCACTCCGTTATGCATGGTTGTTACACAAACTAGACAGCTCAACTAAAACAACTCTTACAGAATTAGAACAGGAATACTTAGACCATTTCTTAGAAACGATTAATGACAATTGGGGACCGGCAGTAAAAGAGGCCGTGCAAAAAGTATTACAACAAAAGCAGACTTAAACATTCAATGGAATTACAAAAGGAATTTCAAAAAACTACAATAGCGTCACCAGAAAAAAGCGCTAACCACAATTAAAATCTTATCTATTTACTACTAACCCTTGCTCATTAATCACTACTCCCCCTACACTAAATGCAGTGGGAGTTTTTTTCATATTATACAATTTTAAATACGGGGGTATTATGAAGTATCACAATCGGCTAACCGCCATTCTCTTAATTTCTGGTGCGATATCTGGACAACAGTATGCTGCAAGCCGCGCCAACGGTGTAATGGCACCAGTATACAAAATGCCCGTGGTACCAACCACGACGAAAGCTATTATCACTACAGAACCAACTACACCGCAAACGCCACGCCAAACAGAAGATGAAAAAAAGAAAGCAGCAATTATTGCACATGTAGCACAGATTGTTAACTCTCTTTCTATGATTGCAGTAGATCCTAAAAACCGTCCTAACGTAAGCATGCAAGTGGGGAACGTATTAGGCAACGTGATTGGTATTGCAATGACTGCAGGACAAAGAAATGGAACCCCAATGGATATGCAAACAGCAGAACAGTATCTTAACGCTATGGATGAACAAACCAAAATGAAAATTGCCGCACTAGTATCTACAGAAATGTTACGTAGCATGCGTGACAAGGGCTCAAAGGCATAGTATTATTCTGTGCATGAAAAGATTACTTTATGCATTGAATCTGTTTGTATTAGGGGGTGCTGGGAATGTGGCAACCATGGCCGCAATACCAGCACCCGTTTCTATGGTTGTTATAGATACCTATGGCTATGACGCATACGCGTATCGCAATCTGCAGTTTTTAGCACGTTCGGTTGGTTTTACCGTACGTTATAAAAATCTATACGGTCTTATTGAATACCCACAAATTCCTACTTGCGATGTTGCGGTATTTATAATTAATAACGAAATGCTTACTAATCCAGAGCACCCATTAATTAAAGAATGGATTAACGCACTACACCTTTTTGTGCAGCAACCCAATAAATCTATTGCACTGCTGGTACCCAAACGTCTAAAAATCACTAAAAATACCAGCAAACAAATAACCACCCTGCTGCAAAAAATAGAGCTGCTACCGCAAAAACGGTCCGCATTAAGCAAAACATCTGCGGCATTTCTGGACACATTAAAAACAGAATCTGCCATTGGTAGTAGGTACGGTACCAGCTTGTTGCCTGCCAAACCAAATACCACTGCCTCTGTACAACATACGTTAATCCTTAGATCACCAACTACAGATGCAGTGATTGCCCGTACAACTCCGTATGACACCACACCATTCAGCACAGTTGCACAACAAACCCTCCCTGCCGGTCTAATGTGGCAACTGCCAGAACACAACACTACCGTGCTCCTTTGCCCTAGCCATGTATTTACTTTTGCAGACATAGAAGAAGAATGTATGAAGGTGCCCATTAAAACTAACGACCGCAATGAACTACTTACCATTGCCCAACAACTACTTACCGAACTCTATAATGCTCACGTTACCCATTCGCTGGAATTACAACCAACTAAGCGACCTAGTTTGCCCCCCTTGTTTTTGGAAGCAGAAATAATAAAAACTAAAGAAAAAGCAGAACAGAAGATTAATAAAACCGTTAATCAATCATTGTATAAATGGGTGGTAACGGAAGGTATTTCTTGCGCATGGATAGATCCCCATGATCTCTTTGGCCAAGAAGATCCGCATAAAAAATTACCTAAACAGATCAGAGCTGCACTTAAAAAAGAGTTACATAGAAATCCATTCCCTGCCGACGTTGAATCTGTTGTAGAAGAGTACGCACTGGATACGGGTATGAATTTCTTATATGACGCATCTTTTAATTTATGGTGGGTTACCTATCTGCCCGAATACTATCTGGTGCCCCAAGGAAGATTTAGGCACCAAGAAGAAGAATTTATAAAGCAGACGGACATCATCACAGAAGCTATTCCCCAATACGCACTCCAAAAAAATAAAAAGATTCCCAAGAATTTTGTGGGATTAAACTTGACCAGCAATTTTAAACATAATCCGGTACAACATGCGGTATCAGACGTGTATGGTAACACCTACTCACAGATTCCCTGCCCATTAGATTGGGATAATTTCTGGTACAAAGAAGTTGTTGAACCCTTTAATCTATTCGCTGACTTAGCTGCAGGGCTTCCCATTGATGGAGTATGCTTAGATTTTGAAATGTACCATGCACAAACCCAAGCCAGCACCTATGATGACATTGTTGATTTTTCTGACTACGCGTGGCAACTCTATTGCAGGAGTGTTAATACTATTGCTGCCACAAAGCACCCTACCGTTGCACACCGCGTTGCATATCTGGCACACGAAAAAAAGTTTACCCAATACTTTAAGATTTTAGAAAAAGAGGCAGAAAAAATTGGTACAAAACTAAAAAAAGCATTCCGCACCAACCATCCCCAGTTACTTATAGCCGCCTATGCACCAACCTTACCCAACTCTTGGTTTTATCGCGGCCTACTGCGTGGATTAAGCAGTGCGCAAGAACCCATCATCTATGCCACGTTTAATACTGATTACTATTCTCACCATAACTGGCTCACTGCACAAGGCATTCATCTTTTGCATGGCAGTGCTTTAATGCTTTCTAAATTTAAGAATAAACAAAGTTTTGATCTTATTGCCTATACCAAATCTCACCATTATTTTGTGTGGTACAATCACCCATCACGAATGGTATACGGCTACACCCAACAAGAATTAGATCACAACAACTGGTGGGGAATTGAAGGCTCTCCGCTTTCAGCTCCAGAGCTAGCATTTGGCATAGCTCACGCATCGCAATAAGCAACAGCATATTAATTCTGCCTGACACAAAATCAAAATTAAAAATGCTAATTGCTTTCATAAAGATTTTATGTTATGACTGTTAAACAGTAAGCAGTGTTACAATAACCACCCATCTAAAGGAGTACGCCATGATGCGTGCATACTTTGAACCGCGAGTATTCCCACAAATACCGCGTGGTCCCGTCGGAAAGCCGATTGGTCCATCTTATATTCCCGTCTCTTTTTTTATCTCTTCTTTTTTATGTTTTATTCCTTGTACCAATTGGGAAATGGATTATCCCCAATGGTGTGATACCTGTACCGCCCTCCAGGGCAATTAATACTCGTCTTCTCACCTCTAATCCCATTCTTAATAAAGACACTACGCGTGCAATACCAATTTACGAACTATGCAACCCACATTGCATAGAGCGGACAGACGTATAGTATGCATAATCAAGGTTCAAGGATTTAACATGAAAAAAATGAGAATTTCTTATCGAGCAGCAGCAGTATTGTTTACGCTTTCTATGATGATGAAAATCTGTTCGATAGTAATATTATGCACCACATTTCACCCCGGACACGTCCACGCGGGTCATCACCCGCATCATCCGGTTATTTCGCCAGAAAAACATACTAAGAAGGCGATCACAATAACCTAAACAGAAGGGTTTGTATTTACCGATATCAATGAGGGCACAAGATTAACCGCATTAATCTTGTGCCCTTTTTACATTCTTACTCCTGAAATTCTCTGAGATTGGGCTAAAAACTGAATAATTCATGGTTTAATTTCGTTTATAATACGCTACAATGATTATTATTAATTGAAACTGCGCAATTCTAAATGGAGAACCTTTTATGCACTCTTTTTTAAAAAAATATTGTCTATTAAGTCTTGTAGTAGGCATTCCCATTTTGGCAATGGAATCCAATTCAAATTCCCGGGATAAGAACCAAATGAAAGAACCAACCGTTTCTATTCTTCAATCTACAATTTCCGATCGTCAAAAGAATAAAGATTTTTTTGCCGCGCTTGATACATATCCAAAAAAAGCTGCAGCGCTTAAACTGGTGATTGCGCAGCTTCTCAATTCAAACTCTTCTTCTATCTCACGCCCCAAATATCCCTTTACTTCTACTTTTGCTCAACAAATAATTAACTGCTGCGCTCCATGTATTAAAAGGTATATGGGAGGCACAAATGAATTTGAAGCACCAGGAACTAATTCTTCACCAGTATTTAGTCATAACAACAAAATCTTGGGTTTTGGTGCTTACGAAACTATTCACCTATGTTTCCTAGAAGAAGAGAAAAGGCAAATACTGAGGATTCTCCCCTGTTTTGTATCCCAGATAGCTTTTAGCCAAGATGACAAAATCCTCGCCATTGCAGCATATAATGGAACAATATACTTATGGGATATAACTAACAAACAAGAAATTGGTAATTTAACTGGTCATTTAAACGTTGTACAGTCCATAGCATTTAGCCCTGATGGCAACAAACTTGTTTCTGGATCAGATGATAAAACGATTCGTTTATGGGATATGGGTAAGCAAAAAGAAATTGGTAAATTAGTAATTGGTGATACCAGTGATTGGAGAACAAAGTACGAACCGGAAAATATGGTATTATCAGTAGCCTTTAATAACGATGGGAAAACCGTCGCTGGCGGAACGCACAGGACCGGCAAGGTCATCTTATGGGATATATCCATCAACGAAAAAATGGAATTAGCAGGACATACAGATTCTATATTTTCAGTAGCATTTAGCCCCGATGGCAAAACTCTTGCTTCTGCCTCCAGAGATAAAAAGATTATTTTGTGGGATATTGATACCAAAAAAATAATTGGCACATTAACTGGGCATTCAGAAGAAGTAGATTCAGTAGCCTTTAATTCTGATGGCACTATTCTTGCTTCTGCCTCAAAAGATAAAACAGTTATCTTGTGGGACATTGCAGCTAAAAAACAAATTAGTACATTAACAGAAGATAGAGAGCCGCATTCAGTAGCATTTAACTCTCTTGGTTCTCTTACTTACGCAACCAGATATCAGGATTTCAACAACGGTCATATTATTAGTGATTGCAAAATTGTCTTTTGCCCTATACAGCAATTCACTAAACTTTCAGAATTTCTAGAAACACTGTATAAAGATGTGCACGATACTAAAACATTCTTACTATTGAATGAAATATTTAAGAACTTTGAACAAAACAGTCAACCTCTTACTATAGCCCATCCGGAAGCAATTGCAGCGCTGAAAGAATTACCAAAATGGCTGCAAAAACCATTGCAAGAAAAACAAATGGTGCGCATATCATTGCCAAAGATAAATACAGACAATCCCAATGAGCCGTTTTGTGCCTTGTTTGATAAAAAACCTGCAGATCTTCCAAATTGGCAAAAGGTAGTGCAACTGGATTTAAAAAAGTTAGCATTATCACGACATGGTGAAGAACTTGATAAAACAATGGGTGGGGTTAATAGTGTTATTATTAAACCATTTTTAGCCACATTGCATGCTAATACAGACAGAGTTAAGCAATTTTTCTTATTGCGCAAAATTTACGAACACTATGAACAAACAAAAGAACCACTTGATATAAGACAGCCGGAAGCAATTGAACTATTTACTAAATTACCTAGTTGGCTAAAAGAGCTGCTGGAGAACGAAGCATACGTGTCAAATTAAAGCAACCTACCATTTTCCTTATGATTGAACAATTAAAGCACTCTGGGAGCACCGGATTGCTTTTTTCTCCAATCTTTTAGGGGGGATAGGTTACCAGATTGGTTAAAGACGGCATGGTAAGCTATACCGGCAAATCATTGCGTAGTTGTGCTGATTGCGCCTTTATTTCTTTTAATTCTGATGTTGCTATTTTTAATTCTGCCATTGCTTTGGCAAGCTCAAGCAACATTGCCCGGTCCAATTTTTTTGCCTTCTTTGCGATAGGGACATCAAGTTGAGACGTGGGAGAATCTAAACCAGATTCAGCACATAAAAATGCCCCGCTTATTACTAGCAGGGCATTCACTATGATTCTTACTTTGCTCATTACTTCTACATCTTATTTAGTGTGTTCAAACAAGGCCTTCATAGATGATAAGGTTCCCATTAGTGAACTGGCTTCATACGGAATTACCACTAACTTATCATTCTTACCTTTAGTTAATTCTGGCAAGGTTTTAATATATTGCATTGCAATAAGATAAGCCAATGGATCAGCATTAGGAACCGTCTTTTTAATAAGTTCAATTGCCTCTGCTTCTGCCTTAGCTAACGTAATACGCGCTTCTGCTTCACCATCGGCGCGAATACGTTGTGAATCAGCTTCACCCTGTGCGCGCAATACATTAGACTCTTGCATACCTTGTGCATCTAAAATTGCTGCACCTTTTTTACCTTCTGCTTCTAACATAACCGCACGGCGATCACGTTCTGCCCGCATCTGCTTTTCCATTGCTTGGCGAATATCTTCTGGTGGGCGCACATCTTGCAACTCTACACGGTTTACCTTAACGCCCCATTTGTCAGATGCTTCATCCAAAATTAACCGTAAGCGCTCATTAATTTGATCACGAGAAACTAATGTTTCATCCAAATCCATAGAACCAATTACATTACGCAAGGTAGTTTGGGTTAACTTTTCTATAGCCTCTGGCAAATTAGCAACTTCATACACTGCGGCTTTAGGATCTGTAACTTGGTAATACAACAATGCGTTAATTTCCATAGTTACGTTATCTCTGGTAATTACGTTCTGTTTTGGGAAATCATATACTGCTTCACGCAAATCTATACGCTCTACGGAACGCACATAACGGTAGTATCTGCCACGTTCAACCTCTTGAATATAGGTCCACAAAATTTCACGCGGACGTTCTAAGAACGGCACTACAAAATGTAACCCTGGGGTTAAAATGCGATCAAATCTACCCAAACGCTCTATTACAATTACTTCTGCCTGTTTAATCATGTAAACAGACTTAAACAAAATTATGGTAAGAAAGACAAAGCCAACCAGAACAAATATTCCAGAAATTAAGGGCAATAAAGAGATATCTACCATGCTATTCCTTCCAACATGTTGTTATTAATTAGTTTCTTTTTCACACACTACCACTACGGATGAACCAGTTACCGTAATAATACGCACCCATTCACCAACTTCTATACCATCCAATTCTTGCGTGCGGGCCATCCATACATCCCCCTTAATTTTAATTTCTCCCGGTTCATTACGCGTTATGCGTTTGGTTACCTGAGCTCGCTGGCCTTTTAAGGCATACATATTAGTTTGCTGGTGGGGATGATATTTTTGACTTCTATCTGCTACCCAATAACGGAGTGCAATAAAAGAAGCTATACTTGCAACCAAAAACAAAAGTCCCTGGGCAAAATAGGCTTCTGGAAAAAATAGACTAACTATGGCAGCAAACACCGCGCCGCCTGCAAAGGATATAAAATAGAATAAACCGGGATGTCCCGCTTCAAACAGCAAAAAAAGTAAACTTACGGTTAACCAACCAAAAAAGAAGATATTCATAGACACACCAGAACCTAAAGGGTAAAAAAGCTACAAACTAGACAATCACACCAATCTGGGTATAGTTTTTTATAGAGATCTCATTAAGATTCTGCCAGGGAAATAACTGTAGTAATAGTGTACCAGAAGCACACAATACCCGCAATGAAACAATGGAGACCTTATGTTTATAACTACCCCCCCAATGCCGCCTACACCTCCACAACCAATAACGGTATGGGTACATGGCAGCCGCACATCCCATTCATACTCACCCCTACTCTCTAAACAATTGAATGAGATGCAGCATAGAGTCTTCAATGTAGACAAAGGACTGCACCGTGCTGCAGATATTAACCCCTATTTTTATATGCCCCATATTGCCCGCATTATTTCGCAAACGGACCCTATAAACTACCCCTTTGACTCTTTTTATCTCTTTGGCTGGTGCGGAGACCTTGATCCAGAAGCTCGCAAAGCTGCTGGTATAGAACTGTATAATGAGTTAAAAAAAATAGTGGCACAAGGAACCCTAAATGGCATTAAACCGCCCATTACGCTCTTTACCCATAGCCATGGCGGTGGCGTAGCATTAAACATGAAGCACGCATTTGAAGCAGACACTGACCCACTGTACATTGATTTAGCCATATTTATAGCATGCCCGGTACAAGAAGAAACCAAACAGTATGTTCATTCAGTGATGTTTAAAGACATTCATTCATACCATTCCGATTCTGATGTAATACAGCGTATAGATCCGCAAGGGTTACACCCGCTTATGGCGGCAACAAAAAAAGCGCACAAAAACAAATCTTTAAAGCCTTTTAAAGGGGTATGGTCAGAACTTTGGCACAATAAAGCACCTCTATTTTCCGAACGCCATTTTGCCCCCCATCCTAAAGTAAAGCAAGCTACTATTTCTTGGAGCACTATAAAACCCTGGACCCCGGATGAAATTGCACTGTTTGCTCCCTATACCAAACAGGTTAAATTTTTTACCAAATTTCTTAAAAAAAGAAGACCTTTAAACCATTTAGAGTTCATGATGCCTACGTTCTTAAAACAGTTGCCGAGCATTGTTCAAAAAATGAAAACCCACCCTACTATGTCCTACTGCCCTAAACACCCTGATGTCACTATTGAGCTGTAAGAATACCAATCAAGAAATTCTGCTTGAGGCGGAAATCAGAAAATGCTATATCTTTGTTAAGAAAAATTTCAGCAACCCCAAAAAAGGAGTTTTTATATGAAACATAGCTTAGCAGCATTACTCTTGATCCCGTTTTTTGCTATGGCGATGGACCAATCACCTGTTTCCATTTCTAAACAGTCATTTCATGCACAAACACTAAAAACCTGGGATCAACTCTTTGCTGCCCTTGTTAATGCAGCACCAAACAACAAGATAGAACTTTCAACAGGGTTAGCAGCAGTTGTCAATGAGATACATACTCAAAAAGCCGCAGCCATTTTAGATGACCAACAAGTGATAAATCAATCTAATGAAATATTGTCTTCTTTTTTTATTCAAGTTCAAAAAGAACCAGAAAATTTAAATCCCGCTGAACGCACTAAATTAGCACTCACCAGTATATTAATAAAGTCTCTAAAAGATAAAGGGCAAGAATTTAAGCTCCCAGCAGAGAATACCCAAGAAAAGATCAAAAGCGCTGGTGAACAAGCATTCGCAGACAACTTAGAGTTTATGCAATTAAACAATCATTTAGATGTCAAAAAATGCAGCACCGACTTTAAGGCATTTATGACCGCCTACTTTTACCTTTCTCAACAAAATCAGTAAAATAGGGGGCAAAATTGCCCCCTTCTTTCTTTCCCCTTCTCTTGCGTTCTACCCCCTTCTGTCACAAAAAAGCGCTCTTTACCTTGATAATCCGCTATTTCCCCTTAAAAACTATTGCTACCAGATTCCCAGTTCGTGTATAATTACTATTAGAATATAATTATTATTAAAACCTTAAAGATGGGGCTAAAATGTTGAAAAGATATCTTTTTTCTCTTTCCACCACGCTTTTATTGTTATTACCAAATCAAACAAAAACTACTATCGACCTGTCAGATGATGATGCACATTCTCTCTTTTTCTATATTGTTAACAATAAGCCTGCACTTATAAATCTGATCCATGCTTATAATTGGTTTGAATGTGGTCAAATAGAAAGTTTTTACCGCTTTGGAGATGAAAATGATGCGACCATTAAATTGGTAAAATTATTATTCTATGCAGATGCAGTAGGAACTGGGTTTCATATTACGCAACGGGATCCTTTAAATAATCTAACTCCCGAACTTATTGGAATGATCTTAAAGCAAATTGATGATCCTCAAAAATTTGATCGTATAGCATTTGATACTCTGTTTGAGAAAATTACTAAGAAAATAAAGGGAACAGGCAAAAAAGCTCCGGTAGTATCCGCGTTTAAAGATGCTCTTATTAATTCACTAAATGAACAATTTGGTAAAAATGTAAAATACCCCCCATATACCACTCACCTATTTTTACTTGCCTTCTTGCTGAATAAAGTAAGCAATTTAAAAGAAATTGCTCCATTTATGGAACAATTTGGAGTAAATATCAACAAAATAGAGCAAATACCGTTTTCCCAATCTGATGAACAAAAATTAAAAAAAATGTTATTTGATGCGCCTGAAAAGGCATATGATACGGTAAGCAATCTTTACCAATTCTATTCAGTCGCTAAATTTTCAATTATAGGCGGTGGGATTCCATCTATTCTTCCCCAAGAATATGCAGTTACATTTGAGGACAAACAGTTTGCAGACTGTGTAGAAACATTGATACTTAATTTTTTTAGACATATTGTCTTAAATAATGATAACACTAAACAGGATTATAATTATCTACCGGCAACCAAAGATCCTAAGCTCATTAAATTCTTAACCGAAAATATTATAACCCCTAATGTGCCTACTTCTCTTACATTACACAATGAGTGGGCCAAGGTAGTCTCTGCTATACCGAATATTGAATATATTAAAGGTAATTGTGAATTAGAATCTAACCTAGGTAACATACTCAAAGTTATCAATCATTTATTATTTAAAACAAGCAAAGAAGAACTCTCTAAAATGAGTAAGTTAGACCAAATTAACCGTCTTAGCAAGGAACTCTCCAATCAAAATTTTTCAATTAGCCTAGCAGAGGAACCAGATTCTAAAAAATTAGAATCTGATTTTGTACAACTGGATTTCGATGTTAAAACTAAAAAAAGTGCTTATAAGTTACTTTGGTCAATAACCCCAGGCCATTCTGAACTGAAAGTTATTGGAGACATCAATGATGAATACGTAAAAATTAACGAAATTAATCTGTCACTTCTAAATAATATCAAAGAAAATAGTCTCAAAATACTTAGTTTATTAAATTATTATTCGGGCGATTCTGAATGGAACGCAAGCTTTGGCTTAGGATTAGCAATAGCAACACAATTGAAAATACTAAAGCAGCCAGACAACATTCTCTTGCTATTTACTTTATTAAAGTCACCACCTATAAACCAAGTGTATCTCTTTAAGTTACTGTTGGCAGATAAAACCTTTCTACCCAATGTAACCGAAAAACTCTTTAACTCATTCCCTACCAGTGATATATACCTTTTAAGCCAGATTATAGAAATACTCCTAAATAATAAACGTAACGATTTATTACCCATACTCATAGACCGCTGTTTAAAAAATGGAAGCGCAGGTGTTCTAATAAATACCATTATTGCACAAAACCAATTTAGCAAAGCGGATAAAATTAATTTAGTTAAAGAAATAATCAAAACATTACTGAATCAAAAAAAGGCTGATCAAATTATTCCCGCACTTTCACATATATTCAAACGCCCTGGTTTAATCCTGTCTTCTGAGGGCTGGAAAAAATACTCGTTCGCTGTGCGTCTTGCACAAGAATTACATGCTCTTCTAAGTCACGCAGGGCTCGAAGAAATTATTAATTCATCTGAAATAAATGACAATTCATTGTATACCATTTTCCAAATACTGTATCCCGCTTCTAATGTAGTCAATGAAGAGGATAAAGAATTAGCAGGACACTACAAAACTAATAACTATGACACCAATCAAGACCTTATTAATTTAATGATAAATAAATTATCTAATACCCCTAACCTTAATCTTTGGGGAATATTATATTCCACCTTCCTACAAAAAATAGCAAAAGGTGATCAACGCATACTCCCGAATCCGAATGGACGTTATCTACTTGGACTATATATAAGATCTTTGCCAAATGAAACGATACAGCAATTAATACAAAATGATGACTATTTTGATGAAATAATAAAAGAATTTACCTATTCGTTCGATCAACTTGGTGATAAACAAAAATTTATAATTGATCTCATAAAAAATAAGATTTCAACTCCAGGTTTCATATTCTGCAAAAATGAAAATGCTCCCTATTTAAAACATTACTATTATTCGGGTTATAATTTCCTACCAATTCATCTCATACATAATTATCTAGAAGATCTAACAGAAGCTATGAGCAAAACTACCAATGATGATATTTTATCCCTAATTAAACAGCCATTCATGGAAACAATAACTTATATAACCAATCCTAATACCAGCCGCACTTATGTTGTTGGTGAGTCTGATTTCCTGTTAAAAGATATAATTAGACGAATCGTTACGAATGAAAAACTACATGATCTACTACCCGAATTAATAAATAGAATAACAAGTGTGCAACATAGGATATGGATATTGCAAGAAATCAAAGAGAAGATTCCCAATAAACTTTACATTGATTTGCTCATTGAATCATTAAATCAAGCATATGATGAACATAAAATATTGATATTGAAAGAAATCAAAGGGAAAATTCCAGAAGATCGTTATCTTAATTTACTCATTAAATCATTAGCTTTAGGGGACTCTGCTGAAAATAAAAAATGGATATTACATGAGATCGAAGAGAGCAAAGGGAAGATTCCCGAAGAACTTTATCGTAATCTATTAATTAAATCATTAGATCAAATAACAAATGATGAACTTAAAATTTGGATACTGAAAACGATCAAAGATAAGATTACTGAAGATCAGTATCTTAACCTACTACTTAAATCATTAGATCAAAAAACAACTGACCAACTTAAAATGTGGATATTACAACAGATCAAAGGTAAGATTTTAGAAGATCATTATCTAAATCTGCTCATTAAATCATTAGATCAAATAAGCATTCCTGAAAATAATAAATGGATATTGGCAGCGATCGAAGAGACCAAAGGTAAGATTCCAAAAGATCATTATGTTGATCTTCTAATTAAATCATTAAATGAAAAAACAACTGATAATCTTAAAATTTGGATATTGCAAGAAATCAAAAGTAAGATTCCAGAACAGCGTTATCTTGATTTACTAATTAAATCATTAGATCAAATTAGAACTGATGAACTTAGAATGCGGATATTGCAAGAGATCAAAGGTAAGATTCCAGTAGATCTTTATTTTAGTCTACTAATTAAATCATTAGATCAAATAACAGATTATACAATTTACCAACACCTAGAATGGGAGATCAAAGAGATAGGAAATAAGATGTCACCAGAACATTATCTTAATCTACTAATTAAATCATTAGATCAAACAATAAAAAATAAAGATTCAATGTTAATAGATATCAAACAGATCATATCAAAAATCGTCAAAGATCCAATGCAAAAAGATAGTTATCTTAATTTACTCATTAAATCATTAAATCAAACAACTAATGAACACAAAAAAACAATTTTGGAAGGGATCAAACGTATAATTCCAGAAGATGTTTATAATAAATTATCTGAAGGAATAGAAGCACAAAAATAAGTAACAATAAGCAGATTACTTTGAAATTTAAAATGAAAAATGTCACCGCGGTAGTGACATTTTTCATTTTAGTTTGATCATTAAAACAAATTAATTAAGCACGTAACAACAACCATTCGTTAAGCATTGCACTTAATTTTTCTTTGTCTGCAATATCCTTTGGCTGGTAAAACTTATCTTGAATTTTTTTAAGATACAAATCCGTTACTTCGTGATTAGTCAAATACTCCATAGCATTTAATGCAGCTTTAATTGCGTCACCAGAAGATACCGCAGCTTGGGTTGTAGTACATTCACATGCGGCACCAGCTACAAACACTCCGGGAATAGAGGTATGTTGCGAGCGGCATTGGCGTTCTATATACCCTTTATTGTCACAGGCAAGTTGATCTTTAAATAGTTGGGTATTTGGTCGCTGACCTATACCCACAAATACTCCAGTCACCGGTAATTTAGAGTTAATATTACTTAACTTATTATGCAATTCAATACCCGTTACTTTTTCACCATCACCAACAACGCTCGTTACTTTAGTGTTATAGAAAGCTCTTACATTCTTATGCTGCAGCAACCGATCTTGCATGCACTTTGCTGCTTTCATTTTGGAATCCCCTACAATTTGCGTAACTGACCGTGCATATTTGGCAACCAATAACGCTTCCTGCACTGCGGGATCACTGCCACCTATTACCGCTACATCTTCGCCTTTATAAAGCACCGCATCACATACTCCACAAATCGCAACCCCTTTTCCTAAATATTCTTTTTCACCAGGCACATCTAATTTTTTCATAATACCACCGGTTGCTATAATTACGGTTAATGCATGGACAACCTGTCCAGAAGCCGTAGTAAGCGAGAATGGCCAACTTGAGAAATCTACTTTTTCTATAGAATCATTAGCTACTAATGCACCAAACTTTTCTGATTGTTTACGCACCACATCCATTAGCTCTGTACCATTGGTATGCTCAGTACCCGGCCAATTTTCCACATACATAGTTTTAGTTAATTGACCACCAATCTCTGGACCCGCAAAGACCACCGTATGCAAGCCGCCACGCGCAGTGTACAAAGCAGCACTTAATCCCGCAGGTCCTCCGCCTATAATCGCTACCGGAACAATATTAGAAAGGTTAGCTAACTTTGTAATATCTATCCTATTACCTGCATATTTTACGTACATAAAAAAGGCTACCCCTGCTAACCCAAGACCAGCACATAACAATACGGCCAACTGCTTTCTCTGTAATGTAATCATTTAACATTCCTTTTTTTTAAAATAATGGTAACGCTTATTTGCCCATCTACTACAGTAATACCGTACAAAAATAATGATTGGCAGCGCAATATTAAGAAACAAAAATAGTGAGCTATTGAAATAAGAACGTTACTTTTTTTACGCTCTTTTTTAGAATCTATACCGTGTACCCTGAGCAACCTCCATTTTTTAATCCTGGAGAAAAAAAGAGAGTATGTACACGCAGCCGCACTGCAGGAACAATGTGCTACGTTATGTTATCATTTGTTCATGCTTATTTTTGGCACAATGTAGCCGAACACGCCGCACTATTAAAAAGAAAATCATGGTGGATACCGATCATCCTATAACCCATTATGTACGGCAAAACAACCAACCATTACCCCCCGTAACCGTTTGGATTCATGGCACCTGCTTTAACAGAAATCCCCTGTTTCATAATTCTTTTAATGCAAAACCAGGTCTTAAATTAGTAACCCACATAGACCCAAAGCATTACCTTACCAATGCGGCAAAAACATTGGCAACCTATTCACCAGAACAATTTCCGCTAGAGACCTTTTATATTTATGGCTGGTCAGGAAAATTAAGTTTTGATGAGCGCAAAGAAAATGCTACGGTCTTGTACCATGAACTACACCGTATTAGTGAACAATACCTAGAAATCTACGGCCAATTACCCCGCATACAATTAATTAGCCATAGTCATGGTGGCAATATTGCACTTAACTTACCCGCCATTGGTAAGCAATATGAAAAATCACTTATGATAGACAAACTTATTATGATGGCATGTCCGGTACAGGCAAAAACTATGGAATGCATTAAGGATCCCATGTTTAAACGTATTTATTCCTTATATTCCAGCTTAGACTTTGTGCAAATATTAGCGCCACAAATGGTGTATAAAGTTAAAGAAACAAAAAAAGGTCATTACAAAGCAGAATGGAAGTTCCCCCCATTTTCTGACCGGCGCTTCCCCTACCACCCCACCGTTGCACAAGTAAAAATTAAAATTGATGGCCGAGCCATTATGCATGGTGAATTTACCCTTCCCCGCTTTTTATCTACCTTACATGAAGTGCTCGCTAACATAGACCAATGGTACTTTGAACAAGATCAAGTTCCCTTATTCATAGAAAAAGAAAAGCTACTGTGCGTGTATACTACTCACAAAACCCAACAAGTAACATAAACACCTAGTATTGATTTTGCAGCACCCAGTGTGGTATAGCTGCAAATAGAGAACTAATACCAAACTATTAATCATGAAGGAGATTATTCATGAAACATATAACTAACGCTCTTACAATTACCCTACTATTTGCACTACCTGCACATGCTGCACATGCTGCAAAAAAAGTTGCTGCCTCTAAAGCAAAAACTACCTACCCTTCTGCAGAAGTAACCAAACTGAGCAATGATACCAAGACAAATATTAAACTGGATATAGAAACCGCCGGCAGAAAATATTCATACTCCTTAACGCCAGGTCAATCATACGCTTTAAATAAAGATGATCAATTTAAAGCCGGATTGGTACAAGACATTAAAGTTAATGGAAATGATTTGACGGCTCATTTTAAAGAACAACGTAAAGATCTTAAAAGACCAGAAGTTCATTTAAGCATAACCGCTGCAGATAACTTAACCATTAAATAAAAAAGCAGGCAGGCTCTACGCCACACAGGGTATTGAGGATTGTATCTCAATACCCTTTTTTTATTCAACTAATTAGATTAATGTCTTGACAGTACGTACAATTGCACGTGCATCTATACCAAATCTGCGCAACAACTCTTCTGGTTTTCCAGAGCGGGGCAATGCAGTGACCGCAAGAGAGGTAATATTAATGCCACTATTTGCCAATCCCAATGCTAACGTTTCTGCAATGCCGCCTTCTTGATAATGATCTTCTACCACTACAATCTTATTACCGGCAGCACAAGCTACCCGCTCTACTGTGGCAGCATCAAAAGGCTTAATGGAATAGAGATCTATAACTGCTACAGAAATACCGGCCTGCTGCAGTTCAGCATATGCCTTTAGCGCTTCATGCAGTGTAATACCCGCAGCAACAATGCACAGCTTATCTTGTGTACTATTGCGCACCACTTTACACCCACCTATAGTAAATTCTTGGGTATTATCATAAATCACCGGAGTGGCCGCGCGCGTTGTACGCATATAACTTATACCTTTGTGATACCGCGCCATACATTCAATCAGTTTATACGTACTTACCGCATCACTGGGATACAACACAATAGAATTGGGCAGCGCACGCATCATCCCAATATCTTCTAATGCCATTTGGGAAGGACCGTCTTGGCCAATAGAAACACCAACATGGGATCCAACCAAACGCAACGGCGCATTACTTAATACTGCCATGCGTATTTGATCATAAGCACGGGTAAAAAATACGCCAAAAGTAGAAACAAAGGGAATTTTGCCCATACTGCTCATGCCGACTGCCATACTCACCATATTCTGTTCTGCAACGTAACATTGTATAAAACGGTTAGGATATTTATGCTCAAAAAGCTCGGCAAAGGTAGAATTTTTAACTTCTGCATCTAAACTTACCACCGCGTCACACACACCACCAAGTGCTGTTAATGCTTCACCATATACCTTACGGGTTGCAATTTCATTACCCAGTTTATAAGTAGGTACCGGTAAACAAACTTTTTCTGCCACACAGGTAGATGAAGAACCAGTATCTTGCGGCATCTCTGGTGCAAACTGTGGCCCAGTATATGCAGCAGCTTGCGGAAATTTATTTTTTAATTGGGCAAGAACCGCATCTAACTGATCTTGTTTAAAAGGTACTCCATGGAACCCTTCTTTGTCTGCAACAGCGTCTATGCCATATCCTTTAATAGTTTGTGCAAGTATAACAACAGGAGATCCGGTATGCGCACGTGCCTGCTGCAATGTTTTTTGTAATGCAGGAATATTGTGACCGTCTACTACTAATGGCAACCAACCAAACCCTTTAAATATTGCTGCGTACTGTTCAACATGGCGATCTAATAATGTTTCTGTACTTTGACCCAATCTATTGCAATCTATAATTGCCGTTAGATGATCCAATTTATAATGTGCTGCAAGTTCTACCGCTTCCCACACAGATCCCTCTGCAGATTCACTATCACCCAACAGCACATAAGTATGGTACGCACGCTTATCTTGACGCGCTGCTAAGGCAATGCCCGCACCAATAGAAAGGCCCATGCCCAATGACCCCGTAGCCGCTTGCGCATAAGGAAACCTGTAGGTAGGGTGACCCTCTAAAACAGAATCTATTTGGCGATAGGTTTTTAAATCATCCGTAGTCAGCAATCCAAGCTGCTGCCAAACGGCATACAACAATGCAGAAGCGTGCCCTTTAGAAAGCACAAAACGATCATTATTAGGATTGTGAAAATTATGGGGATCAAACTTCATGGTATCAAAAAATAAAACCGCCAAAATGTCGGCGGCAGAAAGACACGTAGTTGGATGACCAGATTGCGCAAGAGTAGTTTCCATTATGGACCAATAGCGCAAATTATAGGCAACAGATTCTAAAAAAGGAACGGTAGGTTTCATAGATTAATTCCGTATAATAATAAAGTTATTACAACACGGATACTACCGTACCCTCATCAGAATTAAAGATCAAGAGAAGACACAATTAATTATCGAATAAATCTTTTGGATTAGGAAATGACGCAGTCTTATCGCCTCTTTTTTCAGTGCCCCTAAGTATTCTATCACCAATTTTCTGTAAAAGCGGAACTTGCACTAAATCATTTTTACCTAATTCTTTACCAGTTTCTTCATCCCTATCTGGCTTACCAGGACATAGTGGAGTAATATGCTTTGCTCGCTCTTTTTTTTCTTCCCATCCCGCAAAATGAAGATTTACTGATTTATAGTCTCTTATATAGTCTCTAGTAACCCGATATTTAACAATTTTCTTACCGTAAATATGCTGGTTTAACAATTCATCAGGTATCCCATTCCATTTCAAGAATTTTCTAACTGCTCCCTCCCAACGCCCATATTTCTCTAGACGTTGTTTTGTATTCCATTCAAATTCATAATATATTTCTAAATCAGCAAATTCCTGACCAGCAGGAATAGTAACTTCACATGCAAAAGACTGCAATCTTCCTTTATCAATAATCACTTGACCATTTACAGTAACTGTAAATTTATCCGGAATTTCTTTCATATTCATAAAAGCCAGCTTAATGGTTTTTTTTAAATCCTCATTCGTAAAATTAATTTTTACCGGGATCGTTGTTGCCGGTAAAGTTACATTCTCATTTTTACCTTCTGGGAGACCTTCAGATTTACCTTCCCTAGAAAAAGGCTCGTTCTTTTCTGGTAATTCAACTACTACCGGCTTTGGTTCTTTATTCGACAGTGCGCCAAAGAATGGTACCTTTATCCCCAATTTCTTCATAGTTAAATACCCAATTACTGCAACTGCAGTAAGTACCGGTACCACATATCTAGCGCGCAATATTTTTTTTAAGGGATTTTTTTTAACTTGAGGTAAATACAGATAAAAGGCATCTGAGTCGGGATGTTTTACACTTTGTACAAAGGTTTGCAAATTGTCCAGCTTGTTGTGCCATTCAGAAACATTACGAGCGGCATTGCATACTTTTAATTGACTATCTAACTGCTCCATACACACATTAGATGGTTCTGGAACTAATAAATCCCAACATTTACGGGGATCTAGCTGTATTGGTTCTACTTTATTACTTTTTTTAAGGGCCCCAATTTTACGATCTAGCTGGTCAAGGATCCAGCCTTCTTTCTGGTCTTCTGGACTTAAAGAGGCTACCTCTTCACGTACCATAAAATTATTAACCCGTTGGGTCACAAACTGGGGTAACACCGTAAGGGCAACACAAGAGAATTGGGTTCCAACAATAAACAAACCAAGAATAAAACCTGCAAAATACCGTGAGTGTAACTGCATAAAAATCCCTAATTTAAATACTAATGGAAAATTGCAAATTCAGAGTGAGCTTAAACTCATACTGTTATTGTCTTATTTTTCCCACCATTGTCAAATGGGGTACCCGTGAAGATTAGGGATCTGCAGCTACTTTAGTCTATTTTTTGCCCCGTTCATGTCTGCGCCAATTATCACCATGTGCGCTGGTAATAATCTTACTTTTTTCTGAAGCGCCTTCAGACATTTTACGATGCTTAGATGCCATAAGATTGCGCCAATAAGTACGTAATGCATTGCCTATTTTGGGGAAAGCATTACGCGCTTTGTTAAAGATTCTTTTCATACAACTCTCCTTATGATTTTTATAAGAATATCTGTGATCATAGTACGCAAGTTTACTGCAACAATTCAACATTTATCCTTTAAACAATAAAAATATCCGGTATCATACTAATATGGAAATCAAAGAACGCATTCAAAATCTAAGCAAATCTGTTGGTAACTACTTATATAGATTTGTTCTGCTCCAATTATTTATTACCTTAATTTCATGGCCAATACTTATTGCATGGGGACTGCCCCTATCTTTATTGTCTCCTTTGGGCAATCTTATTTTTTCTCCTTTTTTGTATGGTGCATTATTTCTCTCATCTCTCCTTTTTTTAACAGAGCTCGTTGGCATACCCAACAGCATAATTGCTTGGGCATTAGAGACCATTTCCCAATGGTGGTTCAAACTACTTGCATTACATGATAGCCGCTTTGTTTTGGCAACTGCACAACCCTATTGGTGGATTTTAGCTGCAATTGCCATACTCACCGTATTAATTACCACCTTGCGATTTACCAAAAAACCAAATCGTAGCATTCTTGCATTCACCCTCTTGTGCCTGTGTGTAGGTGCTTCCAGTAAACTATTCCCCGTACATAAAGATCCGGTAAGCACAATACCGTGTAAAAAAGGAGCAGTCACCGTAATTCATGACAAGCAAAGCACCATAATTGTGGATCCCGGATACATATCCAGTGTGGGATCAGCTGAATCTTGGGTTGCATATACCTTAGTACCAGAAATTGTAAAACGCACCGGCAGATTACATATTAATCATTTAATTACGCTGCAACCAAGCAGTAGATTATGGCAAGCACTTACAGAACTACTGGATAAAATAGAGATTGATCACCTCTACATTCCTTATTGGCAAGGCAGCTTAGAAAAATCACAGTTACGTGCATTCTGCAAATTAAAGGAACAATGTGCACAACATAATACCAAATTACGCCGCATGGGAGATTACCCTATTACCATTCCTCTTGATTACAATAACCACTGCACTATTGTACCCCTGGAACATATGCTTAAATATGCAGAAAGCACCTATAGATCGTTAGGGATTACCGGCATGGTTGACACCCAATCATTTACTTTCTATGCTGCACAAGAGAAAAACCAATCTATAAAGGGTACTATTCATGGCACTTAAGACAATTCTTTTAGTAGTGGCATATGAGGGATACCAACAACTTGAATACAACGAACCCAAAAAAATATTACAAGATAACGGATTTACGGTTGTTACTGCAAGCACCAAACCAGGCGCTGCGGTTGCAAAAGATGGATCTACCACTCCCGTAGATATACTTATTAGTAAAGCAAAAGCAACGGATTACGCGGGCATTTATTTTATTGGTGGGCCCGGAGCATTAGAAGATCTTGATAACCAAACCAGTTACACACTCATTCAACAAGCTGCGCAGCATAAAGTCCCTTTTGGCGCTATCTGCATTTCTCCCCGCATTTTAGCAAAAGCTGGCGTGCTTAAGGGCAAAAAAGCAACCGGATGGAATGAAGACAATGAACTGCCTGGCCTATTTAAAGAACATGGTGTGCTGTATGAAAAAGCTGGTGTAGTAACCGATGGTACCGTTATCACGGCAACCGGTCCCAAAACCGCACAAGATTTTGGCAAAGCAATAGTAAAATTACTCAGTTAGCTGATCAATGAATGCTCAACAAGAATAGATATTTACTACATTTTTTACTTTTGCCTTTTTATTCTTATTCAATGGATAATAGGCCTCCACAAGATATATTCAATAGTGATGAAAGCGAACTAGCACAAATATTTATAATAAGTCAGAGAAATAAGCAAAAATTGCAAAAAATCCAGAAGCAAGACACCGTTATTAATATTGCTAGCGAGTCTGGTCACCTATTAAAAAAAATACCGGAATTAGAACAAAAATATTCCAAACAAAGTAAGCAAAAAGAACGGTGCGATTGTACGTGTCTTAAAAAAATTTGCTGTATGTGTAATTGTAATGCGCAGTATTGAATAATTATCCAATACTTGTTCCCGCAGGATTATTTTTATAGCAATACTGCTCTTGCGGATGCTGCTTTCTGTACACATAACATTTAAAATGAACTTTTGATCTCTTTGCTCATTTCCACTACACTCATATCAAAAAAAATAACCCACACTGAAGTTGAACCCATGCGCATACTCCTTCTAGCCTTATGCATAATTAATCACCCTTCATTCGCAATGGAAGTTCCGGATGAAAAACAACCACTTGTTAATCAAACGCAGATTAGTAATAATCGACCGCTCATTAGTTCAATTGTAAAAAAAATTAAGCAGCTGTTTGCCGGAGCTTTGTGAAAGCCATATGCACCGTTCTATGATGACATCTCAATGCCAGAGCAATTTAAGCAGTTTGCCAAAAAACACAAACTAAATCCTCCGAATAATCAACAAAATAATAAAAAATGGATTACACAACTAGAAGCACAATGGTCACGATGGGTAAATAGCAGAAATGTTGCTCATATTGCAGCAGAGGTTTTACCCTCTGATATTCAAAAAACAATAATTAACATGCTTCTTTGGGATAATCAGTTATGTTATTCTCTTGCACCAATAAAGCTATGTGAAACAATGTTCAGCCCAAAGCCTGAGCTAAATTTAAATCTCTCCATAAAAAAGTCATTAATATACGACCAACAAACAAATAAACTATGCTTTATTAATAATAGTCCAGAAGATCCAATATCTTGCAGGATAATTACCCCTATTGATTTAAATAAGGCTACCACGCAACCAACATTCAAAATCCCCCATTTGGTTTTTTCTGCATCTTTAAGTGACAATCCATTGGCTGTCAATATAGATCTAAAACACATAATAATATTTGATATTAATACCGGAAAAGAATTACGCACACTTAAAGCTCCTCCCAGAGAATCAATTTTTTCTGTAGCTTTTTTAACCAAAGACAGCTTATTGTGTTTATTGAGATTAACTCACATGAATGGAGGATATGGATGTATATGTAATTTGGATTCTAGTACATACAACAACATATCTATCCCACAATCCTTTAACAATGAAAAGATTATTGATCAAATATATACCTACAAGAATGGCTTTGTGCTGGTAACAAGCAAGATTGATTTATTACATTTTAATCTGGAAGGCCAATTCCGTAACAGTTTTAATCACAAGATTACAAAAACTCGGTTAAATGGACGCCATGAAGTTAGTATCTCTGATCATACCTTAATAATTGTCGATGAATCTTCCATAATATTATGGGACTTAGAAAACAATAGCTATGTTAGAATTCTTAATCCCGATTGTAGTACAAACTATCATATGGGTACAAAAATCGGCGACAAATTATTTTTTATGGGAAAAACAAGAAAGCAAACACTCAAGGGGTTCCAATATATAGAAAACATTAGAATTATTGATATAGCCTCTGACAAATTATTAGACATAGATCCCAAAGCAACAGACGATTACAAACTTATTACCTTCATGGGTCCCTATTTAGTATTCACAACACAAAATAACGGATATCTTCCAAAACCAAACGCTTTGGTTATTTCTGACTACCCTTCTTTCCTTGCGTCCAACTCATTTATGCAATGTAAGCTGCTCATTAATGAAGCCACATTGCTACATCTTCTTAATAAATTAAAGAAAATGAAATTAAATAGCACTGAAGAACAAGTATTATCTACTCTGCTTACAAAAGTTAAGAATAAATGGGGCACCGAACAGTGGCATATAACAAAAAAGCTGTTTAATCATTACCTTGAATAGTTAAAAATGCTAAATTTTTTCATTTAATTGGTTAATAAATATTAACCAACTATTATCTTTTATGTTTGCAATTACCTCTTTTAAATTTGTATTACTCATTTTAGAGATCAATAATTCAGCTATTGCGCGAATAAATTGAGTAGCAGGGAATTGATCATTAGTCGCAGAATAGCGTTTGATTAATTGTTCTAATGGATAGTTACAGAATCATTTTTCCTATTAGGATCAGCGCCATTAGCTAATAAAATTTTAACGGTATTTAATGACTCTTGACTTGGTGTTGCTCCATTCCACACATCATAAGACATAAGATAAAGTCCCGACAATTTTCTTTTTCCTAAATAATAATTATATAATAATTCTATTACTGAATCAGGCTCTATTTTTCCATAGACTTCATTAAACTTTTGCTCATTTTCTGGAGTGATTTGCTTTTGCTGAGATTCAGGAGTTGCTTGTCTTTCACTGGCATTATAATATTTAAATACTACACCTTTAGTTAATCCGTAGTTCTTAATTATGTAACTTTCCGGGTTTAGAACTAATATTGCAACTAATGCATTTACATCTGGTAGCTGCAATAGTTTATCTTTCAGGGCGAGGGCAGCTTTTACTTGTTAAAAAGAAACCCATTACTGGTTTAAGTGCATCTGCAACTGTTTTAGCCTTCCAATCAATAATTGGTACAAGAATCTCATTAAGCAAAACACCTTCGGGCAAAGCTAATATATATTTTGGAGCTGGTTCTTTTTTTTCAGCCACATTTGTGGGAATACTACTAGGCACTAACATAAATACCAATAATAAACATTTATAATTCATATAATCCACCTTGCAATAGGGCTTAATCTAATATCTTCCTCTATATAATAGGACATCAACACTTGTTTCTAATTGTCAATAAACAATAAATTGATTTAGTTAAGGATTAGAGAGTACAATCCTAGAGTAAAAAAACGAATAAATCGTTATTTCTTCAAATATTCTTTATTTTTATTAAAACTATTTGTTACAATTATAAATAATAAATGGATTAGGCTAAATAATTTAATAAGAGGGAGTAATATGAACAGATACCATTATGATCATTTATCAAAATGCTTTATTCTCATTTTCGGTATGATCTTTATAAATAATGCATATGCTGAATATTGGAAACCAATAGATCTTCCTACTTCCTATTTTTATCCATGCACAAACCCTCCCTGTGGCAACAGAGAAACTAATGTATATTCAATGCAATTTCCCACGGCCAAGCAAGCTTGGTTTGCTGAACCGGATTGTGGTCCAAATGTCCAAAGAAGTACTAGTTCTCGTTGGGTAAGTAATCAATTAAATAATATTTTGGGCCTACAATTTAAAGGCTTAGTCTATAAATATAAAGGCACTACTTCTCGCTATCATACACCAGCACATGCGCACAATGAATTTGCCGTCTTTTTCCATGAAAAAAAATGTTATGACGGTGGTCCTGAATATGGATGGGTATTTAGAGAAGATAACGATGAAGCAAAATTTTATATTTGCGGAGATTGCAATTTAAATAATCAGAAATGGTGCGATTGGCCAGACGGAGACTGCAAAGTAATTAGCGGCGACGAACAAGGCGTTAAAGAAGCTTTTAAAAAACCTTCTACTTATAAATATTGGAGTATAAAAGTTACTCCTGAAGGTAATTTTATGCTCGAAGTATTAGATCCGAATACTTGGAATTCTAAATCATGTTTAATTCAAAAACCCGATTGGCTTCCTAACATGTACAATCGAACCGGATATATTACCATTAATGGCCAAAAAAAGGTGGAAACTAATCAACCTCCATCTTTCTTACATATTGATGAAGTAAAAGTATGGACACCAGATCTCTTTGATGCAGTTAATCAAAATAATATTGCATTAGTACAACAATTACTTAATAATCCTACCACTAATATTTATTTAAAAGATTCTCGAGGATTTACTCCTTGTTTTTACGCTGCAAAAAAAAATAATTGGGATATTGTTAATTTATTTGTCCAAAAATCAAAAGAATTAGCTGAAAATATCTGCCCTATTTGCCAAGAAGAAAACGTTACAAACCCAGATATATATTCTTACGTTTGTCAGCATTATATCTGTAAAACGTGTAAAGAAAATCCTCTTATTAAAGAATGCCCAATGTGCAAACAAAAAAGAAATTATTAGGTATAATTTGATTTTATCGCTCCAGCAACACGGCACGTGCAGGTGCTGCTTCTGTGCCAATTACATTCAACGGCAAACATACAAATTCATATGTTCCTGGATTCACCTGCGCAAGGCGTAACCCTTCCACAATAGTAATACCTGCATGGAATAAGGTAGTATGTGTTGGGTGTTCTGGATCACCACGCTCTATGCCCAAATAATCAATACCAACCGCTTTTACTTTCTTACTTACCAAATAATTGGCTCCACCCACTCCCAAATAAATAAAATGTGGATTAAAAACATCTGTTGGTTCACGCAAACTATTAATAGTTTTAAGCAGTATAATATCGCCGGCAGTAATCTCATGCTCTTCTAGCTGCTCGCCGGTGATTTGGTCAACTGCGTCTGTTACGTCTATAACCTTGCATTTACCAATAAGCTTTCCCAGATCCATTTCATCAATAGTTTTACCGTCGCGCAAAAAATGGGACGGGGCATCTACGTGAGTTCCGGTATGGGAACTTAAGGTGATTACCGTTTCCCGCGCACCATCTCTATTAAAAATTTTTTCATCTATTGTACCTACAACTTTTTTATCTTTGTATCCCGTGGTTGCGCTACTTATTGGCCAACTAATATCTATTATTTTCATAGCTTCTCCTTAAAAACAATATATTTTTTAATTTTTTCTTAGTGATTAATTAAGTAATCTAATCTTTTCCGTTCGTCCTGACAGTTCGACAAGCTCACTGGTAAACGCGCTTCTTCCGGGCCATCCTGAGCCCGTCGAAGGGGTCGAAGGATATGAACGGTTCTTTATTATTTTTCTTATAATTTGATAACTCAATCAAAACAGCCCAATTGCGCCCAATTAATGCTTGTTTCTTTTTTCTATTCCAGCCTTTAATTTGCCTTTCAGCAATCAAAGCTTCTTCTCTGGACGAAAAATCTTCCACAAACACTAATTTAATTGGTAATCGTGTAGAAGTATAACTATCATATTTCGATGCTTTGTGTTCAGCAATCCTAACTTCAATATTATCAGTGTGTCCCGTATAATACGAACCGTCACTACACTCCAATATGTATACATAAAACGCCATAATTAACTCAATATTAAAAAATCCGTTCATATCCTTCGACAAGCTCAGGACGAACGGAAATAAGAATTTTAGAAATAAGATTTCAAGATAATTTTAAAGGTATTATCTCCAAAAAAATTATTTATCCTCTTTCTTTTTAAACTCGTGCCCACCAAACTGGTTACGTAGCATGGCAATAACCTTAGTTGCATAATTGCCGCCGCTTTCTCGCGACCACCCACGCACCTTTAACGCATCTTCTATCACGGGAACCGGAATTTTATTCTGATGCGCATCTTCTACCGTCCATTGCCCCGTGCCATTTTCGCCAATCTGGCCACTAATCTCTGTAAGCTCTTGGTCCTGCTTAAATACATTATGCGTTAGCTCCAAAATAAATGATCTAATTACTGCACCATGTTGCCATAAAGCAGAAAGTTGCTCCAAATCAATTTGCTCATTCTTAAAAGTGCCTTCTTTAATTAAATGGAATCCTTCTGCATACGCCTGTAACATGCCATACTCTATGCCATTATGAACCATTTTTACATAATGCCCAACACCAGACGGCCCAACCAATGCAACACCATCATGTGCAGCAATTGTTTTTAAAATAGGCAGCACTGCCTCATAAGCAACTTGCTCACCACCAACCATTAAGCAAAAACCATGCGTAAGTCCATGAATGCCGCCAGAAGTTCCACAGTCCAAAAAATAAACCCCATGGGCAAAAAGATGTACCGCGCGGCGCATTGAATCTTTATAATGGCTATTGCCACCATCTATTACCACATCACCCGCCTTAAGATGAGGGAGCAGTTGTTCAATCACATCATCAACTGGTTTACCTGCAGGTACCATGATCATAAATACATGAGTATCACCAGCGAGTGCAGCAATAGACTCTGCAACGGTAATACCCTCTTTTTTTGCATGCTCATTGCTGGCTGCATAGAGATCAAACCCAATAACAGGTACCCGTGCCCGGTGCGCACGCAATGCAATAGCTAACCCCATTTTTCCTAACCCAATAACTGCTAATTTCATTATTTTATTCCGTCTTTGTTGCGCTATTAATAGTATCAATAGCCTTTTTTAGTTGTGCAATTACCTTAGAAGAATTAAAGTCTAACTTTTTTTCATTACGCTCATTGTTTAAAGAAAAAAAAGTAATCAGCTTTTTTAGCACACAAACATCATTGTCATTCTGAGCAAGTTTAATATATTCATCAATTTTATTTGACTTCACATATTCTAATATAGAGTATTGCGCACCCTCTGTTGTCTGATTACAAAATTGAGTAAGCCCTTCAATATTATGGTCTACTAAAAACATTTCAACCCGTTGTTTAAGTATAGTTTCATCACCTGGTGAAAATATTTTTCTTAATGTACGTTCAGAAGGCGTTCGTTTAAGTATAGGGGTTTTTGGGCTTCGCTGATCACTACCAGACAACCCCAGCTCCATACCAACTGCGGGACTGCCCATCACAAGCGCCAACAATACACTCAGCGATTTTACTGAATTCTGCTTAATTACTAATTCAACTCTTTTAGATTTATTATCTTCTATCTGCATTCTTCTTCTTTTATTTTGAGTTATTAATCTGTCCAATATACTTGTTCAATTTTAACTGCACGGCAAGATCCCCAAATCTACCTACCTTATTATAATTAGAAGTCTCCACATTTGAACTGGATTGGGATAAACCAGGTTCACTAAAAATATTTTTTAATTGTACTAGCGTATCTGCTTTGCAAATATGGAGTGCATCGTTAATAAAGTCATCTAGATATCCCCGAATACGCAATAAATATTTAATGCGCGATTGAGTGTCTGATTGCGCCTCGTTATACATTCTTAAAAGCTCTTTAATATTTACCTGTTTACACAATGGTTCTATTTGCTGGTCTAATTCATGATCAACATCATCTATTTTACGGGGAAGTTTCTCAGAAGAACTGTAATCTTTTTGCAGGTTTAGTAAATCAGGAAATTCCATTGTTTGTAATGGCACCATAGCCAACCAACTAAAAACTAAAACGGTACTTCGAACAACCTCCATAACACTCATGATCTCCACCTCACCCCATGTTTTTTAGAAAAAGCTTCTAACTCCTTTGGCCCCTGCGTTCCCTTTGCATATTCATACAGCGGTAACTTCATTTTTTTTACCGTATCTATTATTCGCCACGCAGATTCAATTTCATCAAAGCGCACTGCAATTGACTGTTCTCCACGCATAATTTCTTGTAATAAAATTTCATATGCTTCTGCAGTACGTGCCCCATAAACGCAACTGTGGCAAAACTCCATACCAACCTGCACTAACTCAGTACTAGTCCCCGGTTTTTTTGCATTAACGTTCAAGGTAAAGGTAGCCTCTGGGCTAATTTTTATGGAAAGCCAATTAGAATCACTAGGACAATTATGGGTTAATAAACAATCTACCTGTTTAAATTTAATATGAATTACGGTTTCTTTTTTTTGTAAATACTTACCCGTACGTAAATAAAAAGGAACACCACTCCACCGATTATTATCTATGGCAAGATACAATGCTGCAAACGTGTCTGTTGTTGACTGGGGCTTTACACCCGGTTCTTTGGTATACCCTTCATACTGGCCCAAAATACCATCCACCATTCGTACCCGCTCCAAAACCCGTGCACGAGCACTACGAATATAATCTCCGGTAAGCAGTTCTGGGGATTCCATACCTACCAACGCAAGCAGTTCCAACATATGATTTTGAACTACATCACACAAAGCGCCGTACGCGTCATAATAAACTCCACGGCCTTCCAAACCAATTTCTTCACTTAAAATAATCTGAACCTGATCAATATATCTATTGTTCCACAGAGGTTCAAAGATACAGTTAGTAAATCTAACTAATGCAATATTACTTACTAACTCTTTGGTAAGATAATGGTCTATACGGTAAATTTGGCTTTCATTTAAGTTTGCAGAAATACATTCATTAATCTGATGCGCAGACGCAAGATCATGACCAAATGGTTTTTCATAGACAACCCGATGCCAGGGACGTTCTTTGTCTGCTATGCGACGAGCAATACCTGAATGCGCAATATTAGTAGTTAAGTCACAATAAAAATAGGCTGCTGCGGCTAAGTAAATTAATCTATTGCCAGACAACACATGTTTTTTTTCTAATTCAACAATGCGAGTGTTAAGCACATTATAATCTTCTGGGTGTTGAAAATTAAGTTGTTGATAATAACACCGTGCAGCCAATTCATTCCATACCACTGGATCAATGTCTTTAATAAAAGGCTTAACCCGATTTAATAGCTCTTGAATAGTAATATCTTCAAAAGCAGCACCAACAATAATGGTTTTCTTAAGATGTTGTTGTGCAATTAAATGATATAAGGCCGGAAACAACTTGCGCTTTGCAAGATCACCGGTTATTCCAAATACTACTATAGTTGCTTCATTCATGTGCTAGAATCTTTCGTGTTTCTTGTTTATAGAGTTCAACCTGTGGTTGATCAAAGGGATTTACCTCCAATAGCGCTCCCATATATATTATCTCTAGCATCTTCCATTGCAAGAGTTGTCCGCAATAATAAGCATTTTTTTGGGGCAAGACTATCGAACTAAAGGGACGTTGTGATGTTGTATATGCCAACTGTACCCCTTGTTCAATGGCACGTACTACCTGTGCAACAGATTTTCCCTGCAGATCTGGTACTAATTCATTTACTGCTATTGCATTTCCTATCTTAACCGTTGAATGGTAAGATTCAACGCTTAAAAAAGTAGTATATTTATCATATGGGCCACCCAAATACAGTTGACCAACAGAATGCAGATCAGTACTACCCACAGAAACTGTTGGCGTTGGTCCAACAAAAACATCTTGCCCCTGTACATCATGTTGCTTTCCCAAACTTTCTCCCATTAATTGCCGGTACCATTGGCCCATACCCGCAAGTTCCGCAGGAAAGACAAAAAAATCATTAATAATATGCCCATCATTATACTGTAATAGAGCAATAGCAGCGCTTATGGCTGCAACACTTTGCGGTCCGATCAGACAACTATCCCGCATATCTTGTGCGCCAGCACATAATGAACTAATATCAATGCCCAACAGTGCTAACGGAAACAACCCAACTGCAGATAATACGGAATATCTTCCCCCAACTAATTTGGGAACAGCCAAACAACTAAAATTATGTCGCTCTGCCAAATTCCATAATTTGGAACCTTGATCTGTGGTAACCACTACACAACTGGCATAATCTTTGGGACGGTATTTTTTGAGCAAATCCAAAAATAGCTCAAAATTAATTACGGTTTCTGTAGTAGTGCCTGACTTACTTACTATATTTAAAATTACCGTATTGCCCGCCACCAATTCCTGCTCAACCACAGAAAGTAATTGGGCAGTATAATCTGGGGCAATAGTGTCTGCATAGTAAACCTTTATGGCGCCGGGAATGTTATTAGCCCATATTCCAGCAAGAGCTTGGTAGACTGCTAACGTTCCCAAATTAGATCCGCCTATGCCAAGCACCACCAAAACAGTAGGTTTTAACTTCTGTTTTTCTGCTACCATTTTGTTGACCCGATCATGCAGTGCCTTGTCACTAGGCAAATACAATGAAGCATAATCTGTAGCATACTCTTTGGAAAGTGCATTCTTACTACGAATACGCTCTGGCTCTAACTGTTCGCAAACCGTTGCGATCTCGTCTGGTGATAATAAACAGGAATGGGCATAAGAAAATGAAATAGGCTTCATACTACTCCTTTTTTAGATAGATACTTTTTGCAGTCAACTATAGTCCAACTCAATCACTAAGTAAAATCGTAATCCAAGCATAAAAAAGAATAGTAGAAATTTATATAAAAATAAGATTGCAATAATTAACCAAACATCGCCTTTTTAGCTTTTCTTGGGTACAGTATTTTCAGATCCATCATATTACTAACACGTTTACCAAGGATGTTTTATGAACCTATTATTCCGAACAGTTGGCCTACTCAGCATGAGCAGTCTTTTAGTCCTTACCGGCTGCACCAAAAATCTAAAATACCAAGCATCTCCGCTTTCTCCACTTACCAATCCCCGCGCCAGAACTACGAAAACAAAGAACAATGTTACCATTAGTGCCAAACGGTTAAATCACAAAGAAAAAATGCATTACTTTAACCGGGAAGATATTGGCGCAGAAGTGGTACAGTTAAGTATAAAAAATGATGGGCCTACCCCATGGGTATTATCACAAGATTGCATAGATTTACCATTAGTAGACAGCAAAGTAGTAAGTCAAAAATTACAAGCTGGTATTGGTAAATCTGTTGCCATGGTATTAATTCCTTTCGTTGGTTTACCATTAAGTATTATCCACGGCATTTCTTCTCATGACGCAAATGAGCGCATTAAAGAGGACATAGAAGAAAAAGCTATGCCATTAGATTTAGTAGTCGGTCCTCACCAACAAAAAGATACACTCATCTTTGTGAAAAAAGATGCATTTGGTGTAGACAAGGGCCGCAGTTTTGGTAAAGAATGGCGCAAGTTTGATGTAATATTAAGTGACGCTAACAACAAGACTGTTACTATGCCTATAGAATTAACGGTCTAATTTAAGATACACTATCTCTAGTGATTTATGGCCATCTATAACCGGATGGCCATTTTTATTGTTTATTCATTTAATTCTCAACAAAAAAGGGGAATCTATGAAACCCATACCAATAATTATGCTCAGCATCATATCCATGGAATACAGTTGTTTGCCAGCTATGGAAGAGCTTGTAGTCAAAATAAATGAATTAAACGCACGCATAAAAAGAAATGAATATATTATTCAAACAACCCACCATCTTGAAGAATTAAGTGATCATGTACATATAGCGCTGGACCGTGCAGGAACTATACAAGCATTATTGGAAGCATTACAAGACAGTCCCACCGCAACCAAGATACAAAAAAAATATTATCGGCTTTATTCACAAGAACTATTTCTTAATCAATTTTCAACAATAAGCTTTTTCTATGACTGCGCAATCTCCTTACACAATCTACTTCTTTTTCCCTCAGAAAATAGTCCCATTAAAAATCCAACTGCAGAATTGGACAGACTTAAACAACAAAATAGTGAAGCTAAAGCAATTATTAATTCGCTTAAGATAATTGTTAACCAACAACAAATACCATATTCCAGATTTAATAACGGAACTTATAAAAAAATAAGTGAACTGACGGTAGCACAAACTATAATTGCACGACAACTACATCTTCTGTTACAACAACCCCATATAAGTACACAATTCCCACTAATAGAAGACTGGTATACAATTCTATGTAACTTTAATTATCAGCATGAAAAGTTACATGAATTGCACAAAGCTTTAGCTCAGATACGGCTTTTTCAACCAGATATGTATGCTGAAAAAGAAAAACCCATTTGCAATGCCATACTCAATGCCATAGAAAGATGGTTTACAAAAAGCAGACCAAACATAGAAAACAAACTGCATACCCTTGCTAACCAAAAAATCTAAATCCAGAGAAGCCTAGTTTGACACCCTACCAAAATATGTCATTATACTATTTCAATAAGAAATAAGTGTACTCACGTAATTATATGAGGCGTCATGAAGAAAGGTTTATTATTTTTCTATTTAGGTTTTGGTTTTAATCTGTACGCAATGGAGGAATCCGTATCTCATGCTACTATTTTTAAACAAATAGACCCTACCCAGCGTATGTGCATCCAAGTTAACGAATTAATACGGCAATTCAATGAATTAAAATCACAATCTTTAACCAATGTTCCCACAAGACATGCAGATCTCTTATCTGCACTAGAAAAAATGATCTTTGTCAGAACTTCTGATTTAAAAAAATTTGAGCTTGCCTGTGAAAATAATACTGCTGATTTATTAGTACCCAGCTGGAAAGATAAAAAAACCGTGGCAAAAATAACACTCGCTGAAGCTTCTGTAATTAACGCACTATTGCGCCAAAAACAACAGTAAATGATGTTAATTAACACAGCCCCTGCTTGCGCAAATAGATAATACCACCGTACAAACTTACGTTATAATCAGTAATCACATATACGGGAATATCATGGAGCAAGCGCGCCTGTTTACCACATTTAAGAAACTCATCTATAAAAAGCTGCTGCTGAAATAACGAAAGATTTTTGGCAGCAATGCCACCTGCAATATACAGACCTCCCTGTGCAAGTGCTTCCAACGCAAAATTCTTAGCACAACGGGCATACAAAATAGTATACAGTTCCATAGTTAGTTTGCTGGACCTGTCCGCAAGTTGCCGTGCAAAAATCTGGTCTGGATGTGGACCATTGCTACAAAAGCATTCTGTTTTTTCTTCTAAAGAAGCCTTTTTGCCCCCACCATGACAAAAAAAATGATAGATACGCTCTATTCCTCTGCCAGAAAGTAGATCTTCCCAAGATACCGGACACACCATGCGTTCTATTTGCTGAACAAAATAGACCAACTGCATTTCATGGGTGGTGTAGGCAGGGAAATCTGCATGTCCCCCTTCACTGGCTATTGGTACGTACCCTTGTGCATGAGTATCCCATACCAAAATAGATTTACCTAATCCGGTACCTGCTCCCACAATTGCTCGGTTAGCATGAGGATTATCTAAACCCCGTTTTACACAGACAATATCTTTAGGATTAATACCTTCTAATCCATATCCAATAACATCAAAGTCATTCACTATGTAAACACTAGAAATAGCCGTAGCCTGTTCTATTTGACGTGCATCTATTACAAAAGGCAGGTTAGTGGGCTTACAGAAATCTTTGCCAACAGGCACAACTCCCGCTGCGGCAATAATAGCCGTACCTACAGCCAGAGAATACTTTTCTTTAAGATAGTCCACTACCTGCTTTACCGCTTGCGCAAAATCAGAAATCTCTTGGCTTTTAATGTGTAAAGATAGCAATAAGGTAGTGGTAGGATCATCTTCTTTAAAAACACCAAAATTACTATTGGTACCACCAACATCTACACTTAAAAATACGATAGATGACCGTGGAATTTCTACCCCATACCCTACTTCTCTTATTTGGTACATATCACCAATCCTTTTTTTTCTGAACTTCCAACGCGTTCCGCAAGCTAACATATCCACTAAATCCTACGGTACCTATCAGGGCAGCCAGATGTTGCGACCGTGGATCTTCAATCATTGGTAGTGAAGGGCACGAAGATCTTATGGCATTAGTTAAAGCCAGAATTACCATATACGCGCAACATTGTGGTCCACACAGCACACAAGTAAAAGTACAACAATCGCTCGTAATTTCTCCACAACAAGGCACGTCATCTTTGCGCATAAGCGGATGGCGTTGTTCTTTAACCTTATGCTGCCGCAATAAAAAATCACCCCATTTAATCACGTCGCAGCAGTCACAGCGTTCTAAAGATATTTCTTGCTCATTTTTTAACTGCTGAACTGTACTATCGTCCTTACTCATTATAACTTCCCCTGGACCACTCATCGCATTCCCCGTCGCTATCCAAGCAACCAATGCCAACATCAATCTACGCGTCATAGTATATTAATCACTTTCTCATTCAGTTTTTTCTTTAAATTTTCTATCTTTATGCCACCAGGTTATAAATATACTTTGTGCAACTTCGTAGGCACCAGATATTTTCATTCCTGTGTCTACATCTACTTCTATACCAAACAAAGATGGTACCAATATGTTGGTAACCACAAGATTGGATAAAAAATTTAACCCATAGGCGGTAACAAAAATAGCTGGTAACCCCAACAAATGAAATCTATCCCAACTTGTTTTTAAACACCCTTTAAAGGATTTTACATCTGCCGCAGGCATGTTTTTGTAATCTTTTATAACCTGATGCACAAGCCATCTAACGTCCCCATGACAACCTTCATAATCGCCGTCAGCCTCTGTAGTTATACGCATTTCCGGAGTGGGCTCATCCATACAGAATGCACCACCAGTAACTCCCATACCTAGAAACAAAAAGACCACAAATATAATTGGCATCTACAACTCCTTTTTTTAATACAATTGTGCAGCTGACAAGCACCCACAGTATATGATCAAAGCCCTAGTTCCGGCAAGCCGAAGATGCAATTGTTACAAACAGTATTAATAATTACTGAATACCCATTTTTTTCTCTTTTATATTTGTAAGAGCAAGAAATGCTTGATACACTAGAAACAGTGTGAAATATTAATAAAAACCCTTTAACCTCTGGCGATCTGTTCTGATCCCAAGAGCATGACTTTTCTATTAAAAAAGTCCTTAAGGAAAAATTGTATGTCAAAAGAAGTAATACGTCCCGAGCAGTTTAGGACGGTTCCTGGTCAATCCCCTTTTGCGGAAGAAATGCTCACATTAAGTGAACAGCAACTGCAAGAGCTATCTGACCTGTATGAAGGGTTATTTGATACCTTTACCCCGGGTAAAATTGTTAAAGGTACTATCATTAAAGTAGACTCCGATGGCGTACTTGTTGATATTAACTATAAATCCCGTGGCCTTATCCCTAGGTATGAATTCAGCGACTATGAGCTGAAGAATCTTAAAGAAGGCCAACAAATTGAAGTTATGATAGATCAACTTGGAAAGCGCTGAAGGCAACGTTATTCTCTCCTATGAAAAAGCAAAAGCAATGCGTGCATGGGATGAGATTATTAAACTCTTTGAAGAAGACAAACCGGTTGAAGGTATTGTTACCCATAAAGTTAAAGGTGGCTTGAGCGTTGATATTGGTATTCCTGCATTCTTGCCTGGATCACAAATTGATCTACAACGCGTTACTGATTTTGATCAATATGTTGGTCAAACCATTACAGCAAGCATTATCAAAATTAACAAAAAACGTGGCAACGTTATTATTTCTCGCCGTAAATATCTTCAGTGATCAACGTTCAGAAGCTCGTAAAAAGATCTTGGATACCTTAGCAGTAAATCAAGTTATTCAAGGTACCGTTAAAAATATCACCAATTATGGTGTATTTATTGATATTGGCGGCGTTGATGGGCTTGCTCCATATTACTGATATGACCTGGGGCCGCATTGCTCATCCAAGTGAAATGGTAAAAATTGGCGAAAATTACCGTTAAAGTTCTTTCATTTGATAAAGATAATGAAAAGATCTCTCTTGGGTCTTAAACAACTTAGCTGAAAATCCATGGGAAAAAATTAGCTGAAACACTTAAAGTTGGCAGCTAAGCATTAAAGGTAAAATTTCAAGCATTACCGATTATGGTCTTTTTGTTGAAGTTGCACAAAGGTATTGAAGGCTTGGTACATATTTCTGAAGTTTCATGGACTCGATCGCATTAACTGATCTTGCTAACAACTTTAAAGTTGGTGAAGAAATTGAAGTGTTAGTTGTTTCTTTGGATAAAGAAAATCGCCGCATGTCTTTGAGTATTAAACAACTTGAAAAAAATCCATGGGAATCAGTTAATGAGACAATTCAAAGTTGGTCAACACATTAAAGGCAAGATTAGCAACATTACCGATTTTGGTATTTTTGTTCAATTGATGCCAGGCATTGATGGCTTAGTACATATTTCTGATCTTTCATGGACAGAACATATTGATCACCCACCTGATCGTTACAAAGTGGCCAAGAAGTTGAAGCGGTTATTTTGACCATCGATAAAGATAACAAAAAAATCTCATTGGGTATTAAGCAATTAAGCAAAGATCCATGGGAAACTGTTGAACAAGAATATCCAGTTAACAGCATTGTTGAAGGTGAAGTATCTAAAATCACCAACTTTGGTGCATTCATTCGTATGCCAACTGGCATTGAAGGTCTTATGCATAACACCACGCTTCTAGAACATCAAGGTAAAAAAGCTGACGAAGTGGTAAAAGTTGGTCAAAAAGAACAGTTCCGCGTTCTTTCTGTAAGTAAGAAAGATCGTAAACTTGGTCTGAGCATGAAACTTGAATTTGACAAGAACGCTCCAGGAGCGACTGAACAAAAGCAAGCTCCACGCAAAGAGAAGAAAGCTGAAACTGCTCCGCAACAACAACCACAACAGCAACAACACCAAGCTCAACAATCTAATGCACCAAAAGCTAAGAGCTCATTACAGTTAGCGCTCGAAAGCATGCAAGAGCGTGCAGAAGCAAAATCTGATGCAGATAAGAAGGACCAAGAATAATGGAACGTACTTTTGCAATGATTAAGCCAGATGCCGTGAAAGCAAAAAACAGCGGTAAGATCATAGACTTAATAGAAGCTCATGGTTTTACTATTGTTGGAATGCGCAAAGCAAATCTTTCACGTGCAGCGATTGAACTCTTTTATGCAGTTCACAAAAGCAGACCCTTTTTTGGTGAAATGGTTGATTTTGTAGTCTCTGGGCCGGTTGTTTTGCTTGCGTTAGAAAAGAATAACGCAATTGCAGAATGGCGTAACCTTATGGGCGCAACTGATCCCGTTAAAGCTTCTGAAGGTACCATCCGCAAACTCTTTGGAACCAACATTGGTTCTAATGCAGCCCACGGTTCAGATGCCCCAGAAACAGCTCGCTTGGAATTAGCTCAATTCTTTCCTGAATTAGTATAATTAGGCAGTGTTAATGCAGAGCGGCAGGGTAAAACCTGCCGCTTTTTTTTATTCTAAAGAATTGCGTCTAACTTTTCTGAAGCCTCTTTGTTCTGGATGAGTATAATACGGATCATAATGCGGAGAATACACATTTGGATGTGGTGGCCGTTGTGGTATAGGATGATTGGGATGCAATAATTGAGCCTGCATACTTTTTAAATATAATCTGGTTGCTATAATTGCAATTAATGTTGGCGGCAACCACCAATATTTCTTAAACCACGCTTGCCAAGTCATATGAGAATTAAGCTCATAATGATCCAAATAGGGAGAAACCTCCTGTGTTAATATATCTATTGCATCCAAAATTTCCTCAACAGAAAGATTGGGCAGCTGCGTATACATACCATGTACAATTGCCAAGGTTGCTTCACTTACCGCTCGCGTTTGAGTTGCCTTAGCTACTCGCTGCACCATATGCCCATACACAATAGCAAAAAGCAACACTACCTCTTTTACAAATTGCGCATTATTCAATTGCTTATATATCTGCAAGTCATTACACAATTTAATAAATGGTGCATAGCTCTTGGAGCGGGCCATATTTTTAATACAATCCATAACTAAAGGATCTGCAAAAGTAATCTGATCATGCAACACAATCTGATTCTGATGTTCATAATAAGAAAGGGTACAACGATCATGATTCTGGCATTCTTGCATAACTATTTTGTGAGCATCAGCAAGCCGCTTAAGATGATAAAAACGGCCCATAACTTCATTTACCGTTATCTGATTAATATTTTTCTCACTCATTAATCCCATAACAAAAGGATCTATAATAATTTTGCCTTGCCTAATAGATTCCCACCATAAATCAATTAATTCTGCTTCTTCTTCAGGATTAAGTTGATCTTTAATTTCTGGAAACGCCTTATGCCGCGTTAGCACCATATGAACTAGGGCATTATGTGAAATAATGTAAAAAAGATGAACAAACTCTTTTAAAAACTGTTCATCCGTAAGCAATTTATAATGAACCAGCTCATCCCACAATCTAAATAATGGGCGGAGCGTTTTTTCATTACGCATACGTAGTGCAGCTAGTTGCACCGCAGGATTACGCAAAGAGAGATTGTCAGGAAGCGTTACTATTTTCTCTTTTACTCCTTTTTTTAACTTTGACCATCTGTTGGTATAAAGATCATGTAAAGAACTATACGCAGCAGTAAGTCTATGTACAAAATAATAACGACGTGCTACCAAATTAACTAATTGATCTCCAGAAAACCCAAACTCTTTTTGTATTATGTTATCTAATGCCTCTTCAACCGAACTATGTTCTACGGCCTGTGTACCAACAACATAAACTACTAGAAGTAATTTAATCATTTTATTAATCATAGTCATGCTACCTCCACACTTGGCAATCCAAATACCGCACCGTGTACCTTCTGCCAACCACGGCGCATCTGCTGTAGCCTGCTGTCTAGCCATGAACGTTGTTGAGTTGTATCTGTAGTAATTTTGCATTCATAGCAAGAATGTTCAATTACATCTATTACATCTAAAATTTGCATTACCGAATATTCATTCAAATGAACTGACCATCCATTCATTTCTTGCATTAACTGCCCAGCAAGCTCATTGCTTTTAACCAAATTTCCCAAAAAAAGATAATGATACGTCACAAAAACCAACTTTAAAAAATCTTTAAGAAACTGTACGTCATGAATTTCTTCAAAAGTACAAAACTGCTTCCAGAGAGCAATAAAAGGAGCCAAGGATTCTGTCTGGGCCATTTCTCTGCAACAAGTAACCATACGGGGATGCTCCAAGCTCACATACGCATCTACAATAATGGTGGTATGATCTCGCGTGATCATATTTTTAAAAAAAGAAACTTTTTTATTTTTGAATAGAGACAACCAATCAAAGGTTTTTTTAAGACGGCTGGACAAGCAAAAGCGCAAAGAAATATCTCTGGTCATAATATCCAAATAACGGGGTAAAAGACCAACCGATGCTCTATGATTTACCAAACACGCAAATTTTTTACCCTTTAAATAGTTGGTCACACGGCCTATTAAATCAAGAATCTGCACCGTATCCCAAGATAATAGCTTCTCATAGGGTATAAGTATTTGATCACAAATTTCCTGATTATGAAATTGGGGAAGCGTAACAAAACAATGGCGCAACAAAATACAGACCAATACTACAAAATCTGCCGGCAATGTTGGTTGGTTTACATACTTATAAGAACGTATTTGCTGCCAGAGATCCAATACCGGTGTAATAGTTTTACCACTCATAACCAACTGCAAACTGTTCTGCACCACGGGATCAGTAAGAACAACAGGCACCGGCAAATCTAATGGCAATAATTGACTTGCATTAAGCTGATACAACTTCCCTATAAGCTTCATTGGTTTGGTAAGGCGATCTACTAAATACCAACGACGACTTATAAAGTCGGTATGATCATCAATAAACGTACTACTCCACACATAATTAGTACTAAGTAAAACACCTATCCCCAAAACCAACACATGCCGCCATCTCATTCTACACCCTCCGCTTGCACGTTATACCATTAACTCCACCCAGTATTCATGCTAGATTAGTTCAGTAGGATTCTAAAAAGGAGACTTATGAAAAAGCAAGATTCATTAAAATGCTGGCTACTAGAGCTGTTGCTAGCAATTGCCAGTTGTACCACTCTGCATATCAGCTGCTCAACCGTTTTTATTGTAGTGCATGGTACCTGGGGCAGAGAAAGTGAATGGTACCTTCCCCATGGAGATTTTTTTACCGCATTAGAAACCAGTGCAAATAAACTACATGCAAAGGTAGTTTCATTTACCTGGTCAGGAGGTAACAATAATAACTGCCGTATCCGCGCAGCAGAATCTCTTACCAAGCTTATTTTAAGTTACCCACCAGAAACACGCATTAATTTGGTAAGCCATAGCCACGGCAGCAATGTTGCCATACTCACGAGCAAATTATTGGCCACCCATGACCCCAGCAAATATCACATCTACCAATTTTATGCACTCGGCACGCCAGTAGACCCCAATAACTACCTACCAGACATGCGAGCAGTTCAATGGTTTTATCATTTTTTTTCACTCGGAGACTTAATACAACCGGTCTTTGGACTGTTTGAACGTTGCTACCCTCCCCATGCCCGCATAGCCAATATACGGGTGATAATAGATGACCGGAATCCCGGGCACAAGGAACTGCATGCGCCAGAAATTGGTATGTGGCTACCCGCCATTCACAAACTTTTTGCGCAACAAAAAATACATGGTTTTGAACAGTTTGATTTTGCTAAACCAGGGCTAATACATTTTAAAACAGGAAAATTACCAAAATATGAAGTTGATACGGAACGGAATATATTATTGGCAAAAGATCACAAACGCCTAATTGCGTTGCACCAGGCAATACAATATGAGAGAGATAAGACAATAAAAAAAAGAGAGATAAAATAAGAGTATCTAGCGTATTGAAAAAAATAATATAAACCAAAAAAGCAAAGGATTTAATATGGAAATGGTTGAACCCGAATTAAAAGAAAAAATTATTCGCATGATAAGTGCCATTGAGCCCAATGCAAAAATTATTTTATTTGGTTCACGCGCTCGGGGTACAGCAAGCAAGTTTTCAGACATTGACATTGCTATTGATGCTGGTAAACCATTACCTCGCTCCACGCTAGGAGAGATCAATAGTATCTTTGAAGCTAGTAACATTATGTATAAAATACAAGTTCTTGATTTTAATAATATAGATGAAGATATTAAGGGATCAATTAAACGAGAGGGTATTATATGGAAGAAATAAAATATAAACATAATATGTTAAACAAATCCCTAGCAGCAATGAAAATTGTGCTAGATCGAATGGAAAATCCTCCAAAAGAATTAGAGGATTACAGAATTCTGCGCGATTCTCTAATTCAACGATTTGAGTTTACGTTCGAAACTTTCTGGAAATATTTAAAGCTATATTTACAAGAAAAGCTCAAGATCAATTTGGTTCTTGGCTCTCCTAGAGGAATCATAAGAGAAGCTAACAATAACGAGTTGATTAACGACAAAGAAACAACTATTTTGTTAGATTGCATTGATGATAGAAATGATACAAGCCATAGTTATCGCGATTCAGTAGCTGAAATTATTTCTAAACACACAAAAATATATTTTGAAGTTATGACAACAATAGCAAACCGGTTGGATCCGCATCTCTAAATTTTACTGCTGAGTTTCAGAATTCTGCCACAACTTCCACATCATCTGCCACTAATCCCAACTCTTTAGCAACTCTATCCAAAACGCCATTTATAAATTTGTAGGCATCTTGTTCAGCAAAACATTTGGCTAATTCTACCGCTTCATTTATAACAATGCGTGGATCAGTTTTAGTGTAACGTAATTCCCACACGGCATAGCGCAAAATAAGTTTGGTACATAAGCCAATACGCTCAAAGCGCCAATTAGCCAATTTAGTTTTAAACAGATCATCTAATTCATCACCATGATCAATAATAGATTGAACCATAGTAACCAATTCCCCATTCATAGGGATAGACAAATTAAACCCACGATTAAAATTATCCACAACCGTAGATAAAGATTCTTGATAATCAAAAGCGTCCATAGCATACAGCAAATGGAACACCAAAGAGCGAACCTCTCTACGGGAAAGATCTTGATACGCTATTTCCAACACGGGCGGTTGAATAGGATTATTTATATCATCTTCAAAATCTGGCAACCAAGAACACATAAGACCTACCTACCATTTAACAACAAATTATTGCTTAGAAACACGCTCAATATATTCACCGGTACGGGTATCTATCTTAACCACATCGCCCTCATTAACAAAAAGAGGAACTTGTGTTTTTAATCCCGTTTCTACCGTTGCTGGTTTAGTTGCACCACCTTGAGCAGTGTCACCACGCACACCAGGAGTTGTTTCTGTAACAACCAAATCCATATGCATTGGCGCAGTTACCCCAATAGGTCTGCCATTAAAATAGAGAATAGTGTAAATTGTTTGTTCTTTAAGATAGTCAATAACTTCACTTAATTGCTTTGCATCTAACTCTACTTGTTCAAAATTTTGTTGATCCATAAAGCTATACAAATCGCCGTCATTATAGAGGTATTGCATTTGACGGTTTTCTAGTCCTGGATCTGGGAATTTTTCACCAGAACGGAATGTTTCTTCATGGATAAGGCCAGTGATCATGTTTTTCATTTTAGTACGTACAAACGCTCCGCCCTTACCTGGCTTTACATGGGCATAATCTAGAACCATGTATGGGACATCTTTGAATAAGATTTTTGAGCCTTTTTTAAAATCTTGGGTAGAAATCACTGCATACCTCTTAAAATAAAGTCAGATAACGATTTGTATTAGTACAGTTAAGTATAAAAAGCTCTTACAAAAAAGCAATAACTATACCTAAAAAGCCCAAACCCCTTATTTACCCCCAGTTGAAAAATATTTTAATACGGGTACCATTACGATAATACAACGCCAAATGGCCAATTAATTCAAATAGAAATGGATATGTTATAACGCTCTCACAAATGGAGTTTTTCATGAAGAAACGTACTTTTTTTCCCAAAGCATTACTAGTAGCAATAGCAATCAGCTTGGGCATGCTACCAACCAACAATTTTGCAATGGCAAGATTATTTGGTTTGTTTACCGGAAATACCAACCATGATATTAACTTAAACATAGATTACGATAGATTAGCAGATGCCCTAACAAGAGCTGCAGGAAATGGAGCAGCGAATGGCATAAACCAGGCCTTCGCAGCAGCCAATCAAAATTTAAATGAAAATGGTAATGGTCACCAAGCAATTAATCGGGCTGTAGATGCCTTCTTTAGATCAGGTCGCAATAATATGGGTGATTTTGCTGCAGATTTAAGAACAAATATGCGCGGTGTAACAGAAGAATTTACAAGAGATATGGATACTGCAGGAGAGCGTCTCAATGCTAATCTGAACAAAGCTGGTGATACTTTCAACGCAAAATTGAAAGCCACCGGAGAAGAAATTCGTGATTCCTTAGATAGAACACTTATTTACACTATGGCAAAAGCCGGTGCTGTTTCTATACTTACCGTTGCCGGTACTACAGGCGCCTATTTTGGTATAAAAGCTCTTATAGAAGAATGGCAACGTAGTCGTAAACGCCCACAAATTATTATAGAAACGTCTTACAAATCACCATGGCAAAGATTTAAAAACTTATTTAGCTTTGGTAAAAAGCAAGAAGAATTTAAAATGATCTTCCCTGAAGATGTACAAAAGCGTTTGGATGAAATTGCAAAAGCAACGCAAAACATTAACCAACGTATTAAAGAAGGCAAAACCAACGTTAAATACCGTAACTTAATGCTCTATGGCAAACCAGGTACTGGTAAAACCATGTTTGCGCGTAAGTTAGCCCATGAATCTGGTATGGAATTTGCAATGATGAGTGGTTCTTCTTTCACTAAACAAGGGGCATTGGAAGAGATGGACCATTTATTTAAATGGGCAAATAACAGTAAAGGTCTAATGATCTTTATTGATGAAGCAGAATCTTTCTTACTTAAACGCGAAACCATGAAAACAGACAGTTACGAATATAAAGTATTAACCAACTTCTTAAACTACACCGGTACACGTAGTGATAAGTATATGATTGTTATGGCAACCAACCGTCTGTCACAGATTGATAGCGCAATTTATCGTCGTGTAGACGACTTAGTAGAAGTACCAGTTCCAGGACCAGAAGAACGTACTCGCGTACTTAAACTATATCGTGACAAGGTACTCTTTGATGCACAACAAAATGGTGAAGAATTTGTTAAAGCAGCCCAACACCATGTAACAGATGCTAAGATCCAAGAAATGTCTGCTGCAACCAATGGTCTATCTAATGGTGACCTTGAAGGTATTATAAACGCTATTAAAACAAGCGCAGATATTACCCATACCGGCTTAATAAACGCACATATTGTAGACACAGCAGTACACCGCTACATGCAAAAGCAAAGAGAATTTACTGCAGCTGCGGCCGCCGCATAACAGAAAAAGATATAGACTTTCAAAAGGCCAGTGCCGTATTCTCTGGCCTTTTGAAATTTCCACCAAGAATTAACGATTTATAACAGTGCCTAGAGAATTAATTTGACCGGTGAAATACTAACCCGTTGACGTACTTTATTAACGATTTACACTCTTAGTAGCAAGTTAATAGGTTTCAAATTTAAAAATCAAGAAGGTTACCATGGTAAAAAAACATTCTATATTATTTCTAGCTCTTACATTACTAATTCCTGGAATGCCAATATGTGCTGAAACTGAATATGATGCATATGATGTTGCAGCAACTGCTGGTTCAATAGCAAGAAACACTGCCCTAACTGCTGCTGGATTAACCGCAAGCACAATAGCTGCACTAGCAACCACTACCTATACCGGTGCCCGTTTACTTAACGCAAAATCACTTGCGCAGACATTTGCAAATAATAATAATGACCCTAAAATCGGCACTAAAGAAAAAAATAAAAACAATGATATCTCAATGTATATAAGCTTGGCAGAACATGGTCAAAACGCATCTGCATTCATTGCTTTTCTTACCGGAATTGCAGGGGCAACCGCTACCTCGACTGGTATTAAAGGCTTGGTAAAAGATATAAAAAATATGATTCGGATTATAAATAATGAGAAAAAAATAGAAGAACCTGTCCAAATTCAAAATCAACCAGTCTCTCATGCTAAAAAAACAGCTAAAATTGCAATGCATTCTGCACAAGTACTAGGTGGTATGGGAACAACCGCATTAGGTGCTATTACTTTTGTTGCCTCTTTAATTTGTGGAGGAATGGCCTTAGATAGTAAAGAAGAACGTAGTGAACGTACCTTAATTAAAGCAGGAATGGGACTTGGAACCACTACCGGTCTTGGACTTTGCACAGCCGGTATTGCAACTATGGTACATGGCATTAAAGAATTACATAACGACTATAAAACACTATAACATCAAGTAACTAGGCACATAATTTACAAGGCCAGGGCAGTACGCTCTGGCCTTTTTTCTAAATCTGCAGTAGGGTAAAAATAGTAATCCTACTAACAAAAACACTTAGTTGAAATAGGACTCAGAATGGAATTTATGAAAGATCAAAACCGCCATCCCCTACTTTCACCCTCACTGGACCAACAACTCAGTGATTTACTTACTGCTGAACTTGAACGTGAACAAACTACCATAACCCTTATTGCATCAGAAAATTATACCTCCCCTGCTGTACTGGCCGCAACCGCCTCTGTTGCTACCAACAAATATGCTGAAGGCTACCCCGGGAAACGCTACTACGCAGGCTGTGCAGTCGTTGACCAGATAGAAAAACTGGCCATAGAACGCTGCAAACAACTGTTTGGGGCAGAGCATGTTAACGTTCAACCCCATGCCGGCTCGCAGGCAAATATGGCAGTATATCTTGCCGCCTTAAAACCGGGAGACACCATACTGGGCATGTCTCTTGCTGCCGGTGGTCATTTAACCCACGGCCATTTGGTTAATATCTCTGGGATGGTATACAAGAGTGTACAATACACCGTTGATCCAACTACGGAATTAATTGATTATGCACAAGTAGAGCGTCTTGCGCAGGAACACAAACCAGCTTTAATTATTGCCGGCGCTTCTGCTTATTCACGTACCATAGATTTCCAAAAATTTTCTGCAATTGCCAAATCGGTGAATGCACTATTTCTAGCAGACATTGCACACATAGCAGGGCTTGTGGCTGCAGGCGCACACCCTACCCCAATTGGTCATGCAGATTTTATAACCAGCACCACCCACAAAACATTACGTGGTCCACGCAGTGGGTTAATAATGAGCACCAACCAACAAGCAGACGCTGTTGACCGTGCCATTATGCCTGGATCACAGGGTGGACCATTTATGCACATAATTGCCGCAAAAGCAGCGGCATTTTATGAGGCACTGCAACCAGACTTTACTACCTACCAGTTCCAAATAGTTAAGAATGCACGCACTATGGCAAATGCATTTAAACAGCTTGGTTATCGCATTGTTGCTGACGGCACAGACAACCATATGTTTGTGCTTGACTTGCGTACTAAAGGCGTAACAGGTCGCACTGCAGAAACTGCATTAGAAAAAGCAGGTATTACCGTAAGTAGAAGCTGCATTCCCTTTGATCCAGAAAAACCATGGATCACAAGCGGCATTCGCATAGGAACACCAGCAATTACTACTCGTGGTATTACGGAAACAGATGCCCTTTTACTGGTGGAATATGTTGATGCGGTAATTAAGCATCATGCAGATGAGAGTAAGTTAGCAGCTGTACGGCAGGCAGTAAAACAGTTATGTGAGCATTATCCTTTGATGTATTAATGAGCCAACCTAAAATCTTTTCACTGTTTACCATTTATGCACTCAGTGGTCTGCTAACGCGGGCTATTTCACTAATAATGACTCCACTATACTTGCAGTTTATAACCCCACAGGAATATGGAATATTTGGGGTGCTCAATAGTTTTATGAATATTAGCAGCATTATAATTTCTTTGGGTTTGCGACAACTACTGGCAATACAGTATTTTCACACTACGGGGCATAGCCGCAGAACATTAATTAATGAACTGTTAAGCACCTACCTTATCATAGCAACCCCCATTATTGCCGTAGGGATCTACTGCGCACAAACAATAAGTGCAATACTGTTCACCAATCCTGTTTCTTATACCCTTATTATTATTGCTCTACTTACTATCTATGAATGGTTTTTTGTAGATCTTGCGTACCAGCTACTGCAATATACCAACCATGCAATTCCACTAGTACTACTACAAACTACCGTAGCACTTATTAATGCATCATTAAGCGTCTACTTTGTAGTCTCTCTAGGATGGGGAGCGCAGGGCATTTTACTAGCACAATTACTGGGATTATCTCTTGCTATGATCTGTAGTTGTATTGGATACGTATTAAAACAATTGCACCACACGCTCTATTTACCATCACGACAAGTAATTATGCACCATCTAAAACGCAGTCTTCCCTTAATGCCCAGCCTACTGTTTACCTGGCTTATCACTTATGGTGATCGTATTATGCTTTCTTACATGACCAACTTATCTGCTGTTGGTATCTATTCTGTTGCAGATGCCTTTGGATTACTTTTTTATTTGCTTATCACCTATCCCTGGTTAGGTGCATACCAACCTGCTGTCATGCAACGCTATGCCCATGCCAAAGATAATTATGCAACCTTACACACTATTGAATCCCACAATCAACGCATAATGTGGTATGCACTCTTGTTGCTATTCGCTGTTTTATGTATTGGATTTGTAATCTGCATGCCCCTAATTACCATTATAATTCCCGTATCTTACCATATGGCAATACCACTTATTTTTGCGATTGTAACCAGCCAGATTTTATTACTGGGTACCAATTTTGCACTCTGCTTTATACAGTTCTCCAAACGTACCACGTTCTTGGCCTTTGCGTGGTGCATACCGGCACTACTTAAAATTACCCTCAATCTAATGCTAATTCCCCAATGGAATCTATATGGCTGTGTTACCGCTACCCTAGTGGCCTATGCAACTTATTTTGCCATAGCATTAGGATACAATAGGTTCCTAGTACAACACCTGCACCCTACTGCTTCTCACTAAATACAGAAAATTACCCATTTATCTCTCGCCGTCTTAAAACAGATGCTAACGATCTTCCTTTGGTAAAATCTTTCAATACCAGCTGCTCCAAAGAGAATACCCATAGTGTACCTCTTCCGTCATAGGTATCTTCAGCTAACAAATACCTATTCTGTGGTGACAATATTACCTGCTTTGAGGTGTTGGGCAACGCAAGCTCTTTACAACAGTCACCAGTATTAGCTTTCATAATCAATAATTGTTGCGGATCCCGCCGCAATTTTTGCGTACCTATTTGCAATACTAAAAAATTACCGTCAGTAGAAAAAAAAAGATGAGCTGCAAAATCATCCGGCGCTGTTTTATTAGTTCCTACTTTTTTTTCCCAAATTAAAGAATTACTATCTACCTGGTACAACTCTAACATGCCATCTGTGGTGTATTTTGCACGCAACCTTCCTGAAGGGTCTTCAGCCAGCATACCGGGTTCTATTTCATCTGTGGCCAAGATACGCATCTTATGCACTAACTCATCGGGATTATTATTAGATCCCCCTATTTGGATATGTTTTAAATCCCCTAGAGTCATATCCCGCTTCTCTTTAGTCAGCAGATTAAAAAGACACCACTTTTCGCCACCAGAAAACATTGGATTGCTAACCAATGCAATAAGCAGATAATCAGTAAAAAAAGTTATTGCTCGCAATCGTTCATTCCCCTGCAGTAACCACGGCATAACGTTCCAAGAATTTGTACGTAACTCTTCCTCCATAGCAAACAAAATTGGTGATAACACTAATAACCCACCAAGTAGTACATACCCAGTCTTCATTCTAACCCCCTCCTTTACACATCCCTACAATGTGTATTACCCCCTAATTTTTCCCTAAATCCCTACGCAAGCCTAATGTTTTTGCATTGCAAATTTTCTAATTTCCTTTATATATATAAGTATACCAATCGTAGAATGGTACAATAAACAACAACTTCCAATCCAGGAGCCTTTCATGAATAAGTACTTCTTAGTAGTGTCACTATTGGTTACCACTGTTGCAATTAACGCTGGTAGCAACTGCGGCTCATGCCCAATGACCAAAAGTGCATGCAGCACTAAAAGCGCGTGCGCAACATCTGAAGACTGCAAAAAGTCTGAAGATTGCACCAAATCAGCGTGCACTCAAGAATCTTGCGACACCAAAAATGTTGAAGTAACTAAAACAGAAGAAGCTGCGTAAGTTAAATTCTTTTGTTAAATAAAAAAGCTCTGTATTTCTACAGAGCTTTTTTATTGGCATTTAATGAGTAGTTTTTTACACAAACATATGCTTATGTGCTTTTCTAATCTGCACAACCGCACTCAACATCTTCATTCCCGGACCAAATATTTTTAATTTACTGCCCGCTTGGTCAAACCAAGTAGTTGGAATTTCTTTAACGATAAACCCAAACTTTTTACACAAATACAACAACTCAATATCAAATGCCCACTGTTGTACCGTTAAATGCGGGGTCACTTTCTCTATTACTTTTCGGGTAAACAGTTTTGCCCCACACTGGAAGTCATGATATTTAATACCCAATAACATCCACACCAAGGGCTCATACACTAACTTACTTCCCCATCGTTTAATCCATGGGCGTTGTGGTTCAATATGGGCGCCAGGCATATACCTGCTGGCTATAATACCATCAGCTGTCCCCAATTGGTTTACTAAATCATAAAAATACTGCGGTTTGGTAGACATATCAGCATCTACAAAACCAATCAGATCATTGGGACGCGTTAACGCGTCTGCAAACCCTGCTTTTATTGCAAGTCCTTTGCCCGCTTGCGGCAGATTAACAATAAGAATATTATCTGCATTCAAGTCCGTGCGTACAGTGGTTACGGCACCCAACGTATTATCTTTGCATCCATTAAGCACCACTACAAATTCTGTTACTAAACCTGTGCGCTGTTGCAAATCTTTTGCATACTGGTGGTACGTACGCAACGTAGCCCCAATTCTATTCTCTTCATTATATGCTGGTATAACAATACTTACTTTTTTCATTACCGCCCCCTGATTATTATTTCCCCGCACTCTGCTACTACCCGTTTCTATTAACAAAGTTAGGTTTACCGCTACTGCTACTACTACACCATAAAAAATTTTTTTGCTGCTTTTATACACATCCATAATAATAACCAGACATCCTTAAAGTGACTTATATTTGTTTTACCATAGCTTCGCGCTTTGTACCGTACCGGGACATCTATAATTTTTAAATCTAACCACGCAGCGCCAAACAACAGATCAAAATCACCAAACGGATCTTGCAATCCTAAAAATCCACGCACGGTTGCAATCTGGTTATAGTCATCTTTCCATAATACCTTGGTTCCACACAAGGTATCAGTCATTTTTTGCCGGGTTACCCAAGAAAATCCACACCCAAAGCAAACATTAGCTACATAAGCCAACCGCATCATTGCGCCCCGCTCCATAGGGTACAAAAGCCGTGTTCCATTAATAACTTCTCCAGCTCCTAGTGTAATAGCTTGGTAAAAGAGTGGCAAATCAGCCGGTTGAACGGTAAGATCCCCGTCCAGTATCATAACAATGGGATATTTGGCTGCGGCAAACCCCGCACGCACCGCATCTGCCTTACCTTTACCAGACTGAACCACCAGTCTTATGTCCATGAGCGGAGATGCGGCAATAACCCGCTTAACTTCTGCAACGGTATTGTCTTGGGAATTACCCTCCACAAACAGTATTTCCATAGCTGCTCCCATAAGAGGAATGGTCTCAACCGCAGCTTGAATGTTACCGGCTTCATTACGCACCGGAATAATTACAGAAACAGGGGCGTTGTGGTCTACCGCAATACATCCACGTGCTACCAGTACCTGTCGCTGGCATAACCAATTGACTACCGGAATTGGTTCCAACAACCGGTTAATTAACCAAGTAACACCGGGAATATAGAGGGGAATCACCACGCGTAGTGTACCTGTTACCAACCGGTAATCTGTTATAGAAAGCAGCTCCATAATCTCTACATGTGACGGCCACGCAAACCGGGAACCTCCCCACCAAAACCAGCGCACCCACGCTGCATAATGTTCTATAATTAATCGTGTTCTTGAATGGCAGAATGGCTTAATTGCGGTAAATAACCGTTGTAAATCAGCGGTTTGTACCACATGAGGAGTAATCACTATGCGATCAAAAGTACCCACTGAAATAGTTGCTAATGCGCTATGGTGTACATAACTGATCTGACTGGTAGATGTATAACCAGGCATGGTATCTGCCAACAGTACCAAGGTAGACATACCGGGATGAATGTGGCGATCGATATAAGAGGGAATAGTTGAATGGGGCTTCATAATTACCTAATTAGTAAAAACAATGATCTTCTTTCCCTACATAATAACATGTTCACTACCCCAGACAAAGTCAAAATACGGCTTAACCAATCCCCACTACAAAAACCACTGTTGAACCTAGAAAATGGTACTAAATGTAAGGTGCACTTAACATATAGTACTACTATGTGTTAAACTGACTTTACATTTAGTACCACCTAAACCGGGAGACTTTGTATGATTATTCAACGCCCCTTTTGGCAACACCTAATAGAAGAAGCATGGCGAGAAAGAACTATTATTTGGCTCATGGGAATTCGACGATCAGGTAAAACAAGCCTTTGCCTTAGTGTGCCAGGTATAGATTATTATGACTGTGATCAACCACGTGTACGGCGCCTTCTTCAAGACCCGGAAAGCTTTTTAGATAACCACAGAAACCAAAAACTGGTCCTGGATGAAATCCATCGTTTAGATAACCCATCAGAAATTTTAAAAATAGCCGCTGACCACTACAAAGATATAAAAATTATTGCTACCGGATCATCAACCTTAGGTGCAAGCGCTAAATTTAAAGACACACTCACCGGCCGCAAACGGGTCATCTGGCTTACTCCTCTTTTGCTTAGTGAACTAGAACGCTTTGGCAACACAAGTTTACACCACCGCATGTTAAATGGTGGATTACCCTCTTTTTTTACCCAAAAAAAATTCCCCGAAATAGATTTTAAAGAATGGATAGATGATTATTGGGCAAAAGATATTCAAGAGCTATTTAGCATTGGTAAACGAGCTTCCTTTCAAAAATTTGCAGAATTGCTACTAACACACAGCGGTGGTCAGTTTGAAGCCAATAAGTTTGCAATATCTTGTGAAGTATCCAGACAAACCATTGCCAACTATCTTGCAATTCTTGAAGAAACATTTGTAGTGCACGTAATAAGACCATTTTCTACTCACAGAGCTACAGAAATTGTAGCAGCACCCAAAGTGTATGGTTTTGATACGGGATTTGTTTGTTACGCAAAAGGCTGGCACCATTTAAGACAAGAAGATTTAGGATTATTGTGGGAGCAATGTGTTCTTAATGAAATTCATGCACAGTTGCAAACACGCTCCGTCCATTACTGGAGAGATAAAAAAGGCCATGAAATTGATTTTGTATTACCTGACCGCGGTAACAATGTAATTAACACCATAGAATGCAAATTCAGCAGTACGCAAGAAGATAAATTCTTGGTCACCAATATTGGAAAAAATATAGCAGCCTTCCGCAATCATTACCCAAATGGAGAGAATTTTGTAGTAGCGAGTGATATTATTAAACCGTTCCAGCGACAGTACGAGAATATTACTCTTACCTTTGTGAGTCCAAAAGAGTTAATTAAGCAACTTATTGAATTAAAAACAGTCTAATCATTCCAATTCTAAGTTCTCTCTAAAACTGGAAAAACCAATCTAACTTTGATTGGAAGTGAGCCGCCCGCCGCCGCGCATTCTGAGCTAAGGCGTGGTTACGCCGTAGCCTAGCAAAGGCGAAAAGCGAGTACTCCCCATACAATTTTTACCTTACCAGTGGGAGTGCTTGCCAGACTGGGATAGGATAAATTGTGATGGGCGCAGCAACCAAAGCGTAAGGGATCCAACGGAACTGTTGGGGTATTGGTTCTATAAGGGATTGTACAAGCAAGCCCTTATATGCCCCACGCACAGTGGGAAAAAAATTATTAAACAAAAAAATTTATTTCTCTGTAATTGTTGAGTAACCTAGCATTATAGAGTAAAAACAAAACCCAAAAAAATCCTATGGAAATCATAAAACCCCACCAAGCAGCACAGTTCATCTCCCAATTTCTACCTCCTAACCCAATCATCATAGAAGCGGGTGCATTTGACGGCACAGACACCAAACGCCTTGCCAACCAATGGCCACAGGGTACCATTCACGCCTTTGAACCGGTTCCAGAACTGTTTATCGCATTAACTAAGAACACAAGCACCATTCCCAACATTATTCGTCATCCTGTTGCACTCAGTGACCAGACCGGCTCTGCAACCTTCCACATTTCAGAAAAACCAAACAAGCCCGGTATTGCATCACAAGCAGGATCGTTACGCGCACCCAAAGAACGGCTACACCATTCCCCATTAATTTTTCCCCACACAATTACCGTTCCTACCATTACCATTTCCGACTGGGCTGCAAAAAACAATGTTACCCACATTGATATGTTATGGTTAGACATGCAAGGGTATGAATTAAATGTGCTCAAAAGCATTCCACAAGCACTGCTCAAGACCGTACAAGCAATACATACGGAAGTTGCATTTATAGAAGCGTATGAACACCAACCTACATTCCCCGTAGTCAAAGAATGGTTAGAAGAACAGGGGTTTGTAGAAGTTGCACGCGACTTTGCAAATACTACTGATTGGTTCTTTGGCAATATTGTGATGGTAAGAAAAAGTTAAAAAATCACGCACCTTTTATAATCGCATCAACGTTCTTCCAACTTATCACCGTCCCCAAAGAACGTGGTTGATTTTCATCGCCGGCGTAAACCACATAACCATTTTTTTCATTTGGCTCTAACAGATCATACAAATACTCAAGACCTGCAAAGTAACTTTGTGAAATCGTCATATTAGCTTTAATTTCTATAGGAACTAAAGCGTCCGCAACGGTCATAACGCAATCAACTTCATTGCCACTTTTATCTCGCCAGAAATAAAAATTAGGAATACGCCCAATATTATACCGTTGCTTATAAAGCTCCGTAATTATCATATTTTCAAATAAACCACCGCGTAAATAATGGGTAAATAATTGTTCTTTTGATTCTATCCGCAACAACGCACATGCAAGACCTGTATCGTAAAAGTACAGCTTGGGTGTTTTAACCAATCGCTTGCCCACATTGGCATAGTAGGGCTGCAATAAGAAAATAATATAACTGGCCTCTAAAAGCGTAAGCCAGGCTTTAGCAGTAACTACCGTAATACCACAATCACCTGCCAAAGATTCCATATTCAATAACTGGCCAATACGCCCTGCACACAACCCCATAAATTTTTGAAACATGCTAATATCAGTTATGTTCCTAATAGTGCGTATATCACGTTCAACATAAGTACGTATATAATCAGTATTCCATTCAGTTGGATTTAACTGTTGAGCATATACACGTGGATATTGCCCCTTAAAAACAGCCTCATCTGCCATAGATGGCAATAACTGAGCATTGCGTAATTCACTCAAAGAAAGCGGGAGCAAAGTAAAAAGAGCTATCCGCCCCGCAAGAGTTTGATTGATAGCATCAAGCACTAAAAAGTTTTGGGAACCAGTTATTACAAAATAACCAGGCTTTTTGTATTTATCAGCGTACACTTGAACATAAGAAAGAAGAGCCGGAGCTTCTTGAATTTCATCTAAAATAATTCCAGTCTCTTGAACATACAATTTAAAAAAAGCGTGCGGATCTTCTAAAGCAAATTCACGCGCCTTAAGATCCTCCAAAGAAACATAAACATGATTTTTAAAAATTTCTTGGGCCAAAGTTGTTTTGCCCGATTGCCGAGGGCCAATAATCGCAATTACCGGCATTTTTTGGGCTAACTCAGTAATTTTTGATTCTAAATCTCTTTTAATCATACGTCCTACAAGCTCTTTTAAGACATTTTGGACAAATCCTATACTCTACTATTAGTTTTGTCCAAGTGGCCACTTAAAGTCAAGAGTTATGGTCAAAAAATAACCAATTTCTGATGGTGCAAACATCAAAAAATGCTATTTTTGATAGTGTGGAACTACTAGAAAATTATCTGTTTTACCACCCTCAAAATTGCACTTGGCCGATCAAATAGACAGTATTTTGGGGTAATTTATAGGCGGATTACCACACATACTCCGCCGGACTAAAGTCAACAATAGTATAATGCACCGCAGATGGCCGCACATGGGCATGGGTCATAAAATTTTTTCCATAGTTAGTAATCAAATACCGGGTCAACTCATTGGGACAATTTAATATAACCGGACCAAACTTAATTCTTTTAAGCGGCGTTAACTCATTAGGAAACCAATAATTTTTAGGGAAATTGCCGTTTGCGATCACAATACGGTCATTAACCTGTTTAACTAAAAAAATATCCAACTTTGGCTGTTGACCATGTAAGGGATAAATCCGTAATCCATCTCCCCAACTCCAGTCACTTACTTTGTACCCCAATTTATTAAATACGGGATTAAGTTCCCACACCCGTGCTGCATCGGCCTCAAACACCTCTATGTCTGCATCATCATCCCACGGAATCATTCCGCCATGCCGTACAGCACCTAACAAGGTGCCACCATCTATCCAATATTTTACGCCATGCTCATTAAACACCATATCCACCACTTGTAACATTTTATAATAATTGCCCACATTTTCTGGCGTCATTTTATGAACATAGTTGGGGTCTAATTGAAAATGCTCTTTAAAATATTTCTGAAAAAAAACCTGGTCAGCACATGCGCAGACAACAAAATTAACTAATGCCATGCTTATGCAAAAGACTATACCCTTAACCATTATTGCCCCCCTTAATTTAGATTCAAAAAATGCTATGCTCACCTGTGGAAAATTAGTATTACCAGCCTACTCTGAGAACCCCATGCAACTCAATAATTTCACAATAAAATTGCTCTGCGCCCTATTACTTGCCCTCACCACGACCACACTCCCCACTGACCTGCCCTATGGTAATGACATTTTGCTTATCATTAATTACAACTTCCCCTACTACGCATCTATACCCGTACTGCAAGAGATATATTCTCCCTGGTTTCCCAATATTGTTTTTTACGGCCCAAAACCCTGCCCTGGTGTACACCTAATGCGCCACCATGAGGGTTGGTATACTTATCTAACCATTGCAGATGCCATGCAAAGATATCCAACCTTTAATGGCTATTTACAAATTCATGATGACTGCATTATTAATTGCTGGAACTTTACCCGCTTTAATAAATCCAAAATTTGGTTTATTGATAGTCCCTCCAACGCGCAACTAACAAAACAAAGTCTAGCCGGTTGGGAATGGTGGACCCAAAAAGTTGGATATACCGCTGCTCAACAATTCTATGACCTGTTGCCACAACAATATAAAAATATGCTCACCCGCAACTGCGGCGCTAATTCCATCTCTTGGGGATATTCTGACATTGTGTACTTTCCTAAGCACTATGCACCAGATGTTATCGCATTATGCCAACTGGCCAAGAAAAGCAACTTGTTTCTGGAAATTGCACTACCTACCATCTGCTCTTGCCTTGCTCAAAAAAGTGATTGGGAAATGGTACAGGGCATTGCATTATGGGAAAATAAAGACCAAATTACCAAAAAATACACAAGAGAGATTGATTTTGCCCATCCCATTAAACTATCTAGCAAAGAGAATGTTGATTTTGTAAAAAGGCAATATGGATATTAATTAAAAAACTTTATGAATCACAACCCAATGTCTATTGGAAAAGCAATGGCTGCTGATACCCAATACGCTTTAAATCGGCCAACCAAGCCTTTACCAATTCAATTTCACGCTGTTTATAAAAACCTGCTTTTACTAGCTCTCCATGAAGTTCCAAAATCCTGCCAAACAAGGTGTCTTTATTACCTTTCCAACGTAATAAAAAGTTAACCAACTTGCCCGCTTTGTAATAAAGATCCTGCTCATCAATAAAATCTTTTAACAAATCATGTTCATTACGTTCTTGAATTGCGGTTGCTTTGGTAAAACATAAATTGGCGCCTATATCCCATAGTAAGCGTTGCGTTACGTAGCCCCTCCAAATATCACACACTCTAAATGAAGTGGTTATTGGAATTAACAAACCCCAAAATGCCGAATAATGAAATACCGTATTTTGAGAATTAAAAGGACACATAATTTTATGAGATAAAGCGACTGGATCCTTAACGCTAAAACTTAGTAATTCTCCGCGTGTTAATCTAAAAATAGCATCCACGTCTGGATCATTATCTACTAATCCTTGTTGAATAGATAATCTTAAGTCTTGCACAGCAACTGCTTCATGTGTCTTTTTTAATACAAACTCAAGCGGATATCCCCGCGGCCACATTGTTGGTAGTCCAAAGTAGGAATATATGTTGGAAACATAAAAATCTGATATTATGGTGTCTACTCTGCTAAATTCTGGTAAATAGGTTAAAGAATCTTTAAGAATATTATCATCATCGGTTTCATATATAACTTGTGCACCATGCTCAATTGCGTATAAATAGCCTATATTTTTGCGACTATAATGGTTCCAGGGCAAATATTTAATAATTTCATAATTAAGCTCTAACTGTTTTTCCACACTTAAAAACTCACAATTCTCACAATTCCAATTCTTTGGTGTCTTTTTATCACCAACCACAACTACATGCCAGCCAATTTGAGCAGCCAATTTTTTTACTGCACCCGTGGGATAATTAATAGTCGTTAATACAATCCAATGATCATTGGCTAGACCATAAAATATTTGAAATAAGAATAAAAAGAATCCTAATCTAAATAAAAACATATCACCCCACTTCCAAAGTTACTTAATTATATGCGCCTCTATTTACAATAAACAAAACCAATTTCAAAATGCAATAAATTAACATCAGTTGGTGAATTTGATAAATCTTATTTGGCAAAATAGAATTACAACCATTGAATTTCAGCAATAGATAAAGTTATCATAAATTAAAAAAAGGGAGATCTTATGAAAAAAGCAATTTATTTTTTTATTCTAACTATTATTTCTCAGCACGCCATAACAACTGGGAATTATTTACCATTTGGACACGATATCCTACTAATTATCAACTATAACCATGCCCACTTTGAATCGGTTAGCTTTTTAAAAAAATTATATGAACCATGGTTTCCTAATATTGTTTTTTATGGTCCTGGAATCTACCCTGAAGTAAATGAATTTTATCATGATCGTGGATACTTTGCTTATGCAGGCATTTCACATGCTATGGAAAAATATCCAGGATATAGAGGGTATTTACAACTACATGATGATTGCATATTAAACTGTTGGAATATAAATAAATTCGATAAATCCAAACTTTGGGTTTGTTATGAGCCAGAATATTTTAATTCAGTACGACAAGGCTGTGGTAAAATTAACTTAGAGATAAATGGAATGACCTGGTGGCCTTGGTGGCATGGCCATATGGGATACTCTGCTATAAATAATGCCTACCATCAATTACCCATTAAATTTAGATCTATACTAGAAGCAAACTGTAGTTCAAATGCAATATTAGTAAGTTACTCTGATATGGTTTATATCCCCAGAGAATATAAGGATAATTTAACTGAACTTACTAATATATTTCATAGATCACATGTTTTTTTAGAAATAGCTATACCCACAATATGCGGATGTTTAGATTCAATGAACAATTGGGAATATTTAAAACCAAAACTTGGACAAACTGAACATGATTATGAACCTACAGTAGATGCATATCACCCATTAAAACTGTCAAACAAAAATAATAGAGAATTTATAGAAAAAATATTTGCAGAAGATAAACATTTTGCAAATATTCAATAGGCATGAAATTAAAGGTATATTAAATGATTTATAAATACTTCTTTCCTCTGTTAGTTTTTTTTCTTACAACAAAATCCGAAGAAAAAACAAACCGAATAAAATCTTTACCTATAGAAAAGGTAGTTATTTGGGGACACAAACTCTATAGTAATTCCTTTTCTTATATTCACTGGGGATACTATAAAGCTTTTAAAGAATTAGGATTTAAAACTCACTGGTTTGATAATAATGATGATATAAGCAACTTTAATTTTAAAAACACATTATTTTTTACAGAAGGCCAAGTTGAACAAAAAATTCCCCTGCGTAATGATTGTTTTTATATATTGCATAATTGCAATCACACAAAATATCAAGAACTATACTTAATAGGCCGTTGCATCAATTTACAAGTCTATAGCAATCAACTGGTAAAATCTTATATGAAAAAAGAAGATGAATATATTTTTTATGATTTTGAGGGAAAAACAATCTATATGCCTTGGGCAACAGATCTATTGCCTGCGGAAATAGATGAAATAAAAAAAAACGTTAAGGTTAACAATTTAGATTCAAAAAAAATCTATTGGATAGGCCATATGCATAGCGGAATATTCTCTAATGAAACAGAAATTGAACAATTCAAAATCGCAAGTATAGAAAACGGAATTGAATGGATTCGCACACATGCAACGGTAACAGAAAATATAAGACTAATCCAAGAATCCTTTTTAGCTCCCGCCCTTCAAGGCAAATGGCAATGCGAAGTAGGCTATATACCATGCAGAATTTTTAAGAATATCAGCTATGGACAATTTGGAATCACCAACTCAGAAACCGTATATAATCTTTTTAATAAGAAAATAGTTTATAACAAAGATACTCATCAATTATTCTATGATGCTTATGAAAAACTACAAAATTTAGATATACAAGAATTGTATGATTTAATGGATTTCGTTAAAGGAAAACACACTTATATAAATAGGACAAATCACTTATTAAATTTTATTTCATTAAGCTATAATCCAGACAAATCAAACAGAAATTAATTTGTGTTCAATTCAAAATTAATATACCACTCATAAGTTTTTTGGATGCCTACATCTAAACTAGTTTGAGCAATCCAGCCCAAAGTACTAACCTTATCAATATTTAATAACTTTCGAGACATACCTTCTGGCTTGCTGGAGTCAAAAATTAATTTGCCTTGATACCCTACAATTGACTTAATTTTATAGGCTAAATCACTCATAGATATTTCTTGCCCCGTACCAATATTTATTATTTCATCATTTTCATAATTTTGTAATAAAAATAAACATGCTTTTGCTAAATCGGCATTATATAACCATTCACGCTTAACATTACCTGTACCCCAAATGCAAACTTCATCAGATTTAGCAATTTTTGCCTCATGCATTTTAACAATTAAGCTCGGTATAGCATGTCCATTTTCTAAATTAAAATTACCATTCGGACCATATAAATTACTTGGAACACAAGAAATAAATTTTGTATTATATTGCGTATTAAAAGCTTTGCAAAGTTTTATCCCTGCAATTTTTGCAAAACCATAAAATTCTGTTTCAGTTTCAAGCGGACCAGTTAAAAGATATTCTTCTTTCATAGGCTGCAAAGAATTCTGAGGATAAATACAAGCAGATCCAATAAAAAGTAATTTTTTTACTTTATATTTAAAAGCAGCATGAATTACATTTAACTCTATTGCTAAATTATCATAAATAAATTGAGCAGGATATCTAATATTAGCTCGAATTCCACCAACCTTAGCAGCATTCAAAATTACATATTCTGGACGCTCTTTTTCAAAAAACAAATCAACTGCCAATTGGTTTCTTAAATCAACTTCTTTTGAACTTTTAGTAATAATATTAGTAAAACCTTGTTCATTAAATTCATTTATCAAGGCTGATCCTGCTAAACCTCTATGACCAGCAATATAAATTTTTGCATCAGGTAAAATTAATTCCTTAAATGCAACAACTAAATGGTTCTCTAACAAAAGTATCATTATCACAATATTCATTCTTGCTAACATCAACAATGCTCCTCGTGTGTCGATATACAAAGTATTGAGTAATTACATTAACCATATGATCCAAATCTTGTTTTGTTAAATCTTGGTGCGATGCAATATAAAATCCATTTGAATTTACCCAGTCTGAAACTGGATAGTCTCCTAACTTAATTTTAAACATTTCTTTATAAATTGGTTGACAAATTAATGGCAACATGTCGCGAGTTTCGATTCCATATTTTTCTAAAAATTCGACTAAATCTTTTTTAGGTTCATTTTTTAATACTATTGGATACATCATAAATACATGATCTGTTTCTGGCCTAATTTTCGGTAATTGAATATAATTTTCAAATTTTCTTAAATTGCTTGTAAGATATTCTGCATTAGCTTTTCTTTTTATAATCATTTCATCTTTAGTTTCCAATTGCGCCAAACCAAGGGCTCCTTCCATTTCAGTGACTCTAAAGCTATGACCAATAGAGATAAACGCAAATCTTTTTTTAATTATTTCTTTCATTTTTTCTTCGCTCGCCCCATTATCATCATCAATGCTAATATAAATATTATCTCTCCCGTGATTCACCAAAGATCTCATTTTAACTGCATATTCAGAATTATTTGTAATGCTAAAGCCACCAATACCGGTAGTCAATAAATGCGCAATATAAGTGGAAAAGCAACCTATGTCGCCTAAATTCCCCACACTGCGTCCTTTATATCTAGCAAACATAGTTTCACAAGAATCTTCAATAATTTTTAAATTATATTTTTTAGCTATATTTACTATTGGATCCATATCACATGGTTGACCAAAAAGGTGCACAACAATGATTGCTCTGGTTCGTAATGTTATTTTAGATTCAATTAATGCAGGATCAATCTCATAATAATCTTTTTCTATATCTACAAAAACTGGTTGCATACGATTATGTAGAACTATATTTGAAGTTGCAACAAACGTAACCGCAGGAACCAATACTTCATCCCCATCTTGCCAGCCATGTATATCTTTCAAGGCTTGCAAAGCTACTTGTAATGAGCTTGTTCCGCTATTACTTATTATACCAAACTTACAATCATGAAGATTAGAAAAATCCCTTTCAAATGCTTGCAAAAATGGGCCATATGATAACCTATTTGCATCTAATACTTGGTTAACATATTCCTTTGCTTTAGAACTAATTTTAAGAGTCCCAACTGATACTGAACGAAATAACATACCCGGTTGATTTATTTCTGCATGAATAAATAGAAGGGTCGAGGGAATAATTGCAGTTACCCAAAATAACTTTTTCATAGTACCTCCGTAAAAAATTTATCTTAAATTTAAATTTAAACTACAATTTCATAGCTTAATAAGTCAATGATAAAGTATATATATTAAAAAATTGCATTTAGATTACTAATAACACTATAAATCAAAAAGTGTGTTATATTGTTATTGACTTTTTAAACGATAAATAATTAGAATTTAAAAAAAGCTAATTAAGGAGAATTCTAATGTTAAAAAAATTAATTGTTATTCTTATTTTATTAATCACATTCAAATCAACATATTCAAACAATGATTTACCATATGGCAATGACATACTTTTAATTCTTAATTATCCATGCGATAGTACTGAAAATCATTATTCTTCCGTAGATTTTTTAAGAAATTTATATAAGCCTTGGTTTCCAAATATTATATTTTATGGGCCCATAGAATCAATCGATGTTAACACCTTTGATTATCCACATAACGGTTATTTTTTTCATAAAAGCGTAGCGGATGCTATGAGAAGATATCCAAATTTTAATGGATATTTATATGCTGCTGACGATTGCGTATTAAATTGCTGGAATTTTACAAGATTCGATAAAACAAAGCTTTGGTTCTTTAAAGATAAAGTAGGAACTGAAGGCCCATCTGCATATATTAGCCCAGAAAGTTTAAGTTATTGGGAACGTTGGAGACAAGACATTGGATATCAAGCAGCGGTTAATTTCTACCAAAAACTTCCTGAACATTATAAAAATGTATTAGCTGACTATTGTAATGGTCAAAATCGAATAGCAAGCGGATTTGCGGATATTTTTTATATTCCAAAAAAATTCAAAAACAACTACTTAGAAATTTGTGAATTGTGCGTAGAGACAAATTTCTTCTTTGAATTTGCAATACCAACCATGTGCGCCTGTTTAGATTATAAAAAAAATTGGGAATATTTTAAGGGTCAAATTATATGGTATAATAAAAATAAAATTCTTGAGATGTACAATCCAGAATACGATTGCATTCATCCATTAAAACTATCTAATCCAATAAATAGAACATTTATTAAAAATCAATTTGAGCTTCACAAAAACTCAATATTATCGAATTGATATTCAATCCCAAATTCAGCTCCGAAGTGCATAAGAAAATAGTTTAAAAGAAGCCAGGTAAATGTAAGATGACCTTAATAACAACAGAAAGGATCATCAAATGCCTAAAGGCTACCATCACCTGGCTTATGATAAACGATGCCAGATTTATGCACTTTTGAAAAGAGGTTTTAGTCAAAATCAGATAGCAAAAGACCTGGAAGTGGACCAATCCACCATCAGTCGCGAGATAAAAAGGAATAAGGAAAGAAGAGGATATCGTTATAAGCAAGCTCAATATAAAGCATCTATTAGACGTAAAATAGCGAGCTCTAGACCACCCCGCAAAATGACTCCCGATCTTACCGTTTATGTTGAGTCAAAGATACGTGAAATACAGTGGAGCCAGAACAAGTCAGTGGATATTTGAAAAGAAAAATGAAAATTGCAGTAAGTCATGAAAGGATCTATCAATATATCTGGGCAGATAAGAGGAAAGGTGGAGATTTGTACAAGCATTTACGACATGGTGCCAAAAAGCATAACAAACGGGGAAATAAGCCCGCTGGCCGTGGATTAATCCCTAATCGTATAGGTATAGAAATGCGACCAAGTATAGTTGAAACCAAAGAACGCATAGGTGATTTTGAAATTGATACTATTGTTGGAGCACATCATAAAGGAGCTATTGTAAGCTTAGTTGAAAGAAAAACTATGGTAACAAGATTAGGACTTATACAACGCGCTACTGCGGATGAAACAAGCAATACAACAATTGCATTGCTAAATCCAATTAAACAACATGTTCACACCTTAACTGCTGATAATGGTAAAGAATTTACAAATCATCAAGTAATTGGCAGTAAATTAGATGCTACTGTTTATTTTGCAAGGCCATACCATGCTTGGAAACGCGGTTAAATGAGAATACAAATGGACTTGTTCGACAATACTTCCCTAAGAAAAGTGACTTTACAAAATTGACGGAAAAAGATATTCAAAAAGTAGAATTTTTGTTGAATTCTAGTCCAAGAAAATCTTTGAATTATCAAACTCCAATTGATGTCTTCTTGCAAGCTACTGGTATTAACCTAAATTATGCTCTTCAATATTGAATGCGCGAATAATATTACTCACGCATTTCTCCATGATTTTTGTCCAATGCTAATAATTTCTTTTCAAATGGAAGATGCCATGATTCTGGATAACAGTATGATGGGTTTAGTATTTTTGTCGGAGGATTATCTATAAAATATCTATTTAAATGACTTTCATCATGCCATACAGCAATAATACCCCTATCTAAATCTAGCTGTATGTTATTAATCATAGTTTTAGTCATTCTATAAAACTCTGTCAATTTACCTCCGTAAACACCTCCAGCATAATAATGTTTACCCTCATGCGGATTTACATATGCTAAAGATATTGGTCGGGTTTCATAGCTACCTCTTTGCCCTTGATAAAAACCTGGGTGTAAAACCGCTACCCGATCAGATAAAATTTCATGCCCAAAATCACCAACAAACATCATATCTGCATCTATAGCAAATAAATAATCCATATTTTTAAATTTATCAAAATTATTAAAATACATAGAACATCTCATCATAGTGTCATAGGGCCAACCTAATCTTTTTTGGTTAATTTTAATAATATGAGAAGACTCTTTTAAATCGCCATCAGTAAATACAAAGTAAAAAATCTCTTGATCTGCTAAAAAATATTTTTCAGCAGAATGGATTAAAGGCTCAATAAATTTAATATATTTACCTGTTGCAACCAATAAAAGCCCAATCTTATATTGACCTTGAATTGGTAAAGCTGGAAATATAATTTTGCTACATATTAATATAAAAAATAATGCTATATTTTTTACGTTTTTCATTGAACCTCTTTTAATTGTTATAATCTATTAAAAATAACTTAAATTAATTTTTTCTACTGAACATTTTTTAATTTGAGCAAGAGATTCTTAGCTTCAATAAAATTACAATCATTTTTGTTAACAATATCCAAATAAAATAATGCTTTAGAATTATTACCTAGGCTATATTGGCATTCAGCAATATACCAAGCAACGCGCCATGAAAGTTGATTTTCTACAGTAGTAAAAATTGTTAATGCATCTTTATAATTGCCTTTTTCTTTTAAAATCAATGCGTACCATAATTTATAATATGGTGATTCTTCACCAAAACTAGTATATAGCTTACTTATTGCATCAAGTTCTAAATCTCTAGCCCTAGCAATAATTTTTTCAGCGGAAATTACATCTTTAACTGCATATAAATCAGAAAACTCTTCAGACATTCTACTAATAGTACATGCTTTCAAAACAGCAGAAGGAACTATTTGATTTTCAGCCAAATATGCTAATAATATATCACCCATGATTACAATTTCATAATCGCCGCTTATTTCCCTAATTGCATGGCATACTTGACGTAAATTGGGCCAATTTTTTTCTAAATAATGACCGCACGATCTAATATCATCTATTAGAATAACACTGTTTTTAATACTAGAATCTCGTATCGCGTTCAATTCAGCAATAAGAGGATTCTTACTAAAAGCAGTATTACCTGCTGAATAATGTCCATCTAACCAAAATAATATATTTGAACCACTTAGCCGGGATAAAAATACAGGGAAAACATCTGCTGAATTTCCATAGTAGGCTATTACGTTTTGCAACACCCTAGCCTTTTTTTTAAATTCAGAATAGAGCATTGGGCTTAATTCAACTGTATGTACTGCATCAAAATACCTTGCAGCCTTCAATGCCGTCTCTCCAAGATAGGTACCTGATTCAACAAAAGTCTTAACATTAAATAAATTTTTAAAATCATTAAACAGATCTGGAGAAAGGGACCAACCAACCTCTTTATACCATTTCAATGGCAATGTTATTTCAGCATTGACTTTATATATAAATACGCAAAAAAACCCAATTATTATATATGGCATATTCTTAAAAATCATCATAATCCCTCAGCTAACATTCAGTGAATTCTTAATCTAAAAATCCTTAAATAATTAATAAATCAAAATGGAGTTGTTATTCTAGAATAAGATCTCATACTTCTAATAACACGATCGCATTTATGCTGTAATTCTACATTTGTTTTATGATCATTTATTGGGTTTGAACTGTTATAAATAAGTAAAACTTCCGGAACAAATTGGAAATTAGATCCTGCCATTTCCATCATAGGCAGCATGATTGCAAGGTCATATGTCATAGGGAAGAAGTCACCTTGATACATTAAGTCTTCTTTTTTAATTTTATGGAATAATCCTGCATAGAATGTACGCAGATGCGATGGGCCATGCGGATACGTTCGGAAGGCATTATTTTGAATAATATGTGAAGGATATGGGGCACAGAATCCACCATGACCACTTGGCCATTCTTTAAATTGACCATAGGTTAACCACACATTAGGATTTGAATAAACGTTATTCAGATAAGAGAGTACTTGATTATGTGCTAACCAATCATCGCCGTCAAGAATAACTACAATATCTTTAGAATTACATTGGTGTATAGCACTATAGAGATTAGCTAGAGCTCGACGACGAACAGAATTCTTTATAATCTTTACCCGATTATTCTGCCGATTGTCATCGATATATTTTTGTACAAAATCAGCAGTGCCATCTGATGAACAATCGTCAACATAAAGAACATAATAATTTGAATATTTTTGCATAAAAACAGAATCTAAATTGCGCTGATACCATTGATTATTATTATAGCTACATATAACAATAACCACTCGACGTTCACCCGCAGCATTGATCTCTGGAAAAGTATTAAAATCCATAAATACTGGATTATCAGCTAAAATTAGCTTTGGTAAAATTAAAAATAAAAAGACAAAAATCTTTAAGAAAAATTGTTTCATTGCCAATCCCCTTTTAAGTATAAAGCTTCATATTATAAATACATTATTTTCCTACTATTAACGACTTATAAACTTAGGGGTATACTCCATATGGCCTGCACTATTTTGAATTTGAAAAAATGGCTTAATATCGATCTTTTTATTTTGGTTGAAAACCTCAAGCAACTGCTTACTAGATAAATAATTCATATGCACATTTGACCAATCAAGTTGAACCTGATTAAGTGGAATATTAACAATTTTTGTTTGTGTATAGCATAATCCAGCACGTTTCATAATCTTGGCTGCTTGCCCATGCCATTGCCCCTCTAACCTGTTAGGTGAGTAAAAATTTAGCGAATAAAAATCATTTTTTATATCGCTTTTTCTATAGATAGCCATATCAAGCATATTTGGATAAGCCCAATCATATAACCCATCAGAAAAATTCCAGATTATCACGTGGTTATTAATAAGCTTATAGTGAGGTAATGGCTGACTTGCCTGCATCGAATAACATTCGCGTAAGTTTAAACCCTGACGCAGATAAAATCCATATGCACCTGTTTGTTCTAATGACTGCGTACATTCTTCTATATTGATATAATCTTTTACAATATCATCATCGACTGCAAATAGAACGTATTCGTTTGGAGAAGATACAAAAGAAACTTGTAGCGTTAATAGTTTAAAATCATCATGTGGATTTTGGCCTTGCTGCAAAAACATTACACCAGGAAACATGACTTTAATTTGTTCATATGCCTTTGCGAAGCTTTCGTCACTTGTGCGATAAATCACAGACATTTGCCCTAATCCGGTTACATATGTCTTGGTAGACTCTAATAATGCATATAATTGGAGAGGGCGATCAAAGGAAAAAATGACCAAATCTGCTGTATGCGCAAGCAGAAAATAAGTAGAAAAACAGCTACCTATCAATAAAATAAATTTGATAAAAAATCGTTCTTTATGCTCCATTCATGATTCCCCTAATCTAAAACTTTTCTAAAGTAAATAACAACAACCTTTCTACTCTCTCATTTCAGCATGATTTTTATTTAAAGCTAATATTTTTTGTTGATAACGACCCTTCCACCCCTCAGGATAACAATAAGAAGGACTTAAAATAACTGTTGGCGGATTATTTATAAAATATCTATTTAAATGACTTTTATCATGTGCATAGGCTATATAATTTTTTGCTAAATCAGCTCTTATATTATCCAACATTACCCTAGTAATCTTTAAAAATTCTTTTGTACTTGCACCAAAAAATCCACCTGCAAAATAATGTTGACCTTCATTAGGTCCCACATATGCAAATGAAACGGGATTTCTTTCATATGGCCCTCCTTTTTGCTGAGCATACCAAGGATGTAAAGTTCCAACTCTATCTGAAAGTATCTCATCTCCAACAAAGTCTACAAAACGCATATCTGCATCTATGGTAAATACATAATCCATTTTTTCTAATCTTTCACTGATTCCATAATGCATTTGACATCGCAACATACTATCATGAGGCCAGCCCAAACGTTTTTGATACACCTTTATTATACTTTCTGATTCTTCTAAAAAACCATCAGTAAAAATAAAATATGTAACATTGTGATTTCTACAAAAATATTTCTTTGCAGAGCTAATTAAAGGGGGAATAAATTTAATATATTTTCCGGTTGCTGCAACCAAAACAGCAATATTAAATTTATCACTAGCCATTAGGAAATTTTTTTCAAAAAGAATTAATATAAAAGTAGATAAAACAAATTTCCTTATTAGAATCATCGCATTTCTCCTATTAAATCGCCCTTTTGAGGTGGCAATATAATAATTAATTTATCAAACAATAATGATGGAAACTTCCTCAACGCAAGCTTAAAAATTCTTTCGCCAATTTAATATCCATTTTATCCTTATCCTCATTTCGTACTTCTTTCATTTTTAATAATGTTGGCAATGCGCAAAATTTAATTCCTTTATAAACAAAGAAATTGTTTGGGTTATAAATAATGTCATCAGCTGTTTTTTGATAGTGATTTAATTCAAAATTATGACTACCAACAATTGAATCATTTCTTAATGTGATATTTTCACGGTGAATCACATCAATATCTCTACAATCACGAATACCATAAAAAGCAAGGACAGCACTACCGTCTATACAGCAAGTTAATAAATCTAAGTTATTTTTTGCAACATAATTTTTAAAATAAGGTATGTATTTCAAAAAATTGCTAAATTTTTTTGGTTTCGAATAATTTAACCAATGAACTCCATTCTCATTAAATAAAATTTCTGAGATTTCTACCGTTTCTTTATGTGAATCATTGATATGGACAGAATGGTTTCCCATATTATATAAATTTCTAATTTCCAATTTACATTCCCTAACTTTGTCTAAGCTGTTGCATTCCCATAAAAAAACCTCTACCGTTCTATGGCCTACGGCGGTAGGAAAACATTGTCCAGCTTTGTTTCTAGCTCCAGCAAAATTATTCTCAAAATTTCCCACCCATGATTCACCCATATATATTTCATGCATTAAATTACACGAACCATTTTCAGTTAAAGATATTGATCTGCCATAAATAATATCTCCATGTTTTGATAAAATACTATTTACTAAGTCTCTCTTGCCTATGGCGGCTGGCCAAATAAAAACCAAATAGGTATTTTGTTTAATCTTGGCATATTCAAGCGCCATTGCATCAAGAAATGAAGATTTTAATTTCCTAGATTTAAAAAAACTGCTTGAATAATCATGCGTATTATTTTGAGTTTCATTTATTTTTATTACAACAGGTATTTTATAATATAAGCAAGCACCAACCCTATGCTCACCATCTTCTATGCTAAGCGTGCCAGGATATTTACTCATATAACTCATTGGAATAACCGATTTTTGCTTGTCAAATCCATTTTCTTTGAGAGACTTTAAAAGGTTTTCAAACGATTGTAAATACATATTACAATTCACTTTACCCGGATCTCCATTACAATTATTCCAATACCTAAGATGCTCTGTATATAGTTCTTTATGCCAATTAGTCCTTGCTTGTATATCATATAAACTGGCATAAATAAATTTTGCCATTACACTAAAACGATGTTTATTTATTAGATTTACTGGATCTGTAATGATAACTAAATCAGCTTTTAAAAAAGATAACACTGCCAATGGCAGTAACAAGTAAAATCTTATACGCATAGAAATATCTTTCCCTAAAACACCCTAATAAATAACCCTCTATTAACCTTCAAAATACTAATAAAAAAATGACCCAAAAAACAAGACTATAATAAAATAAAGCCCACAAAATAAATAAAACTCACGCAATTCCGTAGTGCCAATTTTTTGTAATACTTGAACTTTTAGTATTATCAAAAAATACCCATTTAAAATAAATTAAAGAATTCCATTCAAGAAAAAGTTATTTTTTTTTCTATTTTTAAAAATTTTTTGATCTATTTTCATAAATTGAGAATTTTTTTTATAAAGAGCGTCCGATGGGGCTAATTTCCAATCTGGATGCATATGCAAAATTATAATGCGTGGATCATAAACTTCTTTTTTCAACATTTGAGAAACTAAAGTTAGCTCCTCATCGCAATAAAAAGACTTATATTCGGAACAATAAATATATCCAAATCTAGAATAAAAGTTCTTCCCTATAACTGGTATAGTATTAATAACTTGCTTTTGATGTCCATCATTAAAATTAAGAACGCCATCAAAGTCAGGGAATGATTTCGTCATAATTTCTACTATAATCTCATCATAATTTTGCATAGGCTTAGTATCATCACTGGTAACCAACAACAAATCAAAATCCATATGCTTCTCCATATCAGCATTATAAGCTTCAACTTTAGATTTGTTGTTGTTAAAGTAATAAAATAAATGTTCATAACTATTCAATTTCGATATCACAGCAGCATTATTCATGCTCGCATCGTCAGTATCACATGAAATAAGAAATAGATAGGGAATTTTGCCAGATAAAGCCGCATAATACATATCTAACACTTTAAAAAAGTTATCTGGGCGTTGTCTAGTCGGTATTTTAATGAGAAGCTTAGGCAGATTAAATAAATTGTCCCCAAAAATTGGCATACTCCAGACTATAAAAAGGAAGCTTAATTTGATCATCTTCATTATCATCATTATTCCTTTATTATTTATCAATTCCCCAATCAATATCCCAAATATCCAAATTAACAAAGTAACTAATCCCATATTGTTGAAACCATTCCAAAATTTGTTTCTTTCTCCAACCTTCTTGTTTCATATATGCTGTTGCATCAAAAAAAGAATACTTAAACCATTCTGGGTTACTTCTTTCACAATGCAAATTAGTTTCATCTTTGCTAGGTTTATAGAGCTGATTAATTGAAGCAATAGATTTTTTTGGATCACGAATGCGCTCAAGACAACGATACCATGATTGCTTAATAAGCAGATTCTCCCAATTTACAAACTGAAAATGCAAAACCCCATATTGGTAGCCAGCAACCGCCTCAGATCTTCCTCTCAAATTACTAGGTGTTCTTGGTGTATGTATAAAGTTCGACTGATATGAACATCGTTGATCATCACAAAAAATGAAATCTTTGTAATTATTTGTCCAAACAGAAGAGTCAAAACGATAGTAATCAACGCTACGCCATAACATTATCCAAGCAAACTTAAGAACATCACCAGGTCTTAACGATAAGATTTTATTTTTTAAAAAATTGTCACGCAATAAATTTGCAGTAAACATTTCATCAACATCTAGAACTACAAAATGAGTTCCTCCAATTCGACGCCCTTCTTGCAGCAACCTATTACGATCTCCTGGTTCATCACGATACCATTGTTTTTTTTCAATAATAGATTCAATACGACATGCTTGGGCAAGCGACCTTGCAATTTCAAGACTATTATCCGTGGAAGCGTCATCCAGATAAACTATAGCATCGGCAATACAAACAGCAGCCTGAAAAAACTGAGCTAAAATATTCGATTCATTACGACCAGGAACCAAAACTACAATCTTAGGTATACTATACATAGGAAATGAAATGAACAAATACCCTAATAAATAATATTTATTTAAAAAAATAATTTGCTGCATAAGCAATTTTCCCCTTTTGATATTATTTTTAATACTTCTTTTGACTCCATTCTAATTAGATTATTATAATGTTTATGAATAGGTATTTAATGTAAGATATCATTCTGCATTGCTCTAACATGCCTTTTTAAAATCGTTTAAGCATTAACAAAAAGCCTTCAATTAAAAGAAATTTATTATAAAAAATCCTAAATTAAAATTAGCCAAAACTATTTAATCTAGGATAACTTTTCAAAAAAGGATGACTGTAATGTTTCATGTAAGTATTTATAAACAACATTTAAGGCAAGCTTTGTATTTAATCCTATTCAACTCTATTATATTTCACGCAGTATGCAATCCACAATATTATAGTCAAATTGGGCAGGATCGTATTTTAAATGAGCAATTATTTAAGAATAAGCGAAATGGAATTTTTATTGATATTGGAGCTCACGATGGTATAACACATAGCAATACATATTTTTTTGAAAGAGAATTAAACTGGACAGGAATATGCTTTGAACCATTACCACACATATTTGAAAAATTAAAACAAAATAGAACCTGTACTTGTATAAATGCTTGCGTATCCAAAATTGAAGGCTTTTTAAACTTTTTTTCTGTTGAAGGTTACTCAGAAATGCTAAGCGGCCTGGTAGATACATATGACCCTCGTCATTTAGAACGGCTACAAAAAGAAATTGCTATCTATGGAGGTAAATATAGTAGTATAGAAGTTCCCTCAGTGCAATTAAATAAAGTATTAGAAGCAAATAAAATTAACAGAATCGACTTACTATCTGTCGATACTGAAGGTAGTGAACTCAATATTCTGCAATCAATAAATTTTAACAAATTAAATATTTGGGCTATTGCAGTCGAAAACAATTATAGAAATGATGAAATAAAGAATCTTTTAACATTACAGGGCTTTACATTTATCACATATATAGGTAACCAAGACGAAATCTATATAAATCACAATTATAAGTAAATTCCGTTTAAGACTAAACATAATAGAATTCAACAAATTCCTGTGATAAACAAAATATCTATTTTCTAACAAAAACGCATCCCATATCGCGATTCTGATTAATTCGACCCCTGCATAGATTCTTTAATCTGATTTAAATCTCCCTTGATTATTATCTTATTCATAATTAATTTATTATGTTCCCAAATATGCCTAAGAGGATAAATAATAATTTTATGACTACCAATTAGCTCTGCAGCACGAGAAAAATATGACTGTCCACGTATTAAAATATCAGTGCGTGACAATAGGTATAAATCACACCGCATTCTTTCATGATGTGAAAGATTACGATTATCTTTGTAGTCAAAAATTATATTTGATTTATTGACTATTTCTTTAATTCTTTGAACAAGACCAATAGGATTTTTATCATCCGTGCATATTGAAACAAAAATCGGAATGTTTCCTAAAATATCAGATATTTTTTTTATCTGATCAATATAATATTGATTGGGAGGAAACTTTGTTTCCCAATATCTCTGACGATCAACTGCCCCCTTTTGTATACTTCTATTTATTAAATGATCATTTTCCCTTTGATAATCATCCCAATCGAAGGCAAAACTTTCATAATTAGTTAGATATTCTACAGTTGAAGGATCATAGTTAAACTCTTGCAATGATGATTGTTCACCGTCATAAATTTCACCGCCACCATTACCTTTACGTATATGTACTGCAACCGTTATTAAATCCATAGGTAAAGAGGTAACCGATGGAATTTGCTTCAATTTTAAACACTTCTTTAGCGTAAGTAATTCTTGCTGAGAAACATGGTCAATTTTAGTAACTAATTGCGCATATAAGATAACGTTTTGATCCTTATTTCTCCTTATATCTTCTTCTGTATTCAATAAAACATGTGGTAATTTATTTAACAATTCTCTATCAATCATCCGTTCATTAAGGTCAAGTAAAGTTGAATGTGGAAAATCGCAATAATAAAAGGGAAGTTCATATTTAATCGATAAAATTTTTGCAAGAGCAAAATTTGAAACACTATCACCAAATTGAATTGCTGGGTAATTAGTTATGATGGCTATGGCTAATGCCTTGCCCATTATACAAAAACAAACAAATAATATTCTTGCTAATAGGTTTAAAGTTTTCATCATAAACTCCAAATTTAATTTTTTTACAGCAAATTCTATTACTCGATCTTACTTCCTATATTTTTTTGGTATTAAATGGCCTGATGTGCCATCATTTGCTCTTAAGTAAAAATAACAAGGAGAATCAATCATTTCCTCTTTTTTTAATAATCCAGAATTTACTATTTCCCTTGACCAATAAGTATCTTCACCCACATTGATGTCACGAAAAATAAAATTAAAAGCGATTGACCGTCTTATTGGATTAAGATGAGATATAGGATTATAAATAATCCCGTTTTTTTGGGCCCAATTGCCATTTTTCAGAGACAATATAATTTTTGTCTTATACTTGCCATTATAAGTAACATAAGCAACAATACCAACACAATCAGGATTTCTTAATAATCTTTGATAAATGTTATTTATATAGTCATCGCTCACAGCATCATCATCATCTACAAAACAAACATACTTTCCTTTACTCTGGGCTAAAAGCGCATTTCTTTTAAAACCAATTGTATGCTCCCGATTATCTAAAAAATAAAGTACTTCAACCTGCTCTTGCAATTTAAGATCGGCAATTTGTTTTTGTAAATGATTATAAATCTTTGTAAAACTCGCTGAGCGTTCTTGCAATGTACAAATAAGAATGCTCCATATTACTTCAGAAGAATTAGCATATGTATAACTTAAGCAAAAAAAGGAAAGAAGTATTAATTGAAATAATTTCCTAACAAGAAAAAAATTAAGCATATCTATACTTTCCCCCCTAAATAGAATATTACGCAACTAAGAATAAGTGTATCAATTTGTGATTGTACTTTGTCAATAATTGTTTTTTTATCTACTAATTTGATTCATAATAAAATTAACATCATTTTGATTAAGAACAGCTCTAAAATAATCTACGCCATATGTATTGAACCATTTTGTAAAATCATTAATTCTTCCAGAATGATTTCTAGAAAAACATGATTCATTAAAGAAAGAATAATCCAACCAGCTATCTGGTACTCTTGAGCGACCCACGTGAGCAGGAACAATCATAACATTTCTATTATAAAAGTCGGTAATTGATCTTGCACGATGTTGGTTACCTCCACAGCGCAAGAATTCCAAACACATATACCAACATCTTTTTAAGTCTCGATCATTTAGATTCACACTTTTAAAATGCAATAACCCATAATTTATGTCTTTTACAACCACATCTTGAGAGCTTCTAAATGGTGTTTTGCAAACATGTATGGCTCCGCTAGGGGCATAAGAATGGGAATAGCGCGATTTCCCATCATCTGCAAAAGCTATAGGTGTAGTATTTATATCCATATGGGGATTTAGTTGCCCATCATCACGATAATGATGACAATCGCCCCAAATATCTATCATCTGCATAAAAATAGTAGCCCCAACTGGTAGATTTAAAATTTTATTGCGGAGCCAGTTATCCTTTTTGCAGGTAGCAGTAACAAACTCATCTGCATCTAACCACATAATATGCGTAGCGCCAACGGAACGTGCTCCCATTAATAATTCATTACGATTATCTATTTCTGATTTAGTTTTCCAATAAGACACTTCATGCGTGATAATTTTTTCTATACGTAACTCTGGGGCAAGAATCTCTAATATCTCAGCGGTTCGGTCAACTGAACCATCATTCAAAACCACCAATGCATCACAATATTCTGCAAGACATCGTAGTGATTGCTCCGCAATTTGTTCTTCATTACAAAGTTGCATAACCCCAACTATTTTAGGATTCCCTAATGCCGTTGCAACTGCAAATAAAAGAAAGAAAAAAAGACACTTCATCTTAATAAACTCCTTAATCAATAAACATTTAATAATCTTCTGGCTTTAATACTCAAATCATTCAAGTTCTCTGTTTGAACTGGTACTTGCTCAAGACAATTAATATCTTGATCATAAAACATCATAGTAGTTTCTGTAATTACTAATGCTGAACCATACCATCTATAATTTTTTGGACGGATAATAATCTTATGATTGCCCATTAATTGAGCTACTGCAGGAAAATGTGAACAAGATCTTATTAAGCAATCAAACTGCGACATATCATAAATTTCTTTAACAATATTTTGACTTTCATTGTTACTAACACAAAACCAAATATTTTTTTTATTGCAATTCACTTTTATAGTTTCTAGAAGTCTGTTGGGGCTTTGATCATCTGTAAAAAGATGAACATAGATTGGCACATCACCAAGTACTGTTGAAAGCATTTTAATTTGATCTATATAGTATTGTTCCGGTGGAAATTTTAATGGAAATGAATAATCACGATAATGCGGATTTAATCGTCGAACACCTGGATCACATTCTCTATTACCTTCTATTAAGGCTTGCCTATCAAATAATTGCTGTGAAACAAGGGGGTAAACAAAATCATAACCTGAACCTTTTCTAATGTGTACAGCTACAGTAATATACCCGTCTGGGAAAATAACCTTTTCTAACTTATCTATTGGCTGTAACAAAGCCTTAATAGCCGATCCAAACTCTTTATTTGAATGAATTTTTTCATAAATTTCATCAACCATAAAAAAAGACCATAAGGGATTTGGAATAGTAAATAGCAATAAATTACAGGGATAGTTACCCTTTAATGCAGTAAACAAATCTGTAACAAATAAAGTATTTATGGCTTCATTGTTGATTTCATCTCCCGAGTGGACAAGTTTTTCATGTTGAAATTTTGTATTAAGGCTATTATAATTCTTCTCCATTAAATGCATATTCAATTTATCTGAATATTTAAATGGCTTATAATAGAACGGAAGATTATGGATTAAAGAAAGATATTTTGATTTACAGTAAATAACTACGCAATCCCCAAATCTTCCTGCACCCTCAAATTGATACGTTATTCCTGAACATAATATGTTACTAATACTAGAAATAAAAATTAGCAACACAAATATTACATACTTGTTTCTCATTCTCAAATCTCATTTTTTTTAATTTTATTACTTAATACCTAGATAGCTATTGTCATTTTCAATTTTTTTTCCTGTACCGTTTCTCTAACCTGTTTTAATTGCGCTAATTTATTGTCAATACCAAATGTCCAATTAGCATGATGCAAAATAACCGTTACAGGTGCTGGTATAATTTTTCCTGGAACCCACAATTCTGTATGCAATGTTCCTCCGGATAAAAAATCATTTGGTAGTCGTTTCCATCTAACTTTAGTTGCCCGCCCCTTTAGCAAATGATTAAGAGGCTGCTGATCATCCCGCTTTGCATCAGCCTTCATTATTTCATGCACCTTTAACCAGAGTTCTTTCACAGCTTCATTGGCTTGGCAAGCAAAGAATCCTGCACACAATTCGCCCTCACCAGGCCCATCCCTTTGTATCACCATGTCATAACCCTCTATCTCTTTTTCAATTGTCCATTTCATGGGACGGAAAAATTGAATATCAATATCTGCATATATAAAAATTTTACCCCAATTTTCCTCTATAGCCTGTAGAATAAGCTCTACCTTACGAAACATAGTTGTATTCCATCCATTCTGCCCCCAAGTCCCCGTTAAGCATTCTTGATCATAATGTTTAATTATTAACTCTAAATCACTATTTGTTTCAATGAAGGTAGGCAAAAACCATTTATCTTTAAGTACGGCATGTGAATCAGTATAAAAGGTGTATACCCTCATTTTTTCTTGTGAAAAAATAAAACTACCAAAAAAAATTACTGGTATCATCACTAATATTTTCAAACTCATTACACTTCCCAACTGTATAATTTAAACTATCTTCTATATTCTTATTACTACTAACAATTACATAGGCAAATCTTCAAGTTTAGGATATAAAAAATCTTTAGTAGGATATGGCCGCATAGTCCAATGCCTTTGAGGCGTTAAATGAACGTGCAAACAATCAATCGTAAAATAAGGATTAATTACAGCCAGCCCTAATTTATCGACTTGGTAATTAAGCTCTATTTCACAAAATACAGTACCTAATAAAATATCTTGCCGCTCAAAAAGAGGAATTGGTGTTTGGAATATCCAAGTGTCAGCTGAGCCCTCTTCACGCCCACGATAGGCATTCCCCCGCATATAAGAAAGTCTTCCGTCAGCGCCAACTTCTTTACGTGTAATAGCCAAAAATTTATCTTGCAGCGAATAGCTCTCAAGGATTTTTAATGTATCATTAAAATATATATCAGCATTGGTCAACATAACTTTGCTAGCAGGAAACATAGCATTTGCCAACTCAAAACATGAGATAAAAGAAGGTCGCCCTCGTATATAACTAATAGAAACATTTCTTGTTTTTAAATATGCAAGCATCTCATTACGACCGTCATCTTTAAGAGTGTCATATAAAACGTGAATGCTAGCTATAGATGAATGCCTTAAATTATTTTCTAAACAAGTTTTATATTCTTGTATTCTTCTAGGGTTTGTTTCATTATATAGCATTGTTATTAGATGCAATTTATCTTGATTTCCCAAACAAACTAACCCCTGAACTGAAAATATAATAAAAAAAAATGCCCTGGAATTTACATTCATCTATACATCCTTTTTTGCATCAATTCATTACGTATAAACAGCGCATCCCCCCATCCACATCTCTTCCAAGTATAATCAATGTTAATTAAACTAAAGCCCTCTTGCTCTAACCAAGACTTAAATTCTGGGAACAACTCACACCCTTTATACATTTCTATAAAATTAATTTCCGTATATATAACTTGAACCGTTTTAAGCATTTTAGGCGCGGCACGTAGCATTTTAAATTCATATCCTTGCATGTCTAGCCACAAACAATCAATACGATCTATACCATATTTTTCTGCCCAACTATCAAGGGTTATTGCAGTAACTTCTATTGCTTTGGGAAAGGTTACTCCAGGATGACTTGTTAAATGTTTTTCTGGTTTTAATAAAGAACTAGACTGATCGCTATCACCCGCACTAACATAGAACACTCTTTGCTCATTGGCATCCGCAAGCGCTAACTTAAAACAGAAACAATTATCATAAGGTCTACAACGATTCTGCAATTCTGAAAAAATTACAGGAACTGGCTCAAAAGCATAAATAATTGCATCAGGTACAACTTTTAGCATTTCAACTGTGTCTATTCCTTTGTGTGCACCAGCTTCAACAATTACCGGTTTTTTAGGCAAAAAGGTTGAGATATATTCTTTGGTAATAGGACCTTCTTGAACGGTATATGTTATTAGACTCAAATTAAGAAATATAATAACTATGATCAGTCTCACTATATTCATAATTTCACTACCTTTTTTAGTTTTTTATCTTTAAACAAAACATTTTTTTCCTAATTATTATGCTTCTCTATTTTTCTTCACTACGGCTTTAACGTATTGCAATTGAGCAATCTTGTTAGGCACTCCAACTGTCCAATTTGCATGATGAAGAAGAATTGTTTCTGGAATTGGAAAAGTAATACCTGGATACCAGCGGTAACCATTGCCACCTACAGTTGTCCCGCCTGATAAAAAATCAGCCGAAAAATGTTTCCATTTAACATTCATTGCTGGTTGCCTAATTAATGAATTCAAAGTATTTTGATCGTCCTCGCCGGGATTTCTTCTCATGAATTCGGCAATTCTAACCCATAAGTTTTTAGTTATTTCATTAGCTCTACATGCAAAAAAACCCGCACAGATTAAGCCATCTGGGCGATCTTTTTGAACAACCATATCATAACCTTCCATCTCTCGCTCAATAACCTCTTTAATAGAACCAAAAAATTGTATATCAATATCTGCATAAATAAAAATACTCCCCCAATTGTCTTCTATAGCCTCCAAAATCATTTCAACTTTGCGAAACATGGTTTGATTCCAACCTGCCTTTAAATACTCTGCTGATGGACACTCTTGATCATAATATTTAATAATAATCTCTAAGTCCTTATTGGTTTCTTTTAATGACGGCAAAAACCAATTATCTTTTAAAATTGCATGAGAATCTGTATAGAAACTGTACAAGCGCATACGTGCATTCTCAGGAAAAGTCTCAATAAGACTAAAATAAACCAAGCCCATCATAATTATCTTTATTAGCTTCTTCTTCATTTCTTTTCCTTATTAATTAATCTAAAAATTTTGACGTATATATTTATTTTGAACACATTGTCCCAATTTTTTCTATTTTTAATATATCGCCATACCATTGAAAACTTTCTGGAAATATCACCACTTTATGATTACCAAGTATTTGAGCAATTATTGAATATGCTGATTCTGGCCGCACCAAACAATCAAATTGTGACATAGCGCACATATCTTCCACAATGTTACTATTGTAATGATTGCTTTCTGTGCGACAGTCAAAAATAATATTAGGTCTTTTTATGCTCCATTCATAAGCCTTTGCAATTTTCTGTGGCTGTTGATCATCAGTAAAAACATAAACATAAAGCGGTTGGTTATTATACATTTCAGAAATACGAATAATCTGATCTATATAAAATTGATCTGGTGGGAATTTAGTAGGGTTAAGCACATCTTGAAAGTTTCTATTTTGATTAGGATTCTGTGATAATTTTTTTGCAAGGTTCAATTCTTCTTGCGAATAATACTGGCGAGACAAAAGCGGCTTATCGTATCCACCTCCTTTACGCACATGAACTGCAACAGTAACAATATCTGGGGGCAGTTTAAATTCGTTGATTAGATTTTTGGGTCTGATCATTTGACGTAAATGCATAATCAAATCTTTATCACGCGCTATATCTTCTAAAAAATCAGAATGCCCAAAAAATTGCGCTTCATATAAAGTGCCCTGCTCAATATACGTTTGCATTCCCCGTTCATAGTTTATTTTTCTTTTTTGTCTAAATTGATGTTCAGTAGCCATAGTATAATGTTGTTCTTTATCATAAAGCACAAGCAGATGTGAATTGGGAAATTCTTTAAATAAAAACGGCAATCCTAACCTTTTTGCCTGAAATTTTCCCTTACAATAAAGCAATAACTGATCTCCAAATCGACCAGCAACACCACTTTCTGTAGTAACCATACTTGAAATACCATGTAGACTTAGCTGAATAAATAATAACACTAACCATACAATTTTATTCTTAGATTGTAGCATTTTCATGCGTTGTCCTTTTTAGTAATAGATAATTTCGTCATTAGTGGTATATGAACTGGCACATTTGGATAAGGTCTTTCTATCCAATGACGCACCCGAGATAAATGCAAATGACAACAATCAATAGAAAAATACGGATTTATAACCTCTAGTCCATTACTATGCGCTTGATAAGCCAATTCACCCTCACAATGCAAAGAACCAAAAAAAATATCATTACGCATGATCAGTGGCATAGGAGTACAAAATATCCACACATCTTGCGAAGGCTCAGGTCTTTCATAATAAGCATCTGGCCAAGGTGCAAGAAACCCGTTATGCTGCACATTTTTGCGTGTAATTGCCAGAAATTTGCCCCTAAGATCATAATCTTCCAGAATACTTAACGTATCATTGAAATAAATATCCGCATTACTCAATATAATTTTACTATTGGGAAACCTAGTATTTGCCTCCTGAAAACAATGCAAAAAGGATGGTCGACCATGAACATAACTTATAGTAATATTCTTTGATTTCAAATAAGTAAGAAGTCTATTCTGGTTATCATCTTTTGCTCTATCATAGATTATGTGTACAAAATTGATCGATGAATTTTTAAGATTATTCTCTAAACAGGTAATATATTCTTGCATCCGTTGATTATTCGTTTCATTATAAAGAACGGTTATTAATTGAAGCTTTTCTCCATAAATTAGACTTTGATAATGCAAAAAAATAAAAATAATTGTAAATCTATAAATAATAATAAATTGTTTCATATATTTCTTCTAACGCAATTCCCCAAGAGTAGTAATAAAGGCCGATCCAAATGGATATCCTCTATCAACCCAATGTCTAATGTTTGATAAATGTAAATGAATACAATCAATACTAAAATAAGGATTAATGACCTCAAGTCCATTTATATGTGCTTGATACGCAATTTCTCCATCACAATGCATAGTTCCTAATTTGATGTCATCACGTTTAAAAATTGGAATAGGTGTTTGAAATATCCATACATCCTGAGAACGTTCTTGCTGACCACGCCATGCTCTTCCCCGCATATAATAGAGAGAGCCATTTGATGCTAATTCTTTTCTAGTAATAGCTAAAAACTTACCCACTAAGTTATAGCATTCTAAACGTGTTAATGTATCATTAAAATAAATATCAGCATTGCTTAAAATTACTTTGCTATTAGGGAACATTTCATTCGCGAGAGTAAAACAATGCACAAATGATGGACGCCCACAAATGTAACTAAGAGTTACCTTATGATTCTTTAAAAATTCATGTAATTCATTTATACCATCATCTTTATCGGTATCATAAACAACATGAATTGCATCTATTGAAGGGTGTGCAAGATTATGCTCTATACATGTTTTATATTCGTCTAAACGCTGCGGATGAGTTTCATTATAAAGAACCGTAATTAACTTTAATTTATCGGCTAATAAATCACGCCCTATTAAGACTAAGAATAGAATAACAATCACTTTTAATTGCTTCATCACATACCTTTTCATAACGATGTTCCTTGAATTAAAATAGCTTCATGATGGGGGTAACTACCCACCCGCTCTGGATAATTGCGCACTCCAGACAAATGCACATGACAACATTGTATAGTTTTACAAGGATTAATAACCTGCAAACCAGCTTGCCGCGCTTGGAAAGCAATTCTGCCATCACAATCTAATAACCCCATACGGATATTATCGTTGGCAAATGGCCTTAATGGCGTTCTAAATATCCACACATCCTGAGAATCGCTCCGTGGATAATGCATGCCGCCAAATAAATGTAACTGACCGTTAGGATATACGTCCCAGCGCGTAATAGCTAAAAACTTATTAAACAAATCATACTTTTCTAATTGATTAAGAGTAGTATTAAAATAAATGTCTGCATTACTTAAAATAACTGCGCTATTGGGATAATAGGTATTAGCTAGCTGGAAACAATACCCATACGTAGGGCGACCGCTAATTAAAGTTATAGTTACATTTTTTGTTTCTAGATATTTTAACAGTTCATTTTGTTCATCATCTTTTGATGTATCATATAGAATATGGATTTCATTTATAACATCATGGGCAAGGTTTTTTTCTAAACAGAGACGATATTCTGCACAACGAGCTCTATTAGTTTCATTATATAATGTTGTAATAAGTTTAAATTTTGCATATATGGTATCACAAAACAAAACAACCATTATAAAAAAAAAGAAATGCTTTGCCATCCGCATTACTAACTCCCTGTTCTTATTTTAATCTTAGATAATGTATAGCATGTTTTATTTTGTGATGCCAGTGAAAATTGTGGATTACTATTTAGAAAGTTACATAGACGAATCAAATTATTTTTTTCATTATTTTTTCGATTTGCCTTCACCTAATACTCTTGGTACATTACTCCAGAATTTAATCTGGCTACATCTTAAATTAAAAAGGAATGTTATGAATAGAAAATTAGTTATGCTTGCACTTCTTATGATCTCTAGCCTTTTTGGCTTGTATGGATGGTACCACACCTGCTGGCATTCACCAAGCCCCTATAAAGGAATAACCATTCGGGACGCCTATATTAAAGGAAACACCTTAATTCAAAAAGGTGATAGAGTTGGCGCCATTGAATTTTTTAAGCAGGCATTAGCTATTGACCCAGAACAACTAGAGGCCCGCTTGCAACTAGCCATGGCCTATAGCCAATCATTTGATGAAGCAGATTTACGTGCTGGTGTGGAACATTTTAAATATATTCTTACTAAAGTGCCACCACAGGAACATATTTTAATTGGTCTTGGTAATGCGTACAAAATGCTTGGGCAATCTGACAACGCCATTGCAACCTATCGCAAAATTTTAGATTTTAGCCCAACATCTGACAATGCACTCTTAAGTATTGGCAAAATTCATGAATACAATAACCGCATAGAAGAAGCAATTGCACTGTATAAGCAGGCAATACAATTAAATCCCAAAAATCCCTATGGCCATATTTCCCTTGCAGGCGCCTACTTTGCCATTGGGAATTTTAAAGATGGTTACCCTGAATATGAATGGCGTTGGGAAATTTCTAACAATAAAAATATACCCCAAAAATGGGATGGCAGTGATCCGAAAGGCAAAAGAATTATCTTACTTTCTGAAAACGGTTTAGGAGATGTAATTCAATATGTACGTTTTGCACGAACCGTAAAAGAGATGGGAGCTCGTGTTGTTGTATTAACGTCTAAACCACTTTTTAATTTGTTTAAATTATGCCCATACATAGATGAAGTAATATTACCGCGCACCCCAATGGGAAATTATGACTATATAACTTCTTTGCAAAGTGTTCCGGCACTTACCCACTTAACCTTAAAAACATTACCTAACAAACCTTATATTTTTGCCGACCAACAATTAGTAGCTGAGTGGAAACAAAAAATTACTCAGGACACTAACTTTAAAATTGGACTCTGCTGGGCATCTGGCGGAGATCTATACCATGTACCACAAGGACGCAGAGATATTCCACTGCATGAATTAAAACCACTTGCTGAACTGCCCAATGTATCTTTCTATAGTTTGCAAAAAGGTCCCGGGGAGGAACAACTAGCCAATGCACCGTTTACTATTATTGCATTTAAGGATTTAGATACGGAACATGGCGGATTTATGGATACTGTCGCTTTAATGAAAAATATGGATCTTATTATTTCTGTAGATACTTCTGTTGGCCATTTAGCAGGCGCATTAGGAGTACCAACCTTCTTGATGTTACCATTTGCTTCTGACATTAGATGGATGATTGGGAGAACAGACTGCCCGTGGTACCCAACTGTAACATTGTTTAGACAGCCAAAGCCGTATGATTGGAAAACGGTGGTTGCAAATGTTAAATCCGCCGTCGCCAACTTACAAGGCATTAAACCCTCAGAGCACCACTAGAAAACTCTAGATTATAATGCCGATTTTAGTATTTAAGCTAATGCGATATTTATTTTTTATTATTGAATCTAATGATCAGATAAATTTAGGAGTCTTTATATTTTTATTTTTGTGTTTGATAGTTATCTGCACAATATTCTTTTTTTTAATTTCCCAGCCTTCGCATAAAGCTTCGGCGGACAAGCAATATCTTTTTTGTACTATGCGTACGGCATATAAGGGATTGCTTGTGCAACCCCTTATAAATCCAACACACCAACAGTTCCTTTGGATCCCATACGCTTAGGACCCGCGCCATAAATGGCGCCCCTTATGTTTTACCTATCCTTGCAGCTCAGTCCAATAACGCAAGGGGTTTTGTCCAGTTCGCAGCAAGTATGGTGCGAACATTGCGGGTAGCATTCGCCTATATTTTTTTATTTACGCAAGCTTAATAAAAAAACTCTGGCTCACACAGGCTTCTAAGCTAGGTCAGATTTTTATTTTATTGGGGTAGAAATTGAAGCCGTCTGTCCGTCGACCGCCCTCCATACTACTACTCATCAAAATCATAAAAAATATTTTGTATAAACCTATCTAGCTTTGAATGGAAGTGAGCCGCCATTTTTTTATGCAGCTTGCTGTGTAAAAAAATGGAAAGGCGAGTGCACGCCACACTATTTTTACCATGCTTGCTAGCGAACTGACCAAAACGCCTTGCGTTATTGGACTGAGCAGCAAGAATAGGAAAAATTGAGGTGGCCTTCAGCATCCAAAGCGTATGGGGATCTTTAAGGGGTTTATCCCTTAAATGTGCTGATTCCAAAGATGGTCACAAGACCATTTTTGGTCCTGGCCAGAAGGGCCAAAAAAAATTAGTTTTGAAAATGACTTTATTATACATACCAACTAAATAATACTATTCTCTATAACCCCCTAAACACATCATCCGCCAACGGCTTATACGGCGTCATCTTACGAATAACCGCCTCTGCCTGTTGCGCCTTTTTTAAATTTATTTTTAGGTCATTCAAAGGATTAACCACATTATATAAATAAAGCACTTCATCTAAAAAGTAGATATGATTGCCCGCCATCTCTAATAAAGGGAACATAAATGCCTGGTCACCGGTTGCTGCAAAAAATTCTCCTTGATACAGTAGGTCTTCTTTGCGGATTTGCTTAAATAATTTTGCATAAAATGTACGTAAATGGGAACTTACCCATTTGTATTTTCTGAATGCGTTCTGCTCTATTACCCAAGAGGGGAACTTTTCACATAATCCAGGTTTGCCATTTGTTCTTTTATGTTGGGAATAAACAACCCACGCTCCCGTAGACTGGTAGGCGGCATTTATTTGTTGAAATACCCGTTCATGTGCTAAATAATCATCGCCGTCTAAATCTATAACTATCTCTGCATTAGTGCACGTGTGTACGGCAGTGTAAATATTGGCAAGAGAGCCTAAGCGACTACTATTATGTACCATAGTTACCCGTTCAGCATACCCACTTTGTGCAATGTAATTAACTGCAACTTCGTAATTTTTATCTGCCGAACAGTCATCAACATAAATAACGCGATAATTAGAATAGTTCTGCATAAAAACAGATGCTAAATTTTTTTCACAATACTGCTCATTATTGTAAGAGGGGATTATTACCACAAAAGGTAACTCATCTGCTGTAATGGTAAGGACTCCCGTAGCTACAATGAATATTCCAATGCATTTGACCAGTAACAACTTCATTGAATATTTGCGGACCTGCCGGCAACAGGTAAATTATGTTCATTTGCATACGCTACTAGAGTATTAAATATACTCCGCGCCTCATAACGGTTCTTTGATCCATGGAACATATAATATTTTACTTTGTGCCTAACACTATATGATTTGGGAGCAGGACTTCCCTCTAAATAAGCATCTAATGCTTCTTTTGAATAGGGATCAAAAACAGATGTATAGAACGTAGATTTATATTTCCACAGCATTACATTAAGTACGCTTTCATCTGCATTGGTTGCCAAATGTCCATAATCTTGGCACGCCTGGTACCACTCACTAATAAACGGAAGACATTTGTATGAAAAAAGAACATGCCCATGCACATACGGCATAGATTTTTCTGTTACCCCAAGTGCATCCATGACCTCTTTTTGATCACAGGGGTCATGCTGATGAACCGGACAAATAGGAAACCGATCTACCTTCCGGGCAATAGCAAAGAGATTATCTACCCCATAGTTTAAAATATCGTCCGCTTCTATGTAGATCCCATACTTTATGCCACATTTTAATATAATGTTAGGCTTTTGGTAGAAAATCCACGGCCGTTTTATTTTTTCTGGGTCCATATCTATGCGCCGCTTAATTAAACGGGGATACTTGTCCGTATCATAAGGAATGTCATCATTAATGCCATAGACAATTACCGGGCGCGTTGAGAAGTAATGAACACTATCGAGCATTACTTCTAATAAAGGAAAATAACTTTTACTTGCAAATGCTACAAAGCCTTCCTCTAATACACAAGCCTCTGGCACCGGTTTTAACGGTAATAAGTCTAATTCTTTAAAAACGTCAAAATCTGCATGCACATAGTGTACAACAAAAACTGCACATAGGATTATGCATACTTTTTTAATCATAGTTAGCTATTCCAATTCACCACTGCTTTCTCATTTCCCAAATCTCTAAAGTTGGTTGGGCGATAATTTGCCGGCATCCAACTCTTTGCCCAATGGTGCACCGCGAATGCGCCGCCTGCTACCCATTCATCTTTTTTAAGACCCTTTTCTACACACCCTAATGGATAGAAATAAAATGAAGGGAACGCAATATCTTTGCTGCCATCTTTACCTGCCATTGCATAAAAAGATTTAGTAAAATGCACTGGTCCACTCTTGGTTGGCGCACCTTTGTGATGCCAATCATCTTTAATGGTTTCTATGCAATGCTTTAAGAGTGGATGGCCAGGAACTGCTGCAAATAATGCTGCACCTAATTGAGCAAATTGCGTATCTAATGGTTGAATTGCGGTATAAAAATCATACGTGTAATGCAATAAATCTAAAGCTTTATAACATTCAAAATCCGTATCTATATACACTCCACCATATCGGTGCACAATTTCCCATTTAAGTAGATCAGATTTTACCCCTGGACTGTCTGTTTGGGCATAGAATTCTTTGTTGTACAACCCAAATGGTTCTATATCATCATCTGTCCATAATTTATATACCCAACCACGGTCTATGTGGAATTCTATCCATGATTTAACTAATGGCTTAAATATTTCTGGCAACTTACCACCAATCCATACTTGATGAATAATTTTAGGAATTTTAAGACGTGCTTGGGGCAATAAATTGGATGGGTTGTTTTTATTATACAAATCACGGCACAAGCCAAGAAAGGCTTGCCCAGAGATCCCAATTACCCGTTCTGTAACTTCTACTGAGCGTTGATAACTATTAAGTTGCATTGCCTCATCAAACGTGTGATATTGCCAAGGAAGCATATTAGGATACGCACGGTTTAAATCTTCTCTCATTTTACGTATTGCTTCTGCATCAGTATCTTTATCAATTGCATGTAACGGTAAACATATTAAACTAGCCGTAAATATAATTTTCCCCGTTCGCCCTGAAATTGTTGAAGGGTGCGAACATTTTTTTTAAAAGACTCATTAATGACGCCGTTCATATACTTCAACAAGTTCAGCACGAACGGTAAAAAAGAATAAAAGTTAAAAAAAAGAAAGTGTTTTTTTAAGATCATAAGAATCCTTTTTTTTTGAAAGCTACGCCATCACCTCTTGTGATGACACCGCAAATTGTTCTTCTGTTACTGGTTTATACGGAGATCGTGAACGCACATGGTGATAGCATTCTTGTTGCAAACGAACGCGCGTTTTATAGTCCATATTGGGATTAAGATTGTTATACACATACAGAACTTGGGGAATAAACTTAACACGAGTACCGGCTAATTCTAACACAGGAAGCATATATGCTTGATCGCTTGTTGTGGGATAAAAGTCTCCCTTATACAGAAAATCTTCTCTTTTAATCCGTTTAAACAAACCTGCATAAAAGGTGCGCAAGTGAGAGGTAACCCATGGTGAACTGCGAAACGCATTCTGCTGGATAACCGTTTCTGATAATGGCTTACATAACCCTAAAGACCCATCTGGATAATTTTCATACTGACCATACGTACACCAGACATTTGGATCATGATAGGCTTCATTTAACACCTGGAACACTTGGTCATGCTTTAGCCAGTCATCACCATCATAATCCAACACAATAGCCCGATCGTGAACCGTGTGTATTGCATGGTACAGATTGGCCATCTTGCCTCGGCGTTCTGGATTATTAATAATCTGCACGCGATCTTCTAAACCCGCCTCTTTTACCAGATTGGTTACTTTTTCTAAAGTTGCATCAGTAGAACAATCATTTACATAAATTGCACGCCAATTATTATATTTTTGCATAAACAATGAACGCAAATTACGCTCACACCATTGTTCATTATTATAAGAAGTAATTACCGCAATTATTGGTTTTTCTGTAGGTAAAGAAACGTCTTGCCAGTGAAAATAAGAAATAAAGGTTAACACTACTACGCAGGCAATAGTAACAGTCAATACACTAAACGTTCTTTTCTTCACGGAAGGTTGCTCTTTCATTTGCATTTTTATTTATCCTAATTAAATAGCAAGCAAACCAACCGCTCGTCCTGAGCCTGTCGAAGGGTACGTGCGGAAAAAATTCTATGAATTCTATTTTTTTGTTGCCTTCGCACCCTTCGACAAGCTCAGGGCGAGCGGCGTTAACAATCTTTTTATCTCTATTTATATCGCGCAAATTTTACCCTCCAATTCCTTGTTGTGCAGATGCTGAAGGTATTTTTACTTTTGCAGTTCTTACAAGGGATACTGAAGGCTCTTCTGACAAACTTTTAAGCTCTGCTTCCATCATTTCTTGCACTAAAGTTTCAAATTTAATAACCGGCTCCCAATTTAATAGCCGTTTTGCCTTGCTTGGGTCACAAAGCAAAAGATCTACCTCTGTAGGTCTAAAATATTGAGGATCTACAAATACCAACGGTTGATTGGTTACGGCATCATAGCCAACCTCATCAACACCTTTACCAAGCCATGCAATTTGAATGCCAACATATCTAAAAGCTTTTTCTACAAATTCACGAACGGCATGTGTTTCACCTGTACCAATTACAAAATCTTCTGGTGTCTGCTGTTGCAACATAAGCCACATTGCTTGCACATAGTCACGTGCATGGCCCCAGTCCCGTTTGGCATCTAGATTGCCTAAATATAATGCTTTTTGTTTTCCCATTTTAATTCTGGCAACTGCACGCGTAATTTTGCGGGTTACAAAGGTTTCTCCCCGTAACGGAGATTCGTGATTAAATAGAATTCCATTGCAAGCATAAACACCATATGCTTCACGATAATTTTTGGTGATCCAAAATCCATAAATCTTTGCAACACCGTACGGAGAACGCGGATAGAATGGTGTTGTTTCACTTTGGGGAATTTCTTGTACTTTACCATAGAGCTCACTGGTAGATGCTTGGTAAAATCTAGTTTTATCCTTAAGACCCAATAACCTAATAGCCTCTAAAATACGCAGAGTACCAAGACCATCTACATTGGCAGTATATTCTGGCATTTCAAAAGATACTTTTACATGACTTTGAGCTGCTAAATTATAAATTTCATCAGGCTGAATTTTAGCAATAAGTCCTATAACATTAGAACTGTCCGTAACATCACCATAATGCAAAATAAAATGACGATTTTTTCCCTTAGCTGGATCTTCATATAAATGCTCTATGCGTGCCGTATTAATCAAAGAAGCACGACGCTTTACCCCATGCACTATGTACCCCTTAGAGAGCAGCAATTCTGCTAAATAGGCACCATCTTGTCCCGTAATACCAAAAACTAAGGCTACTTTCCCTGGTCTTTCTTGACGCATCTGTTGGCCTTGACATATAACGCATAATGAACTCACCAGCGATACCCCTATTATAATCATTACTACTATTCTACTTTTCATAATATCCCTTCTTCACTACCAATTTTTTTCTTTTTTACACCAAACAAGCGTTTCCCGAATTCCCTGTTCCAAACTAATTTTCGCCTGCCATCCCATATCTTTTAACGCATTAACATTTAACAATTTTCGCGGTGTTCCATCTGGCTTGGAACGGTCAAAAACCAACTGCCCGGTATAGCCCACCTCTTTTACAATAGTGTGTGCAAGTTCTGCAATGGTAACATCTTTTCCGGTACCCACATTTACAATTTCATTACCTGAATAATTTTTCATTAAAAAAATTAATGCATCCGCAAGATCATCTACATGCAAAAATTCGCGATACGGAGTTCCTGTTCCCCATATATAAACCACAGACTGATTATTCTTTTTAGCTTCATAAACTTTACGTAACAATGCAGGTAACACATGGGAATTATTTAAATCAAAATTATCGTTGGGGCCATAGAGATTTGTTGGCATGCAAGAAATAAACTGAGTACCATATTGCCGGTTATACGACTGACACATGGTAATACCCGCAATTTTAGCAACTGCATAGGGCTCATTACTTTTTTCTAATTCACTGGTAAGTAAATATTCTTCTCTAATTGGCTGTGGGCAATTGCGCGGGTAAATACAAGAGGAGCCCAAAAAAAGTAACTTTTTTACGCCACATTTATAGGCTGCGTTAATTACATTTGCTTCTATCATAAGATTGTCATAAATAAACTCTGCAGGAAAATCCATATTTGCCTTAATGCCGCCTACTTTTGCAGCAGCTAAAAAAACATATTCAGGACGTTCAGTTGCAAAAAATGCATTAACTGCTGTTTGATTACGCAAGTCCAACTCTTGAGAACTACGGGTGATAATGTTCTTACAGCCTTCTTTTTCTAACCTACGCATTATTGCAGAACCAACCAGGCCATTGTGACCGGCCACAAAAATCTTAGCACTTATCAGATTAATATTTGAAGCATGTATTTGCATTGGAATTGCCACTATAATAAATAATAAAATCCACATATTCACTCCTACAAATAATGCCCAAGATTATTTTGCTGTAAATGCTGCACAACATACCGAACTTTTTCTGCATCGTCCCTGCGGGTAATTAACAGCGCATCTTTTGTTTGCACAATACACAGATCATCAACGCCAATAAGCGCTACAATTTTGTCAGGAACATCTACCAAGTTGTTCTTGGCATCTATAGCTACTACTTTTTGATGTTTTACAGAATCTTTAAGAGAAAGGAATACTCCCACATTCCCTACGTCACACCATTCAAAAGAAACGGGCAATACCCAGATATGTTTACTTTTTTCCATTAAAGCGGGCTCAATAGCAATGGAATCTACTTCATCATAGCGCCGGGTTCCATCAATTGCCTCTTCTACCTGCGTTACTAATTTGGGAGAAACTCGCTGGCATTCTTCTAATACCACAGAGACAGGAGCACAGAACATGGTAATATTCCAGGCAAATGTACCCAATCGTAAATACTCTTCTGCCGTTGGCCTGTTAGGTTTTTCATGGAATTTTTTAACACGGTAAAAGGGAGCTCCATCACCTTCTGTGCGATCATATTCTATGTACCCATACCCAATTTCTGGACGTGTTGGCGTCATACCAAAAATGGAAATCCGTCTATGTGCTTCTACAAACGTTAACGCATTATCCAAATAGACCAACACCTTGCCATAATCAGATTCTGGAATAAAAGCATCTGCCGGTAGAAAGAGCACTAATGCATCCGGATCTTTTTTATAAATTTCCATGCAGGCATAAATTACCGCAGGGCCCGTGTTACGGGATGCACCTTCCACAATAATATTGCCTACCTGATCCCCCAGGCAATCCCGCACCGCAGTGGCATGATCTTTGGTAGTAATTACCCAAAGTTGATCATTGGAGTATACCAACGGTCGCACTCTGTCCAATGTTTGTTCTATTAATGTTTTAGAGGAATTTATAGTGAGCAACTGCTTTGGACGTTCTTTTCTGCTATAAGGCCATAACCGTGTGCCACTGCCGCCACAGAGTGCAACGCAGTACAGATTTGGCCGTTTCATAGTTGCATCTCCTGCATGGGTAATACTGGGTAAAAAGCTGCACACTAACGCTACTTTTATAAGATTACGCATTCATTACTCCTTTGTTTATTAACTAGCTAACTCTTTTTTACCACCACCTGAACAGGCAAGCTGATCTATCACCAAAGTTACCTGCGCTACTGTTGCCAACCGCTCAAAGGGAATAGGGGACACAAACGTCTCTTTTTTTAAACTTGCAAAAAATTGGGTTACCAACTGTTCATGGCCATAGTCTGGCACAGAAACCGTTTCACTAAACCAAGAAGGCAATCCCATTCCATACAACCCAACAAAGTCATCCATAATTATTGATTTGCCATCAAAAAAAAGTTCCATCCGCTCTGCACCCACATTTTCATGTCCCAAAGAAGTGTACAACAAGGAGCATACAGACCCGTCATCAAAACTAATATGTGCAGAAAAATTGTCGGTAGGGAAAATATCTTTACGTGAAGCATGTACCGCTTCTACCGAGACCGCATACGGCTTTGCGTCCGTCAAAAAACAAAAAAGATCAATTATGTGGCATGCTTCACCAATTATTCTTCCAGATCCATTGGTTGAATACATCCAATGGGAAGGTGAAATAACACCTGCATTAACCCGATACTGTACCATTATGGGAGTATGCCGTTTTACCAACATTGTTTTTATTTTGGTCATAAAAGGAGAAAATGAACGGTTATAATCTACACAAAATGGAGCATTTGGATTAGCTTGCACAAAATCAGTAATTTGTTGCAATTGTGCGGCAGAAGTAACCATTGGTTTTTCTAACAGCACCGCTTTACCATTCTGCAATGCCGCCAATGCCTGATCAGCATGAAACTTATGCGGGCTTGCAATTACCACCACATCTGCTAAATCTTGTTCAAAAAGTTCATCCTGACGGGTTAAGGCTTTTGCCGCGCCAAATCTTTTGGTAACGGAAATAGAGTTTGCAATATCGGTATCCACTACCGCGTTAATTTTTGCGGAACGGATTTTGGCAATAATTGGTAATAATTTTTCTTGTGCAAAGCCACCGGCACCTACAATTGCCACCCGCATTTGATCTTTGGTCGCGGGAATAAAAAATGCTTCTACCGTTTTATTTTGATTTTTGCGCCGTGGTTCTTTACCCACTACCGGTTGTTTTGTTGCTAATGCAGGATAAGTCAACGTAACGGCTAATACTTTTTTTTCTTGAATAGCTCTGTAAGCAGCCTCTACGGTCTCCATAGTAACTTCTGTTGCTATCAACGGTTCTATCTGCAATGCTTTGGATTCTATTAATTGCACAAAGGCTTGCATATTTCGCTGTTCTGACCACCGATTATTACTACAAGAAAAATCATTAGGATCGCAACTATGGTCCAGCGTATGGCGAATTTCATCGGTAGAAGAGACTAATAGGTCAATTTCTTTATGATAAAAAAGTTCATGATTAAAATCTAAATTTACATGACCGGCAACTACTATTCTGCCACGCGGGCGCGTTATTGCCAAAGCTTGCTCCATTACTTCATGAGTATCGCAAGCAGCTGCTACTATAGTAACATCAGCACCATTATATTCTGTTACCAGATTAATTTGTTCTTTAATTTCATCTTGGTGCGCATGCAATGCCATATCTGCACCACAATTGCGCGCTAATGCTATACGTTCTGGTTCAACATCTATTGCAATTACATAGCACCCCGCTTTTTTGGCAAGCTGCACCATGATCTGGCCCAGTAAACCCAATCCAACAATACAAACGGTTTCTGCAATTTGTAATTGAGCTCTGCGGACTGCATGCAATGCTACGGTGCCCATAGTAGTAATACTGGCTGTTTTTAAAAATTCTTTGCTTTTTACTCTAACCACCAAATGTTGTGGAACACAAACCAAATCTGCATAATAGGCGTACCCAGTGCCTGCACACGCAACCAAATCTCCCGGCCGCAAATGAGTTACATTTTTACCAACTGCAATCACTGACCCTGAGCAGGAATAACCAGGGGAATATACTTCTGACTTTAAGCCATTTTTAATAAGATCTGCTGCTTTATCTGCAGTATGATTAGCTGCAGAAGCTAGAACTTGGCGTACTTTACGGGGAATATTATTAAAAAAACTGGAACTTGTTTGAGTAATTGCTGCAATTTCTGTAATAGAACTTATGCAAGCATATTGAACAGAAACCAGAACAGAATCATCACGCAAAAGGGGTTGTGCAACCTCTTTTACTACTAACGTTCCTTGATCTAAAAATAACTGCCTCATCAAAGATCTCCTGCACCATTACGCACATAGAAGATATATTTTTTCTATTCACTTGCTGCATAATACCAAGAATTTTGAGTGATGCCTAGACACAAAAAAATGGTAATTTTCTAGCAATGCCATCGCACCCCCATACTAAAGACAAAAGCTAAAAAATTTTTTAGATTCTAAAGAAATTAATAAAAAAAAGGATCTTAATGAAGCAATTGACCATTAAACATGCAGTACTACTATTTAGTGCCGCATTCATACTGCGAGCTGCATTTTTTGCCTGGTACATTGAACCAAATAACTATTATATTGGTTCAGACACCTTAGACTATAATTACTCCGCAATTAATCTGGTAAACGGGACTGGTATGTTCCATAACAGCACCAAAGAGCCGTTATTTTGGAGAACTCCCGGCTACCCACTCTATTTAGCCGCATTTTACCAAAACCTGGGACTACCAGACGTTAATCTAACCACCGACAAAAAAGCGCCCATTGCCGCACTCTGGGGACAAATTATTATTAGTTCCTGCATTCCGATTGTACTGTGGTACCTGGCAATGGTAATGACCTCTTCTTCTTGGGTCGCAATGAGTACAGCGTGGATTAGCGTACTGCATCCCGGACTTATTATTGCAAGTACCTTACTCCTTACTGAAGGGCTTGCGCTTATCTTTTTCTATCTTTTTTTATTAGCACTCTATGCACTTATAGGACGGCAACAAGAATCTAAATACCAACTGTTGCTCATTATAATTGCAGCACTTAGTTTGGGCATATATACCTGGATGCGCCCCATGGGAGAAATGGTTTCTTATGCAAGCTTCTTACTGCTACTTGCGGGCATTCCCGGCAATTGGTGGCGCAAACTAAGTAAAAGCGCATTGTTTTTGGGAATTTTTTATTGCTCATTACTGCCGTGGTATATCCGTAATTACACCTTAACCCATGAATGGTTTTTCTGTCCTACAATTGGCACCTATCTTAATATTTTTTCTGCCCCCAAAATAGTACGCAGCGTCTACGGAATTCCCTTGGCAGAAGCCTGCAAAAAAACGCAATATGCCGGAGCTTTAGAAGTGTACAAACGCAGACAAGAACTAATAGGGACAGGACTGTGGCCATCCAACACCGTATGCAAAAAAATTGCATATCCTATAATTGCTCAACATCCCTTTATTTTTGCCTATTACTGGATTAAAGAAGTAATAAAAACTACCTTTGACCTGTATGGATATCAATTGGTTGCAATGGCTACCAATGAATATTTATGGGATCCGCTAGAAGAGTTCTTGCCCACCAAAATTGCCGCCTGCTTATGGACTGCACCCGTACCGTTAGCCACACGGCTAGTGTGCTGGATAGAGCTATTCTTTAATCTCTTTATATGGCTTGGTATAGTTGGTGGTGCATTTATTTTTGTGCTTAAGCCATTAGTACAGCGACCATGGAATCAGAAACAAACCAATAATTTTTGGGTATGGCTAACCGGAGCCTTCCTATTTTGCTGGGTGGTAGGCATGACGGGTGGATTTGGGTATGCGCGATTAAGATTGCCCGTTGAGCCTTTATTAATCATAGTTTCCCTTTATTTTTGGTTCCGGTATCTTATACAAAAAGAACCACCAAAATAACTTACGGGATCTGAATGAAATTTAGCTCTATTTTTATTCTTTTAATGACAAGCACTGCCTTGTTTGGTATGGAAGATAACAGTGCTAAAATAGACATACCACTTAAACAGGAATGCCTAGAAACGCTAAGCAATCTACGTACCGCACTCTGCAGACAACCTAACCAATCCGGTTTTAGCCTGCATTTAATTCACCAAGCTACAGAAATTAGTACTTTATTAAAAAAAAATGTAGTAGACACACTCAATAAACAAATAGATAGTAAATATAACACGTTACTACATCTTATTACGCAACAGGCGATAGATCTAGACAGAGCTATGCTAGATAGAAAAATAAATATAGACCCAAACCTTTGCACTCCATTATTTAATGCCCATCTTGAGCTTATTAAAAAGTTAACGGAAAGCCCTGATCAGCGCACTGCATTAACGCAAAAAAACTTAATGGCTGCTAGTCCTAAGTCCATGATTAGTTCATTTTCTGAACAGGCACCCAATGTTTGGTCTTTCTTTATGGCCCTTGAAACTAATAAGATTGCGCAGCCCATAAAAAATAAACTTAACGCTGTAAAACCCGTGGTAGACCAAGACGGGCTACCATCATCTGACACCACCAATTAGTGTACTTTTTTACCACCGTAAGGAACACAATAGTATGGACCGTTTATATGCTCCCTGGCGTAGCGGATATGCTGCAGACGCCGACGTAGGAAAGCAAGATCACGCAACTGCCCAGCAGTGCGTTTTTTGCAATCATCTTGCTGACAATACGGATGAAAAACATTTTATATTCCGTCGCTTTAAATACAATTTTATTATGCTTAATCTGTTCCCCTATAATGCGGGTCACCTTATGGTGCTTCCGTTAGAACACAAGGCTACCTTAGATGACATTCACCCCCAAGCACGGACAGAATTAATGGAACTAACCACCAGCAGTGTACGTATTGTCTCCCAGGTGTTAAAAGCACAGGGTGTTAATATTGGCATGAACCTGGGCAAGGCCGCAGGTGCTGGCATACCATCCCATGCACATATGCATATTCTACCCCGCTGGGTTGGGGACACCAATTTTTTACCTACCATAGGGCACACCAAACAAATATCATTTGATTTAGTAGAAATATATACGCAATTAAAACCAGCATTTGATGAATTATAATTTGACTATGAATCGCTCTTTCGAAATAGACTTTATGCGTAATTATTTTTCTTTTGTATGCAATGTAATTCTTTTGCCCGTTCGTCCTGATAGTTCGTCACTCGCCGTCGCGACGAAGCGCTTTGGCGTAGTCGGAAGCTCACTAGGAACGCCCCTTCTTCCGCTCACCCTGAGCCTGTCGAAGGGGTCGAAGGATTTGAACGGTTTTTTTAAAAAGATCTTCATTCAACTTTTCTTCACCATTAATTTATTCCGCACGTATCCTTCGACGAGCTCAGGACGAGCGGACAGGAGTTCTGTTTCATTCAAAAAAAATTTAGATTTATGTAAATTGAATTATTAATTCCCAATTACGCATAGAGTCTTATAATACTCATTACGGCACTATGTGCCCTATTTGGGCATCTGACCTGTTTATGATTAAATGTAAAATAATTGAGCAAAGAAAAAGGCCCTTGTTGCCAAGAGCCTTCTTTAAAAAATATATTTAGGATCTATTCTGTTCTTGAGAGTGCCAATGCTAATTCTAATTCCAAATCTTCATCAGTAGTGGTTGGTCTAACTGGCTGTGTTATTCGATTTGGATGGGATTGTTCTGTTGCTAATCTTCTAGCCAACTGTTCATCATCATACATAGAAGAATGTTCATTTTGCAGTGAAAGACCTATTGCCCTTGCCAATTCTTCATCATCATGGACAGATGGCATTTCTTGCTGTTGTAAACTACGTGCTAATTCCAATGAAGCATGTTCATAATAACTTAAAGCTGTTGAAGTACTACGGGTTGTGTTAGTAACCACCGGTTTTTTTGGCGTACTTTCAACTACATTTGGCACATTCTTTTTTTCTGGCTGAGCACTAATAGTTGTGGTTGATGTAGTAGCGTTGGTAGTTACTACAGGATTCTTTTGTACCGCAACGGCAGTGGTAATAAATTTGGCAATTTGTTGCTGAGAAGCATATTCTGGGTCTACATCTTTAAATGCTTCTTGTACTATCGCACATTGTGCCGCTTCATCTCCAATAATTTTAGTGAGCAAAACATGTATGCCCATAACCATGTTAACCAAGGCCGGCAGCTCTTTAACCGTTGGTTTAGCTGTCATTATATTGCTTATTAACGTAGAAAATTGGGTTCTTTCATCTTGTGTTAAATTGGCTGCATGCGCCTGTTTTATTGCCTTAGTAAAAATATGCAAACAAGAAGTAGCTAAATAATCATTGGGAACTGACTTGCCAACAGATCGCGCTTTAGCAATTATAGCCCCACGTACCAGCTCAAACGTTTGTAGTACATTGGGTGTAAAGACTGGATTACGTTGTTCCATAGAGTTTGCCATGGGCGCTATTGCCATTGCAGACACTAAAAATAGAGATTTAATCTTCATATTAAAAATCCTTGATAATCTAATAAACCATTAGTTCTTAGCAGTACGAGTACGAATATTGCATACCGGACAAAAGACTTTTATCAGCACGTTAACACTGTCTTCACCGTCTGGAGTGTAACCACGTTGCAACTTTTGCTTACATGATCTACATAATGTGTGCTGACAAGTCTTGGTACGTGCAGCTATAGTTTTATCAAAATTAGTTATGTTCTTATCACTTGCAATGTACGCTAAAACAGAAGCTCTTTCAGCAGGTGTAAAGGCTAAAACAAATTCATTAGAAGGTTTTTCATCGCCACACACACAACATTCTAGTTTTTCGGTAGTTGTGGCAGTAGTAGTAGATGTAGTGCTCTTGTTTTTAACTGGAAGAGACGGTTTATCTTCTTCTTGCTTACTTGTTTTGGAATTCTGAGCAGTAGAAGTAGTAGTAGAAGTCTTATTTCCCAACGTCTCTTGTATAGATAGTTGAAGGGCTAGCGCTAAATCATCATCATCATTATGCATAATTACAGCCGGTTTTGGCATAATGCGTGCTGGCGCCGGCACTCTATTTACTGAACGCGGAACTTGTGGGGCAATTGCTGCAGAGAGAGCCTGAGCTATCATTAATTCTTCATCTTCAGCTAATTGAGTTCTATTAGATAATTGACTTGTAACACGGGATGGAACTTGTTCTGAAAAAAAATCTTGCTCCTGCAAAGCTCTTGCCAATTCTTCATCATTAAAAGTATCTTCCATCGCTAATGCAGAATTTACTACTAATCCAAAAGACAATAACCATAACAAACGAATATTCATCTTAAACCTCCTCATGTCTATTTTTTTTACAATCCAAAACCAAAATTAAAACCTATACGCGGTCGTGGTGCATGATAGCGTACTTTTACTATCTTACGTGGGCGTTGGCAACAACACGGTTGCTTTACCACGTAACAGGGTTGCTGAACTACATAACACGGTTGTGGTGCAATAACCACTGGTCTGCAGACTGGGCGTGGCATGCCAACATTTAAACCAAAATGTACACCCGCAACGGCATTGGCACCAGTACCAATACCAGCAGCTACTACAGATAATAACAATAAACGTTTCATATAAAGATCCTCCATTTGGGAAAAAACAATAAAATATTTTCTATTATAGATTTAATCATAATAACCAAAAAAGTCAACTGGGGGTTCCTACCTTAAACACCATTGCCCCTGACCTAAAAAACAGATATCCTAAACCTGAAAAACAACCTCTATCTAACCCTTTTAGACCTTAGGTTTTACCCTATGAAATCCCTAGAAATACGCCAAAAATTCTTTAAATTCTTCACTTCCCGTGGTCATGAACAGGTAGAAAGCTCTAGCCTTATCCCTGCCCAAGACCCTACCCTACTCTTTACCAATGCCGGCATGAACCAATTTAAAGACCTGTTTTTAGGATTAGAAAAACGGAACTATAAACGGGCCGTAACCATTCAAAAATGTGTACGCGCTGGTGGTAAGCATAATGACCTTGATAACGTAGGTTTTACCAAACGCCACTTAACCTTTTTTGAAATGATGGGCAACTTTTCTTTTGCTGATTACTTTAAAAAAGACGCCATTACGTTTGCGTGGGATTTTTTAACCAAAGAACTTAAGATGCCTACCGAACATCTATATGCAACCGTCTACACCACCGATGATGAAGCATATGACATTTGGCACACGGTAATTGGACTGCCCAAAGAAAAAATACACCGCTTAGGAGAGGCAGAAAACTTTTGGCAAATGGGAGACTTGGGACCCTGTGGCCCTTGCACTGAAATTCATTTGGATAGAGGTCCTGCTTTTGGATGTAAAGAGTTGAAAGATTGTGGTCCTGCATGTAACTGTGACCGCTTTTTAGAAATTTGGAATTTAGTATTTATGCAATTTGACCGTCAAGAAGACGGTACCTTAAAACCCCTTGCTCAAACTGGTGTAGACACTGGCATGGGCTTAGAGCGCCTATGCACCGTAATGCAAAACGTAGATTCTGTTTTTATGACAGACGTGTTTGCCAACATAATCAAAAAAACAGAAGAGATCTCTGGTAAGTTGTATGAGCAACAACCCCATGAACTTAAAGCAGCTTTCCATGTGCTTGCTGACCATATACGCTCCTCTTCTTTCTTAATTGCAGATGGTTGTGCACCCTCTAATGAAGGCCGTGGGTATGTCCTGCGTAAAATAATTCGCCGCGCTGCATTATTTGCCCAAAAATTAACCACCAACAACATTTTCCCCGAACTATCTAAAGTAGTAGTTCAAGATTTTGGTGATATCTATCCCGAATTAAAAACCAACCAACAATTGATATTCAATATTTTATCCAGTGAAATTAAAAAATTTGCAGTTAACCTGGTACGTGGCCAACAAATGCTTAATGAGTATTTTGAAGCACACCTTCATGACAAACACAAAGTAATTACCGGTGAGCAGGCATTTAAGTTATATGACACCTATGGATTTCCTTTAGAAGTTATTCACCTAATGGCACATGAACACCATTTTAAAGTGGATGAGCAAGGGTTCCAAGAACACATGAAAAAACAACAAGAACAATCCGGCAAAAAAATGTCTGACCCCTTGGACCACGTAGACCTTGACCCTGCAGTAACCACTACCTTTACCGGATACCAAGAATTAGAAACCAATTCGACTATCTCTGCGTTGGTAGTTGGCACAGAAAGCACTACCGCAGTATCAGCAGGAACCAAATGCTGGGTTATTGCACCACATTCACCCTATTTTATTGTTGGAGGTGGACAAGTACCAGACCAAGGCACACTCATTATTAATCACCAACGCATTCCGGTTGAACAGGTACGTTATATCTCTGGACGTATTGCTGCCCTTATTACCGCGCCTATTAATTTGACTATTGGCATGCCAATCACCAGCATTGTAGATAGAACCTGGCGTACCAATGCCATGAAAAACCACACCGCTACCCACATGCTACAGGCGGCCCTTATTCAACTATTTGGTGCGACTATTAAACAATCTGGTTCTTTGGTACATCCTGATTACTTACGCTTTGACTTCACCTACCACGAAAATTTAAGTCCAGAAGATATCAAAAAAGTTGAAGATCTAGTGAATGAGAAAATCCGCGAAAACATTCCCGTTAATATTGAGTACACCAGTTTAAAAGAAGCAAACAGCCGTGGGGTAATTGCATTCTTTGGTGATAAATACAATCCAGAAAAAGTGCGCATTGTAGATGTTCCCGGATTTTCTGCAGAACTTTGTGGTGGTACTCACGTAAATGCTACCGGAGATATTGGCACCTTTAAAATTACGGAAGTTACTGCGTTATCTGCAGGTCACCGCCGTATTGTTGCGGTTACCGGTCCCAAAGCCATTGATCTGTTCCAAGAAACATTCAATACCGTCAAAAACTTAAGCACGGAATTTAAAGTAAAACGTGAAGAAGTTATTGAAACAGTAGCTAAACAAAAAGAACAACTGCGCCAAACGCAAATACAATTAAAGCAATTAAAGAAACAGGTCCTGCAGTCACACATTCCGCACTGGCTACAAAAATCTGCTAACATTAATGGCGTACCCTGTACCTATATTGGGCTCACCGACACCCAAGCAGATGAAATTAAGGAAATAACAGATATTTTGCTTGCAAAGCAGGCAGGATTTTATTTTGTCATTAGTGCCAACCAGGGCGCATCTGTCTTTGCAGCTACCCTATCTCCAGAATTTAAAGATAGGGTCAATTTAAAAAATTTGGGTCAATGGTTAGCCGATCATTATAAATTACGAGGTGGAGTTCAGCCGGGTGCCATTCGTGGCGGTGGCGGCAATTTTGATGCCAAATTGGAAGCTGACCTAAAAAAGTGGTTGGAAAGTCAGAAATAAAATTTTTAACATGACAACTGATAGCCCGCTCGTTAGAATAATGAGCGGGTTTTTTATTGTTAATATTCAGAAATTTTAAATAAGGAATGCTATGATTATGCATATTCTTTTAATACCGCTTCTGCTAACTTCTTATTGCTACACAATGGATACCAATAAAGAGTCTCAAAATCAACTCTACCTATCATTATTAACTTCTGATTATATTTCCTGCAAACCAATAATTCCGGACCAATCCACACATAAGACTGGCACTATTAAAAAATATGTTGCCTCCGCAAACGGACTCATTGTGGCCAAATTAATAAACACAGGGGAAAAAATAATATTAGAAATAGAGCTTCCCCATGCTACCGCAACATTTGATCCTTTGCTTAATGAAGAATATGAAACTATTACCTGTTCTGATGATGGTCAATTTGCTCTCGGAATAACTAAAGAAAAAACCGCTTTTTTATGGGATTATGTTAGGCCGAGCAGCACCAGGACAATTGCAGAAAAAGTATTAAGCGTAGCCCTTTCACCCAAGGGCGATTATTATTACCTGATGACTACCCCAAATAGTATAGAAAAACATATAACCACATCTGGATTAACTGAAGCAAGGTACCGACTACCAATTCCTATGAGCGAAATTCTTGCTGCTCATGACGATACATTAACCTGCTTTTCTGATGAAAATAAATCAATTGTATTTGGATCAAATCTTCTTAAGCCTGAATTAAGAAAAGCAAAAAACTTTACACTTAAAGAGTTACAAATAAAACAAGATGCACTAGTAAAAATTATTTCTAATTCCGATTGTTCGGAAGCATTAATTTCTGTGCAACAATCCGTACCAGAAACAGAAAGCAATACCATACTATTTGGACCTTGGCATTTTTTTACCAATAGTGGCAGCTATCAAACTATGAGTACAACAATTAGTCAGAAAAAAGATTCTGTTTTTCCTATATCAATTAAGGACGTCACCATTCATACTGCATTTAGTCACAACAAGAGTATGTGGGCCATCTATATCTATAATTCATGGGATAAATTCCATAATCTCCATATTCTAACGACTGATGAAAAAGAAAAAGATCATACCTTGATCCAATCTTCTATATCAATACCAAGAGATTACAAAATAATAGGAATCTCTTTTTCTAGTGATGATGATACATTGCTCTTGTTTGGTACTATTTCTCCTAAAGCATATATGTATAAAATAAGCCATTTACAAGAAGCACTCACTAATCGTAAACAAGCTATTAACTTATGTATGAACTTAAATGGTTATCAAAAGAATTTCTTAGATCTGCTACTTCAAAAACAGGAACTAATTAATGCAAGAAACCAAGCTACTCCAGAAAAACCTTTCGATACAAGCAAACTTAAAGATCTTAACAACCTTTTAATAGATACCTGGCATGCACAAAAAGAATACCTCAAAATTCCAAGCCCACTCTTTAAAGTAATTATGGAAAAAATAACCAAGCAATAAAGATGGTAAAAACAATGAAAGCAAAATCATTTCTGCTTGGTTTGGCTATTGCATTCAACAGCACAATTCATATTCAAGCGAGCCAAAATGGTGATCTTTCCACCGCTCAACTTATTGAACAGCAACTGGGAACAAATGCAGTGTATGCCCCGTGGAGAGATCAGTATCAAAACACCGCCATTCAAGAAGAAAAACCAAAAACTGAATGTGCATTCTGTTCAGCGCTTGCAGAACATAATGATGAAAAACAATTAATAGTGCGGCGCTTTAATCATTTTGCCGTAATGCTCAATTTATATCCCTATGCAAAAGGGCATATACTCATTGTCCCCTTTGAACATAAAAAAACATTGAGTGATCTTTCCCCCGCCGCTCGCCAAGAACTTATTGAACTGATTGATCCCATAATTAATGCACTCAAAACGGTAATCAAAATTAAGGGGGTCAATATTGGGTTTAACTACGAAAAAATAGCAGGAGCCAGTATTCCTGATCATTTGCATGTGCATATTCTGCCCAGAACTTTGGGAGATTACAACTTTATTCAATTAATTGGTAAAACACAGGTTATAGCAATTGATTTTCCACGGTTCTACAAAGAACTAAAACCTGCAGTTGACGCAATTATTCTTGCACACTTTCAATAAATTGAAGTAGGATACAGCCAACAAAACCGTATTCAAAAAATCTATAAGGAGAGGATATATGAACTTACAGAAACTACTGTTATCTGCCTTACTGCTGTGCCCACTAAATACCTTATTTTCATCTGAACCGCCCCATCAACTGGACCGAACAGATTCACCTGATTACGTTCTACAGCTAGATGATTTTCCATTTCCAACTGAACCTACCAATACCGTTACTCCCACTGAACAAGCAATTGTAGATCAATTTGGAAAACTGGTCATTTATGCCCCTGCGCGTGCCGATTATTTTAAAAAAAATTCTACTCCCGCAGCAGCTCCGCAAGGGGAATGTGCTTTCTGCAGACAAATTGGGGAATTTAATGATGAAAAAAATCTAATATTACGGGTTTTTGAACATGGAACGGTAGTCAAATTTAATGACTTCCCTTACAACCCTGGGCAGCTATTAATTTTACCCAGCAAGCATAATAAAAATGCATCCGACTTATCTCTGGAAGAACGGGGTGAACTTATTGAACTTATTCCCGCAGCTATGCATTTGCTTAAAGAAAAACTGGGCGCTAAAGCTACTCATGGGGGCATTAATATTGAACGGCTTGCAGGCGCAAGCATTCCTGAGCATCTGCATATTCATCTTATGCCGCTCTTTGGGAATGAAATGGAGCGTCATGTAAAAGAGTATACCCAACACCGTTTTAGCGCGGCCAATTTACAAGAGCTGTATGCTAAACTTAAACCATCTTTTAAAGACCTAGTCATTGCCAAACATACGCTAGGCATACCACGATCAATTCAAACAGACGATACTCATGAGCATAAGATTACAGCTGCAAAGCATGATTGTGCATTATGCCTAATGCTTGCAGATAACAATGACCCACAACATCTTATTTTACGTAGATTTTCTCACCATGCTGTTTTGTTTAAACCATTTGCAGATGTTGAAGGGCAACTCATTATAGTTCCTCTTGAACATTTGGAAACCAAAGAAAATTTAAAGATGCCATTTGCAGCAAAAAGTGAATTGATTGAACTACTCTGGCCTTTGGTAGAGATTATTAAAAAAACAGCAAAAGCGGATGGATGTAATGTAAGTTTTAATCACCAATCAAACAGTAATTCCAAATCTACCCATGCTTATACTGAACTATTTCCCCGTTTTACGGTAGAAATGATTGGCTACACCCAAAAACTTGCAAAGATAGAATTCATGGCAAAAAATTTACGTGATCTGTATAACGCAATGCAACCCCATGTTCAACAGCTTGTTTTACCAGAGCACACCGAAGAATCTAACAAAGTAGAAGAGATGCAATGAACCGCATACTACACACTACACTTTCTCTACTCTTATGCCTGCAAAGTAGTGCTTCCTATACCGCAGAACCACCCTTGCAATTACGGCAGTTTGACCATGAACTGTTGGCACTACTTAAACAATTAAATGGGCTAACACCCTCTGAACGGCAGGCAGTATTTGCTTGCGTAACCGACACCCAAGTGGAATGCGCATTCTGTTGCCAGCCCAAAGAAAATAATGATGCAGCCTATTTTATTTTAAAAAGGGGTAAGTACTCATTTGTTCAATTAACGGAATTCCCGTTAACCAAAGGGTGTTTGGAATTTGCACCCTATGCCCATATTAACCATCCCAAACAACTTTCGCCGGAAGCGCTCTGTGAAATTAGCATATTAAAAGTGCTCAGCTTGCAAATATTAAGAACCATACTTAATGATAAGCCTAAAGTAGAAGAGTTTAATATGGGATGCCGCATTGGTACAGGCTCACATTATGTTGAACGGGTTAACCCCCGGTACCTTGCAGAAGGTAGAGGATATTTGGAAAATTATGGCCCTTGTAACGTAGTCCCGTATAGTATTAAAAAACTGTACGACCAGCTAAAACCAGAATTTGATAAATTATCCGTACCAGAATTTACTATTACCCTTCCCCCACCGTTGTTGAAATGGCATAACCAAACAGAACATCCCGAAGAAAAACTCCTCAAATTAGTTCACACCTTAGACAACTTTACAGAAAGTGAACGTGCACTCTGGTTACGGGCAAAAAGTAACCCGACTATTCGCGTGCCAGAACGGGAAACCTACCGTTTTATAAAACCACCAACCAACGACTGTCCCTTTTGCCTGCAACGTGATGAGCATAATGATGCCGCTAACTATATTTTACTGCGTACCAACTATTGGATGGCAATGCTCAACAAAAACCCGTATGGCAAAGGTGGTTTACTGTTTACTGCATTAACCCACACCAAATATCCGGACCAACTACCACCAGAAGCAATTGCACAATTAGCTCTTATTAAAGTGCAAAGTTTAGCCATTGTAAGCTACGCATTCGACGTAACCAATTTTACTACTGGATGCGGCACAGGACCATGCGCCGGGGCAAGCGTGTTACATCATTTCCATGAACAGGCAACCCCGGTCTATGAAAATGAAGACCGAGGATTTTTAGGAATCAGAACTAAGGATAATGTGGCAGCAGAAGGCATTGCTAACGTGTATCAGCTACTTAAGCCACAATTTGCACAGATTAGCGTGCCAGAAATTACGATCAAAGCGGCAACAATTGCAAGTAAAAAATAGCATAGAGATTGATTTGGCGATCATCTCTCTATAAATCAACTTCCTCTCCAAAGACATACCCTGGATTTAGGATCATTTGGAAGTAGCCACGATCATATTGAATAATTTTTCTAACGCCAGCCCGCTTTAATAGATTCAGTATCGCCTTTTTTCCCTCTTCAACAGAGTGGACTGAACTTTTTAGCTCAACTTCCACAAAATTGCTGCCTTCCAACTGGCCTTCGGTGATTTCATCAAATGCAACTTCAAATTGCATTGCATCACATTCTACCAGTTTTCTAGAGCGGTTTTTGCTAAATTCAATTGATTTATAACCTAACGTGGTAAAAATATCTTTAAGAACGCGGGCATCTTTTATATCAGTTTCTTTTTCTTCGCGCTTTATAGTTTTATTAGTTTTTGGATCTATATGGCGAATTTTCATTGTTATAGAATTATTATCTCCCTCTGACCGCAGTCGCAAAGTATTAACTGCGTCAACAAAACCTTTGCCATTGTCTTTTGCTTCTGTATTTGGGCCCAGTAAATAGCATTCTTTTTGTCTTACCGTTTTTAGTTTATTTGGTTTTTGGTTTATCCATTCAACAAAAGATGCGCGTTCAGAGTCAGTTGGAATATAAAATTTTAATTCTATTTCTAGGTTTGCAGATTCCATTTTTTGTTTTTTGGGAGCCGATTCCATAGCGATTACATTTGCGCCATAATTAATAGTTATTAAGGAGTAAAAGGATAAGTATTTCATTAAATACATTTTTCTAAAGTTCATCATGTTCCTTGCAAAAATAAAGGAGAAACAAATCTTGTGCTATTGCATGTCTTTTTTGGGATAAATTTTTATCTTTCCATGAATGAATAAGTGATTTTTTAAACCATAAGTTTTCTATTTGATCCAGAAAAATTGCCTTCATTTTGCATAGAAAATTTTGAAACCCAATAGAATACATCTCTTCAATACATTGCAAATCTTCTTTATTGGCATTCCAACCTTTCAACTGAGCTTCATAAATTTTCTTGGCTGATTCATCTTTTTCTGTATCTATTTTTTGCTTTAAAAAACTCTCTGTTTCTTGCAATGCTTCTTGGGCGAACTGCTTAGCTATCTCATTTTCTTCTGAACGTGCAGGCCGCTTACGTATCTCGAAATTGCGTTTTTCAATATATTTTTTCCACAATTCCAGAAACATTGCTGCCTTTAACTCTTTTGCTTCACTAGACTCAACGTTATTTATTTCAGATTTTTCAGTGAGTTTAGATGGCTCAAGAGTCTCCGGGTTTTTATCCATCGCATTCAGAAAAAGGTTATGTAGTAATAACAATGCGACTAAGACTATAGTTCCACGTGTCATAAAATTCCTCTTGAGTTATTAGCAAAGTATTATACTCAACCTTCTCCAAGATTGCACAAATATTTTTTGTTGATTATGCCCCTATAAATCCCCTTCACTTGCAATTCAGAATCTTAAATTTAATGAGTCCCACCAACAGCTGGTTCAATGGTATCATCTTGGCACCACTTCCACATCTCTTCATTAGTTATAACTTGAACGTCTTCAGGATTTTTAACTAATTGCACAAGCCAATGTTTAACTTCGTTTTGATCATTTTCTTGGTCACCTTCATTCAATATCTGAACCACTGCGCCATTTTTTGGGACGCTTACCCTAATGGTAACAATACAACATGGCTGATTAGGTGATTCTTCAGCGGCATCAACTGACAAACTCCTTAAATCCATAGGTAAAGTTTTAGAAACCACTAGCAAGACTGTTACAATAGCAATGATTTTTGGTATTAGCTTCATACTCAAATCCTTACTGTTTGAAGAGCATTTAGTAAGTAAACCCAGGATGCACCATAACAATAAACGGCTCTCATGCGCTATAAATTAAAATAAAAGGCAAAATCGCCATCCAAAGGAGGCCAAATGATTGAAATAATGCTGACTTGATGACCGAAATTTTAGCTTTTTTTGTTTCCCTCTTTTTTTTAGTTTTTCTATTTTTTAATCACTATTTGCTTGAAAGTAATTTGCAAAAGCTATTCTAGATATCAGATATCTTTTGTCGAGCATTAAAAAATTAGTTTAAATATTGCACCACATTCAAGATCTTTGCTTAACTAAATACAATCAAAAAGTAATGCGTATGAGTGTTTTAATTAAAAAGGAATCCTAATGCAAAACAAAACGCTATTTCTGATGATTATTTTTTTTATGGTTCAAATTCCTAAAACTACCGCAATGGATTGTGAAAAATATCCCCAATTAGGGACCAAAAGATATAATCAGGTTGCGCAATTATTAACTCATAATTCTACTGCTCATACCATTAGTCTGGTACAAAACCAAGATTTAACCCTTTCAGAACAGCTTGCAGCAGGTGCAAATGGCTTCAAAATACCGGTACACTTTAATTTTACTAATAAACTTACCTTCTATTATAAGCTCTTAAATGCACGAATAACGGAAATTATTCAAGAAATTAAAGCTACGAACAATAAACTTAAAATTCTAGAACTTGATGCAGAAAAAGATGCTGCCAAAATAGCTCTAGAAACTCTTACAAAACTAGGAGCTAGCACCGGTGAACGCATACCTTATGCATGCCACGCATTACCCAAAAATGAGCTCTATATTAATTTGGGTACAGATATTATCAATGCCATGCCAACTGAAATTCAATCAATACTCGGCAAATATGCCAATACCCTCAATAATACTTATTTAAAACTGTTAACCGACGTGCTTGGTCAACCAAATCAAAGCCTAGCTGCAGGAGCAGGAGGAATAATTCCTTGGACTCCCTGCATTATTGATTGGGCAGCAAAACCACTGCGTACATACTTATCGGAAATAAAAAATTACTTAGATACCCACCAAAAGGCGGTTGTTACCTTGATCATTGATAACTATATAACGGTATACGATGCAATTAAAAATGAAATCCAAGAAGCTAATGTTCTTTCTTATGCTTACAAACAACCAGTCAATCAAACATGGCCAACACTCACTGATCTTATATCAAATGGAAAAAGACTAGTAATTTTCATGAATGCTACCAGTGGAGATACTCTTGATAATAATGGATTAGATTGGGCAAATAAATTATCAGAATTTGCTCTAGGATCACAATATAACTTTAAAACGGTTCAAGATCTTGAAACCAGTTTGCAAGGGGATAACCAAATATTTTCAAACCTGGTAAATCCACAAACATGCAATCAATTTGCCTATGTGCAACATTTTGTAACTCCCCTTATTTCAGGAAGCAAAAAAGATGCGGACATTGTTAATACTACTGCTATAGTAACCCCACGCTTGCAAAACATTATAAACCGAACAAACTTAACACCTTTTTTATCAGTGGATTATTTAAGCAAAAATAATGAATTGGTTACGGTAATTAATCACATCAACGGCATTACTTCTTAAAGTTATTCTTTCTTATTATTTTTTATTTTTAAATAAATCATCTATCATTTTGACTGTCTGATTAATTAAGCCACCAAGTTCTTGGGGAGAGCAAGAAAAGTTATTAAGCACATAATCAGCCACCTCTTCCTTATCTGGACGGCCTATACCAAAACGCAAGCGTGCAAAATCTTCACCACATAATGTAATTATAGAGCGTAACCCATTATGCCCTTTTGCACTGCCCCCAATTTTAAAAGTAATTTTACCAAATGGTTGTTCCAGCTCATCATGCACTACCAGAATATGTTCGGCTTTTATTCCTTTTTTTTGTAAAAAGGGAACTACTTTGCCAGAATTATTCATAAAAGTTTGTGGTTTTATTACCAATACTTTGTGCCCATACAGATCAATTTCTGCGGTTTCCAATTCTCCGGTAACACGCCAACCATTACCCACATGACTTTCTACTAACTGATCTACTACCTTAAAACCAATATTATGGCGCGTATTTTCATAGGTGCGACCGGGATTTCCTAAGCCAATAATTGCCCTAATATCACGCGTTTCTATAGTATCCATATTTTCTCCTTATGAAATAAATTAAAAAGAAGTAATTGATTGCGCAATTACTCCAGAAATGTCCAGAATTTTTACCTTGCTGCCCAGTGTAAAATCTTTTGGACGTGCCGGCAAGGGCAAAGAATTGGTTACAAAAACTTTAGAAAAGATACTACCTTCTATCCGCTCTAATGCCAAACCGGGTAACACCGGATGCACAAAGTACCCGTGCACCGCAGTAGATCCCAATTCAATTGCTTTTTCAGCAGCATGTATAGCGGTGCCGCCAGTAGAAATTATGTCATCTATAATAATTGTCTCTTTACCCCTGCATATGCCCTGATAACCAAGTATACGTGTTGAATCTGGAGCATACCGTTCTTTGGTAAAGGTTACCATGGGCAGGTTAAGTAATTGAGCTATTGGAGCAACCCGGTGTTGCGCACCCTGGTCTGGGGCAACCAAACAAATCTGTTCGCGATTGGGAAACGTGTGGGCAATATGGTCTGCTAAAAACCCAGCAAGTGAAAGATTAACTGCTGGTACCGTAAAAAAAGAAATTAAGCGTTCTGCGTGCAGTTCAACAATTACTATTTCATCACACCCCGCATTCTGCAGTAATTGGGCAACTACTGCAGCGTGGCCCGGCTTTCCTGCAATATCACTCATTTCTTGGCGTTCGTACCCAAAGTACGGAATTACTGCCCTAAGAAATTGTACACCTGCATTCTTAAGCTCCTGCGCCATAAAAGCAAGAATAAGAACATTTTCATTAGGGGGAAATCCCGTTGATTGAACAATAGTAACTTCCCTGCCAGCAACCGCTGCAGGATCTGATAAGGCAACATTCAATTCACCATCTGCAAAATGAGTAACCTTCATTTGGATAACGGGCAGATTAAGTTGAGCAGCTACACCCTGCGCTAACCCTGTAGGATCATGGGAAATTACTATCATCTAGTACTCCTTTAAAACCACCCTACCTATTTACCGGCTTGCGATGGTGTATTTTCAGATTTACTGCCCTGTGATGATGGATTTTCAGCCTGCTGTTGCTCCTTTTTCATGCGCTCTTCTTCTTTTTGTGCCTCATCTATTAATTGCAAGGCTTCTTTGCGCAACTGTTGCATTTGGGTTAATGCAGCATTCAGCATCATTGTATACGCTTTGCTTACATTCCCTTTTTGTTTCTGTTTTTCTAATCGCTTAAACTCCTCTTCCCAAAACTTCATCTCTTCCTGAATTTTGGTTATGCGGTCAAATGATTGATCAATATCAAGAGCGCACAAGAGAGGTCTTGCAGCAACTATACAAATAAATAATAAAAATAATAGGCGCTTCATATTGGTTTCCCTTTTTTAAATGCTGCAAAAAAAAACCGATACCCTTTAAAAGTATCGGTCCTAATTTTACTGAGTAATCATAGATAAGCTAAATTATGCAGTTGCCTTGGTTGGTTTAGCTTCTGGCTTCTTGTTTTGCGCCAATTGGTTGTGTTTAAAATTAACTTTACCAATAATATCACCGGTTACATTAACTTTATCTGCAACAAATATTACACGGCCGGTCATAGTATCTACCACGGCATCATAACGCTGCTCTTTAGCTAAGGTAGTTACTGCTTCTTCTACATCACGTGCTAATTTTTCCGTAATACGCTGCATAGATAATTTAATAGTTTCTTCATATTCTTGCGCTTTAACCTTTAAATCACGTTCCATTTTGACCAAACGTTGTTGTTCTTTATCACGCGCGGCTTCACTTAAGGTAGCTGCTTTAGCTTGAAAATCTGCTGCAGCATTTTTTAACTTTTGCTCATCTTTTTGTAATTCGCCAGCAAGCTCATTACGTTGTTTTTCTAACTCTTTTTGAGCATCTTGGCCGCCCTTGGACAATCTCATAACTTCAAAAGAATCTATAAAGCGGATACTTAAATCTGTTTTACCCGCAAGTTGAGCTAGACTTGTTTCTCCATTAGCTGCATAACAAAAGCTGCATGCCGCCAATACCGCAACCAATTTAACGTTATTCATAGTACCCTTTCTAACGCATTTACACCTGAAAAAAGATATGTTCTTAACACTGATATACTCTATCCACAGGCAAATAATTAGTCAACTTGCTTAGGTATTAAAAATAAGATTAGCTCATTGATTATTTAATGTTGATCGGTCACCAATGCCTTAATTTCCTGAGCAAGGCAAGACATTTTATAAATATAAAACCGCCATCGAACACGCTTTTCATGGGCAAATCCCTGCGCGGGATCCATTGGACTAATAGTGGCATAATAGGCTAAACCCTGACTAAACCCTTGGTTAATGACCAGAATTTCTGCAACTTTATTAGTATAAAATTCCTTAACCCGGGCATCAATAAGATCAAACTTAAGCAACTTTAATAGGCTCCTGCTTAAACTATTAGCAACTTCTCCTGAAGCTGCCTGTATAGGATCTCTATAAGCTATTTTTTGGTTCAACCTATTAGAAAGATTTGAGGAACCATTCTCTGACATAGTTGATTCTAAGGCGCTTACCAGTTGCTGAGTCTTAGTCCTGTTGTCTACACATGAGATGCAGCAACAGCTAATTCCCAGTATAATCACATGAGGACTAAACATATTCTGCCCTTTTTTTACTTAAAAATCAGATTCTTTCCACCACCAAGCAGCTATCGCTTTTCTAATCTCTTCTAATGCCATAATAGGTAAAGACACTGCTACCACTACTAACCAATCTGCTACAGAAAGCGGTACTGTTTGAAATATGGAACCTAATGGCTGGGTATATAACACCAATAATTGTAAACAAAGCACAAACAACGTTGCTGCAATAAGCCATTTATTAGAAAATAAACCCAAAGAAAAAATAGATTTATGCTCTGAACGGCAGTTCCATGCATTAAACCACTGGAACATTGCCATGGTAATAAGGGTAATAGTGCGAGCATGCTCTAACCCGGTTTGTTTTACACAATAATACCACCAAAACATTACAATAGACGTTACGCCCATGGGGATTGCTATAAACATCATTTTAAGCAGTAAGTTACTATCAACTAAGGTTAATTTACGCTTAAGCCAGGTGCCACTTAAAAGCCCCTTCTCTTGAGGTTCAGTAGATAATGCAATATCCAAAAAACCATCGGTAACTAAGTTAAGCCATAGAATTTGTACCGCAGAAATAGGTAACGGTAGAAAGGTAAACATAGCAAAAAGAACAATTAAGATTTCTCCCATATTGGTAGAAAAGAAATAGAGAATAACCCGCCGCAAGGTGTACAAAATATGCCTGCCCTCTGCAACCGCATTCATAATATTGGCAAAAGAATCATCCAATAAAATTAAGTCAGAAGCCTCTTTTGCAACTTCTGTACCAATGCCCCCCATAGCAATGCCCAAATCTGCGGCAACTAATGACGGTGCGTCATTAATACCGTCACCCGTCATAGCTACTACTTTATGTTGAGCACGGAACAGATTAATTAACCTCATCTTTTCTGTTGGAGAAACACGTGAAAACACCGTAGTATGGGCTAACTCTTTTAACAACTCATTATCACTCATTTCAGATAACTGTTTGCCATCTATTGCCCGATCTCCAGGTTCATACAACCCAACTTTTTTGGCAACAAACAGAGCCGTTTTTTGATGATCTCCCGTTGCCATAATTACACTTATACCAGCAGTTCTGGCCTGCTTTATTACCTCACGAACTTCTGGCCGTATAGAGTCTTGGATTGCACATAACCCAAGAACCGTAATGCCGCTCTCTAGTAGTTGTTGGTAGAGAACTAACTGTTCAATAGTTGTTCCCTGATTTGGAAAGAGAGCTAAATCTACCATCTTATACCCAACTTCTACAACGCGATACCCTTCATCTAAGAGGTGAGTAAGCTGGGAATTATAAGCATCAGAAACAAAGCTACTGCGAGAACGCAACACTTCAGAAGACCCGATAATAAAAATTACTCCATTGCCCTTATGTTCAAAAAAACCAGCATGGTAGCGCAATGCAGAATCAAACGGAATTTCATATATTTTTTTATATTTTTTTTCTAGCTCATCACGATCAACACCCAACTTTTGGCTTAAAACGTACAATGCTGCTTCCGTCGGGTCACCCTTTATATCAAATAAGCCCAACTTTTCCAGATAGGTTATTTCTGTAGAATTAAGCAAACTGGTCGCTATAGCCAATTGCTCCAAGTTACTGCCGGGCACAGGAGTAATTACCATGCCATTTTCACGAACCACACCTTCGTTAAAATACCCTTGCCCCGTTACCGTATATTTTTTGTCGTGGCAAAATATCTGAGAAACCAATAGCTCATTACGCGTTAACGTGCCGGTCTTGTCTATAATAATTACATTAGTACGTCCTAATGTTTCTACCGCCTGCAAATTTTTAACAAGAACCTGTTTGCGGGCCATGCGATAGGCACCAGAAACCAATACCAAGGTTAATACCACAGGTAATCCTTCTGGCACCACACAAATAAACAGCGCAGTAAGCATTACAATAAGCTGAGATACGGGTTTTCCCATTAAAAAGCCAACGCCAAATAAGACAATACAAACACACAAAATAAAAATAAGAATGTAGTAAGAAAGCCGTTCAATATCTTTTTTAAGGGGAATATCTGTTTTAACCTCTTGGATAGAACGGTGAATTTTACCAATTTCTGTAGAAAGTCCTGTTCCAGTAACTACCGCACGCCCTGATCCAGAAACTATATACGTTCCTTTAAAAACCATATTTAATTGATCACCAATGGGCACAGTACCAGATATTACTGAACTATTTTTAACTACTGCAGCAGACTCCCCAGTTAATACCGCCTCTTCTACCTGCAGATTATTGGATTGAATAATACGTGCATCGGCAGGGACGCGCTCTCCGGCTTGTAATAAAATAATATCCCCGGGAACTAATTGCTCATCCAGAACAGCCGTCTTTAACCCGTCACGGATAACTATAGTATTAGTCACAATGCACTTTTTAAGACTAGCTAAAATATTTCTTGTTCTACCTTCTTGAATAGTTCCAATAATAGCGTTAAACAACAACACACCACTAATTACAAAAGCGTCACTTTTGTGTTCACCTACAAAAAAAATAAGGGTTGCTGCAGCTAATAAAATATAAATTAATGGATTAGTAAACTGCCGTAAAAAGATAATAATCCAGGATTCATTATGCGCCTCTGGCAGCTCATTAAGCCCATACTGGGCAATGCGTTCTGTAACCTGATTACTTGATAAACCACGTGCACTATTGGTTTCTAATTTCTCTAATAGAGCGGAAATGGTTATTTGATAAGAGTTCATGTATGTTCTTTTATTTGATTGCCTTAGATAACTAACGTTAAAAAGCTACAAGAAGAATGACAGATAAGGCAAGAAAAAGTGAATATTGATATAAAAACAAGGATCACGCTATCACCCTGCCAAGGCATAAACCATAACCCTAAATAACCCCACTACTACCCTTCGCTAATCACTATAAAAAAAGGAGCGTGGCGTGATCCTTGTGTATGAACTTACTTTAATTGTAAAGAACAGAAACTTCTTTTTGCAAGATTTTTAAAAAACCAAATCAATGTTCCAATTTTAACTCATTTTTTTGATTTTCTGCTATTCTGTTTTTAGTTGTAAAAACAAAAGATTGCCACGCAAACTCTTCCAATTTAGAATCTTTAGAATTACTCTTCTGGGCAAATACCCCAACTAAAAAATCACCATTATCATCTAATTTAAAAGTTCGCACTTCCCAACCCCTCACCTCTTGGGGCATCTCTAATTCCACAACGGGCACATACTCTACTTTCTTTGCCTGTTTGATTGGGATTAAATCATCTGATTTAGTCTGTTCTTGGGTTATTTTGGATGCAGCAATTTGCAGTTGCAAAAAAGATACTTTTTCATCTAAACGCTGATTTTCTTTTTTTAAATCAGAAATCTTCTCATTTAATAGCCGCATTTCACTATTTTTAAAGTCATTTATACAAAGAACTATTTTTTCTTTACCCGTCCTTGAATCTGTTTTGAGTCTAAAGAACTCACTACTACGACTTTTTTGCTCCATAGCCATAAGCGAACAATTAACCCAAATTAACCAAATAACAATAACCTTTATCCAAGACATGACACCCCTTACTAATAAAAATAGGTACTACATAGTTGTAATACCTATTTTTATATAAGAAAGTCCAGAGTATATTTATTGAGCAACTTTTTTTAGTGTTTGGAAATATTATTGCCACAATAAATAAATGCTGGTAACTGCGCTATTTGCGCATCTTTCCTTTTTAATTCTTCTAGCAATTGCTCCTTTTGCACTTTAGATTCCTGTAGTTCCTTTATTAACAATGCAACTTGTTCCGCAAATTGCTTATTAATTTCATTTTGATTGACTAATGCAGCAACTTCCTGGTCTTGCATACCAAAAGAATGTGCAGTCACCAATACTGCAATAATAGCTACCACGTACTTCATATAGTTTTTTATTCTTCTGGGGTATTAAGCATATCTAATAAGTGTGAAATAAAGACTTTCATAATTAAAGGCGGAAGATTAGAACTTTGATCTTTAGGCTGATACATTATAACCACAAAAACCTTATCAATAATTTTATGTGAAACAGTATATTGGTCAGATAGTTCTTTAATGATTGGCAACCGACAAATGGGAAATTTAGGATGCTGTTCTTTTTGTTTTTTTAATAACTGTTTAACTTGCGAATATGGATCACTCTGTAGCGCCACTTTTTTTTCTTCTTCAAGTGTTTTAACATAGGCTGCTGCGCATTCAGCCCATTTTTTTACTTGTTCATCGGGTTGTTTTTCTAATATTGCAGGTACCATGTCCTTTTTATCATATTTTGTTGGGGCAGAATTTTTCGCAACTACCTCATGATCCACCCAAGTTCCACATGAAATAAGCGCATCTGGGTCTTCATGCTTTTTTGAAGAAAAGCTTCGTAAGTCTTTGTGAACATAACTACGCTTCATTGCAAGCTTAGATAAATGATTACTGTTCACAATTCTAAACATGCCACAGGCTTCTGGACCAACAAATAGTACAAGCAACAAAAGTCTCTTCATCACCAACTCCTTATTTTGTTAAAGAACCTAATTCGTAGAAAACAGAGTGAACTATTGTTATATATAATAGCGTAAACAATACCTGCTCTACAACATAAAAACGGCTTGCACCAGTTTTACTAATGCAAGCCAAATAATACTCTTTAATGTTCACCAATTTTTAATCAACGGAAACTAAATCACTTGCCCTTATCAATACAGAGGCATTTAATGCAAACATGCCGTAATGAGCGGTTATAGCGGCGCTCCGCGGGCACGATCCCATTATTTCCTTATGATCAGTAATAATTTGTCGCAAATCTTCTGTAATTGCTGCAAACAAAAATTGTTCCAATGTGGAAGAAGGAACACCATTTTCTTTTCCCACCGTAATCATTTGCATAATCTTTTTTTGTGAATTTGAGATATCTTGCATTAGATCTCGCATTTGCTGAGAGATAACTTTAAGAACCTGCTCATTATCTGCTTGTGCATTTAAAAGATTCTCCATAGCAACCAGGCTAGACAAACTAACTGATACTAAAGCAATAATTAAAATGTGTTTAATTTTCATAATTAACATTCCTTTAATTACTTAGACCATTCACATCGCAGAACAATCATCATGTTTATTATTAAGATTTTTTTGTAAAGCACCATCTACAACAAACCACCGTCTAATGTGCCGCATATATCCCTCATCATCGGTATATGCTGCCATAATCGCAATAACCTCTTTACCATCCGCAGAAAGAGTTAAGGCTGTACACTTTGCACTGTTATTACTATAACAATCAACTCTTACCCCAGAGCTCAACGAATAAACAGACACTCCATTTCCACCTACAATTAGATAATTACCATCTGGTGTTATTACTAAGGGCAGACTAAAAGAATCTGGCACCTCTATCCGATAAGATTTTATGAATCCCTTAGTAAGTAAAGCAGCCATATCAATTATATGTATAACGTGCCGCTCTTCAGTATTATTTTGTTTCTCTTCTTTTACTAACGCAACAATCTTATGCTGCGTAGCATTAATCCATAATAAATCTCTATTTATCCAACTAGGATCATAATCCCAATCAGCACAGGTCCATTTTAACGTCTTAGCGTCATGTAAAGCCCACATGCCCGCAGTAACAAGCAATGTAATCTCATTATTTATTTTAAATAGGTTTTTAACGGAAATATAACCAGGAATAACACTCTGAGGAATCGGCACCGCTAATTTTTCTTTATAGCTCGATAATGACACCCCAAATGCCTTACGAAATAGTTTATCATCATCGGGATTTCTTAACTCATGCAATGGCTTGTCTTTTTGAGGATCATCAGAAAGTTTATGCGCTCTTAAAACCCATTCCAAATTACCGTTAGTTTTTTCTATAACTCCAAGAACAAGTTTATTTCCACGTAAAAAACCATACCGCGCATCAATTGCTTTAAATGAATTATCGCCAACATCTTTGTTTTTAGAACCAAATCCACGTTGCAGTAACAGATGTCTCTGTGAAGCAAAACAAGAAGATAAAGACGGGTTTGCTCCCTTGGCGCCTAATTTCAACAAGGCAAGATTAAACATGCAGTAATTAGAAACAGAGAATGTAACCGGTAATAAGAATGCAATTGCATATACGCTCTTCATTAAAACCCTTCGATAGTGTAATGGTTGATATAGGTATGGTAAATTGCTACTACTATACAAAAAACCACATATAGAAACAACAAAAAAGGCCTGCAGGTTTAATGCAAGCCCTTTTATAATTAAGGAAAATCTGACAATTAATCCTTATTTTTTGGTTTTAGAAAAGATGCTGATAAATCTTTTACCAGATTTACGGGAACACCCGTGGATTTCTGCACCATATTTCCTAAACTCTTAATGACCAATTCTTCTAGTTTCCGTTCATCAACTTCATTTTCGGTACTTGCATTAGGCAACTGAATAACTTGCAATCTATCTGCATCTTTTTCATATTTTCCACCCCATGCAATAACCAAGTAATTATTGCGAATAAAATAGCTTTTTACATAACCACCTGAATTATCTGTTGAATCAATAGTACAACTGTTTTTTAAAAGAACTTCTTTAAAATCAGAAGGCTTATTGCTAAAATGCCGCGCAGCTGATGGCTTTATTAATTTTTTACTGAGAGTGTGAACAGTTCTGGCTCCAAACATACCATAGCCTTGGGTAGCGCAGCACAATGCAAATAAAGTAATTACGTATTTTTTCATAAGAAAATCCTTTGTAGTAAATATTTTTTTGCATTAGCTTACACTAAAAAAAAGACCTGCACTATTTCTAGTACAGGTCTTTTTAATTTTCGGCGTAGTCCGTCTTCGCCACGGCTTCGTCGGACAGTCTACTCTCTTGCTATCAATACTTTTTAAATATTAATATATAATCGAGCGGCGACAGCCAGACGAAGTTGCAAAGCAACGTAGACTGGTGGAGGCGATGGGAGTTGAACCCATGTCCGCACTAAGATCCACTCCAAGCGCTACATGTTTATTCAACGAATATACTTACACAACACCTCGTTGACACAGCATAGTTATGTAAGACGGCTTAGTGATACTCTTTGGGCTACCAGGCCGTTCAACCTTACCCTAGAGTTCTATCTTGGTTAGTACAAGTAGGCTTAACTGATAGACACGTTCTGCACTACAGGTCGCGTTAGACTAGCTTACGCGAATGCAACTGTTGAGTTAGCATTTATTGTTTTGACTGATTGTTTAACGAGCACCCAATCAACGCTCGACATGCTCTTAAAGCAAACGCTAATACGTCGAAGCCGTTACGCCCCCAGAAATTTCAATGAATAAACCTCTAATTATTTATTCTAATTGTAAACTAATTTAACAGGCCTGTCAAGGATTCGCCTGGTTATTGCTCTGCGTCTGGTGTTCTGGCATTGGTCCTTGGCCTTGTTCTTCTTGCATTCTTAAAAATGCTTCTAACAAACCACTTGCAATACCTCCACGAGCACACAACTCTAGCAAAAATTCATAGTCCCCCATAGACAATACCGCATTGGTCTTATTACCCGCGTTGTCATATTGGAATCTAGTGGGGATTTTTTCCCGCAGCTCACGCTTAATATCTTCTTTTTGTTGTTCTAATTCATGATTTCTTTGATCTGACATAATATTCCTTTTAAACCCCTAATATTATCTTTTTCTACGCCCTAGAGGTTGCTCTTCCTCTTCTTCTTCATCTTCTTCTAACTCATCTTCTTCGTCTTCTTCTAAATCATCTTCATCTTCATCATGCTCTTGTGAACATTCAGGATCTTCACACTCATCATCTTCTTCTGAAGCTTCAAACAATGCTTCTAACATGCCCATTTTTACTGCGGCATCAGCAAGCATTTCTAACATATTATGAAAATTATCTACCGGCATCCAAACGCCTGTTTTATTACCCGCGTCATCTACTTCATATACAGCGCCGGACTGTTCAGCCATTTCCTGCATAATCTCTTGTTTTGCCTTATCTAATTCTTGTTGTTCTTGTTGGCTCAAATGTTCTTCCATGTCATTCCTTTGTATAAAACATTATTATTATATTACTGCGTTAGTACGCCATACTTTATGAGCTCTTGCCGTACCACAGCAAAGTCTGTACAGATAATCCCTTGCATACCAATTACTACCGCCCCTTGTACATTTTCATGCTTATCATCTATAAACACAGACTCTTGGGGAATTAAGTCATATGTTTCTACTAAATGCAGATAAATTAATGGATGGGGCTTAGTTACTGCCACCGCATCAGAAATTACAATTCCATCAAAATATTCAAAGACTTCCGGAAACCTACTGTGCAAAAAATCAAATGACCGTTGTGCAAAATTAGAGAGCACAAATAACCGGATTGTTGGATCTTGCAAGCGGCGGTTATGGCAATCTTTTAAAATCTGTATACCTTCATCTAACGGAAAAAAAGCATCTGCATCATTAAGCGCAATTAACTCATGAACCCGTTTTTTATCATATCCAAACAACACGTCCCCAATATCAAAAACAATATTTTTGATAGGAATTACCGTTTCATTATTCATCTTTTCTGTTCCTAACAAAGACAGGCCAATTAATAGCCACAACCATTTGCATCTGCATTTACCATTTATCACGCAACTCACGCCGCGTGTCACGTGCAATGTCCCGTTCCTTAATCTCTAATTTTCTATTTGCTGCTTTTTTGTGCTTGCATAAGCCCAAATCTATTTTAACTATGCTTCTGCTGTTAAAATAGATTTTCAACGGAACCAAGGTTATGCCTTTACGGGACACGTCCCCTACTAATCTATTTAATTCTCTTTTATGTACCAAAAGCTTGCGGCGCCGGGTACTCTCTTCTGATTTAGTGTAGGCACGGGCATAGGGAGTAATGTTGCAATTAATCAGATACAGCTCACCCTGTTGAATAACCCCAAACGCCCCTACCAAAGACACCTGGCCGGCACGAATAGATTTAACCTCATCTCCGGTCAACACAACGCCAACCTCTATAGAATCCAGCACTTCATAGTCATGGAATGCTTTTTTATTTTGCGCAATGATCTTCACAGGTTACCTTAGCCAGAATTATGACATTCTATCATTATGCGAATAGTATAGCATAATTTGAAAAAAAATGACTCCTTGATAAGCTATGCAGTGAATCTAAAAGAGGCACAACGTGCCCAAAGGAGTTTAATTATGGTTTCACCGGTACTTTCCCGCCTTTCTCTACCCGCGCAACTCGTTGTTGGGGCCCTTCTTGCCATTGGCACCCAAGCACTCGCAATAGTCCCCGCCAACATTATTGAAGGCTCCATTAAATTTCCTGCTACGGTTAAACAAATTCCTATAGTACGGGTATACTGTGGCGGCAGAAAAATTCCGTACAATCTGTGTGATATTGATAATTTTAACCGTCAGTTTAAGTTCCAAATACCCAAAAGCCAATATCAACGGCAATTTACTATTCTGATCACTAATCCCAAAAATCTTAAATTTGTCCAAGTTGACAGTAAAGATTTAGAGTGTCAAAACACCATCCAAAATATCCAAATTAAGCCCAAGTCCAAATACCGTTACTACCAAATAAAATTAGAAGAAGATCTTCCTACAGACTCCAGAGATGAATATGCAGCCTTAATGAACATTGCCCAAGGCAGACAAAAACTAAACTATCGCTGGGCCATACAGGAACAAAAAATAAACTCCCCAGAGGGTACCATACCAGATGAAACAATAATTATCTGCTATGCCTCTGATTGCGTTGCAGGGCTAGAAGCCTTAAACAGCTCTGAACTACCTTGCATTACCATGAAAGAAGATATGCTCAAAGTAGTAGGACGCACCTCTTTTAAAGAGTTCTCTGACAGCTTTGTACTAGCCTCTTTAGATACAGACACTATTCATGCAACCATTAGACAAGACAATAATGTGCGCCGTGAACCAAAAAGAACCATTTTGCAGCAAGCGTTACGTAATTAGCCATGAACAAACCATATCTTACTCTTGGCATAGAAACATCCTGTGATGAAACCGGTGTTGCCGTATACCATTCAACCAATGGCATGCTTTCTAATGTGCTCTTTTCCCAAATTGCCCTCCACAAAGAGTTTGGTGGGGTAATACCAGAAATTGCTTCCCGGTCACAATTAGAAAAAATTAATCCCATGGTAACGTTGGCGCTAGAAAAAGCGGGCGTAACACTACAAGACATAGACGTTATTGCAGTAACCAATAAACCTGGACTACCCGGCTCTTTATTGGTTGGCCTTTGTTTTGCAAAAGCTTTGGCCTGGGCAACACAGAAAAAATTAATTGGTATAAATCACTTAGAAGGGCACGCTTTCTCTGCGTGCATAGAGCACGCAGTACCATTTCCCCATCTCTGTATTACGGCGTCTGGCGGGCATACCTCCCTGTACTTAGTGCATGGCTATGGTGATTACCACGTGTTGGGAACTACCCAAGATGACGCAGCCGGAGAAGCATTTGATAAAGTAGCAAAATTACTTAATCTGCCCTACCCAGGTGGACCAGAAATTGAACGCCGTGCTGCTCTGGTTAATTTCCAAGATTTTTATAATTACCCCCGCCACAAAGAAAAAACATTAGACTTTAGTTTCTCTGGTTTAAAAACAGCGGTATTGTATGATCTGGTAGCCAAAGGCGCCTATGACCTTACCCATAAAAAATTAACTATTGATTCAGAAGATCTTAAAAACCAAGTAGCTAGCTCATTACTGGTTTGCATTGGTGATGTGTTCCAAGAAAAATTGGCACGTGCGTTACAAGAATTTCCAGAAGTAAAAGCTATAACCTTTGTTGGTGGCGTTGCCTGCAACAAATATTTAAAAAACAAATTACGTCTCTTTGCAGAATCTAAAGGGAAAGAGTTCTATACCCCCTCTGCTCAGTATTGCACAGACAATGGCGGCATGATCGCCTTTGTAGGCAATTACAAAGCTGCGCAAGGCAAATTTAGTGATTTAACTTTGGATATTTAGAATAGTAGAGGAAGATTTATGCATTTAAAAAAACAGATGCTCATACTCATTGGAATAATCAGCTTTACTCCAATCAAGGCCTGTGAAGGACCAGCAACTCCCGCAACTTTATATAAAATTTTGAGCATAGAAGAATGGGAAGCAAGTAAAAAGATTGGACAAATACAACCTGGTTCAAAAGATACAAAATTCATACACCTTGCAACAAAAGATCAGGTTGAACAGGTGAAAAAAAAGTTCTGGAACAAGAAAGAGCATATTATTTTGTTATTAGATCCTTCAAAATTTGAAGGGCAATTAGTTTATGAGGCAAACAATCCTGGGGGTGATAAGTACTACCATCTATATGAAGGCAAAATCCTCTTTAATGCCCTGCAAAAAATAGAATTTGAAAATTGAATACTAAATTATGTAAGACGTAAAAAAAGGCCCTTAGATTTAAAGGGCCTTTTTCTTATTTACTGTAGTATTTTAAGCAGTTTCTACCGTCTTCTTATTAATAGAATCTAAGAATTCACGATTGGTCTTGGTTTTCTTCATCTTATCTATTAAGAATTCCATACCTTCAATAGTGTTCATAGTTCCCAAGAACTTTTGCAAGATCCATACTTTATTAAGATCTTCTGGAGTATGTAACAGCTCATCACGACGAGTACCAGATACCACCAAATCAAATGCAGGGTATGTACGACGGTTAGCTAATTTACGAGTTAGGTGCATTTCCATGTTACCAGTACCTTTAAATTCTTCATAAATTACTTCATCCATACGGGAACCAGTATCTATCATTGCTGTTGCCAAGATAGTTAATGAGCCACCATCTTCTGCTTTACGAGCGGCACCAAAAAACCGTTTTGGATGTTGTAATGCGTGCGCATCTATACCACCGGTTAATATTTTACCGGATGCAGGTGCATTAGTGTTGTATGCACGGGCCAGGCGGGTAATAGAATCTAATAAGATAACCACATCACGGCCAGATTCTACCAAGCGTTTTGCTTTTTCTAATACTAGCTCTGCAACTTGGATATGGCGCTCAGCTGGTTCATCAAAAGTAGAACTAATAACTTCTGCAGAAGAGCCCTTTACTTGGCGCTTCATATCAGAAACTTCTTCTGGGCGTTCATCTACGAGCAAGACTATTAACTGTGCTTCTGGATGGTTATTCAATATTGCCTGTGCCATCTCTTTAAGCAACATGGTTTTACCCACTTTTGGTGGAGCTACCAATAATCCCCGCTGTCCCTTACCCACTGGGGTAAAGATATCCATTAAACGGGTAGAGATTGCGGTAGGATCATATTCCAATAAGAATTTTTGGTCAGGATGCAATGGAATTAACCGTTCAAACAACGGACGGTCAATCATGCGTAATGGATCAAAGCCATTAACGTCGGTAACTTTAAGTAAAGCAAAATACTTTTCACCTTCTTTTGGCTTACGAATAACACCGGTTACGGTGTCACCAGTACGCAAACCAAAACGGCGAATTTGGGACGGAGAAACATAAATATCATCCGGTCCAGAAACATAATCATAAGCTGCTGAACGTAAAAAGCCAAAGCCATCCGGTAATTTTTCTAACACCCCTTTTACTTCCATTTCTAATTCTGGATGGGCTTCTACGTATTTTATCTTTTCTATTAAAGCATCTTTACGCATTAAACCAGCGCCTACAATGCCAAAACGGCGCCCATATTGGTTTAATTCTGATATGGTCATTTCTTCTAATGGTAACTGCTTAAGATCGCGCACTTCACGTTCAAAAGAACGATCATACGGACGTTGCTCTTTTTGTTGGTCGTAACGTCTTGGTTGGTTAGAACGGTTATCTTTGTCCCAATTTTCTTGATGGCTTCTGCCATTGTTATTAGGCGCAGATGAACTGCTGTGACCAGAAGACCGGGAATAATTATCATGTTTTGGGCGGTGCGTACGGGCTCGGGGAGCGCGTGGCGCAGATTGATGCGCAGGCCGTTGGTCAACATCCATAGCGTTAGTGTCTACCTGAGAAACTGGCCGTTGTTCTTCAGTTGCAGGGGCTGCAGCTACTTCTGGCTGCCCAATAACTGCTTCTGATTTTTGTTCTACAGGGCGTGACTCACGCTCATTGATGCGTTCAGCATCTGGCAGAACAGTTTTTTCTTTATCTTGCATTGGATTCCTCCATTTTTGTGAACAATAAAATACTATAGGACATGGGTTCACTCCCAGTGGTTACAAACTTAAATGTTAATTTTTTATCACGATTACGGTATACCTATGTATTCAAGGATGGCCATAAGAGCCCTGCTCCACTAGCCTATATTAGAATGCGTACATGCACTTATTATAAGGTACCAACAGGTTACCCTATTAGCACCTTATTATTCTAGAATTAAATCTACAATTTCAATTATTTTGCTTGTCTACGATAAAAGAACATCATAATTGGGCTTGCAATGAATATAGATGAATAACAACCAAACACAATACCCACTAATAATGCCAAAGACAGATCACGCAATGCCTCACCGCCCAGCAATAACAATGCCATAACGGTCAACGTAGTTGCAAAGCTAACCAATAAGGTACGGCGTAATGTTTGGTTTACGCTTAGGTTTACAATATCCCCAATAGCCATAGTACTACCAAATTTTTGAATATTATGCTTAATCTGGGAATAAATTACTATGGTGTCATTCATAGAATAACCAAGTACGGCAAGAACCGCACCTACTACGTTTACAGAAATTTCACGATCTAAAAACATAAATACTGCAATAATAACCAGCGCATCATGCAACAAGGAAAATACTGCACCCAATGCAAACGCAACTGACCAAAAACGGAATGCAATATATAAGATCATTAAAAAGATTGCCAAGAACCCGGCATAAATAGATTTCCAACGCAATGAACTTCCCACACCAGAACCAATAGATTCTGTTTGCAAGACAGAAGAATTATTTTCTGGAAACGCTTTTTCTAATGACTGGTGAATACGTTCACCCAATCCCTTAGCATCACTTTCATGTTCTTTTACGCGTACTAATACGTCCGTATCAGAAAATTCTCTGGTAATTGCGCTGGTCCAACCAGCTGCTTGCAATACTTCTTTAACTTTGTGAGCACTTACCGGTTTATCAAACTTAAATAGTACTTGGGTACCACCAGTAAATTCTATGCTATAAGAAAAAACTTCACCATGGGTTTTGTAGCGATACCACGCCATTCCACCAAAGGCAAGAAAAAATAATAATGAAAAAATTGCACAAACTTTTTGATACTTAACAACGTTGATGTTGTAGTTAACCATACAAAGACTCTCCGCTTTGGACACTGCTCATACTTTTAGACTCTAGGACTTTTGTAGCAAGATTTAACACATTGCGCAACTTTTTTTAAAAAGAGTTGTTTGCAATGCACCACAACTCTTTTTATATTTTTTGTTGCTATTGCTACCATAGATTACCGTTATAGAACGGAAACAAATCGACGACCTTTAAGGCCATGATGGAACTTAATAGAACCTTCTTTGCAAGCAAAAATAGTATCATCAGAACCAAGACCTACCCCTTTTCCTGGGTGAATGCGGGTACCTCGTTGGCGTACAATAATCTCGCCACCTTGAACATGTTCGCCGTCAAATATTTTAACGCCTAATCGCTTGCTGTGACTATCGCGACCATTTTGAGTGGAACCACCCGATTTACTCGTTGCCATCGTTATCCTTTTAGATTTATTAACGTGATTATTTTTTTCAAGAAATGTTCTGCTTTAAAGAATGTACCCAAGACCCCCTATTGGAGGGTAATTAAATACATTTTCTATGATACCAGTCAATCACCAAAAGTCAACCACTCTACCCTGACAAGATGCCCATATTTACTCAATAATACCGTAATTATGCAGGGCATACGAAGGATTACCGTCAAAAAATAAGGGCCTATGAACCGTTTTTACTTGGTAATGTCCCGCCAATTAGCTCCCTGCCTGGTGCTTACTACCAGCGGCACAGACCACTCTTCTACCCCCTCCAAGACTGCCTTTACCTCTTTTTCTATAAGAGCAGCTTCCTGAGCGGGTGCAGAAATAATAAGTTCATCATGGATTTGCAGCAACATATGGGCATCCCAAGCCTTAGCTTTAAAGAGCTTTTCCAACGCTAACATACCCTTTTTAACCACCTCTGCTGCCGTTCCTTGTGCTACGGTATTAATAGCCACACGGCGAGCTTCTTCATACAACGTCTTATTGCGTTCATAAATTGCGGGTATATAACGTCTGCGGCCACCCAAGGTAGTAACATAGCCATTCTCATGGGTTTGTTGTACCGTACGTTCCATCCATTCAGAAACTTTTGGATACTGGGCAAAATATTTATCTATGTACAATTTTGCATCTTTTAACGGAATATCCAAATCTTTAGATAACCCATAGGGTGTTAGCCCGTACAAAATACTAAAGTTAATGCGCTTACCCACTTGGCGCTGGTGATTGGTAACCTTATCTAATGGAATATCAAATAACCCAGACGCGGTTTGTGCATGAATGTCATGCCCCGCTAAGAATGCTTTTATAAGATTCTGATCCTGGGACAACTGAGCTAGCACGCGTAACTCAATTTGAGAATAGTCAGCGGAGATAAATACATGTCCATGCTCAGGAACAAACGCAGCACGGATCTCTAACCCGTACTCACTTTCTGCCGGAATATTTTGTAAGTTTGGATCTAAACTAGAAAGCCTTCCCGTTGCTACCCGTGTTTGGCTAAAGGTAGTGTGAATACGGCCAGTTGCCGGATTAACATACCCTGGCAATGCATCTACATAGGTACTTTTTAACTTAAACAGCTCACGGTATTTAAGCAGCAAGCCGGGAACCGGATGCAACTTGGACAACTCTTCTAACACCTCTGCATCAGTTGAATACCCACCGGTCTTTGCACTTTTTTTCTTGGGAGGCAGTTGTAAGTGCGTAAAGAGCAACTCTTCTATCTGCTTAGGAGAATTAAGATTTATGTTCTGATATTTTTCACCTGCTAATGCAATAATTTGTGCACTCAGCAAAGCAATATCAGCATCAATTTTTACACTCAAATCTTTAAGAACCTTTTGATCCAACAAAATACCTCTTTTTTCCATATCAAATAATATGGGCGCAATTGGCATTTCTAAATCATAAAACAATGCTTCCATATGTTCTTTTGCAAGCTCTTTTCTAAACACATCTACCAACCGCCATGTTTGTAAGGCATCATTGGCAGCGTACAGAGTTGCCAATTCTAAAGGCACTTGGGTAAAGTTTTTGTATTTGCGTTCCGTTACCACTTCTTGGAACGTAAGCATTGCTTCTTGCAAGTAATAACTAGAAACCTCTTTTAATCCAATACGTTGCCAATCTTTGGTTACCAAACTACCCGCAATAAGAGTATCAAACGCTAATCCTTTAATATCTATGCCATGACTAAAGAGTACCAGCTGATCAAATTTAGCGCTGTGGAAATATTTTTTATGTTTTGGATTTTCAAATAATGGTTTTAAGGTGGTTAATACATATTCTGGAGATAATTGTTGCTCCCCAGTGGCATGGGCAATAGGAATATAAAATGCTTGGTTACCATCACAAGAAATAGAAATGCCAACCAACTTACATTGCAAAGGTGCTAAACCATTTGTTTCTGTATCAACTGCATACTCTTGCCTTGCATTCATTAATGCAACCAAGTCCTGCAGTTGTTCTGCAGTGGTCACCGTTACAAAATTATAGGTACGTAACCGTGCAATCTTTTCTTCACCAGTACCTTTTTTACGAGCTTCTGGCTCTGCAGCCCCAATCTCTGTGAGCAAACTTTTGAACTGTAATTCTTGGAACAATGGACGCGCTTTGGACCAGTTATGCTGACTAAATGCCAATTGATCTAAGGTTACGTCTACCTTAGGTAGTTGCAGCGTAAATAACTGCTCACTTAAAAACGCATTCTCTTTTTGTTCGCGCAATGCCGTTTGTGCCCGGGGCGGTTTTACCTGGTCTATGTGCGCATACAGATCTTCTAATGAGCTATAGGTTGTAACTAACTCCTGAGCAGTCACTTTACCAATGCCCTTTACTCCCGGGATATTATCAGAGGTGTCTCCTAGTAATCCAAAATAAAACGGTAATTTTTTAGCAGAAAATCCCATAGTTTGTTCAAATTCTGCCAGATCTACCATTTTTTCTTTAAATGCATCATAGAGCAGCGTGTGCTCATCTAAAGCTTGGCCCATGTCTTTGTCAGACGTAATAAGTACCGCAGTGCCGCCAGTGCTAGTCCACTTACGGGCTAATGAATACATTAAATCATCTGCCTCTATCCCCACTTGGGCGACCTGAGCCAGTCCAATAAGATTGGCAAATTCTACAATTTTTTCTTTTTGGGTAAACAGATCACTAGGTGGCTCTTGGCGGGTTGCCTTATATTCATGATACATCTCATGGCGAACCGTTTTGCCTTTGCTGTCCCATACCAATACCATATGTTCCGGGTGGAACTTTTCTATAAGTTTTTTAACGGTACGGCAAAAACTATAGATAGCATTTACCGGAACGCCTTCTAGGGTATGTAATGGCCGTGTACCATAATAAGCACGGTATAAAAATGAAGAACCATCAATAATAAATAACGTTTTACATGAATCTATATTCACAGAATTGCCCTCTTGGATAGAATTACCCCCATTGTACACTACTCCCATTACTCCTAATAAGAGTATAGAAATTGGCAGATATTGCCATAAGCGACCCATAAAACCCCTTCAGAATGTCCCTATACCTTTAAATATACGGTTTTTTAAAATAGTCACAACCCAATAGCCTTGTCCGCTGAGCCAGGCAAATCCGTTGCGCTACAAATGGCCAAACCGGGGCATGTTACTTATTAACTACACTTATAAAAATATAATGGTATGAAAGCGAACCGACAAAAAAAAGAGGAACCGGAGTTCCTCTTTAATCAGATATAGATACTATTTTCAATTATTTTGAGCATTTTCCCTTTTTGCTTAGGGTTATTTACGAGCACGTGAATCTACAGAATCAACTTTAAGTTTTAATCCCATTGTATGTAGAACGGCCTGCAAACTTGTAAGGCGTGGATTACCTTTTTCTGAAAGTATTCGATAAATATTTGGACGAGTAATTTGCGCTTCGCGTGCAACCGCAGAAATATCATGCCCGTGCGCTTCTAGAACATCTCTTAAAGCCATTAAAAAAACTTTTTGATCAGCATCTTCTAATGCTTCATTAAGATAATCAACGGCAAATGATATATCTTGTAGTTCTTCGTGCAAAAGCTCTTTGTAATCTTTATAAACTTTTTTCTTTTTAGTCATAATTTGACCTCCCTAATTAGTTTCTACTTTTATAATCTTGCCAATAACGCTTTGCTTTTTGAATATCACGATCTTGGCTACCTTTATCACCACCGCATAACAAAATAACAACCTTAGAACCTTCTTTGGCAAAATATACCCTATATCCTGGCCCATAATCGAAAATTAATTCCCAAAGCTCTTTATGACCTTTAAGTTGCTTGTGATTTCCAAAATTACCTGAACGCACTCGTGTTAATCTTGAAAAAACAATCAATCTAGTTTTTCGATCAAGATCATCTTGCCATTCAACAAATGGTTGTTTGTCAGTATCAGTTGTGTAAAGTATTATTTCTATTTCCATACCTTAATTGTAACATATATATTACACAATTGCAATAATAGTTTTTTAATTAGTCTGGATCCTCCGCTTGCCAGGCAAATCCGTTGCGCTACAAATGGCCAAAGATATATACTTGGAATCAAGCACCATAGGTGCCAAAAAAGGAGGTCCTCTGAATAAATATGCGGTACTAATAGCGCTCATTTTTGGTACTTGCCAAACCTGCGCAATGGAACCAGAAAATGTCTGTCCTGAACTGGAACCGATTCATGATGAAGCGGAACAAGCCTATAAACTCTGTTTGTTAATGCCCAAAAATGTGGAATTACTGGTTACCCAATTGCAAGAAGCAAAAGAGACGTACCCTCGTGGATCTGCGCCCGCAGTCTTATTACTATGCGATGATAAAAGCCAAGCCGTATTATGGCCCCGTGCAGTAGCACAGACCATGCAAGAGCAAGAGCCACACTATTTTAAATACAACCAACATATTGTCTCTATTGAGTATCACCTTATGCTGGTGCGGGATTTGGCAGCCTTGTTCAGCCATTATACCAGTCAACTGCCCACAAAAATGCATCCAGAAAGTAAAATAAACCATTTTCTGGAATATTTTTCTTATAAAAAAAGAAAAGAAACTTTCCTTATCTGCGGATTATCGTCAAAAAAAGTAAAAGAAATTCCCTATCAGCTACTTCACTGGTTTGCCCAATTTAAAATGCCCTTTCAAACAATAATAAGAATACCAACAATAAACATAGACCATATGCAAATCGCCAGCGCATTAATGTCCTCTCTTATAAGTGATAAACAGAAAGAAGATTATTATCTATATGACCCAGAAAACAACAGCAACATATATGGCGTTGAAAGAAATCAATTAGTTGTTAAAGAACTAGCACGCGTACCACACGACCATTTAAGTGATGTTATTAAAAACGTACCCTTTAAATACAATTGGATTTTTGGCTGGTATCTGAACCTAAATGATTTAAAAACCTGTATAGAATCTGCTCTGAATGACTAAGTCCCCCACGTAATCAAAAGCGACAGAAATCTTCCAGAGTGCAAGATTTTTTAACAGTCAGAGCATGGTCATTAAAATTCATTGCACACTACCTTTCTGCGATATATACTCATGCCAAATTAATCACAATCACAAAGCTAAGGAGTCATTATGAATAAACAGCTCTTACTAATTATACTCATGGTCAGCAATTTCCAAATGAGTGCAATGGAATCAAAACCCGTGAGCGCAATGGAATCAAAACCCGCAATTTGTCCCGAGCTACAACCAATTGAAAATGAGGCTCAGGAGGCCCATCAACTAAGCTTGTTAATGCCCCAAGAGGTAGAAACTTGGGTTAGTAAATTAAAAAAAATAAAGGACAAATCTTTTACTAATGCTCAATCTCCCGCAATACTATTAGTAAGTGAGAATAAAAAACAGGCCGCATTATGGCCACGCGCTATCGCTGATGCAATGGGAGAAATAGCCCCTGCCTACTTAAACGCACAATCAAATACCAATGACAAATCAAACCTATTATTGGTACGTGATTTAGCAGCACTGTACACGCACTTTACTGCTCAATTAGATCCAAGCACCAAAGAAAAAACAAAAATTGAATCTTTTAAACAGTATGTAGATCAAGAAATAAAAAGAACTGGTTATTCCAATGTTCCCAAATTTTTTATCTGTGGATTGCATAAGAAAAAAGCAAAAGACATTCCTGCGGCGGTACTAGAATGGTTTACCAATATTAAAACAACACCTTTTAACGCTAATTCTATTATGACTATTCCAACAATACCCAAAGAAGATTTAGCAATTATTAGCGGAGTAATGTCACGCCTTATTAGTGCACCTCAAGAAAATTATTATCTGTATAACTCTAACACCCAAGACAGATTATATGGTTCAACAAGAAATGAACGATTGGTAAGATTACTAGGACGTTTACCAAAAAAATATCGCCATCATGCAATTAATAGTTTGAACTTTAAATACTCAGCATGGGGGGCCTCTTATTATCTAGACCAAAGTGAATTAGAAAATTATATAAATTCTATTTTGGAACAGATCAGCAAAGTTGAATCACTCAAAAAATAAATTCTCAATCTACCAAGGAATCATTATGAATAAACAGATCTTGCTAACTGCGCTCATGCTCATGGTCAGCAATTTCCAAATGAGTGCAATGGAATCAAAACCCGCAATTTGTCCCGAGCTAGAACCACTTGAAAATGAGCATCGCGAGGCCTATAAACTGAGCTTATTAATGCCCCAAGAAGTAGAAACTTGGGTTAGTAAATTAAAAAAAATAAAGGATAAATCTTTTACTAATGCTCAATCTCCCGCAATACTATTAGTAAGTGATAATAAAAAACAGGCCGCCTTCTGGCCACGCGCTATTGCTGATGCAATGGGAGAAACGCACCCTGCCTATTTAAACCAACGATCAAATACTAACGATGAATCCAATATACTATTGGTACGTGATTTAGCAGCACTGTACACATCCTTTACTGCTCAATTAGATCCAAGCACCAAAGAAAAAACAAAAATTAAATCTTTTAAACAGTATGTAAAACAAGAAGTACAAAGAACTGGTTATTCCAATCTTCCCAAATTTTTTATCTGTGGATTGCAAAAGAAAAAAGCAAAAGAAATTCCTGCGGCGGTACTAGAATTGTTTACCAATATTAACACAGAAAATTCTGAAGATAATTCAATTGTGATTTTACCTACAATACCAAAAAAAAATTTAGAAATTATTAGCGCAGTTATGTCCCGTATTAGTAACACAAGCTCAGTTATGTCCAGTATTAGTAACAAAAATTGGTATTTATATGACCCTGCAACCAATGAAAAATCTCTTGGCTCCAAAAGAAATTATCAATTGACAGCCTTGCTGACACGTTTACCAAAGAAATATCGCACTATTGCGATTGAGAATTTACATATTAAATTCTCTTATTGGTCGGGTTATTATATAGACCAAAGTGAAGTAGATAATTATATACAGTTAGCCCTTGAAGAATGGCGCCAAATTAAATCACTAAAAAGCTAAATTCTCAATCTACCAAGGACTGTTATGAAAATAACCAGCCTACTGATCATACTACTCAACAGCTTTGCAATCTTAGCCATGGAAAAGCCTTTAGACCAGACGGCTACTAATGATGACTTACCTCTTTTTCCCATAGAACATGAAGAAGAAGAAGCGAATAAACTGCGTGCCTATCTGCAACAGCATATAAGACCCAACTGGCACTCAGATACCTCTTGGATAGCAAAACCTATAGCATTGCTAGTATGTTCAAAAAATCGCGAACAAGCTCGCTTATTGCCTAGAGCATTGAGCATGGAAATCTCTAACAAACTTTCTTTCTATGATTCCTATCTATATGCAACGCCAACTTCTCTTTCACAACTTAAAACAGAACTTAATATTATGGGTACCATTAAAAGCATGGTGCCCGCTGTACGCAAAACCATAATCATTCGTGATTTATTAGCATTCTATAAACACACATCCAAAAATCCTGATGCCAAAAATTTTACGGAATATCTTTATGAAATTGCCAAAACCAGAAACGTGATATGTGGATTCTGTATACAAGATCTTAATAAACTTCCCAATACCATCTTTGAATTTTTTAAGCCTGAGGGGATAATTTCTAGTCTATGTTATGACCTGTTATTGGAAGGAACGTCTATTCACGCATTAGAATTTCCTGTTGCCAGCACCAAAGAATTAATCTTAAGCACTTTTTTTGAGAAACTAGATGCTCCAAATTTTGCAGGTTTTTATGGCAGAGAAAAATGGACTTCCAATATCTACATGACCAGTGACCATACCAAAGAAAAAATAAAAGTGGACCTAAAACCCTTTACTGATGAGCATCTCCGGACTGTTGTAAAACAATTAGAACCACTCATAAAAACAGCGCGAGCAGGTTATACCTATATTGGGCACGAAGAGTACTCCACGATAATGGCACTTTTAGAACACATAACAAATGAATAAATAATAACAACTAAATAACAAAGGTTACCATATTACTTAGGAATTCTATGAAGTTCATCAATCCCATTGTTCTCTGCCTAATAAGTTCAGTCCAATTGCTTAATTGCATGCAACCAGAACGACCCTTTAACACCTTATACCCGTTAGAAAATGAAGAAGAAGCAGCTGCTAAATTAGGACCATATTTGCGTCAACATTTACACCCGGAATGGAAAGATAATGTATATGTGTTTGATACACCACTCAGCATTCTAATATGCTCAGAAGCTGCCGAATCAAGATTATTGCCCCGCGCACTTGCCATGGAGATAGGCAAGGCAAACTGGTATCACCCAATAGAATATGCTACGCCAGAAAATAATATTGATATTGAACCCAACATAAGCGCACTTAGAAAGGTAATAAGACGGTACAGCACTACTACCCGCCCCACCATTATTATTCGTGATCTTAAAGCATACTATGATTATTTTAATGCCTCAGAAATCTGCAAAGAATACGGTTATATCTTTAATGACCATTTATCTAAAATAAACTCCCTTAATAATCTTATCGCGGGAATTTGTACTGCTGACTTGTACTTGGTTAGGAACTTAGTTCATTATCCTGCTCCATGGGGTCGGAACGTTTGGATAGATGCTTTTCAGGCTTGGCCAGGATTTAACGACAAAATATTAGTGCGTGAGCGTAAACATAATATCTATGAGATTAAAATTAATAAACGAGAATTAATAATGAGTCCCTTGTTAGAACAGCTCAATAACAACTTTTTAGGAATAAAGTTGGAAAATACGCTTATTTTTAGTACCGACAATGCAAAACACGAGATCCTTGCAGCCTTAGAATTAATTCAAGACGAAGAAGAACTAAAGGCTACAATAGCAAAAATAAAATTTAAATATTGCTCCAATTTTCCTTCATTACGTTATCACACCTATATTGATTTTGAAGAATTTGATAAAGACGTAAAACAGAAAAAAACCAAATAAGAGCAAGTATTACCTAAAACAAGAATTTGCCATTATCCATTTCCCTTTTGATTGCCAACAATACTTTCTATTGTGTATCTTAATTCACACGTATTGCACATTCAAAAAGAGGAACCACTTATCATGAACAACGTAAGAAATTACGCGGCTAGCTTACTGTTCACCATGATAAACATCCAGTGCATGCAACAGGAACAACCATTCCCAACCCTATACCCTATAGAAGATGAAGAATCACAAGCTCGCCAGCTCTGCTGTTACATTCAAAAATATATTGCACCCAATTGGCACAGCAACACCAACTGGGTAGAAAACCGTCCTTTACGACTGTTGCTCTGCTCATCTGACAAACACCAAGCACACCTACTGCCCCGTGCATTTGCAATGGAAATAACAAACAATCTTGCATGGATAAATTCTATTAAATATGCAAATCCACGTGAGCTGCCTGAACTCAAAACAGCTCTAAATTTGCCTGGAACTATAAAAAGCATGGTACCTGCGGTGCGCACTACATTAATAATACGTGATTTAAAAGCATTCTATGATTGTTTTAATAAAGATCCTTTCTACCTAGAACAAACTTTTGATGTATATCTTAATGACATTGCCAACACCAGAAATATTATTGCTGGTATCCACCAATCTGACCTAAGCCAAATGACAAGCACAAAGTTTTTTGATTTAAATGATACAAGACTAAGGAATGTACTTTTTAAAGGAATAAACTTAACCGTAAACAAGTATCATGGCGCAATAGTAATTCCTTCAGCAATCAAAAGAGAGCTCATACTAAGTCCCCTATTTGCAAAATTAACCAACAAACACTTTGCTGGTTTTTATGACTCTGCACAATACAATGCCACGCTAATATGGGATCAAGTTAAATCTATAGAACAAATTAAAGATGATTTAATCCCTTTTTCTGATGAACAACTTGAGTTCGTGGTAATTAAACCATTTGAGCAATTATTTAAAAACGGATATTGGAATACCTATATTGTTGCACCAGAATATAAGGAATTGATAAAACAACTAAGACACCAATGCCGCATCCATGGCCGCAATTTAACAACACCCTAAGGCCTCTTACAAATACCTATCACAATGGCATAATAAACCCAATAAAACAGAATGCTTACCTGAATAATCAACAACCTTACATTCTTCAAAAATCAGTTCCATCAATCGCTTTCTTCCCTTTTGATTGCTAACTACTGCTGCAGTTTTATAGTTTCACTAATAAGTAGCATATTCAAAACAAGGAAATGGAATGACTGTCATAAATAATGTACGACTTTTAATTTTTGGTTTATTGTCCATGCTGATGCCCATCCAGGCCATGCAGCCAGAACAATTATTCCCTAGCTTATATCCACTAGAAAATGAAGAAGAGGAAGCTCAGCAACTTTGCTCTCATCTCCAGAGATTTTTTGCACCAAATTGGAAATCAACTACTAAATGGATAGATTCTCCCTTAAAACTGCTTCTTTGTTGTGCTGACCAGAAACAGGCGCACCTATTACCCCGCGCATTTGCAATGGAGATTGCCAATAATCTTGCATGGCGAAGCGACTCTATTAAATACGCAAGTCCCGATAAACTTCAAGAACTTAAAACAAGTCTTAATTTGTATGGAACCATTAAAAGTTTGGTACCAGGAATACGATCAACATTAATAATCCGTGATTTAAAGGCATTTTATGATTCTTTTAAAAAAGATCCACTCGCTAAACAGCAATTATTTGATGCATATCTGATCGAAATTTCAAAGACCAGAAATATTATTGCGGGAATTCATGAAAGCGATCTAGATCAAATGCCCTGCACTGATTTCTTTGATCTCAATGATTCAAGACTAATGGAGGGTCTATTTAAGGGAATTTCTATAAAAGTTAACTTAGATTATGGTGCTTTTGTAATACCACCAGTAACTAATAGAGACCTTATACTGCGTCAGCTATTCTTAAAATTAAATGATAAAAGCTTTGTGGGTTTTTATAGCTCTAACACATATGGGGCTATTTTGGAATATGATAAAGGACAATCATTAGAGCAAATAAATAAAGATCTAAAACATTTTTCTGATGAACAACTAAATTATGCAGTAAACGGTCTAGAACTACTCATAAAAGAAGGCTACCGTTATACCTATATTATTTCAGCCGAATATGTTGATTTAATCCAAAAGCTTTGGGAAAAATTCTACGACAAAGATAAAATACCGCCAACTAAAGTTATTAAACACCAATAAATATTCACAGTTTTTTGACAGACAATTGCGCGGTGGGCATAATGAGCCTGGTAAACTAACAAAAAAAATTACATCCAACGTAATGCACTTCTGTCAAAAAGGAAAAAAGCATGTGCCCACAGGTTAAACCAATCATTTTTCTTCTAATTGTAGTCAGTGTCACTAATAGAATCTTTTGCATGGATAATTGGAATGAAACTGATCCTTTTTCGTCAAATTCATTTAACTCATTTGAATACCAAAATAATTCCAATTATTACTCAAATAATCAAAACCCAGTAGTTTCATATCCCCAAATAACACCACCACCTCCCTACTCCCAAGCAACTTCACAAAACCCAAACGCTTATCCGGTACCCCCAACTACACCGCCACCCACGATAACGCAACGTTTAACAACTGCTCTAGCGATAACTAGCCCTGCAGCTACGAACAAAACACCCCAATCACAAGCCCCTATTCCTGAACTGTCTCCAGAAAAAAATGAAAGTGAGCTGGTAGACTTTTATCATTATTCACAATCAAAGGACTTGTTTGATTTTTCTGATAACTTGCAATCTGATCGTAACAATAAAGCCGATTGGCCCGCAATTTTGATTATGTGCGAAGACAAAGAACAATCGTACGCTCTGCCAGCAGTTCTGGTAAAAAATTTAAATATTCCTACCGCGTATCTTACCAGCAAAGAGCGACCTGCAAAGGATTATAGAAAATACAATGCATTAATTATACGCAGTCTGAGCTCACTCTATCTACATCATAAAACCCAACAAAACAAGCAAGAAAATGACGCAACTAATGCTAAAGATTTTGTAGATTATTTGAGAAGTATAAAAAAAGAAAAAAACACTGGGCTTTTTTGTGGCATTACCAATACAGAATTTAAAGAATTACCCGAGCAAATAAAAGTCTATTTTAAACAAGTACAAAAATCATATTCTACCACTATTACTATTGCGGTAATGCCGGCAAAATACAAAGAAAAATGGAATGTGTTGTTTACACTCACCAAGCCATTAGGAGAATTCCAAATTTATAATAGTGATGATGAAAGCCTTTGTCACAAAGGATTTTATGCAAGGAATCACCTGTATTCTGTTGTTAAGAATATTCCCTCCGACCTTTTGCCAGAAATTTTTCAAAGCCTTAAAGTTCATAAAGCTTTGATAGGTAATTATTCATATTTTGACCATGATGAATTAAAGAACAGGATTTATAGAATTGAACTCAATGGAAAATACAATGGAGAAGAAGAACCCAAAAAAGAAGTCTTGGCATGTGCCAAATGCAAACAACAAATTAGTCATAATGATTACTTACTACTCCCTTGCTGTACCACTCCAAGCTCATTGAAGGTATTATGCGGTGACTGTTTACCTTTCAAAGAAGTAAGCATTGTCCAAACGTTTAGCCATAGGTTTTGTAACTCAAAAATAAATAATTCTGCCAATTTTCAATGCCCATCATGTAAAGCAGCTATTCATGTAGCCCTTGGATTGGTAATTAAAAACTAAGTCCTGTTTATTTCACTACTATTATTTGCATGCTGTCTCCCAATGAATAGCACTCATAAAGCACGAAGCCTGTCGCAATTAAAATTAATGTGTATTCAGAAAGGAAGCGATTATTGTCCTTCTGAAGACTTTTATATATATTTGTTTCCATTCAACAATCGATAATAATAAACAGGAACTATGAATGAAAAAGCTTTACATAAAAAAAACACTTTTCATCATGTCCTTATATGGATTACAAAACATATATTCAATGGACATTGATCGCAGCATAACACAGCAGAATAATGTTCCTTTGGTTTTGCAAGAAACATTTAATGAACAAGAACAAGCAGCAATATTAAATGCCGCATCGCAAGACCCATTTCTGGTACTCATTGATGATTTAAAAGAAGATGCAAAACAGAAAAAATTTACCGCACCTGCACTATTACTAGAATCTTCCAAAGAAGAACAAGCACGGTTATTACCCCGGGCTTTTGCACTGGCTTTGGATTCTACTGCAAAGCCCTTTTATCACCCTGCGCATGCAACCTATCCCGCAGAAAAAATAAAACTTGGGCTCTTATTAATTAAAGATCTAAAAGCACTCTATGACCACTATGTTTCTACCCATGGCACTAATGAAAATTCTGCACAAGCATTTGTTGACTATTTAAAGCATGCCAAACGATTAAACAGAGTTGTCTTAGTATGCGGAATAACCACCGTAGATAGTTATAACATGCCCGCACCAATCAAATATTATTTTGCAAATCTTGATAAAGAATATCAAACAACTATTGCCGTACCATTGGTGCTTAATCTTGATCGTTGGAAAGCAATAGTTCAGAGATTATCAAAAAATAGAATATTTCCCTATTACACCGAATTTTACATAAAAGATGATGAGTTTGAAAGAACGGAATTTAGCGAAGCAAAAGAAGAACTGTATCAACAATTATTGCCATTTACTACTGAACTGCTACCAGAGATACTTGAGAAACTGCCCTTCAAAAAGGGTTACGATGGCATCTTTATAAAGAGAAGGGAATTAGCTTCTACTATAAAAGAACTAAAAATGAAGTTAAAGATTATAGATCCAAAAAATACGGTACCAGAAGCAGGCAAATGCATTATGTGCACTAAAGTATGCACCAAACATTTTGGCTATTTACCATGCTGCAGTACCAACAATAAGCCTAATATCCTCTGCAATGAATGCGCTGCACAGAGCCTGCAACTCTATATAACAGTTCCATCCCCATGCCCTAATTGCAAAACACTACTACTAAGCAGATTTGATAGGGTTTATTCTAAAGTAGAACACGTAGGCAATACGTAATAGGTTTTAGAACTACAATTCCAAAGCCCTTCAATTTTCTTATTTATGGGAAATATAAATTACCCTGCAACATATTAACCGTAGCAGCTGTGCTTAATGATCCATTAAAAACATAGGTGGGGTTGTTAGCAACATTATGAATGGTGTAATAAGTTGCGCCAGAGATATTGTACGCTACATTGCCAAATATGCTTGCCCCACCTGCAAATGTAGTTGGCTGAATATTAGTATCATTAATTGCTTGGCCGTTAGTTCCTATAAAATAACCATAACCATTACCTGCTTTGGCTAGAACACAATTACTTACTTCTACATACTGCGCAAGGCTTCCCGTAAACACCGCGTCACCACCATTACTGTAAAAACCGGTACCACCATCTCCACCAAAAATAATGCAATTCTGGATCTGAATACCATTATTAGCGCTATTGCTCGTTACATAAATACCAATGGATCCGGCTCCACCGCCACCTCCGCCTCCTGAAGTTCCTAATAAAATATAGCCCGCAGTACCAAAATTACCGCCACCACCAATACCAGTCTTAGATGCTGCACCACCATTACCGCCAAAAAAAGCACTAATATAATTATTAGATACTAAGGCATTAGTTACTGCATCCAGATATATGCCACCACCACCACCACCGCCTCCGGCTCCTCCGCCAGTAGTTGCAGCAAATCCACCTGAGCCACCCAAGGTACCGGTTACTGTATTGTCAGAAATTTCTACCATTGCCACTATCTGCAAGATTATCCCAACACCCCCTGCTCCTCCGCCGCCTCCACCAAGACCACCAGTTCCACTATTGCCTGCCTGCCCACCAAAACCAATGTTGCCTCCATTGCCACCGCTACTTCCTATAATATTCGAACTCGCACCGCCACCACCTCCGCCGCCTGAACCCGCTCCGCCGCCGCCGCCGTTAGAAGTACCACTACCACCAGCACCGTTACTGCCTGCAGCAATTACATTATTTCTTGCAAAAACATTTGAACAATTATTGACATAGATGCCCGCGCCTCCACTACCACCACCGGCACCAGAAACACCCATGCCACCAGCACCACCATTAAGAATAGTGCTATCTAATTGTAAATAAGCACTATTAATTATATATGCACCGCAACATCCGCCACCATTGCCGCCATTTGTACCCGTAACGCCAAAACCACCTCCTGCATTACCAGCAGTACCACCGCCGCCAAACCCACCGCCTGCGCCGCCAGCTCCGCCTAAACCACCAACTAGCTCAGAATTTTTAACTTGTACATAGGTGCTATTTGCAAAGAGTATGCCATTGCCACCAGTACCACCACCAATTGAACCATTGCCTGCAGCTCCTGCGAGCACCACACAATTGCCTATAAAGACGGTAGTACAATCTATTCCACTAATACCATTACCACCATTGGCACCTTGAACACCATCACTGCCAAGACCCGCGGCAATATAACAGTTGAGCAACTTTACATCACTACAATTTGCAAGATCAATGCCATCTCTGCCATTTATACCTGCAGTTGTACTGCTGCCAGAAACAGTGCAATCAATTGCACAGTTACTTATAATTAGATTAGAAACAGAAGCTACAGTAACCGCAGCCGGATCTGCATTAGAAGCCGTTGCTGAGGGCATAATAAAACCATTACGAAGATTTATATTATTTACATTAGTTACGGAAACAGTACCAGTCACCATACGATTATTAAGATCCAGTGTTATATCATTACCAATGATAGAAAACGTTCCCACAAAATCACTTGCTAGGCAATAGTTACCGGGAGTACTTAGTGTTATATTGCCTGCCACTTGCGTGATTGGTACTGGAGCACAGGCAAACGGCGCATTAGTCCCTGAACATGCGCAATCGAGTAGAGTTATTACTAAATCAAGAATGGTATCTGTAGTGTTACCAAGACGTTGCGTAATACACCACAATGATTGTCCTGGCTCTATTGGCCCAACCACTGCAAAACTATCTTGTTCAAAGATTATAAGTGGAATTATAAGAAGTGGTAGCATAGAGCGATACTGAACCCAATTCTGTTCTGCTTTCATATTACTGACCCCTTATGTATACATAATTTGAATCTAATTTTTAAAAATAATTATTGAGCACATAAGAGGGCTTTAGAAATTAACTTCCAAAGCCCTAAAAATTTTTAGTCTTATGGGAAATACAAATTACCTTGTAACATATTAAGCGCAGCTGGTGTTGTTAAGGAAGCATTAAAAACATAGGTTGGATTGTTAGCAACATTATGCACCGTATAATAGGTTGGCCCAGGAATATTGTAGGCAACATTACCAAATATACTTGCACCACCCAATGCGGTATTAGCTTGTGGATTATTATCATTAATTGCTTGCCCTGGGATTATTCCGTTACCTGCTTTAGCTAAAACACAATTGCTCACTTCTACATTCTGCGCAAAGCTTCCCGTAAACACAGAATCCCCACCATTAGCAGACCCTGAACCACCATCACCACCAAAAATAGTGCAATGCTCAATTTGAATACCATTATTGGCACTGTTGTTAGTTATGTAGATACCAATACAACCGGCACCACCGCCCCCGTTACCACCATTTAAATTTAAAAGACCAGAAGGACCAGTACCCGGTCTTCCACTACTTCCCCCACCACCAATATAAATATCCGCATTTCCCCCTCTAGAAGCACGCACAATATTTTTGGAGATAAATGCATTGGTTACGGCATCTAAAAATATGCCGCCACCGCCACCACCACCTCCTCCAAAGCCACCAGTACCAGCAGTAGGACTACCACCACCACCGGCTGCATTTCCACCTACCATACACGTTATACTATTGTTGTATATTTCTACTCTGTTCAATGTTTGCAAGATTATTCCACAACCACCTGCACCTCCACCGGACCCACCACCGCCAATTTCTGTACCACTGCCAAAGTCGCCCGCCCCGCCACCAGAACCAATATTGCCGCCGCCGCCGCCAGCACCACCACTACCATCACCTTCACCAGTGTCACCACCACCACCACCACCTGCACCACCTCCTGAACCAGCGCCACCGCCACCTCCGCTACCATCACCCTCCAAAGCAGCCGTGCCACCTGCTCCACCATTCCCATTGCTGCCAGCTTGAATTTCATTATCTATCACAAATACGTATGAGCATGCTTGCGAAAATATACCCGCACCACCACCTCCTCCGCCGCCACCGCCAAGACCAGGATTGTCTATGCTACCCGCTGATCCAATACCACCATTTCCCCCAGCTCCACCTATAATGAAATTATTAATAAATTGAAAAAAGCTACTATTTATTAAATATGCTCCGCAATTTCCACCACCAATGCCACCAAAACCAGCACTACTGCCCCCACTTACACCAAAGCTTCCGCCACCACTACTTCCACCGCCACCACCACCTAAACCACCACCGCCGCCGCCGCCAGAACCAGCGTTGCCACCGTTACCACCATTACCCGCTATACCCCCACCTATAACAGAATTTTTAGCCTGAACATTGGTACTATTTGCAAAAAGAATACCATTACCACCAGTACCTCCTCCACCACCAACACCAGAACCTCCATTGCCGGCATTTCCGCCTTCTATAACACAATATTCTATAAATACGGTATCACAATTATTTCCAAAAATAGCGCTGCCCCCATTACCAGCAATTGAAACACCATTGCTGCCAAAACCACCAGCGATATAACTCCCGAGCAATTGAACACCACTACTACTTGCAAAGGTAATGCCAACTCTACCATTAATTCCAATATTTACGCTGGGTCCAGAAATGCTGCAATCAATTACACAGTTATTTATGATTAAATTAGAAACAGAAGATACACTCACCGCAGCAGGATCTAAGTTAGCAGCAGTTGCTGGGGGTATAATAAAACCATTAAATAGATTTACATTACGTAAGTTGGTTATAGAGATAGTTCCCATAACCTTACGATTATTAAGATCCAGTGTTATGTCATTACCAGCAATTACAATTGTTCCTACAAAATCACTAACTAAACAATAATTGCCTGCAGTGCTTAATGTTATGTTCCCCGCCACTTGCGTAATTGGTACAGCAGCACATGCAGCTGTTGATGCAGAACCTGAACAGGCACAGTCTAATAAATTTCCCATTAAATCCAGTATAGTGTCTGTGGTATTACCAATCCGTTGGGTAATACACCACAATGATTGCCCTGGTTCTATTGGGCCAACCACGGCATAAGTAGCCTGTTGTGGTAGTACAAGCGCAACTATAAGCAGTTGCAGCAAATAACGATAATGAAACCAATTCCGTTCTACTTTCATATTACAAACCCCTTATGTATACGTAATTTTGATAACACGTAATTTTGCCCTTTAACCGTGGCAACTTAAAAATTAATGCTTAAATTAAAGCTAGAAAAAGCTTTATTGATCTGTCTAGAGTTATGACTGTTACATAATGCAATATATGCCCCAGAACCATATACCTAACTAACCAAATAGAGCACAATGAATACAGACGCCAGGCGCCGCAGGCAACGGAAGCTGTTATAAAACAATGCAGATTTGATAGGGTTTATTCTAAAGTAGAAGACGTAGGTAATAAACAATAGGGCTTTAGAACTACAATTCCAATGCGACAATGAAAACCAATAAATAATAAATAACACCTTAGCAGTTAAAACCGTCACATTCTAAACATAACATATTTAATTTGTGAGGATTTTTAAAGATTTTTACCCCCAATCCGCCTGGTTATGATTTAGATTGCAAATCCCCTATTCTTTTTTATACTTTGGAGAAAATGAATATCACCACTGTTAAGGTACCATTGTTAAGGGGATGTTATGAAACAAGTCTTGGTAATGCCGCTGTTTGCCCTATTCTGTTTTAATTTTGTCTACAGCATGGAAGAAGAAATCTACATTCCTCTATTTGATAGTACTTATAATTTTAATAAAGAATCCTCTACCAAGCTCCAGGAAACGGTCCCTAAATTAGATTACAAAGAATCTCTTCGCCCAGCAGAAAATGAAGAAAAAGAGGCTGCCAAATTACATGCGGTGATTCAAAGATATTTTAAGGCTGATTGGCACAAGAATACACAATGGATAAACACTCCTATTCATCTCTTAATATCTTCAGAAAATAAAGAGCAAGCTCCCTTGCTAGCACGCGCATTTGCTATGGAAATAATGCAAAAATTAACTCTGCATGAATCCATTATTTATGCCACCCCAGAAAACCGTACAGAACTAACCACTAATAGAAATCTAGTGGGAACATTAAAAAGGTTTATTCCCCAAGTGCGCAAAACAGTAATTATTAGAAATTTAAAAGCATTTTATGACTATTATAACTCCTTACCAGAGTACGAACTAACGCCCTTTGAACGCCCTTTTGACAACTATTTAACTGAAATAGGCAGAACCCGCAATATTGTGGCCAGTATTCATGACGATGATATAGCCTACTTACCAGAACTTAGGTACTCTTTTAAACTGTGGACGGATGTTAAACAGGAACGCAGCATTGCCTTTAAACCAGAAATAATCCTTCAATCTACTACCGGATGTTTTACAGTTCCGGTTGCAAGCAAACGGGACTTGATCATTTTGCCCTATCTTAAAGAAATTAATTTTAACGGTTTTTATTTATCTGATAGTAGCAGCAAAGATGCCATATTAGGCGAATGCGCTGTTACCAAATTAATTGAAATGCTTACACCATTCAAATATGAAACATTAGAATCTGTTGTGAAGCGATTACCATTTAAAAAAGATTGGTTTGGCTATAGGTATTTAGTAATTAGTGAATGTGAAGAAATAATAACTATAAAAAAGTGTGAAGAGGATCTTCTTGAAGGCAAAAATAAGAGCAAGCCTGAAATTAAACCCGAACTTGCAAAAAAAGAACGCGATGAACAGCGCCTAGAAAAAAGCCCACTTCATTTTAGTCTTTTCAATTAAGGGCACATGCCCTATACAATCCTACTATTAGAAAACATTTACAACCAAAAAGTTACAAAAAAAATGGCTGTGGATACCAAATACCCACAGCCAATATAGTATCTCTCTACTTATATTTTCAACACTCGCGCGGTGTTAAAAAATCCTTTTAAAAATGCAGTATCATACGGAGTATGGCCATTATTATCTTTTATGTCTTTTGGAAAGCCAAAATCTATCAACAACTGAGCTGTTTCTTCACTTGCCGTCCAATGCAATGCTGTTTTACCTTCATTGTCAGGCAGCGTTAACAGGTTTAAATCTTGCGCGGTATGATTATTTTTATTATCGGTATAGTTTTTTAATAGCTCTTTAATTGTTTCTAACTTATTGTTACTGACCGCACGGGACAACGGGGTTGCGCCCAATTTATCTTGAGCATATAATTTTGCACCCTTCTTAAGCAAATAGGTAACAACGTTGGTGTGACCCTTAAATGCAGCCCAATGCAATGCTGTAGCACCCGCCTTATCTTGCGCGTTAATTTCTGCGCCAAATTTCAACAAAGTACATACGGCGCCCAAGTTGCCATTACCTGCTGCCCATTGTAACGGGGTCTTGCCGTCTATATCTTGAATATTCACATTAATACCGGGAACTTGCATTAAGCCAACTAAAAGACCACGCATATTTTTATACTGGTCTCTATCAGCAGCATTGCTGGCTACCCAATGCAATACGGAACGCCCATTCTTCTGTGCGTTAATATCTACTCCTGCAGCGATGAAAGAAGACAGTCCACTTTTTTGCAACTTACCTTGGCTTGCTAACCATATTAAATTGCCCACAACTTGATCCGGGGTCTTCCCTTGTATATAACGCTCTGCAAAAGAACCCATTACTGCTGTTTGTTGATTGGTAGACTCTCTAACAACTGGTTTTACATCAGAAATAGCCCTACGATACGGCGGTACATAAGAACCCTTTTTAGGAGTATTTTCCATACCAAAAGCCGCTCCAGTGGCCATTACAACACCAGAACTACCTACTAAAAATAACTTCTTGATATTCATATGAATATCCTCCATTTTGAATTGTTTAACCAAGCGGAACAAGCCGCTTTTTTAATACCTTGATAATAATATATTATCAAATTGAATAATTATTGCAAGCGGGGGGGAGGGGTGGGGTATTAAAGGTGAAATACCGGGAACAACGGGGAAATAAGGCTAAAATAGGCTATTTGGCCCCTTTAGCACCCCACAAATGCCTGTTTTTACTGGTTCTTATTAGTCTTTTCTGAGATTTGCACTAATTGGTTACAAGCCCCTTTAGCATTACCCACTTTTTTAAACACGCGCACCATTTGTTTTTCTTGCAGCGGCTTTTGCAACCATGCCGGTAATTCTTTCAGCAATGCAATTGCTTCTGGTTGGTATAATAATAATGCTTCTTTTGTTTTTTCAAAATGTTCAAAAATCGTGCGTAGCAATAAAAATTTCTTTATTCCCTTGGCATCTGCAAACAATGTTTGTAAAAATGGTACCAATTCTGTATAGGGGCGCACATCCCATAACTTTATGGTACCGTCAGCAGACCCAGATGCAAACAATTTACCGGCAGGACTAAAGGCTACTGAATTTACCCAACCTTCATGATCAGACAACTGAGCAATCTCTTTTGCAGATGATGCATCCCATAACTTTATAGTAGTATCAGCAGATCCAGAAGCAAGGGTTTTGCTATCCAGACTAAATGCTACTGATTTTACTAATTTGCGATGACCAAATAGAGCAATCTCGTTTGTAGTAGCTACATCCCATAACCTTATAGTCCCATCGTAAGAGGCTGATGCAAGGGTTTTACCATCAGGACTAAATGCTACTGACTCTACCCAATCACTATGCCCAGACAATGTAGCAATCTCTTTTGCAGTAGCTACATCCCATAACTTTATGGTCTTATCACGAGATCCAGATGCAACGGTTTTACCATCAGGACTAAATGCTACTGACTGTACCCATTCACTATGACCAGATAATGTAGCAATCTCTTTTGCAGTAGCTACATCCCATAGTTTGACATTTGTATCAGCAGAACCGGAAGCTACCATTTTACCGTTGGAATTAAATACTACTGAACTTACCCAACCTTGATGGCCACGTAATATAGCAATTACTTTTTTATTAGCTACATCCCATAACCGTACAATGCCTCCTGATAATCCAAAAGCAATTGTTTTGCCGTCAGGACTAAATGCTACTTGATCTACCAACTCCCCAAAGACACTGCCACCAGATAATAAAGCAATTTCTTTTTTAGTATCTATATTCCATAACTTTATAGTTTGATCCCACGATCCAGATGCAATCATTTTGCCATTGGGACTAAAGTCCACTGATCTTACTTGCTTACTATGACCAGACAAAGTAGCCAATGGTAACTTAGTAATTTCTTCTATTTTTTTAACCAATGGAGATGCAGATGTACCCTCGTTTAAATACTGTTCTACTATGCGCTCTAATGTTGCTTTTTTTCTAGGATCAATATCCAACTCGGGATACAACGGCTTATCTTGTAATGGCACTACTGGTATTTTTATCTTACCCAGTTCTTTTATAATGGTTTGTAGCTGTTGTTCATCGTGAGATTCCATAGCTCTTAGTTGGCTACTAATGGCTATTATTATTAGACATGTCACAATAACTTTATTCTTCATGTAAGATAACCCCCAGGTTTATTTATAACAGATTAAAGGTGATTATGCCTTATTACCAACTTTATTAAACACACGCACCATTTGTTTTTCTTGCAGCGGCTTTTGCAACCATGCCGGTAATTCTTTCAGCAATGCTATTGCTTCTGGTTGGTATAATGATAATGGTTTTTTTGTTTTTTCAAAATGCTCAAAAATCTTGCGCAGCAATAAAAATTTCTTTATTCCCTTGGCATCTGCAAACAATGTTTGTAAAAATGGTACCAATTCTGTATAGGGGCGCACATCCCATAACTTTATGGTACCGTCAGCAGACCCAGATGCAAGCAATTTGCCAGTAGGACTAAAGTCTACTGAAATTACCCAATCCTCCTGACCAGACAATTGAGAAATCTCTTTTGCAGATGCGACATCCCATAACTTTATAGTAGTATAACGAGATCCAGAAGCAAGGGTTTTGCCATCCGGACTAAATGCTACTGATTTTACAAATTTGCCATGACGAAATAAAGCTATCTCTTTTGTAGTAGCTACATCCCATAACCTTATAGTCTCATCGTAAGACGCTGATGCAAGGGTTTTACCATCAGGACTAAATGCGACTGAAACTACCCAATCACTATGCCCAGATAATGTAGCAATCTCTTTTGCAGTAGCTACATCCCATAACTTTATGGTCTTATCACGAGATCCAGATGCAACGGTTTTACCATCTGGACTAAATGCTACTGAATCTACCCAATCACTATGACCAGATAATGTAGCAACCTCTTTTGCAGTAGCTACATCCCATAGTTTGACATTTTTATCAGAAGAAGAAGCTACCATTTTACTATTGAAATTAAATACTACTGAAGTTACCCAATCTTGGCCACGTAATATAGCAATTATTTTTTTATTAGCTACATCCCATAACCGTACTGTCCCTCCTGATAATCCAGAAGCTATTGTTTTACCGTCTGGACTAAATGCTACAGACTCTACCCACTCACCAAGACCCTGGCCACCAGATAATAAAGCAATTTCTTTTGGAGTATCTATATTCCATAACTTTATAGTTTGATCCCACGATCCAGATGCAACCATTTTGCCATCGGGACTAAAGGCGGCCACAGATCGTTCTTTACTACGACCAGCCATAGTAGCCAATGGAAAGAATTTAGTTATTTTTTCTATTTTTTTAACCAGTGGAGATGCAGATGTGCCCACGTTTAAATACTGTTCTATTATGCGCAATAACGTAGCTTTTTTTCTAGTATCAATATCCAACTGGGGATACAACGGCTTACCTTGTACAGGCACTACTGGTATTTTTATCTTACCCAGTTCTTTTATAATGGTTTGCAGTTGTTGTTCAATATAAGATTCATTAGATTCCATAGCTCTTAGTTGGCTACTAATGGCTACTATTATTAAACATATCTCAATAACTTTATTTTTCATATAAGATAACCCCCAGGTTTATTTATAACAGATTAAAGGCGATTATGCCTTATTACCAACTTTATTAAACACACGCACCATTTGTTTTTCTTGCAATGGCCTTTGCAACCATGCCGGTAATTCTTTCAGCAATGCTATTGCTTCTGATTGGCCCAAAGGGAATGGTTTTTTTGTTTTTTCAAAATGCTCAAAAATCTTACGCAGCAATAAAAATTTCTTTATTCCCTTGGCATCTGCGTACAAAGTTTTTAAAAATGGTACCAATTCTGTATAGGGGCGCACATCCCATAACTTTATGGTACCGTCAGCAGACCCAGATGCAAGCAATTTGCCAGCAGGACTAAATACTACTGAATTTACCCAACCTTCATGATCAGACAATTGAACAATCTCTTTTGCTGTTGCTACATCCCATAACGTTATAGATTTATCAGTAAATCCAGAAACAAGGATTTTGCCATCCGGACTAAATGCTACTGATCTTACAAATTTGCCATGACCAGATAATGTAGCAATCTCTTTTACTGTTGCTACATCCCATAATTTTATAGTGCAATCATAAGACCCAGATGCAAGGGTTTTACCATCAGGACTAAATGCTAGTGACTTTACCACATGACCAGATAATGTAGCAATCTCTTTTGCAGTAGCTACATCCCATAACTTTATGGTCTTATCACGAGATCCAGCCGCAACGGTTTTACCATCGGGACTAAATGCTACTGACTCAATCACATTATTATAACCAGATAATGTAGAAATCTCTCTTGCAGTAGCTACATCCCATAATTTAACATTTGTATCAGCAGACCCAGAAGCAACTGTTTTACCATCTGGACTAAATGCTACTGAACTTATCCTATCTTGGTGTCCACGTAAGTTAGCAATTACATTTTTATTAGCTACATCCCATAACCGTACAGTCCCTCCCGATAATCCAGAAGCAATTGTTTTACCGTCCGGACTAAATGCTACAGACTCTACCCACTCGTCGTTACCAATACCATTACCAGCAACACCAGATAATGAAGCAGGTTCTCTTTGAGTATCTACATTCCATAACTTTATAGTCCAATCCCACGATCCAGATGCAACTGTTTTGCCGTCTGGACTAAAGGCCACTGATCTTACTTCATTACTATGACCAGACAAAGTAGCCAATGGAAAGAATTTAGTTATTTTTTCTATTTTTTTAACCAGTGGAGATGCAGATGTGCCCACGTTTAAATACTGTTCTACTATGCGCTCTAATGTTGCTTTTTTTCTAGTATCAATATCCAACTCGGGATACAACGGCTTATCTTGTAGTGGCACTACTGGTATTTTTATCTTACCCAGTTCTTTTATAATGGTTTGTAGTTGTTGTTCATCGTAAGTTTCCATAGCTCTTAGTTGGCTACTAATGGCTACTATTATTAGACATGTCCCAATAACTTTATTCTTCATGTAAGATAACCCCCAGGTTTATTTATAACAGATTAAAGACGATTATGCCTTATTACCAACTTTTTTAAACACTCGCACCATTTGTTTTTCTTGCAGCGGCTTTTGCAACCATGCCGGTAATTCTTTCAGCAATGCAATTGCTTCTGGTTGGTATAATGATAATGGTTCTTTTGTTTTTTCAAAATGCTCAAAAATCTTACGTAACAAGAAAAACTTCTTTATTCCCTTGGCATCTGCATGCAAACTTTTTAAAAATGGTTCAAGTTCAATATAAAAGCCCACATCCCATAACTTTATAGTCTTATCACTAGATGCTGATGCAACTATTTTGCTATCCGGACTAAATGCTACTGAATGTACACAATCACTATGACCAGATAATGTAGCAATCTCTTTTTCACAATCTACTACATCCCATAACCTTATAGTCTTATCGCGAGATCCACACGCAACTCTTTTACCATCTGGACTAAATGCTGCTGAATTTACCGCATTGCCCTGACCAGGTAATGTAGTAATTTCTTTTTTATTAGCTACATCCCATAACTTCGTAGTGTTATCCAATGATCCAGATACAACTGTTTTGCCATCCGGACTAAATGATATCGATAATACACTATCACTATGACCAGATAATGTAGCAATTGGTAATGAGATAGTTTCTTTTATCTTTTTAACAAAAAGAGATGCAGATGTGCACACGTTTAAATACTGTTCTACTATGCGCTCTAACGTAGCTTTTTTTCTAGTATCAATATCCAACTCGGGATAAAACGGCTTACCTTGTACAGGTATTACTGGTACTTTTACCTTACCCAGTTCTTTTATAATGGTTTTAGATTCCATAGCTCTTAGTTGGCTACTAATGGCTACTATCATTAGACATGTCCCAATAACTTTATTCTTCATGTAAGATAACCCCCAGGTTTATTTATAACAGATTAAAGGCGATTATGCCTTATTACCAACTTTATTAAACACACGCACAATTTGTTTTTCTTGCAGCGGTCTTTGCAACCATGTCGGTAATTCTTTCAGCAACGCTATTGCTTCTGGTTGGCCCAAAGGGAATGGTTTTTTTGTTTTTTCAAAATGCTCAAAAATCTTGCGCAGCAATAAAAATTTCTTTATTCCCTTGGCATCTGCGTACAAACTTTTTAAAAATGGTTCAAATTCTCTACATAAAGCCGCATCCCATACCTTTATCTTCTTATCAAAAGATCCAGATGCAAGAACTTTGCCATCAGAACTAAATGCTACTGAATTTACATTCGCTTCATGACCAGTCAATTGAACTATCTCTTTTTTAGTGTTAACGTCCCATAACTTTATAGTAGTATCAGCAGATCCAGAAGCAAGGGTTTTGCCATCCGGACTAAATGCTACTGATTTTACTAATTTGCCATGACCAGTCAATGTAGCTATCTCTTTTTTTGTAATAACATCACATAATTTTATAGTTTTATCATCTGATCCAGATACAACTGTTTTGCCATCCGAACTAAAGGCTACTGACCCCACAAGCAAATAATGACCAGGCAATGCAGCTATCTCTTTTTTTGTAGCTACATCCCATAATTTTATCAACTTATCCGATTCATTTACAAATGATCCAGACACCACAATTGTTTTCCCATCGGGACTAAATGCGACTGACGTTACCCAACCAATATGCCCAGTCAATGTAACTATCTCTTTTTTAGTAGCAACATCCCATAGTTTTATGTCACCATCACGCGATCCAGATGCAAGAGTTGTACCATCTGGACTAAATACTACTGATTCTACAAATTCAGAATGCCCAGACAATGAAGCAATCTCTTTTTTAGTAATAACATCCCATAATTTTATAGTCCTATCGGCAGATCCAGATGCAAGAACTTTGCCGTCTGGACTAAAGGCTACTGACCATACAAACCAATCATGACCACGTAAAGTTGCAATCTCTTCTTTTTTAATGACATCCCATAATTTTATTGTCTTATCTTTTGATCCAGATGCAAGAACTTTACCGTCTGGACTGAATGCTACTGAATATACACCTTCATCATGACCTGCCAATGTAGCAATTGGTAAACTAATAATTTCTTCTAATGTTTTTACGAAAGATGAAGAAAAAGTCCCTACGTTTAAATAGCGCTCCACAACACATTGTAAATTAACTTTCTTTCTTAGATTGCTATCCAGTTCGGGATAAAACGGCTTATCTTGTACAGGTATTACTGGTACTTTTACCTTACCCAGTTCTTTTATAATAGTTTGTAGCTGTTGTTCATCGTGAGTTTCCATAGCTCTTAGTTGACTACTAATGGCTACTATTATTAGACATATCCCAATAACGTTCTTCTTCATGCAAGATAACCCCCAGGTTTATTTTTATATACAAACATTCAAAACATACATATAAATTATAAACATAATTTTATATTAGTCAAACGTAATGCGGGTGCATTATAGGGATAAAACCCCTATAAAATAGGCCAAGAATAGGCCTGTTGGGGGAACTGACCAATGCCTAAGGAAAGGAATTCCCTATTCTACATCTGATTAATAACCATTAAGATTGCATTAACGCCTTACAGACACCCCTGGTTAACAAATAATGCAAGCTATCATCTGGCTTAACTTCTAATACCAGAGGAATAGTTATAATTAAAGAGGCTCCATGCAATTAAGAAGAAAGACAAATAGATTAAACAATAGAACGCTAAAAAACACCCGGTGCAGTGTACGCATAACAATTTACCTAAACAGATTTTGGATGGGAATAGTAAGAACTATAAGACAGTATTTATAATAAACACAATCTACTGAACATTTTCTTTAGTATAAATTTCTTTACCAACCAGGTCCAACACTTCAAAGTTATTTTCTTGATTAACTTTACTGTATATAACGCCCAACTTGTCCCCCTGCTCATTAAAGGCAAGAGCGTTAATACGCAATGGCCACACAAATGTGCAAGCGTCATCATCAGAAATATCATATTTCTTAAGAGGCTGTAGTTCTTGCCAACCACCATTACTATCTTGCTTAGAAAGATAGACAGTATTGCCATTTGCTAATGCAAATAATTGACCGTTGCTAGAAATAGCCATACTCCGATAACTATTAGATAATACCATACCGGCATCCCGCACAGCTATCTGTGAATAGCCCTGTTTAACCAAAGAAAGAATTTCTGTTTTATTGCTAGTCTGCTCAAATTCTATGGGCAAATTATTAAGGTCCAACTTACGGGAAATGCTCGTTTTAAGATTTAAAATTACAATATAAGCAGCCAACAGATTTAAATTGTCAGAAACGTACTGCTGCTTGCACAATGCAGCAAGATGAGAACCATCTCTAGAAAGACTAAACAGTTTTACTGGGCCCTCTATTAAACACTGCGTTATTTTCTTTTTAATAGTAAAAAATAAGAACTTTTTGCGTTCTTTTGTAACTCTATTTAAGTTTTCTTTAGCATCTTTGCACAACACTGCATCAGTGGTTTTTATCTGACCTGTTGAACTTTGTTGATCAGAATACACACATAACCATCTTAATCTAAATTTAAATGCCTCATTAGTTTCTGCTGCCGTAACCACTGCATTCTTATTACTCGCACTGTCTGCCAACGGTATAGGTGCTTCCATTGCCTGCACACCATACGTACCCATAGCCACCACTGTTAGTACCACCATTACATAATTCATATTCAGTTCCCTTACCAAGCTTCTACCATTATCTTTTTTATGTACCCATAGGATAATATAACCACCCTCCCATTTTAAATACTTTTTGTATGTTACCCACACAACAAACAAAATACGGGTTCAAAAAAATAGAAGTGTATAAAGCGCTCATTTGGATTAAAAGAGGGAGGTTCCGGCACAATTCTTAGAAGCAATACCCTCCTGGCCTAGTTGAAAAGGCTTCACTGGACTAATTTGCCCCTAAAATCATTAATTTTTACCCATTTATCTGGGAACTGGTTGATTCTGAGAATCTTTCAAAAAAAAATCAACTAAACTATTGCTATTTACCTTAAAAATTTATTACAATTAGAATCAGAAATATATGTTTGTATTTAAATCAATAAAAAGGAAACAAAATGAATAAATTACCATTTTTCAAGTTAATAGTTATAACCGCTTTGATAGGTTCCACACAGTTTTTGCCAGCAGCAGAAACGCCCATACCAAAAAAAGAAGAAAGTAAGACACTTGGTCTTCCCTCTGATATGTGGCAAGAAATAATCTCTTGGTTACCTATAACGCAAGCCAAAACCATGCAAGAATATTTTGTAGACTTAAATAATCTTAGATTAACAAGCAGAACAGCCAAAGAAGCGGTTGATAAACATATTGAAGCGTTCTTGAAAAAAAACAATATCGCAATCCCAGCAGCACTGACACCATATCAAACATTCAAAAAATATATCGCTGCAACAGTATTCGGGAATGAAGTGCCTGATCCTGAATTAGTGCAACAGCAAGATACAAAAATAATTACCGCATTGGGTGGCACAGAAGCCATTAAGCGATTGATTGCCCAAGGTGGTAAGGTTACTGAAAATGCAATTAAAGAGGCTAAAGTTAAGTTGGCCACAGAAATAGGAGCAGGTGCATGGTTATGGGCTCACAGAAACTTACCAGAAGCTGACCCAGGCATTATATCCAAGACAAAATATACCCAAAACATAGAACATCTCATTGGGCGCGCAATACTAAGAGGTTCCGAGGAGGCCGTTGGACCGGAACGACTTAGTTCCAATGACTTATTTTATATAAAATTTATGTTACCAATTATAGAAAAACAGCCGCTATCACAGAAAAATAACTATATAAAATTCGCAACTGATAATTTAAATAGAATTCGAAATGAATCTTATGAAAAACCCGAAGATGCAGACCTGAAAAATGAACTTAGCGTTGCGGAAGAGATTTTAAAACTACTAGAAGCCAATAGCAGTATGTAAGAGTTATTAGACTTTTTCGTGAAATTAGCTAATTAAAGATTATAGGAGCTCAGAACTTAAGAGCTTACTCATTGTTGGACTAACAAGCAAAAGTCAAAAAAAGTGGTCTAAACAGCAATCCTTAGTTATTCTTATTTCATGTTTATTCAAGTTCGCCTACTTACCGCATTTGCTCGCCCTCTTTGGTACCAAGTACCCCCCGAAATAATTATGCCAACCGTAGGTACTTTGGTAGATGTACCATTGCGTAACAAAATCACTCCCGCTTTAGTTATTAAATCTCAAACTGAACCTCCCAAAGTAAACTTTGCGATTAAAGCGATTGGATCTTCTCATCCATTCCCCCCAGACCCCCATTACTTTAAATTTATAGACCAACTGAGCAGTTATTATTTGTTAGAATCTATTACGCTTATTAAACGGGTACGCCATTTTGTAGAGAGTGAAGAGATAGCACCATTAGATGCTGAACTGGGTGCGCCAATACCGGTAAAATCCACCAGCAACGTTACCTTAACTAACGAACAACAAGCGGTCTGTGATTTTATTCTGCCACACATAACCACCCCCAAATACAGTCCCGTAGTACTGCATGGCGTTACCGGTTCGGGAAAAACAGAAGTGTATAAAATGATGATGCAAAAGACTATGGCAGAGGGCAAAAGCACCTTACTGTTGCTGCCAGAAGTTACGTTAGCTGTCGCCTTTGAACATCGCCTACGCGCAGAACTCCCCCCAACTATTCCCCTGTTTGCGTTCCATTCTGCAACTACCGCAAAACAAAAAAAAGCGTTATGGCACCAACTACAAACTGCGCAACCCTGCGTAATTATTGGGGTTCATTTGCCCGCGTTGCTGCCTATTCCTAACTTAGGGGCCATAATTGTAGATGAAGAGCATGAAGTTGGCTATCAAGAAAAAAAACATCCTAAGATTAATACTAAAGAAGCCGCTATTATGCGGGCACATGTGCATGGCATTCCTATTGTATTGGGTTCTGCAACACCCTCTATGAGCACCTTGCACAATGTAAAAGCACGGGGCTGGCATTTTTTACAACTTAAAAACCGATTTGCCGGACAGTTCCCTAAGGTACAAACAGTACTACTCACGGACAAAAAAGAACGGCGCAATTTTTGGATTAGCCAACAACTCTATGATGCCATAAAAAAACAGCTTGCCAACCGCGAGCAAACTATTATTTTTTTAAACCGTAGAGGTTTTAGTTTCTTTGTGCAATGCACCAGTTGCAGCTATACCTTTATGTGCCACGCCTGTTCTGTAAGCTTAACGCTGCACGCACATAATCAACTCTTGTGCCACTACTGCGGAAATAGCCACCAGATTCCACCACAGTGTCCACAGTGTAAAGAACCAGAAAGTGAGTTTATAAAAAAAGGAATTGGCACACAACAAGTGGTCACCATTCTGCAAAACCTATTCCCTTCTGCACGCATTTCCCGTGCGGATCAAGACACCACTAAGAAAAAAAAAGAATGGCAACAAACGGTAGACGCCTTCACCAAAGGCAGCATAGATATTTTAGTGGGCACGCAGACCATAACCAAAGGGTACCATTTCCCCAATGTTACCTTAGTGGGAGTACTATGGGCAGATCTAAATTTAAATTTCCCCATCTATAATGCAGCAGAAAGTACCTTACAACAACTTATCCAAGTTGCCGGTAGAGCGGGCAGACAAACTGAACACAGCACCGTAATTGTGCAAGCAATGAGCGAACACACCATATTTAATTTTTTAAATGAGGTTGATTATCTACAATATTATCAACATGAGATTGAACATCGCCAAGCACTGGGATACCCACCCGCACAACGGTTTGCAGAATTAGAATTAAAACACAGTAATGAAGAAGCCTTAACCCGCGAAGCGCACAATCTTGCCAACCATCTGCACACGGAACAAAAATTACGCGGTTTGAACGTCCAGATACTGGGTCCCGCTCAACCGCCCGTGTTTAAAATTAAAAATACCTACAGCAAAAAAATTTATTTGAAAGCACCCCAAATCCAGGATATACTGGCGCTCATAAAAACAATTAACCGCACCCGGTACCACGCTACGATCTTTTACACGCCCAATCCCGTGACATAATTTAAAGACGTAGTTAACCTTTTATAGCACGCGCTAATACATATACACTGAATGGATCTTTTTCAGATGTGCCTATTTTTTTAATAAATCCCGCATTAATTAATTGCAAAAGCCTAACACGCGCATTACGTGGAGTGATTTTCCATAATTCAGCCGCTTTTTTTGTAGTTATCTCTTCATGCTTTTTAAGATAATTAATGATCTTAAGTTGTGATGAATCTAAAGTAATTTCACGGATTTTTTCACTATAAAGCGTTACTTGGAATTCTATTACAAAATCTTCAAACTTAGGTTTCTTAAGACCACTTTCTGCACAAGCATCAATAATTCTTTGTAATCCAGAACCCCAGCGCTCTATTAACTGCAATTCTCTAAACACACGCGCAATAACCTTATTCCGTACACGGGAAGAACCCGCTAATGCTCGCTCCAAGGTCATACCAAAAACAAGACCCCCGGGATTAGAAATTTCTATACGATCATCAAAAATAGCTACCATTATTGTTGCAGTTTTATTTGCATAGTCCGCATGGAGTAAGGCATTTATTACCGTTTCACGAAGGGCTATTGGCGGATATTGTGGAATATCACGCCGTTTAATTCTTCCTATTTCAGCACTTTTAAGGGTATTTTTTTCAATAAAGTGAATTATCTGCTCAATTGCATCTACCGGATACGTATTAATGTCCAAGAAATCCAAAATTTTACCTCTGCCAGTTCCTAAAAATCTTACACAACGCACTAAGGCATCGGGAAAAACCTTATCCCGGTATTTACCATAAAGAATTACTCCCGCATGCGACGGCACAATTTTTGCCCCATATTGCACCAGCAACTCCATATCTTCTGCACGTTCTGTAGTTATTTTTTTACGAACTTCTTTAAATTGCCGTTTTGCTGTATCCCAATCAATATCTTCCACTTTTGCAGTTATCACTGGCATTTCATCAAAAGATAGTTTCTTAGAAGACAATCGGATTGCTGAAAGCATTTCAGCATCAGCAACTCTATTGGTAGAACCAAATCGAACATAAACCCCATTATCTGGTCCATCTTTTTTAACATAATAGGGACCAGTAAGATACGGAACATGGATCAGCATTAATTCATGATCACGATACGTTTGAATTTCAACATTGGGAATAATAAACGGAGAGATTGAATCCGATACTGCACTTATTAAACGTTCTTCTTCATCTAATATATTTTGAACCCCAACTACTTTTTTTGTTCTATCTTCTACGCCTACTATTATTATACCCCCAGCAGTATTTGCAAATGCAACTATGGTCTTAATAATTCCTGATAATGATTTAAGATTTTCTTTGAATTCTAAGATGTTACTTTCATTTTGAGCGAGCAATGTTTCTAACATGTTTTTTCTCCTTATAACTAGGATGTTAACACTGATGCACTCTGTTGTCAAAACGCATCAGAGTTCTTTAAATAACTAACCGATATTACAATCAATACATAGTTTACATCTGGGTCCCGCTCAACCGCCCGTGTTTAAAATTAAAAATACCTACAGCAAAAAAATTTATTTGAAAGCACCCCAGATCCAGGATATACTGGCGCTCATAAAAACAATTAACCGCACCCGGTACCACTCCACGATCTTTTACACGCCCAATCCCGTGACATAGTCATTACCCACCCACATTTTTTTTACAGGAGTTTCTTATGGAAAAGCATAATCTAATTCTAGCCCTCTGTTTAGTTACCGTGCCAGCAATCTATGGTATGGAAGAAGGAGCAAGACAAAAACAAGAACAGCCTGCAAAACAAGTACGATTTAAGAAAAAAAAATGGGACTTATGCACCGATTTTGATAATCAAGCAATGGAAATGGCACAAGAAATAATTGACCATGATAGTAATAAACCATTTAGCGACCTTATTGACAATCTAATAGATCTGCAAGAAGAAAAAAAATCTATTGCTAACGCATTACTTCTAGAAGGCACAACAAGCCAAACTAAACTATTTGCGTTGTATATTGCCCATGCATTAAACATACCCTACTTTGTAGTAACTGCACAGAAAATAAAAAATACACCTTATGGGAAATTAATAAAGGCAGTAAAAGCACATCCAGTACAAGCACAGGAAAAAACATTGCCTATTATTATTATCCATAATCTGTCTAAAAAGATCAGTCAAATAACAGAAAGAGAAACCGATAAAATAAACCAATTTTATTTGGTTACATTATTACAAATTACAAGAATTGGCAAAAACGCATCTGGTAGTAATAACAGACAACAATATTGCCTCTTTGCCCAAAGAGATAAAATCACTTGTAAGCAACCAATTATGGGCTAAGTACGGATGCTGTTCAACGGTAATTACCCACAATCCCTTAAACACTGTTTTTGCACGCGCCTATTCTATACTTAGAGAAAATTGTAAGCCCTGGGATAAATATGAATTTGACTCTGAACTATTCAGATTGCTTGCAGACAAAGGACAACCTAATAAACATAAGATAGCCGTTTTAAAGTCAGCATTCAAATGTTGTACCGTTCATAATCTGGATTGTACTACTAATTTGGGAGAAGACCGTGAGGATAGAAAAAATAACGATAATCTCCTAGCCATGGCATTAGATATATGGAAACTATTTATACATTATAAACTTACCCCAATAGATTACGACCGAATAATTGCAAACGTACGAACAACAGACAGCCACGACTTCACATATAATAATAAAAAATCACTGGCACTGAATAATTTAAAAGAAGCAATAGAAATTTATATTCACCAGAAAGCAATACTTGATCTCTAAAAATCGATAATCCAAACAGGACAAACAATAATGTTAATAACCACTATTGTTAAGGAAAGCATTTCTATGAAAAAATTATTATCACTCGTGCTCTGTTCCACATCCGCTCTTATGGCAATGGAAAAAGAGATCCCATCTAATGATCAAGTAACGCAAAACAGCATAATACCGCTGGTAGTAAATAGCTCCTATGATGCAAAAACACTACATAAAATTGATCGATTAATAACAAGCAAAAATTCAAAAGAAAATGAGGCCGGATCTCTAGCATTACTTTATGAAGAAATACCATGTGAAAAAGGTATTGTGTGGCTAAAAAATAGCGATAAAGAACTTGCCCTGCAAGTTGCACAAACTTTGGCATTTAAAGCAAAAGGCATAGAAGTATGCCTGCATCCCAGCTATATAACAACAAAGAATGACCGCTGGCTTACCCTGCAATGGTTAAAGGGAATGAACGAAGATTTATTACCAACAATTATTGCACCAGACATACATACACTACTTAAAGAGTCCAACATTAAACCGGAACTTCTTGCACGTTTTTTACAAAAATTATCCGCACGGCACTTAGTGGTAATAACGGTAGATGATCTTACCACACTGCCTGAACCATTAAAGATTTTAGCAAACCAACCATTCCATACCTATGATTCTGTATATGCAAGCATTTATGACATAAAAGAATATACCCAATTGCAGAATTTTTTTGATGCCATAGAGAAACATTTCAAAAAAACTCACGAAAAACAGTTAGAAAAAATAGATGATACAACCTTTAGAGAGAATCTTGCAGAAGAGTTACGTAATTTAGAAACCATTAGCCAATGGTGTATAGACAATAAGATTGAATCCGCATTTGCCATGAATTTTTTTGATTATGGCGAATATCTTAACGAACCCATTGGCTTTATCTGGGAACAATTACACGGCATAAAAAATAACGATTGCATAAACATTTTAAATCTAACTAAACCAACAGAACAAGAAGTGGATTTAGATGATTTGGAAAAAATAAAAAAAATATATTTTGCACAAAAAAAACAACTACAGCCAGATAAGGAAATAGAAGGGCAAAAAAACAGCAATAAAATAACAAAAATTGCTACTATTAAAATCGCAAATAAAGGTGAACTTAACAGCATCCAAGAAATATTAAATGCCCTAAACAAAAATTAACGCACCAATAGTCTAAGTAACCGCACAGAATTTGTTTTTAATATTCAGCAAAATGCTCCAATAACTGCTCACCACCAAGGACAAAAATGAACATACGTTTTATCTTATGCACCATACTCAGTTTGCCGGCAACCACTCTTTTTAGCATGGAATCATTTTCCTGCTCTGACCCCAATAACAATAACAGCCAACGCGTCCAAGGCGTAACCACCTCACAACTGGATGAAAATATTGCTCAGTTTTATTTAGATACGGTGATAGCTAAAGATATTAAAGAACAGCTGAGCGCGGCAGTTAACCAGAACAGCCAATCAAAAAACAGAATAATATTATTAACCGGTGACCCAGAAACAACAAAAAACAGTGCGTTAGCTCTTGCATACTTTTTAAAAAAGCCCTATTTAATGGTTACTCCCAATTCTTGCCAACCAAACAACCTAGAAGCAACCAAACTTAAAATTAAACAATTAGGTAATACCACAAGCCCTGCTATTGCTATTGTGCACTGCCTGGCGGATGTTAATACAAAATACAATGAAAATAAAGACAACGAACCAAGACCCAATTCACAAAATAAGGGCAAAGCCCTTTTAATAGGACTTACGCAATTACAACAACATCACCTAGTTATTGCAACGCAAAAAAAACCAAAGGAAGTACCGCAATCTCTTAAAAAACTTTTTATAGATACGTCTGTATTAATTTTCCCTATTAACAAACTACCTAACCAAATGGTTACAGAACATGTGTGGTCTTGGGCTGCCAAAAACAAGATTAATGGTTGTTTTAAACGCACAGATAGCTCCTTTGGTAATCAATATAAAAGCATTGCACTCTCTGTTGACGGCATGGCAATAACAGAAATCTCTTCCCTAATATCACGGGAGTTGAATTTAGATAGTGATACTGAAGAAGAGGAATCTGATGAAGATGAGGAGGAAGAGAAAGCTGATAAAAAGAGCGATGACGAGGAATTTGAATCTGAAGAAGAAGAACTACCTAATTCTACTAAACAAGAGAAAAGCAAGTATAGCCTTAAAGAACAGGCAAGAAAGAAAATTAATTTTGTAATGGGACAATTAAAGCCAACTACCTGTACATTATACACAATAGACTACAGCGAAAAAAAAGAAACTAATCCATTGCTAAAATTGCGAATAAAAAAAGATCGCAGCACATTGGCGCTCAAAGAAGAAGTAGTCTCTGGATCGGGCCAAATAAGCAATTATAAGGTAGAAACATCAACTACCGGGCATTACCTTGACCTTGAGCAAGTAAGGGCCGCTGTACAGAAATATGACAAGCGCTGTAAGGAATTAGATTACACACCCAGTTCTGATGAAGAAGAAAATGCAGAAAATTGCTGCATTTGTATGACAGAAATGGGCACCGGCATTCAAGCGGTAAGACATTTACCGTGCTGTGAACAACAAATACATTTACAATGTCTTTTAGAGAACGCAGAAGGCAATGACACCGTGCAATGTCCATTATGCAGAGATTATGCTATAGACATTCCAACATGGACAGCTTTTGAATATGTTGCACCAGAAGTTAAAAGCAAGAAGACCAAAAAAAAGTTAGCAGAATAATTCTAATGCACGTAGTACTTTAGGGCCTTTATCACTATTGCAAACACCCCTCTTTTAAGAAAATAACAATATCTGGTAGTCTACCGTTAACCGTATTGGTAGACCTACCCATCTTTTAAAAGAAACAGTAACCGCTTATTACTTCCCAAAAGGATTACTCATGAGAATATTATTAGGGTATTTGCTTGTGTGCCTATTGATTGCCAACACCCATGCTATGGAACATAAGAATTCAGTAAAAACTAACCCAGAATCAGCATTCACTACTTTTACCGAACCCTTACCAGACAGCACCAACCACAACTTAAATGAATTACTGCAGGCTTTAAAAAAGAATGACTTAAATCCCAGAAAATGGCCTCTGGTATTTTTAAAAGGGCCAAACGAGTTACCCAAACAAACGGCACAAGCATTGGTTACGGCCTTGAACAAAAAGATCTATTTTATTACCGCAGAAGAATTAGAAAATCCCAACCACCTTAAAGCGTTAAACAACCTATCTAAAAAACAACAGATATCAAAAAATGTGGTCTATGTTGCAAACAATATTAACTCTCTACTACCCAGTGCAACAAAAGGATACGCCGCGCTAGGTTTCTCTAATAAATCCAATGTAAAGGTAGCCGAATTACTGTCTAATCTTCTTAAATCCTGTTTGGTTATTCTTACGGATGAAAAAACCAATACCTTACCCAAATGCCTAACAAACCTTCTACTAAAACCATTTGGTACAACCAAAACCGTTATTCCCGTTTCTATAGATACTAGTGCAACCAAATTTAAAAATATAACTACAAAAGTAATTGAATGGTGCCTGTCACTCAATATTAATTGCGCCTATAGGCCTTCTTTTAACCAGCCCAAAATAGATCAGTTTTGCCCCATTTCCACAGAGTATACTGCCGTAGAAAGCATTGTTACCCAGATTGTTAACTGCTTTAAATTTTTTGATGATTTAAGCTTTAGTGATTATTGCCAACTGCTCAAAGCAATCACCATTCACCAAGTAACGGTAAAAACTATTGAATATGCAGAAAACCAACCGGAATCTAAGCTAATAAGCACACGGGCCATAGAAACCATAAACACAGAATCAGCAGAGAAGACTCCTTCTCTACGCACAACAAATGCAGTTACCTATGCCCGTGCCATTGATTTGGTCCAACTGCGTGAGATGCTGTATAATTATACTGACCAACAAAAGACGCTCTTATATGATTAATTCACTAAAGTACTGCTCATCTCCTTAGTACTTTATGTCATATCTTATTTTAAATTTTCCTGGCCCTGAAACTTGCAAGCATTTTTGCAACAGCTATACTCTCAGTAATCAACCAAGTTTAGTAGTTAATAAGCAGATGTTATATCGCATTAATCATTTTCTACTTCGCAAGGAACGCGGTGAATGTTTTAAGAACTCTTTCGTTAATAACTCTAGTCTTCATTTCTACCCATAGCAGGGCTATGGAACATCCTTCAAATGATCTCTCTACTAACACCTCAAAAAACAGCTCCAATAATAATGCAAGTTCATCCCCAACCATGAGCAAGCAAGAATTTGTAGAGAAAATAGGTGCTTTTTTTTCCAAAAATAAGATTACGTATATTGATGCTACCGCCAAAAATTGTTGCAGCATGCATAATAAAGCACAGCTCTATAATGCCCAAGAGAGCGCACAAGAATTATATGAAAGCTTTACTCACTTTTCTATTCCCTTTTCTTTATTGGATCCATTATTAGATATCATAACACAAGATATTAGAGAAATAGTGATTATATGCTCTGCAGATTCTGACTATATTATTGAGAAAGATTTAAGCCACCAAAAACCAAATACTACGTGCATTTTCTCAGATCCCCAATTGATAGAAAAAGGAATAAATCTTACCGTCAAAGAGAAAGCAAAGGCCATTAATTTAGAACGGATAAAACAGCGCTGGCTAATACTATTAACTGATGGTAAAGAATTTACCAATATGAAAGTAGACCAAAATTCATGCATCTTTACCCTTAAAGATGGAACACAAAAAATATTTAGGAGCAATTCAGCAGTACCAGAAGTGCTCTATCCTGCCAAGAAAAAAGAAGTTATTGGATACGTTGGTAGTCACAATCGTGAACCGGCACATGTAGTATATAACGATGGCTCTATTGAATATCGTTCATTCAGTGACAATAACAGATATAAGGTAATACAAAGAAAACAAGAAACCTTTTGTACCTTCTGTAATCAACCAATAATACCGTTTGAGTCTAATGTTACCTGCTGCAAGGAGCACACCTATTGCGAAGGCTGTTTTTACTCTTTTTTGGATATAATCGCTGATTGCAATAAACGTAGAAAATTTGATAGTACCAATGATACCCAAAAAATACCGGTCCAGACCAACGCAACGTTCGCAAACAAACTAAGTAAAGAAGAAGACATCTTACGCATTCAATCAACTACCACAAGTAGTTCTTTTCTTAAAACTCAAAAAATAGACGATGCAAACCTATCAACTCAACAAGCAACCCAAATTCCCCGTGGTATTTTAAAAAAAGTTATCCGCAAAATAGAAGGTAATTGTGTCTTCTGCACAGATCCCCTAACTGACTTGGGTGTGCCTATAACTTTTTGCTCAGAACATCGCTACTGCGACAATTGCTTTCCTCATATGCTCTTGACGGTCATTAAACCATGCCCTAATTGCCTTAAGCCCACTGCTGATAATAGTGAAAAAACATTTCCCGGCATCACAGAACAACATTTAGATGATTTTAATAAATTTTCATTAAAGGAATCTAAGCTGGAATAGTACGGTGACGTTTACGCAAACTGAGCTGATTCCTCTTTTTAAAAGAAACCCAAATTATGAAAAAATTCTTCCTAGCGAGTTTTGTAATTTTAATTTTACCTACTGCTTACGCAATGGATACGCGACCACCTGAGATTGCAATAACCATTGAGTTGGATAGTCCAGCACAACAGGATCTTATAGAAATAGCCGCGCAAACCTGTCCAAAAGAAATTACTGATCTGGTTAAGCATTTAAAAAAGGAATATTATTCATGTGACAATCGGGCACCGGCTATTCTTTTTTATGGGGACAATGATGATACACAATTGATTCCTATTGCTGTTGCCGAATTATTAGAAATACAACATTTTACCATCACTTCCTTTGCATCTTTAAAACGGATACCATACCCAAGAAAAAAGCATGCCTTAGTGGTAAGTAACTTAAATGCATTATATGAGGAATACAAAAAACGGCATTTAGAAGAAGCTGATCCCAAACAGCTTATTAAGCTTTTTATAGGTTTTATTAAAAGTTTACGCACAGAACAAACTATTCTCTTATGCGGAATGACCAACAACCTAGAAAATATTAATAAGGAAATACTGGGTTCTCTTTTCACCTGTTTTGGAAAAGAATATCAAGCACAAATCAGCGTTCCAAGAATAACTGACAAAGAGTATTGGATGTTGCTCCAGTTCCATTTAAAAAAATTTCCACGAATTGCATATCGCTGTAGCCAATTCGATACTCTGTATGATTTGGCAGCTAAACGAACAATAATTAGTAAACTAAAAGATAGTCAAATTCCGGTGAATCATCTTGGACCGGTCATTAGCGCATTGCAACCAAAGAAAATACTTGCCAATGAATATCGCTTATACGATCTTTTTGAACAAAATTATCTACAAAACTGTTTAGCCAATGCAAAGATACAAATAGACAACGTATTTATAACTAAAACAACCCAAGTTGCCCAAGAATCTGCATCACAAAAAAAATGCTGCCCTATTTGCAACGAAGAAAAAGTTAATTATTTTAAAACTCCCTGCTGCAGCACACTGGAAGAAGAAAAAATTATCTGCGAAACCTGCATTAAACATTGGCTTATTGTTCAAAAAAAAGAAACCTGTCCTAATTGCCGCTGCAAACTAACCTTACATCAAAAAACAGAGTACGAACTCATTAAACAATAGATGAAATTAGTGGTAACTATGAGCTTAATGAATTGATTAAGTAAATGCTCTCTAAGAACACAATATCCTTAGCCAAATAACACCTCGAATTCGCATTCTTTTTGAATGCATGCATTTCCCATAGCCAGTTCATAAATGATCATGATAGACTCAGACCAAAGTTCATATTACCTAAAAGGAGTATGTCATGATTTTGGTCTTTGGGCTGTCTCTTTTGAGTTTGTTGTCTTGTGTAACTATGGTGGGAATGGAAAGCAAATCACCTAATCTTCTGTTTGAATACGATTATAAAAAATATGAAGAAACGGTTGGAACAACCTGGTTAATGTTAGAACCAGAGACCCGTAATCTTATCACCTATTTAGAAGCGAACCGTTCTAGTGCAATGCGACCTACCTATCGTCCAAAAATTCTCTTTTTTGGCGACCGTAGCTTTAATGCTGCTATTACCCTGGTAAACAAACTCAAGTTCCCTCATCTGGTTATTGAACCTAAAACAATAATTGATGATAATTTCATAAATACATTACAAAGACCTGGGGGATCACATAGCATTATTATTAAAGGGTTATCTAGCTTACTCACTAACAATAGGTTTGCAGGAAAAACAAAATCAGCTATTAATGTTCTTAATCCAAATGACACTAACTATCTAATCGAGGAATTTAGAAAATCACTGTGCAAATTACAATACGCATCTACGTATCTTATTTGCTGTCAATCAGCTCTTTCTGAGCTACCGGAAGAAATTAGAAAATTTTTTATACAAACTGATGTTGAAGTATCTTGTATCGCTGAAGTTAAACCCCATTCTAATGAACTCTATTATCAAATATTGTGGCCATTTATAAAAAACAATTACGAATCAAAATTAGTAAGCTCTTTGAGTGCTGAAAAGCCAATTGATTACGGAAGTTCAGATAAAGCATTCAATAAATTGATTACTATCTTTAAAGATGCACAAATAACACCGCAAGAAGCATCCCAAATCATGGACAGTGTGACCTTTCAGACTTTTTTTAAAGGTCGCTCTTATGGACTAGATGATGTACAAAAAAAAATAACATTATTAAAAAAGCAAGTTGAACTACTGGATCTCAAAAATAATAAGCAGGAAAGCAAATCGTGTCCCATTTGTTTTGAAGACAAAACTGACTATTCATATACTCCTTGCTGCAAACCAAAGGATGCGAACGAACCAAGTGATCATGTTATTTGTTCAGAATGCATTAACAAATTACATAACAAAAATGCGAGCATACCTTGTCCATTTTGCAATGCAACCATCTCTGCCCAAACGGTCTTTAGCCTTGAGCTAAAAATGAAAAAAAAGGAAGAAGATGAGAAGAAGTAAATTGCTCAGCTATTGCCTATTGTTGCTCACAATGCAATGCAATGGCATGGAGCAGTTATTTACCAACAAAGAAAAAAAAATTAAACCAGTAGAAGCACCACAAGAGCTCAAAGATATTATTAATTATGCTAATCATTGTAAACGATTACCACCCATAATAATGTGTAGCCCTAATACAACAATTAATTTTATAATGGCTGGCATATTTGCAGCTTCTGTCAGAAGGCATATTAAATGCCTACGGCCTGTTGGGTTGCACAATAAAAATAGACATGAAATAGCACAAATCTTTGAACAATTAGCTGCTGAAACTAAGGAGTACAGTGACAATACTGTGGTTATAACTCATGAACTTTCTTCACTGTTTAAGATTTATAAAGAAGCTAATCCTAGAATGGTGTTTGTAGAAACAGAATTTCGTAAATACCTTGAACAATTACAACAGCAGGGAAATGTTCTTATTGCAACAGAACCCGACATTGATTCATTACCAAACCTTTTACAATATTATTTTGCTCAAGAACCTCCTCACTACACTGCGATTTATCTTCAATATCCGCATGATGAGCGCTATCCATCTTTACTGCGTATTGCCTATGATTTCATAATAAGCAACCACCGGTATTACAAACTACTCGATAGCACCAGCGGTAAAGAAATTACCCAAACCAGTTCACTTTTCACCTTAGCGAATACTTTTCTTATGTATAGGCTGACCGATATGCAAGCAGAAGAACTAATAAATTCAGTTATGCCATTACCTCATAAAAAACAAACTTCTACCGTTTGGATAAAAAAAATAGTACAAAAGATTGCTAAACTGGGTCTTTGTTGCTTGCGTTGCTTTGCGCCTGCAACTGAAATTAAATATTTAAGACTAGAATGTTGCAATAAGATAATATGCACTAGCTGCTGGAATAGTACACTCTCATTATTAAGCTTATTTACTGAAACCAAATGCCCATCATGCCAAAGCAAGTTGCTCTCTAAACCAAGAGTTATTGATCAAACAACCTATGCAGTACGACCAGATTTAGAGTGACGGAACAAAAAAATATTTGCGATAGTGTTCTAACTCTGCCACCGATTCTTTAATATCTACCAATGCACGGTGCGTATCTGTCTTCTTGAATTCTTTATAGGGACTATTAGGATACCAACGTAATACTAACTCTTTAATTGACGTAACATCTACCATACGGTAATGCAAAAAGGCATACAGCTTTGGCATATGCTGCTGAATAAATGCGCGGTCTTGCCAAATACTATTACCACACAACATCATCTTACCTTTAACCCCATACTGTTCTGCAAAAGCAAGAACCTGTTCTTCTGCTTGTGCGGTACTTACTTGTGAGGCCTGTACCGCTGCCGTTAAACCCGATTTTGCATGATGGTCAGCAACCCATTTATCCATTAATGCCAACGCGCTCTCTGGTTGATGAATAACTAACTCTGGACCATCTGCCAATAGATTTAAATCTTTGTCCGTAGCTAAGGCAGCTATTTCTAGAATTACGTCTTTACGAGCATCTAAACCGGTCATTTCCAAATCTATCCACAATAAATTCTCTAATTTATTCATACTGGGGGCCCTCTAATAAGGTAATGTTGTTGTTTTTACAAAAGTGTACCAAATAACACACAAAATGACTCTTGGTGCCAACTTAATCCACGCAAAGGTACGTAAATATTAAAATTCCAGATAGTTTTTTCACAATCAATTTTTTTGGGAAAAATTAAGAATTTTAAAACAAAAGATTTTGGTAACCTTTGATTCTGGGAACTTTTAGATTCGTTTGCCCTGATTTGGAAAATAAAGACCTTAGCAATTTATTCCAGATTTCTCTTTACCCCACATAGTCAAATCAGTACGATAATAACAAGAATAATAATTCTTTAATTTAAAATAATGGATACGTTATGAAAAAAATTGCTCTGTTATGCATATATGGTCTTAGTACCTATTGCATTGCAATGGAAAAATCGCTCTTAGATAATCCATTACTTTTAGAAAAGGTATCGCTCCCTTCAAAAAAAATTCTAGACGAGCGATTTGAAAAAAAGGGATTACACGATCTAATTATGAGAACAAGGCTAATTGAGCAACTAGCCAATAAAAAAGATGTTTCTGTACTGCTCGTAGACTCTATAGTTGATGTACACTTAAACCCTTATATTAAATTTATGGTTGCTAAAGAGAAAACTATTACTCAAAATAATATTAAGTCATTAATAATGGAACTCTTGTTACAAGAGTATCCAGAAGTTATTAAAAAACTTAAAAATCAACACTCATAGGTAAACTAATTATGACCAAACTTCGCGTGGGCGTATTAATGGGCGGCAAATCAATTGAACGGGAAGTCTCTTTTAATTCTGGCCGTACCGTATGCGACCATCTGGACACGGCCCGCTATACTATTGTTCCCCTATTCCAAACCAAAAATGGCACGCTCTATATATTGCCCCAACATTTTTTACACCGGGGCAAAACAAGTGATTTTGAACACCGTCTAGCTACAGAAGCGCAACGGATAACTTGGCAGCAATTAAAAACAATTATTGATTTTGCCTACATTGCAATGCACGGCAGATTTGCAGAAGATGGCACCTTACAAGGCCTGTTAGAAGTATTAGGCATTCCATATTTGGGGTCCAAAGTATTTGGTAGTGCCCTCTGCATGAACAAGATAATGCAAAAAACCGCTATGAAAGAACACGGCATTACCGTACCAAATGACATAGTAGTTACTCCCACGGAAATTGCAGAGCTAGAGCAACACCCCGAACAAATAACCATGATTTGGGCACGGCTAGCAAATGCCGGTGTTACCACCCCCTGTGTTGTAAAGCCATGCCAAGAAGGTTCCAGCATGGGCGTTAGCATGGTACACACACAAGATGATACTGCATTACTGCGTGCGCTTACCACTGCCTGCTACACGGACCCACAACGTGCACAAGAAGTATTAATAGAAGAACGCATTATGGGTATGGAATTTTCTTGCATTAGCATTACCGATTATAAGACCGGCAATTGGCTACCATTACCCCCAACAGAGATTATTCCAGAAACAGACATTTTTGATTATGAACAAAAATATATGCCCGGTCGCGCCACCAAATTTACACCCGCACGGTGTCCCTTATCCACCATTCAAAAAATTCATGACGCCTGCATTGCGGTATCTAATGCCTTAGAAATTAAAAATATTTCACGGGTAGACGGTTTTGTAACTCCAGAAGGTACCGTAGTAATTGTAGACCCCAATACCATCTCTGGCATGGGACCATCGAGCTTTTTATTCCGTGAAGCAGCAGAAATTAATATGAGCCATACCCAAATTATTAATCACTTAATAGAAACAGAACTGCACAATTATGGCATGTTGGAATCTATACTCATTAATGAAGAGCACACACGTACTATGAATACCCCAAAACTACGCGTCGCGGTCTTATTGGGCGGACGCTCTAATGAAAAAGAGATCTCATTAGAATCTGGCAGAAATATTGCCTACAAACTCTCCCCACAAAAATATGAATCTATTCCCTTATTTGTTGACAGCACATTAAACTTGTACCGCATTAACCAGTCCCACTTAGTCCGTAATTCCACCAAAGAAATTGAGCAGTTATTGGAACCGTCTCTCCAGGTAGCATGGGATGATCTTCCCACTATTGCAGACTTTGTCTTTATTGGATTACATGGGGGAGAGGGAGAAAATGGTTGCATACAAGGAACATTAGAAATGCTCGGCATGCCCTATAATGGTTCTGGAGTACTTACTAGCGCCTTATGCATGGATAAATACAAAACTGCCAACTTCTTAAAAGCTAACGGATTTACGGTACCAGCTAGCTACCTTCTCTCACATGAAGATTGGAAAAAAAACAGCCATAATTCATTAACAGAATTTCTTACCCACGTACCGTTCCCCTTAATTGTAAAACCGCATGATGATGGCTGCAGCGTAATGGTACACAAAGTTGATTCTGTTCCAGAGCTAGAAATAGCACTTGCGGACGTGTTTGCTCATAACAAAACCCACGCACTAATAGAAGAATATATTACCGGCATGGAACTAACCGTTGGCGTTATTGGTAACCATACTCCCCAAGCATTACCACCTAGCCAAGCAGTAGCTGCAAAAGGGATATTGAGCATAGAAGAAAAATTCTTACCCGGTGCGGGGGAAAACCAAACACCAGCTCCTTTACCAACTGTGACACTACAGTTAGTACAAGAAGAGATGGAAAAAGCCTACAAAGTTTTAGGATGCAAAGGCTATGTACGCATAGACTGCTTTTACCAAACAGCTACCCAAAGCCCAACCGGAACTGAACGAGTAATTATTTTAGAAGTAAATTCACTACCGGGAATGACGCCTGCAACAGCAATATTCCACCAAGCAGCAGAGCTTGGCATTAAGCCAATGGATTTTATAGATATGATTATCCAATTTGGTTTAGAAGAACATGGTCACGCCACAAAAACATCTGCTCAATCTGCGCAACCGGTACATGCTAGTCATCCAAATGAAAATAGTGTATAACCTCTCTTAGAAGCTGTTACTGTATCTTTTAAAAAAGGAAGAACTATGAAGCATGTTGTTAATTTAATAATACTTACCGCACTCAGCAATGGACTCTGCTATGGCATGGAATCAACAGAACAAACCGCTCCGCAAGCAACTGCACAGTCAGAATCTTTATCGGCACAACTAAACCAACTTTCTTTGGAACAAAAACAGGAAGTGCCGTTGCTTATTTCCAAAGAACAAGTAGAAGCAAAAAAAACAGAGTTTATAGAGTATGTTAAACGTACTAAAAAACATATAAAAAACCCTGGTTCAGCTATTGTTATAGGTATAGCTAGTAAATTCCATGGAATTAAAAAAAGAGCAAAAAAAGACGGTGCAGAGTACTCTAAAGGCTTTTTAGGAGTTAAAGGAGCAGAACCAGAAGACATACACTTTTTAAACCAATTTTTAGAAAAAAAGAACAAAGAGAAACGTGAAAAATCCCTTAAAGAATTTGGTCAACCAGAAGATATTCTGCGTATTCATGAAATTTTAAAAGCCACCCAATCCTTAAATCCATACCAAATAGAAGAACAACGAATAGCTTTACTGCACAAACAAGTAGTAATTTATCTTAATGAAAAAGAAGGGACCACCAAAAAAGATTTGCGTGAAAAAGTTAAAAAAAATGAAATACAAGAAGACCTTTATTTTAAAGCAACTGCTATGAGTTTATATGGTGCATTTGTCCTTGAGGATAAAATTCCAAAGGACAAATAAAAAAACAGTGTCATGATCTAAATCAACTACAATTTGCTGCCTTTAATTGTCTACAAATAAGATTAATTCTAAAGTAATTGCGCAAACTTTTATGGGCTGGTTTACCTACTGAATGCACAATTATTTTTTCCGCTATAATGGGCACCTTATTATCGTTATATCCAAGACCTATATGGGTACCTTGCCAATTAAAATCTATTACTGCTTTTGCAGGCCACTTCCAGAAATCTGGCCCGCCTTGTATTACCGGCAGATCATTTACCTCTTGAGATAGTTTTTCCGTAATAACCTTAGGTTTCCATATATTACCTTCTACCTGCTCTATAACATGAACTGTATTATTATTTGAATAGGCAATTTTCTTACCATCACTAGAAACTGCCAGACATCCAATAGGATTCTCTAAATGATAATAAACCTGATCCTTCTCCACACCCGAAGCAGTATATGAGTAACCCTGATTAATCCATGCAATAAGATCTTTTATGCAATAAACTGTCATTGCTGCCGGCTGCAAATTTTCTGGCAATAATATGCGTTGCAGTTGATTGGTTTGTAAATCAATTAAATACACTGCGTCCACATTTGAACCAGTTGCAACAGAATTTTTTGTAAGGGCAACTAAATATTTTTGATTTGCAGCAGCCGCAATTTGAGTAATTGCATCCGGATTATTTTTATCTATCTTATAAAGATACTCTTCTTGGCTATATTCCGTAATATAATTGGCAACCAGAATGTGCATTGGGGGATTTCGGCGCCCATTAGTTCCTATGGGTATCTGCCGGGGATTAAACTTTTTTAACACCTCTCCATTTTTGGTAATCTTAATATAAGAATCTTTTAAATTGAGCGTATTAGGGGTTCTATTATAAATATGAACTTGCGAACAATATTTTTTTATACGTTCTATAAAATCAGCTTCTTTTTCCTCATTCTTAAAAACCAAGAACGACGCGATACAATCTTGTAACTCTACTGGCAAAAGTTCCAACCAAGCTATGCCTTCAGCGGGTTGTAATGCTGAATGATCTGCGGGAATAAGCACCTTATCCTGCTGCATCCCATAAATACTCCCAAATAATAACAACGTAAATGCTACTTTTTTCAAACAATGCACTCTCTGGGAAACCAGTATTTATAAATCCATACCTCTTAGACAATATGAGCAGGCCATTATTCAACGGTTAAAAGATCAGTATAATGTGTCGCTTTTCTACCATACTCTGGATCCTCTGTAGTTCCCCACGAATAAACACCAATTACATTACCAGGTTTATTAAAATCAATTTTACGAATAATTGCATCTGGCAACCACACCTTGTCGGTACGAGCAACTTCCTTTAAATTTTTTAACAAGGAAAAATCTTCCCAATTCCCATCATTTTTTTTCTTTGCTAAATACACCGTTGCCATATTGCTCAAGGCAATTTTGGTCCCATCACAAGAAACCGCTCCATTATCAAAAAAATTATTAAACCAAATTAATGGGTCTTGAGTATCTTTTTCTGGACATTGACGGGGCAAGCTTGCTATAGAAACTTCATCAACATGCAAAGTTTTAGTTTCCAATAAATACAATTTAGTAAGTAAGTGATCAGTATTAAATCTACTCATTTCAGATCCAGAAGAAGCAAAGGCAAGTATAAACTTTTTATTAGCAGATGCTTTTAAGCCATGAATATACTCTTTTAAATCAAATGGTTTAACTCTTCCTGCTGCTATTAATAATGACCACATCCACTTTTCTAAAAAATTCATATCCCCAGCTAATTTAAGCAAATGGTTAATATTGTTATTACTGTGCTTAACTTTTAAACTTCCCCATCTAGAAATATATACCTGTTTATTATCCGGTGTAATTACGCTCTTTTCAAAATGAGAAATGGATTCTTTGCCATTAAGCATATCTTCTTTTTGTTGTAAAAGACGTTTCTTAAAATCATCTTCTGTTTCATAGTCAATAGAATAAATCTTATCAAGAACATTTGCAGCGTCTTGATCTTCCATTGCCAAGCTAATACCACAAGAAAATGCCAAAATAAGTGATCCAATGTATAAAAACATGCTATGCCTTTCTCTATTATTTTTTTTGCTCCAAAATGACCAACGTAGACGCAAGCAAATTTGCGCAAATAAATTTGCTTCTAAAATAGTGCCACAAGCACCTATACGGTTCTTTTGAAATTTCTTTAATAGTGACCGTATCCGCCACTTTATATTTATGGTTGCAGCCAAATCCTAATAATGTTCCCTCATAATTAAAATCAACTATTGTCTTAGTAGGCCAATGCCAAAACTCTGGCCAATTGCCATCGACCAATTGTTCATCAACTTTTACAAAAACTTCTTCATTAAGCAGTTCAGTTTGCCACGCATTGTTTTGCAATTTCATAACATACACTGATCTATTATTTGCCAAAGCGATTTTATTACCATTGCAGGAAACCGCAACAAGCGTAATAGGGTTAGATAAAGTATATTGAGGATTGGTAGGATTACCCCAACTAATATATGAATAGCCTTTATTTATATGGATAAGTAATTCTTTCATAGAGTTTACAGTAATTTTTTCTGGTTGCATATCTGTTGGCAATGGAATTTTGGTGGATTTTTTTGTAAGCAAATTCGTCACATATAATCCGACCATTTTTTCATGGTGCGTACGGTCTCTAGTGAGAGAAATTAAATACCGGTTATTCGCTGAAATACCAATTTGCGTTACCTGTTCTGGTGGCCTCTCTTCAGTAATTAGACCAGAAATAAATTGCATTACCGTCTGCTGTTTTTCTGGAATTTCATAGACCGGAACCGTTTCTTCATTAGAATATGCTAGTCCCGTCATAGAAAGGGTCATTGGACCTCCAAAAGATCGTTTTACAATTCCCCACGTTTTTTTGACTGTACCATTTTGCGCAATATAAAATTTGTGAGCTCTAAGATCAATTACGCGCGCAGTGCGCTCTCCTTTATACGCAGCACTGCACAAATTTTTTAATCGTTTTTCAAAATGCTCCCGCGTTTCATTATCGTTATTTTTATATTCAAGAAAAGAAGCAATATGATCTTGCGTTTCTGCAGGAATGCATGCTAACCAACAAATGCCGCGGGAATCTGGCGTTAAGGCAGGATGATCATGTGGAATTAACACAGACCTATTTACTTCCATTTTTTCCATTGCACAAGCTGCAAAATAGAAACTTAGATTAAATAATGCTAAGTGGGAAAATGATACATTCATAGCTTCTTACTTTCGCAAAAAGAATGCTATTGATCCAGTGCAATAACTTCCGTTTCTTTAGCAAGCAAATCAGTATAATTAAACCCTGCGTATGTACAGCAGAACAGTACTTTCAAAATTTCCTCAATTTATTTATTTTGCCACGCTTCTTCTAATTGTTATGCATGCACAAGCTGTTTTTTTAGCCAGCTATGCAACACCTCTAATTGCTCATCTTGGTTTAACTGCCACGCAACCCCTGTTTGCCGCATTGCCTGCGTAATCTGGTACAAACAGATGGCCACATTAATCTTTAATTTGAATGCACTCCCCAGACCGATTTGCAAAAACAACGCCAATACTATTTCCCTGCTTATTAAAGTCAATACTATTTATGCAATCCGGCTGAGATACAAATCCATTTCTGATATGATTACCTGTCAACTCCCATTTTTTCAATAGTTCAAATGCACTCCAGACATGAATAAAATTCACACCAGTAGATTTTTTTTTGGCAATATAGAGCTCATGATTATTGGCTATAGCAACATAATTTCCATGTGAAGCTATTGCTACACAATCAAATGTGTTCTCAAATAGAAGCTTGCCTGCCTCTTCATCAACACATGAATATCCCTTTTGCGTTAACTCATTGATTGATTTTTGGTCATTCTTGTCAACAAACAGTTGTTCTTTTGGCAAAGCGTCAATCGCAAGTTGATCCTTCTCTCTTGTTTTAAGGTCTATAACATGCACTGCTAATAAACACTCTGTATCTACACCTATAATTTTTCTTAAAGCACAAATTTTTTGTAATGATGCTGATCGCGCTAAGTGTCTGATTGACTCATAATCCTGATACGTATTTAATACATTACCTATGTAACTCCTTCTCCACCAATTATCAGTCGAAACTTTAATTAAATAATCATCCTGTTCAGCAAAGACACGATATCTAGACCAAAACGGGATCTGAATACTAAATGATTCTACTAATTTTTTGATTTTAAGACTGTTAAATCGTGGAACATACACTTCCCCAAAAGGAGATTCAATATGATTTGAACGCCTATCATTTTTATCTTCTTTAATAAGTCTATCAATTAATTGCTCATCTGATTCATATTCTGCTTGAGCTAAATAGGCACTATAGACAGTTTTAGCATCTTTCTGAGACAGTACAATATAAAAATTATCAGAATCATTTAATGGTGGTACTTCCATACAACTGATAATACTATAAGTGGAAAATAGGATTGCCAAACTCACTACATAATTTTTCATGATCTTGCTCTGTTTATTAAATATCATTATTTATTTTGCCACACTTCTTCTAATTGTTCTGCATGCGCAAGTTGTTTTTTTAGCCAGCTATGCAACACCTCTAATTGCTCATCTTGAGTTAACTGCCACGCAACCCCTGTTTGCCGCATTGCCTGCGTAACCTGGTACAAACAGATAGCCACACTTACAGAAATATTAAAGCTCTCTGTAAAGCCTACCATAGGAATTTTCACAAACTCATCTGCATGCTGTAATGCCTGCGGACTTAATCCTACATCTTCTGTCCCAAACATAAAAACAAATTTTTTATCCACGGGAAAATCTGGCAGCAGACACGCGTTGGTGTGTGGTGTTGTTGCAACAATACGGTATCCTTTTTCTTTTAATCCCATTATTGCTGCAGTAATATCAGTGTGGTGCACAACGTCTAACCATTGGGAAGCACCTTTAGCAACTCCATTATGTACTACAAATTTATGCCGCTCTTCTACCGTATGCACCTCTTGAATCCCAAACAGGTCACAGCTACGCAATACCGCACTGGCATTATGTGCCTGGAACAGATCTTCTAGCAGTACCACTGCATGACGAGTGCGTTGCGCAACTACCTCTTTAAGACGCGCCTGTTTATGGGGAGTTAGATGAGAAAGTAAATGTTCAATTAACGCCTGTTTTTGAACAGTATTCATTATGGCCTCCATTATAAAAAAAAATGCTATACCCATGGTTTTACCCAATAAGTATAGCATAAAGTTATTACGGTTCTTAGTAAGGCTTAAACGGCCTTAAATTCACCTTCAAAAGAGATCTGGTCAATAGGTTTTCTATCACTCGGCATTTCCCGTTCTTGAGCATACGCAGGCAACATTTTTTTATCACCCAATTTACCCACCGCATACATAGCTTCTACCGTATACCCTTCTGATATGCCAAAGACTTCACGCGCTTTGTCATAGTCAAAGCCAGCCATACCATGAGCCGCTAGACCCATTGCAAACGCTTGCAGTTGCAAGTTTTCTGTTGCTGCACCCGTATCTAATGAGTGGGTTGGTGATGGTACTTGTTGACCATTCATGTCAAACGTTTTTTTGGAAACAAATAAGAATAAGGCCCCTGCGTTCTTAACCCAATCTTGATTAAATGGAACCAAGAGAGTAAATAATTTATCCCACGCTGGGGTACCTTTAAGGCCATAAATAATGCGCCATGGTTGACTATTGTAGGTAGATGGAGCTAATGCTGCGGCTTCTATAAGACTATTTACTTGGTCTTTAGTCACTACTGCTTTTGGATCAAAGGCGCGCGGTGACCAGCGATTTACTATAAGATCAGAAACGGGATATTTAGTTTTGCGTAATTGCTTTTTACCTGCAGACATAATACACCCCTGGGTTCCAATTAATCCACCTATTACGACCAATGTACTGATAGCCAATTTATTTTGGATAATCATTACCGTCCTTCTCATAAGAAATGTTTGTAGTGTTATTTACCCCACCTACTTTAGCAAGACCATTTACAAAAGCAATGACCAGGATAAACACAACTAAATTATAGAACTTTAAAGTGAATTTATATTCGATTTTCTTTTCCGCTCGTCCTGACTCTTCGACAGGCTCAGAACTAAAGGCGCTGGAGAAGAAGATTTGTCTTATAGGTTCCAGTTGTGATAACAACTGGAATAAAAGGATACGTGCGGAAATACAGTAAAAATTGTTATTTTTTTAATAAATCATATTGCTTTTTGTTATTCAAGAAATAAAATTGAATTTACATTAACCCGCACGTATCCTTCGACGGGGCTCAGGACGAGCGGGAGAAATTAAGAATTTTGAAAAAGAAAACCTTAGTCACCTTAGGTCCTAGAAACTTTTAGATGCCTCTGCCCTGAGCAATGCCAAATCTCTTGCATAGTAATACCTTTTTATGTAACACTATCACAAACCAACAACCCACCCTTGTTACTATCATCTTAAGGAGTAGCATATGCACTTTTTTCTTAAGTCTAACCAGTCCATTTCTATTAATCTACCGCTCATTTCTCTTACTGTTTTGACCACTAATTGGCTCTTTAGTGGGGAACCTAATCAGCACACTGTTACCCTGAACATTAATATAAAGAACGAAAATAAGAGTGATAATACAACAACTGCAACCAGCGATACCAATGTAAAAAACGCCCAGGCCCAATCACAGGAACAAAAAATTGAACCATCTAAGGCTATACAAGAAAAAATGGATAACTTATGGGAATTAATAGGCAATCATAAATACCAACTTATGGGGTGTTCTCTTGTTGCTGGCTATGGTTATCTTTTTGCACGGGTGTTGGCCGACCATTGGTTTGTGCGAAGTAATGATACCTGGAGCTCTTGGAAAAAGGACAAAAAAATAGAGGAACTCCAACGATCTCCATTGCAACCATTACGCAATGAACTTATTCATGATATTCAGATAGATCATGTAAGCTCCCCAGATCCTATTAATGCATCTGCGCCCTTAGCAGAGTTTATGAAACGCATAGAAAGTGAGATTAATCGCATAAACGGCTACCTTAAAATAAGCACCATCTTACAACGAACCCGACTCCTATTAATCTTCCCCACCAACAGTGCCACTATAGAGCTTGCGCACAAGAAATTAAAACGGGCACAGTTTATTAAACAGTTGTTTGTGTCTTGGGCGGCAGAATATAAGATGCAACACAATCTTAAACTTGCGTAATTTAGTATCTTTAAACTGTGCGTTAAAACGCCCCTCTGGTCTTATGCAATGAGCATCTTATTGCTATCCCTTGCCTGCTTTGCTATAACCAGAACGTAGTATCTATTTTTTATACCCAAAACATAAGGAGAGGGTTCGCGTAATGAATACCAAACGGATAATTACCTTATCACTCTATGTGCTCATGGTAGCACCATTTGTCTACCAAACAGCACAAGCAGATGTCTTTAATCAAAATGTTTTTAACACCTATTGCGCGTACAACCCCGCAGCTAAGCCTTACCGCTTTTCTAATTCAGAACGTGATGTAGCTTACGCACGTCGCCTTGCTGCCGACCGCCAACAAAACGTATTGCGGCCTGCGAACAACCTTCCAGCAGAAAATAATGGCGACGAACAAACAGTTCCTGATTTTGCAGCGCAGTTTAGTAAATTATTTGATCATGATCCAGTAACTAGTGTATTAACCCCTATTGGCCAAGCAAATTATCAAGCAATGGTAAAAGCATTAGCAACCGGACAATCATTTAATAACGTGTCCATGTCTGCATCTAGCCAACGCAAATGGGAAAATCCCCAAGCAGCATTCATGTTTACTATGGAAGGGTGTGACAGCTCTTTATTTGCAATTAATCCGGCACCAAAACTTACCAGTCCACAAGCAGCTGCAGACATGATTGAAATTTATCTGCAGGCAGTATGTCGCGATGTAGAATATTCTGATTATGGTACCGGTTCAGGTACAGACGTTAGCCCATTAACGGTTGATCCACTTATTATTGGAACTGTTACCTATCCATCTAACTCTCTTACTGCGCAAGCAGCTGCAGTGTTAAACAGCTTACCCGCTTACGTAGGGCCAAAAGATAGTAATGGCAATGTAACACCTGCAGTACTATTTCGTGGCACTGGCTACGGCACCTTGAATGGGCCACTGGTTTCCCAATTCTTACTGCAATCTGATTGGATTCCTTTCCCTTCTGGCGGAGAACCAATCGCAAACTTAATTGGAGCAAACAACTTACCGGCTAACATCTTTGAACGTCCACAATTAATTGCTATTGCTTCACCGCGCGAATTTGGCGTTTCTTGGGATAATTTTATTGCAATACAAAATGGTATGGTTCCGCAACAATATAATACCCCTACTGGATTTAATGATTTTAATCCTACAGACACACGCTATATAATCACCGGAAGAGATTTAGCACACTTTGTACACACAGATACACCTATTAGCACCTACGTTACGGTGCTCTGTATTTTAGGCCATTCTAGTTTTGCATTAAATCCGGGTTCACCATACCTGAATGGATATTATAATCACGAATATGCCGGAGCAAGTTTGGCAGGTGGTGATGCATTCACCCTTATTGGAACGGCTTTTCATGAAGCAACAAAAGTGGTATTTGCGCAAAAATGGCGTGCCGACCGGCGGTTGCGTCCAGAAGCAATGGCAGGATTATTTAATTACGCATACAGCACCAGTACTAATCCATATAATTTAGACAGTTCCTTATTCAATTCTACCTATGCAGGGGTTAATTGGCTGCAACTAGTATATGACCACAACTCCGCGCAATATAGTTACCCGGGATACACTAGTCCAAGTGACGTACAAAACTATTTATTAGGCTTAGTATATCCAGAAGGTTCACCTGCACACCCTTCATACCCACAAGCACATGGAACTTTAGCAGGTGCCTGTATTACTGTAATTAAAGCAATTTATGATGACACACAACCATTTGCAGCTAAATTGCAACCAGTTCAAGTTGATCCGAGCAATCCAACCAATTTAATTCCGTATAACGATGGCGCTAACCCATTAACACTCGGTAGTGAACTTAATAAGTTAGCATTCAATATTGCTATTGGAAGACAGTTTGGTGGCGTACATTATCCTTCAGATACGTATGCCGGAGTATTCTTAGGTGAAGAGTTAGCAATTCGCTACTTACAAGACCACGCTCGGTTATATAATGAGCCAAGCTTTAATGGCTATGCAATAACCAAACTTGATGGCACACGCATTTTAATTACCCAAGATTCAGTAACGCCAATCTTTTAAAAGGAAATTGAATACTATGAACTAAGCCCCAGATCTCTCTGGGGCTTACTTTTTTCTTACGCAATATGGAGCAATTTAGCAAGCAAATAACCACCATGGGTAATAATAAACAAACCCATTTCTTGTAAAGGCTCATAGAAAAAAAGAAGCAATAACAATGGTAACCCAATAACTGCATAGGGATTTGCCATGCTAGATTGGGGAGACCGCTCTGCGAATAATAATAACCCTACCGTACTACCGTTCATGACCAGACTGAATACCGCTAAGATTAAATTAAGGTAAATGAGCGCAATTAAAATAAAGGCAATAGAAATAAATAATGATGGTGCATTAGGATAAGCGCTTGCAACCAAGATATGTGACATTGCATGGTATCTGATAATCTGCTCTGCCAAACTTACAATATTTTTATCAAACATCAGCAAGAGCAGGGTTAATGCAACAATGGCCTGTACTAAATGAGCTACTACCCCAGAAAGATAGGCCATTAACAATTTTGCCGTTCTATGGACGCCACCTAATTTATACGGATTTACTGGAATCTGTTGTCCCCAACCAACGGAAAACATAAGCAAGGTTATAAACCCAAAGGGATCAATATGTACCAAGGGATTAAAAGAAAGATACCCCTGCTCTTTTGCGGTATCATCTCCCAACTTATCATTTACCCAGGCACGGAAATACCCTGCCAAAGTTATAGTAATAAGATAGGCAACAAAAAAGGTGATAAACCAGACAATAAATTCTGCACTTTTTACATTTAACATAAAGGGACCTTTTTATAATAAGAACATGAAGTAATGTTCATCTAGTTTAACAGAATTCTCTCCACTTGGATAAATAGACCACACAAAATAATTTGAGCATCTCGACAACCGGTTGCCCCTGCAGTAGAATAACCCACGTAATAATAATTAGTTCATAATAAAAGGAGAACTATGAAAACAAAAAATGCACCACAACAACCGGCTTCTATACACCAGTGGTGGTATGCTGTTGTTGCACCATTATTTCTTATATTTGCCAGTATTACCACCTACTATTCCTCTCTCCATTATGCTTTCCAGTTTGATGATGTTGCAAACATAACCAAACATTTTAATATTCGTCACTATAGCCTTTCCCAACTCTTTTTTTCTGGTACCCGTTGGATTAGCTATTGGTTAAATGCAGTGCATTACCATATTGGTAAATTTGATCCTTTTTCGTACCGCGTTGGGAATGTACTAATACACACCACCAGCGGAATACTTATCTTTTTTATTCTCTCTATTGCGCTTTCCCGACTACGCAAACCGTCATTCTTTAGCACCCATGCAATTACGCTCTCTATTCTTACCAGCCTGTTATTTTTACTGCATCCCGTACAAACACAAACGGTCTCTTACGTAATTCAGGGTGAACTAGAAGGTATGGCTGCGCTGGCTACCTTACTTATGGTCTTTTGTTTTTTAATGGCCAGCATTACTAAATCTACGCCGGTCCGTTTTTCTGCATTAACGGTAACCTTTATTACGGCACTTCTTTCTTGTGGTACCAAAGAAATTGCAATGGTATCCCCTATTCTTCTTATGCTCTTTGATTGGTTCTTCATTGCACAAGGAAATACCAAAGAATTTAAACAACGAGCATTATGGCATGCAAGCATTTGCGCCATTGTTTGGATAGGGTATCTCTATTTACTTAAACCATCCTTCTTCTTTGATATTTTTGGTCTGCGCATGGAACTTAAAAATAATATTGGCAACATTATTACCACCAATATGACGGACAAAATTACCCCTATTCCCTACTGCATTTCTCAATTTAAAGTAATTCTTCATTATCTCTGGATTTTTGTCTGGCCATTTGGCATTTGTGTAGAATATGACTGGAAATTATGCAGCAGTTTTTTGGCACCAGACTGCTTGTTCCCCTTCTTAGGATTAGTAACACTTGCCGGCTATACACTTCATTTGCTGCGCAAAGAAAAGGCAAACTTAACGGCGTTTGGATTAATTTGGTTTATGGTTGCTATTTTACCCAGAAGCAGTATTGTACCTTCTTGCGAATTAATTGTTGATTACAAAACCTACTTAGGATCATTTGGTATCTTATTTTTACTTGCCTGCGGACTTACCAAATTAGTGGTTATGTTCTGCCAACGTATGCCAGAAAAGTTGCCACTTGCTACCAGAGCTCTAACTGCTCTTCTTGCCGTAGGATTAGGAGCCGCCACTATCCAACGCAACAAGGTGTGGGAATCTGGTATTGCATTCTGGGGAAATATAATACAGAATGCACCCGGCAAAGCACGGGCTTACAATAATTATGGGGTAGAACTTTCACAAAATATGGGTAAGTATGCAGAATCTATTCCTTATTTCCAAAAAGCTATCGACATGGACCCAATCTATCCAGATCCACATAATAATATTGCCGTTGCCTATGCTGCAGTGGGAAAAATAGATGAGGGGATTAAATCACTACAAGAGGCATTGCGCATTAACCCGTACCACCCAGAAGGTTACAACAACCTAGCATCTTTCTTAATCCAAAAACATGAATATGCACAAGCAGAACAGGCGCTAGGCAATGCGCTTAAGTTACGCCCACACTATGGCAAGGCATTCTTTAATTTGGGACGCGTGTACTTGGAACAAGGCCTGCAAGAAAAGGCATGGGAGCACTTTAAAAAATGCTGTACCCAAGCTGACTTGGATAATGACTTGGGCTTTAATGCGTATGGCCAAGCAAGTATAATGGTAAAAAAATATGATGAAGCAATTATTGCATATCGCAAAGCATTAGAAATAAACCCCCGCAATGGTGAAAGTATGTTTGGCCTTGGTAATGCCTACTTTTTATCTAACCAATTTACGCAAGCAGTCCAAGTATATGAACAACTACTAAAAGCAAATCCTAAAGAAGTACGCGTATGGTTCAATTTAGCGGAAAGCTATTTTAGTCTTAAAGACTATGGCAAGACAATTAATTGCCTTGAACAACTGCCAGGACCGCAACGCCCTGCGCAAAGTGTTATGCGTATGGCAGAATGCTATAAACTAATGGGCAATAAGCCGGCCGCTGAGAAATTGGTAAACCAATTAATTGCAATGCCTAACTGTCCGCCACAAGTTAAAGATGCCGCAAAAGCAATAGTAGCTTAGTTAAAAAGGACCTGCATGCAAATGTAGGTCCTTAACTTTTTACAAAAACAATCGTTTTATTAAGAAATAAGTTCTGGCAAGGTACGCAAAGCTTCTTCCATAGGTATAACGGTAATGGGACCGTGATATCGTTTATGATCTCCCAAATACAATAAATGCAATTTAGCTTCCGGATAATCTTCGCCAAATTTTTGCAAACCTTTAAGTGCTTTAGGGGTTATTGTTGCACTTCTTTTAATTTCAAACGCATGCAAGCCTTTAGGGCCATAAATTACAAAATCTACTTCATCACCCGCTACGGTGCGCCAAAAATTAATAGAATATTCCAACTCAAAATAATCATTAATTGCTCGAACAGACTGCAAAAAAAGCGTTTCTAATGCAGCACCATCTGCTTCTTCTGGCAGATCAAATGGACCCATGGGGCGAATACTACGAAATACTCCTGCATCAAAAAAATAAAACTTTTGATGCGCAATTACTTTACGCTTTGCGCGGCGAGTAAACGGCAATATACGAATACTTAACAAAAGGTCATCTAAAATATCAAAATAGTTTACCACGGTAGAACGTTTTAAATTCATTTCGCGAGATATTTCTGAATAGTTAAGAACTTGCCCCTGTGAAAAACTCGCTATATCCAAAAAACGATTAAACGTTCCAATATTACGCGTAAGCCCCTCTTGCTGCACCTCTTCCCGCAAATATATTTGCACATACGCCTTTAAATACTGTGCAGGATCTGCCTCTGCAATTGCATCTGGTAACAAACCAAACTCAACAGCTTTTTGAACATTAAAAGCAGCTCCCAACTCTTGTGCAGTGAGCGGATGCATATGGTATAACAATGCTCTACCCCCCAATAGATTAACTCCTTTTCTGCGCAAAGAACGTGCGCTGGAACCAGTTAATATAAAACGATACTTTTTTAATTCAATAAGACGATGTACTTCATTAAGTACATTGGGGATTTTTTGTACTTCATCAATAATAACCCATCCTTTAAAGTCATCAGGAATTCTATCTCGCAAAGACCCTGGGTTTGCAGAAAGCTGATCATAAATCTCATAATCTAGCAAATCAATATAAATATTTTCTATGTCCAATGACTTGATATACGATGTTTTACCAGTCCCGCGTGGTCCAAAAAGAAAAATACTTTTTTGGCCAGTAAGCGGAAGCTTTAATATTCTTTTATACATAGAGGTATTTTCCTATTTTAAAGTACTGCTAAGCCGGTTATTTATTCTATTTTTACCATTTCAAATATCAAAAATACTAGATTTTTAACAATTTAAATAGCAAAAATAGACGATTTTTAACAATTGAGTTGGCAAAAATCAAGTATTTTTAATAAATCAGTTGTTAAAAATCGGGTTTTTTAGCTATAACCTAATAAGTTCTTTACACCCCTTTACCCTGGATAATAGCAATATTGCTGCTATTTAAGTACACTACTAATTAGATCTTTGTTACCTAAAACAGCTCTTTTTTCTTAGGAAGTGTTCATGAACCCTGAAAATATCAAAGAAATGGACAAGCAGTACGACCATAAAACTCATGAAATGGCACTGCAATCCAAATGGCAAACAGAAGAAACCTATAAACAAAAACACCACGCTGGCCCCTTGTACAGCATAGACACCCCACCCCCAACCGTGTCTGGCTCTCTGCATATTGGTCATATCTTCTCTTATACCCAAACTGATATTTTAGCCCGCTACCAACGCATGAAGGGTATGAGCGTTTTCTACCCCTTTGGATTTGACGACAATGGACTGCCTACGGAACGGTACGTAGAAAAGATGCGCTCGATTAAAGCACATGAAATGACCCGGTCTGCCTTTATTGCGACCTGTTTAGAAGAAACAAAGAAGGCTCAAGATGTATTCAAATCACTGTGGCAACGCATTGGGCTGTCCGTAGACTGGGACCATAGTTATTCCACTATTTCCCCTTCTTCGCAAAAAATTTCTCAAGAATCATTCATTGAGCTCTATAAAAAAGGCTTTGTGTACCGATCATTTGAACCAGCGCTCTATTGCACTGCATGCCGTACTTCGGTAGCCCAAGCAGAATTAGATGACAAAGAAGTACCCTCTTTTTTTAATGACGTGGTATTTAAGACCAATGACGGGCAAGACCTAATTATTGCTACCACACGGCCAGAGCTCTTATATTCTTGCGTTGCCGTTATGTACCACCCTACCGATGAACGGTACCAAAAGCTCAAGGGCAAAACGGCTATTGTGGCCCTATTTAATCATGAAGTGCCCTTAATAGCAGATGAAGCAGTAGATCCTGACAAAGGTACCGGATTGGTATACTGCAGTACCTTTGGTGATAAAACAGATATTATGTGGTGGAAGAAATATAACTTGCCCCTGCGCATGTCTATTGGCCGCGATGGCAAATGGGTTCCAGAGACCGGCATTCTTGCCGGGAAAGGTGCACATGATGCCAGGGTTACTATTACCGAAGAACTGATTAAACAAAACCTACTCCTTCGCCAAAAAGAAATAACACACAACGTAAATGTGCATGAACGGTGCAAAAAAGAGATAGAATATTTTGCTTTACCCCAATGGTTTGTAAATATTCTGAATTATAAAAAAGAACTACTGGCACAAGCAGAGTTAATTACCTGGTACCCAAGCTTTATGAAAGCCCGGTACGTAAACTGGGTAGAACATTTAAGCTGGAACTGGTGCATATCTCGCCAACGCTTTTTTGGTATTCCGTTCCCGGTATGGCACTGCACAGCGTGTAAAGAAATTATTTTGGCAGATAACGCACAGCTACCAATAGATCCCCAAGAAACAACCTACAACAAGCCTTGCCCAAAATGCGGTGGTAGTAACATTACACCAGATACGGACGTAATGGACACCTGGAACACCTCTTCACTTACGCCCTACATTTGCTATAACCTCTACAACAAGAATGCCACTTCCCCAATTTTTTCTGACAAGGACATTGGCAGCTTTATGCCTATGTCTATGCGTCCCCAAGCCCATGACATTATACGTACCTGGGCATTTGATACCATAGTAAAAGTATGGATGCACCAGCAGAATGTACCATGGCGCGACATTGTAATTTCTGGTCACGTATTAAGCACCCAAAAAGAAAAAATTTCTAAATCTAAAGGCAATAATCCTCTGGAACCAGAAAATCTGCTTGCAAACTACTCTGCAGATGCAATACGCTACTGGACCGCTTCCGGAAACTTGGGCTATGACATTGCCTTCTCTGACGCGCAAATTAAAAACGGCGGGCGCCTCATTAACAAATTATGGAACGCATTCCGGTTTGCACAGCCACATACACAAAATCAATTGTCAGGAGTGCTTACGCTTCCTGACCAATTGAGTTTGGAGAACAAATGGATATTACATAAAATTTCTGAGTGTTACAGCCGCTATACGCACTATTTGGAACAACAAGAATTCGGCTTGGCCCTCTCTACGGCTGAACAGTTTTTCTGGCAAGATTATTGTGACAATTACATTGAGCTGGTAAAAAACCAACTCTTTAACCCGCAAGAATATGATGCACAACAAGTTGCCGCAACCCGCTGGACATTGTACCATATAGGCCTGCGCATTTTACAATTATATGCGCCCTACTTGCCGTTTGTAACTGAAACAATTTATCAAGAGATCTACCTATCAACAGAAAAAACAGCTTCTATTCACCAGACTAAATTTGCAACCGCGCAGACAGCATACGTATTTACTACAGAAGCTGCATTAATGAATACTATTATTAGCATAGTAGGTACTATACGAAAATTAAAAACAGAAAAACAACTGTCATTAAAAGTACCTATTGAAAAACTTACGCTCCATGTAGCTAACCAAGAATTAATTGAACCATTAAAACAACATGAGCAATTAATCCGTGGCGTGGTACATGCAAAAGAGTTTGTATATAACAAAGGCACGGGAAGTAATAGCATAGAAGATCGTAATGGCTTATGGTTTATGGATATTGTAATTGGATAAATTAGATTAAAAGTTATATAACCGTTGGCACCCTTCAACTCCTTCGACAGGCTTCCGCCGTCGCCAAGGCTAAGGTGGACAAGCAGGACGTGTCCTCCAAAGCTTTAGCGAAGGAGGATGAGCGGAAGAAGGTGTGTTTGCTGGTGAGCTTGACGACTACGCCAAAGCGCTTCGTCGCGACGGCGAGTGACGAACCATCAGGGCGAACGGGAAAAATCTGTCTTATTTACAAAATTAAACTAATATCCACAAAGAAATAATATCCCCCGTTCGTCCTAAACTTGTTGAAGGATATGAACGGGCATTTTGGAGTTCATATGATTCAAATAAGAAACAAAGTTAAATCTGTTCCCTGCAACACGGTACAATTAAAACGTGATGCACAACGCATACTAGAAATTCTAAAATACCCAGAGTTTGATCTGGGTATCTTACTTACCACTAATAAAACCATCCGCCATTACAATAAAACGTACCGCCACAAAGACAAACCCACGGACGTCTTATCTTTCCCCTACTACCCAGAATTAAAAGCGGGAGATCGCATTAACACCCATACTGATGAAGAAAAAAATCTGGGTGATATTATTATCTCTCTTGAATATGTACAAAAAGATGCCCCAAAATGGGCACATACCTTTGAAGAGCGCATGAGGGTTCTATTAGTTCATGGAATATGCCATTTACTGGGGTATGATCACATTAAAGATGAAGATTACAAAGTTATGAAGCGCAAAGAGAATGCCATCTTAAAGAAGCTAGGCGATAAATAACAAGCTAATCTTTGGTCTTATCAGAGTGTCATTCCCCATTTCCTACCTATATCTTTCTGTCAACCTATTATTTCTGGGCAATTATTAACCCTGGGCAATCAAAAATAGGATAGTTAAAGTAGAAATATTTAAATATTAGTAAGATAAGCAGGGTGTTTTTACATAGTTGATCCAATCTAGCTGTTGACAGTTAAAAAATTTCAGATAGAATTTATAGAAGGATGTATTTTATAAACCGTTAAAAAAAATGGAACTCATATGAAAAAATATTTTATTCTCAGCCTTGCAACCTTATTCTGCTTTCCTCCAATATTTGGAATGGAAAAGATTGAAGCTGATGTAATCAATAACTCCGCCTTGAGTATTATCAACAATGATACCACCAAAGACGCACTTAAAAAAATCTTAATTGAAATCTTAGGCATTCAATTTTCTTGCCAAAAGTTTTATCGTCAAGAAGTAATTCCAAGACGCTTTAAAGGAAAAACCCTAGACCAATTACAAAGCAGACAACGTGAATTAATTCCACAAATGCACGCATTAAAAGCTAAACTTAGTGAAAAAGAATTTAATGATCTGGATGATGCAGCTCATGAAGCCGCACAAATAGAACAAAAAATTACAGATTCATCTTTGGGTGATATTGGAACATTATATAAATAATAATAATTAAACTTGCATAACAAAAAAACCGGCATTACAAAGTGTCGGTTTTTTTTGTTATCCATAATACATCTGGGTACATTTTTTTCATCTGAAGAAGAAAAATTTGGGAGATATTATTATCTCTCTTGGATATGTACAAAAAATGCCACAAAATGGGGACATACCTTTGAGCACCGCATGCGGATTCTATTGATTCATGGAATATGCCATTTACTGGGGTATGATCACATTAAAGATGAAGATTACAAAGTTATGAAGCGCAAAGAGAATGCAATCTTAAAAGAATTATAAGCCCCCATTAATGTTCTTATTGCTATGTCCCTTGGCAACGATTACCAGAAATCTAATTATTTTGGTCTATGTCTACCAATCTGATGCCCCCTAAAGAGCTCTTCTCTAAAGGAAAATCTCCATCATCCAGGCCAATGTCATGATTACACTCGCTTGACATATATTTCAATTACGATATATTTATCCATATAAAAAGCTATAAAATTGGGGGCTCTATGCAATATTTTTTGTTATTTTATTTCTGCTTTATTCTTGGTTTTCCTCTTAGTATTTCTGGTATGGAAAGAAAGGAGAATGAATATCAAAATTTTTCAACTACTGTAATAAATCCTTCTGACATTCGACGAAATAATCCATTTATATATAAAGAAGAGGAAGACAAAGAACAAAATTTCTTGAATAAAGCTAAACAAGCGCTTACTAGAAAAGAATCAAAACAAGAAATTGGTTCAGATCAAGAAATGGTGATCAAAAATAGGTTGCCGGAACATTTAAAAATATTAAGTACACAAGAAAAAAAAGATGCTGAACAAAAATCTAATAATAATAGTGACTTAATAAAAAACTTAGAAAAAACCTGGCAAGACAAAGTAAATAAAGCAAGCTTACCTTTTGCGATTTGGAAATATTTACCAAGAGATATACAAAATCTCATTAATAGCTATGTACATGCTGAATTGCCTATTTTACATGAACTACAAAAATTAGTACTGCATAGCGCACCTTGTACAACACTTATTGAAACGGTCAACATTCCTACAAAAATAACTATTTACACAGATAAGATTATTACAATAGAGTGGAATTTTGATCAATCTAATATAATTAGAATCTATGATATAAAAACTCACAAATTATTGAATGAACTTAAAGGACACACTAGTTCTATTACTGCAATAACTGCAGACTACAATAAAATTATATCAGGCAGCAAAGACGGCATAATAAAAATATGGAATTTGGAAACAGGAGATTGTCTCAAAACGCTTAATGGCCATAATAACGCGATAAAGTTTTTATCCTTATGTTCCGAACATAGATTAGCGTCATATTGTTCAGGCCGCAATCTTAAAACCTGGAACATTGAAACAGGAATACAATTATCAACCAGCACACTTGATGCTCCTTTAGACTTTTTAACAACTCATTTGAAAACCATGGCCTGCGCTTTTCAACTATATAATGATATTCTTATAAGTGCTGATAAAAAAATTATAACACTACGGGGCCACACAGCACAAATAAACAAATTACTTTACGTAGATAACATAGCTTTTTCTTGTTCCGATGATGGCACACTCAAAGTATGGAATTTAGAAACTCAAAAATGTAAAGCAACATATGCTAACGATCAACGAACACCATTAAAATCATTTTCCCTCATAAAAGTTAATAATTCTGTTTATTTTATCACTATAACAAAAGATAATATCGTCGAACTCTGGTCCATTAAAAACCAATCCAGCGAACGCCTAGAATGTAAACTTGCTGATAAAATATCATGTCAAAATATAACTTCTTGGAGCGTTTTTGCAAATACACATAATATTGATCGGACTAGCGAACTAGCTGTTCATGACAATAAATTATATTTAACAACTCTGACAACAAGGGCAACTAATGCAGCATTTAATGGATATATACGTGTCTGGGATTTTGAGGCTTATAAAAAAATAAACAAAGATTTTTTTGATGAATTTAGTTTCCTAGAAATTAATCTTTTAAAAAAACTTAATAATGCACAAGAAAATGAAGCAAGGGTTGCCCTCACCAAAATAGAAACGAACCTTTTCATTTCAATGATATCACGATTCAACAAAAAATTTGGTAGAGAAACTACGCGTATTCTAATAAATCAATTATGCAGATGTATTGAATTCACTTCCTTGCTTTATGCGGATTGGCTTTGGATTACGAATGGTTAAATGGAATCGAGCCTAGAGGTTATATATTTTTCACAATTAAATCTGGAAGTTAACCAGTACTATGAAGAAGTTATTATTATTCTCACTTTTTTTGGGATGCTTTGCACTCGGTATGCAAGTTGATCAACAAGGCGATATTAATCCAATCCGGAAATTGCATGATGCAGCGGAGACTGGAGATTTAAATACGATTAAACGTTTAATTGAACAATACAATATGAATTCCAGTATTCTCGAGAAGTTTGGTAATACAGCACTCCATCGTGCTATTGGTTGGGGCAAAATAGAGGTTGCTATCTATTTAATTGAACAATGCAAAGTGGATCCTAATTTAAAAAATCAGAATGGCAATACAGCACTCCATCATGCTATTGTTTGTGGCCAAAGAGAAGTTGTTATTTATTTAATTGAACAATGCAAAATGGATCTTAATGCTCTAAATAACAATGGCTATACAATTCTCCATTATGCTGCCCTTTCTAAAAATATTTCTTTAATAAAAACCTTACTGTACTACGGCTCGGATTTATCCATAAAAAATAACGCAGGCGAACATCCCTTTGATCTTAATCAAGATCCTGAAATATTAAAACTAATTAAACCCTCAAATCCAAACGAATTCAAACAAGATCCCGAAGCGTACAAGGAACAACATCCAAAAGAGTTTGATCCCGTTGATAGATATCCTGAAGAATTTAAAGAACTTATGCTAAATGAGTTCCTCAAAAAAACTAAAGGCGATATTGCTTCTTATTTAAGAGAGAGAGAAATTGGTAAAAGAAAGCGGTAAGACGATTAATGACACCAAACACTTAGGGTTATAACCAAGGCACATTTTTGAACCCCGCATTAATCTGCCATTTTAAATTTACGTTAATAACATATCCTTTTTTTCTAAAGATATGGTGAGATCCGGTTATTCTAAGGGCAAAACCTAACTTTAGTAAATTTTTTTACAAAAAAATTTTCTTTACCTCATTAGCACCTCTATTGTATACGTATAATCAACAAGGCAAATACCAAAAAAGAGGTAAGCAATGTGGATAGCAAAAAATATATTTTCATTCTTTGCATAACTATCTTCCCCACTATCAAAACTGATGTAACATTTGGCTGCAAACAATCTAATTGCTTACCACCTACCTCTAATGTCCGCGTTTCTTTGAGCTTACAACCCAAACGTCGACAATTAACCCCATCAAAACCAAAAACTCCTACTAACCAATCTACAAAAAATACAATCGATATTCCTTATTTTGAAGGACATCCAACACAGCAATCTATTCCCTTTATAAAGAGTTCTGAACAACCCGTAATCAGAATGCACGTGCAGGAGCAAAGGAAAAAAGAACAAGAAGAACGTGAAGCTAAAGAGGCTGGTCATCGCCTATATATTGCCGAACAACAAAAAATGGCCGATCAATTAATTGGGTATGAACTAACCACTGCAAAACAAAATGACAATACGAATGCCCGCTCTAAAAGCCGCCTAAAAGCCGCAGAAGAAATTAAAGCAGAGAATGTTCAAAATATACACAAAACATACGTTCTAGACCCTGCAACAGTGCATCTTCTTAAATCTGCAAACATATCTTCAGAAAAATTTAGCACTGCAGTTGGTAATCAGTTACAACAGGTTATACAGCAGGAATTAATTACTATTGTTTCTATAATTGCTCAAAAAGAGATGCAACAAACAATACAACAGTACAATATAGAAACAATTGAGCAGACTATTCTTAGCTTTGCAGATGTTAGTTGCAGTTATACCAAAAAAGAAGAAATAGTTAAGGCAGTAACGTTAGCTGATTGGTGTTGGAGTAGCCTTGAACTAATACAGCAGATTAGTCTGGGAACAACTAATGCTATAATTGCGGCAGGAAATGGTATTGCCCATGGCATAGCAAATACCAGTGCAATGATCTTAAAACCACATAAAGCTCTATACAACATTGGCGTAGCTGTTGCCCAAGTTGCAAACTTACTGCCAACCTTATCAAAGAACTTTGCCACATTAGCTACCTACAAACAATAGATCCATGGACTGGAGTGCAAAGGCAACAAGAACTATTCAACAATACCGTTACAGTATGTTCCGCAATACAAGATCATGTAGAAAAATTAGGCGTTTACGAATGCATTAGACAAGGCGCAGAACTAGCAACTGAAGGGTTTTTACAAGGAAAAATTTTACTGCAATTAGGGCGCCTATACAGCAATGCCTTGCCCAAAATTCAAAACCTAGCAAAGAACTTTACCTCAAACGTATTGCCAAAACGTGAAATACTCCTTGGTACCGCAGAAGGGATTGAAGTTGAATTAGTTGCAGAATCACTTGAATTCTTAAAAGCTGAAGCTGATCAAGCTAACAATGGTGCAAGAATTTCTGGTAATATAACCACAAAAATACCCGAAGAAATTGCGCAGCAAATACAATTAAAGTTGGAACAGAATAAACACTTGATCCAATAATTCGATGATATCATTAATGAATTGGGTAAGAAGGTAAGCAAGGAAAAAGTTGGGAAAATTGAAGATATCGTTGATTCAAATTTATTTTTAAAATTAGAAATAGAGGCAGAAAGATTTTACAGTTTAATGAGAGATGATTTAGCCGACATTAAATCAATATCAAAAAATACAGAGATTCCAGAACATATAATTGAGAAAATAAAAAAACATTTATTTTTAGATAAACACATTTTAGAATATGGAAAAATTGGAAATTTTCCAGCAGACGCCAATATCATGAACGCATGGAAAAGATTAATGAAAAATGAATTTATTTATACTGATTTATTACTACTTCAACATGAATATATGGAATCGTTTGTAATGAATGGAATTGATTATTCGTGGGAACATGCTCATTCTCTAGTGAATCTAAGATACAATTGGTATGATTCTCTTTGAGGAAAAAATAATGGCAATATGGGTAAAAATAAGAAAATATTCAGAAAAAAATAACGTTGGTTATTATGCAGTTTTCAAACAAGATTATGAAACTATAGAATTTTATCTTGGTATAGATAGGCAATTGCAATTGTTATTTTTTTACCTGACCAAAGATTTTTCAAAACCTGAAAAAATTATAGATTTAAATAAAAAAAATCAAATATTAGAAACTTTACCTGGGACATCTAGATTATCATTAATGAAGGCATTATCCCGTGGAGCAAAAGCTTTACATATGGAAACTCTTCCAGAAATACTGGATTATATTGCATAGGATACTTACTTTGGCTATATGGGTAAAAATAAGAAAACTATTAGAAAAAAATGGAATAACATATTATGCCATTTTTAAACAAGATCACGAAATCGTTGAATTTTATATGGGTATAAATAAAAAAAAACAACTATTGCTTTACTTTCATTCAGATGATTTTAGAAACCCTATTAAAATAATTGATCTTACAAAAAAAGATGCCATTATTTATCCCTTAGAAAACGTCCCCGAAAAAACTTTCTCAAGATCAGTAATACAAGGAATTAGAGCAGTAAAAATGCCGTTGTTACCAGAAATTTTAGATTATATAGCTTAAATCCATGGCAATATGGGTGAAAATAAGAAAATATTCAGAAACAAATGGAATTCACTATTATGAAGTTTTTAAACAAGATTATGAGACAATTGAGTTTTACATGGGCATCGATATTCAATCTCAATTAATTTTATTTTTTCTAAATAAAGACTTAATCAAACCAGCAAAAATAGTAGATTTTACAAAGAAGGATGAAATAATTTATCCTTTAGAAACCGTAAACAATTTAACATTCACTAAAGCTTTAGTAAAAGCATTAAAAGCTTTAGATACAAATTCATTTCCTGAAATATTAGATCTTATTGCTTAGGCTATAAATTGAATAAGCAAATTAAAAAAATGCTTAAAGACTTCCTTGATCTAAAAATAAATCAAACTGAGGGCTTAAAAGCTATGAAAAATGAATACACTACACAAAAAGCTTGGGATGGCATTGGTTAATCATTAAAAATGACAAATAATGGCTTTATACATTAAAATTAGAAAAATAGATGAAACAAATGGAATAACATATTATGCCATTTTTAAACAAGATCACGAAACCGTTGAATTTTATATGGGTATAAATAAAGAAAAACAACTATTGCTTTACTTTCATTCAGATGATTTTAAAAACCCTATTAAAATAATTGATCTTACAAAAAAAGATGCCATTATTTATCCCTTAGAAAACGTCCCCGAAAAAACTTTCTCAAGATCAGTAATACAAGGAATTAGAGCAGTAAAAATGACATTGTTACCAGAACTTTTAGATTATATTGCTTAAATCCATGAGAATATGGGTGAAAAAATACGATATTGCAAAAAGTTAAATAACTATCTTTTCTTAATTGCAACATCAATAGCATTGTCGATAAACTGACTTATAGATAAGTTCTTTTTTTGAGCTGCTTTCACTAACGAATAATGCCGCAATGAAGTTGTTCTGTATGCAACGTTACCTTTATATTGTTCTAATACTTGTGGCTCTGGTATTTCTTCATCGTTATCAAAATACATATTAAAAGTAGTCTCCATAACCTCTCTAATAGATTTCATAGCTTTTTCTAAAGAAGAGGCATCTGTTGCGATACCCGGAAGTTCATTAACGTGAACTATAAATATGTTTTTTCCTTTATCATCACGCTCTGTAGTAATAGTATATGTCCAAGGTAAATTAAGGTAATAATTAATATCTTTAATCTTTTTTTTCATAACCATGATCTTTTAATACCTCCTGAATAATTTTGATTTGATAAGACAATAATTCTGGCCTTATTTTTAAACTACGTTAATAGAATATCCTTTTTTTCTAAAGATATGGTGGACAAGACATTACACCGGTATATAGCCCTCCTAGAAACTATATTTCTTATTAATATCCAACTGCCATGGAGCAATAATACCACTACCCGCTTTATTAAATCTCCCAAGGTATATTTAATAGACTCTGGATTACTGGCCTTTCTGCTTAACATAACCCAAGAAAATGCATTACAAGAAGGTGGGGCTATGGGAAAAATAGTTGAAAACTTTGTAATAGGGGAATTAAGAAAACAAGCAACGTGGTCAAAAACATGGCCAACCTTATACCATTACCGAACATCTAACGGAGAAGAAGTAGATGCAGTCCTAGAAAGTAGGTCAGGAAAAATTATTGGAATAGAAGTTAAGGCAAGCACGCAAGTGTCCCCCAATGATTTTAAAGGGATACGATCATTACAAGAAAAGGCTGGGGCTAAATTTGTTGGCGGAGTAGTACTTTACACGGGATCTCAAATTGTACCCTTTGGGGAAAATTTGTATGCGATGCCTATATATAGTTTATGGGACTAAAGAATAATACAATCTTAAACCGAATTAATTTATACAAAAGATTGCCATAAATAGGATTAATCTATTTCTTTTCCACGCTATCAACAGCTGCTACTGATGGCATGCTATTGCCAATTAATATAAAAATCTTATCTACAATATTCAACAACTGTTGAGCCTGCATCTTTATGTAATCACCACCATTTGCATGTTTTTGTTCTAAATTTTCTCTAATTTTAAGAAGTAACAGTTGTAACCCAAAAAGATTGGTCTCAAAAAAATACGTAGGCAACTCTTGCACCACTGGATTTATAAAAGTAAAGGAATCACTCCACAGTTCACTGTAGTATATTAGCTCATTTACTAATGGAGCAAGGGCACATTCAGCATTATCTACCGTCTTGCATTCAACACACCAGTAACTACAAGAAACCAGACAAAACCCAGGGTATTTTAACTCTGGTGCTGGAACAATTTGAGCATCTTTTAACTCTCGCAATAATTGTTCTTTTAACTGAATAAAGGAACCACCAGATGTTTCTAATGGCTTTAACGCGGTTTGTAGACTTAAAATAAGCTCTTCTTTAAGGGCAAAAACCGAATGCAGATCCATAGTAAATTCTGATATCATTTCATTCAAACTTGCTTCCTCTTTTTTTAATTGTTCAACCAAAGACATAATCCGCTTGCGGCTTTGAACTTCCATAGCAAACCATTTAGACTTCTGCGCAAATGCTCTTGGATCTAAGGTAAGTAAAACCGGCTCGCGAACTTTCTCTGGCTGAAACATTTTAACAAGAACATTATCAGAAAAGATAACTCCCTTTTTAACCACTGTAGTTTCAGTAGTTTCAAGCTGCTCCATTCCCCGCAAACTTAAAACACTAACTTGAATTACAATAATAAACAGGTAAATAAATAATAACCGTCGTTTCATTACAGTTCACCAATAGATTTACAAAGTGACAAATTCTTAATTAACCTACGCCCATTTTTTTTATAAAGACAAGAGTGGGTCAAAATACCGCTAAAAGAAGCCTTAATTTCCTTAACCTAAAAACCTCTAAGAAAAAAAGCCCCCACGTTCTAGTGGAGGCTCATTAACAATACTAAACTAAAATTATAGCTAGAGCTGATCTTGCTGTAATATCGGCGTTGTATACTTTTCTATACAATTTTTGCAAAATTCCACGCCACCTAATCCCACAAAAGTAGAGATTAATAATACCATAAAGACGGGGGTTTTTACTGGTTTAAATCCAAATAGCTTGTACGCCATATTACATACCGTAAGAGTAATAAGAACGGGGTACAGTATATAGGCTGCAGTTAAAGACATTTGCATTAATTTAACTAACCCAAGAAGAGAGAATGCAACGGTAACTACCAATAATGCAATTAAACTTTGGATAAAGCTTACTGACCGGTGCATAACATCTTTTTGAAGATATTCCGCAATAACAGTAGATAAGGCAATCATAGTGGCAAGGCAAGCAACCATAATAGCAAGCGCTCCAAAGAATGCGCCATGAGATCCCATAATTTTAATAGAGATAGCACTTAACAATTGCCCTTCATCTAATGCTTCTAACCCGGCTCCATGGTATGCACCCAAGAAACTAAGCCCAATATAAATAAGCGCTAATAATGAACCACCAATTGCGGAAGAAGCAAGACCTCTTTTAATTAAACTCTTAACATCTTTGGTATCTTGTTCACCCAAATTTTTTCTAAAAATATCTAAGATAATAGAACCAAAGAAAATGGTGGCAAGTAAATCTAAAGTACCGTATCCATATAACAGACTTTGCTTAATTAATTCACCATTGGGAATATCAGAATGTATTAATTGGGTCCCTTTATAAAAACCCAAGAAAATTAGAATACCTACAAAGGTCAATTTAATAGGGGTAATAAAATAACCCAATACGTCAATTAGACGGGTAGGGCGATAGGTCATCAGAAAAGTAAGCGCGGCAAAGAGAATACTAAAATACAATAAATCTATAGGTAAAAATGGTGAGATCATCTTGTGACACAAGTTTACAATGCGGGGCAATATAAAACCGGGTCCAATGATAAACATGCACACGGCAATCATTAATGAACCGGGAATCCTGCCCAGTCTATTAAAGAAGGCATTGTAATTACCTTCGAATAAAAATACCCCCACTAATCCCATCATTGGTAACAATACTGCAGTTAAGGCAAAGGAAATGGAAGCCATAAGTGTTTTTTGCCCCGCGATAATTCCTAACTTTGGAGGGAACATAAAGTTGCCTGCCCCAAACAGCATAGTAAATATTGCAAAACCAGTAACTATAGTAAGAACCAATGGATTTTTCTTCATAGAACATCCGTAAAAGTAAAAAGTTATAAAATGAAATACCCCACTTTCTACTTCGCTAACACACCGAAGGACAAAACGCCAAAGCGGAGTTTATCCTGAGCTTGTCGAAGGAAAGGGTAATCTATTCGTAAATCTTACAAAATAGATTAAAAAAACATATTTTACATTATACCCAAACTGAGTATAAACAAAAGACCTAATAACCTAGAGCTTTGTATCGAACGAAGCAATTATTAAGAAATAACTACTTTAGATACGTCACTAATACAGCAAATCCCGCCATAGGTAGTAATTATTGGGCGAATGCGCTCAACCAAAAGATCTGCTTCTTGCTGAGTACATAAGCTCATGATGTAGCAGTTGGTAAAAACATCCGTAAGTTCTTTTGCATCATGGAAAGAACCCCTGCCTTTACCGGCAACCTCATTAATTATGGAATAAGGAATACTTAACCCATCTAATAGCTGCAATATGCGCGGTTGCTGAATGGTTTCTATAATAATTTCTATTTTTTTATACGGTTTCATTGTCTAAATGCCCCAGAAATAAGAAATAATCTTAAAATATAATGGCAAACCAATTAAAATATTAAACGGAAAAGTAACCCCCAAAGCTACCGGAATATAAATACCAGGATTTGCTTGGGGCAACGCTAAACGCATTGCTGCAGGCACCGCAATATAAGAAGCACTGGCAAATAAAATAGTAGTAAGCAAGGTATTACCCACAGAAAACCCCAGTAACCAAGAAATGGTAATAGCCAGACATGCATTCACCAGTGGCATAATAATCCCAAACGGAATAAGAAATAAACTGGCTCCTTTAATGTCACTTAAGCGTTTTGCAGCCAGCACACCCATGTCTAACATAAACAGACAGAGCATGCCTTTAAAAATATCTTGGGTAAATGGCTTAATAGCCAACTGCCCCGGTGTTCCTGACAAATACCCAATCACCAGACTCCCCAAAATTAAAAAGACAGAACTGTTAAGCACCGTTTCTTCTAATAGAGAGCGAGTAGACTGTTCAACTTTTTTCTCACCAAACCAACCGGCAAGCAATAATCCTATTACAATAGCGGGTGATTCCATTAAGGCCATCATTGCGGTCATAAAACCGTCAAAGGGAATCTGAACGCGGTGTAGAAAATCCATTGCTGTAATAAACGTTACGGCACTTACTGAACCATAAGATGCAGCTATAGCAGCAGAATCATACACAGAAATGCGGGTACGCAAAATAAAAAAAGTATAGATAGGAATAACAATAGAAGCCATTAATGCAAGACCAATAGGTACAATCATAGCCAACGCATTACCCGTATGACTTAATTCTACACCACCTAAAAATCCAATAGACAGGAGCAGGTACATAGAAATAAATTTTAATACGGGATGGGGAATACTTAAATCTACCCGCAACAGAGATGCTAAGGCACCCAACAAAAAAAATAAAATAGGCGGATTTAAAAAATTAATTAATGAAAGATTGCTGTCTATCATACACCCTCAGCTTTTAGTGCCGTAATAAGCGGCCATGTTTAAATGCTAAATACGTAATACCAATTAAGTTAGGAATTGCAGCAAGTGTTAACATGGTATCCGTAACGGCGCGGGCCAACGGCATAGAAATAATTGACCCCACATAGATACCTATGCATGTAAAAAGTAAGTAAATCCATCTGCCGCGGTAGTTAGTAAATGAGCTATAGGTTTGCGTACCGTTAAAGGTATTACCCACAATGGTAGAAGAGACAAACAACACCAATGCAAACAGTAGTGCATACTTGCCAAACACTGGCGCATGTAATGAAAATGCTTCATACACTAGCGTTGTACGGTATAATCCATACCCGCATACCCCAGTAACCAATACCACTAACCCAGAAATAATCGCCAAGCAGATTTCTGCAAGCGTAGAAAACATTGCCAAGGTACCTTGATCGGTTGCCCGCGCTGCATTAGACATTGCATGCGGAATTGCAGAAGTACCCAGACCTGCCTCTGAAATAAAAATAGCCCTATTTGCCCCTTGTTGCATAGCAAGTAATACATTACCTCCTACACAACCACCTACTACCGCCCCGGGACGTAATACATCTGTAAAAACGCCTTGAATAGCTGCCCACACTGCTGGTAAATCTTTAAGCAAAATAAAGAGCGCAAAAAAAACAAATGCAAAAAACTTAGCCGGAACTAAGGCACTGGAAATTGCAGCAATACGTCCTATGCCACCACTGACCACTAACCAAACCCAAAGTGCCAGCACCAACCCAATAGTCCATTGGGGTATAGATTCCATTGCCATAATATTGGCAAGGGTATTGGATTGGAAAGAAGAAAAGGCTGCAAACAGAATCATCATAATAAAGCCGTACCAATACCCTAATAATGGGTGCACCCATTGCAGATATTGTACCGGCCCACCAATCAAATGGCCTTCTTTAGTTTGGGTGCGCGTGTGCAATGCAAATACTACTTCTACAAATTTAGTTGCGGACCCAAAGATCATATACAAGACCAACCAAAATAAGGCTGCGGGACCACCCAAAAAAATAGCAATAGACGGACCAACTACGTTACCACTGCCAATAGTGGTAGACATAGCAGTAAACAGTGCCTTGAATGAACCAATGGCATCTGTTTTACGCATGGCACCGGTTTCATCTTTTTGGGGTACACCTTGAGTGATTAAGCGATAAAACCTACCAAACCCCCAAAATTGCATACCCCGTAATTTAATCGTCATTAAAATGCCAACGCCAAAAAAAATAATTACAGCCGGAAGTGCTAACGTATTATTTATTCCAGAAAAAAACGATAAGAGAGTTGCTGAATTCATGTAATTCCTTATGTAATACTCATTTATGCTTGTTTAGATAAAAATGATAATGCTTGGCGCATTAACAGATCAAATGATGGTTGAGTAGTGTGAGAAGCTGCTTTAATGTGGTGCATGGCACGCGCAATCTCTGTACGTGAGTAATTAAGAGATTCTAACGCTTGGGCCACCGTAGAGAACTGAGCACCGGCAGAATTAGCTTCTGCCACCACCCCTAAATCTGCTAATTGAGCTACTTTATGCTTTAACTGCACAATCATCTGTTCTGCTTTTTTAGGCCCTATGCCACTCACCTTAGAAAGCATTTTGTCATTACCAGTATGTATTGCCTCTAAAAATCCAGAAACTCCCAAGTCTGCCAGTACTGCCAAACCTATTTTGGGCCCAATACCCGAACAGTCAATAACCGTCATAAAAACAGCCTTTTCTGCAGAACTAGAAAACCCATATAATGAAGGCCCCTGTTCAGCAGACCACTGCAAATAGGTATATAAAGAGATCTCTTGACCAATCTGAACAGCAGATACATTAGGAACGGCGACTTCTAACCCAAACGGCCCTGCAACAACAAGAATAGATTGTTTGTGCACAGAAGCCACTTTGCCAGTTAACATCCCAATCATGGTATATTTCTTTCTTAGGGGAAAATTGGTACAAAAACACATGTTCAAATGTACCCCAAAAGGATAGGGCTCGGCAAGTTTAATTCTATGACTAACTGCAGGGCAAAAAACAACTCTCTCTAATTAGGCAATTAAATTATAAATAGAGCCCCAAAAAACGATTTTTGTTTGTTGACAAATGCCGTTCGCATAGATACCATGTAGTATGTGTTGATATACACGCGGGAATAGCTCAGTTGGTAGAGCGTTGCCTTGCCAAGGCAAAGGTCGCGGGTTCAAGTCCCGTTTCCCGCTCCAAAATCCCCAAATTCACACCGCTAAATCTCTATAAATCTGACCCTAAAACCACTGCATTACCGTACTGTATCCCACAATCTCTACTCCTATTTATGAGTTGTGACAACAAACAAAAAGGATAATTTTAAGGAATTTTATGAAATCTATTATTGAAGAAGCTTCATCTATTATTAAGGCAATAGAAAAAGGATGGGCAAGCGCTGGCAAGCCAACCGAATTTACCGTAAAAGTATTGGAACAACCTGCATATAATTTCTTGGGTTTTAATACCAAACCAGCAAAAATTAGTTTCTTTTTTGATGACCGCACTATTACGGCATCCATAGAAAAACAACACCGTGGTGAATCCAAAAAACCGCAACCACGCCAGCAACAAGCGCAACCACAATCTAAGCAGCCACAAGCCCGCACACAACGCCCAGAACGTGCGCAGCAACCACAACATCCAGAAACCCAGACCAAAGAACGCGCAGCGCAACCTAAAAGACCTGAACGCGTAAATCAGCCAGCCAAAGAACGCACACCGCAACTATCTTGGAATCAAGAAGGGGTTACCATGGCTACCGATTGGGTAAAACAGTTCCTTTCTACCATTAACAAAGGCAATATTAACTTTACTACCACTATACAGAACCATATCTTAAAAATAGATTTTTCTGGTTCTATTACGGGTAACAATCAAAAAGAGCTTACCCTGTTCAAAAATGCCGCCCACTTGTTAATGTCATCTTTGCGTAATGCAACTAATAGCGAATTAAAGCAACTTAAGGTGGTATTTAGTACGCAGGCGTAAAAGATAACTTTCTGCAATACTTGGAAGTTTTTTAATAAAAGTATCATTTTGCTACCTTTCGAAGGTTCAGAATGAACCTGATGAAAGGTTATAAAGGTTTTAAAATGGTGGTTAATCGCGATGAACAAACTATAATTGCCCAGTGTACGCCAAAAGGTAGCGGTGCAATAGCACTATTACGCTTTTCAGGAACCCATGCAATTACCATTGCAGATTCTATAGCAACTTTAGCGGCAGGCAAGAAACTGTCTGCCCAACCAACACACACCATCCATTTTGGTTGGGTAACAGATACCCATAACAAAAAAATTGACCAAGTATTATTTCTGTTAATGCGAGGTCCGCAAACTTTTACCGGACAAGATACCGTAGAAATTACCTGTCACAATAACCCCTTTATAATAGAAGCAATTATTACTGCAGCCCTAGCAGCAGGCGCTCGTAGTGCGCAAGAAGGGGAATTTAGTAAACGCGCGGTACTTAATAATAAAATTGATTTGGTACAGGCGGAAGCTATTAATGAACTTATACACGCCAATACCCAGGCAGGACTAAAAAAGTCTTTGGCACAATTACAAGGTAGTTTTTCCCACTGGATTAGCGGCATTGAACAAGAGTTAATTAAAGCATTAGCATTTTGTGAAGCAAGCTTTGAATTTATAGATGAAGAGATAAGTTTTGGACCACAAATAAAAGAAATTATTGATGGCGTTCTTGCTACCATAGAACAAATAAAAATTACCTTTGACCAACAACAACAGATTAGACAAGGTATTAGAATTGCTATTATTGGATCTGTAAACGCCGGTAAATCTTCGTTATTTAATGCATTACTGGGCAAAGATCGCGCCATAGTAACCAATATTGCCGGCACCACGCGAGATGCCATAGAAGCAGGACTGTATAAAGGTGGTAATTACTGGACCCTTATAGACACGGCAGGGCTGCGCGTTACCAATGACCTTATAGAGCAACAGGGTATTAAACGTTCACATGAAGAAGCACAACTTGCTGATATTATTTTATTGGTAGTAGATGGTTCACGTGCATTAAACGAACATGAACAAGAAGTGTACCAAAAACTCTTTACGGACTATCAACAAAAAATAGTTCTTATTTACAGCAAAGCAGATTTACCAACCGTTACTCAATTACCATATGCCCCAACAGGTCGTTTGGTATCACAAGCAAACAAAGCATCTTTTGCAATAATTGAACAAGAGATCCAGCAAAAAATAGACCAACTATTCACCGCACTAGAGTCACCGTTTTTACTAAACACGCGCCAATTTACGTTACTACTTACGGTTGAACAAGCACTCAAAAAAATCAGTAATATGTTGCAAGACAATATTCAATATGAACTGGTTTCTTATCACCTTAATGAAGCATTATCTGATCTGTCCCAACTTACGGGCAAGTCTATTAGTGAACAGGGTATGGATGCAGTATTTAGACAGTTCTGTGTTGGCAAGTAACAAACCCAACAAATTTTCGATCATACTTTTCTATGTGCATCAATAAAACAACCCAATTAAACCGCCATCTCTTGAGATCTACAGCCAATATTATTACAATGTGTACTTGAGAAGGTAGATTTTATACTTGCACACAAAGGATGCAATGAAAAAAATTCTGATATTTACCAGTGGTGGTGGTGGCGGCCATATCTCCGTAACGCATGCATTAATAGCTCTGCTACATCACCAATATCAGGTTAAACCACTCTTTATTTTTAATGACGTACTTTCTGAAATAGATCCCGCGCAAATATTTTTTGGGAAAAAACGGCGGGGCGAAGATTTGTACTGCTGGTTAATTCGTCATAAATTTATTAGAGCTCTCAATGTCCTAGGAAATTTTGGTGGATGGTATTATCAATGGCGTTCAAAAAAAACTACTGAACTTATTGGCAAATGCCTGGACCATGAAAAACCAGATCTAGTAATCTCTGTAATTCCGTTAGTTAACAACCTTATTTTAAATGCCTGCAAAGAACGTAACCTACCCTTTTTACATATTCCTACAGACTTAAATACCGCAACATTTATGATTGGACTTAAGAATCCGGAATATAAAAAATTTATTATTGCACTTACTTTAGACATACCAGAAAGTCGCGACCCAATTACCAAAACTGGCATTCCCAATGACCAAATAAAAATAACCGGACTACCCCTACGGCCCGATTTTTTTGAAGAAAAAAATAGCACCTTAATTAAAAAAACTTTGGGAGTTCCTTTTGGAAAGCCAGTAATTTTAGTTCTTATGGGTGCCGCAGGATCTTTGGCAACATTAATGTATGCAAAAGCATTAAGCCAAATCCAACATCCCGCCCACCTATTGTTATGTGTTGGCAAAAACAAAGGAATAGAAGCACAAATAAAAAAACTAAAATTCCCTAAACATGTTACCTATACCATTATAGGGTTCACCAATCGCATTTCTGATCTTATGGCCATCTCTAATCTCTTTATAACCAAGTCCGGTTCAGTTAGCTTTTGTGAAGGTATTTATATGAACCTTCCCATGCTTTTAGATGCTACCACTCCCGTGCCCACCTGGGAGCAAAGCAACCACGTAATCCTCAAAGAAGCTGGGGGTGGAGATTCTGTAAAATCTTATAAAGACCTGGCAGATATGGTAGACAACCTTCTTGCCAACCCTGCCCAACTTAAAGAAATGAGCCGCAACCTGGAAGAAATAGAAACACATAGGGCAGATAGCCAAATTCTGGGTATAATCAGAACCCTGATTAACCATTAAAATTCAATATGTAATATTTACACTTCTATCGGGACAATTTAACCCCTAGAAAACTTTGTTTTATGTCAATTATTACCCCTTGACAAATCTTTCTATTTGAATATAATATATAAAGTCAGGTTATAAATCAATAAATGGAGGCTTTCTCATGAATAGTAAGTTTTTTATCCCTTTACTCCTACTACTGCCATTGGCTATCTACAGCATGGAAACGCCCAATGCCAATGCGAACAAAGAGTCAATTGCACTCATTGGCAATGACGAACAACTAGAAGAATGCCCTATACCAAAAACTGCGTTACAATTTTCTGATGTTCTTAATGCTACTGTTGCCAATACAATGAAAGAACAAGCAGAGAAAAAAATAAGATTACAACAATACGATAATGAAACTACACAAGCTATTGCTGATTTGTTAATCAGTTTAGACAAAAAAGACAGCACAAAGTTTTTTGAACTGATGGAGCAACTTGCGCCCAATGAAAATGACACTTCTAATAAAAATCTAGAATCGTTCAAAGACGTTCTTAATTTCTTACAATTTAATAGTAATGGATATAAAGCAATTGCAGAGCTTTTACAACGGGCACTTAAAAACAAAGAATTACCTTCTACGCTTTCTGCATACTCCTTTACACAACAGTTATTGCCACAAGAATACTCAACAGTAGCTCATGACCAACCACTACCATTATTAGATTCTGCAGCACTTAATACGCTGACCACCATAAAAACTCCCTGTACAAACATAAATAATGGAAGTGCAGTCGATAATACTATTATCAAAGATAATCTCTTAATATCTGGATCTGCTGACAAGACTATTAAATTCTGGGATTTAACTGCACGTGGTGATAATGTAACACCTATTGCTATCCTCAGAGGACATGATAACTGGGTTAGATGTCTTGTAATCAAGGATAATCTCTTAATATCTGGATCTGGTGACAATACTATTAAATTTTGGGATTTAACTGCACGTGGTAATAATGTACCACCTATTGCTACTCTGCAAGGACATGATAACTGGGTTAGATGTCTTGTAATCAAGGATAATCTCTTAATATCTGGATCTGATGACGGAACTATTAAATTCTGGGATCTAACTGCACGTGGTGATAATGTAGCACCCATTGCTACTCTGCAAGGAGATAATGGCTCTGTTAGTTGTCTTTTAATCAAAGATAATATCTTAATATCTGGATCTTATGATAAGACTATTAAATTCTGGGATCTAACTGCACGTGGTGATAATGTAACACCTATTGCTATCCTCAGAGGACATGATAACTGGGTTAGATGTCTTGTAATCAAGGATAATCTCTTAATATCTGGATCTTATGACCGGACTATTAAATTTTGGAATTTAGCTGCACGTGGTGATAATGTACCACCTATTGCTACTCTGCAAGGACATAATAGCTATGTTAGCTGTCTTTTAATCAAAGATAACCTCCTAGTTTCTGGATCTTATGACAAGACTATTAAATTCTGGGATTTATCTGCACGTGGTGATAATGTAGCACCTATTGCTACTCTGCGAGGACATGATGACTATGTTAGATGTCTTGTAATCAAAGATAATCTCTTAATATCTGGATCTAATGACAAGACTATTAAATTTTGGGATTTAGCTGCACGTGGTGATAATGTACCTATTGCTACTCTGCAAGGACATGATAACTATGTTACGTGTCTTGTAATCAAAGATAATCTCTTAATATCTCAATATGCTGACGATACTATTAAATTCTGGGATCTAAGTTATTTCATAAATCTAAAAAAGTACTTTGATCAGGAACTTACTTTTATGGAATTGCTAGTATTACAATCTATTAATTCTGCGTATGAAGAAGGCCAACAAATACCCTTAACTGAATTAGAAAAAGCGGTGTTTGCACAATTAAGTACTAAACTCCAAAACCGTTTTGGAGATGTAGTTGCGAATGCAGTATTGGCCCAAATAAATAAGCACATTAAACAATAAATGGAGGCTTTCTCATGAATAGTACGTTTTTGATCCCTTTACTTCTACTACTGCCATTGGCCACCTACAGCATGGAAACGCCCAGTGACAATGCGAACAAAGAGTTAATTGCACTCATTGGCAATGATGATGAACAACCTAGAGAATACCGTGTACCAAAAACTGCGTTACAATTTTCTGATGTTCTTAATGCTACTGTTGCCAATACAATGAAAGAACAAGCAGAGAAAAAAATAAGATTACAACAATACGATAATGAAACTACACAAGCTATTGCTGATTTGTTAATCAGTTTAGACAAAAAAGACAGCACAAAGTTTTTTGAACTGATGGAGCAACTTGCGCCCAATGAAAATGACACTTCTAATAAAAATCTAGAATCGTTCAAAGACGTTCTTAATTTCTTACAATTTAATAGTAATGGATATAAAGCAATTGCAGAGCTTTTACAACAGGCACTTAAAAACAAAGAATTACCTTCTACGCTTTCTGCATTCTCCTTTGCACTACAGTTATTGCCACAAAAACCTTCAACAGCAACAGCCGACCAATCTATACCATTTTTAGATTCTGCAGCGCTTAATTCGCTAATTACCATAAAAACTCCCTGTACAACCTTAAATAATGGAAGTGCAGTCAATAATACTATTATCAAAGATAATCTCTTAATATCTGGATCTGATAACGGGACTATTAATTTCTGGGATTTATCTGCGCGTGGTAATAATGTACCACCTATTGCTACCATGCAAGGACATGATAACTGGGTTATGTGTCTTGTAATCAAAGATAATATCTTAGTATCTGGATCTGGTAACGGAAACGGAACTATTAAATTCTGGGATTTATCTGCACGTGGAAATAATGTACCACCTATTGCTACCCTGCATGGACATAATGACAATGTTAGATGTCTTGTAATCAAAGATAATCTCTTAATATCTGGATCTGATGACAAGACCATTAAATTCTGGAATTTAGCTGCACGTGGTGATAATATACCACCTATTGCTACTCTGCAAGGACATAATGGCTATGTTAGATGCCTTGTAATCAAAGATAATATCTTAATATCTGGATCTGGTGACAAGACTATTAAATTCTGGGATTTAGCTGCACGTGGTGATAATGTACCACCTATTGCTACTCTGCAAGGACATGATAACTATGTTACGTGTCTTGTAATCAAAGATAATCTCTTAATATCTCAATCTGCTGACAAAACTATTAAATTCTGGGATTTAGCTGCACGTGGTGATAATGTACCACCTATTGCTACCCTGCATGGACATGATAACTGGGTTAACTGTCTTGTAATCAAAGATAATATCTTAGTATCCGGATCTGATGACAAGACCATTAAATTCTGGAATTTAGCTGCACGTGGTGATAATATACCGCCTGTTGCTACCCTGATACGACATGTTAACTCCATTACGTGTCTTTTAATCAAAGATAATCTCTTAATATCTGGATCTCATGACAAGACTATTAAATTATGGGATATAGCTGCACGCGGTGATAATGTACCACCTATTGCTACCCTACAAGGACATGGTGTTTTTGTTGGTTGTCTTTTAGTCAAAGATAATGTCTTAATATCTGGATCTGGCGACAGGACTATTAAATTCTGGGATTTGACTGCGCGTGGTGACAATGTACCACCTATTGCTACTCTGCAAGGACATAATAACTCCATTACGTGTCTTTTAATCAAAGACAATCTCTTAATATCTGGATCCCATGACAATACTATTAAATTCTGGGATTTAAGTTGTTTCACTAATCTAAAAAAATACTTTCAACAGGAACTTACTTTTATGGAATTATTGGTAGTGCAATCTATTAATTCTGCGTATGAAGAAGGCCAACAAATAGCCTTAACTGAATTAGAAAAAGCGGTGTTTGCACAATTAAGCACTAAACTCCAAAACCGTTTTGGAAGCGCCATTGCTGATGCAGTATTGGCCCAAATAAATAAGCACATTAAACAATAAATGGAGGCTTTCTCATGAATAGTACGTTTTTGATCCCTTTACTTCTACTACTGCCATTGGCCACCTACAGCATGGAAACACCCAATGACAATACCAACAAAGAGTCAATTGCACTCATTGGCAATGACGAACAACTACAAGAATGCCCTGTACCAAAAACTGCGTTACAATTTTCTGATGTTCTTAATGCTACTGTTGCCAATACAATGAAAGAACAAGCAGAGAAAAAAATAAGATTACAACAATACGATAATGAAACTACACAAGCTATTGCTGATTTGTTAAGCAGTTTAGACAAAAAAGACAGCACAAAGTTTTTTGAACTGATGGAGCAACTTGCGCCCAATGAAAATGACACTTCTAATAAAAATCTAGAATCGTTCAAAGACGTTCTTAATTTCTTACAATTTAATAACCACGGATATAAAACTATTGCAGAGCTTTTACAGCAGGAGCTTAAAAGCAAAAAATTACACTCTCAGCTTGCTGTATTTTCCTTTGCGCAACAGTTATTGCCAAACGAATATTCAACAGCAATACCAGACCAACCTATACCATTATTAAGTTCTGCAGCACTCATAAAAGCTCCCTGTACAACCTTAAATAATGGAAGTGCAGTCAATAGTACTATTATCAAAGATAATCTCTTAATATCTGGATCTGCTGACAAGACTATTAAATTCTGGGATCTAACTGCACATGGTGATAATGTACCACCTATTGCTACGCTGCAAGGACATAATAGCTATGTTAGCTGTCTTTTAATCAAAGATAATCTCTTAATATCTGGATCTGATGACGGAACTATTAAATTCTGGGATCTAACTGCACGTGGTGATAATATACCGCCTATAGCTGCCCTGCAAGGACATAGCTTTTGGGTTAACTGTCTTGTAATCAAAGATAATATCTTAATATCTGGATCTAATGACAAGACTATTAAATTCTGGGATCTAACTGCACGTGGTGATAATGTAACACCTATTGCTATCCTCAGAGGACATGATAACTGGGTTAGATGTCTTGTAATCAAGGATAATCTCTTAATATCTGGATCTTATGACAAGACTATTAAATTCTGGAATTTAGCTGCACGTGGTAATAATGTACCACCTATTGCTACTCTGCAAGGACATAATAGCTATGTTAGCTGTCTTTTAATCAAAGATAACCTCCTAGTTTCTGGATCTGATGACAAGACTATTAAATTCTGGGATCTAACTGCACGTGGTGATAATGTACCACCTATTGCTACTCTGCAAGGACATAATAACTATGTTAGCTGTCTTTTAATCAAAGATAACCTCCTAGTTTCTGCATCTTATGACAAGACTATTAAATTCTGGGATCTAACTGCACGTAGTGATAATATACCGCCTGTTGCTATCCTGCGAGGACACGATAACTGGGTTGAGTGTCTTATAATCAAAGATAATATCTTAGTATCCGGATCTGATGACAAGACTATTAAATTCTGGGATTTAGCTGCACGTGGTGATAATGTACCACCTATTGCTTCTCTGCATGGACATAATAACTGGATTAACTGTCTTTTAATCAAAGATAATCTCTTAATATCTGGATCTGGTGACAAGACTATTAAATTCTGGGATCTAACTGCGCGTGGTGATAATGTACCACCTATTGCAACTCTGCAAGGACATGATAACTATGTTACGTGTCTTGTAATCAAAGATAATCTCTTAATATCTCAATCTGCTGACAAAACTATTAAATTTTGGGATCTAAGCTGTTTTACTAATCTAAAAAAATACTTTGATCAGGAACTTACTTTTATGGAATTGCTAGTATTACAATCTATTAATTCTGCGTATGAACAAGGCCAACAAATAGCCTTAACTAAATTGCAAAAAGCGGTGTTTGCACAATTAAGTACTAAACTCCAAAACCGTTTTGGAAGCGCCATTGCTGATACAGTATTGGCCCACATAAGTAAGAATATTAAAAAATAGTAATCCACAAATGAAGGCTTTCTCATGAATAGTAAGTTTTTTATTCCTATACTTCTACTGCTGCCATTAGCTGTCTACGGCATGGAAACACCCAGTGACAATACCAACAAAGAGTTAATTGCACTCATTGGCAATGATGATGAACAACCTAGAGAATACCGTGTACCAAAAACTGCGTTACAATTTTCTGATGTTCTTAATGCTACTGTTGCCAATACAATGAAAGAACAAGCAGAGAAAAAAATAAGATTACAACAATACGATAATGAAACTACACAAGCTATTGCTGATTTGTTAATCAGTTTAGACAAAAAAGACAGCGCAGAGTTTTTTGAACTGATGGATCAATTGGCCCCCAATGAAAATGACACTTCTAATAAAAATCTAGAATCATTCAAAGATGTTCTTAATTTCTTACAATTTAATAACCACGGATATAAAACTATTGCAGAGCTTTTACAGCAGGAGCTTAAAAGCAAGGAATTACACTCTCAGCTTGCTGTATTTTCCTTTGCGCAACAGTTATTGCCAAACGAATATTCAACAGCAATACCAGACCAATCTATACCATTATTAAGTTCTGCAGCGCTTAATTCGCTAATTACCATAAAAACTCCCTGTACAAACTTAGATAATGAAAGTGCTGTAATTAGTACTATTATCAAAGATAATCTCTTAATATCTGGATTTAACAACGGTACTATTAAATACTGGGATTTATCTGCGCGTGGTAATAATGTACCACCTATTGCTACCATGCAAGGACATGGTAACTTGATTAACTGTCTTGTAATCAAAGATAATATCTTAGTATCTGGATCTTATGACAATACTATTAAATTCTGGGATCTAACTGCGCGTGGTGATAATGTACCACCTATCGCTACCCTGATAGGACATGATAAGTGGGTTAACTATCTTGTAATAAAAGACAATCTCTTAATATCTGGATCTTATGACAATACTATTAAATTCTGGGATTTAGCTGCACGTGGTGATAATAAACCACCTGTTGCTACTCTGCGAGGACATAATAACTTGATTAACTGTCTTGTAATCAAAGATAATCTCTTAATATCTGGATCTATTGACAGCAGTATTAAATTCTGGGATCTTACTGCACGTGGTGATAATGTAGCACCTATTTCTACGCTGCATGGACATAGTAACCATGTTGCAAGTCTTTTAATCAAAGATAATCTCTTAATATCTGGATCTATCACGACTATTAAATTCTGGGATCTAGCTGCACGTGGTCATAATGTACCACCCATTGCTACCCTGAAAAGACATGATGGCAATGCTAGGTGTCTTTTAATCAAAGATAATATCTTAATTTCTGGATCTGATGACAAGACTATTAAATTCTGGGATTTAACTGCACGTGGTGATAATGTACCACCTATTGCAACTCTGCAAGGACATAGTGACTGGGTTAGGTGTCTTTTAATCAAAGATAATATCTTAATATCCGGATCTTATGACAAGACCATTAAGTTCTGGGATTTAGCTGCGCGTGGTGATAATGTACCACCTATTGCTACTCTGCAAGGACATAATGGCTATGTTAGATGCCTTGTAATCAAAGATAATATCTTAGTATCCGGATCTGATGACAAGACCATTAAATTTTGGGATCTAAGCTGTTTTACTAATCTAAAAAAATACTTTGATCAGGAACTTACTTTTATGGAATTGCTAGTATTACAATCTATTAATTCTGCGTATGAACAAGGCCAACAAATAGCCTTAACTAAATTGCAAAAAGCGGTGTTTGCACAATTAAGTACTAAACTCCAAAACCGTTTTGGAAGCGCCATTGCTGATACAGTATTGGCCCACATAAGTAAGAATATTAAAAAATAGTAATCCACAAATGAAGGCTTTCTCATGAATAGTAAGTTTTTTATTCCTATACTCCTACTACTGCCATTGGCCACCTACAGCATGGAAACACCCAATGACAATACCAACAAAGAGTCAATTGCACTCATTGGCAATGACGAACAACTACAAGAATGCCCTATACCAAAAACTGCGTTACAATTTTCTGATGTTCTTAATGCTACTGTTGCCAATACAATGAAAGAACAAGCAGAGAAAAAAATAAGATTACAACAATACGATAATGAAACTACACAAGCTATTGCTGATTTGTTAATCAGTTTAGAAAAAAAAGACACCAAGAAATTTTTTGAACTCATGGAGCAACTGGCACCCAATGAAAATGACACTTCTAATAAAAATCTAGAATCGTTCAAAAACGTTCTTAATTTCTTACAATTTAATAGTAATGGATATAAAACTATTGCAGAGCTTTTACAACGGGCACTTAAAAATAAAGAGTTACACTCTCAGCTTGCTGCAGTCTCCTTTGTGCAACAGTTATTGCCAAAAAACTACTCAACCGCCACACCAAACCAACCACTACCATTATTAGATTCTGCAGCGCTTTATTCCCTGACCTACATAAAAACTCCCTGTACAACCTTAATTAATGGAAGTTGGGTAACAAGCACTATTAACAAAGATAATCTCTTAATATCTGGATTTAGCAACGGGACTATTAAATTCTGGGATTTAGCTGCACGTGGTTATAATGTACCGCCTGTTGCTACTCTACAAGGACATAATAACTGGATTAACTGCCTTGTAATCAAAGATAATCTCTTAATATCTGGATCTAATGACAATACTATTAAATTCTGGGATCTAACTGCACGTGGTAATAATATAGCACCTATTGCTACCCTGATAGGACATAATGACTATGTTAAATGTCTTGCAATCAAAGATAATCTCTTAATTTCTGGATCTAGTGAAAAGACTATTAAATTCTGGGATTTAGCTGCACGTCATGATAATGTATTACCTATTGCAACACTGCATGGACATAATAACTGGATTACCTGCCTTATAATCCAAGATAATCTCTTAATATCTGGATCTGGTGACAAGACTATTAAATTCTGGGATTTAGCTGCACGTGGTGATAATGTACCGTCTGTTGCTACACTGCGAGGCCATAGTAAGTGGGTTGCGTGTCTTTTAATCAAAGATAACCTCTTAATTTCTGGATCTTATGACGAAACAATTAAATTTTGGGATCTAACTGCACATGGTGATAATGTACCGCCTATTGCTATCCTGCGAGGACATAGTGAATTTGTTAACTGTCTTTTGATCAAAGATAATCTCTTAATATCTGGATCTACTGACGGAATTATTAAATTCTGGGATCTAACTGCACGTGATGAAAATGTAGCACCTATTGCTACTCTGCGAGGACATAATAACTTGATTAACTGTCTTGTAATCAAAGACAATCTCTTAATATCTGGATCTGCTGACAAGACTATTAAATTCTGGGATCTAACGTGTGGTGATAATGTACCGCCTGTTGCTGCTCTGCAAGGACACAATAACTGGGTTAGGTGTCTTGTAATCAAAGATAATCTCTTGATATCTGGATCTGACGACAAAACTATTAAATTCTGGGATTTAAGTTGTTTCACTAATCTAAAAAAATACTTTCAACAGGAACTTACTTTTATGGAATTGGTGGTAGTGCAATCTATTAATTCTGCGTATGAAGAAGGCCAAAAAATAGCCTTAACTAAATTGCAAAAAGCGGTATTTGCGCAATTAAGTACTAAACTCCAAAATCGTTTTGGAAGTGCCATTGCTGATGCAGTATTTGCCCAAATAAGTAAGAATATTAAAAAATAGTAATCAACAAAGGCTTTCTCATGAATAGTACGTTTTTAATTTCCCTACTTTTACTACTGCCGTTGGCAACCTACAGCATGGAAACGCCCAATAATTATTTAAATAATAAAAGGATACCTTTATGAAATCATATAAAATTTTAGTTAATAGCTTTCTAACACTAATTTGCACTTTTTATGCCCTAGCTATTGCTATGGAAAATAATATTAATCCGCAGGTAAATAACGCTGAAGAAAAAGTTACTTTAATAAGTTCACAGGGACATAATTTTATAATACCACGAATATGTGCAGAGCAATCACCTGTTATTAAAGCAATGATCAAAAGCCAAATGAAAGAAGGCATTACGAAATCTATAACATTTAAAAAAATAGATACCGAAACTCTTTCACATGTGCAAATGCTTTTACTTGCTCAACCTATCGACGAAAGTAGAAAAAAAATTCTGTACAACCTTGAATTTCAATCAAACCTATCATTAGATGCATTTATTAGTGCAATAGATTTTTTAGACTTAGAAGAATTATTAAATCAAAAATATGTAGTTCCGATAGCCCGAGAGCTATCACGAGAAGTACTAACTGAACTCGTCAATCTTGGTATACCATGCAAAGAACTTAAAGATGCCAGTTGCATAAAATCTGTACTGATAAAAAATAATGACGAGATAGATTCAGCATCTAAAATTCTAGATTTAGAATATGAAAAAAAAGGTGAAAAAGTACTGGCAGTAGATAAAGAACTGATTTTTTCTGGATATCCTAACGGTGCTATACGTATATGGGATAAGCTTACCAGATCTCCTATTGAAGAAATTAAACATCCAGCTTTAATAGAACCTGCAGTAAGATCAATAACGATAGATGGTGACTTAATTGTTTCTAAGTATTCTGATAAAAGCATCTTAATATGCAATAAATATACTGGTAAAATTTTACGATATATTAATCGTGGTTATCATTATTTGGGTGGCTCACCAATCATTGTAGTAGATGGGATGATATTTTCTGGAGAAGATGACGGTAGAATAACTATATGGGATATGCATTATGGAGAAAAGATTGCAGAGCTCAAAGGCCATACTGGTTCTACAATGTTGTTAATAGCAGATCAAGATATGATTATTTCTCAGGATGTGGAAATTTCTAGAACTATTAAGACTATAGCCATTGGAAAACGAAATACTAAACAATGGGATATAGGTGCATTTAAAAAATTTAATCAATTTATTAACCATGGGTTACCATTTTATTATGTAGCCCTTTTAAACAAATTGCATCTAGGTAAAATTAAGAAGATTACACTAACAAATCAAGAAAAAGAATTATTACAGCACTTTTTAGAAACTATTAAAGATAATTGGGGGGAATCAATAATGGAAGTAGTACACGCAAAATTAATAAATAATCCTTATCAATGTAATGTTATGTAAAATACTGTAAAGTTAAAGAAATAATCAACTTAGCAACTTAATTAGCCTCCATCATGGTTTAATAACAATAATGAGCTGCAACCTAGAAGAAATAGAGATACATAGGGCAGATAGCCTAATCCTGGGTAGAATCAGAACCCTGATTACCCCTTAAAACGTCAAAAACCCCTAGGTTTGCCCCCTCTCGGGGGAAGAATAGACACTATTCCAGCCCAGCCTGGCTTGACAAAATTGACTATTTGAATAAACTATTAATATGGCTTGATGAAAAAATTACCTAATTTGGAGGTTATCCATGAAGTTTTTACCTACCTTATTCTCTCTTTTTCTTTGTTCTAGTCTCTCAATATGGGGTATGGAACAGGGCTATTCTCAAAATAATAATAGTGTATCCCAAGAACAAAGAACTACCCCATTTTCTGATTACAAAAATTGGAAAGCAGTTTTTACCCATTTAAAACGGGGATCATTACTCACAGAAAATAATCAGCTCATTCTTGGCGGTCTGCACTTGTATCAAAATCCATTACATCAATCTAAATTAGGTGAATTTAATTTAGTAAAAATTAATCACCGTTTCTGGATTATTACTAAACAAAATCCCAATACATTTCACAGCGCTTATGTAGTGTACATCAAAAATTACAATCCTTTAGAGCTGGTACTATTGAAAGAAATTAAAACTTTTTTCCCTTGCGGGTTAAAAGATGAAAAATTAGTGGAATTTCTAAAAAAACAACGGTTTACCTTAGCGACCCAAAACAATGATCTTATTTACACCACAATTCCTAAACAAGATGAGCCGCGTATAAAAGTTGTTATTAATCAATATGGTTATATAAAAACTGTTTATCCATGCCTGGCAGAATTACCAAATCCGCAACAAAATAAAGAATTAGATAACTGGCTTAACCATTGTCTTGAACAAATTAAAAGTATAGAACCAACATTACACACAACATTAACACCTCAAATGCGCACCCAATGGCAAAAAGCATTTGCAAGCCAAAATGGTACTGAATTAGAACGAATGCTAAAAGCGGGCGTTGATCCAGATATGCCGGTTGACCAAACCAATGATTCTCCATTACTAATTGCCTGCCGCAAAGGATGGTTTGATCTTGCCTCCGTATTTATTACGGCAAACGCAGATATTGATCGCTTAGATAAAAATGCAAATACCGCATTAGAATTAGCGGTGCAATCAAAAAATCCTGATTGCGTTCTTATTGTCTTGGATCCTGCTCAACATCTTATTAATAGAGTTCATCCTGTTCTCAAGATCCCTTTCATCATCAATGTGGTACAAAATAGTACTCCTGAAATAGTGAGATTACTGCTGTTAAATGGTGCAGATCCAAATCTTGCTGACGAAGATGGCAATGCCGCACTCCATCGTGCTGCAAAATCGGGCAACAGTGAAATGGTAAAAACGCTCTTATGTTTTGCTTGTGATATTGAGAAAATAAACAAGAAAAATAAAACAGCACTCGATCTTTGTTCCAATAATCAAGTCAGAGAGTTAATTAGCGATAAGATACTGCAAAAGAAAGAATACTTTGCGCAAGGCCGCCAATTAGAATATGCAGTCATTAGTGAAGATGTCCCATTACTTATTAAAGAGCTTGCTAATTTTAATCTTGGTAAAGGTCGCGTTCTTATTAAAGAATTACAAACTTTAGAACAAGTCTCTTACAATAATATTCTCTATTCTCTTCTGACCGCCAAACTACAAGAAGTTGCCGCTTATGAAGAACAACAAGAACAATTAAGACAAGAAAGAGAAAAACAAGAAGAAGAATTACGCCAAAAGAATGCTCAGGCTGAGCAAGAGAAAAAAGAACAAAAGCAGATTGAACGTAAAAACCGTTTTAAAGAATTAGTAAGTAAATTAAAAAAATGCTTTGACGCTAACAATTTAGAGGTAATAACAACGGATGAACTTAAAGAACTATTGCCACAACTCCCGGACTTCTTAATCTCTTGCGCGAACAAAGAAAAATGGAACCTTCTTTGTGAAGTCTTGCCGTTCGCAGAACTTAAACAGTTTACTGCCTTGAGCGCCCATCAAAAAACTATTTTAACTATTGTGTTTGAATTAAATCCTGAAAACTTACTGCAAAAGCTTCTAGCTCACGCATCATTACCACAAAAACAAAAATTTGAATTACTAAAAGTTGCACTCGATGAACAATCCAATAAAGAAAGTGCTCAATTAGTTATTACAACGTTATGCACTACAGATTTTGCCTTACAAATACTAAAAGAAGATGAAGATTTATTTATTGCCATGCTAAGTTGCTTTAAAGAACAACACAAAGACAATGCTGAAGAATTAACGAAGGCACTAGAAACTTTTCTCATTAATGCATGCACTTGGGGAAAAACAGATGCGGTAAAGACACTAATAGGTATAGAAAAAAATTCTAAAAAACTAAATATAGCGAATTATACGGGAATAAACTTACGTTGTACTGATCCTAATGGAAGCTCCCTCATTGCCTGTTGTACTAACAATGGACGCAAAGAAATAGCTCAATTAATTATTGATTCTCTGGAGCAAATCAAAGTCGCTGAATTAAGAAAAAAGCTCCAAGGTTCGTCTTATCCAAAAGAAACATTGTATCGCTTCATGAAGAACGCAATTACTACAAAAGATGATCAGGAATTAAACAAATGGCTCAATAGCGGAGGAGATCCAAATTTTGTTCCAAAAGAAAGTGAACAAACACTACTGATGATTGCTACAGAACAAGGTGATATAGAATTGGTTAAAATGTTATTGAAAGCCGGTGCACAGCCTAATGCAAAAGAAGCGCGATCGGGCGAGACTGCATTATTCTGTTCTACTAGAAATCACCATCTTGAAATTGCAAAGTTATTGATTGCCCATGGCGCAAATATTACCGCAAAAAATAACAAAAATGAATCCATTTTAAACATTGCAATTGAATCGCGACAAGCAGAATTTGCGTATTGGTTATTAGAACAAAAACCAATTATAAACACTACCCAAAATTATGCCAAAGAGGTATGTGCCGCTATTTCATCTGATAATATCAAATTAGTAAAAATCTTTATTGAATTGGGATTTGATCTTAGTGCTCCAGTGCAAAACCCAAGACATGATTATATTGCTATGGCTATTGCAATGGCTAAAAATGAAACTATGCTTAAGCTCATTTTATCAAAAGTTAAAGTTACAAACCCCAAAGCACAATTAACCTATATAAATTTTGCTTCTTGCTTTCCTAATCTTGCAATTTTGCAAATCTTATTAGACCATTTTGGAGATGTAGATTTAAATCTTGAACATGAAGAAGATAATTGGTTATTTAAGGATCTAAAATTAGCTCCATCACCATTACGATCTGCAGTAAGATATGGCCTATTGGAAAATGTACAATTTCTCTTAGATCATGGCGCAAATCTAAACCAACAGCACAAAAATAAACAAGTTTGTTGCGCTGTAGGAGAAGCTCTGTGCATGCCAGATGGCGCCCAACGCTTAGCAATTATTAAGTTTTTAATCGATAAGGGCGCAAATATAAACCATGCCTGTACAAACGATGAAATAGATGAAACCCCATTAATGATAGCCATAAGAATTTTTAATGGAAAAGACATTGCAGAGCTTTTTCTAAATAAGAATGCAAATATTAATTATCAAAATAAGCGTAGGCAAACAGCATTAACCTATGCAGTACATTTTAAATTACATGCAATGGCTAAATTATTATTAGAAAAAGGTGCATTTGTGAACGATCAAGACATACATGGAGATACTTATTTAGAAATAGCACAAAGAAACAATGATAAGGAAATGGTCAATTTACTAACGAACTATACCGCATTAGGCGAACAATTAACGCGACTAATTTTTAACACTGTTCCTGATAAACAGCAAGTAGCTAACTTATTAGACCAGGGTGCTTGTGTTAATTATATAAGCAAAGATAAATTTACCCCACTAGAAGCAGCTGCAGTAAATAACGATACAGACTTAGTAGAATATTTGTTGAAACGCGGTGCTGATATTAATTCTGGTGGCAAAGCCAACCCCGCTATCAATTTTGCAATAAATGGCAAAAATAAAAAAATGGTTGAATTTCTTATTAAACATGGTGCTGACCTTTTGCTTGAGGGTGACAATCACATGACACCATTAGAATGTGCTGCAATCTATGGTGACATTCCTATAATGAGTCTACTTCTTGAACAGATACCACCAGAATTATTTACCCACCAATTAGTTGAGAAATTATTTACTGCTGGTCGAAATAATAAACAGTATAAGACCATGACAACCTCTATTAGAAATGCGCTAATTCTAAAAAAAGAAGAACAGTTTAATAAAGAAAATAAAAATTAAATCGTATGCGTAATTAGTTATTATTAAGCACCTTAAATGTATAAATGGAGACGTTATGAAATTATTTAAATACTTATTCATTATTCCCTTGATTTGCACCATGTCAGTTAATGCCATGGAAAATAGTGCATCAAGCACCAATACGCAAATAATCGATGATGCAAATATAACGAACAAGATCTGCAATTTTCAGCGATGGCATGACGTTATTACCCACATCAAAAGGTGTACAATCGAAAATGGAAAAATTTCAGGATTTCATTGGTACCCAAAAAAGAAATCTATCCAGGTAACCAAGCAACAAGGAAAATATACTTTAACTAAAATTAATCCTTTTGTGTGGGTTATCGCAATTGGTCATACTATTGACCTTCCACACTGTGGCTACATTGTAATAAAAAACAATCAAAATCAATTTATAGTATTAGAACATCCTAAATCTTTTTTTGGATGTAATACTGCAGAAGAAAGCCTTATTGAACAAATTAGAGCATCTAATATTTCTATTCAAAGCAGCAAAGACGTGCGAACTGCCTTAAAACTTAAATGTATAACTAATGGCTCAACACCATTAGTAATTGGTGCAACTGCGCATACCAACTCTCCACTGTTCTTTATCAATACCGTATATCCAATTACTGCAGAGGAACCTGTTCATTATCCAGATTTGCTCAGTTGTTGCCAAGATATCCAACAATTGGACAGTCAAGACAGAGCGCAACAAATTAGTAACCCCAATATTAATCATACTATAAGCAACAATAATGCTGAAATTAATGAGCTCGACAAACAATTAATAGATGCAATTAATCAAATAATTAAACAGAAAGAAAATACTAAACAAGAAGAAAATTGTTCTGACGAAAATACTTTATCGATAATTCAGGCTATTGAAAACCTGCTCTTACAAGGGGCAAATCCTAATAGTTTCTACAATAGAAATGCCAAATCAACATTGTTAATGATTGCAAGCAAATATGGTCTGCATGAAGTAGTAAACCTATTATTAGAATATGGAGCAAATAATACTGCTCTTGATAATGATGGTAATAGTGCACATTTTTATGCCGTTAATTCAGGTGATTATTTTACCTTATTAAGTTTACTGGGTAGCAGTAATACTGCGGGTAATATTAAAAATAAGCATGGAGTTTCTCTTATTACCCAAGCAGTGCGCAACGGTCAATTAGAAATGATTCCCTTGCTATTAAGATCTGGTGCAGATATAGACGCACAGACAAATAATGGCAACACACCTCTGATGGAATGCTATGAATTATCAAAAGACAGTAAAAAATTCACTATAGCTCGCGAAATAGCAAACTACTTAATTGATGAAGGTGCATCTTTAGAACTTAAGAATGAAAAAAAGAAAACAGTCAAAGAACTAGCTACTGGAGAATTTGCACAATTAATTAAAGACAAAGAAATAACAAGAGAACTCAAGAAACAAGAACAAGAAAAAGAAAAAAGAGCGAAAGAAGCACAAGCTGCACGCCGCGCTCTTGCATTGCAGGAACAACAAAAAAAAGAAAAAGAAAAAAAAGAACAAGAAGCTTTTTTAAAAGAACTTAAAGATGCAATAGACGCTAACGATCTTATAAAGTTAGATCTTAGCAAGGTAAACAAAATTACCCAGGACCACATTAATGCCTCTTTCTGCTATGCCGTCAAAAATGAAAAACAACAAGCAATTAAGCACTTTTTAGAATTTTTACACCCTAGCATATCTTGTACCGACCGATCCAAACAAACAGTACTACAATTAGCTTATAAATCACCAGAGATATTTAAGCTTCTTGCACATAATAAATCCGCACCCGTTGATGAATTAGCTAAGCTCTTTGGTATGGCTCTAGAAAAGGGAGATTCACAACAAGCAGTAATACTTCTTGAATCACCACATAAGGTAATTTTTGCAACCTTTATGTATGCGTTAAAAGTTAACAATAGCAAACAACTTAAGCTATTATTGAAGTATGCTGACCTTTTGAATAGCGATGATTGGCTTGCAATTATCTCTTGCGCAATAATAACCGATAATGAAAACGCATTAGCGCTGTTAGAAAAATGCAAAGAAAATTGTGCACTGGAAACTATACTTAACCAACCTGATACCCAAGGCAAAACAATTCTCCTAATAGCCTGTGAACACAATAGACCTGCAATAGTAAAATGGCTACTGACTCAAGAAAAAATTAATGATGCCATAAAAGATACCTATGGCAAAAATGCATTAGATTATTGTCTGCAACACAAAAATCAGGAATGCTTAAATCTACTGTTACAACAGAATGAACGGAAAAAAATACAACGGTCTCAAAGTAAGCTAGAAGAAGAACCTGCAAAGAAAACCAAAAAAGAGATCAATGAAGAGTTTATTGCTGCTATAGACAGTGGTAATTTTGAAAAAGTCCAAGCTTGCTGGCAACAAGGGGCTAATCTGAATTATTGCCCCAAAAATGGTTTTTGCGCTCTATTTCACGCTATAAAAAAACCAAATGAGATGGCACCAGAAGATAAAGAACAAACTAACAAAATAGTTGAATTTCTATTATCTAAAGAAATTAATATAACGGTAACGGAAAAGAAACATGATGATAATCCGCTAATCTATGCAGTAACCAATAATAATCTTGGCATTGTTAAAATGTTGCTCGATAAAGATTCAAGTCACAAGCAACTATTTCACCAAAATAAGAACGGTGATACTGCACTTATGGTAGCTTGTGCAAAAGGATTCTACGATATAGCCAACTATTTGGTCAACAAAAATGGTACTAGTGCTCATATAAATCATTCAAATGATATTGGTAACACAGCGCTTATTGAAGCTTGTAAAAAAGGTAACCAGGCTATCGCAAAATTATTAATTACTCATAACGCGATTATAAACCATACCAATCACTTTGGAAACTCTGCCCTTTGCGCAGCAACCTCAAATGGCCATTTAGAATTAGTGAAATATTTAGTTGAACAACATGCAGACTACCATGTAATAAATACGGATGGGGACAATCTACTTTCTATCGCAGCAACAAACGGAAGTATTGAACTAGTTAAATATGTTGTTACCCTTGGCCTAGATATCAATCATGATAATGGATATGAATATGCACCAACTCCGCTCTTTTTAGCTGCTGAAAGCGATCACCCAGAAGCTTTTGAATATTTAATACAAATGGGAGCTGACATAATAGTGCGCAATAAATTAGGAAAAACAATTAAAGAGGGTTTCCCTTACCCAAAAATAGTAGAAATATTAGACCGTCAAAATACTCTTAATGAACAGTACCAAAGTGCAGTACTCGCTAATAACGTTGAAAATGTTAAACAATGTCTAGAAAAAGGAGCTCAGCCATTAAGTTCTATCCAAAGCCACCATTCCCTTTATGTGGCAATATTTAAAGGTTGTATAAAAACGGCCAAATATCTTTTGAAACACATCAACTTTAATACTGCCATGCTTAGTGATTGCTTAGTAGTTTCTTGCAGTAAAAATGATGAAGATTTACCAGAATTATTAATAGAAAAAGGAGCACCCATAAATCATGAGCATCAAGACACAACGGCATTATTTGGTGCAGCATATAATGGAAATCTTAAACGAGTAAAAGCATTGGTTGAGCAAGGAGCACAAATAAATTATGCAAGTTCAAAAAGTAAAACTACCGCGCTCATTGAAGCAATCAAAGGAAAAAAGAATCTTGAGACGATTACCTATCTCATTAACAACGGTGCTGATATTGATTATGCAAATAAAGAAGGGGAAACTCCACTACAGCTTGCAATAGTAGTTGAACAACCTCTTATTGCAAAAGCTCTTTTGAATTCAGGAGCTAATATGCATCAAAAGGTAGGCAATCAAACACTACTGGAGATAGTTGAAAAACAACAAAACAAAGAAATGGCGTTAGTTTTTAATGAATTTAAAAATGATCAGGAGTTAATAATCGATTATGCAAGAATGGGAAATTGCCAAGCTATTAAAGAATTAATTCAAAATAAAGGTATAACGTACGTTAAATATCAAAATAAAGATAATTATTCGGCGATAGAATACGCTGCACAAAAAAATAATTTACCAATTATCCAATTATTGATGAAAATTGGCGCAGATAAAAGTAGGGCCCTTGCTGAAGCAGTTAATACCAATAATCTTACCTGCGTACAGTATCTTCTTGATCATGGAGCCGATCCTAATACCACTCCATTCAAATTAACACCATTAGCTATCGCGATAGATAAGAAATATTTAGATATCGCAGAATTATTGATCAAATACCATGCAAATATTGATAGCCAGGAAAGCCAAGAGGTCCGCTATACCGCACTAGATTTTGCCTGTATGGGAAAATGCACAGAAAGAGCGCAATTTCTCTTAAAAAACGGGGCAAATCCTAATCTACGAAATCGCTATGGACAAACTTCATTACATCACGCAGCATTTGTAGGAAGCTTAGAACTGGTCAAAATATTAATAAGCAACGGCGCTAACGTATATCTGAAAACGATTAAATCTGAAACTCCACTAGATATAGCAAAACATACTGGCAAAACAGAAGTTGAACAATTCTTGCAAACATATATTGAAGAAAATGAAAAACTTATGTCCGCAGCCAAAAGCTGCAACATAAAACAAATAGAGACCCTGCTCAAGAACAGCAATTGTGCTTCATTACAATATCAAAGTGAAGATGAGCATGTAACCCCTTTCTCCCTAGCTGCTATGTATAATAAAAAAGAGGCAGTTGAATTCTTTATTAATCATGCAAATTCTAAAAAAATATTACATAGAATCATTAATACACCAGATAGTAATGGTAATACCCCTCTTATGATTGCTGCGTTAAATGGATGTACTAAAGTATCTGAACTGCTCTTACAACATGGTGCTAATCCAAGTGCAAAAAATAGATTTAAAGATAGTGCAGCTTCGTTATGTATAAGAGAAAAACAGCATGCATTGATCACACTTCTTGCAGGTTACAATGCAGATCTTTCTATCACTGATTTGGAAAACAATAGTTTATTAATGCGCGCAATAAAAGAAGCTAAAGTATTATGTGCACATACATTACTAGACGCATTAAAAATAGATAATCCTATGCATCACAAAATAGTCAATACGCGCAATACACAAGGTCAAACAGCCCTAACTTTGGCATTGGCTATGGGGTATCATGATCTAGTAGAAAAATTGCAGCATTTTACTGCTAACGCGAACACAACAAATACTGGGTTGAAAAGCGATAAATTGGAATAAAAACAGACAAAGAATTGACAAATTGAATAAAAATATTGTATTATTAAACAAAAGACAAGCATTCTCTAATTTTATAGGAGTTTACTATGAACCATTTTAAATATCTTATTATCAGTCTTGCATTCGGTACGTTGTCATGCCTCGCTATGGAACCAAAAAATACTACCGCCCAAACAGAAAAATATCTCGCTAATCGTATTCTCCAGACATCTGCGAGCACCGGCAATCTGAAAGGATTAGAAGAAGCTATTAACAAAGGTGCTGATATTAATAAAGAAGGTCTCTATGGCCTTTCAGCTCTTATGATGGCATCTAAAGCAGGAAAACTAGACGCGGTGAAATTTCTGCTCAATAATAATGCCTCGCTCAGCACTGCTATTATATTAGCAGCAAAACATGGTCATTTAAAAATAGTAGAACTACTTATTAATAAAGGCGCTAAGGTAGATACACAAGATTTGGATAAGCGAAACGCTCTTATGTACGCATCTACCTATGGTCATACAGATGTAGTAAAATTACTCATCAAAAAAGGTGCACTTATTAATGCAAAAGATAATGATGGCTATACCGCTCTTATAAGAGCAGCAGAAAATGGGCATTTAGAAATTGTAAAACTACTCATCAAAAATGGCGCTCAGATTAATGCGAAAAATAACAAAGGCAATACAGCATTAGATTTTGCAAAGAAAAATGAACATCCAGATGTTATAAAATTTCTCACAGAAAATGGTGCTAAATAGGGCTTCTACCTACAATAAACTAAAATTAATTAGAGCCAAGCCAAAAATTCATTGCATTCAGTATATCCCCCCTAAACCAACTAGTTCAGGGGGGACTTTTTGGCTAAAATTGCCCAACTTAGGGGTTAAAAAACTACAATTACTATTGACTAACTGAATAAAAAAGCTATAATAATACTATAAACAGATTAACTCTAAGTTTAAATGGAGGCATTTATGAACCGTATATATTCTCTTATTATTACCCTGTTATTAGCCACTATCCCCTGCATAGCCATGGAAACCAATAATAATGCCCAAGAAGGGCAGATTGTGTTCCATCCTGCTATACCCACCCCTATCTTAGAACGTATAAAAAGGGGGGAAGGTTTTGATAACTTAATGCGCCATATTAGCCAAGGTACTGGTACCGGATTTCACCTCTACCAATCCAAAGACCGTTTTAACTTTAAGGGTAATGCTGCTACTTATACCATTCATGAAGTTAATTCCGATACCTGGGTAGTAACTACGGGTAACAATGCTACCTACCATGTTGGTTATATTATTCACAGAAACAGAGACGGTTCTTTTTCTTGGCAAAAAAAATCTTTCTTTCCTTCTTATAAAACTTCTGAACAATTAAAAAAGCTTATTGCTTCTATTAACACTGCTTCTTGTGACCTTGTGTATTCTGATCAACAAAAATCTGTCTTTGCCGTTCATTTATTTGATGGCAAAACTCCAATTAAAATGATTGTAACATTATTTAATACCAATGACCGTTTCTTTATTAATACTCTTTATCCTGATCTTATTTCTGAACCTAATGAATATGAACACAGCGATATGTTGTTAGCTATTAAAGAAATTGAACGAAAATATCCAAATTTTGTAGAAGATCATCGCAAGCTATCTCTTGATGATAATCCTGAACTAAAAGCTGCTCTTAGTGACAATGATATTAATAAAATAGAACAGTTATTGGCTCAAGGGCTTAATCCAAATACGATGATTGATAACAACAATAACACCTTACTGTTATATGCTACCAAGCATCATTTATATGAACTTTTTAATCTATTACTTATATCTGGCGCAGATATTAATGCCCAAAATAAGTCCGGCGAAACAATTCTAGATATTCTCTTGAAAACAGAAAATGAAGATAATCCGCTCTTTTTCTCAACGGTATTACTAATATCTGGAGGATCGCTCAATCTTTCAGAATTATTATTTAAAGCGATCAAAAATATAAACTTAGAGGCCGTCAGATTATTAATCGCTCAAGATGCTAACGTTAATTATCAGGATGCCAATGGAGATACTCCGCTGCATCATTGTGTCTACTCAGCAGTACTTGCACGCCCAGGCACCACCACGATGCAGAACATAGTTAAAAACTTACTGTATGCAGGGGCTGATCTGAATACTAAGAATAACAAAGGTCAAACTGTTGCTGATTTATTAACCAGCAAACAATACCATCGTGATTATATGGTTGCAGAAGCTATTAAGAACTTTGAGCAAGAAAAAAATCAGTTTTATACTGTTCAAAAAGAACAGAATAATGTTCTTGAATTAGCAAATTTGCTATGGGCTGTACATACCAACAATAGCAAACAGCTTTCTCACCTTTTACAAGAAGCTGATAGATACTATATTGGCCTGGCATCCAAGAATGCCGAATCACAACCTATACCCAACACCAAACTAATACGCTTACTAAAAGCAAAGTTAGAAGAATTTGAGCAACAAGATAAGAAAAATTATCAATCTACTATTTCTAATCTTGAGCAAAAAGCACAAGAAGAACTAGCACTTAACAAGATATTTGATCTTGCTTTAGACGCTAATAATCTTTCTTCATTAACTAACACTGAGCTTTTTGAACTTAATAAGAATAAATCTCTACTCTGCAGCGCTGTAAAACGGAATAAGTTAGCCGCTGCTTTAGAGTTATTACAGCGCGGTATTAGCAACATTTGGGAAACCAATCGTGGAGACGGCAATGATAAACGTGATGCATTAGAAATTGCCTATGACAATAATAATAAAGAAGTACTTACCGCATTATTAACTCATGAAAAAACAACTCCGGGCACTTTACATGCTGTCTTTGTAAAAGCTATTAATGATAGCAACAATAATAACTCACTCAGTGATCTTGTTCTTGCCATTCTTTGCGAAAAATCTTCCGCTCTATTAGTAAAACTTCTAGATCTTATTTTAGTAAAAGAAACAGAAGATACTTTTGCAACTGCTGTAGCTCAGTTACAAAATAGCTATGAAAAAATACATCCTAACCAATTTACTGCGTTACTTAACACGCCCTATGATACACAACACAATTACGGCAAAACGCTTTTAATAACTGCGTCTCAATTAGGAAAAGAAAACGCAGTAAAAGTACTCTTGCAACATAACGTTAATCTTACTCTCACAGACAAAGAAGATAAAAGAGCAATAGATTACGCATCTAATAAAGAGATACGTAATATGTTGGTAAATGCATTAAACCCTACTCCTGAAATAACTAAAGCTGAAAAAGAAGAACAGCTTGCTACTGAATCCAAGCCAGAAACGACTGAAACCCAATATAAAACTAAAAAGCAAAAAAGTAAGAATGAAAATGCGTTGCTAATAAAAGCTTTAGAAGAAAATAATAACAAGGATGTTGCTACTTTGCTTAAAAACACCAAGCTCAATATTTTAACTACTTTCCGCACAACAGATAACGCCAATCCGCTCATAATAGCGACTCAACAACAAAACATAGCAAACATTAAGGCTCTGATTAATGAATATAATAAAAAGAATGCTACAACAGTAAAAGAAACTATTATTGATAAAAAAGATAATAATGATAAACAACTTTTTATGTATGCGTTCGCAACAAAAAATCAAGCTATCATAGATTTAATCAGTGAATTTATTCTGCATAACAATACAGAATATGAAAAGCTAAATGAGGAAAATACCCAATCGAATTTAAATAAAATTATAGGCATTATCGTAAACAAAAAGATTTCCGATAGCCACCAAAAGATTTCTAACATTAAGCAAATTGTCAACAACTATAAGATTAATCTTAATGCTCCAATCCACAATAAAAGAGATTCTACTGCTTTACATTATGCAGTTATGGCAAAGAGTTCAGAAATAATTAAGTTCCTGATTGAAAAAGGCGCAGATATTAATGTAGCAGATAAAGATGGGCAAACTCCTCTTATGTATGCAGCACAAAATAATTATTCTGATATAGCAAAACTTCTTATCGAAAAAGGAGCTAAGGTAAACGCACAAAGCAGTATTGGCCAAACAGCTCTTTTAGATGCATCACAAAATGGTTATTTAGACATGGTGCAATTACTCATAGAAAATGGTGCTGATATTAATATACGTAATAAGGATGGTGTTAGTGCTCTTCTGTACGCGTCAACGAGAGGGTTTTTAGACATAGCCAAACTACTCATTAATAAAGGCGCAAACCTTAATATACAAAGCAATACCGGTGCAACTAGTATTATGGCCGCAGCACAATATGGACATTTAGAAATAGTCAGACTGTTCATAGAAAAAGGAATAAATATTAATGCACAAGATAATTATGGCTGGACTGCTCTTATGTTCGCAGCAAAATATGGCCGTATAGACATAGTTAAGTTATTAATTGAAAAAGGAGCTAATACAAATACACAAAATAAAGAAGGCCAAACAGCTTTTTCAATTGCATCACAAAATGGACATTCAACTATTGTAAAAATACTTAATGAGAGTGCCCAAACAATGACTAAAAGCAACGCCAATAAATTGCTTTTAGAGGCCGCTACACTAGGAGATTTAAGCAAATTACGAAACGCCTTAAACAACAATGCTGATATTGATGCAATAAATGATTTAAGATCTACTGCTCTTATAATTGCATCCCATAAAGGTCATTTAGAACAAGTTAAATTACTTCTCGAAAAAGGTGCTAACGTCAATGCACAAAATAAAGATAGCTGGACCGCTCTTATGCTTGCATCTCGATTTGGTCATTTAGAAATAGTTAAATTACTTCTGGAAAAAGGCGCTAATATCAATGCACAAACTAATGACGGCTGGACTGCTCTTATGTTTGCATCCCAAAATGGTCATAAAGAAGTAGTTAAATCACTTTTAGATAAAGGCGCTAATGTCAATGCACAAAATAAGAACAGCATGACTCCTCTTATGCTTGCATGCGCAAAAAATCATTTAGATATACTAAAACTACTTATTGATAATGGTGCTAATATCAATGCACAAGCTAAAGAAGGCGGGACCACTCTTATGTTTGCATCCCTAAATGGTGATTTAGAAATAGTTAAATTACTTCTCGAAAAAGGCGCTAATATTAACGCCCAAAATAACAACAAACGAACTGCTCTTGTGGCTGCGTCCCTAAATGGTCATTTAGAAATAGTTAAATTACTCATCGACAAAGGCGCTAATATCAATACACAAAGTAACTACGGCGTGACTGCTCTTATAAGTGCATCTCAAAATGGTCATTTAGAAATAGTTAAATTACTTCTGGACAAAGGTGCTGATATCAATGCACAAAATGAAATCGGGGCAACTTCTCTCATGATTGCATCCCAAAATGGTCATTTAGAAGTAGTTAAATTACTTATTGCAAACGGCGCTAATCTAAATGCACAAACTAACAATGGCGGGACTGCTCTTACATATGCATCTCAAAATGGTCATTTAGAAATAGTTAAGCTACTTATAGAAAAGGGCGCTCAAATTGATTTACCAAATAACACTGGGGAAACGGCCCTTATGGCTGCATACATAAGTGGCAATCAAGAACTTATTAATTTCTTAATCTCAAAAGGCGCTGACCCCAAAAGTTATGAAAAAAATAACAGCTCCAACCCTCTTATGTTTGCTAGCCAAGGTGGACAAAATGAATTAGTCAAAAAACTTATTAAAGAAGGGGCTGATGTCAATAAACAAAATAAATTGGGAAATACCGCATTAATATATGCAGCCACTGCAGGGAAAAAAGATACTGTTCAATTACTGCTAGAGAATGGTGCTAATGTTAATTTACAAGATAAAAATGGCAAAAATGTGCTCATCTTAGTAGACCAGAAAAGCAAAGATAGTAAAGACCAAGAACTAATCAAAAAATACACTGAAATATCTAAGCTGCTTGAAGAAAAAATAAACAAGAAAGCTGATTAAATATTGTTGAAATAAAACATAGTTTTTTAAACTGACCGGAATTTTTAAATAAACTCTTTATTTATATCACTTTGTAGGCAACCCCCTAAAATTTGTAAGTTTAGGGGGTATTTTATGGCCAAAATAAGCCAATCTAAGGTTAAACAACTCTATTGTAAATATTGACAAATTGAATAAAATATATATAATTATTACTGTAAAATAGCTTATTTCTAGGTTTAAATGGAGGCATTTATGAACCGTATATATTCTCTTATTATTACCCTGTTACTAGCCACTATTCCCTGCATAGCCATGGAAACCAATAATAATGCCCCAGAAGGGCAAATTGTATTCCATCCTGCTATACCTACCCCTATTTTAGAACGCATAAAAAAGGGTGAAGGTTTTAATAACTTAATGCGCCATATTAGCCAAGGTACTGGTACCGGATTCCACTTTTACCAATCCAAAGACCGCTTTAATTTTACCGGTAATACTGCTACTTATACCATTCATGAAGTTGACGCTAATACCTGGGTGGTAACTACCGGCAATAATGCTACCTACCATATCGGTTATGTTATTCATAGAAACAGAGACGGTTCTTTTTCTCAACAGAAAAAATCTTTCTTCCCTTGTCATAAAACCACAGAGCAATTAAAAAGGCTTATTGCTTCTATTGATACTGCTTCTTGTGACCTTGTGTATTCTGACCAACATAAATCTATTTTTTCTGTCTATTTACCAGACGGTAAAACAACCATCAAAATGATTGTAACTATTTTTAATACCAATGACCGTTTCTTTATTAATACTCTTTACCCAGATCTTGCTTCTGAAGCAAATGAATATGAACACAGTGATATGTTGTTAGCTATTAAAGAAATTGAACGAAAATATTCCAATTTTGTAGAAGATCACAGCACAGCGATTTCTAATAATTATTCTGAGTTACAAAAAACTCTCCATGAGACTGATTATGAGCGTTTTAATGAATTACTTGTAGCTGGCGCTAATGTTAATGCCCAAAACAAATCTGGCCAAACCTTTCTAGATCTTCTGTTAGAAACAAAAAATGATGATAATGCGCTCTTTTTTGCCACTATCTTACTTATGCGTCCAGAGTCTCTTAATCTTTCTGAGCTATTACTTACGGCTATCAGAAATATAAACCAAGAAGCAGTGCAATTACTTATTGCTCAAGATGCTAACGTTAATTATCAAGACAAGAATGGTGACACTCCATTGCATCATTGTGTTTACTCAGCAGTGCTTGCACGCCCAGGCACCATTACTATGCAAAACATAGTTAAAAGCTTGCTGTATGCGGGGGCCGATCTGAATGCTAAGAATAACAAAGGTCAAACCGTTGCAGATTTTATAACTAGCAAACAATACCCGCGTGATTATATGGTTGCAGAAGCAATTAAGAACTTTGAACAAGAAAAAAATCAGTTTTATATAATTCAAAAAAAACAGAATAATGTTCTTGAATTAGCAAATTTACTTTGGGCTGTACATACCAATAATAGCAAACAGCTTTCTGACCTTTTACAAGATGCCGATAGATACTATATTGGCCTGGCATTCAAGAATGCCCAATCACAACCAATACCCAATACCAAACTAATACGCTTACTAAAAGCAAAGTTAGAAGAATTTGAGCAACAAGATAAGAACAATTATAAATCTACTATTTCTAATCTTGAGCAAAAATCACAAGAAGAACTAGCACTTAACAAGATATTTGAGCTTGCTTTAGAGGCTGATAATCTTTCTTCATTGACTAACGCTGAGCTTCTTGAACTTAATAACAATAAATCTCTGTTCTGTACTGCAGTAAAACAGAATAAGTTAGCAGCTGCTTTAGAGTTATTAGAACATGGTATTAGCAACATTTGGGAAACCAATCGTGGTGATGGAAATGACAAGCGTGATGCTTTAGAAATTGCTTATCACAACAATAATAAAGAAATACTTACCACATTATTAAATCATGGAAAAACAACCCCAAGCACTTTACATGCTGTCTTTATTAAGGCTATTAAAGATACTAATAACAATAATACTAATTTAAGCGATCTTGTTATCTCCAACATCTGTGAAAAATCTACTACTGAATTAATAAAACTCTTAGATCTTATTTTACAAAAAGAAACAGAGGATACGTTTGTAGCCGCAGTAACTCAACTGAAAACTAGCTATGAAAAAACGCATCCTAATAAATTCACTGCGTTACTGAACACGCCCTATGATACACAACACAATTACGGCAAAACGCTCTTAATAACTGCGTCTCAATTAGGAAAAACAAATGCAGCACAATTGCTCTTGAACCATAATGTTGACATTACTGCCGCAGATAAAGAAGGTAAAAGGGCTATAGATTGCGCATCTAATAAAGAGATACGTAATATGTTGGTAAGTGCATTAAACCCTACTTCTGAAACAACTAAAACAGAAAAAGAAGAACAGATTGCTACTGAATCCAAACAAAAGACAGCTCCAACTCAATCTAAAAAGCAAAAAAGTAAGGATGAAAATGCGTTGCTTATAGAAGCTTTAGAAGGAAATAATGACAAGGCTGTTGCTACTCTGCTTAAAAACGCCAAGCTCACTATTTTAACAACTTTCCGCACAACAGATAACGCAAACCCTCTCATGATTGCTACCCAACAGCAAAACATAGCAAACATTAAGGCTCTGATTAATGAATATAATAAAAAGAATGCTATAACCGTAAAAGAAACTATTATTGATAAAAAAGATAATAATGGAAAACAACTTTTTATATATGCGTTCGCAACAAAAAATAAAACTATCATAGATTTAATCAGGGAATTTATTCTGCATAACAATACAGAATATGAAAAACTAAATGAGAAAAATACCCAATTTAATTTAAATAAAATTACAGATATTCTCGCAAACAAAAAGATTTCTGATAGCCAAAAGATTTCTAACATTAAGCAAATTATCAACAACAACAAGATTAATCTCAATACTCCAATCCACAATAAAAGAGATTCTACTATTTTAAGTAATGCAATTGGGATTGGGACAGAGAGTTCAGAAATAATTAAGTTCCTGATTGAAAACGGTGCTGATATTAATCCAAAACCCAATGATGACTGGAACGCTCTTATGGCGGCCACATTGAGAGGTCATTTAGAAATAGTTAAATTACTCCTCGAAAAAGGCGCTAATGTAAATGCAAAAGATAATGTTGGTTTTACCGCTCTTCTGTTTGCAACACTTATAGGTCATTTAGAAATAGTTAAATTACTTTTAGATAAAGGCGCTAATGTAAATGCACAAACTAACATTGGCGATACAGCTCTTATTATTGCATCTCAAAATGATCGTCATTTAGAAATGGTTAAGTTATTAATTGAAAAAGGAGCTAATACAAATATACAGAATAAAAAAGGCCAAACAGCTCTTTCAATTGCATCACAAAATGGACATTCAACCCTTGTAAAAATACTTAATGAGAGTGCCCAAACAATGAATAAAAGCAACGCCAATAAATTGCTTTTAGTGGCCGCTAATAATAATGATTTAAGAACACTACAACATGCCTTAAACAAGAATGCTGATATTAATGCACAAAATAACAATGGCGCGACCGCTCTTATAATTGCCTCAGGTAAAGGTCATTTAGATATAGTAAAATTACTTCTCGAAAGAGGCGCTAATATTAATGCACAAACTAAAGATAGCGCGACCGCTCTTATAATTGCCTCAGGTAAAGGTCATTTAGATATAGTAAAATTACTTCTCGAAAGAGGCGCTAATATTAATGCACAAACTAAAGATAGCGCGACCGCTCTTATAATCGCATCCGAAAAAGGTCATTTAGATATAGTAAAATTACTCCTCGAAAAAGACTCTAATATTAATGCACAAACTAAAGATAGCGCGACCGCTCTTATAATCGCATCCGAAAAAGGTCATTTAGATATAGTAAAATTACTCCTCGAAAAAGACGCTAATATTAATGCACAAACTAAAGATAGCGCGACCGCTCTTATAATCGCATCCGAAAAAGGTCATTTAGATATAGTAAAATTACTCCTCGAAAAAGACGCTAATATTAATGCACAACATAACACCGGCTGGACTGCTGTTATGTTGGCATCCCATAATGGTCATTCGGAAATAGTTAAATTACTTCTCGAAAGAGGCGCTAATATTAATGCACAAGAAAAAGATGGCCTGACCGCTCTTATAATTGCCTCAGGTAAAGGTCATTTAGATATAGTAAAATTACTTCTCGAAAGAGGCGCTAATATTAATGCACAAACTAAAGATAGCGCGACCGCTCTTATAATCGCATCCGAAAAAGGTCATTTAGATATAGTAAAATTACTCCTCGAAAAAGGCGCTAATATTAATGCACAACATAACACAGACTACACCGCTCTTATGATTGCATCACATAAAGGTCATTTAGAAATAGTAAAACTGTTTATTGAAAAAGGCGCTAACGTAGATACACAATATAACACCGGCGGGACGGCTCTTATGTTTGCATCGCTAAATGGTCATTTAGAAATAGTTAAATCACTTCTCGAAAAGGGCGCTAATATTAATGCACAAGATAAAACAGACTGCACCGCTCTTATGATTGCATCCCAAAATAATTATTTAGATATAGTTAAATTGCTTCTCAACAAAGGCGCTAATGCCAATGCACAACAAAAAGATGGCTGGGCCGCTCTTATGCTTGCATCAGAAAATGGTCATTTAGAAATAGTTAAATCACTTCTCGAAAAAGGCACTAATATTAATGCACAATCTCAACATGGCTCAACAGCTCTTATGTTTGCATCAGAAAAAGGTCATTTAGAAGTAATTAAATTACTTATCGACAAAGGCGCTAACGTAGACACACAAAATGATGTTGGCGGGACCGCTCTTATGCTTGCATCCCAAAATGGTCATTTAGAAATAGTTAAGCTACTTCTCGAAAAAGGCGCGAGCGTCAATGCACAACAAAAAGATGGCTGTACCTCGCTTATGTTTGCCTCTAATGAAGGTCATTTAGAAATAGTTAAGCTATTTATAGAAAAGGGCGCTCAAATTGATGTACCAATTAACACTGGGGAAACCGCGCTTATGGCTGCATACAAAAGCGGTAATCAAGAGCTTATTGATTTCTTAATCTCAAAAGGCGCTGATACCAAAAGTTATGAAAAAAATAACAGTACCAACCCTCTTATGTTTGCTAGCCAAGGAGGCCAAACTAAATTAATCAAAAAACTTATTAAAGAAGGTGCTGATGTTAATAGACAAAACAACTTAGGAAATACTGCATTAATATATGCAGCTCAGGAAGGGAAAAAAGATACTGTTCAATTACTTCTAGAGAATGGCGCTAACATTGACTTACAAAATAAAGACGGCAAAAATGTGCTCACCTTAATAAATGAGGTAATCAAAAATAGTAAAGACCAAGAACTAATCAAAAAATTCACTGAAATATCTAAACTACTTGAAGAAAAAGGCAATAAGAAAGCGCAAGGTATAATATTCTCATAAACCCCCTAAATTTACAGTTTAGGGGGTATCTTAATGGCTAAAATAGGCCAATTAAGTCATTTTGAACCCATAGTCAAAATATTGACAAATTGAATAAAGTATATATAATTATTACTGTAAAATAGCTTATTTCTAGGTTTAAATGGAGGCATTTATGAACCGTATATATTCTCTTATTATTACCCTGTTACTAGCCACTATCCCCTGCATAGCCATGGAAAGCAATAATAATGCCCATGAGAGGCAGATCATATTCAATCCTTCTATACCTACCCCCATCTTAGAACGCATAAAAAGAGGGGAAGGTTATGATAACCTATTGCGCCATATTAGCCAAGGTACTGGTACCGGATTCCACTTTTACCAATCCAAAGACCGCTTTAATTTTACCGGTAATACTGCTACTTATACTATTCATGAAGTTGACGCTAATACCTGGGTGGTAACTACCGGCAATAATGCTACCTACCATATCGGTTATGTTATTCATAGAAACAGAGACGGTTCTTTTTCTCAACTCAAAAAATCTTTCTTCCCTTGTCATAAAACCACAGAGCAATTAAAAAGGCTTATTGCTTCTATTGATACTGCTTCTTGTGACCTTGTGTATTCTGACCAACATAAATCTATTTTTTCTGTCTATTTACCAGACGGTAAAACAACCATCAAAATGATTGTAACTATTTTTAATACCAATGACCGTTTCTTTATTAATACTCTTTACCCAGATCTTGCTTCTGAAGCAAATGAATATGAACACAGTGATATGTTGTTAGCTATTAAAGAAATTGAACGAAAATATTCCAATTTTGTAGAAGATCACAGCACAGCGATTTCTAATAATTATTCTGAGTTACAAAAAACTCTCCATGAGACTGATTATGAGCGTTTTAATGAATTACTTGTAGCTGGCGCTAATGTTAATGCCCAAAACAAATCTGGCCAAACCTTTCTAGATCTTCTGTTAGAAACAAAAAATGACGATAATGCGCTCTTTTTTGCCACTATCTTACTTATGCGTCCAGAGTCTCTTAATCTTTCTGATCTCTTTCTTACGGCTATCAGAAATATAAACCAAGAAGCAGTGCAATTACTTATTGCTCAAGATGTTAATGTTAATTATCAAGACAAGAATGGTGACACTCCGCTACATCATTGTGTTATATATGCAGTAAATGCTCGTCCAGATACTACTGAACTAGAAAAAATAGTTCAATCATTGTTGTATGCGGGTGCCGATCTGAATGCTAAGAATAACAAAGGTCAAACCGTTGCAGATCTTATAACTAGCAAACAATACCCGCGTGGTTATATGGTTGAAAAAGCAATTAATGCTTTTGAGCAAGAAAAAAATCAGTTTTATACCGTTCAAAAAGAACAGAATCACGTTCTTGAGTTAGCACACTTACTTTGGGCTATACATACCAATAATAGCAAACAGCTTTCTGACCTTTTACAAGATGCTGATAGATACTATATTGGCCTGGCATTCAAGAATGCCCAATCACAACCAATACCCAATACCAAACTAATACGCTTACTAAAAGCAAAGTTAGAAGAATTTGAGCAACAAGATAAGAACAATTATAAATCTACTATTTCTAATCTTGAGCAAAAATCACAAGAAGAACTAGCACTTAACAAGATATTTGAGCTTGCTTTAGAGGCTGATAATCTTTCTTCATTGACTAACGCTGAGCTTCTTGAACTTAATAACAATAAATCTCTGTTCTGTACTGCAGTAAAACAGAATAAGTTAGCAGCTGCTTTAGAGTTATTAGAACGTGGTATTAGCGCTATTTGGGAAACCAATCGCGGTGATGGTGATGACAAGCGCGATGCTTTAGAAATTGCTTATCACAACAATAATAAAGAAATACTTACCGCATTATTAACTCATGGAAAAACAACCCCAAGCACTTTACATGCTGTTTTTGTAAAGGCAATTAATGATACTAATAACAATAATACTAATTTAAGCGATCTTGTTATCTCCAACATCTGTGAAAAATCTACTACTGAATTAGTAAAACTCTTAGATCTTATTTTAGTAAAAGAAACAGAAGAGATGTTTATAGCCGCAGTAACAGAATTAAAAAATTACTATGAAAAAAAACACCCTAACCAATTTACTGCGCTACTGAACACGCCCTATGATACACAACACAATTACGGTAAGACGCTTTTAATAACTGCGTCTCAATCAGGAAAAACAAATGCAGCACAATTACTCTTGAACCATAACGTTGACGTTACTGTCACAGATAAAGAAGATAAAAGGGCTATAGATTACGCATCTAGTAAAGAGATACGTGATATATTGGTAAATGCATTAAACCCTATTTCTCAAGAAACTAAACCCGAGAAAGAAGAACAGATTGCTACTGAATCAAAACATGAGACCGCTCCAACCCAATCTAAAACTAAAAAGCAAAAAAGTAAGAATGAAAATACGTTGCTAATAGAAGCTTTAGAAGGAAATAATGAAAAAGCTGTTGCTGCTCTGCTTAAAAACGGCAAGCTTAATATTTTAACAACTTTCCGCACAACAGATAACGCAAATCCGCTTGTAATAGCTACCCAACAACAAAACATAGCAAACATTAAGGCTCTGATTAATGAATATAATAAAAAAAACCCCATAAGCGTAAAAGAATCTATTATTGATAAAAAAGATAAGTATGACAAACAACTTTTTATCTATGCGTTCGCAACACAAAATAAAACTATCATAGATTTAATCAGGGAGTTTATTCTTTATAACGATACAGAATATAAAAAGATAAATCAGAAAAATACCCAGTTGAATTTAAATAAAATTAGAGATGCTATCAAAAATGGAAATAGTTCTACCATTAAGCAAATTATCAATAACTATAAGATTAATCTCAACACTCCAATCCACAACAAACATGATTCTACTGTTTTACATTATGCAGTTATGGCAAAGAATTCAGAAATAATTAAGTTCCTAATTGAAAAAGGCGCTGATATTAATGCACCAGATAAAGGCGGCCAAACTTCTCTTATGTATGCTGTACAAAACAATTTTATAGACATAGCAAATCTTCTCATCGAAAAAGATGCAAACATAGACGCACAAGATAACAATGGCCAAACTGTTCTTATGTTCGCCATAGCGAATAACCATTTAGATTCAACACGATTACTTATTAAAAAAGGTGCTAATGTTAATGCGCAAGACAATGCTGGCGAAACTTCTCTTATGTATGCTGTACAAAACAATTTTATAGACATAGCAAATCTTCTCATCGAAAAAGATGCAAACATAGACGCACAAGATAACAATGGCCAAACTGTTCTTATGTTCGCCATAGCGAATAACCATTTAGATTCAACACGATTACTTATTAAAAAAGGCGCTAAGGTTAATGTGCCCAATAAAGTTAATTGTACGGCTTTTATGATTGCAGTCCAAAATAATAATTTAGATATAATCAGATTGCTTATTCACCATGGTGCTAATATTAATGAAGCAGATGTTAATGGTGTTACAGCACTTACTTTATCAGCTCAAAATGGTTATTTAGAGATAGTTAAACTGCTCATTGAAAATTATGTTAATGTTAATCAACAAGTCATTAATGGCCCTACCTCTTTAAGTTTAGCAGCACAAAATGGTCATTTACCTATTGTTAAACTCCTCATTGAAAAAGATGCTAATCTCGATAGACAAAATAATGGCTGTACTGCCCTTATGCATGCCGCATATAATGGTCACTTTGATGTAGTTAAATTGCTGGTCGAAAAAGGCGCTAATCTAAATGTGCAAGAAAATGAACACGGCACAAATGCTCTCATAATAGCAATACAATCCGGCCATTTAGATATAGCTAACTTACTTATTGAGAAAGGTGCTAATATCAATCAAAAAAGCAATAAGAACTCTGCCCTTATGATTGCAGCGGAAAAAGGATATTTAAAGTTAGTCAGATTACTTATTGAAAAAGGTGCCGATCGTAATCCAAAATTGGATGATAAATGGACTGTTCTTATGACTGCAGCACATAATGGACATTTAGAGATAGTTAAGCTATTCATTGAAAAAGACATAGATATTAATGCACAAAACAATTATGGCAATACTGCTCTCATATGCGCAGCAGAAAGAGGTCATTTAGAAATAGCTAAACTTCTTATTGAAAAACATGCTGACATCAATGTGCAAAATACAATGAACAACACAACAGCTCTTATGTTGGCAGCGCAAAATGGTCATTTAGAAATGGTAAAATTACTCATTGAAAAGGGCGCTAATATAAATAAACAAGACGATCTTGGCAACACAGCCCTTATATTGGCAACGATAACTGGTCAACCAAATATAGTTAAGTATTTAGTTGAAAAAGGGGCAAATATCAATGTAATAAATAAAAGCGATCAAACTGTTTTTGAACTAGCATCTCAATATAAACAACAAAACATTGCTCTTTTTCTGAAAAAAGAAAAACATAATTTGAATCTTTTAGAAGCTGCTACGAGCAACAATCCAGCCTTGTTAAAAACTTCTCTTCAAAATGGCGCTAATGTAAATGCACAAAATAACAATGGCTCTACCGCTCTTATAATTGCATCAGGTAAAGGTCATTTGGAAATAGTTAAATTACTTCTTGAAAGAGGCGCTAATATTAATGCACAACAAAAAGATAGCTTGACCGCTCTTATGCTTGCATCCCAATATAATCACGCAGAAATAGTTAAATTACTTCTCGAAAAAGGCGCTAATATTAATGCACAACAAAAAGATGGCTGGACCACTCTTATAATTGCATCCCAAAATGGTCATTTAGAAGTAGTTAAATTACTCATCGAAAAAGGCGCTAATATTAATGCACAAAAAAAAGATGACGCGACCCCTCTTATGGCTGCATCAAATAAAGGTCATTTGGAAATAGTTAAGCTACTCGTTGGCAAAGGCGCTGATATTGATACACAAGAAAAAGATGGCTGGACCGCTCTTATGCTTGCATCCCAATATAATCATTTAGAAATAGTTAAATTACTTCTTGATAAAGGCGCTAATATTAATGCACAAAAAAAAGATGACTGGACCGCTCTTATAATTGCATCCCATTATGGTCATTTAGATCTAGTTAAATTACTTATCGAAAAAGGCGCTAATGTCAACATACAAGATAAAACAGACTGCACCGCTCTTATGGCTGCATCAAATAAAGGCCATTTAGAAATAGTTAAATTACTTCTCGACAGAGGCGCTAATATTAATGCACAACAGAAAGATGGCTGGACCTCTCTTATGTTTGCATCCCAAAATGGTCATTTGGAAATAGTTAAATTACTTCTCGACAGAGGCGCTAATATTAATGCACAACATAACACCGGCTGGACTGCTCTTACATATGCATCTCAAAATGGTCATTTAGAAATAGTTAAATTACTTCTCGATAAAGGCGCTAATGTTAATTCACAACATAACACCGGCTGGACTGCTGTTATGTTGGCATCTCAAAATGGTCATTTAGAAATAGTTAAATTACTTCTCGATAAAGGCGCTAATGTTGATTCACAACATAACTATGACGGGACTGCTCTTATGTTTGCATACCAAAGTGGGAATCAAGAACTTATTAATTTCTTAATCTCACAAGGCGCTGATCCCAAAAGTTATGAAAAAAATAACAGTTCCAACCCTCTTATGTTTGCTAGCCAAGGTGGACAAAATGAATTAGTCAAAAAACTTATTAAAGAAGGGGCTGATGTCAATAAACAAAATAAATTGGGAAATACCGCATTAATGTACGCAGCTCATGCAGGGGAAAAAGATACTGTTCAATTACTTCTAGAGAATGGCGCTAAGATTGACTTACAAAATACAGATGGCAAAAATGCGCTCTCCTTAGTAAATGAGGTAGTCAAAAATAATAAAGACCTAAAATTAATCAAAAAATTCACTGAAATAACTAAACTACTTGAAGAAAAAGGCAATAAGAAAACTGACTAAAGATTGTTTGCTTTTTAAAATAATCAAAATTTTCAGAATCATTCTTGTAGAAAATCCCCCTAAACTTTTGCAAGCATTGGCTAATTCAGGCAGTATTTTTATGATTAAAATAGTCCATTTTAAAAGCAAATATCCCTTAGTATAAATATTGACAATTTGAATGAAATATATATAATTAATTCTATAAAACAGCTCATTTTCGAGGTTTAAATGGAGGCATTATGAATCGTATAAAGTATCTGATTTTTAGCTTTGCAATTGGAACAATAACCTCCCAAGCAATGGAACTAAGTTACCTTTTTGATTTTCAAGAAACAAATCAAACAGAAGCCAGTTACCCGGAAATTAAAGAAAAAATCAAAAATTATGGACGTTGGGAACAATTATTTGGGCACCTTACTCAGCTCAAAAATTCTTCTGGTCTGCATTGGTATTGCCCAGAATCTACCCAAAAAATTGAAGGCATAAATAATAACTATTCTGTTATCAAAATAAAGGATGCGGATCTCCTGGTTGCAGTTCCAAATAATTGCAACATCAATAATTACCATGCTGGATTTATCATTAAGCGATCAAACAATATGGTGGATTTTATTTATAAATCCTTTTTCCCTTGTACTATTACCCAAGAACAAATCATTGATATTGTGCAGAATAATATTCAACATGCTCAGATAACGCTCATTCTGGAAACTGAGTCTGTGAGCCAATACAAACTATTTTTTAAACATAATGACGTAACCATAAAAATAGTTGCTACTCAGTATAAGAATTCATCACTATTTTTTATAAATACCTTGTATCCCGAAATTAATTTAAGTTCTAACGATATTAAAGACCATGAAAATAACCTATTGAACATATCCAGCAAAAAGCTTTTCCCAAGCATTAATCCTGTCGTTGTAAATAAAATTGCTAATGCAGCATCACTCTATCAAGAAGCTTTAGATAAGGACAATATAAAACTACTAGAATATCTTTTAGCTAATGGGGTTAATCCAGATACTTCTCTAGACAGTTATGATGCAACTCCTTTAATGATTGCCACAAAAAAAGGACTGTACGAAGCAGTCAATCTCTTATTGCAAGCGGGAGCTGACATTGAACGTTATGATAAAAATAGAAAATCCGTAGTTGATTATGCCATTGAGTGTAAAAATTATTACGTGCTTTCTACAATAATGCAACTATGCGAAACAGGACCATTGCTCCTTATTAAAGCCTGCACAGGAATGAACGAAGTCCTATTTAACCTCTTATTAAATTGTCGCGTAGATGTAAATATACAAGATAAAGATGGCAATACTGCACTTCATCACTGCGCTATGTTGGTATCTAGAGATAAAGATCTTTACACGCAATTAGCAAAAAGACTTCTTGAATCTGGTGCAGATATAACTATAGAAAACAATAAAAAAGAAACGGTAGGAATGCTGGCCAACCGCTATTATGGTGGAAATAAAATAAAGGAAATAATAAATCACTATCTACAAGCAAAAGATCAATTCTTTAAGGAATTTGAACAAACCAAGAAAAATAACCCTAATCAACAACATAGTAACCCTGAGCTTTTATGGGCAATAAAAACTAATAATTTCTACAAAGCATCTGATATTCTTGCTAGCTGTGACAACGGTTATACCGTTGGTTTGGCACAACAATTTGTAGATAAACTAGAAAATGAACATATATCATCACAAATAACAAATGCTCTTTCTACTAAAATTAATGAATTCAATGAAAATCAAAGAGCTCAATATGATAGAACTGTTACCCAAATAGATCAAAAAACACAAAAGCAAATAAAGCTTGAAAGTACCTATAAAGCTGCGTTACATAAAGATGATATTTCTCAGTTTTCTGATGCCGAACTTAAAGAGCTAAAAATCAGCAGTAAGAAATCTTTACTTTGCCAAGCAGTTAAAGCAAAAAAATTAAAGGCTGCTTTAAATTTATTACAACGCAATGATATTTCTTACATTTGGGAAACCAATCATGGCGATGGTGATGATAAGCGTGATGCGTTACAAATTGCTTATGACAATAATGATAAAGATATGCTAGAAACGCTATTACATTACGAAAAAACCACTCCTTCAACCCTATATGCTGTTTTTATAAATGCCATTCGGGACAGCAACAAAAAAAACAATAACAATAATACCAGTGATAACTTAAGTAGTTTTGTATTAACCTCTCTATGCACTAAATCTGATACAGAAATTATAAAAGTATTAAATATCATTCTGGAAAAAGAAACAGAAGAAAATGTTAACATTGTGCTCGCAAACCTTGAGCCCTTCTACCCAAGACAATTTAACAAACTTCTAGATACTCCTTATCAACAGAATGGCAAAACTCTTTTAATGAATGCATGCCAATTAGGCAAATGCTCAGTAGTTGCCTTGCTAATACAAAAAGATATTTTTGTCGGAGCGAAAGATCAAGATGGAGCAACTGCATATGATTATACTGATGACAAAGCCATACGAGCCTTAATTACCACTAAATTAGAACAAATAAATAAAAACCGCACCCCTTCACCGCAATTAAAAGAAACTAAAGATAATCCTACTTTGGATAATGCAGAAGAAAAATCTGCACACATGAAATCAAAATCAAAAAATCAAAAGTCTGGACCCAAAAAGAAAAATAATAACAACATAGTTGATGCTACCGATAAAACCCAGACAAACAAAACAGTAAAATCAATTAATAGCTCCTCAGTAAGTAGTTACAGTGATACAATAACTGCAATTAAAAATGGAAAAGGAATTGGCAAAATCATTACTGGCTATTTATTAAAGCGCCAACAGTTTAACCCTAACTACGCTGACGAAACCGGAACAAGTCTACTTCGACATGCTTTAGAAGCTAAGAATAACATTGCACTCAAATCTTTAATAGCTGCAGGTGCTGATATACTATGGAAAAAAGAGAGTACTAGTCCTCTCATACTCGCCTTCAAAACAAAAAACGACGAATGTATTAAATTACTTATTCCTGAATATCACAAATTAAATGCTAAAAACGTTAGAACCGCAATTATCTTTAAAAAGGATGCTGATAATAATATTCTGTTACAATACGCATTCCAAAGAGGTGGTGACATTAAAGACTTGATCGTCAATTTTATCCTAGAAACTAACAAAAAGTGCGATGAGTTGGATTCGTCATTTTTCAAAGAATTTATGAAAATGTGTGAAAACAAAAATACAGCCGCAATTGCAAAAATAATAAAAGAACAAAAAATTGATCCTAATTTCAAGAATGATAAGGGGAAAACCCTTCTTATGCACACCGCTGAAACTGGTCACATGGACACAGTAGAAGCCCTTATCAATAGCGGGGCTGATATTAATGCACAAAATAATGGAATAACGCCTCTTATGCTAGCATCATATAACGGTAATTTAGATGTAGTAAAAAAATTACTTCAGAAAAATGCTAACATCAACATAAAAGATAACAATGGTCGCACTGCATTACACTGGGCATTTGAAAATTTACATTATGAAACAGTAAAACTACTTCTTAATCATAAAGCAGATACAGGAACAGTTGGAACTGGTAAGTTTGGACAACTTATTAGCGCAACAATCTTGGGAGATTTGGCAAAAATCAAATCCCTTTTAGAACAAGAAACAGATAATAAACTGGTCAATGAGATACCAGAAGAAACTAACCTATGCCCCCTTATGATTGCAGCGCTTATGGGACATGTTGAAATAGTAAAATTTCTTCTTGAAATGGGAGCAGATCCAAACAGAACTAATGCGCAAAAAAACACCCCTCTTATGTTTGCTGCTAAACGAGGTAATGCTGCAATAGTTAAGAACCTTATAGAAAAAGGAGCAGATGTTAACGCACAGAATACCGATTGCAAAAGCTCTCTTATGCATGCGGCAATTGCTGGCCATTTAGAGGCCACAAATATTCTTCTTAAAAATGGTGCAAATCCAAACGGAACTGACAATAAATTGCTCCCCCTTTTAACAGGTATTATCCTAGACCCAAAACGGTCAGACGAAAACTATTTAGAAATTTTTAAGTCACTTATAAAAAATGGTGCAGATATTAATGCACCAAACACAGAGGGGGAAGTTCCCCTTATGAATGCAGTTAGTGCCGACAACGCAGAAATAGTTAACCTGCTTATCGAATTGAAAGCTGATATTAATAAAACAAACAGTAAAGGAACAACCCCTCTCTTGTTTGCAGCTCGTAAGACAAAATTAAAAATGGTAAATATTCTTCTTAATAATGGTGCAGACCCAAACATAGTAGATAATGAAAGCTTCACAGTTCTAATGCATGTTGCGGCACAAAAAGAAGAAAAATATTTAGAAATTGCTAAGGCACTTATTAAAGAACGCAAAAATGGTAAGGGAGATATTATTAAGGGTGCGGATCTAAATGCAAAGACTAAAGAAGGTCTAACTGCTCTTGTATATGCAGTCTTATATAACCATGCAATTGCTAAAGAACTTATTAAATCTAAAGCAGATATCAACGTACAAAACAACAAGGGAAGAACTGCTCTAATGAGTGCATTAGAATTTAATAAATCAGATATGGTAAATGTTTTGCTAGATAATGGCGCAGATATAAATATACAAGATAACCAAGGTAGAACTGCTCTTATGCTGGCAGCAGTAAGTGGTAACTCAGCTATCGTAAATATTTTACTAAATAGTGGCGCAGATCACACAATAAGAGATAAATATGGAATGACTGCGCTTATGCATGCGGCAGATGAGAATAAACCTGAAATACTACAAACTCTAATTAGTCTTGGAGGAAATATAAACGAACAAGACAATAAGGGCAACACCGCTTTAATAATGTGTTATCCAGATAGTGAATTAGACATAGTACGCATTCTTATCGCTAATGGTGCCAAAATTGATCTACCAAATAACGAAGGCATAACTCCTTTGATGCGTGCAGCTCAAGGCAGTGCACTTACAACTTTTGAATATTTGCTTGACCGTGGGGCAAATCCAGATTTAAAAAATAAAGAGAATAAAACAGTTCTTGACTTAGCACAAGAAGCCCTAGAAGTTGAAAAGGATGAAGATAATAGAGAGGATTATAATAAAATAATTCGGCTACTAAAATCACCATCAAACCCAAAAAGAAAATAAAAGAATTAGATTGTAAACCTAGGTATTAATTTAAACCGTAAAAAATAGATTTATCATAAACCTCTTTCCCCGCGACATGCCCATGGTGCATAATGGTATTAGGGGACCTCAATTACAATGCGTAAGGAGGAGGGGTTATGAATAAAAACTTGTCATTGTTGCTCATCTTATCTACTGTATCTTGCTTGGCAATGGAAGATACTCCAACACATCACTCATCAAATATATCAACTGTATCCCAACTAAAAAAACATACTATTGATCCCATAAAAAGACTCTTTATTCTAAGCCATCTCTTAGTACAAAAAAATTCTTCTGAATTCAATTCACGATTACGTTCAAATTTTCAAAGAACAGTAAATCTGTTACCAGTTGAACTTGCCGTAAATATTATGCTACCAGAAGAATTAAGACAAAAAATTATGCACTATGTTAACAAGAAAAATGTTTTTATTGCAGAGCTACTTAAGCAAGTTAAACAACCAGAAAACATTCTGATAACTGAATTTCAGGCGACAGCTGGATTGCGAGCCACGGTATTATGGAATGATCAGATTATTACAGGAGGCGCATTTCCAAACAATGTTATAGAAATAAGACATAGAATTTCTGAAAAATTAACGGCACAATTACAGGGGCACACCAACTGGATACGCACCATGACAAGATGCGGTAACGTTCTTTTTAGCGGGGATGATGAAGGAACTATAAAAATATGGGATCTTGTCCACAAAACCTGTCTTAAAACTCTCCATAAAGCTCACGGTTTTTTTGTAAAAGGTATTGCTCTTAACGATAATCTGATGATATCTGTTGCATTTGATCAGAAAGTAAAAATTTGGGATCTAGGAACTTATACCTGCAAACATGAACTATTAAAACATCATGAAAAGTTAAACACCGTTATTGTCATGAATGATAAAATCATCACTGCAGGAGATGACGCTATCTGTGTATGGAGCTTACATGGTGAATGCCTACATATGTTCATGGAAAATTCGTGGAGTCTTGCTGTTATAGATGATAATACCTTTGTTTCTGCTGGCTATGACTGCTTTACCATTTATAGATTAGACACCAAGAGATCAGAAACTAAGAAAACTAGCCTAGGTGGTGTTAGATCAATTGCCTTTGTACCAGATAATCTAATAATTGCTGGTTCAACCAATGGAATATTTGCCTTTTATGAATTTCCTAGCCTGGAATTACTTGCCACAATTCCAATGCATGAAAAATCTATTTTTTTGATGTCTGCGGAAGGCACCAGCATCACTACTGCATCTTATGACAATAAGGTAAAAACATGGGACGTAAGCCTCTTAAGACACTTGCCCAGACTTAAAAAAATACTTTTTGAGCGGACTTCATTTTTAGAAGGATCAGCACTGCATACATTGAATAACTTAATGCTGCATAAGATAAAAGGAACATTAACACAAGAAGAAACGACAATAATAAAAGAATTAAAAACAAGGTTAAAAAATCAATTTGGGCCGGTGATAGCAGTTATACTGCAAGAAATGATCGCGCCTTATTTACTTGCAAATAGTTAAATAAAAATGGGGAGACAAATGTCTCCCCGTTCACTATTCAAACTTAAATAGATTAGCTCTTAGCTTTGCACTACATGGAACTCAACGCGACGGTTCTTCCATTGTTGCTCTCTGGTACCATCACAGACTGGTACATCTTGACCACGACCCACCACCTTAATGGTATCTTTTGGTAGTCCCGCTGCAGTTAGTTGGTTTGCAACCGCTTTGGCACGTTTTTCTGACAATGCCAAGTTATAGGCTGCTGAACCTGCTGAATGGCATGCATGACCTTCTACTACTACTGTTGTTTTTTGATTATTTTTTGTTGCTTCTTGTAAAGTTTTACGTGTCTGGCTTATGTCATATGCTACTGCTTCTTTTTGGTCGGTGCGCACGGTATGCTTGTCAAAATCAAAGTAGACAGTTTTAAAGGCAGAATCATTTGCATCTACCCAAGCAAAGTCACTTGCGCTTCCCGCCTCTGAACCTTCACCATCTAATGCAACAAACTCTTTTATATCTTGATCAAAGAAACTACGAACGCTGTCATCTGCGGTTGCCACTTGATCACCTGCCATAGGAATATTAACCTGAGAAAAAGAATCCCCTTTAGCCATCAACTTATTTTTATCTTTTCTTTTGCCACATCCTGCCAAGAATACTAATCCAAATAGTACTAATCCAAATTGTTTTTTTATCATAACGCGACCCTTTTTAATTAAAATGATGTGGATAATTAGTGATTTTTTTTCTGCGATAATGTAAGTGCACAGGGTACTTTAGCACAATTTTAACCACTTTTCTACTCATTGTTACAAATATCAAGTATATTTATAGAAAAGGGTTTTTGGTCCTACGGCGCATTTTAGTGCTAACGAGTGACCAGTAATGATAAAAAATAGTAAAAATTAATACCAAATACTCCTCATGTCTTCTAGAGCATGAGAAAATGGAACCATGAAATGAAAAAAATAATCATCAATGACAAACCCTGGCAAACCCGTATTGCAATTACGCGTGACGGGGAATTAGAAAACTTATACTTCTCTGCCCATGCACAGACAACCTTAGAACGGCTCTACTTTAAAGGGGTAGTCTCTAAAGTACTACCCGGTATCCAAACTGCCTTTGTGAACATTGGTCAAAAAAAAGCCGGATTCTTACATATCTCTGAAATTGACCGTGATCTTGCTATCAAAAAAATGAGCAAGCAGGTCCAATTAGATGACCATGAAGAGCCCAAAGAACAAAAGATCCCCCGCCAACAACAGGATATTAGCAAAATACTCAAAGAGGGTGATACGGTACTGGTACAAGTGAGCAAAGAGCCGGTGTATGAAAAAGGTGCAAAACTTACCACGTGCTTTACCATCCCCGGGCGCTTTATTGTATTAATGCCCAACATTCCACGCATTGGGGTATCTAAAAAAATTGAAGACAGGGAAGAGCGTAACCGCCTTAAGACCATAGTACGTTCAAACCTGCCAGAAACTATGGGGGCAATTATTAGAACAACGTCAGAAGAAAGTTCAGAATCTGCCATAGTAAAAGATATAAAATTCTTACTTAAAACCTGGCAAACAATTGAACAGCGGTATGCAGAGGGACAACCCCAAGAAAAACTGTACGAAGATCTACCTATTGCACTACAAGTGGTACGTGACCACCTGGATGAAGACGTAGAAGCCGTTATTACGGACAGCAAAGAGAGCCAAAACCAAATTTATCAATTTGTTAAAGAAATGGCTCCTGAGTATGGCACTAAGATTAAGCTTTACTCAGAAAAACAAAGCATCTTTGAATATTACGGCATAGAAAAACAGATTGCAGAAGCGCTCAATAAAAAAGTAGAGCTCCGCTCTGGTGGTTCATTAATTATAGAAACTACAGAAGCCATGTCTGTAATAGACGTTAATACCGGCAAGTTTACCGGTAAAAAGAACATGGAAGAGACTATATTAAAAACTAACTTAGAAGCTGCTGAAGAGTCTGTACGCCAATTAAAATTACGCAATATTGGTGGATTAATTGTCATAGACTTTATTGATATGGCAATTGCGGCCAACCGTCAAAAACTGTTTAAATTCTTTGAAAAGACCTTAAAAGAACGGGATAAGTTCCAGTCAGTAGTGCTTAAACTTTCAGAATTTGGCATTGTCCAAATGACCCGTAAACGTTCTGGCAAAACGTTACAACAACAACTAACCATAAACTGCACCACCTGCCATGGCTCTGGTTTTGTAAAATCTCTGCAAACAGAATGCTATGCGATATTTAACAAGATCCGTAGCGAACTTGCATCTGGCCAATTTGACAAAATGGTTACCATTAAACTGCACCCAGACATGTTTAATTATATTACTTCCACTGAGTATGACACTATTCTTGCCTTTGAACGGGAGTTTGGAGTTAAGCTAACGCTGGCGAGTGATAAAGGGAGGAAGATGGAAGAGTATAAGGTGGAAAAGAATTAGGTGATTTTTTAGTTTAAGTTTTAAGTTGCATGTTCTTTCTGCACAAAAGTCTTTTTTATTTTTTTTAACATCTTTTGTTGCACCTCCCGTGCAGGGGTTAGGGTATTATGAAACACCCTAACAACCCCCATTTAAGGGGACCTTAAAAATCCCCATACGCTTTGGATGCTAAAGGCCACCCCTATTTTTCCTATTCTTGCTGCTCAGTCCAATCACGAAACGTGTTGTCCAGTTCGCTAGCAATCATGGTAAAAACAGTGTGGCGTGCACTCGCCTTTCCATTTATTCACTCTTCCGTGCATCCTGAGCTTGTCGAAGGACGCAAGCTGCGTGAAAAATGGCGGCTCACTTCCATTCAAAGCTAGATTGATCCTGCTACCTTTTAGTAGACATAAGAAACACAGCTGATAATATGAAAAAAGCGTCTAATTTAAAGGATAAAATATGCATGCTAAAGTTACAAAAACTATAAGAAAATATGATAAGCAGTTTAAAATGGATGTAGTTAATCTCTATTTGAATGGAAAAGACAGGAATGAAATTCTGAGAGATTTAGAGATACCGCATTCGACTTTGTCTGGTTGGGTACGTCAATTTCAAAAAAATGGAGAAAAAAGCTTCCCTGGGTCAGGAAAGATTAGCTCCGAAAATGAAGAAACATACAAATTAAAAAAGCAACTTGAGGACGTAAAACTTGAGCGTGATATCTTAAAAAAAGCTTTGGCCATCTTTTCAAAACAACAACTATGATTTTTCAATTCATGCACAAATATTCAAATCACTTTCCGGTGGAAAAGATGGCAGAAGTATTTAAAGTTTCTCGTTCTGGATATTATAAAAACATAAAAAATAAACAATCTGTTCGAAAAAAGAAAAACCAAGAATTGGTAATTAAAATCAAAGCAATTCATTCAAAAAGCAAACAAATTTATGGAAGTCCTCGGATTCATAGAACGCTTAAAAAACAAGGTGAATTTGTATCAAGAAAGCATGTAGCAAAATTAATGAAACAGAATCAAATACAATCAAAGATTAGGAAAAAATGGAAGGCTATGTCTTCTGCTAAGAATGAACTAAATATCGCTCCCAATTTAATTAATCAAAATTTTTCAGTTGATAAACCAAATAAGATTTGGCTGCTTGATATAACTTACATTACAACCGACGAAGGCTAGTTATATTTATCAACTATTCTTGATTTATATTCAAGAAGAATTGTTGGATTAAGCATGGATAAATCGATAACAACAGGCTTGGTCGTCAATTCCTTAAATCAAGCGATTACTCATAGACAGCCAGATCCAGGTCTTATTTTGCATTCAGATAGAGGCTGTCAATACACAAGCTTTGAATATAAAAAAATTGCTGAAGCTAATAATTTTGTAATAAGTATGATAGAAAAGGAAATTGCTATGACAATGCCGCGATGGAAACCTTCTTTCATGCGTTAAAAACAGAGCATGTATTCTTTCATAAATATAAAACAAGGCAAGAAGCTAAGCAGAGTATTTTTGAATATATTGAGATTTTCTACAATCGCCAAAGAATGCATTCGTCAATCAATTATCTATCACCTGTTGAATTTGAAAAAAAGGAGATAGTAAGTGAAGCTGGCCCTACCGGCCAAGAGGTTGTAGACTCTGTTAGTTTTGTGTAAAAAAAGGTTGCAAGATCAGATCAGATTTTTATTTTACTGGAGAGTAGGAGAAGCTGGCCTGCCCGGCCATAGAGGGCAATCTTTATACAAATGCTGCATAAACGGTTTTGTGATTTAAAGAATTAGAATACGCTCCACAGCCGCTAGGCTGGCTTTATACAAAACCTTCATAAATTACGGTTTTGTGTTTTAAAGAATTTTAAGACGCTCCACAGCCGCTAGGCTGGCTTCAATTACTACTCATCCAAAAAAATAAAAATATTTTGTATAAACCTACCTAGCTTAGCATCCTGCGTGAGCCGTCCCGCCGCAGCGCATTCTGCGCTAAGGCGTGGTTAAGGCGAATGCTACCCGTAATGTTTGCACCATACTTGCTGCGAACTGGACAAAACGTCTTGCGTTATTGGACTGAGCTGCAAGGATAGGTAAAACATAAGGGGCGCCACTTATGGCGCGGGTTCTAAGCGTATAGGGATCCAAAGGAACTGTTGGTGTGTTGGATTTATAAGGGGTTGCACAAGCAATCCCTTATATGCCGCACGCATAGTGCATAAAAAGATATAAAACATAAAAATAAAAACACCTAACCCCAAAATACCCTATCCCTAACCACTATCTTTAAACAAAAATTTTATTTCTCTTAAATCATCGCGTAACATAATAGATATAACAACGACCACTTTTGCGTAATAAGGATCTAAAAACTATGTCCAAACCAGCCTCTATCCTTGACCATTACCCCGATTATGAAGTAACCATTGGTATAGAAGTACACACCCAGCTGAATACCAAAAGCAAAATCTTCTGTACCTGTGCAATAGAAATACAAAAAGAACCCAATACCAATATCTGCCAGATCTGCGCTGGGTACCCTGGTGTTCTTCCCGTACTTAATAAGCAAGTAGTAAACTTTGGCATTTTAGCCGGCCTTGCTACCAACTGCACCATAGCAAAACTCTGCACCTTTGACCGTAAGCACTACTTCTACCCAGACTTACCTAAAAACTACCAAATTACCCAAAACTTCTTCCCTATCTGTACCAAAGGGTACATTCCCATTAGATTGCATGACGGGACTATTAAAAACATTAGACTAACCCGAATTCATATAGAAGAAGACGCGGGTAAAAATATCCACTCCAGCTTTAGTAATGAAAGTTACGTAGACCTTAACCGCACCGGCACTCCCTTATTGGAAATTGTTTCTGAACCAGATATTGCAAGTACTGAAGAGGCAAAACTGTACCTAAAAGCACTTCACAGCATTGTACGCTATTTAAATATCTGTACGGGCAACATGGACGAAGGCGCATTCCGCGCAGACACTAACGTATCCGTACGTAAAAAGGGTGATCCTAAGTTAGGAACCCGCTGCGAACTTAAGAATATTAACTCATTTAAATTCATTGGTGATGCAGTAGAATATGAAATTGAACGCCATATCCAAATACTGCAAGAGGGTGGCAAGATAAGACAAGAAACCCGCCAATGGGATAGCAAAAACAAAAAGACCTTGGCTATGCGCTCCAAAGAAGAGGCTGCAGACTACCGTTATTTTGAAGAACCAGATTTACCCAATGTAGAAATTTCTAGTGAATGGATAGAAACTATTAGAAAGCAGATGCCAGAACTACCACATCAAAAGTTTGACCGCTTCTGTACAGAAAAAGGCATTTCTGAATATGAAGCAGAAATACTGGTAGAAGATTTAGATTTGGCAAACTACTTTGAAAAAGCATATAACGCACACCCCAGCAAGCAGATTATTAATTGGGTACTACGAGACGTAATGGGCTATTTAAAAGAACACAAAATAGAGATTACTGCATTCAACGTAACCCCAGAAAAATTAGCAACCTTGGTAGCATTAGTAGATACCGGCAAAATTAACAACACCGCTGCAAAAGAAGTATTTGCCATTGTTGCACAAACCGGTCAAGAACCTGCAGCTGTGGTACAAGAAAAAGGGTTAGAGCAAATAGGCTCTACTGATGAACTAGAAAAGATTGTACAACAAATTATTGCAGCCAACCCAGAAAATGTGAAACTCTATCAATCAGGCAAACAACAACTGTTTGGTTTTTTTGTTGGCCAAGCTATGAAGCAAACACAAGGCAAAGCTAATCCACAAATATTACAAGAACTGTTTAAAAAACATTTGGGTGCATAATTTTTAGTAAAAAAAGGAAGAGTAGTCCCATGTGTATGCGCTTTATATCATTAACTATACTAACAATAAGTAGCACTCTACTGGTGTGCATGGATCATATGGATATTGATATGGATCATTCATCGCAACCAAAGCCGCGGTCCAATAACGAACCAGAACAGTATCAAATATTACCAACCACGAAAATTCATAACTCAGAATTTACAGATGTTAACCGCAAAAGGAATCTGGAACTTATTTATAATAATATCCAACAGAATATTGAACGTATTAAAACACTACCTGCAGATACAGAACCAGTAGTAAAACGTCTTTTAGAAATACAGCAACAGACTACTGAATTACAAAGAAGCCTATCCCTTATTAGCACACTTGCGCTATTTAACGGAAAACAATTGCAAGAAAAAATAGATACATTTGCCGATATTGAATTTGAACAAGCCCAACACCAATTGAAAAAGCAGGTTGACGCATTAGTAGCCCAAAAGACCCCAATACAAAGCAATCAGATAGATGACCTGCTAATTGCACTAAAAAGCATACAACTATAACAGTGCTCAAGAAAAAGTTGATAAATTCTACTACACAAAAAAGGAGTATAGGATGAACAACGCACGCTACAATCAAATAAAAGTATTGCATGACCTGTGCAAACTACGTTGGTTTATTAGCAAACATGCCATTAAAGAAGCAGAAGAATCTACCGACTCATCTTGTAGAACATTATTTGAAAAAATAGAAAAAGATTTAACGCATCACATTGCTGAGCTTGAACAGCTAACATGCAACAAGTAACTACCGCATTATTTATCTTTCGACGGGACTTGCGCCTTGCAGACAACACTGGTCTGCTCTATGCACTGGAAAACGCACAGCAAGTTATTCCCTGTTTTATTTTTGACCCACGGCAAATAGAGCGGCAAAACCAGTACCGCAGCATGAATGCGCTGCAGTTTATGACAGAATCTCTTACAGATCTGGATAATCAACTAAAAAAACTGAATGCAAAGCTTTATCTTTTTTATGGTGATCCCGCGAAGGTAGTGGCAAAACTAATTAAGCAATTAGACATTGGTTTAGTCACCGTAAATGCAGACTACACCCCATTTAGTATAAACCGGGACAAAGAAATAGAACTGGTATGTGAAAAGCATGACATTATCTTCCATACCGCACATGACGCACTCCTTAATGCACCCGGCAGGGTTGTAACGGGCAGTGGAACGCCCTATTCTGTCTACACTGCATTTTACAAAGCGTCTGTAAAACAGTTCCCGGTTGCACAAGCACGCTCAATAAGAAAGCCCTCTTTTTTTACCAAAGAAATCTCTTTTGCAGAACCACATAGTATCTATAAACAAATAAGCCCTAAAAAAAATAGCCGTCTTGCAGAAGCTGCTGGCCGTACCAACGGACTGGCACTATTAAAAAAAATTGCCTCATTTGCTGATTACCAACAAACACGGGACATTCCCGCTCTACCAACTACGCATCTGTCTGCCCATTTAAAATTTGGCACCATCTCTGTACGGGAAGCCTATTGGGCAATACGTGACAAACTGGGCCCTGCACACCCACTTATTAAGCAACTCTATTGGAGAGACTTTTTTACCCAGGTTGCCTACCATTCTCCCTTTGTCTTTGGCCAACCGTTTCACGAAAAATATGCAAAGCTCCCGTGGAGCAACAGTGAAAAAGCATTCACTGCCTGGTGCACCGGAACAACGGGGTTCCCTATTGTAGACGCCGGCATGCGGGAACTTAATGCTACCGGCTTTATGCACAACCGCGTACGCATGATAGTGGCCTCTTTTTTAACCAAAGACCTGCACATAGACTGGCGCAAGGGGGAACGCTACTTTGCGCAACAGCTAGTGGATTATGACCCTGCAGTGAACAATGGCAACTGGCAATGGTGTGCATCTACTGGTTGCGATGCGCAGCCCTATTTTAGAATCTTTAATCCCTGGCTACAGCAAAAGAAGTTTGATCCCCAGTGTACCTACATAAAAAAATGGGTACCAGAGTTACAAAAGATCTTGCCTTTAATTATCCATACTTGGTACAAAGAAGACAGCCCTTCCATTAAAAACTACCCACGGCCAATGGTGGATCATGGAGTGGAAAGTAAAAAAGCTAAAGAGTTATACAAGAACATCTAAATTGGAGATAAGTAATGCAATTTACAGAATTAATTACTGGGCGCAAATACACATTTCATTATTTCATTAATTGTGATATTCTAAAAAGAACATACCATTAATTCATTGTTTTATGTAAAGGGAAAAATATGAGTACCAAAGCAGAATTATCACGAATAACCATAGATATACCAACTCTAGAACACAAAAGACTAAAAGCTTTGGCTGCTGCTAAAGGGTTAAGTATGAAAGAGTTAATCATGGAGCCAGTTAGAGAAAAATACTGTTGCGAAGATCTTGATTTTAATAAAGAAACAAAACAAGCAATGAAAGATGCTGAAAATAGAAAAGGATTAGTCAAAGTTAAAAACACAAAGGATCTCTTTAAAAAACTAGGTCTTTAAAAATGTTAACTCTTATTTATCAAAGCAGATTTAAAAAAGACCCAGAACGATCAAAAAAACGCAAAAAAAATGCAGAAACTTGAAGTTATTATTAATCTGCTTTTAGAAGAAAAGCCATTACCTCCAAAAATAGAAATCATAAATTATCTGGAGATTACAATCATCATTGGGAATGTCATATTGAACCAGATTGGCTACTTATATATCTAAAAAATGATACAGAAATAATTCTAGTACGAACCGGTTCCCACGCTGACCTGTTTGAATAACCTAAAAATTAATCCCCCATCCCACCCATGCAGTAACCTGATTTTTTATCCCAAGATATTGGGGAATATGATCAAAACCAGAAGACAACCCCAAAATTAATCCACTAATATGCTCTTTTATTAAAAAAAGATGCATATACGTTGCAAAAAAGTTGCTTCTAATAGCGGTAGAAGAAAACCCATCTACCGCCGGCAATGGAGGGCTAATATGGGCACCAAATAAAAATTGAGGGTTATATCCAACCATTATACGGTGTTGCGCCTGGCTGCCAACCCCCACTTGATAAGCAACAAACAGATCCACCAAATTCCCAATATCCAAGAAATAATTAAGACGAGTTCCCGTTATGGTAGTGTACACATTCCGTGGAATAAAATGGATAAAGCGGGCTGCCGTAAGAATGATTTGTGGCATGTCTGACCGCACAGCAAAAATACCATCTAGCTGGGCACCCATGCCTACGTGACCAGTACCCAAGGCTAAGGTCTCTAAGATAGTATCCCTATGAGTAGGAAGTCCTAAAATTACTGAAGTAGTTACGGTAGAGCGTTCCGTAATATATTCGCTGTAGCCAGCGGCTAGATAAATATCATCACTTTGAGTGCGCGAGCGCTTAACGTTTTCTATATTGTTATGTATATGCCCAAATGCCACATCTGCACGTACATAAAAAGGGCGCGACGTATAGACATAACTTCCTAATAATGCAGCAAAATGTTGGTGATCATTTATACAGCGCCTATTATGCATTTGGTCTATAAATACTAAGGACCCAATAGAAGGGCGCAAGTTTGGCAGTTGCGCTACCTGCTTGCTAGTCGATTGCAAAATGCGCATATTATACACTACAGAAATTCCCCAACAATAATTAGTCGCTAAAGCCAGGACTATCGGTAGTAGTTTTTTATTCATTACAACTCTTTCTGTGGTTAAAAATGAATACTCCAAGAACCCCATATGGTAACAATACGCTTAGTACTTAACTGTTTTGGAAGATGATCAAATCCATAAGACAAGGCCGCGGTAAGATCATTAGTATAGTTACCTATTTTAAAGCGGTACTTATAACTTCCAAAAAAGTTACTCCGTACATAATCTGCTTGCTGAATTACCGTTTCTACATACGGGGTAATACGTGCATTAAAGAAAAAACTTAAATCATAACCCAATTCTATTCTGTTGGCCTTCCACCGCCAGACATAAGAAGCAAAAAAATCTACCAAATTCCCAACATTAAAATTGACCACCTGGAAGTCACTAGTACAAACATTCGCGGGGAAAAAATGGATACAACGGGCAGCGGCGCGCAACACCTGCAATAGATAGCCGTTATTATTCACAATATGTGATCCATCTAATTGCGCCCCTAACCCGGTATGACCATACCCAAATTGAATATGTACCAAACTGGTATCTTTATGAGTGGCAAACCCTAAAAGACCAGACAGCGTTATTTTTGATCTTTCAGCAAATGTTTTGCTATAGCCCCCAGAAAAAAGAATATCATCTGGCTGCGTGCGAGAAAATGACGAGGATGGTTCGGTTTGCTTAACATACCCAAATGCACTGTCAACACGCACATAAAAATATTGCCTGGTGTAAGAAAGGGTTCCCAATAGCCCTTCTGCTAATTGCTTAATATCATTCAACTTTTTGCGGTAGGTACCAAAAGGCGTAACCACCGCCATAGAAGGGTATTCACTACTTAAATCTGTTGCTAACAACTTAGTAGTTTCTGCAACTCGAAGGTTATACACAATAGAAATACTACTATACGTTACTTGGTTGAACGCTAAAGCGCATATACATATTAAAGAAAATAACTGTTTCTTAATCATTAAAAGTCCATATAATACCTAAGGCAAGATAATACTTGTCTTTAATTTGCGTTCCAAACAAATGCTGCACCACAGGAACATACCCAGCAAGGTGAAGAGAAGTGTGCCGCGTAGCCAAGTACATAGTTGGCCCAACTAAGATTTCATTTCCACCAGTATTAGGATCTTTAACCCCACAGACATAGTTTGGCTTGGTGTAGGTACCACTCGCTTCTATAAGCCAAGACAATATAGTGCCTCCCGGATTACCTACCGTGGCTCCCAAACCAGCTTGGTACACCAGCACATTACCCCCTTTAGTGTTGGGAGCGTTTCTGGTTCTATAAAAAAAGCCACCGGAAGCATAGTAATACCAGGTGACATCCATATGACTAATAGTTGTTCCCCAAAATACCCCAGGATTACCAAAACGGGCCAATGGCAGATCTGCAGGCCCGGTTGGAACCAGGCCCAAATTCATTAAAATGGTTGCCTGATTAACAGACGTTTTTGATTGCTTGGTCCAATAGGCATATTCTATCTGTGCGTTTATATCTGCAAGACCGGCATAATTTCCCGTAACAGAATGCAAATCCACAATGGCAGGAATACTTACATAAATAGAAAGATCATTGCGAATACCAAAAATAACGTTAGCAGAAATACCACTAGAATGACTTAATTGTGCTTTTAAATAATCTGCGTAGACCAGCACAAGAATATCTTTTTTATCCACAATAAATTGACCAACGCCAAGCAAAGGACCCAAGCGTTGAGCCGTAGGTAGAAAAAAATTCCCCTGTTTTACTTGCTGATCTTCTTGCGCAGGATCTCCAGAGTCTGGGAATAATGGGAATGGGGATAATAATGAGATTATTAGAATTTTTTTTAATAGAAAACGGGCTACATTGCTTATTACGGTTTTTAATGACGGCTTCATGCACTTTCCTTTTATATAAATAGTGTATGTATAGATTACACAAAAATTAAAATTTATTTTTAATAATTTTTTGTGTAGGGAGATTGGGATTGACCGATGGTACCACATATGGTTTCATAAAATGAAACAAAATAACATAGGGTAGTAAATGAATAAAAAACAACGCAAAATACTGGAGGATATAGTTAAAAAACCTGTTAAATACAATGTGAAATGGAGCGATATAGTTTCACAACAATTTCATTTTAAAAAAGGTAGGGTCAAATGAATAACAATCATGAGAACCAAAAGGTAAATTATTCATTGCAACAGTTTTTACCTCTTATAATCTTAATCAGCCTTATAAGTGCTTTTACGGGCCTAAAGCAAATTATATATGGTTGGAATATACATAACGCTATGTATGATTTTATGGGAAGTTTTTTTGTTATTTTTAGTTTATTTAAAATAATTAACCTTAATGGATTTGTAAAAGCATATAGCATGTATGACGTAATCGCCAAACATTCAATCTGGTATGCTTATGCATATCCCTTCATTGAACTTTCCCTAGGAATTGGATACTTGTTGCGCTTTAAGCTCCAACTCTTAAATAGTATTACGTTGATCATAATGATTATTAGTAGTATTGGTGTTGCCATTGAATTAGCTAAAGGGAAAACAATTGTATGTGCATGCCTTGGCGCTGTTTTTAAAATACCAATGACATATGTTACCTTGGCAGAAGATATTACTATGGGGATAATGGCGTTACTCATGCTGCTTTATTAAAATCGCCGCCGTATAAGATCTAATCCCCTAGTTGATTTACTATTTTTCAAGAACAGCTAACTCTGAAAAAATTGTAAAAAATAAAAAAAGAGAGCCTACGTATTACCGTAAGCTCCCTTTAATCACCTCTAATTTTTACAATAATTCTAACTTAATCCCCTGTATGGCCTTAGTTAGTAAAGAATCTAATAGGAGCCATTAAGGTATTAATAAATCCGCGAAAATTGAAATGGCTTAGGAATCCTAACCATCCACGTATTTCCCTGGAAATGCCTATTTTTGCATATGTAGCGGTAGCGTCTGCAACTTTTTCATTAGACACTGCATTACGCTCTGCTAAATAAATTCTATACGCAGACGGAAAGTGTGAATCTTGCTCTATATGCATAATGTTATGCATAACTACTTCTTTAGCCTGCTTAATTTTGAACATAAGCTCTTCTACCTTAAACACCAAACTATCATTGGTAACTGTCTTAGGGTCAGTTATTTGCGGAAGATCTTGGCGCGCTTTAGCCAACAACTCTTGTGCAAACTTTAAATCTTGCCCTGCATATCCCAAGTCAACATGCGCTTGGATAATATAAGATTGGCCTGGTTTGCTAATATAACCTGCATCTGCATAAATCTCTGCATTACGATATTGATTGTTGGTTAATTTTTTTCTAGTAAACACTAGAGGATTATATGCATCATAAATTGCTTTTGCTTTGTTATAGCGACCACTTGGCGTAAATTGGTGCAATAGTATACGGGTGGTAACACCAGCAATTGCAGCCCCTACACCTGCCCACAATCTATTATCAAAAGCAGTGGAATGATTGTCAACAAATCTACCCATTCCCATTCTATTCAATCTAGGAAGATCATGCGCAGCTTTTTTGGTTCCCCATGCACCCAAATACCCTACCCCTGCACCGCCAACGGTTGCTGCTGCAGAAAGAGCATTTACCGCCGCTTCGGAAAGAGCATGTATTTGGCAAGAATGCGATGCCATAATTAAAGTAAGAACCATAGAAAAACGTAACAATAAACGATTATTCATATAATATATCCCCATTAAATAATGTTATTATGACTACGTACCAAAGATAACAGGAAAAAATGAACGATCAACTGGTATTAAGCACCAACTACTAAAAAATTATCTATTATAAACAAATAGACGACAGCTAATACAAATAGAGTTTTTATAGGTAAGTAACTTTTTAAACAAAGCCCCTGTTATTCGCAGGGGGCGCAGCCCATAAGACATACTGGTAAAAGGGGAAAAAGATGCAAGTAAAAAAGCCTATATCATTTTCCAATACCGGCTTTTTCTACTTTAATTTTTTAATTTTTATAAATTTGCATGTGTCACATTTATGGTTTTGACGAATAACTTTTCTAGTATTCTCATCAAACGTAATTTGATACCATCGCCTTATATCCTTGCACTTACTTCCTTTTACAATTGCACCTGCGATTTCGACAAATCCCAGGTCAGTAAACACACCACAATGATCCATAATGTTACAAACAGAGCCATTCTTTATCAATTCACTTGCTAATTCAGCGAATTTTTCATCTGCAGCCATAAATCCATTTTGATCAAGGCTATGGACATCTTCTCGAACTGATATATGGATTAATCCTAATGGTGTTAACCCTAACGTTTTGCAATGTTGATTAAGAAGATTTCTTTTATTTCTCTTGGAGAGTTTCGGCAATACTTTTTTCACAAATTCCAAATCTCCAAGATATGAAGCTATATGTAAACCATTCCACAAATCAGGGGACAAATATCCAGGAATTTTTGCATAGTTTAACACTTTATAATTCTCTATTTCCACTTCACCTTCTTTTAATCTTTTAAAATAACATTTTATATTTTCTATACTTTTCGCATTCAATAAACGCTCGTGAATTAATGCATACAAATATTTATTAACCAATCGGCCTGATTTAGTAATGATTGCGCATGCTTCTTTTAATACTACTTCGTCCCAATCAATTGTTCTTAGCAAAATCTCCGCAATAATTTCATCCGACAATACACTTAAAATGCCCAAGTTTTGCTTCGCATCTTTTACTGTACTTGTGTTTTTGGAAAGTATTATTGCTTTACTATTGTTGTTATTTTGGTCTTGTTCCATGGCGGTTATTTGACCACAGAAGATAGCAAGTAAAGTAAGACTTGCTAAAGAAAAGTAGTTCTTCATAGAAATACTCCATTTATAAAATTATTATTCAAACTTGCATGTGTCACATTTATGATTTTCACGAATAAAGTCTTTGAATGGTTTGGTGTTTGTATTGCTATAGATTTTCAAAACCTCTTCACAATTAAAATTTTTTAGGATTAAAGTTGCAGTTTCAAACCCATCATGTCTAAGCACATAATATAATTGAGCGGGATGAATCTGCGCACCAAATTTAAGAAAAACACTCACTATTTTACTAATATTTTTATCACTATATGTAGGATATTTATCACTATTTTTTAAATTACGAATAAGATATCCAAAGGGACTAGTTGCATCTTTATTTGTTTTGTTTATTACATCGATCATTTTGAAATGGAATAACTTTGGCAACCATCTATTGATAACACTTATATCCATAAAATGGGCTGCCAAGTGTAATGCAGATGAATCTCTATAGATTAAATCTGATGTTTTAATATTTTTTTCTTTTTTACTTTTATACTCTTCCATTTCTAATTCGAGGTCTGCCGGATCAGTGATCTCCATTAGTTGATTTGCTATTACTTTCGTTATTTTAGAATCAGGATTTTTGTTTTTCCAATTTTGGACTGAATTTGCGAATAATTCTGAATATGCCAAATTGCCGATATTTGCATGATTATTTAGAGCAATCTTTTCGGAATGAGTAATAATACGTGTATTACGTAATAAATGCAGAAGATTAATTTGATTTTGTTCCATAGCAGCAGTAGATAATATACAACTACTGCCCATTATCATTGTTTTCAATGATATGTTCATTATTTTTTTATTCTTCATATTTAAGAATATCTCTTTTCAATTATAAGGATGCAATTTGCGCGGCTTGGAGTGACCCAATATTAATAACTAAAAATCTATCTTCATTATAGGCTACCTTGAAATCTCTTTGAATAAGAAAAAAATAAACACAGCTATTTTTTTATTTCTTCTCTTCTTTTTCTAACTTACAAATTACCTCTGAATGGAAAGTCATATTAGCTCTACAAAGAGGGCATTTGTTATTTTTTTCTACAATAAACCAATTAACCGCACAAGGTCTGCAAATTAATTTAAGATCATTTTTATCTTTCTCATTTTCTTCTTTAGAACAACAAGAAAGCTTTATCTGTAATTGATCTGTCTCATGACATACCACACATTCATTAGCTGCTTTAAGATCACTATTTGCCTGTTTACGTTGGTCAAGACCAAGTATTGTGATCATCCCATTAAATCTTTTTAAAATTTCACCATATTTGTCTTTTGTGGATTTAGTGAGAGCTTTTATAGTAAAAGTTGCATAATGATAGGGAACAGAATATTGCTTTAATGCGCTAATTAGTGCACTTCTATCATCTCTCTTTTTTTGATCCATTATTAAAGAAATAGACCCTAAATCGCTATGCTCGACAGAAAATATATTCCAATACTCTTCATTTTCAATCGGTTGGATTTGAAATACAGTTTCATATGATCGCACATCAAACAATAATAATTTAATTTGCAATGGAAGCTCTGCAATTGAAGTTGTTGAACTGCAAATTATCCAACTTTTTGAATTTGTAAGTTTATGAAATTGCTCAATAAACGCTTTATCTAAATTGCCTACGTTCTGCTCTTCTTTATATTTCTTTATAAATGATGCATATAAATGGCCAAAATTTTTTATAGCAATAACATAAACATTCTGTTCATAATTTTTTTGTTCATCTGCTGTTTCTTTTGAGGTAAATACTTCACATGAATCTATATACAAACAAGGGATATTAAGAGTCAAAGCTAAAGCAAGTGATGAATGACGAAGCTGCTTTTTGCTTTTACCATAAAATAATATTGTTGGATTACTGTAACTACTTACTGTTTTAAAATTGTTAATGAAAGCGTAAAGTTCTTTCGAAGCAGAAAAAAGAAGAAATTTTGCCCCTTTTATATCTGAGCCACTTACCTTTGTGTTTTGTATACAATTAAGATCTTTAACAACGACAGTCTCTTCTTTGGAAATTTGTTCTAATAAAAGGTTGGAATGACCACAATTAGTTCCTTCTTTAAAAGAATCCAAAGACTTTTGTTCTTCAGGGTACTTTTTAATGGAGTTATCTTCTTCTTCAGTTTCTTCTTCTTCAGGTTCTTCTTCGCTTTCCTCACTTTCTGAACTTACAGAGCTGCTCTCCATTGCCACAATATTTTTAACAAAAAAAAAGTTAATTATGACAAAACCAAAGAAGAGTACAAAGGGAAAATGACGTAGTTTCATAGAAAGATATCTCCAAATAATGCTCAATTATTTTATAACGCTTATAGCCCTGCAATTTGCGCGGCAGCCTTATAGCCTTCTATGTCATTTCTTTCTCTTTTTACATGTACCATTTGCGCTTGGGAATTTGCCATGCTTATTTGTGCCATAGCATTTGTCTGTGCAGCTTGAGCTTGTTGCGCAGCAATTGCCAATTCTCGCTCCCGCATCTCTTGTTCTTTTTGAATCTTAAGCTGTGCAATATATTCCTTGTTTTCCCGAATAGTTTTAATTGCTTTAGTAATATTACTTATAGCAGTACGGGCACGGGGCATTAAGGTATTACACTGTTGCATTAATCCAAAATTCTCTGGGGCTTCTGCACGAACTTTTTCTACTAATGAGGTAACATCATACGCATCTTGTAATAAAGAACTTAATTCACGGAATGCACCAATTAACCATAGTTCATGCACTACATACACTTCTTGCAACGCATTTAAAAAATCTTTTTCATTATCAAAGCTGCGGGTCACCATTGGGTTGCGCATTATACGTTCTATTTTAGCCGTTGCACGCGCAGTTCTGCCCTCTGGAGTAAATTCATACAAAATATAATAAGCAAGACCACCAACCGCTGCACCACCAGCCACGGCACCTAAGGTAGATACAAAAGGATTAAACCTTGCATGCCGCATACCAAGACCAATTAAGGCTGCTGAACCAACACCAGCAGCAGCAGAAATTCCTTGTGCCATGCCAAGACCAAGAGGATATGCTGAAGGGGTTATGACCAAAGCGATAGACAGAAAAGCAACGCGAAAGATATTTTTTGCCATAGAAGTTCCTTTTTGTGGGTAAAAAGATTTAGTTATACAAAGTATAATACACCATTGCCAAAATGTTAAACCTAGATCTGTATAGTTAACAGTTCATTCCAGTTAGTGGTATATGAAGGGGACTTCTTACTCCATTTGGTTTGCCATGCCTTCTGAATTCCTGCCCCTGCATAAAACAGTTTGTTTTTACCCATACGAGCATTAACCGTATCTATTGCCTGCATTACCTTAGATTGCTTATCTAAATTAGGAACTGGCGTAAAGAGATTTACCTGTAATGAACTCTCTGGATACAGATCATCTATAATAACACCCACCTTTTTATAGATTAATCCCTTTTTAAATAAGGCATCTAAACAACGTTGCGCATGGGCAATCAATGAAGGGGTATATGCAGTAGCCATAGGCAACTGAATAGTAACAGAATCATAAAAACGCTGAGTATCATAATAATGGGTAAAACACACAAACACGGTAATTACCCCGGCAACCATATGCTGCTTTCTTAATTTTTCTGCAGCCGTAGAAATATGGAACACTAACCCTTCTTGTAGTTCAGTCCGCTCCGTTACATTTTTACCAAACATACGGGACACCGTAATAGATTGTTTAGCATCTGGAGCATCTTGCAAACTAATGCATGGGGTACCACGCAACTCTAAGACGGTACGTAATCCATTTACCGTCATGTTTTTACGCACCCATTTTTCATCACAGTTTTTTAAATCATAGGCTGTATTAATACCATAGCGCTGCAAGAATTTGGTATACCGGGACCCAATGCCCCAAATATCCGCAACTTCAAATTTTTTAAGAATGTCATCTAGTTGTGGGTGATCAGTTAAATCGCATACCCCACTATATTCAGGATTCTTCTTGGCCAAATGGTTAGCAACTTTTGCCAACGTTTTGGTAGGTCCCAAACCAATAGAAACAGGAATACCAACCTCTTGTTTTACTTTTTTTCTAACCATGTGCGCATATAAACGGTAATAGGCGTTCTCTTGCGCAACTGACGTAAAGGTGCCAATGTAGTTAGGAAAATAAAGAAAAGATTCATCCACCGAATATACTTCTATGTCTGTGGAATAATTAGTGAGTGTTTGCATAACCCGTGCAGACATGTCCCCATACAAAGGGAAATTAGATGAATAGACCATCACATTATGTTTTTTAATTATGTCTTGTACTTTAAACAATGGACCACCCATTTTTATGCCCAGCTTTTTTGCTTCATTAGAACGAGCAATAATACAGGCGTCATTACTAGAAAGCACTACAACCGGCTTGCCCATTAATTTGGGGTTGAATACGCGTTCGCAAGAGACAAAGAAATTATTACAGTCGACTAATACAATTCTGTTTGGCATAAAAGGGGTAAGGGGTCCATTGGTTTTAGTTTTTTTTAATTTTTGTTTTTTGTTTTAAGTTTTAAGTTTTAAGTTTTAAGTTTTAAGTTTTTTGGCTGCAATAGTTTATGTGCACAACAATCTTGTTTATATTCAAAATCTTTTTTGCACCTCCCGTGCAGGGGTTAGGGTATTGTGAAATACCCTAACAACCCCCATTTAAGGGATAAACCCCTTAAAGATCCCCATACGCTTTGGATGCTAAAGGCCACCCCAATTTTTCCTATTCTTGCTGCTCAGTCCAATCACGAAGCGTGTTGTCCAGTTCGCTAGCAAGCATGGTAAAAATCGTGTGGCGTGCACTCGCCTTTCCATTTATTCACTCCGCAAGCTGCGTAAAAAATGGCGGCTCACTTCCAATCAAAGCTAGGCAGGTTTTTTTATTTTATATGGAGAGTAGGAGAAGCTAGCCTGCCCGGCCATAGAGGGCAATCTTTATACAAACGCTGCACAAACGGTTTTATGAATTAAAAAAAAGGAAAGCCCTCCACAGCCGCGAGGCTGGCTTTATACAAAACCTTCATAAATTACGGTTTTGTGTTTTAAAGAATTAGAATACGCCCCACAGCCGCTAGGCTGGCTTCAATTACTACTCATTCAAATTCATAAAAATAATTACCACTCTAGCTTAGCATCCTGCGTGAGCCGTCCCGCCGCAGCGCATTCTGCGCTAAGGCGTGGTTAAGGCGAATGCCACCCGCAATGTTTGCACCCTACTTGCTGCGAACTGGACAAAACGCCTTGCGTTATTGGACTGAGTAGCAAGGATAGGTAAAACATAAGGGGCGCCACTTAAGGCGCGGGTCCTAAGCGTATAGGGATCCAAAGGAACTGTTGGTGTGTTGGATTTATAAGGGGTTGCACAAGCAATCCCTTATATGCCGCACGCATAGTGCATAAAAAGATATTGATATTAAAAAGGTGTATTGCGCCCATAAGCTATCAAACACAAAAACAAAAAATGTATTTCATTTCTTAAAAAAATCTTTATGACATTTTGTGAATCACAAAAGTCACCACCCCCCATACCTCCACATCCATATCACTCTTAATCTCTATAGGCTTATACTCATCATTCGCTGCAACTAAAAAAGTCTTTCCCCCTTCCATACATACCCGCTTAACCGTAAATTCATCATTAATGCGCACAATAGCAATCTTGTTATTCGTAAAACTCAATGAGCGATCTACAATTAAAATATCACCCGAATTAATTCCTGCATTAATCATAGAATTACCAATTACTTTTACATAAAAAGTAGCTGATGGATGTTCAATTAGCAGATCATTTAAATCTAAAGAGTTCTCTACAAAGTTTTCTGCAGAAGAAGGAAACCCAGCAGAAATCAATGATTCTGCAAAAGGAATAACACATGGCTTTTGTGGTTCTAAGGGATAAACTGCAATTATTTTCAAGTTTTTTGTAATTGTAGACTTCATAGACGTAATACCTAGAGTAAAGGAAATAAGATACTTTTATTGTATAAGAATCGTCATAAAATGAAAAGATACAAATGTATTTGACAGGGTCATAAACTAAATTTACAGTGAGCTCAATAAATATCAAATTCAAAGGAATGAATTATGAAGCAACTCTTTTTTATGTTCTTCCTTTTATCAAATTCATTTTTGCATTGCATGGATGATCCCTATCGCTTAGAACCGTCGTTAACTCCCCATAAACTATTTTACTTAATTACCCAGAAAGAGCGCGTCAGGATTCCCATTCCCAGTTATTATGAACATTTTTTTAATGCTGAAAAAACTCAATCATTAATTGGAACTATCTTTTCATACAACCATGATGAAGAAGAAATTATTCCCAAGAAAACTATCAACACTATTAATCATAATAAAATAATTTCTGCCATGGTTAGATATCAAAAAAAAGAAGCTGAGGAACGCAATGCATTTGAATCAAGAAATGGCGTTATTTTTCCTTATAGCAGACAAGATGCATGTGATATTGCAGAAATTTTAAATAAGCTTGATAAGCATCAACTTAGTTCTGCAATTAAGCGCTGCCAAGAGAAACCAGATTTAATAAAAAAACTAGAAGACTTTGGATTTAAAAGTGAATTCTTTAAACCAGTTGCATGTCCAATAGCTTTTTCTGAATCTGATCAACAAACAATAAACTTATTCTTACAATACCGCGAAGAATTGGAAAAAATAACTGATTATGAAAAATCAAAAAGTACCACCCCTCTTGTTTGTATGAGCACTTACTGCAGTTATAATCCTTTCTTGTTACTTCTCAAAAAAGAAATTAATCATATCGATTTAACTATAATTAAAGAGAATCAGAAGAATACAATACGCTTTAATACGGTAAATACTCATTACAATCAACTAGAAAAAGTTGAAATAAGCCCAAATGGAGAATTTCTTGTAGGTAAAATTGGCACTATTTTATATGTACTAAATACTATAACAGGTAACCTATTATTTTCTTTTGATGTACAAGCACAAATAGAAGCTTTTGCCATAACTCCAGATGCAAAACATATTTTAGTAGCAACTCCAGGAAAATTTTATCTCTACGAATTAACAAATAATTATGGACAATTCTTCACTGAATATCCTCATGAAGAATACAACATTAGTTGCCTTGCAATAAGCCCAAACAGTTCATTTATAGTTACTGGTCAAGAAAATGGTCATATCGCATTTTATGAATGGAAAAATAATAACCTAATTAAATGCTATAAAAATTGGGGTACTCATAATAGTCCAATAACTTCTATTATCATCAAAGGAGATAACATTCTGATTGCTGATGAAAAAAGTTTTTTATGTCACTATTCATTTAAACTAAAAAACATGAACAGAGAATATAGACGCCTGAATGTTCAATATAACGATATGGCAATTAAACGAATGATCCTTATTGATGCTGGTCGTAACATCCTTGTTGAAAGCATGAATAAATATCTTCCACCATTTTCACCTCAATTTGCAGTTCATCCTTCAAATCTATAAATGCTTAGCCTATGCGTAATAATTTTTCTTCAGAAACAATCATTTTTTCTGCGATGAGCTCATCCAAAATTCTGCCAACACGATCTGGCTCACGATCTATATTTTTTACCAGTTGCTCACGCTCAAGCGCTGGATACTGCGTGGTAAGCATTCTAATGATCATCCCACGTATTTGGCGATCTGATCCTTGGAACATACTTTGTTTATTGTGATGTACACTCTTGCGGCTTGGATTTGGATGACGCTTTTTTAAATAAACCCCGTAATCCATTAATGCATAATACCATTCACGCGGATTTTCTTTATCTACCGTTGCTGCAACCAATGGAATAATATCACGATCATGAACTTTTTCTTGATCTGCAAAAAAACTATGGATAAATACAGTGCGAATATTAGTTTCTATAAATACAGTAGGGACGTTATATGCAAATGCAATCATAGAAGCTGCAGTTGCTGGACCAATACCAGGAAGTTCTACCAGGACTGCAGGATCATTGGGAAGTATTGCGTTATGCTCAGCAACAATGCACTGCGCACTCTGATGTAAAAATTTTCCTCGTCGGTTATAACCCAGTCCCTGCCACGCAGTAAGTACATCCCGCAAAGAAACATCTGCAAGCTCTTGAAAGGTAGGGAATGCAGCCATAAATTCTTCATATTTTTCTATTACGCGGAATGTTTGCGTTTGTTGCAGCATAATTTCTGAAATAAAGACCTTGTACGGATCTTCTACATTACGCCAAGCAAAATCACGTTTATTAAGGGCATAATAATGCCAAATAAATTCTCTAAAAGATTCTAATTTTTCTGAAGGTTGACTCATTATGTTCTTTTCCGCAGATTGTTGAGCATTCGATAATGATCATGATAAGGTAATTATACCAAGAATAAAATGATTATAAAAAAGGGAATATACCATGATAAATACATTTATTTCTGCCGCACTTATCATCTGGGCATATATGACCACTCTTTTTGTTATTGCTCAACTAAAACGCAACAATAGTATTGCAGATATTGGATGGGGCGTTGGCTTTATACTTATAGCACTCTACTCATTATTACACACCGGACTGTATCTACCACGCCATCTACTCGCAACTGCCTTAGTACTTATTTGGGGGGTTCGTCTTTCTGGTTATATTACCTGGCGCAATTGGGGCAAAGGTGAAGACCCGCGATACATTGCATTCCGAAATCGCTGGGGAACATGGGCATTAGTATACAGTTACTTAGAAGTATTTATGCTCCAAGGTGCACTATTACTTATTATTGCAACTTCAATTCTAGTGATTAATAACAGCACAATTCCTGGCCTTACTATATTAGATGCCATAGGGGTATGCATCTGGGCAATAGGATTGGTTTTTGAAGCAGTAGGGGACGTACAACTGTATACCTTTTTACATAACCCTGCCAACAAAGGACGCATTATGAAATACGGCCTATGGCGCTACACTCGCCACCCCAATTACTTTGGTGAAGTATGTATTTGGTGGGGCATATGGATACTAGCAATCAACGTTCCTTATGGAGCATGGGCTATTATTAGTCCACTTACTATTACTACATTGCTTCTTTTTGTATCTGGCATCCCGCTAGCAGAAAAACAGTTGGAACATCTGCCAGAGTTTACCGAATACCAACAACAAACCAGTATCTTTTTCCCGCTACCACCTAAAAAATAACTAAGGATTAGAAATGAAAAAAAAGATTGTGATAATTGGATGCGGAGCAGTGGGATCTGCAAGCGCCTATGCCTTAATCCTTAAAAAACTGGCCGTTAATTTAGTACTTATAGATCCTAATGAAATGCAATGCCGCGGCGAACTTCTAGATCTATCTGACGCACTCTCTTTTTGCGATTCCGGAACTTCTATTGTAACCGGCAGCTACCAAGACGCACACAATGCGGACCTTATTATAATTTCTGCAGGAGCGCGCCAGCAATTAGGACAACCGCGCACAGAACTGCTTCCCACTAATAAAAAAATAATAGAAGAGATTATGGGGAAATTACATCCTATAAATCCCAATGCAATTATTATAATGGTAACCAATCCATTAGATATACTTGCTTACCATGCATGGAAACTTTCTGGTTTGCCCCAATCACAAGTTTTTGGAACCGGAACTTTTTTGGATTCTAAGCGATTAGGAAGGGCAATAGCAGAACATATTGGCATTCCAGAACAAGCAGTAACTGCCTATGTGTTAGGAGAACACGGTGACAGTCAAGTTGATGCGTGGTCCATGACCCACATTAATGGATTTTCTATTGCAACCTTTCCAGAACTAACTCCAGATCTAATTAATAGTCTTTCCCGCCAGGCAAAAGACAAAGCTTATGAGATTATTACGTGTAAACAAGCAACCTATTACGGCATTGGAACCTGTGTTGCAACTATTTGTGCTGCTATAGTGCAAGACCAAAAAATGGTTATACCCGTTTCTTGTTTTAATCCCACCTTTGGAATATTTTTAAGTGTGCCAGTCATTATTGGTGAAAAAGGAATAGAAGGTAGGCTGCGAGTAATATTAAATGACACTGAACAGCAACTCCTAGAAACATCTGCTCAAAAGATACAAAAAATAACTGCACAGTTATAAAACGTAAAAATACTACTTAAAGCTTTAAAACAGATAAAGCACGCTAGATTATTCTGCGTGCTTTATCTGTTTTATACTGCTATTTTTCTCTACGTATTATTCTGGAGTAGAGCATTCTGATGCCGCTTTAGCTTCTTTGCTCTTAGTAATAGAGCGCTGTACTATACGCCCTGCACGCAATTCTAACATGCGCTTGCTTTGCAGAACTTTGTCTACGGCCGTTTGCATATCCTTAATAGTTACCTTATTTAACATACCCGCACGATTATCAAAGAAATCTGCAGGGAATCCAAATCTATCCAAGAAAATAAATACATTCGCAATGGTCTCATTAGACACAAAGTTATTAATTAAGGTTGCCAATATTGCACGCTTAGCTTCTTGCATTTGGGTTTCTGTTATACCTTTAGATGCGCTGTCTATTGTTTCTTTAATTACCTTTTCTGCTTCTGCCAAACGATCTTGTGAAACAATGGTGCTCACTTGCACCATACCTGGCTGTTCATTTGCACCAGAAATTAAAGAACCGTTTATACTATAAAATAAGCCAGATTGCTCACGCAAATGGAACAATAACGAACTCATAGATCCCAATGCACCGCCACCAAAGATTTGATCAAAAATAAGCAACTTATCATAATCTGGATGTTTTCTATCAATAGATTTTGCGGCAAAGCGCAATACTATTTGATCACGATTAATAGGGTAATCTATTACTTTTACCGGCGTTTCTGGCAAAGCTGGCCAAGCTATATCTGCAACTTCTGGCCCTGTCCAATCACCTAACATTTTTTCTAAAATATCTTTAACATTATATTTAGCAAGGTCACCTACTATAGCAATACGAGCTCCCGATGGCGTGATTGCTGCGCGATAATAATCCATAAGTTCTTGGCGCGTAATGCTCTTAATAGAATCTAATGTTCCCAATGCATTTTTGCTGTACGGGTGCCCTTTGTACACCTGCTCACGCACTAACTGCCCAGAAAAATAATTAGGGTCATCCCAAAAGTTTTTAATCTGTGCAATAGTTTGCGCGCGTACTTTTTCTATTTCTTTTTTATCAAACGCGGCGTTGGTAATAAGCTCTTTAAGAATCTCTAATGCAAAGGGTAAATCTTCATTGAGCAAGTTCATGCTTATAACACCGGGAGAAGTATGTAACCCCATACCGCGAGATTCTATAATATCCGCAAACTCTGTTGCTGAATATTTTTTGGTACCTTCTACTATTACGGAACTTAAAAATCCGCCAAGACCTTGCTTGTCTGCCGGATCAAAATAGGATTTAGTTTTTAAGTCTAATACCAGTTCAATCTTAGGCGTATTTTCATTATGATACGCAAAAACTTTAATTCCATTGCTGAGAGTGAACTGCTGCGCTTTAGGGAAATTAAACGGTTGGGGATCCTGTGGTTTAATTGTTTTTGCATAACGTGCAGGTTCTATAGGGCTAGTACGAATACGATTAGAAAGAATCCTATTATCTTCTTCATCTGAACGCTCTTGAATTTCATGCCACAGTTCTTTATCACTTTCTGCAATCAACGGAAGCACAACACCTTTATGCATAACTGGTGCACGTAAATAACGCGCTACTATTTCTTGCACTCCTTTACTGAGCACTTCTTCGGGTTCATTCAAATAATTAAAGATGTAATTTTCATCCCCCGTTGCTAAGAAATACTTACCAATCTCAAATGCTTGGTGTTCCGTATCTTCTAAAAGATCATACCTGCTCATACGTGCTTGCTTTAACGCACGGGTTAATTCAGCCTGTGTAATCCCTTTTTGAGCAATATGTTCCAACTCTTGTTGAATAATATGTTCAATTACGGGAATATCTTCTGGTCTGTTAGGTTCTGCTAAAATAAAAAAGAGTCCATGCTCAAAAAGCTCTTCTGATCCTGCAGATAAGGATGTACACAGTTGCATCTCATCTACTAGTTTTTTATACAAGCGAGAGCTTTTGCCTTTACCTACTACATAGGCAAGTAAATCTAATAAATGATCTTTTTTTGACGTCATACCCGGTACAACAAACGTAAAGCAAACTAATGGTTGTTGCACGTCACGATACAGCACTACAGACTTAGAAGCCAAATCTTGATTTAAGTAGGTTGGTTCTTTTTTATAATTGGGTTGGGACGGAATTGCACCAAAATCTTTTTGAGCTACTTGGAATACCTCTTGAGGATCAACATCCCCCACTACGATAAGTGTTGCGTTATTGGGGTGATAATGTTTACTGTAGAAGGCATGCAAATCTTTGCTATGCACGCTCCACAAATCTTGTTTATACCCAATAATAGGGTGATGATAAGGATGATCACTAAAAATAATCCCAATAAGCTCATCTATTACACTGCGCAAATATTTATCACGGTACATTTTAAGCTCTTGAATTACCGCCTTCATTTCTGAACTAAGCATATCTTCTTTGAAAGTACAATTACGCATGCAATCTGCCATAATTGGCATTACTTCTTTCCAATGGTTGCTGGGCAAATTAAACAAATAGCCGGTAAAGTCATAGGAAGTAAAAGCATTAGTAGACCCAGAAAGCATATGGGTAATAACATTAATATCTGATTCAGAAAGCTTGGTTAGTACCCTTAAAAATCATATGTTCTATTAAATGAGCAATACCCCGTTCTTTATCTTTTTCATCCCGCGACCCCACGTTATACCAAAGTTGAATAGAAACCTTGGGAAGGTTATGCATGGGTCTTACCAAGACAGTTAGCCCATTGGAAAGAACTTTTTTGACAACTGGGGTTTGCTTGAATGGCATTTGCTTACTATTTTGAATATTAGGAACAGTTACATTCACGTGATTACCTATGGGTAAAGAACCATTAAAACCGCTATCTCTGCAAGCAGTATCCTCTTGCTGTGCACTACTTGCCCCATAAAAACTAAGTGCCAAGAGCCCAGCAGATACTGCTCTACCAATAATTACCATGTCCCCCTCCTTAAAAAAGGTGTGCTATTCATTTACTACTCTATTCATGATAAAGCAAAATGGTGATGAATAAAAGGATAGAAAACAACCCAAGACCGGCACCCCCGGGCAAACCAGTAAAAAATTTTCTTAGAGAGTACTTGCTCAATAACCCCAAAATGGAGTAACGTAGTACTACTGGTTATCTAAAAAGAAAAAGGAATATTATGAATAAATTATATCTTATTGTGATTACTAGCCTCTTTTTTACCACCACAACAAAAACTATGGAAGATGATGATTGGACTTTTATAGAAATTCCTAAAACAAGCCAATCAACCCCACCAGCTAAACGAGTAACCGCAGCAGAACTAAAGAAAATATTGTTAGAAAAAGAACAAGAAATAAAACAGCTAGCAGCTGATCTAGAAAAAGAAACACAAGAAAAAAATAAGTTATCGCAAGAAAATACCACCATTAATAGTCAACTACGTGCATTACAGCAAGCTTATGAGATTCTTCAACAAGAAACTAAGAACAAAGATAGTGAAATTTTACGTCTGACCGCAGCTACCACAATAGCTGAAAGCTTTACTCATAAACAAGAAGAAAACCAACATAAATCAGAACATAAAAGAAATAAATTTTTAGAGGCTCTTAAATGCTGTCTTCCAATAATAAGTTCCCGCAGTTCAGAAGAGAACTTTGTTGATCTTGATGATAAATTACAATAACTTTATTTGCCATCTTCATACAAATCAACTTCCATCTCACAAGATTCTTGCACCTTTAATTGACCATCAACTGAACCAGTTTTTGCTGTGGAAGCTTCCACAGTAGTGTCGGAATTGGAATTTATAAACTCAAAAAAAAACTGAGAACTTTTTCTCCAATTACCAATTACTTCATCACCAGATCTAATCAATAGATAGCTGACTTTTTCGAGAGAAGCATGCTTTTTATTCGAACTACTCACTTCCTTATCTTCCCTAGAACGCTTTTTACTGTAGTCATTGCATGGTTGCATTTGCATAGCAAACGTTACGTTAACCACCAAGAATACACCCATAAATAAATATTTAGATATGTTATTCATATAACCCCTGCTTCCTGTTATTCAACACCTTAGTTAGTTTCTCTTTCAAAAAATAATTCTAAATCAGCCTCTTCTTTCTGATTTTTACCATACTTTTCTTCTATTACTTGCAAAAGATGGTCTCTGACAATTGCAGACATTTGATCACCAAAATTGCTTTTGACCGTATCCAAGAAATGTTCAAAAATCTCCTGATCTTCCCAACGCGCTGTATTTTGTATATCAGCTAATCTATGGAAGAATATTGCATACACCAAAGGAAGCTGTTGCTTCATAAACTGCTCAAACTCAGCTACTGGATCCTTATCAAAAGCTAAATAAGATGAAACATCCCATATTTTTATTGTATGATCTGCTTGCGCGGTGATTATCTTATTCCCCATAATTGCTATTTGTGGATTTTCATTCATTACACCAGTAATGTTTGTTTTACAGCATGTACGACCATTCAGCATGTTCAGTGTTCCATCTTTTGCTAGGTAGAAAAGCTTATCGCCAGTTGTATATACCCCTAATCTCTGTGATCCATCATATCCTGGCAGAACAAGGGCACTAACTTCATCAGTCTCTAGATTACAAATATGTATTGCCTGAGCATTTGCAGATCCAATAATTAGCTTCTTATCTACCGGCAATAATGAATGGATGCCTTTAGCTGTGCAATCTAGCTTATTACAATCTATCTTCTTAATAACAATTCCCGAACTGGCTTCCCAAATTGTGATATAACCCCCCACGTGCCCGGATATCAATTTATCTTCAACTAAGGCTAAGGCCGTAATTTTATTATTCTTTGTTTTAGAAGTTTTAAAAAGAGTAGAGTCCGAAGAAGTGCAAAATACACCCTCATCCATCACATCCGATATTTTAATTTTGTTTATCTGATGTCTATTTTTGATATCAACTGCAAAAATATAATCATCATTTAATACTATTGGGTCTTTCATATCACGACAGTCAGCCCAAGCACCAACACAATGATAAGTAGGTCCATCTATAAATAATTGTTGGAATTGAGCCCCAGACTTGTTTTTATGTACCGCAACCATTTTTTCTAAAGATAAATTAAATATTTTATTTTTCGTTGTAAAAAGTTTATGTTTTATATAGTCATCACCATCATCATCATCATCGGAATCAGATGTGTCTTCCCATTGATGAAAGGATTTACTGGAAGACAATATTTTCCCATTATTTATGTCCCAAATATAGCTACACTCTCTACTTAAAGACATAACTTTATTATTGTCTAAAAACTCCAATTGTTCTATAGAATAACTGTGACCTTGCAATGTACGCAAACAAGTACCATTTACATCCCATATTTTTATGGTTTTATCTGCAGACCCCGTTACAATTTTATCACCCACAATTGCAAGCGCAGTAATTGGCATGGTATGACCAATTCCTATTTTAGATGTAATGGCAATCTTCTTAGCAGACTCAAATGAAATATTAGTTACTGCATTGCAAATATCTTTAATGCATGGTAATCCATAATTAACTTCTAACTGATTAGTGCAGTTCAAAAAATCGGCAGCGTCTTGCAAGAGAGCTGCTTTATCTATTTGCATGCTCTTAATACGATCTTGCAGTATTTTCTTACGACCCGCTTCATCACTTGTTAATAAACTAACAATAAACGACAAACTTTCTGTATCTATTTTTGGTAGAAAAATTTCCTTCTTTGCTGCCTCTTTCATACCACTAGCGAGTAATTGTTTTACCATTGGAGCCTTTTCTGCACAGCTACGTGGTAAAGAAAATTTATGCCCCTGTTTACTTATTAAGATTACATCCTGAAAACCCTCATTACTTTCAGTACGTTGTTTTTTACTAACGCTTTCTAGAGAGTCTTCTGCGCGTCTCTTATTATTATTGTTGTTATTGTTGTCATCTTCCATAGCAAAAGCTATGTTACCAACAAAGAACAAGACAATGGCTAATTTAAACTTATTCATATAACCTCCTGATTGCTTTAAAAACTTGTTTTAATCGTGCGCAGCTTCTGCCCATATTAATCTTATATCTGCAGAATTCATTATGGTTACACCATATTTTGCTTCTATCAATTGCAAAATATGTTTTTTGACAATTGCATATACTTGATCACCAAAATTGCTTTTAATGGTATCTGACAAATGCAATAAAATTTCCAGATCTTGATCGGAATTGGTAGTATTATTTTGTCTATCTGATAACGTACGCAAGAATATTGCATACACCAAGGGAAGCTGTTGCTTCATAAACCGCTCAAACTCAGATACTGGATCATTATCAAATGTTATGCAAGATGATACATCACATATCTTTATTGTATTATCTGCTTGCGCCATGATTATCTTATTTCCCATAACTGCTATTTGTAGATTTTCATTCATTACACCAGTAATGTTTGTTTTACAGCATGTACGGCCATTCACCATATTCAGCGTTCCATCTTTTGCTGCGTAGAAAAGCTTATTACCAATCATATATACCGCTAAGCTCTGTGATCCATCATATCCTTGCAGAACATGGGCACTAACTTCACCAGTCTCTAGATTACAAATATGTATTGCCTGAGCATTTGCAGATCCAATAATTAGCTTCTTATCTACTGGCAATAATGAATGGATGCCTTCAGCATTGCAATCTAGCTTATTGCAATCTATCTTCTGAATAACAATTCCCGAAAGGGCGTCCCAAACTGTGATATAACCCCCCACGTGCCCGGATATCAATTTATCTTCAACTAAGGCTAAGGCTGTAATTTCATCTTTTTTACCCACGGCTCCAGGAGTTACAAAAGTAGAATTCAAAGAAGTCCCAAATTCATTGATATTTAGCTCATCCACATCAAATAGATTAATTTTGATTATCTGATGTCTATTTTTTATATCAACTGCAAAAATATAATCCTCACTTAATACTATTGGGTCTTTCATCTCACGACGGTCTTCCCAAGCACCACCACTACTAAACAAAGTATTATCATTTATATATATTTCTTTAAATCCAGCCTCAGGCTTATGTTTATAGATCACAGCCATTTTTTCTGAAGATATGCTAAATATTTTGTCTTTCGTTATAAAAGTTTTATTTGGTATGTATTCTTCCCAAACATCATCATCATCTGACGATTCGGTTTCCACCACATGAAGATCCCTCAATGAATTCAATGCATTACCATTATTTATATCCCAAACAAGGCAGCATTCAATATCTTTAGATACTAATTTATTATTTCCTAATGACTCCAATTGTTCTATAGAACGCGTATGACCTTGCAATGTACGCAAACAAGTACCATTTGCATCCCATATTTTTATCGTGGTATCTGCAGACCCCGTTACAATTTTATCTCCTACGATTGTAAGCGCAGTAATTGGCTGGGTATGACCAGCGCCTATCTTACAAGGAATAACAACCTGAGGAGCTTCAAAAAGCTCTTTACTTACTGCATTGCATATGCTTTTAACCACAGGCAACTCATTATTAATCTCTAATTGATCACCACACCCTAAATAAGCTGCAAGGTCATGTAAATCTTGTGCAATCTTAATATTGATGCTGTTCATATAATATTGCAGATTTTTCTTGCGATTTTTATCATCACTTTCTAATAATCGCGCAATTAAAGAAAGACACGTACCATCAGCTTCTGGAAGACGAACTGTGTTATCTTGTGCTTCTTTCATACCACTAAGAAGTAGCTTGTTTATCATGTTAGATTTTATTGCACAACTACGTGGTAAAACTTCCTGATGCCCATCTTTGCTTATTAATGTCACCGAATCCTGAGAATTCTTTACATTACTATCAGTACGTTGCTTTTTGTGAGCATTTTCCAAAGAAGAGTCTTCTCTGAGTCTTTTTTTATTATTGTTGTTATTGTTGTCATTTTCCATAGCGAAAACTGCATTACCGACCAACAATACACTCATAAAAAAAAATTTAGATATGTTATTCATATAACCTCCTGAAACTTAAATAAACAATTTAATAAAGTAGTTTTCTATTAATCTATCATCTACTGCAAAAATGTCAAATAGAGAACTTAAAAATAAGCTTGGTAGCCAATTTACCCTAGGAAAACAAGGGTTAAATTAGTATCTTTCTCGAATTAATCAACCCTCTCCATTTATTGACTTTTTTATTCTATTTGTTAATATTATTATAAGTTCAGGTTCAAAAAGGCCAAAAAATGGCCCTAAAACGACTAAATGGAGGTTATAATGATTACCTATTCAAGATCAATAAACTGGTTCCCCTTATTTACTGGTATAACGCTTACCATAGCCCTAATTACCAGTTTAACCCTAAGGCAGCCTACCGCACGTGCTTGCTTTTTTATAGGCAATGGAGCCTATTATGCCTTAAGCGCCCAAGACAGCTATGATAACCCCCCGGCATATGACTCTTTTAAAAATGCCCATGACTTTGTAGAAAAATTTTCACCTGATAGCGTCTTTAGTGACTTTACCCGTGCCTTATTTGAAAAAGAACAAAATATTTTTGTTACCTATAAAACATGGAACAGCTTTGTGCACCTTATTACCCGCATAAAAGAAGTATTTGCAGATTATGGTATTACCAAACCCCTAGAACAGATTTATATAGACGCTAACACCCAGTTACCACCAAAACTAGAAAAAACGTTGTACAAAAATCTTATAATACCTAACTGCTCGCCCAATGGTTGCACTAGTAATGACCAAATTATATTGTACCACCCATTACTGTTTTACGGTCCAACACCAGAACAACTTACAGAAACAAATAATACTGAAAAATTAGATGCATTCAAAAAACAATGTGGATTGTTGCACCCATTTTTTTCTAAGTTATTTCATTTCTTAATTATATTTAACCCGTCAGAATGGCGCATGTACAACACTAATACCGGCTTCTACTATTTAACCCCACGTAACACTTATTCACCAGCAATTAACATAACTTCTTTCACTCAAATAGATCCTGTTGCTGTATACCATACAGAACCACAAATTACTTGCTCTATTCATGAAGATGATTGGGCATCCCACATGGACACCCTATTCACGACCACCAATACCCAGTGGCAAGTATACTTAACGGGCCATGGCAGTGATCCTATTTATGCAGGCAAAGAGATTCTGGAAGAACAGTATCAAAAAGACGGCCAAGTACGTATGCGTGCTTGGATAGGTGGCGTACCCAGCCTGAAATTTAAACCATTTTTAGAATTTCTAGATAATAAAATAAAAACAGAAAAACTGTTTATATCTTCTTGCCACGTACCCGCAAAACGATTACTTAATTTGGCAGACAAACCACTTTCTTACAAGATCATTAGCCCAATAGCGAGCTATGATACGGTAACCTGTTATGTACCCTTTGGCTATATAACTTCTTATACCCCCGCTTGGTTAACACCAGATCAGCAACCAAAAGTAACGTATACTCTAAAACCAAGTGAATCTGATGCGTGCACCCCATTGAATATTCCCAAATATAGTTCATTACTCTCTACAGATGATGAACCAGAAACATTACGCAAACACATAGATACCTTTGTTTTTAGTAAGGCATTTGAGGCTCCAACCATAATAGAAGCCCATAGCACCAAAGTTGAGCGCATAGTAGCATAACTATTGAGATAGTATTTTTTAGAATCAAATTACTTTTTCTTGGCCACAATAACAGCAGTATTTCTTTGAATACTGCTTGGAGCACGTTTTAATCTTGATAGATTTACGCTCAAATCGGGGGTCTTTTTAACTTTAATTTTTGACGTGACTTTAATAGAAATACTTTGTCCCAAGATATTTAAAAAACGGAAAAGTCTTTCCAGTGAGAAACCAGACAATTTACCTTTATGAAGAGCAGATATTTTTGATTGATCAGTCTCTAGCAGTTTAGCTGCTTGAACTTGATTCAATCCTCTTTGTTTAATAATAAGATTAATTTGCATAGCGAGTTTGGCTTTTACTAATCTTTCCTCCGGATTGTCCAAACCAAGTTCGGCAAATATATTTGTTGAATCTGTTTTTAAATCTTTATCTTTGTTTTTAAGTTTCATTTCACAACTTTCTTTTTCAAATATTTTTCTTTATACATTTCTGCTGCTTGGTTTAATCTATTCTCTATCAACTCAATATCTTTTTTTGGTGTTTCAATACCATATTTAGATTTTTTTTGAAATACATGCAAAACAAAAACTACTTCAGAAAATTGTATTGTATAAACAGCTCTGTAGGTACCTCCTTTATCATCAGCAATTACTTCTATCACATTTGCACTACCAAATCCTTTAAGAACTTTAGCATCATCATGCTTACTACCCATCTGAGCATGATATAAAGCATATCCAATAGCATCTTTAACATCATCTGAAAGATTTTTTTAATCTTTTTTACTTGACCCAATCCATTCAATTTGTTTTTCTTTCATTAGTGCTTCTTCTCCTAAAATTAATAAGTATTATGCCAAATTTGGCATAATTTAATAATAATTTCAAGGAACATTTATATAACCTTAGACATAATATATTCAAATATAAAATAGATACAATAAGCCAGTTGATCCATCCCTATATTCTGATACGTTAGATACTGTATCTAAACAATGGGGGATCAATGGCTTTTGGTAAACTATCCTTATTAATTGGCTCATTTGCAGCTGCCGTCTTTAATGGTGGTAATAACCCATCTGGCCATAGCAATGCCCTTTTTTTTATTGGTAATGGTTCCTATTACAGCTCTAACCCAGAAGAAAGTGTAACCAATCCAGAACGCGGGGACCCCTATTCCAACTGCAATGACTTTATCCGCAACTTTGTGCCAGATGGTATATTGAGTGACTTTACCCGCGCATTACATGAAAAAGAGCCCCATATTTTTATTACGGCCAAAACATGGAATAGTTTGGTGCGTATTCGCAAAAGAGCTCATCAACTCTTTGCAGAGCTCTCTATTATCCATCCATTAGAACAACTGTACGTAAACAATACCACAATAATTCCAACACCACTCAGTAATAGACTAGAAAAAGAAATAACTATTAATGATCAAGGTAGCACTGTATATTCCCTTGCAAATGCACCGCGAACCAGTTCTTGGAGGCACCCTCTTTTTTTTGGTACCACAGAGCTACAAGCACTTATCGCCTTACCACTTAAACAACGCTTAGAGGTCTTTAAGCAAAAAGCTACCATTCTGCACCCCGATTTTTATAAAATATTCCATTTTTTGTTTGTGATAGATCCATCTGCATGGCATCTCTATCATATTGGCAATGGGCTCTATTACATAACACCCGAACATAATGAAGCAGAAATTGCTACCCATTCATTTTCTAAATTAGATATTGCATACCAACTAGACCATGAACTAGCTGAGCCACAAAAAGAACAAGAGTTTAAATGGACCCAAGAACTTCCCACTATTTTTGCTTGCAACAAAAAACCATGGCGCATTTACATCAGCGGCCACGGAAGCAATGTGCAACACACTCCAACTGGAAACAGCAAAGAATACTGCTCAGAAACTGCGGACCATACAATCGCCCAGATCGCTGGCATGCCAAGTAAATATCTTAAGGAAATACTTACCCTATGCAATGAGCAAATAAAGGTTGAGCGCGTAGTAGTTTCTTCTTGTTACACACCCGCACAACGCCTTTTAGACTTATTGCCCGCACCGTACCAGTTTGATCTAATTACACCAATTGCTCACTACGTTCCGGTAAGCGGATATATTCCCTTAATTTACACAGCTCATTATAAACCTGCATGGATTTCTGGCAAAAATAAAACAGAACTGGAATATACGGTGCACAACCGTACAGATGGAACACAAAAAAACACCTTTAAAAAATTCTCTACGCTGCTAAATACCAGAATTTCACCAGATCTTAAAAAATATATGCACAAGCTCTATGATCCTGCGGATCAGCAAGAGCCAGTAGTGGTATTAGCGGGTAAACACACAATTCAGAAAATAGGTTAATAGGTCGATTATTGTTTCTTTGCAGGATCTTTAACCTGTGGCAATAACTGCAACCCATATTCCCGCAACATACTGCTCTCTACCTGCGTAGGTGCCTGCATCATAGGATCATTGCCGCGTTGTGTTTTAGGGAATGCAATAACTTCACGAATAGACGGTGATTTGGTCAATAGCATTACCAAGCGATCAATGCCTATTGCCAAGCCACCATGTGGTGGAAAGCCAAGCTCTTGTGCTTCTAGCAAGAACCCAAATTTATTTTGCATTGCCTCTTCATCTAATCCCAAGAAATCAAAAATTTTGTGCTGTACTTGGTGATCATGAATTCGGATAGAACCACCACCAAGTTCTATACCATTAAGCACCACGTCATACGCACGTGCTTTAATGTCACCCAGAGGCATATTTTCCCAACCAGCTTGCGGAGAAGTAAATGGATGGTGTACCGAATTCCATTTTTTAGTTTGCTCATCATATTCAAGTAATGGGAAATCAGTAACCCACAAGAATTTAAATTCATCTAATGGAACAATACTTAGTTCATGGGCCATAGCTAAGCGGAGTTTTCCTAACACTTCCCATGCTGCTTTATAGGGACCAGCAACCAAGAACAATACATCACCATTTTGCAATGCAGGAATAATTTTTTTAGCTTGTGCAAGAAAATCTGCACCCAAAAATTTAGCTACAGGAGATTCTACCGTGCCGTCATCATTAATGCGAATCCATAATAATCCTTTAGCACCCAATTTTTGGGCTTTGGTTACCCAACCGTCTAATTCTGAACGGCTAAAGTTTTCTGCAACATGCAATGCACCAATTTTGCCACCCTTATCTAAAATAGGGCGCAAGAAAGAAAGTTCAGTGTTTGCAAAGAGAGCGGTAAGATCATTAATTTTAAGTTCAAAACGCAAGTCTGGTTTGTCACACCCATACAATCTAAATGCTTCATCATAGGTCATGCGTTCAAACGGAGTTTCTAATTCTTTATTAAATACTTTTTTGTAGATATGAGCCAACAAGCCTTCAATAATATCTTGAATTACTTTTTCATCTATAAAAGACATTTCAAGGTCAAGTTGGGTAAATTCGGGTTGGCGATCTGCACGTAAATCCTCATCTCTAAAGCAACGGGCAACTTGGAAATAACGTTCCATACCAGCAGCCATTAAAAGCTGTTTGTATAGTTGGGGAGATTGTGGCATTGCATAAAAATTACCGGCATGCATACGGGAAGGCACTAAAAATTCACGTGCACCTTCGGGGCTGTTTTTAGTAAGAATAGGGGTTTCAATTTCATAAAACCCTTGCTTGTCCAAATATTCGCGCATTGCAAAAACAATCTGGTGACGCAACGCAAACTTGTTGCGCATTTCTGGTCTGCGTAAATCAAGATAGCGATACTTAAGGCGCAGTTCTTCTTCTACGTCTGCAGCTTCTTCCATGGTGAATGGTAATGTTTTTGCTTTGTTTAAGATTTCTAATTTCTCTACCCGCATTTCCCAATGCCCCGTAGGTAAATCGGGATTAACGGTAGCTTTGGTACGCTCTACCACCGTACCACACACCGCAATTACAAATTCTGAGCGCAAGGTATGGGAAAGTTCTACTAATTCTTTGGAAAGATAATCACTACTGAGCACCAATTGCATTAATCCACTGCGATCACGCAAATCTATAAAAATTAACCCGCCATGATCACGTCTTCTGTGCACCCAACCTGCCAAGCATATTTTCTGTCCTAAATGCTCAGCGCTTACCTGTCCACAGCCTACGGTACGTGTAATAGATGCCATTGGAAATCCCCGAATTTATCTTTATTAATGCATATAAATCATACTAATAGGGGTAGTATAACAGATTTGCCTGGTTTTAAAAGAAAGAGGGGGTTGAACTTTTACCAGTCCAACCCCTTATTAGTGCTCTAGTAGTTAACTATTAGAATCTGAACTCAAGACCCAAGTTAATGGTATATGCAGTGTCTGTTCCCAAATTAGGTACCAACACATCATCATCCCCCGTGGTATCAAGAACATTAAGCGCCGCAACTTGACCCGGACTTAACGGTCTACCAATCTGGTCACGATAGTGAGTACCCGGAACAAAGACAGAACCCACAAAGAATACCTTCATATCAGTAAAGATGTAGTAATCAAAGAAGATATTAATTTCTGAACCCAAGAACCTGTGTGAACGGTCCATTAACTCTTTCTTGGTAGTTACATCAAATTTTCTGCTTGGGAAATCTTGCCAGTACACCAACAAGTTTGGATACACCTTAAATTTCTTAGCTCTATTTTGTGGTTCCCACTTAACCGCTACACCACCATAAATAATATTAGTAAATTCAGTAGTAGTGGTTCCAAAATTTTCCGGGGAAGGTATAGTATCTATTGGTACAGAAAGTTCACGTTTTAATTTTCCTGCACCGCCTAGTAAGAAGGCACTGCGTACACGGTTACCACAGTACACAGACTGCAACGGAATAAAGCCATCAAATATACTATCTTTGGTCTCAAAATTAGGATCATCATCACCAGAAGCAATGCCACCTTCCATACATAACTTAAGATCTCTTTTATACACCCAAACTGCTGCGTCTGCCACAAACATCCATCCATGGTATGCATTACTATACGGATTGCGATAGCGCATAGAAGAATTAGTTAAGTTTAAATTAGTAGGATCTGGTGAAAGCGGTTCACCATTAAACTCTTGCCCCTGTGGTGCATTAATTATCAATTTTTGAGCGGGGCTAGAACTCTTGGTAAAGAGAACTCGATTACCATTGGCATCTACCACTTGAGTGTTAGACAAGACCACATAGCCGCCCCTATTTTCTTCCGTAACCTGATTAGTATCCCACCCTTTAACCCCTTGCATACCAATATTGCGAGCCGTATCAAAGCCAAATTCAAAAAGACTTCCACTATATTCACCGGCAAAACCAATGGTTCCTAATTTGCTAAATGAATCTGCTTTAAAGTCTACTGTTTGCTCAGGATCGTTATTGTACAACGCATACGGCTCAAGATGAACTCTGCCATATTTTTCATCACTAAACGCATCCCAACCCAAACGACCCGCAATAACATAATTTATTTTGCCATATCCCCGTGCTGGATCCGCAATTCTTCCAAATTGCTGCCCAAGGATACGTGCACCAGTGTCTCCTAAAGTACTGCTATTATTTTGCAACAAAGCAGCATACAAGTCATAGGTTAATATTTCGGGAACAAAAGTTCCAGATAGCAAGGCACCAAATGCATATTGATCAACTAAAGAGTCAGAATAGAAACCAAGGAATTCTGGACCAGCTGCATACGCATCACCTAAGGCAATACCACGTCCCAATTGGAAAGAAAAAGAACCAAGCTTTAAGGTGTGTTGATAATCCAACGCAACACCTAAGAAATTATTTATACTAAAGAGAGACCAAATTTCTCTGATCCAGAATATGTGACGCGGAAATCCATGTCTATGGGGCTGCGCAACCGCATCCAGTAATTTAACATCTGCCTCTGCGGTAAATGCAATAGTGGTTGGATTACCCCAAATACCTCTATTACGCACCGTCATAAAAAAATCTAATACTGAATCACAATAGGTTTTTTTGCCATAGCCAATACCCAAAGAGAGATCGATAGTATGACGCATAAACCATACCTTGTCCCACTTGTTATTGTTGTTGAGCAAGCTAAAATTTTTACCATAGAACATTTCTGGTTTAAACATCCCAGAAAATACGTATTCAAAATCCCCATATGTGCCGGTCATCTTTGCAAATGAATTGAATATAGAAAGTAGACTAAGCCCAATAACCACCGCTTTTGCTTTACCTAGGATCTGCATAAATTAATTGGTCCTTTAATAGACATTCGTAAGATTTGTTAGAGTAAAATTATTGTTTGCACCTATAATAAGTACAACAAGAGGTTATGCTAATTGATTCTGGTAAATTGTCAAATTAAAACGTCGGGAACTAGCTATGATTCAAAGAAAAGAACGTCTTTTGTTAGGAGCACATATTTCTATTGCTGGTGGATTTTACAAAGCACTGGAACGCGGTGCATCTATTAATTGCTCAACTATTCAACTATTCACCAAAAGCAACCGCCAATGGGAAGCAAAAAAAATTACCCAAGAAGAGATCGATCTATTTAAAACCACGCGACAAGCGCTTTCTATTTCTCCGATTGTTGCACACGCTAGCTATTTAATTAATATTGCGTCTCCTAATATCAGCGCACGCCAGAAAGCAGCCCACGCCCTGCAAATAGAACTTGAACGGTGTGAACAGTTGGGAATTGATTCTTTGGTATTGCACCCGGGAGCCAATTTAGATGGCGATATTACAGAAAGTTTACTTTTGGTTACTCAAACACTAGATGAAATTTTAGAAAAAGTGCCCGGTAAAACCAAGATCTTATTAGAAAATATGGCTGGTCAAGGGTCAACCATCTGCTCACAATTTGAACAATTGGCCACTGCTAGATCCAAAAGCCATCATAAACAAAGAGTTGGAGTCTGCTTTGACACCTGCCACGCATTTGCAGCAGGATATGATTTAAGATCAGAAAAAACATATGAAGCTCTGTGGAAAGAATTTGATAACACGGTTGGCGTTGAACATATTCATGCCATACACTTAAATGACTCTAAAAAAGGGCTAGGCTCCCATGTGGACCGTCATGAAAGTATAGGAAAAGGGGAATTAGGACTTAAGTCATTTGAACTACTTATGAATGATAAACGCTTTTTTGATGTCCCTAAGCTATTAGAAACACCCTATGAAACCCTTGAGGACTATATTCCTAACCTAAAAACTCTTAGAAAACTCTTGTCCCCAGAGACCCGTAAACAACTGAATATAGTGGAAGATTAATGGAAGAATGGTAATCAAGATAGACTAGTTTAAGATTGAGTGAAGTAATAGATAAGAATTTTTGCAATTTTGAAAGAGCTAAGAAGGAATTGTAGTTACCTTCATTCAAAATTCTTACCTATTACTGTCTCTCAGTAAGCAGTGCCTCTAACCACACCTCCATACCAACCCACATCGAGGAGGAGCATTAGTTAAGCACATATATGCTACTATTGTCCTCTACCCAAGAAAAAAAACAACAAATTATGAAATGCATAGAAAAGCAACAACAAAAATATGCTGATTATTAAGGGTTTTTTGAAAAAACACATTGTTTTTTATTAAAAGCAACACAAAAGCAACGCGTTGCTACAATGGCTTTTGCAACCAAAAGACCCGTTTAGGCAGTAAAACTAGGATCCAAACCGCCAAAAACAGAAGCCCAAATAAGGCTGTCGTTGTAAAAGATATAAGATTAAAACAGAAAAGTGTTGCAATGCCCCCTGCCGTCAGATTGGCAATAGCAACATATACTAAAATAAGTTGCTTAGTCCAACCATGAGCCATAAGATAGCAGGCAAAGTGATCTGGACTACCGTTAAAAAAGGGAATTCCTTTATAGGTTCTAATTAAAACAAGACTAGTTACTTCTAAAAGAGGTACTCCCAAAATACCCAACGGGGCCAAAAATCCCCATGCATTATAGGTACCCCAAGGTAAAAGAAAAGGGATGGTTCCTAAAATACCTCCAATAAACAAAGACCCTGCATCACCCAAATAGATACGGGCAGGTGGACGGTTATACCATAAAAAACCCATTAATGAACCAATAAATGCTGCTAAAAGAATTGCAACAGGATATGATCCCGTAAATAATGCTATACCAAAAAAAACAAGAGAAGAAGTAAGAGCAGCAGTAGTGGCAAGACCATCCATAATATCTATAAGATTAAAGGCATTGGTCACAGAGGCAATCCAAAAGATAAGGATCGGAACCAACCAAATATTAATAAAAAAAGACTCTTTTAACAGTAAATCTATTTTTAAAAAGCATAATGCAATAATACATTGTCCAATAAACTTTTGATAAGACGCCAGGGGAATAAGATCATCTATAAGCCCCAAAAACAGTAACAATGTGCTACCAATTAGGAGCAAAGACAGATTACTTTCAAACGGTGTGGTGAGGGCTAAACCCATAAGAAACCCACAGTACACAGCAACACCGCCAAGATAGGGGGTTGGGGCTTTGTGGCGCTTTAAAGCGCCATCGGGATTATCTAAAAATTTAAAATGATGAGCTAGAAGAGAACAAATGGGAACAATATACAGCGTTATAAGAAGAGAAAGGACTAATGAAAACACTATTTTCATGCCCACTGCATTCATACTACCACCTTATTCACGCATTTATGTTATGCCCTACTATTCTATTTATTCTTTTGGTTTTTCTATAAAGCATTCAACACGATCGTCTACTTGAATATCAGTAACACCATCTACCATGAATCCACATTCAAAGCCGGTACGTACTTCTTTAACCGCTTTTTTATCACGTTGCAAACTCATCAGTTTACCTTCACCAATTTTTTGACGACCACGGAATATTACTGCAGAGCCTTCACGAGAGAATAATCCGTCTTGCACATACACACCCGCAATAACACCAACGTTTTTAATATCAAATACTTTACGAACCACACCGTCACCAACTTTAACCTTAACCATTTCAATTTTACGGAAGGTTTCTGCTTGAGCTTGGAGCGCTTCTAGTAATTTATAAATAATATCAAACAAGCGAACAGATACTTTGCGTTTTCTGACCAATTCTGCAGTGTTTGGCTGCAGCTTAACATGAAACCCTACAATTTGAGCGCCCGTATTAAAAGCAAATTCAACATCACTTTCATTAATATCACCCACACCAGATGAGACAATATGAATACCAACCGGTGTCTTGCGAGCAACGCGCTCAATAGATTCTAACAATGCTTCTTGACTAGAATGTGTATCACATTTAATCAGCAATTGAATAGCGCCTTCGGCTGCAGATTCTTTAATGCCCGTTTCTTTGCGGACTTCTTCTTTTAAACGACCTTGTAAATACTCTTGCTTAGAAACAACATCAAATGCATCACCCACTTCTGGCATATCTGCAAAACCAGCAACTTGTACTGGCAACGGAGGCAAGATATGTTCAACGCGTTTGCCATAAGAGTCTACTAAAGAAGTAATGCGACCAGATGTTTTGCCACAAATAAAGTAGTCACCCACAGACATTTTGCCATGTTGAGCAATGATAGTTGCTACCGGACCGCGGCCTTTTTCTAACTGTGACTCAAGAACATAGCCACGAGCTGAACCCTCTACGTCCGTACGCAATTCCATTAACTGACCTTGCAAAATAATCATTTCTAACAATTGGTCAACGCCCTTACCAGTTTTGGCAGAAATTGGCACAACTACAGTTTGGCCGCCCCATTCTTCTGGAAGCAAATCATACTGAGCAAGCTCGCGCTTTACTACTTCTATACGTTCTTTTTCTGCTTTATCAATTTTATTAATGGCAACAATTACGGGAACGTTAAGCGCCTTAATGTGTTTAATTGCTTCTACGGTTTGTGGCATAATACCGTCATCTGCGGCAACCACTAACACCACTATATCGGCAACTTTTACCCCACGTTGGCGTATTTTAGAGAATGCTTCATGGCCTGGAGTATCTAAAAATACAATAGAACCCTGTGGAGTAGATGCTTCATACGCGCCAAGATGCTGCGTAATACCACCTTTTTCACGAGCAGCTACCCGTGTTTTTCTAATAAAATCTAAAAGAGAAGTTTTGCCATGATCTACGTGACCAAGAACAGCTACCACTGGCTCACGTTCTTTTAGAGTTGCACCAGAAGCTGCGGTAGATAATGCAACTTCTTCTTTGCGCACTTGCCTTGGAGCTGCGGATTCTATGTCGTAGTGCGTAAGTACTTTTTTAATAACATCGCGATTTATAACATGATTTTTTGTCGCGACTACACCCATTTTTAATAAGGTAAGAATAACTTCATTAACTGGCTTGCCCATTTTTTGTGCTACCGTACCAACAGTCATTGGTTCAAGTACAATAGGTTCTACAGTTGGACCAGTTGAAGGTTTTTTTGCTTGCAATTGGGCAGAGACAGCTGGCGCTACTGCTGGTGTTGGAGTTTGAGTAGGTTTTAATTCTTTAACAATAGGCTCTTTTTGCATAATAATTGGACTCGTTTTTTCTGGCTCTGCTACCGGCTTAGTCGCTTCTTTTTTGACCGGGCGGGCAGATTTCTCAGGAGATTTTGAAGGGGCATTTTTCTTGATATGATTTTCAACAAATGTTGCTGCTTCATCACTTATTGCCGACATGTGACTTTTAACTTCAAAGCCACCAATCTTTAAAATATCCAGGATCTCTTTATTTGTGATCCCTAATTTTTGAGCAAATTCATAAACTCTCATGTACTCACATATTTTTTCAGCGTTCTAAACAATATCTTCGTTATCAACCTCTTCACTATTAAACTCGGCCGCCTCTTGTTCTAAAGCGCGCATACCTGGGTCTTTTTGCTCTTTTTGCGCCAATTGAATGTCCATACCAATCAACTTACTTGCAAGAGCAATGTTTTGTCCCATCTTGCCAATAGCTAATGAGCGCTGATCTTCATCTAACCATACACGAGCAGTGTGATCATCAATAATTTCAACACGATCAATCTGTGCAGGTTTCAAAGAACCTCTTACTAACTCTTCTTTTGTATCACTTGCTGCAATAATATCAATTTTTTCATTGCCAATTTCTTTAAGAATTGGCTTTATGCGGCTTCCGCCTACCCCTACACAGGTACCAACGGGATCAACATTCACATCTCGCGACGCTACTATAATTTTTGACTTATAGCCGGCAATACGAACAATTTTCTTAATTTCTACTAGTTTTTCAAAAATTTCAGGAATTTCTAATTCAAACAATTCCTGCAAAAACTCATCAGAAGCTCTATCTAAAATAAGTTGATTGTCATTGCGCGGTTCAGGAAGAACTTCTTTTAAAAGTGCTCGGATAGAAAAGCCAACGGTGCACTTGTCTGTTGGAATGGTTAATGACTTTGGTAAAAAGGCCATAGTTTCACCAACTTTTACCACTATCCCCGCATGCTCACATTTGTGAATAATGCCATGGATAATCTCACCTTGCTTATCTTTAAATTCATTATAAATTGCAGTTGCTTCTTCTTTGCGAATCTTGCTTGCAATAAATTGACGGGTTTTAAGGATCTCAATACGGCCAATGGTTCCATCAAAAGGGACCCATATCATATCGCCGATTTTTGCTTTTTTGTTAACTGCTTGCGCTTTTTTAAGACCTATCTCTATCTCATCGTCTTCTACGTTAGCAACAACTTCACGCTCAACAAAAATTTTTACCTCGCCTTCGTTCATCTAATTCAGCTTTAAGGTTAAGGTAGGGATATTTTTTTTGGTATGCCGCAAGCATACCTTCAGTGATAAGAGAACTTAAAACCGAGCGATCTAGCCCGCGCTCTTCAACAAGTTCTTCGATTACTTGAGCAAGTTTCACGCTGTCCTTTGTCCGTATTGATAATGAGTTAGCAATGTAATTGAGCTTTGAGCTCTAAAAAAGCTTTTTTAATCCGCAATTCTAAAAGCGCACTTTCAATTGTAATACAAATCTTGCACATGCGCAATAGTTCCTTTGTACTTTAGGGGTCCACCTCCGTTAGCCTAAAATTTAGGGCCCATTATTATCTCTTATATATATATATTTAAATATAATAATAATAGGTGAAGGCAAAAGTGGTGGATAACTTTTTTTTAAAACTCAAAAAAGAGGCTAGGAATGCAGGTTTGCGCGATTTAGGGGGTGGTGGATAAGTGGTGGATAACTTGGCAAAAACGGTGGATAACTTTTTTGCTTTGGTGGATAACTTTGGGATTGAGCCATAGATCGCATTTTCCGAGTTTATTTCTTTTGAAAAGAGCTATCAGTAGGCTGTTTTAAGCGGTGGCATTTTTGACCATTTTTTGAGTTATCCACCACTTATCCACCAAGTTATCCACCAAGTTATCCACCACCTTACAGATTGAAACAATAAAAAAGAGGAGGTTTTCTATTTGTAACAATAAATTACTTGCTGTATTTATTTCTTTATTGCTGATTGCTTTAGAACAAGCTCTAGATCGCTTATAAGCGTATTTAATTGTGATCGGTTTCTTGCGATGTATGCGGGGTGGTATGTGGGGATAACGGTAATTGTTTTAAATTGCAGTAATGTGCCCCGCGTTTTTGTAATTTGTAAGTCTGTTTCCAGAAGATGGTTTAGGGCTGTAGATCCCAAAGTGCAGATTACGGTTGGTTGAATTATCTGTATTTGGTGGTGAAGTAAAAGTTTTTTACACGTGTTTGCTTCATAGGGTAATGGTGCTCTGTTTTCTGGCGGGCGACATTTTACAATATTGGTAATATAGGTTTCTTCTGGTAGTATGCCAGCGGCGAGTAATGCTTGGTTGAGTAATTTACCGGAACGACCAACAAATGGTTTGCCTTGGATGTCCTCATCTTTGCCCGGTGCCTCCCCAATTAACATAATACGTGCATCTGGATTGCCTTTACCAAACACAACGGTAGAGCGTCCCATGTTCCCCAAGGGGCATTGGTGACAGTTTTTCCATGGTGCATACAATTGATCAAGCAACAACTGCTTTTGTTCTTTAGAATTCATGCTTTTCCCTGTTATTTGTTGCGCAATTACGTGCATGTTGCACTTACTATTTTGTGCAACAAAAATGGTGATATGGGCTTAGAAAACAGATACATTCTTGATTATAATAGAGGCACTAAACAAAGACTATCTTTGTTTAGTGCCATTTGCATGTGTACTCGTTAAGAAAATATGTATTGAGCTACTAGAGATGACCAGGTATTGGTTGTTGCAAATAATGTTTGCGGGTATGAGGAGTGCAACTTGTGATCAGGGAAGTAAATTGAAATTCCGTGTGCATTTTTAAGATTGCTGCCTGCGGTGTATGCGAACGCTATTTGATTAATGAGTGCCAATCCTTCATCTAATTTTGTGTACAACGCTGCCACCAATGTCTTTTGTTCTTGTGCGTCAGTGAGTGTAAATGAAGGCAGATTATTTTTTATGTTAATATAGAAGTTATGTAAATCTATGTAGCTTGGTTCGTCAAAATGCGCGCAATGTTTGTTGCGACTGTTGCGCAGCGCATTTTTTACTGAATTGTGACGTTGTTTTTTCATGCAGGAGAGCAATAGGCTGCCCACTGCGTCTATATTAGCTTCTAATAATGGGATTTTGTTTAGATCCATTGCAGATTGGGTGTAATCATTGGTAACTGGATGATATGCCGCTTGATAACTGGTAACAATATTTTTAGCAAGCGTTATTACATCGACGGGTGTTCCTTGGGCAAATGGAGTTAACACTCGGGTGTAATCCCAACCAGTACCCAATTCTACTTCTTGAGAACCAACCATTATGTGCGCGTATTTTTTGGTGAGCGTTGCAACTTCTAACATAGCCATAAGGCAGGCGTCAAATCCGAGCAAGCTTATTTTTTTTCCGTGTAGGAATTTAGTACAAATTTCATTGAGCGCAAAATCTAGTTTTGCATTGGTTAAGAAGTTGCCCGTAGTGTCATCCCAACAAATGCCCCGATAGTCTTTATTTTCTTTATCAAAAAATTCAAGAAATGGAACTGATCTATCAAGTTCTAGTTTGTTGATAGATGGATTAAAAGTAAATAAATCAGAGGTGTTAATTGCTTTGCCATGATTAGCTGGATCCAAAATACCAGTACCATGATTCCATAATATTAATGCATAGTCAGTTGCAGGGTAGTTTTCGATTGCCCATTGGCAGCAGGATATTAATGTATGTGGATTACCGCTGTCCATTTTTTGTGTATGAGGGTCATCTGTATTTACCTGCACAATCTTATTTTTTTCTATAAAATATCGCCGTGTTACTTTTTGTTTAGTGTTCAGACAGATATCTAAATGGGCCACAATATTTATTTGGTCATTAGATCCAATGGTTGCCATTTGTTTAAGGTTGTATGCAGCAAAGGTTCGTAAGTTATTATCTGCTGCAATATAGACAATAAAGGTCCATGGTTTTTTTCTGACTGGTGCAACGGGTGATCTACTAATGGTAATGGGAGTTGGGCAAATATCCTGTTTGCCAAGATCATTAATAAAGGGCCAGAGTGTTTGATTGGTCGTTGTGTTCAGCAGAAGTTGCTCAAATTCGTCTCCAATAACCGTATGTTGCTGCATATACCCTAGAAGACAATTGCTGCTAAGTATAATCAGTAACGGTACTGGTATTTTGGAAATGCGCATTAATGCCGAATTAAAGATCATGAAATTCTCCCCTCTAATAGGACAATGGATTTACTGTATCTCAGTTCAGTCTATGAGATTAGAGAGTTCACAATCAATGGTTTTTATAGTGGTTGAGCGGGAGGGCTTACGTACATGTGATTAAACCAGGCAAGGGCAAATGTAACAGAAAAACTTAACTGAAAATCTAGAAAAAATAGTTGTGTAGGATTAATAAACAATACTGCAAGGGTGACCATGGTAATCACGTGCAAAGAATGAGTATTCAAATTAAGTAGTGTTGCAGCTTTGTAAAAAATAAACGTAAGAAGCGCACGCATAAATGCAATGCTAGACCAGCTAAATAGATAATATAATAAACAAAGAATGAGCATTATTATTTGTTTAGCGGCAAAGGGAATAGGAATAAATGAGAGTAATGCGTACCACATCCCTACAAACATTACTAAGTGGAGCCCTGCGCGTACCATATAATGTACCGCTCCCCATTGTTTAAATTGATCAGAAATGGTTTCTACTTCTTGTTTGTCCAGTGAACGGTTACCCAGAAATATAGCGCAAAAGAAAGCATGAACGGAGGGAGATAGTTTTTTTTGCAAATTATCGACCAATTGCTGTCGTACACTCCATAACCAGCGGTGTACTGAATAACGTGGTCTATATATTATTTTATAAGAAAAATTGGTCAGAAAGAGAGAGGTAAGAATGCCCTCTTTTATAAGATACTCTTTAAAAGGACCATTAGCAGGTTTAAGTATAACATCATGTACTTCTATACTATCTCCTACCGTAATATCTGGCTTGCGAGACAAATATATTTGAATATTTCTATTTATAACTGTTTGTTTACCATTTATATCGCATGCGGATTGTGCGCAGAGTGTAAGGCAGTGCTTCATGCGCCCTTTGGATGAATAGGTATTTCCGGTTATTATTCCTTTTATGGTTACTGGTTCGGCGTACTGCTTAAATGGGAACTGCTCTAATGCACTATACGAGGAGTGACTTCTTAAAAGACCAGCAACCAGGAATATGAGATGCCACAGAATTTTAATGCGATGTTGCGGCATCTGCCAAATAGCTGTAATTAAAAGTACCGTTAATGGGCTCAAGATGGCTACAATGCTCCCATAAGAAAATGCAGAAAAATGGAGTAGGAAATAGCTGGATATGCCCACAATGTAGGCAATCGCTATCCCAATCAAAGGGGGTAAATAGAGTGGAGGAAAGAGTATATGTAGTCTGTTATACATGGTTTTCAGAGTAACGTTTATAAGCATTTTATGCTTTAGAATAGGGCATTTTTGCCCCTTTTAGCAAGAGTGACAGAATTTATTTTTTAGTTATACTACGGATATGTCTTAAACTGATATTACCCTATTATAGGACTTTCTTATGACTAAATTCCGTTTATCTCTTCTTATTGGGTGTGTGGTTATAGTTGGATTTAACAATCAGGTACATTCTTTTGTTAGAGATGCGCAGGGGGTTAAGGTGGCTGTTACTGATTATGGGATCCGTGGACAGCGTATGGTGTTGGCAGAGGTAGGCTTTACTGCTCAAGATTTAGTGAGCAAAGGTATATACCCTATTAAACTTTCTATAACTAATAAAAGTTCAGAAGTAGTTACTTTTTCTCCAGGATCATTAGGGTTGGCACAACTAGATCATGAATATGTTTTCAATAAAGTAGGAGGTCTTTCTGTGCGTCACATTGCTGCTATTATTGGCGGTGTTGTCTTTGCGGGTTATGGACTGGTACGTTTACACAAGGGGTTGGTTAAACAACCCGAAAATAAAGGTATTAATGTAGGAGTTAGTGCTTTTTCAACTGCTCTATCTCTAGGTCTATTTGGCTATGCATGGGCAGCTTCTAAGCAGCTAAAAGAAAAGTTAGAAAAGTCATTACATGGTGTGATTGTAAAAGAAATGATTTCTGTAGAGCCGGGTGCAACCGTAGATTGGTTTATTTTTATTGATCAAACTACCTATAATACTATTAACATGATTAATTTAACGGTAACAAAAGGTGGCAAACCATTGGCATTTTTAATGCCCCTTGATTAATTATCTCTTTTTTTAAAAAGCTTACCAAAGGCCACATCTAACGGAGTGGCCCTTTTTTATTCTAAAGCATGCCCAATAAGAGTCTGCATAACTCCGGATTTTTTTTGCAAGTGATATCATAATCTAATCTAACTTTGGTACATTTTATCCTAGGAGAGAAAATTATTCCCACCATAAGGGAGAAGTATGAAGATAACCGATGTTATTGGTCGTGAAATTTTTAATAGTCAGGGTCTACCCACATTAGAATGTACAATAGTTCTTGATAATGAACTTTGTGTTTCTGCTTCTGTGCCTGCGGGCAAGTCTTGCAGTACCCATGAAGCAGTGCCATTACTTGATGGGGGAATACGTGTAAATGGTTTGGGAGTGCATAAGGCAATAGAAAAATTAGAACAAGATGTTGCGTCTTTAATTATTGGGAAAGAACCGCGATTGGTAGAAATGGATTTGGGAATGCTGGATCTTGATGGAACAAAAAATAAGTCTAGATTGGGTGCAAATACTCTATTGGCTGCCAGCATTGCTATCTGCAAGGCCAATGCACTTGATGAAAATGTGGAAGTGTTTGAGCTTATTACTGAACTGTGCGAATTTGAATCATATATGCTCCCTATTCCTTTTTTTAATGTAATTAATGGTGGACTGCATGCACAGAATTCCTTATCTATTCAAGAATTTATGGTAGTGCCTGTAGGTATGAAAAGTTTTAGAAATGCATTTGAAGCGGGGTTGGTAGTATTCCACACGCTTAAGGCATTGCTAACCCATGAAGGTAAGGGTATAGCCGTGGGAGATGAAGGCGGTTTTGCTTCTAATTTTAAAGACGATGGCGAAGCATTAGATTTTTTAGTAGAAGCTATAAATCAGTCACGCGGTATGTATGAAGGTGATTTTGTTATTGCCATAGATGCGGCATCTTCAGGTTGGTACAATCCAAAAACACAACGGTATACCATGCGCAATAGATCTTTTACTTCAGCTGAACTGGTTGATTGGTATGTACAGTTGGCAAGTTCTTATCCAATTTATTCTATAGAAGATGGTATGAGTGAACATGACTGGGATGGCTGGCAATTACTTTTTAAAGCAATTGGAAACAAAGTTCGCTTAGTGGGAGATGATATTTTTGCAACAGATGCCCATTTAATTTGGGAGGGTTTGCAAAATGACATCGCAGACACGGTGGTAATTAAACCTAATCAGATAGGATCGGTCACAGAAGCGTTGCAGGCGGTAAAACTGTGCAAAGAAAATAATTTGCCAATAATTGTGTCTCACCGTTCACGCGAAACTAATGATGATTTTATTGCAGACTTGGCCGTTGGGGTAAGTTCTAATTATATTAAAGCAGGTGGATGTTCCCGGGGTGAGCGCATGGCAAAGTATAATAGATTACTTATGATCGAAGATGAGCTTTTGCGCGGTGCTTCTCTTTTCTAAATGGACTCTTGTCTGCTCTAATATCGTCTACTACCGCATTGTTTAATCGCGCCGGCTCAGTTAAGTCTGTTTGATTTGCTGCAAATTGTTTACGCCGCTCATCGGGGGACGGAATAGTATTAAACACTTCATCTTTGTCTAAAAAGTCAGAGATGGTGTGGTCTGCCTCCATCATATTTGTTTTAAAGTACCAATGTGAAATTGGGTCTCGTAAGTTATCAAACAAATTACTGTCTGGTGTATAGCTACGGGCAATAGAAGCGTATTTACGGGTAATATCACCCATACCACCGCGTAGTCGCGGTTTAATAATGGTTGGTACAATAAATAAGGTAAAATTGGTGTTTACTTTTTCTTGCGTTCTATTTTTAAATAATTGTCCCAGAATAGGAACGTCTCCAAGTAACGGTGTTTTACTGGTATTATATACGTCGCTATTTCTCATAAGTCCCCCAAGTGCAAGCATTTCTTTGCTTTTAACACTGGCATTGGTAACTACTTGGCGTACTAAGATGTTACCGTCGGTAGCTGCAGTAGTTTCAAAAGCGTTACTGGTTACCATAATACTTAGATTTACAGAGTCCTCATCCATATTAATACGGGGGTTAATTTTTACGGTTAAGTATGCATCCACGTATGCTTGTTTTTGGGCCAAGGTACTACCACCAGAACCAGCAAGTGCATCGGGGAGTAATTTCCTATCACCAATTTGTACTAATGCTTCTTTATTACTGACAGATATAACATGTGGGTGTGCAATAATGCGTGAAGTAGTAATAACTTTGAGTAATTGTGCTACACCCCAGGTTTTTCCATTGTTATCATTTAAAGAAATAATAGTACTTCCTACTTGTGCCATTCCTGCAGGGTTGTCAATCATAGCTGCAGTAGCTCCTGTGCCACAAGTAACCAATCCTTTATTTGGACCTAAAATATCTGCTGCTGCAGTCTCTATACCTTCTTGTACTACTACACCAACAGTAGAGGGAACTGCTCCTGCTATAGGTGACACTGAAGGATCGCATATACCGGCGTCAGTTACAATTCCGGGGTTTAATTGTCCAGATTGGAAGTTCATTTGATTAAATAGCGGAAGTTTTAAGGGATTACGAACGGTGGCTCCCAATGCCCGTAAATCATCATCCGTAAGGTCAGCAATAAATACCTCTAACAGTACTTGGGGTACCGGGGTGTCTAACTTTTCTATAGTATCTTTTATAATACCCCAGTCAGCATTACCACAGGCGATAATTAATGAGTTACTACCAGAGGTGCGCGCTGGGGGCGCTAATGAAGTGTCTTGAGCACTTGCCGCTTGGGCGGCTGCTTGATTAGCGGTATCTGCGGGAGTATCTGTTTCTATAATTACTTCATCAAAATAGCGCTCTGGTCCCACGGCTGCAGTACCACCTGCTTTTGATTGTTCTGTCCCACCCTGTTTTGCTCCGGTAACAATATTTTGTAAGACTGGTTTAAAATCTAATGCATTTAGATATTGTAATTGATACACGTGTAAAATTGATTTCCCAGTGCCAAGTTCAATATCTACCGATTCTTGAATAAAGTTTTTGATGCGGTCAACTGCTTGGGTACGGCCAACAACAATAAGGGCATTAATGCGTGGTTCTGCTATAACGCGCGCAAACTGGGAAAAATAGGTAGCTTCTGTTTGTTTACGAGCATCAATATGATACCGGTTAATTCCTTGGTCAGGAGCTTTAAGAATATTATTTTGAAATAACGCTGCGACGGTACGCGCATCAGTGTGCCGTAGCTTAATGACCTCTATTTTTTCTTGAAATCCGGCTTTGTCTAGCTGAGAAATAATTTCCATAAGTGCTTTAATTTCAAAAGACTTAGCCATTACTAAAATAGAATTGGTACGTTTATCAATAACAAATGCATTCTTAGGAATTTCTGGCAGAAGTGTTTTAAGAACCGCTTGCAGTTCACCTTCTGTTTCATCAGATACTTTAATATTTGCTAAGTAACTAATATAGCGTATACGTTGTTGACTATCAGGTAATTCATTATAGGGAACGTCTATATACAGTGGTGCAGGTTCTGTAGCAGTAGTATCGGTAGTTTTTACAATTTGGTACATGTTTCCTTTTGGCATAATACTAAAGCCGGCAAAATCTAATGCCGTTTGCAGGAGTTGCCATGCCTTGTCTAAAGTAATTTCATGTCCAAAAGAGAGGGTTAATTTTGCTTGTGAAAGAATTTTAGCATCTTCACCTTGTGGCAAAATAAAGTTAATTTTTTTACGCGCAGTAATATCATTAATAATGGTTAAGAGATCTTGTCCTGTGTAGTCAAAACTAATTAGGGATTTTTTTTGTTTTTTTGCGAGTGGTGTTGGTGCCACTGATTCTTTCTTTATAATGGGCGCTTCTGTGCTAATTTGCGGGCCAGCCGGGATCATTTTTACAACATTTTTTTGAGGAGTAGGTAGCTGTTCAACAGGGGCAGCATCAAAAATGGGTTCTGGAGACCTCTCTGGCATAGGGGCAGAAGGCATTGTTGCAGCGGGCATTTCTGGAGCTAAAGAGTCCATAGGTTGTTCTAATACCGGTGCATCAGTAGCTTGAATGTCTTGTACTACGGCAGAATCTAACAATTCTTGTGCGCTACTAGTTGCCATAATAAGCACTGTTGAAAAAAAGAGTATGTATGTGTTTTTTTTCATTAGGCCAGTACGTTGCATTTATTCTACCTCTTTGGTTTTCTCTCGTAATGCTGCAATAGTAAGGGTAACCTCTATAGTGTTACGTCTTTTTTTTGATGCGACAATATCCAGACTTTTGGTAGAAATAAGGGGGTTTTTATCAAGCGCTTCTAGTAATTCAGTAAGTTCTTTCATAGTCATATCAACAAAATTTGTTCTTAATACATCTTCCTGATATATATCTTCAAACTCTGCTTTTTCGATGGTATATTTTTGTGCTTGCTTATTGGATAATCTTAATTCATTAAGTAATTTTTCCCAATAGTCTGCAATTTTAAAGTCAGTATTTTCACTGAGCATTTTTTTTACTTCGGTACGCTTACGATCTATTTGTTGCATTTTGCGCAACATCACTTCTACTTTGGTCTTGCGTTGCTCGTTTATTTCCTCTAATTGTTCTTTAAGTGAACTGGTAGCGTAATAATAATACACCAGAATACCAATAATTATTAATGCAATAGCACCAAAAAAGGCTGCCACGTATTGATAAAACTGTCGGTTGTCTAATGAATCAAAAAAATGTTGGATTGAATTTATGAATGTCATACAATCCCCCGCGTTTGTGATGGCAGTTTTATTTTAATAGTAAATTCTGGTTCTGGTGGGCTTTCAAAGGTATTTAATAACTTTGATTTACGCAGTTCACGTTCTAATGATTTAAGCGCTTCAAAATCTCTTACCCGACCTTTAACTATAACTGTGGTGTCCGTGACACTAATCTGTTCAGGTACAAATCCCAATCCTTCTTTGTCTATTTTAGTGGAAAGTTCTAATAAAATCTGTAAAAAGAGTTTTTTATTAGAAAAGGGTAACCATCTTTTTTCTTCGGTACTTATTTCCCGTTCTGCAGTATTAATAACGTCTTCTGTGAGTGCGTCTTCTTCTGGTTCTATAGTTTTAAAATTTTTTTTAAGAGCGTCCAGTGCCTCTTCTTGCGATTGGGAAATTTCTGTATTGTATTTACCAATCTGTATTATGGTATGTGCTAAGAGAATGCCTAGTAATGCAATCATAAGAGTAGCAATTGTTATAAGTTGCTGCCACGATGCGCGGGTGTCTGAGATTTTAAAATCCCCTCTGCGCAAATTAAAATCATTAGTTATTGGGCTGGGGTACGCGGCCCCAAGACTCATAATGCTGCTACTGGTTACCATGCTTTTATTGGGAACTGCGATGCCGGCTTGCGTAATAGTAATGCCATTAAAGAGTTCGCTGGGCACATGCATTTGGTTGTTTACAAAAGAAGCTAGGCCCTTAATATGTGCACCACCACCAAACAATAGCAGATGGGAAATAGAATCTTGCTGGGTTTGCGCAGTAAAAGAGGTAAGGGTAAAGTTTATTTTGTTCCAAAATGAACTAACTGCTTGCATAATTGCATCTAAATGGGATGATTGATCGTGAGACTCTAACCCAAAGCGTATAAGCTCCTCCATGGCCTCTGCGGGGGTTATGTGCGCAATATCGCTCACTTCTTTAGCAATAGTACTTACGCCATAAGGTAATGTTCTAATTAGTCGCAACTGTCCATTACTAATATAGGCCACTTGGGTTGATTGTACGCCTAAATCTAAGAGCGCAATACTCCCTGGTAACTGTGCATATGAAGGTATTTGTAGATAGAGCCCATACAGGCTAAAAAAATCAACGGTAATAACAGTGGGACTTGCACCGGCTGCTGCAAATAGTTCTAAGTGCTGTGCAATTATTTGTTTTTGCGTAGCGGCTACTAAAATTTCTGAACTTTTTTCTTGGGGTATTTTTTTAGTAATAATAAAATCTATTACCGCATCTTGAGCAGAGAATGGTAGCAATGGTTCAACTTCAAACGTAATAATTTTTGCAATCTGTTCTTTACTGCTAAACGGTAATTTAAGCTCTTTAAAAACTACTTGTGAACTAGAAAGAGCGCTGTGAATTTCTTGGTAGGTATCGCAAGATGCAAGTACCAGCTTTAATGTTTCAATAACTCGCTCTTGGTAGGGTATGGCATTAGCCGGAGCAATTTTATGTTCAACAATCTTTTCTAATGTAATAGTAGAGCCAGACAGATAAAGTTGGGTGGCACTAATGTGTGTTTTGCCTATATCTATGCCTATAATGCGTTTACCAAACAGATAATAAGAACCAATTTTTTCTGGTAAGAATAACTGTTTTATCATGCACTCCTACCTTTTTCTTGCGCAGGTAAAAAATTATTTAAAGACAGTGAGGTTCTTTTTTTATTTTTTACGCGTGAAAATAAATCTTTTTCAACATCATAATTATGGGCAACTAAATCACTTAGGCGTTCAGGGCCAGTTTTGGGTTGATTTCCAATGACGGCATTGGTGTCCAATTTTTCTGGAAGGGGCTTTGATGGTTGTGCTTGTTTAGCCAGCACTGGTTCTGGTCTGTTGCCATTCCGTCTTCTCTTTTCTCTTCTTTTACGGTTTTGTGCAACCACTTTTGCTTTATCAGTATTTTGCTCTGCTAAAAATTCATTTACTAATGGATCCTCTTTTTCTAAGGGATCAAAGAACCATCTATTAATAGGATCCCGCTTGTCTGCTTTATTAGTACTTTCTTCCATTGCAGTGTAGTAATCTGCCATACGTTCTGCCGTAAAGTTCACAATATCATCCGGGTTATTTGCGTCTATTATGCGGGTAGAAATAAGCACTAATAAACTTTCTTTGTCGTTGGATTTTTGTTTGTTTTTAAATAACCATCCTAATAGAGGGATTTCTCCCAAGAGCGGTGTTTTGGATACTTTGTTAGTGTAAGTAGTTTGTACTAATCCACCCAAGGCTAACACTTCTTTATTAGCTACTATTACATTACTTTTAATTGATTTAATGCTCATTTCTGCGTTTAACGGGTTGGTAGGATCAGCTGTTGCAATATTAGTAAATGAGTTTACGTCTACCTGGATATCCAAAATAATCATGCCGTCAGAGTTTATTTGAGGCGTGATTTTAACGGTAAGGAATGCTTGTGCGTTATCAAAGGTAGGAGCGTTTGCACCACCAGAACCAATAATTTCAGAAGTTTGTACCCGTCGTGATTCACCGATAGATATTTGCGCACGTGTTTTATTAGAAGCCACTAAAAAGGGGTTAGAGACCACGGTAGTATCTACCACGCTTTGCAGTGCAGCAAAAATTCCCCATACGCTTAATGCTCCATTAACAATATCTTGTCCAAACGTCACAATAGTATTGCCGGGATTTGCACCTTGTGCCAGATTAACTAAATTACCCAATATGCGGTCAACGCCAAAGCCATTAAGGTTTTGCTGAATACCACTGGTTCCATATAAACCAGATGTTTGGAATTTTACATTATTACCCAAGAGCCCATTTATTCCCGGTTGCTTGCTGCGCAGTTGTACACCCAGTTGGCGCATTTGCACTAATGATACCGTGAGAACTAATACTTCAATACCTACTTGTGGTTGAGGAGCGTCCAGTTGGTCCATAATTTCTTTAGCTTTTAAGTAATCTTCATAATGACCACGCACAATAATACGGTTGGTTGCCGGTTCGGCAGTAAATTGCATTGGGCGTAAATATTTGTCCTGTCCACGAACGCCCCCACTTTTGCCCACTTCACTTTCTTTTCCAAATTCGGTAACCCTGTTCATTATGTCTGCAATTGCCTTTGCATCTGCGTGGTGAACTTGGTACGTATGTAACCGGGCATATGGTTGTTCCAAATCAACGTCTATGTTTTGGACAATAAAATCTTCCATTTTTGCAATGGCATCCTTTTCACCAAGCAAAATAAGTGCGTTGGTGCGTGGTTCTGCAATTACGCGGGTGTTTTCGGGGAAATACAGAGAGGTTGGTTGTTTGCGTGGACCCATAAATGGTTGGGAGGTATCACCAACCTGGGTTAATGTTTTGTAGAGTTCTTCTACTACTTTTGCATCCGCATACCGTAATTTAATTATAGACATTGCTTGCGGCATACTTGCTTGGTCTAACTCTTTTACAATCTTTAACAGCTCACGCACGTTGTAGGCTTTATCTATTAAGAGTAATGCTCTATTAGATTTAAGTTCCAATGCGACTGCATCTGGGCTTTTAAGTGAGTCTACAATTTTTTTAAGTGTTTCTGTAGTCATGTTTTCAACAAAATACACATACCGTATAAGTTGATCGGTAGTAGGCAGCTTGCTATAATCTACTCCAATATAGGTAGGCGTTGGCATAGTATATGCTGATTTAATTACAGTGATAAAATACATGTCTGGATCATCTGGGTACGGGGTAATAGTAAGCCCAGCCAGATTCAGAAATGTAATAAACAAATTCCACGCTTGTCTTTTGTTGAGTGGCTTATTTGTTTTAAAACTGATCTTATTGCCCTTCAGCGCTTTTCTGCCTTGTTTTAGAGGATCAACAATGTCATCAGGAATAAAGCGCACATCAAAAATCTCTTCTATTTGAGAAACTAAATTAAGTAGATCGGCGTCCACAAAATTAAATTCAATATTACGCTCTTCTTTTTCCATTGTCTTTAAGGCTTGGCGAGCCTCTTCTATACGTTCCGGAGAAGGTTGAAACGCAAGTGGCAACTCCAATTTTTCATCTTCGATGGTCTCTTTTTTTGGTTCTGGTCCCTTTGGAACACTTGGTGGGTACGCCTTATTATTGGATGCTTGTGATGGAATAATCTTAGAAATTGGTTTAGATGGTGGCGCTGGTTGCGGTGCTTTTGTTGGCGCAGCATTATCCTTATCCATTGCTGTCTTTTGTTCTGTCGTAATTGGTGATAAAGATTTTTCTGGGGTGTACTTTTTAGTGGGCGCAGCAGGTAGTAAATTTGTATCTTCTGCTAATTGCGTAGGGTTACGGGATTCGCCACTGTCGTTGACGGCATGCGCAAAAAAAGACACTGCGCTGAGCGTGCTTACCAGTAGTATATGTTTTTTGCGACGGACCATGACACTTTTATACATCATATTTATCTACTTTAGGCTATAACAAATGGGTAGGTTTTTTACCGTGAGCGAGCATATACTGCTTTTCATCCAATTGCATTCTATTTACTACAGGCTTAAATCTTGTTCCTTGTTGTGCTATTTGCTGTTTTTGGTTGTTGGTAAGCACCGTTATTGCGCCTTTGGCTGCTTGAGCACCATCTGTTGGTTGTTCTTTGTCTTCTATATTGGTTTTTACCGCAGCAATTTCATCTTCTTTAGGCTCTGGTATTTTGGGCGTTATAACTGCAGGTTGAGCACTCTCTTCTATAGTTTCTTCTTCTTGTATCTCTGATGGATCTTTAAGTACAATAGTGAGAGTTAGTTCCTGTTTTTTGCGCAGTAGTGTTATTTGTATTGTATCACCATTGCGCATACCGACAATCTTTTTATATATCTTTAAGCGATTATCAAGTGATGTAGTTTCTATATCATTTATTTTAGTTATGATATCGCCTGATTGCAGACCAATATAGGTACCAAAAGATTTTTCTGGTAACTGTCCAATGCGACATCCAGCGTTTTGTCCGTTTTTATACGCCGTTGTTAGATCAACTAAATCAATAAGTTGTGCAAGTGATTTAACACGCGCTGCAAACTCTTTAATATTAAGTATGTATTTAGAGCCATCAACCGTTACCACTTTATTCCATTCATCAATAAGAGAGTAGAGGGGATCTTTTTTTGCATCCTGTTCACGCAGATACAGAACTTCTTGTTGCCCATTAGCCCGCAATATTACTACTTTGTTACTAAATATGCGTATTAATTGTCCATCTTCAATATTGTCACCAACTTTGTAATTTACTTCACGTTGGGTTTTGTTGTCTGCAATTATAGCGCGTGTCTTGCTAGGGTCACTCCCAAGGATAGTAATTCCTTTTAGGTTTATATCTAAGGGGTCTAAAAATTGAGGTTTAGGAGTTGGAGGTATGGTTGCTTGTGTTGGTTCTGGTGGTGTTGGTAGTGGTGGGATATCTATAAGATCCGGTTGGGGCAACTCTCTTTGGTAGGTTCCAAAAAGATCATTTTCATAAATTTTACTAATATTAATTTGCACAGAATGTTCTGCCGCTATAGCAGAATATTTGCGCGGCTTAATATCTTCACGTTCAGGAATCTCTACCCTGCTCATGAACATAAAGGCAAGCGCAATAATAACTAAAAAAAGTAATATGCTATTAACTATCCAAAATGGATGTTTCATTAAGCATCCCTCTTACCGCTAGATACACCTTGACACAATACCTTTGCTATCTTTGGTTTGTCAAGTTTAAGTTGTGTATATGGACGGGTTAAAAAAATGCTTATGTACATAGATGTTGGCACTCTTGGGTTATGGGGTAGGAATGCTATTTAACAACGTATACACAATACTGTCTGGTCTTATTTCGTCCGCTTCAGCTTCGTAAGAAAGAATAATACGGTGACGCAATATTGCCGGTGCTACCGCTTTAACATCATCAGGTGTTACAAAATGTTGGCGTTTTAAAAATGCGTGTGCTTTTGCGGCATGCAGCAATGCAAGGGAAGCCCGCGGAGAAACACCATATTGTATATACGGAGCAATTTTAGTAAGTCCCATACCTTTTGGATCACGGGTTGCAAAAACTATAGAAACAATATAATCAAATATTTTTTCATCTACATAAATTTGTTCAATCAGTTTTTGCGCGCGGAAGATATCTTCTTTGCTGAGCACTTTGTGCACTTGGGAAGTGCTTAAGTCACGTTTAATAATCTCACGTTCTTGTTGTTTGTTGGGATAAGTAATAATGAGCTTAAACATAAAACGATCAACTTGTGCTTCTGGCAATTTATAGGTACCTTCTTGCTCTACCGGGTTCTGGGTTGCAAATACTAAGAATGGTTCATCAAGCGTATAGGTATTGGATCCAATAGTAACTTGGTGTTCTTGCATTGCTTCTAGTAAAGCTGCCTGTACTTTTGCTGGTGCACGGTTAATTTCATCTGCGAGAATTAAATTTGCAAAAATAGGACCTTTTTTGGTTTCAAACTCTTGTGTTTTTGGGTTATAGATTAGAGTCCCAATAAGATCTGCGGGCAATAAATCTGGGGTAAATTGAATTCTATTAAAATGAAGACCAAGTGCGTTATTAACCGCTTTAATCATAGTTGTTTTTGCAATTCCTGGTACACCCTCTAATAAAATGTGCCCATTGCAGAGAATAGCAATGGTAATAAAATCAATGACATTGTCATTGCCCACAATCACTTTGCTTACTTCTAGATGAAGGCCGCGAAATCGATTGCTTTCTTCTTTTATTTGTTCAATAATACTTGTATTGTTTATATTTTCATTCATAAAATGCATCACCCTTTTTTGTGTGTGGCGAGCTACTATTTGTTTACTCTTTTGGTAGTGTAACAATGATATAATAACTTTACAATATTGATATATGGTCGGGTGAGAATAGTTTTTTTGCCGATTCGGAATTTTGAAAGTTATTAATGCCATTTAATTTAATTGAAAATGAAAACGAGCGGGCTCCTAATATAGGAGCCCTTTTTAGATCTGGTTTTTTAGATATTCAACTACTCATCTTATTTCTTTTGCGTTGCTTTAAGTTTTTCAATGATTGTGTTTAAATTTTGTTTTTGTCCTTGTAGATTTTCTATAGCTTTTTGATTGGCCTTGATTCCGCTGAGATACCTTTTTTTCTGCTCAGTAGTTTTCGCTTTTTTTAACTCATCTTGATACTTCTGAGTTTTTGACGTTATGTCACTAATTCGAGTATCAATTTCATTGATTGCGGTATTGAATCCTGAAATTTGCTGATTAATAGATGGTTTTTGCGCAGCTTGTTGTTCCAGGCCCCTTAATTGTTGCTGTAGTTGTTCTTCTGTTAGAGGCGCTTCTTCCAATTCTTTTAATGACTCCTCTTCTTCTTTTGAAAGAGCTTCTGCTTTCTCGGGTTTTAGAGGTTGTTGCTCAGCTTCTTTTGCTTTTTCTAAAAAGTCAGCGGTCTTTGTTAATTGTGCAAGATTTTTTTGCGCTTGCGCTTTTTGCTGTACATACGTATCTATAGACTTCTGCGCATTTTGTATCTCTTGAGCGCGTCTCTTTTTAATTGCTTCTGAAGTGCCTTCTTTAGCAATGATCTCGCCGTGTTTTTTTATTTGTTCTTGAAGATCATTTATTTCACTTTCGGCTTTGGCAATTATTTTTTTATTTTCTTTTATTTCTTTTTTCAGTTGCTCCTCCCATTGTGCAACTTCTTCTGGGCTTTGAGGGATCTCAACTGCCGTTACCGCAGCTTTTCCCAGAGTGGGTTGTGCAATTTTTGCTTCTTCTTTTGACTCTTTCCCTGGCTCTGCAATAAATTCCCATTCTTCTGGGTTAAACTCGGTGATTGACTCTCTTTTTGCAGGTTTTTCTGGTGCTTTTTCGCCAAGCAATTTGGCGGTATATTCTTTTGCTGTTTCTAATGCAGCAGCTGCTTTCTTTTGAGCCTGTTCTGCTATGCTTCCCAATTCCTCTACTATTTTTTTACCTAAGCCGGCTGGATATTTTTCATTAACCAATTTTAATTGAACAAGACTTGTTCCTATTTCTGTGTTTATTTCTTTTTGTTTTGCCGGATCGCTCGATATTTCTTCTTTTTTAATAAATACAAAACTTTCTTCAGGCTGTGCATCATTAATTATGACGCCAAGGTTGTTATTGTACTTATATTTTTCTTGGATAAATGACAGTATGTTGGGTAACTGTTGTAAGAGTGGGGTAATATTTTTTTCTGTCGCAGTACCATTTAGATAAGAAGTTGCAATATAGATTACTCTGCCCCCTTTTTGTGGGGCTGGTAATGCTTCTTTGCCGCTGTCTACATAAAAATTAAAGAATGTTTTGAATTTATCAGATTGCGGTTGATACGGTGTTTTATCTGATGGAGTAAAAATCTGATATATAGTTTCAAGGGGACGGGTCAGGCTTGCAGTGGCTATATTTGCTATGTTCCCTGAGCGGCCATGATCAATGATAGCGATATTTTTGAACTTATCTTCGTTGGCGTAATTTTCATTAATAAGGTTTGCAAGATTTGCGGCTATGGCTTCATTGTTCTCATTTTTTTGCCAGGTTAACGATACTACTTCTACCGGTAATGTTGTTGTGCGTTTGTTGAGTAGCTGTTCAATCGCTTTCATTGATGGATTACTTAACTTCCAAAATTCATCAGATTCCTGATTGTTAGGAATTAAGAAAATAACGTCTCTTGCATTTTTGAGAATATTTGAGCTGCTCAATTCTTCTTTATTTTTATTAAAATAAAGTACACGATTGACCGTTTTACCCGGAACAATCTGTGCATTGGTGCGCATTGCAGTAATGTCATACCACTGGGACTCTGTGCCACCAAGTTGGTAAAAATTCGTACTCTCTGCTTTAGTGATTGATATGTTTTTTGTAGGAATATCATTTACCGTTATCAATAAACTTGCTTCGTTAAGATAGGGGATATTTTTTAATTTTTCTGTTACTAATGCAGTTATGTTAATAGTAGTTGGATCAGTTTTTGGTAATTTAAAATACGGTAACGTTAAGGAATTATTTTCAGTCGCTAATAACACATCGTCTTTGTTGATATTGAACTCTTCCGATTTATGCCCTTTGACTGTTTTTTGTTTCTTGAAGATTAATCTTTTAAGATCTTGATTATAGCTATAGTGAATAACGCTGAATTCATTTGCTTTTGGATTGGTAACAACAAATTTTTGCAGGTATTTTGTTATACCGTTATTTGTCTCTGGAGATTCATCGCCAATTATTATTTTTACGTTGGGAATTTTTGAACCAAACATAATACTGACAACGTCAAGGTAAGATTTTTCTGCGTCAACAATAAGAACAATGAGTGATCTATCTTTTAGCCATGGCTTTTCTTGTAATTGTTGTTTAATGATTTCATTAACGTAAAGCACACTGCTTGCTTCCTTACTTTTGGTGTAGTATTTAGGTAGTTTGTTGGTTGGGAATACTTTTTCTGCTTGGGTTGTTTTCTTAATGAACCATTCCTTATTAAGGTCGATAATTAATGGGGTTGTTTGGCTTTTGGGTGTATCACTTTGAGTAAGTATAAGACCTGGTTGTTCTGTGCGTGAATAGTTGCCATCCTTATCTTTACTATAAGATGCATAAGAAAGATCTCTGCTAGCTAAGTTGTACAATCTAATGGTTGGTTTTTCAGCTGGTCTTTCCATGCCAAATGTATGATTGTTTATTAAAAGTGTGGTTATTGCAAATAATATCTTGCTTGTAGTATTGCGCAAAGCTATTCTTTTCATAAAATTCTCCTCGTAACGTTAGCATAAATATGACCCTTGTAAGTCATTAAAATCTAGAGGTCCTATGGTCATACCCAAGCATGTTTTTGACATTTATAATATTCTAATAGTAATTATATCAGTTTTCTTATTGTAATTTCAATAGATGTCTTGTTTTTTTGGTTGTTGATGGCTGTCAGACGCTTAAAGCAGGTTTAAGGCAGGTGGGCCTTACTAGTTAGCCCTGGATTTTGTGAATTCTATAGCTTTTGTCGTTTTTTAGGAAAGAATACCTGGGAGGTGGGGCGCTCCAGGGAGAAATCGGTTGCTTTCTTCTTTTATTTGTTCAATAATACGTTATTATATCTTAACGTCGCTCTTATTTTGATGTGCTATTTAGTTTTAAAATCACGTACATCATAGTGCGCTTACATTGGATAAACCGATTTTTGAATGGTGTGCGCATCAGCAGTAACAGTGCTTTCTCGATCTTATTGTTAAGGAAAATTAATCCATGATTATTTCTGGCAAAGAAATTAAACGTCGTCTTGATACTGATATTATTATTGATCCTTTCAATGAAGCTCAACTTGGGCCTAATAGTTACAACTTGCGTCTTCATCGTGAGTTAATAATGTATGATGAAGAAGTGCTGGACATGAAAAAAAAGCATCGTCTTAAGACAATAGTAATTCCAGAAGAGGGATTGGTGTTGCGTCCCGGTCAATTGTATTTGGGTAGAACTATGGAATTTACTCAAACTAATAATTTGGTTCCTATGTTAGAAGGGCGTTCGTCTATTGGAAGATTGGGACTTTTTATTCATATTACTGCTGGCTTTGGAGACGTTGGCTTTAAGGGGTACTGGACTTTAGAGATTTCTTGTATTCACCCAGTACGTATTTATCCCGGAGTAGAAATCTGTCAGATTTTCTACCATACCATTGCGGGTGATTTTGATTTATACTCTAGCGCAAAGTATCAAAATAATCAGGGAATTCAACCTAGTTTGCTGTATAAAGAGTTCCAAAAGGAATAATTGTTACGCTTGTTTTAGCACTTCAATAATTTCATCGCAACATCCATTTTTTTGGGCATATTCTAGCGCATTGTATTCATTGGTCTTAACTAAGGCATGTACTGCCAACATTTTTTTTACCACCATCACTTGCGTTGCATTGTTTGCAAACTTGCCCCAATCTAAGGCGCTCAACAAAGGGGTAATGCCAGCATCGTCAATCTGGTTTACTGCGATATTATGTGCTAGTAAAAGATCAACCATTTCTGGCGTTTTGGCAAAATGTAGAAGATTTTTGTGATGGGGTGTTTGGATATGCGCAAGATTAATTTCCGCAGCAAGTTGTTTGAGTAATGTAATTTTATTATTTTGTACGCAAATAGCGGCGGCTTCATATTTTAAGGCATTTCGCGGGTTGGTTGGTTGATTAATAATTGGTTTAATTTGTTCATAATCATTTGAAGAATTATTTATTTCTTTATTAAGTTTAGTCCATTCAAGATAGCTAAAACACCGTTGGCATTCTATTACTTTGTGGTAATGATGACGGGTTACTAATTGACTACCGGTACAAAAAATATTTTTAGGATAGATGCTGCAATAGGTAATGTGATTGACTTTAAAGGATTCAAAAAATTGTAACAACCAGGCGGGGCGTACAGAATCATAGTTGGCATCACTAATAAATTCATATGCAATAAAACATTGTTCATGTTGATTGTAAGAAGGTGAAGTTACTAGATACAGAGCAATCTGTGCAATTATTTCTTTAGTAAGCTTGTATGCGGGTAGTTTTTTTTTGAGTGCTATTAAGGCTCCCCAAATGCGGGTTGCAGTAATGGGGTTATAATCAGAGTCAGTAAAAGATTTGGCAATTTTTAGTGCGCTGCTAAGGGGGTTCCAGTAGTAACCACTATTTTTTCTATCTTCTTTAATAATTGCTAGTGCTTGTTTGCGCTCAGGGTAAACATTAAATCCATGTAAAATGCGTGGCTTTAATTGGGTTGGTTGTTGTGGAGGTTCTGCTGTCATGATAATTTGTGTTGTGCAGAGTAGAATCGGCAGATGGTAGATAGAAAGCATATGGGGCTCCTGGGTATGGGTTATACCTTCCCTAAGAGCCCACTATAAATTGTAGATCTACTTTATGCAACTGAAATTAAATTGGGTTATTTTTTTTGCTGAGCTTCCAGCAATCTCTTTTTAAGCAGCGCGTTGTTTTTTTGTTCTTTTATCGTTTTAATTTGAGTAAGTAGTTTTTTAATCTCGTCTTCCCGTCGTTTTTTAACTGCATCAGATACGCCTTGCTGAGTTTTGTTTTTATGCTCTTGGATTTTTGCTTTAAGGGAAGCAATTGTTTTATCCGCAGTATCAATTATCTTTTGGTTATCTTTGAGTAACTGTTTAATATTTTCTTCATTTGCATCTACCTCTTTTTCTAATTCTTCTAGTTGCTTGTTAAGTTCTTGTGCAGATGCAGGCGATTCCTGTTCTTCTAATTCCTTTAGCAGTTCTTCATCAGATGGGATTGGTTGTAAAGTCGGGGTTGTGGTTGTTGTTTCAGGTACTGGTTTAACTTCTTCTTTGTCCTTATTTGGTATCTTAGACTCTTCGGCTTCTTGTTTAGATTCTTTTGAGCTGGTACCTTTTTGTTCTTCCATTTCAATCTCGTCTGGTTGAGCAGGTCTTAGCCAAGAAGGAATAGTTGGTAATGATGGAATGTAACTTGCTGCTTTTTTACCAGATTCTGAAAGTGCATTCGCTATGGAGGCTGCTACCGCGCTCGCTTGGGTAGTAGATGGCAGTTGTTGATAGGCAGTTTTTGCATATTCTGTCGCAGTATATGCAACATTCCGTAATGCTTCACCTGTTTTTTGTGCTGCGTGTCCGCCCATTTCTGTGATAAGTTCTCTCGATGGTATTTGATCATACATGGCCTTAAGCGCCGTTGATAGCCGTGCCAGGGTTGCTTGACCTATTCCTTGAGGGAATGCCGTATTTAACTCTTTTAGCGTGCTCAGACTAGTCTCTAGTTCTTTTTGGAGTTGGTCTTTATTGGCATCGGTAATGGATAGTTCTTTTTTAATAAAAATATAGTTTTGTGGATTACTATTTGCATCATTAATAGCGACTGCTAAGTTATTGTTTAAGGTATAATGCTGTGCAATGAATGTTACCATGCTATCTAGATTAATGAGTATTGGCGTAATATTGTTTTCTGTTGCGGTGGTTGCAAGGTAATTGGTCGCAAGATTTATGATGCGGCCAGGTTGAGACGCGGGCAATACTTCATTACCTATTTCTAGGTAGAAATTGTAGAGCGTCTTAAATTTGTCACCCTTTGGTTCATTTAATGTTTTTTCATGATGCGGCGTAAATAGTTGGTAAATAGTTTCTACTGTTCTTTCTAGGCTTGCGGTCGCAATGTTGGCTATGGTGCCCCCCTTGCCGTGTGCAAGGATTGTAATATTTTTGAACTGGTCATTATTTTTATAATTTGCGGTAATAAGATTAGCAAGGTTTTGTGCTGCCCCTTCTACCTGAAGATCTTTAGGCCAGGTAAAAGAAACAATTTCTACTGGTAGGTTGTTGGCTTTTACTATTTTTTCTACTGCTTGCATAGTCGGGGTAGATAGCTTCCAAAACTCATCAGATTCTGGAGTATTAGGAATTAAGATAAGAATGTTTCTTGGGTCTTTGAGTGCCTTGAGAGAAGTTAGCTCTGCCTGATTTTTATTGTAGTATAGAATTCGTTGTATGGTTTTATGTTGAATCAAGGTATCTGAGTTAACCCGTTGGGAAGTTATATCATACAGGTTGCTATCTTTGGTCCCTACTGGATAATAATTATTAAAATCACTCTTTGCTATAGAGATATTTTTAGTTGGAATGTCTTCTATAGTAATCAAAAGTTCAGCCTCATCCAGTTCTGGTCTATTTTTTAATTTGTCAGCAACCGCCGTTGTTATATTAAGAACGGTGTTTTCTGTTGGTATACTTAATAGAGGGAATTTAATATTTTTTGCTTCCGTTGTTAATAAGACATCCCCTTTATTAAAATTAAATACTTTTTCTGCGTTTGCGGTGATTTTTGATTCTTTTTTTAACGTGAATTGGTCAGTGTCTTTATTGTACGCATAATGCGCTATAATGAATTCAGAAGCTTTTGGATTTTTTAGGGTGTATTTTTCTGGTGTTTTTATAATGAAAGGATTTGTCTCTGGATCTGCATCTCCCACTAAAATTTCAAAATCGCCTGTTTTGTAACCCATTAGTTCTAATGATTTAGCAGTTAGTGATTTACTGAAGTCTTTTATTAACACTATTAAATTTCTGTCTTTTAACCATGACTTAGATTTTAATGCCTGTCTTATTGCTTTGTTTAGATCAAAGGCATTCTTATCATCGGGTAGTTCATTTTTTGGTAAATCTTTTTCTTGGGTACTTTCCAAGGTAATAAACCATTCCTTGGATAAGTCTATATCTATTGGCTGTATAGTTTCTTTTGTTGCTTTGGGAGTGGCTTTAATAATGGTTACAGTAGGACCAGAGAAGTTTATACGGTCTGATGAGGCGTATGATCCAACTGCAATGTCTTTAGTAGAGCTATTATATAAGGTAATGGTAACCCTTGCAGGTTCTTCTATCATCATACCCTTAGTTGGTAGAGTAGCTCCTAAGAATAGAACGCCTAGGGCTATTGTGCCCTTCTTGATTAGATTTAGTACGGTATTTTTCATAATTCCCCCATTGGTTACAGCAAAAGGTCGCTGTTATATCCCCACTTATTTATTATCCTAGTAGAAATAATACCATTTTTCCTTTAAATTATCAACAGCTATTGATAATTCCATTTGAAATTTGCAATTATATAGGTAGCAAGAGTAATAATAGATAGGGGGGATGTATGAAGAGTTATGGCAAATTGATAGGTGCTCAAGTAGGGCTCTACACGTTATTTTTATTTGCACAGGGTGATTATGTCCCGAACTATGATGCTTTAAAAAAAGAGGTAGATGCACTGGTTCAACAAGATCTTCCAAAAGAAAGTTTTATTGGTACTGGTGTTCCACAGGCATTTCAAGACCGGTGGACCAATGTGTTGGATAACGTTCAACCATATATTGATTTTAGGAGTAGTGATGAAGCGCTCTACTCTGCTGACATGATCTTAACGTTTCAAAATCTGCTAACGGCAAAAGATGACTTATTGAGGGTATTAAAAGAGAATGCATTAGCTCCGCAAGGAGCCGTAAAGCAGAAACTTGATGAAGCGACTACTATGATAAAAGACAAGAAATTCAAAATAAATAAGGTTCGCGTTTTGGAGATATATAAACAAGAAGATGTATGGTACTTGCTTGAACAGTTGGCACAGCTGGTCTCTAACGTTTTTAACCGGGGTTTGGCAGATGCAAAAAAAATCTCTGCTACGGGTGCACGTACCAAATAGAATTGTTGTTTTATAAGTAACTATTAAAAAAGGCCTCTTGTGGAGGCCTTCTTAGTTTCTTTACTGTGGAGTAGATTCTGTTGGAGCAGCAGGTGCGGGTTCTGTTGTTTCTGGGTATTGTGCAGGTTGTTGTTCGGCGGGCGCTGTTGGTTCCGGTGCTATTTCAGTAGTAAAAGGTACGTTGTTTTGTTCACTTAAATATCTAAAGTTTTCGCGATTATTTGATCGCATAAAGAAGAGAATAATAGCAAGTGCAACAAAGATTGCAGATAAAACCCAGGTTGTTTTTTGGAAAAGGTCCTGGCCGCCAGATCCGCCAAAAAGCATTTGGCTACCGCCACCTAAACCGCCTAATCCCATGCTGCTTTTACCTTTTTGGATCAATATAATAAGTATTACTAGGATAGAAACAAAAACATACAAACTAACCAATAAACCATATAAAAACATGCTATCTCCGTATTGCCGTATTAATAACTTTTTTGTCTGTTACTTTGCTAATGATACTATTTTTTGGAATTTTTGAAAGGTCAGGCTTGCGCCCCCAATCAAAAGACCTCCAATTGGGGTTATGGAAAGTATCTCCTGGGCGTTGGTTTCATCTACACTACCCCCGTAAAGAAGAGTTATTTGAGCGGTAGGTAGCTGTGTAGCCATATGCCCCGCTAAAAATTGGAATATCTGGGTAAGTTCCGTTTTAGTGGGAGTTTTGCCGGTGCCAATTGCCCAGCGTGGTTCATAGGCAATGCAAAGCTCTCCCGTATAGTTTTTAACCGCGGCAATGAGTGGGGTAAGTTGGGCTGTTAGGGCCTGTTGAGTGGTCCCTAATGAGTATTGGTCTGCCGTTTCTCCAATGCACACAATAGGTGTTATCTGGGCGTTGGTTAATTGAACCGCTTTGTTTGCAATAGAGATGTCTGTTTCATTAAAGGCTGATCTACATTCACTGTGGCCAATAATGCAAAAATCACAGCCTACATCTGCAAGCATACGTGCGCTTACCTGCCCGGTAAAAGATCCGTGGGCATATTCAGAGCAGTTTTGTGCTCCCAAAAGTAGATTACTATCAATTACCTCTGCACCCAGCAGAATAAGGAAAGGGAATGAGGGGCAGATAACTATTGTTGCGGATCCATTAGAGGTAAGATTTTGTAAAGCATTGGTATTGTCTCTTATAAATGACAGTGCCTGTTCAAGTGGCATGTTCATTTTCCAGTTGGCGACAAAGAGAGTTGGTTTTTTCATATATTCCTTTTTTTAAACACACTAAAGAACTGCATTTAGTGTAAAAGAAAATCCCGGCATCTTCTAGTGACGTCGGGATTGTTTAAGAGCAACTTTTATTACGTATCAGCGTATGGTTATCAAGATGGCTGCAAATAGGGTAAGGTGTTTTCTATAAAATTAGGTATATCTGATTGATAATTGGTGTGGGTGCAATGTGCCCATTTAAGAAGCAGGCGGCCAGATTCATACAATGTTTTTAAGCCAATCAGGTCCTGTTTATATTGTTCAGAATCAAACATGCCAGTGATTTTTTGTGCGGTTCCCGTTGTGTAATAGCCAAAGTGGCAAGATTGTGGTGGGTCAATAATGTCTTCTTCAGTTGATTGTACAATTACCATATGTTGTAAGCTGCAGAGATTTTCTTTATAGAGTGCGGAATTTGGATGTGATATTTCATTATTTAGATACGGTAAGAACGTGCACTGTGCCAAATACAGCTCATTATGTAAGGGATCTTTCCAGTAGTTTCCAAAAGATACATATTTTTGAAAACCAGATGAATAGATAATGGTATGCATAAACGCCGTTAGAAGGTTGAGCCAAATAAATTTAATATCATAGGTTCCCGGTGCGCCAAATATGCCTTGCTCAGGTGCGCCCCACGCAATGTAATTGTACACTTTGGGAGTATTGTATTGTTGTATAAATGCGCGAGCAACCAGACCACCCTGGGAATGGGCAATCATATTAAATCCATTTGCGAGTTTGGGATCAGATTGTACTTCTTTACGTAACCACTCCAGTTGATCCCGCATATTAAAAAAAGAGTTAACTATGCCACCTAGTTTTACACTTTTAACATAGGCTTTGGGCAAATAGTGCTTAATGTTTTTTATTGCAGGTTTCATAGCTTGTGCGTCAGACATAATGCCATGCACTAACACAATAGGAAGTGGCTGGGGTTGATTATCTGCGTAGCATAAGGAAAAAAATGTTAACAAGGAAAAAATGGGAAAAGGTACTCTAGACTGCATATAGATTCCTTCCTAAAAAAAGGGGTGGATAATTAATAACCACCCCCAGCTTAGTGAGCATATGAAAGAGAATGCAATTGCTACTATTCTAACAAAGGAATCTAGAACCTTATTTACCCGTTATGGTTATCTGATCTTTTTTATAATCAGCTACAATTTCTTTTGTTTCTGGATGTTGTAGTACATAGCGGGACAACGGAACGGTGATTAAATTCTGGATTGCGCGTTTTAAGGGGCGTGCACCAAATTCTGGTTCGTACCCTTCTTCTACTAGTTTTTTGAGAGCTGCAGCAGTTACCGTAAACGTGATCTGTTTTGCTGCAAGCCGTTTTTCTAAATCTGTTAGCTGGATATGTGCAATGCGCTCAATGTCATGTTCAGAAAGCCGTTTAAAGAAGGCAATAGCATCTATGCGGTTTAAAAATTCGGGACGGAATGTTTTGTGGAGTAATTTTTCCACTTCATTTTTAACCGCATCAGTTAGTTCTTTTGCGTGCAGAATAATGTCTGACCCAATATTAGAGGTCATAATGATTATGCAGTTTTTAAAGGACACGGTGCGCCCTTGACTGTCGGTTAAATGACCTTCATCTAATATTTGTAAGAAAATATTAAACACGTCTGGGTGTGCTTTTTCTACTTCATCAAATAAAATAACGCTATACGGGTTTCTGCGTACTTGTTCAGTCAATTGACCGCCCTCTTCATATCCCACATATCCCGGAGGTGCCCCAATAAGGCGCGCAACGGTATGCTTTTCCATATATTCAGACATGTCTATACGGATCATTTTTTTGGGATCATTAAATAAAAAATCGGCCAGTGTTTTTGCTACTTCTGTTTTACCAACCCCAGTAGGTCCTAAAAAGAGGAATGATCCAATAGGCCGGTTAGGGTCTGTAAGGCCGGCACGGTGCATTTGAATAGCATGGGTAACGGCATCAATAGCTGCATCTTGACCAACCACCCTTTGGTGCAATATATCACCCATTTTTAATATTTTTTCTGTTTCTGCCGTTTGTAGTTTTTCTACCGGAATACCGGTCCAGCGTGCAACTACTTTGGCAACGTCAGTTTCATCTACTTGTTGTTTAATAAGTGTTGGTTTTAATGTTTTTATTTTTTCTTGTTGTTCCGCAAGTTGTTTTTCCAGTTGAACAATTTTGCCATATTTAATTTCTGATGCTTTAGCGTAATCACCGGATCGCTCTGCCATTTGGAACTGGTGATTTGCTTGATCAATTTTTGTTTGCAGATCATTTATTTTTTCTAATGGCTCTTTTTCTGCTTTCCATTGTGCAGTTAGTTTTTTGCTTTCTTCTTTTAAGTTAGCCAACTCTTTTTCTAATTCTGCAAGGCGGCTCTTTGCGCCATTTTCTTTTTCTTTGGAAAGAGCTACCTTCTCTATTTCCAATTGTCTAATTTTGCGTTCTAGTTTATCAATTGCTTCTGGTTGAGAATCAATCGACATTTTTACCATGGCCGCTGCTTCATCAACAAGATCTATAGCCTTGTCTGGTAAGAAGCGGTCAGGAATATATTTAGAAGAAAGAAGTACGGCATCTACCAAAGCGGTATCCTTAATTCTGATTCCATGATGCATTTCAAATTTTTCTTTAATACCCCGCAGAATAGATATTGCATCTTCTACGGTAGGTTCTGGTACTAATACTTTTTGGAATCTGCGTTCCAGAGCTGCGTCTTTTTCTATGAATTTTTTATATTCTTGCAGGGTGGTTGCACCAATGCAATGGAGAGTTCCGCGAGCTAAGGCAGGTTTTAATAAATTAGATGCGTCCATTGCGCTGCCTGCACCGCCGGCCCCCACGAGCATGTGCAGTTCATCAATAAATAAAATTATTTGATCTTGGCTGCTTTCAATTTCTTTAAGAATATTTTTAAGCCGGTCTTCAAATTCGCCTTGGTATTTGGTGCCCGCTATTAGTAGTCCTAAGTCTAATGAAAAGATTTGCTTATTTTTTAAACTTTCGGGAACATCACTATTAATGATTCGTTGGGCAATGCCTTCTACGATCGCGGTTTTCCCTACTCCTGGCTCACCAATAAGAACCGGGTTGTTTTTAGTGCGTCGCGATAAGATTTGCATTACGCGTCTTATCTGTTCATGTCTACCAATGACGGGGTCTAATTTGCCTTTGCGTGCTTGTTCGGTAACATTTACACAATATTTTTCTAGTGCTTGGTAGGTATTTTCAGCGGTTTTGTTGTCCACGGTTTTTCCCTTTCTCATGGATTGCATGTGCCTAAGGATAGTTTCTTTAGTGATTTGGTAATTAATAAAAAAAGAATATATATCTCTGGGAAGATGTGGTGTGGTAGTAAACGCTAACAAAATATGCTCAAGACTTATATATTGATCTTTTAATTCATCAGCATATTTTTTTGCCCGGCCTAAAAAGTCTTGCACTGTTTGATCTATTCCCAGCTGAGCTCCCTGTACTTTGGGTAGCTTTGCCAAATCTTGATCAACAAGAGTGGTTAATTCAGGTAGATTTGCGCCAAGCGTAGTCCAAATATTTCTACAAAAGTCATTATCTAATGCGGCGCGTAATAAGTGCAAGGGAGTAAGAACAGCATTATGTAACCTGGTAGCAATCTGGGCGCTATTGCTAATTAATTCTTGGGTAGCGTGCGTAAATAATTCTTGGATGTTTTGTTGGTCCATATAGAATCCTCCAAGTTATATTTAATAATTAAGAAATGGTCTTTTTATTTTTTAGCTTAGTGGAAAAAAAATAATTGATAAGAAAAAATTAAGGCATAAAAAAGAAAAGAACCAAATAAATCGTTCTTTTTAATTTGAACAATCCCCTGTGGAATACTAGCCTTTAAAGGTGCTTAGTTTTTATTGTGCTTGCGATGTCTGGAGAATATGGTGACGAATTAGTATTAATTCAAAATGGCTTGGGTGGGGCATGTTATCAATTACTTGTTCGCTTTTAAGATCAATTGGTTTGCCGGAGTGTTGGCTTTTGATATGACCCCGCAGGTTATGTTTGAGTACTATTGGCTTTAAATGCGTGGTATATAACCTACCACAATAGGGACAAGGATGACTATATGTTCTGCGTGTTTCTGTCATTTGTTCATTGATAAATTCCTCTTCAATGATCTCTATAAGGTAACACATTGGAAGTAGCATACTGGTATGCCGATCAGTGTGTCTAGCGAGTAAATCGTTCTTTTCTAAAGTATTTAGTTTGCTGGCGGATTCTATGTGTTCACAAATTAATGATAGTTCTAGAAGCATTGGTTGCTCCGTGGTATTTTGCATGCCAAGACAGGTTAAGGTAATCAGTGCTAAGACTAGTAATATGTTTTTCATGTTATTCCCATTTTTTGGTTGCATTAGGACATACTTAATCTGTTGAGCTACTTTATCATGTGCATTTTTAATAGGATATAGATACCTTTGTTTAGGAGCAAATTCTTTTTTTTATATTGGGATATAGCGGTAATGACATTATAAGCGTATGACTTTTTCTGCATACATTTATAATGGTATTTTTAAGAAAAATACTCCTATTAATTACTGTTCTGATTCTAATTAATTTTTGATTTTTTTAGTTCTTTTATCCGTTTCAGAATTATCATTTTCCAGAGAACGTTTTTTAGGATTTGCTGTTTGTGATGAGGTTGTTGTGGTTTTTGCCATTGATTCTGCATGACTGTTTTCATTTTCTTTAGAATCATTATCTTTTGTAAAAAATATATCAAGTGCTAGATCTTCTTCTGTTGTTGAGTCCTTTGAAATATTATTTTGGGTATCAATAACTGCTTCTATATCATCGTCAGAAGAAGATGGTACAGAATTTTTTTGAGTAACTATCTCAACATATTGCTTTGGATTGTTGCGAATTTCATCTATTTTAATTCCGATTTTTGTTTTGTTTTTGCATAATGCTAAATGGTTTTCAAGAGCAACACGACAATCCACTAATGTGTGAAAGGTACTCTTAAATGTATGGCTGCAATAAGGACATTTTGGTTTAAGATCTTTGGGATATTTAGTTGAATCTCTTAGAGATGACTTGCATTTTTCAAGTATATTTTCTATTTCTTGTTTCTTCATTGCAGGATGCTTTTTCTGAAGATGTTTCTTGAACTTTGCGCGCAGGGGAGTTGAAGCTTGATTTTTTTTAATTTTATAGCAAATTGGACATTTATATTTATAAGTACGCTTTTTTATATTTTCAAAATTAACATTATTGGTTTCTGTTGTTGAGATAGTACTATTTTGGGATTCACGGTCTTCTGTAATTGACTCAATGAACTGTTCTGGATTTTGACGAATTTGTTTCATTCCAATTATTGCTTTGCTCTTGCATATTCGTAAGTGACTTTTTATGAGATGACAACAATCAGCTATTGTATAGTACGTATTGTTAAATTGAATGGTGCAATAAGGGCATTTTGGTCTAAGATCTTTAGGGTACTCTTCATTGGTCTTTTTGCATTTTTCAATTATATTTTTTATTTCATGCTCTTTTACTTCAGGATGTTGACCTACAAAATGTTCTTTTATTCCCGTGCATACTTTAACTAGAACTTGGCTTGCCAAAACCTTAGAGCAGAGCGGACATTTGTGCTGATACTTACGATTTTTTATTTTATCAAACTCATTATTTTTAAATGATGTCTGAGCAGTAGAAGCTTTGTCCATGGCATTTAAGCCAAAAACAAACATAACCCCAGTCAATACTAAGCAACGTAAGATATTCATATTAATAACCTCCTATGTTATATTTCTTTTTAAGTCTTAAATTATTTTGAACATACAATTTTTGTCCATAAGATCATTGTATAATTCTGGATCCAGGTCGAATTTTACTATTTTGTTCATGAATGCAGTAACTTGGTCTGGATTAAACTGTTTAAACAGAACATTGAGTTTGTCTATTATTACCTTGTCATTAAAGCGATCTTGCATCAGCTTGTTTTTAGAAAGACTAAAAAAAATTATATATTCAATTTCTTCGTCGGAATAATCGGATAAGAGAAGGTTTTGTTCCTCATCAAAATTATCATTGGATAAATTTGCTGTAGCCAAAATTTGCTTAAGTATTTTATATTTCGTGTGATTTTTGGTAACAATGCATTGGCATTTATCGCATGGACTTTCTATGTCCCTACATACGGAACAGTAAATATTGGTTGGTACGGTAGCTGCAATTTGTGCCGCTACTATTTTTAAACTAGTGCGTGTGTCCAATTGGTTTGCATTAGGAATTAGCATATTTGATGTTCTACTAGCTAAATTAGTATTAGATAGCATATTACTTATTGATGAGGTCGTTGTGGTACTGTTTTCGTTTAGTGAGAAAGAAAAATTATCATTGCTTTCTGACGTCGTTGATAGATTATTGTCGTTATCCTGTAGTATTATTTCAGATTGAGTTTGGGATTCATTGTTTTGTGGATTAATCTTAATATAGAGTTCCGGATTAGTGTGAACATCATCTATGGAGATCCCGTTTATCCTTATGCATTTGCTACTGTGCCCGGCCAATGCGTCACAACACTCGGATATTGTATGATACATTGCTGAGCTTTTGAAGCCGCACTTAGGACACGTTGCGATAAGATCTTTTTTATATTTTGTATCTTTTAAAGAGTCAATACATTTGTTTATATATTGTTCCTGATTTTTTTCTGTATGATGTTTGCATTCTAAGTGTCTTTTGAAGCAGCTTTCTAATTTTTTTGTGCGGGAAACAGTAACAACTGATAGGCAATTTGCAACTGGGCATTTAAATTGACATTTACGATCTTCTATATTTTTAAAAACTTCTTTTGGCGATGTTTTATTTTGGGTTTGTGAATTCTCTTGTTGAGCTAACCGGCGAATAACAGGATTACTGTTATTATTATCTATTGCTGAGACATAATTGTTTTTGAAATTACCATTTTCTGAATTAATAATCTCAATATAATGTTCTGGATTTCTGCGTACATCATTTATGGAGATCGGTTCTTTTTTCTTTGGGCAGCTTTTTTTGTGTTTGTTCAATGCATCAGAACAATCAGCTATAGTATACTTTGCTGGCAATTTAATGTTGCAATCAGGACATTTTGATATAAGATCATTCGTGTATCCTGTGATTTCTAAACATTTATTCAGTTCTGTTCCAGATTTATCGGTTATTTTATGTTTTGTCTGCAAATGTGATGTTAAACAAATAAACATATAACGCCTAATTTGAACTTGTATCTTTTTTTTACAATTTTCAACTGGGCACTTACAGATGTACTTACGGTCTTTTATATCTTTAAAACTATTTTTTTCTAAGGTTTGATCTTGTACCCCTGAAAGTAGAGGGTCATTCAGAATATGCATATTTGTTGTTGTGCTATCTAAAGGTAGCAAATTACTTCTTAATGAGGTCGCTGTAGTACTATTTGCATGGTTATCATTAGGTATGTCATCAGGCACAAGAAATTTAGAAACGTCTTCATTTGAGCGTGATATAATTTCATGACTTGTTGACTTTAGGATAGGTGTTTTATACTGCAGGCCATTAGTAGTTACGAATTCAGAAGAAGTTGATCGTTTGTCCATCTTTGATGTGTTGCTATTCGATGTGGTTGTTATGATAATATTATTATCTTGATAAGTAGTTTTGTCTGGGTTATAAATGTCTTCTAGGTCCCATTCTCGATTAGTTATATCTTCATCAAACTCATAGGGGATAAAATTATCTGATTGCTCTGGAGATAAAGGTATATTTTCAAAATCAAAATAGACTTCTTCTTCATTTTCAGGATCAAATCCAGAATTTGATTCATTTAGTGAGGAAGATGATATTTCATTATTATTGCTAGATGGGGTAGTTTTATCCGCTAAATTATCTACTAAAAGGCTACTTTTATTTTTATTTCTTGTTCGATAATAGAAGTCATAGTTTCTGAGGTCATGTAATAAATTGTTATCTGGTTCTAGTGACCTTTTTGATTTTTTTGGTTTTTTAGCCGTCGGCAGATTATAGTCTTTATCGCGTTGCCTTTTTTTAGGCTGAGCTTGTGATTCATTGTTTTGTGGATTAACAATCTCAATATAGAGTTCTGGATTTGTGCGAATACTATCTATTGTGATATTCGGTTGGTTGCATTGATTACGCCAGTGACTTCTTAGTAATTCATAACAATCTGATAGTGTATAGCACCTTGATTTAAATTGATGTTTGCACATATGACATTTTGGTTTAAGATCTTTAATATATAATCTATCTATATCTTCTTTGCACGTTTGTCCCATGCTTTTGATATCTTCTTTTGGAATTAGATTGCCATGAATATTTGAGAGATGTTTTTTGAAGGTTCGAGTAATTTCAGTGCCGGCTTTATTTTTTATAATTTTGTTGCATTGTGGACACTCATATTCATAAATACGTTTGGTTATTTTTTCAAAATTATCATCTTCTGAAGCAGAAAAATCACTTTCATCAGATGATTTGTAATTGTTGTTAAAATTGGCGCTACCCGAACTGCTTTTTTCTGCCGATGAGCTGGAATTATGATCACTAAAATTGTAGCTTTCCATAGCATATGAGCTAAGGGTAAAAATAACCCCTATTAAGAGTAAATAATAGCGTAAGATCTTCATATTAATAACCTCCAAATCGATAGATCAATAATTATAATTAAGCATAAATAATAGTATAAAATTGATATTCCTAATCCTAATTGTATATTTTTTTGTGAAAATTGCAACTGTTATACAAGAATTATTTGGTCCTGAATATGCCTTTATTCCCAGGAAAGAGCCTTTAATTACCTTAATAAAGGGAGAAGCATGCTTCCCAAGCATTTCTTGTGCCATTTGAGATCTGGTTGTTATGACATCTTTTTTTTATGGGAATAGTTTAGTCTATCCAAGTCTTAATCAGGAGATTTATTGCTCAGGAATAGCCTTCTTACGGCGTAGCCTATGGTAACTAATAGCAAAGTGGTGGGCATAATCCCGTAAGGCTATCAATAGTTTGCCAACGCCTGTTTTAAGGTCTAATTTGATACCCTTAGAAATAGTGGTCCCAAAGACCGTTTCTTCCTTCTTTGCCAAACTTATACAGCGGGCATTAGGTAAGACTTGTAATACTGCGCTTAGCTGTCCTTTGCCACCATCGATTAAAATAAGATCGGGAAGATCAGTAGCGTCACGATATCTGCGTTGGGTAATTTCTTGTAGTGCTGCATAATCATTTTGTTGATCTAATGTTTTAATCTTAAATCGTCTAAATTTGTCTTTTTCTGGTTTGCCATTGGTGAACCGAATGCATGAACCTACCATTTGATTGCTTTGAAAGTGTGAGATATCAAAGCAATCAATGGTGCGAATGGGCATAGGGGAGTTGGTTAATTTTTGTAATTCTTGGGCGACTGCTGCATATTCTTCATCATTGAATGGTTTTGGTTGGGTAATAACAAACAGATCTGTTTCAAATTTTTTTTCATTAAAATGTGTTTCAATAACATCCACAATATGCTCAAATTGGGTTTTGTACTCATGCAGTTGCTGCGCGCGTTCAAAGGCCAATAATGTATTAAATTCTTTGATTTTTTCATTAATGCGCTCTACAAATGATTTATAATCATTCTTTAATGCCTGCTCAGCCAAATACAGTCGCAATAAATAATCTTCTTTATTAAAGTCTGTCATGCAGGTGCCTGCGCATACTCCTAAGTGGTAATCAAGACATCCGTTGGGAATTTTTTTATTGCATACGTTTAATTGGAACGTACGCATTAAGAAATTATAGACCGCTCTTGCTTTGCCTTTAGCAATAAACGGACCATAATACGTGCCTTTGCGTTTTTTGTTGCGCACTATTTCTATAGTTGGCATTGGCCCGGTGGTGAATAAAAGGTACACAAAAGGCTGGCCATCTTTAAAAATAACATTAAATTTGGGTTGGTGTTCATGAATAAGCTTTGCTTCCAAAAGCATTGCTTCTGTTTCTGTAGGAGTAATGATAAAGTCCATATCAGCATATTCTTGCATAATATTGAGCACTCTAAAATCATTCGGTTGGGGTGCAAAATAGCTGCTCACTCTTTGTTTTAATGAGATAGCTTTGCCAATATAGATAATCTCCCCTTGGGTATTTTTAAAGAAATAGACCCCGGGCAGATTGGGAAGATTTGTTGGTTTATCCATGGATTTTCCCCGTTTAACCTAGAATTAATTTTTTCTGTTAGAAAACTCGCTTCAATTGTCCTTTCATAATTGACAGTATATCATAATTATGATAATTTTCAATTAGAAATGTAATTTTTTTCCAAATAAGGATCGCTATGAGTACTTATTGTAAGCTATTATTTCTTATTTATGTATCTCTTTCACTTCCCCTTAATTGCATGGAAATTCGGCAAAATGCAGCTGTAGATCCTGCTGAAAAGATAACATTGGAAAGCAAAGAAGGCATGCCTTATTGTCTTAAAAGAAGTGCGGTAGAGAAATCGCCAGTTCTTAAGATGATATTGAAGCGTGGCATAGAAGAAAAAACAAAAACTATCAATTTGCAAGAAATAGATACTGGCACGGTAAAAGCACTCCAGTTGCTCTTGGAAGTTGGAGAAAGACAACAAAGAGTTATTTTAACCTACATGATTAAACATATGATTAGCCCAGAAATGGATAAGCTTTCAAAGGCAATTAATTTTCTGGAACTAGAAAATCAATTAATAAGTAGTTGTCCATATGCAGTAAAAAATGAACTATTGCAAAAAGCATTAACTAAAATGCCTATCAGGTGTACTACCTTAGAAGGACATCAAGCTTTAGTTAGGTGTGTAGTGGTAGATGGAGATCAAATTATTTCAGGATCTTGGGATAATACTCTTAAGATATGGGATAAGCATACGGGTAAAGAATTGCGTAGCTTAAGTCATCAACAGTGGGTTTATTGTGTAGTGGTAGATGGAGATTATATTATTTCCGGATCTAATGATTGCACTCTTAAGATATGGGATAAGCATACGGGTAAAGAATTTTGTAGCTTAAAAGGGCATTATGGTACAGTTTTGTGTGTAGTGGTAGATGGAGATAATATTATTTCCGGATCTAGTGATAATACCCTTAAGATATGGGATAAATCTACGGGCAAAGTACTGCGTAGCTTACGACATAAAGATTCAGTTTTGTGTGTAGTGGTAGATGGAGATAATATTATTTCCGGATCTAGTGATAATACTCTTAAGATATGGGATAAGCATACCGGCAAAGAATTGCGTAGCTTAGAAGGACATCAAAAATCAGTTAATTGTGTAGTGGTAGATGGAGATCATATTATTTCTGGATCTAGCGATAATACTCTTAAGATATGGGATAAGCATACCGGTAAAGAATTGCGTAGCTTAGAAGGACATCAAAAATCAGTTAATTGTGTAGTGGTAGATGGAGATCATATTATTTCTGGATCTAGCGATAATACTCTTAAGATATGGGATAAGCATACGGGCAAAGAATTGCGTAGCTTAGAAAGATATGAATATTCAGTTAATTGTGTAGCGGTAGATGGAGATCATATTATTTCTGGATCTAGCGATAATATTCTTAAGATATGGGATCTAACTAAGTACCATGAACTTGAGCAGTTTTTATGTGAATTACCATTGCAGTATACTCAGCTACTTGTGCAATTTGCGAAAGTAATAGTGAGTAATAATAACAACTCCATAATGTTTAATCAGTCTTTAAGTGCATCAGGTAAAGTAAACGCACTAATTGGTTATGACAATACAAAAATTATCCTATCTGTAGAAGAATTAAATATATATGAACATTTTCTAAATACCATTAAAGAACATTGGGGAACCACGGTACAAGAAGCAATAAGACAGGTATTAGATGCATATAGACAGGTGAATTGGATGGAAATAGATAAGCCTGACTTAGTAAACGTGCCTGAAAAAATCACCTTGGTCAGCTCCGAAGGAATACCGTTTTATCTTGCCAGAAGCACTGTTGAAAAGTCTCCCGTTCTTAAAATGCTATTGCAAACTGGAATAGAACAACAAACAAAAACTATCAATTTGCAAGAAATAGATACTGGCACGGTAAAAGCACTCCAGTTGCTCTTGGAAGTTGGAGAAAGACAGCAAAGAGTTATTTTAACCAACATGGCTGAACATATGACTACTCAAGAATTTGATAAACTCTCTAAGGCAATTAATTTTCTGAAACTAGCAGATCAATTAATAAGTAGTTGTTCATATGCGGTAAAAAATGAACTATTGCACAAAGCATTAATTAAAATGCCTACTACGTGTACTACCTTAGAAGGACATCAAGATTCAGTTCGGTGTGTAGTGGTAGATGGAGATCAACTTATTTCAGGATCTCGGGATTACACCCTTAAGATATGGGATAAGCATACGGGTAAAGAATTGCGTAGCTTAAATGGACATCAACGGTGGGTTTATTGTGTAGTGGTAGATGGAGATTACATTATTTCCGGATCTGATGATTGCACTCTTAAGATATGGGATAAGCATACGGGTAAAGAGTTGCGTAGCTTAAAAGGACATAATGGTACAGTTTTGTGTGTAGTGGTAGATGGAGATAATATTATTTCCGGATCTTGTGATAATACCCTTAAGATATGGGAGAAATCTACGGGCAAAGTACTGCGTAGCTTACGACATAAAGATTCAGTTCGGTGTGTAGTGGTAGATGGAGATAATATTATTTCCGGATCTAGTGATAATACCCTTAAGATATGGGATAAGCATACTGGCAAAGAATTGCGTAGCTTAGAAGGACATCAAAAACCAGTTAATTGTGTAGTGGTAGATGGAGATCATATTATTTCCGGATCTGATGATTGCACTCTTAAGATATGGGATAAGTATACCGGCAAAGAATTGTGTAGCTTAGAAGGACATCAAAAATCAGTTTATTGTGTAGTGGTAGATGGAGATCATATTATTTCTGGATCTAGCGATAATACTCTTAAGATATGGGATAAGCATACAGGCAAAGAATTGCGTAGCTTAGAAGGACATCAACAATCAGTTTGGTGTGTAGTGGTAGATGGAGATCATATTATTTCCGGATCTGATGATAATACTCTTAAGATATGGGATCTAACTAAGTACCATAAACTTGAGCAGTTTTTATGTAAATTGCCATTGCAGTATATTCATCTACTTGCGCAATTTGCGAAAGTAATAGTGAGTAATAATAACAATTCCACAATGTTTAATCAGTTTTTAAGTGCATTAGGTAAAGTAAATGCGCTACTTGGTTATGACAATGCAAAAATTATCCTATCTGTAGAAGAATTAGATATGTATGACCGTTTTCTAAATACCATCAAAGAACATTGGGGAACCACGGTACAGGAAGCAATAAGACAAACATTAGATCAATACAGACAGGGTGTTAAATGAATATTTATTATAAACCATTATTTCTTGCAACACTTTGCTTTTCACTTCCGCTTAATTGCATGGAAACAAAAGAAGAAAAGACCAATTCTAATGAACGCATTACATTGGAAAGCAAAGAAGGCGTGCCTTATTATCTTAAAAGAAGTGCGGTAGAGAAATCGCCAGTTCTTAAGATGATATTGAAGCGTGGCATAGAAGAAAAAACAAAAACTATCAATTTGCAAGAAATAGATACTGGCACGGTAAAAGCACTCCAGTTGCTTTTAGAAATTGGGAGTAAACAAGGAAATCTCATTTTGCAACAGATGGTTGAAAATAAGACTATAGAAGAATTGCATAATCTTAGTAAAGCTGCAGATTTTCTAGATCTTAAAGAGTTTAAAACTAAAGCTTGTTCGCCTGTATTAGAACATCAACTACGGCAAAAATCATTTCCAGAGATTGATTATCGCAAATTAAGCTATACAGTTGTTAATCCTTGTGTAGTGATAGATGGCGATCGTGTTGTTATCTGCGGCCAAGATAAAAATAATGTTCACGTTCTCATAATATTAAATAAATATAGTGGCAAAGAGATACTTAGGTTAGAAGTGGATAAAACTTTAAGATTCTCTTGTATAGCGGTAGATAGTAAGCATATTATTGGTGGATTTCAGAATGGAATGCTCAAGATGTGGAATAAAAATACACTCGAAGAACTGCAAACTATAGAAACTAATAATGGATATATACGTGAAGTTTCATGTGTAGCAATGGATAATAATCATATTATTTCTGGATCTTTTCACGGTATTCTCAATATATGGGATAAAGATACCGGCAAAGAACTGCGAACCTTAAAAGAGCATTGGGCCCGTATTAATTGTATAGCAGTTGATAAAGATATTATTGTTTCCGGATCGTTTGATTTTACCATTAATGTTTGGGATAAGAAAACGGATAAAATACTATATACCTTAAAACGTAACAACTACCTGGGTATTAACAATGTTATAATAGATGGGGATCATCTTATTTCTAGCGATTGCGCATCTATCAAGATATATGATAAACATACCGGTAAAGAATTGCATACTTTAAAAATAAAGCCGTTTAGTACAATTCAGTCTTTGGCAGTTGATGACAAGTATATCATCGCTGGTTGTAATTATGGTCTTTATATATTTGATAAGCATACATATAAAGAAAGAATTATCTTTAATAGAGCAAATCAGTGTGTTGTGTCCGACGGTGTTCATATTATTTCTGGTACGTCCGATGGTACTGTTAAAAGGTTGAATTTAACTAATGTTTATACATTTGAACAGTTTTTATGCGCACTACCATTGGTATATGCTAAGTTACTTTCTCAATTTTCCACAACATTAATGAGCAATAATAACAATGCAAAAACTACCTTAACCGCTGATGAAAAAGAAATCTACATTCAATTTCTTGATACCATCAAAGAACATTGGGGAACCACGGTACAAGAAGCAATAAGACAAACATTAGATCAATACAGACAGGGGTGTTAAATGAATATTTATTATAAACCATTATTTCTTGCAATGCTTTGCTTTTCACTTCCGCTTAATTGCATGGAAACAAAAGAAGAAAAGACCAATTCTAATGAACGCATTACATTGGTAAGCAAAGAAGGCGTGCCTTATTATCTTAAAAGAAGTGCGGTAGAGAAATCGCCAGTTCTTAAGATGATATTGCAGCGTGGCATAGAAGAAAAAACAAAAACTATCAATTTGCAAGAAATAGATACTGGTACAGTAAGAGCCGTCCAATTGTTGACAGAAGCAGGTACCGGACAACAAAAAATTATTTTGCAGCAGATGGTTGCAAATAAGACTAAAGAAGAAGTAGATAGTCTTGATAAGGCAATGCATTTTTTAGATCTCAAAGAGCTACGTACTAGTAGTTGTTCGCATGCATTAAAAGCTCAACTACTTCAAAAAGTATTTCCAAAGATGCCTGTTGAGTGTTGCACAGTAAAAGGAGGGCCACATACCCTTCCCGGTATAGTGATAGATGGTTCTAATGTTATTACTTGCGATGGTTATACTCTCAAAATATTAGATAAATATACTGGTAAAGAACTGCGTAAGTGGGAAGTAGATAGAGAGAAGTCACATGGCGGATTTTCTTGTATAACAGTAGATAGTAAGTCTATTATTTGTGGATTTCAGGATGGAACACTCAAGATATGGGATAAGCATACACTCAAAGAGCAACGTACTTTTGAAGCACGTACAGCCAAAAATGAACGCTGGCCCAAAGTTGCTTGTTTAGCAATAGACAACGATTACATTGTTTCCGGATGGTGGGACGGTACTATCAAGATATGGGATAAAGATACCGGCATAGAACTGCAAAGCTTGAACGGACATTGGTACAGCGTTGATTGTATAGTAGTCGATAAAGATTATATTATTTCCGGATCATATAATACCCTTAAGATATGGGATAAGCATACGGGTAAAGAACTACATACCTTAACACATAACCAGCATTCCTTCCATGCTCACGGTGTTGTAATAGATGGAGATCGTGTTATTGCTGGCGCTGGCAATACTCTCAAAATATGGGATAAATATACTGGCCAAGAACTAGATACTTTAGACGTAGAGCTGGGCCAAATTTATTCTGTGGCAGTAGATAGCAAGTATATTATTGCTGGCTTTTCCTATGGTCTCCAGATATGGGATAAGCATACACTTAAAAAACTTCACAACTTAGAAAGAGATAAAGTAATTTATTGTGTTGCATTAGATGGTGTTCATATTATTTCTGGTACTATGGATAATATCATTAAAATATGGGATTTAACTAATGTTAATGAATTTGAACAGTTTTTAAGTGCATTGTCATTGCAGTATGCTCATTTGCTTTCACAATTTGCCAAAATAATAGTGAGTAATAATAACAACGCCACAATGTTTAATCAGTTTTTAAGTGCATTAGGTAAAGTAACCGCGCTAATTGATTATGACAATGCAAATAATATCCTATCAGTAGAAGAATTAAATTTGTATGAACATTTTCTAAATACCATCAAAGAAAATTGGGGAGCTGAGGTACAAGAAGCAATAAGACAAACATTGGATCAATACAGACAGGGTGTTAAATGAATATTTATTACACAACATTATTTCTTGCAACGCTTTGCTTTTCACTTCCGCTTAATTGCATGGAAGTTCAGAACAATGCACTTAGAAATCCTGCAGAAAAGATAACCTTGGTCAGCTCCGAAGGAACACCCTTTTATCTTGCCAGAAGTATTGTTGAAAAATCTCCCGTTCTTAAGATGATATTGCGAAATGGTATAGAGAAAAAAACAAATACTATCGCACTAAAGAAAATTGACTTTAAAACCGTAAACGCACTCCAATTACTTTTAGTGAGTACTACTCAGTTGCAGCCGGAAAATAACTTTTTGGATTCTCTCGCAGATAAAAAAGCTCAAGGAATAAGTAATCTTATTGATGCAGTATATTTTCTACAATTAGAAGATCAATTGATCGCCCCTTGTCCATTTTTGATAAAAAATGTATTGCTACAAAACGTGTTTCCAGCAATAAAATCTAAGGATGTAAAGTTGTATGGATCTAGCAACTCTGCTAAGTGTATCGCAGCAGATAGAAATTATTTTACTTGGGTGGCTGGTGATAACATGATTAAGCTATTGAACAAACAAACTAATGAAGAAGTATGGCTGTCTGGGCATACAGATCAGGTCAGCTCTGTTCTCATAGATGGAAAATGTATTATTTCCGGATCTCATGATAAAACAGTCAAAGTATGGGATACACAAACTGGTAAAAAACTAGGCTCATTACAAGGACATAATGATTGGGTTGAATGTATAGCAGTAGATAATGATAGTATTGTTTCAGGTTCTCATGATGGAATGTTGATAATTTGGGATAAAGGTACTTATGAACAAATGTATAAGTTACAAGCCCATGCATCATCGGTTACTTGTGTTGCAACAGATGGTAATTATATTATTTCAGGATCTCAGGATGCTACCCTCATTATTTGGAACAAATATACGGGCAAAAAACTACATATATTAAAAGGACATAAAGACTGGGTTAGTTGTGTAGTTATAGATGGGGATCGTATTATTTCTGGGTCTAGAGATAATATTATTAAAATATGGAATAAATACACTGGTAATGAACTAGGCACATTGCATAAACATACCAAACCAGTTACATGTTTAGCCGTGGATGAAGATTGTATTTTTTCTGGATCAGATGATGGAACAATTAAAATATGGAATAAATATACGGGCAATGCATTGTACACGTTACCCGGAGAGCCGGCTTGTTGTTTAGTAGTAGATGGAGATCAAATTATTACCGGATTTTTACACGATAAATTGGTAGTTTGGGACCTGTTTGAGTATCATGAATTTAGAGATTTCTTAAATAGATTATTGCTGCCATATGCAGATTTGTTTGCCCGGTTAGAAAAAGCATATGTTACCAAATCAAAAATTAAATTATCTACAGCTGACTTGGGTATTTACCATCACTTTCTAAATGTAATTAAAGAAAATTGGGGAGAAGGGGTTAAAGAAGAAATAAAACAAATATTAGTTAAGAAGTACAAATAAAGTAAAGTATGTTTTATGAATAGGCACTATAAATTATCTTTTATTTCCCTTGTTTTCTCATTTTGTTTGAACGGCATGGAGGTTGAACAGCCTGCGCCTGTAACTAATCTTGTCGAGAAAATAACATTGTTAAGTAAGGAAGGGATCCCTGTTTATCTCAGTAAAACCGCAGTTGAAAAATCAGAAACTCTTAAGAGTTTTTTAAATAATGGAATAGAGCAAAAGACCAAGATTATTGATTTATCAAAACAAAATGTCGATGTTTCAACACTAAAACTGATCCAATTGCTGTTAGAAGTTGGAGACCAACAGCGAAAAAATATTTTGCTCAAGTTAGTCGCAAACAAGAATAAAAAAGAACGCAAGAACAAAACTAAGACTCAAAAGAAAGAAGATTATAATTTTGACAAAATAGTTAATTTTCTAATGTTGCATGAATTCTTATTAATTCCTTGCCATTATTTGGTAAAAAATAAATTATTGCAAAAAATAGTAAAAAATAAGCGAATTGAGTTTAATTGTGCAACACTACCCTCAATTAGTGATGTGGATGTTGATAGCCAATTTTCAAGATTAGATGGCAATTTTCAGATTAGGCAAATTGATAATAATATACTTGCGATATTGGATACAAATACTTATAAAACATTACATTTGCTAGAGGGGTGCGATGATAAGTTTCTTAGTGTAGCAATTGGTGAAGAGTGTATTGTTGCAGGTTCTAAGGAAAGGACAGTGAAAGTTTGGGATAAAAAATCTGGTAGACTACGACATACTTTACATGGACATAGTAGTTGGGTTCTGAGTGTAGCGATAAGTGGTGATTGTATTATTTCTGGATCTAAGGATGGGACCATTAAAATTTGGGATAATCGTTCCGGTAAAGAGATGCAAACATTAAATGGACATCAAAGTCCAGTTAGATCAATAGTAATAGATGGCAACTCTCTTATTTCAATGTCTTATGACAAAGTAACCGATCAGTCTCATAGCCAAACAGTGAAGATATGGAATTTGGCAAATTATTACGAATTTTTAAAAAAATATGACGAATTTGAAAACTTTCTCAATGAATTGCCACTGTTCTACTGTTCCCTATTTTTAAAATTTTTAAAGGTATTAAGTGGTAATAGTGCAAAGATCAATCTGTCCGATAATGAATTGGAAATTTATAAACATTTCCAAGAAACTATTGGAGAAAATTGGGGCGCAGATATGCAAGAAATAATAAAGCAAACATTAGATAAGTATCTATACAATGAAGTTATAGCAAGTGACATTAAAAAGGTAGCAAAAAAAATAGTATGGGTACCATCAAAAAAATAACATTTCTAACATACAGCCACTGGTACTACGCATGCACTGAGTGCCCGAATTCTTTTGAAACCGTTAGTCCTTTTTTCCCCAATTGTGCTAGGTGATGGTTGCATGGCATAGAATACCGTTCGTAAAAAGCATTAATTAGTTCCTGGCATTCGGTAATTTGCATAAGTTTTGCATGTTTAGCTGAAGTATCATTAATTAATGCAAGATATAGATCATTATTTTTGTTAAGCTGCTCCGCCAGATTTGTTACTGTTTCATCAGAAACAAGGGTGTCACCTATGCGATGAGCAATAAATATCTTTTTACCGGTAATCTTGTCCAGTTGTTCCATTAAATTATCTTGTGCTGGATCGTAATTAGGGAACCACCATTGGAAAAAGTTTTGCAGTAGAGTATTAGATCCTTTGCCAAAATAGTTCTGTAAATAATTTTTAGATAGCTCTTGTGTTAATTCCTTGGCAGAAGTAAAAGGGGATAATAAAACAATTGCGTCTAGATTTTTGGGGTTAGTGGTTGCAAATTTAAGGGCATTAAGACTTCCCCGACAATCACCAGTCAATATTATTTTTGCATGGGGATTTTTAGCTACCACCTCATCATAAACTACTTTAATGCATGCTTGGTCCAGTTCTTGGCCAAAATTAAAGCTGCGGCGTTCATCGGGCAGATCAAATGCCACTACAGGGGTGAAGGCTAAGTTGTTCCTGAGCCGGGTATAGGTGTCTACAATGCCCCCGCCTTGTTGAGGTAGTCCATTTTTGGGGTTCTTGGTTCGGGCGTAACCACGTAATACTATAGTTATATAGGGTTCAGATACGCTGGCAACCCCTTTGGTTATGGTGCTGTATCCTTTAATATATTTGATGCGGTCAGTGCTATTTTTCTCATGGATGGTCAATGACGCAGTATCTGGGCTTTTATGGTGCTGAATTGCTTTGGTAAGATCTCTTACTTGCAGAGGGTTAACGGGTTCTGGTACCCCCTTTATTGGGGAAAGGGTATAGGTATTTAAATTGGCAATTGTTGGTGTTACTTTGCGTGGTTTGCCCAGGCGCCAGGAACATTCAACGGGTGAATGTAGGCTAATAATAATAAGAACAGGTAAAAGATAAGATTGATTGTTCATGAAAAAGCCCTCCAAATAGCATATATTGTTCACTTTTTACTGTATAATAAGGGCTTTTTTTTGTCAAAATTGGTAGCTGAGTATTCTGTTTAATGTTAATGCCAGGTGGGGATAATTTTTTCTTTGAGCTTATCCGGAAATTAATTGACGAGAAAAGCCCCAATTGCCGGTTTTAGGCTTTTTAAGATGTTGGGATGTTCAAGCTTTAAATGCATAGGCCCTAATTAATTAATTCAATTTGTACACATTTAGTTGGCTTTTATGTTAATTTAAGGACATAAGGATACAAAGTAGTAAAGTTATTAATATTTTAAGGAGAAGTTATGAAGGTGCTAAAGATAGTATTGGCAATTTGCCTTGGGTTCGTTTTAAAAGTTAATGCGCGGCCGTTAGCTACTAAGGGTTCTCCGGAGGTTAAATTTTCAAAACTTATATTGCAAAATGACACTGACAATCCCATTCAAGTATTTGTTGGGCCTGGGGAAAAAAGTCATGATTCATCTAAATATGTAAAACTTAGCTCATGGGACCAAAAAGAATTTCCTATTGCCGATCAAGGTAAGGGCGAGGTGGTTTTGATTAATAAGAAAGCCTTTGGTCTTCGAGTTTATAAGACTAAGCCGCTATACTTGCTATACTTAGATGTACTAAGTCCAATTACACCGGCTTTGAATTTTCGTGTATTAATTGACGATAACGGCATAGCAGGTATAAGAATAAAAAAACTACTCGAGAGTATGTAAAATAAACGGATTATAGTTTATTTTCTGGTGAAGACCTTATATCTAATTGGTGTCATTCAAGTTGCTTTATCATTAACGTAATTACTTCTTTTATTGCTTTATTTTTTATTTCTTCTGGTGTTTTTTTACGTTCGGCACTGTCATTTAATTTGGATACAAATTTCCTAGTGTTTCCAGTAGGTTTTGGTTGTTCAATGGGAGTGCCGTCGTAGTTCATATTTTTTTTTAGAAAAGACTGATGTATGTTCTCTTTAGTTATTGCTTCTAGCTGTGTTAAAAACACTCCGGAATTTCGTATTGTTTTAGCCGAATCAAATAGTTGTGTCATAAGAGCTTCTGGATCTTTTTGTTGTTGGCATAATTGCAGTTGAGTGAGTAAATATTTTTTTGCTTGAGAGTGATCTGCAGATTTATTTAACAATTCAATCAAATGGGTGATCTTTGAATGCAAGCTAAAGGTGTCAGTTTCCACTGTGTTAATTTTAATATAAGGCACCAATAGGATAAGGAGAATAATTTTTTTCATATAACCTTCAATTTAGGAATCAACCTCTGTTCATCTTCTTTCTATCTATTTTGAATAATAGCACAACATTTCATCCTGTCAACAGAAGTGAGTGCGCAGCAGGGTTTCTATCTTCTTTTTGTATTATTTTGTTGGCTTATGGGTGCATTACAGGTATGTTTTGTTAATTTTTGCGGCCAAGAACTGACCAGGGCTTTACTGGTCTAGTAGATTTTTAATAACTGTTGCGGCTTGGGCAATAGCTTTATTTCTTATTTGGACCAGATCTTGGTGGGGACTGCTTTCGATTTTGTCTTGCATGTTTATTTCGAAATCAGCTTCTAATCGAGCTATTTCATCCTTTAGAATCTGCTTACTTTTTTTCATTTCAGTGATTTTTATTTTTTGTTCTTCTAAGCCAAAATGGTGAGCTGCGGTCCATTCTAAGTTCTCTATAATCAGTTTCATTATTTCTTTTTGTAGGGGAAGTGCTTGGGAGTTTAATTGTAGAGACTTCATATGAATAAAATAAGCTTCTGGTTCACTAATATAATTCCCAATAAAGATGCTAAATGTTTTTTTATTTTCGATCTTATCAAAGCAGACGTTTGCCTCTGGTGAATTCATAATCTCTTTTGCTTTTTTTGCAAGGCTAAAACATCCGTTTTCTATTGCAGATAAATTGACGGTAATAAAACATAACATTAAAAAAAGTTTTTTCATTTTTTTTGTCCCTTACTAAATTGACTATAATTTGCAGTTAAATGTAACTAAAAAATGAATATCTTTCTAGTTGATTATTCTTGTAGCCAGAGTTTGTCTAAAATTCAAATAAATTGGAGGTTCCGTACGTTTAAAAAAATCAGTATACTTAAATCGCTTTTTTAAACGGTTGTCTATAAAAAAAAATCTGCAATTAAAGGTTCGCACTATGATTAAAATGAAAAATGTTCTTTTTGTATCAATTTTCTCTCTAGTTACCTTATGTGGTTGGTGGGGATATTCATATTTCTTTGATACCAGTATTCCGGAGCTTTCTATTTACGGCATAGAACCAGAAAATTTTTATTCAGGAGATGTGCCTTGTGTTATTAAGAGTAGTAAGTCAGGATATATTTCTTTAGCCTTAGATGGGCAACCATTAGTTTCTAATTTTAAAATGAGCTCATCTGCACAAGGGCAATCATTTACCATTCCAACCAAAACAATATCTAACGGTAAGCATAGTTTAAAAGGAGTGTTTGTAGATACTACGTTTCATAAAAACAATGGTATTTTAGAATGTGTTTTTAATGTTGATAATTTGCCACTGCAGGCTGCATTGGTAAAATCAGAAACAGAGTATAAAGTATTGCAGGGCAGAACGTTGCATGTTCAATTGCAGGTTAATAAAAAAATTAAAGAAGCAAAGTTGCATGCTCTGTCACAAGAGTTTGATTGTTTTCCAGAGTCCCCTAACTCTCTAATTTATGAATGCTTTGTTCCTATTGCCTGTGAAGAGCAACCGAATGAATACTTGTTTTCTATAGACCTTGCAGATGGTGTGGGTAACTCTTTGCATCTGGATAATAAGTTTCAGGTGGTTATGTATCCATTTAAAAAGCAAACGCTTACCGTAAGTGCAGAAAAAATAAAAGAAGAACAAGAGCAGGGGTATGACCTTAAACGGTTTGAAGAAGAACTAGAAAAAGTGGTTAAAAATTCACCTAAAGAAAAATTATGGCGTGGCAGCTTTTGTGCCCCTATAGATCCAATGCGGGTTATGGGAGATTTTGGAACTATTCGTACTACGCAGCACAAAGGCAGATATCCGCATAAAGCATTAGACGTTACTAATCAACCCCGTAGCGTAATATGGGCGTCACAAGATGGTATTGTGGTAATGAAAGACCGCTTTGCGCATAGTGGTAATACCATTGCTATTGATCATGGGTATGGTTTAATTTCACTATTTTTTCATTTGGATAGCTTTGCTAACAACATTAATGTTGGTGATAAAGTGGCTAAAGGAAATCCAATAGGTACTATTGGTAAAACTGGTTTTGCTACCGGATATCATCTGCACTGGGAAATGCGGATCAATAATATTGCGGTAGATCCAATGCAATGGATTAAACCAATATTTTAGATAATAGGTTCTTAAGCAGTTTAGCTCCCATGTGCTTGGCAATAAGTCTTGTTTTATAGGTTCCAATTATGATAACAACTGGAATAAAAGGATAAGATTTATTTAGAAAAGGAGTTAATGCTTATGGATTTGTTGTCCCGTCATTCATGGTTATACCAGTCGGTAGTGGGTATACCTTCTTACGTACGTTATACAATTACTGTTGGTTTGGCAGTGCTCTTGCTTTTGATATGGTGGTACGTTTTGTATACCGGAACACGTGGTAACGTACGTTTAGCGTATTCAGAAATTGGTACCTTACAAAAAAAAGAAACAGATTTAATAGCAGCACGCACAGCAGTAGATCAATTAGAACAAGAGATAGAATTGCTTGAACAAAAAATTAGTGGGTATAGGCCAAGCAATAAAGCACATGCGCAACAAGATCAATTGGTTTCTATCCTTAATACTGCTGCCGGTGCTGGCTTATCACTGAATGGCTATGCAATTACTGCACAAAAAGATAAAGGTTGGTATCTTTCTCAAGTAGTTGCTACAGAATTGTCAGGTTCTTATGATCAGTTATTAAAGTTCTTAACAGGAATTAAAGAGTGCCAAAAAATGATCCAATGTAACCAATTCCAATGTACGCTTAATAAGTCTGGGGATTGTGTGGTGAGCGCGCAATTAAAAATGACCGTTCCGGTAAAAGCTCCTATTACGGAACTACAACAATCTTAATTAGATTAGATACTTTTATTGGATTGTTCGTTGCTCAGGACCTGTGCACATCTGTTTTACCTTAATCCATACATACATAAAAAAGCTGCAACATGAAAAGGCACAATGAATAGGGCTGCATTTATGGTTATTATCATCAGTAGGTAACACTTCTGTAGATGGGCTATAGGGAAAAGTGGTGTAGGTATTGTCTGGCTGTAGTAATCTTTCTTTTTCCATTGTGTAGAGCGAGCTACTCTTAGTTACTAAAACTACTAGTACTAAAACGGTTGTCTTTTTCATGAGGTATACTCGATTTAGAAATTGTTCATGCAATACATTCATAATGATTTTATAAAAATCATACAAATTTGTAGATAAACAATAAACCCTTCAACTTGGAACAAGCTGAAGGGTTAGGGGGGTGAACAATGCCATAAGCATTGTTCATTTAGGGACAATATTTATGCTTATTAAAAAGACTGGTACCAACCTAACAAGCGTCCAAAAGTTTGTCAAGCTATTCTGGGGAAGGTACTAGTATGATTGTTATTCGTGGCTAATTGTGCCCGCTACAAAACGAGCAATCTGTGGATATTTTTCTTTGTGAGCTGCAAAGTCTTGTGAAGATGCTACTTCTACAATTTTACCGCCAGATAATAGGTAAATAGTGCAGTTAAGTTTATCAAGTAGCGCGGTATCATGGGATGCAACTAAGACAATGTACCCTTCATTTGCTAGTTGTTGAATGTTCTGGGCAACATGGGAAGTGAGCAGTGGATCTAATGCAGAAGTGGGTTCGTCCATGCATAAAATGGTGGGTTTAAGTGCAAGAGTGCGGGCTAATGCTAAGCGTTGTTTTTGACCGCCAGATAACTGAGATGGGTAAGCAGATGCTTTATCTGCAAGACCATAGCGAACTAATAACGCACGTGCAATTTCTTTTGCTTGGGCAGAACTTTTGCCCATAGTTTTTTCTAATGCCAGCGTAATATTTTCTTCTACGGTTAAATGTGCAAACAGGTTAAATTGCTGGAACACCATGCCCGTAACATGAGTTTGATTTACGGTTTTAACATCTAATGGTTTGCCATCTAGTAAAATGGTACCGCTGTCCAGTGTTTCTAAATTATTAAGTATGCGCAGTAAGGTAGACTTACCAACACCAGAAGCTCCTAATAAAACGGCAATCTCTCCCCGCTGTACGTTTAGAGAAAGAGAATCAATAATTTTTTTACCACGAAAGATCTTGGTGAGATTATTAATGATCAGCACGGTAATTCATCCTTCGTTCAATGTGATCCATAAAAAGTGACAGCGCTGTGGTAATAACTAAGTACACCAAGCCAATGCCGGCATAAACCGTTAAATAGTCAAAGGTTCTGCTGGCTATTAAACTACCTGCCTTGGTTAATTCAACCACGCCAATAACAGATGCCAAGCTAGAATCTTTAACTAAGGTAATAAATTCATTTCCTAATGCTGGCAATACTACTTGGATTGCTTGGGGCAAGACAATGTAACGCATGGTTTGAATTTTGTTTAAGCCCAATACATGGGCTGCTTCTACCTGCCCTTTATCTACTGATGAAATACCAGATCGTATAATTTGGCTAATATATGCAGCGCTGTTAAATCCTAATGCAAGAACTGCACACCAGAAAAAGGGAATTTCTATATTTAATAAGCGGGGAATGGCATACGCGGCAAACATAAGTTGAATAAGCTGTGGAGTGCCCCGAATTATAGTGGTATATACACCAACCAGTATGCGTAGAAAGAGATTCTTACTGCCTTGGGCAATTCCCAGTATGGTGCCAAAAACTAACCCTATGGAGCAACTGAGGGCTGCAATTTCTAGAGTTATTACTGCTCCTTTAAGCAGCGCAGGGAGTGATTGGGCTAAGAGTTGAGTATCAATAATACTCATTGTAGACCCCATTTTTGTTTAAGGGCAGTAATAGTGCCATCAGATTCCATTTCATCCAGAACTTTTTGTACTAACGGAAGTAGTTCGGGGTATTTTTTAGAGATAGCAATAGAAGCGTTTTCTGTAGCGTCTGGAATTTCTTCAAACTTAAAGGTATCGGTACCATATTGTTTAAAATAGGGCATTAGAGAGTTTTTAGCGGCTACAAATGCATCTGCACGTCCACTTTGCAATACCAAAAGACCAGTACTAATTGCGTCACTAGAAATGCGGTTAAGGTTAATTTCTGGGATTGCGGACAGCGTTGCATCTGCGGTGTATCCTTGGTTTACCGCAACATTTTTACCTTTTAAATCTTCTAATGTTTTAAGAACTGGTTTGTCAGAAAGGGTAACAATTACTAACGGGTCACCGGTCAAGTGTGGCTTTGCAAAGAGCACGCGCTCTGCACGCTCAGGGGTTGCCGTCATTCCGGCAGCAATCATATGAATTCTCCCCAATTGAACTTCGGGGATTAAGGCTTCAAATGACATAGCTTTAAATTCAATTTTTTTGTGTAACCGTTGTGCTATTTCTTTTGCAATATCAATATCAAAACCAACAATTTCATCATTATCCATAAAACTGAACGGTTGGAACTCAACGTTAGTACCAACTAGAAGAGTATCTTCCATTGATTTGGTGTTGTTGGGAGCTCTTTTGTACCACAGGTAGGCAACGCTTGCGCCTAATGCAAGTGCAATAAGAAGTAATTTTTGGTTTCTGCTATCCATAATGATCTTTGGTTAGGGGTTTATTTTCTAAAAAAATTATAAAATACAATATGCCATTACTATACTGGCGGGGATGCGGATGTGTCAAGGAAATGGAGAGCTATTTACCCATAAAAATAGGGGCTCGTAACAGAGCCCCTACTAATGGTATGCACTATGATGCGTTAGAATTTTTCAGCAAGTTTTTGTCTGTTAATGTCTGTTCGGCAGATTGGGCAGCTGTTGTTACTATTGGTAAAGCACCAGTTGTAGGCGCAGCTTTTGCACATATTGTGACCACAGGGGGACAAGAATAAGCGGGTTAGCGTTTCAAAAGAGTCATAGCAAACGGGGCATTCTGGAGTGGGGAACGTACGTTCAGTTGCATTGGTGGTGGGGGTGCTATGGGGAGCAGCAGCTGGTTGGCTTGGGGTATTTTGAGTTGGTCGGTAGTTCTGTTGTGCCGGAACATCAAATTTATTAAGCACTTCCCTTACTGCTTTGCGTAGGGATGCTCCCATAAAGGTGGTAAGCATGTTGGCGTCTAGTGTACTATTGCGTTGCATGCGGGCCAATGCATTATTGCGCATAGATTCTGCAATTTTACGTGCTACGGTACTGTTATTTGTTTCTTCTAGGGCGTAATTGTAACAGGTCTGTTCAATATGCTGTAATATTCCACTGTTAATATAAAGATCTATTTTTTCTTTGTTGTACTGTTTTCCGTTTGCGGTATAGCGGTATACGTTAGTGCCCTGTTCAACACTGTCTTTTATGCAATAAGAGAGTGATTTTAATTCGGCATCTTGAATGCCTGGTCGCAATGCAAAGTCCAGTGCTGCGATACATTGTTCAATATAATTACGGGCCTGTTGTTCGGTCATGTTATACGCAGCATCTTCAGCAGTAGCCGGTTTGCGTGGTCCAATATTCTCTTTTTCTGGGGCCAACGGTGTCCATGTTGGCGCCGGGTTTGCGTTCTTTGTGTGCCATGCGGTCATTCATCATACCACCTAATTTATTCCCCCAGCTGCTGCGGGCATTTATAGCACTAGTACCGGTACCAATTAGGGTGAGTGCTAACAATGTGGAAATCTGTTTCATAATACTGTTGCTCCTTTTTGAAAAATAGTTGTGTTTATAATCTCTCTGCAGAGCAATTATAGCGTTGCCTATAAAATGGTCAATGCGGGTTGATTATGGTTATTGATTGGGCCGCTTCTCAGCCTGATTGTTAAAGCAAAATTGTTCTTAGAAAAACTTATGTGTTTTAATTGCCTAGGTCCTGTATAAGACGTTATTATTATTATTGACAATTAGGATATGTATTTGATAGGGTTATATTTAGATGAGCAGAAGACATGAAGAAAAAAATAAGGTTAGAATGTACTATAATGAGGGATTATTATGATAAATAGATTAATTAAATGTGCGGTTGTGTTGGGTATTACCGTGTTTGGATTACATAATATCGATGCTACTAAACCACAATTTTCTTTTGGGTTGGAAAATTGGCAGTACAATCAAAGATTAGGCATTAAGAATATTCTTTTTGTGGCTCAACCCGGTTCATGCGGTCAGTTTAGCTTACAATTAAAAGATGGTGTTGATTCTGTACATTTGATCGCACGTGAATGGATTAAGGAGCGTGACCCCCGCGTAGGTGGGTATTATTCTTACGAGAAATCATTTAGTACGAGAGATTTAAAGAAAAATGAAGTATTAACTATTTATTACTCAGATAAGGATAACCGCTGGATAGCAGTAGATGATAATAATGCAAATAACCTAAATGCAGAAAAGGTCCTAGAAATTAGTAATATTAAAGAACCAGTCAACTGCAAAGGCATAGTCACTGGTAAAGACGCATGGGACCTCCGCTGAGTAGTTAAGGACTATTTTTTTCTTAAATAGATTCTGTAATTTTACGTGCTATGGTACTGTTACTTGTTTCTTCTAAGTCATAATTGTAACAGGTCTGTTTACTATGATGTTGTACTATTTCACTGTTAATATAAAGATCCAGTTTTTCTTTGTTGTACTGTTTGGTATAGCGTTATACGTTTTTTAAAAAATAATGTGTTGATGACCTCTCTGCAGAGCAATTATAGCGTTGCCTTGCCCATAAAATGGTCAACGTGCGTTGTTAATTGTTACTGGTGGGGGCGTCCATGCACCGTTTATTACGGACTGTTTTGGCCAATAGATACGCATGGTAAGATCAAATGTACCTTCTGGTGCTGGGAGCCAGTTAGATTGTTTATCTGGTCCTGGGGAGCTGTGTTGTATATATATATCTAGTGATCCGTCATGGTTATAGCGTAAAGAATCACGATCACCTAATGTATAGCGGTCTATACTATTTGCGGCAAAATATTGATGTTCATTGTAGAGCGTAATTGACCAAAAGGCTTGTGCGGGTGGTAGTTGTTCTTTAGTAAAATGGATTACATAGTTGTGGGCACCAGAAAATGGGTTGCCAAAGTTATCAACTTTACAGGTTGGGTATACAGCATCTTCTGGTAAATTTGCACCTATCCCTGCATACGCTATTGCAGCACGGGCAGCGTAATTAGTACCATAGGCTCCAATATTGTTGGTTATGATAAGCCAACCATTAATCGGTTTGGCCAATGTTGCCAGTTCTTTTTGTATGCGCCTAAATGCCTTTGCTGGGGTATTCATAATTTTTGTTGTCTGTTCACTATTTGCCGTAAATGATTTGCCGGGGATTAACCCAATTGCCTTAAACTTTTCTACGGTTGCTCTGTCTGCGGCTGGTGGTGGGTTTTGCTTAAGCAGTTCTGCCAAGCGGGTAAAAAAGGTAATGCCATTCATAGTTGCAACTTGTTCCGCTGGTGAGCGGTGCATATCTATTGCAGGGTTTACGGAATGTAAGGGTGGTGTGTATGGTTTTTGCCAAAAACGTAATGGCGTAAGGGTATATTGTTTTTGGATTTCGCGAACCTTTTCATAATCAGCAACACCGTTTGTTTGTGTTCTGCCAATAATCCACACACTGTTGGTGGGTGCCTTTATTATCTCTAGTTCTTTTGGTAATTCACCTTTCCAATTTGGCCCCACAATTGCAAAGTTTTTTTCTGATGTTCCGGTTGTTCTGCTTCCTGGAGCCGCAAATACATTAGTCCAATTATCAAGCATTTCCATTACGTAATAGCGCCCATGGGTATCTGGTACGTGTAAAATAATGGGTTCATTAGTTACGTCTAACCATGCCATGGAATACAGAGTGTCTGCATTAGGCCGTACAATATCAGTAAATGTTGCATCGGGAAATTGTTGAGCAAGCGCAAATTGATTAATGGGAGCATGTGATTGGGTTGGCGCAGCTACATTAGTCATTATTTGTTTAGTTACGTCCATAAGAACTAATGGATAACCATAGATGTAACTATTTTCTATAATGGTATTCTTTTTTTGTGATCGCGAAGCATTGGCAATGATAAGTAACCCACTGACAACAAAAACTGCAACAATAGTATGGTATAGGGCATTCATTTTTTTTACTCTTTTTTATGGAAAGTACTATGGACAGCAGATGAACACCAAAAATGATTTAGAGTTGGTATCTTCTTTTGTCTTTTTCTTTGTTTTTAACTTTCTTGTTTTTTTGGGGCTGCTGTGGCTCGCTTTAATTACTTTATCTATTAACTTAAAGAAGCTATTTTTTATGCCACATTTAATACAAACGAAGCGGTTCGATTTATTGATGAATAGGGAAGATTTACAGTCACGGCACCGTTTTTCTTTTGTGTCATCACTTATAGATTGGGATTCTGTAATTAGTCTGCTGTTTCTTGCTGATGATTGCGTAGAACTAGAGGGAGAATCTTTTGTATGATTGAATACATTACCGTTTGCCGCTCTAATTGGATGTATTATCAAAATAGAGAGCATAAGCAATTTAAGCTTCATAAAATTTTTCCTTTTTTTATATCCCTAGTAAAGCATTAGTTTGGTAAGTGTGACAATAGTTTTTTACTATGAATAAATTCTAAACAAGGTTGCACTGGTTCAAACAATTGTTTGTTGGTACTGGTGATAACTCTTTGCTGGTGTATTCAGATTCATAGGTATCAGCAAGAAGAGCAGTTAAATCTTTAACCCTGCAGTTAGGGCAATTATCTTGTTGAAGCAAATGCATCTCCAAGCAATATTCACAAAAGGGTTGTTTGCATTGTGGACATTTTAGCGAGAAACGCTGCTCAGTACTATTTAAGCAGATTCCACACACTGCATTTTTATTTGGATCTGTGTCTTCACGATAATCCAGTTCAGTTTTCTTTTGTTGGTGTTTTGCTATTAATTCATGAAAAAGATCAACATTAACAACTTTCTCGGTGCGAATTTTTTTATGATTACAAATGCTACATGATGTGCTACAAGGTGTTTTGTTTGTTTGAATATAAGTTGTTAACGTTTTTTGGTCATCTCCAGTCGGAATGCTTACGCAAGAAATCGATTCGCAAGAGTTTTTGAAGAATACCTCAATTTCATCTTTTGTTAAGTTGAGGTGCCAGATAGATTTGGCTATTTTATAATGTTCAACTGATTCAACTCTTTGATAAGCTTTGCAAGTGGTGGGCTCTTCTGAAGGTATATTTTTTTTATAAAAGTCATTGTCATTATCTATCGTTAATAATCTTAGTAATAACTGATTATGTTTAATTCTTTCTATTTTGACGTGCGTATTGAATGCTTCAAGTGAGAGTACGATTGGTTTTAGTTGATCTGCTATTTCTGTGGCTTTTGTTGAAGTAACTATACTTAATGAACTACCGGGAATCAATTTAAAAAGCTGTAGGCATTTGTCTATATTTTCTGGATTAGTTACATCATTTAATTCACTAAAGATAATTACTATTGATTCGTTTGTATTTAAGGCATTCCTAATATAATTATAGAGATTACTATCATGTAGATTTTCATTGCCAATAATTATAAAAGGCATAAAAAGGCAATAAGATATAATTTTTGCGGCTTGTAGAGTATTTTCTTTACTGCCTTCAAACAGTAAAGCTTTGTTTCCTCTAAGAAATACAGAAGGAGTATTTTCTTTATTTTTTCTAAGATTGTTTAAAATATTGGCTAAGTATTTAGGTCCATATTTTAACTTTATATTCATAGTAGTTGATTTTTTCCACGTATTTAACAAAAGGGGTTTATCATCAGAAGTATTTAATTCTTCTGCTTTTAAAAGTGGTGTTGTTGCAGCAGTATCCATTGCGTTTGCCGTGGCACTCACAAAAACAGTTATACTGTAGATAATCAGCATAATTATAGGCATATCAAAGTCCTTATTTTCGCGATTTCTAAAATATCTGCTCAATCAGTTCATCTATATCTTTTTTGCTAACCCCGTCATTCATTGCCCTATAGAACGCTTCATCATATTCGCGTGTTTGCACAACTATAGGCATGGTCATTGCGTGCCCCAGCAGGAGGGCCTGCTTTTTGCTATCTAACCCCGCAAGAACGGTGCGCAAACTATTTGCGTTGTTTATGCCGGTAAGTACTGCAGCAATATCTTTTTCATCATTTAATTGTGCAACTACTTTAGTACCAATTTGTGACATAATTTCTGGATCAATGCCAGAAGGGCGTTGATCTACTACCAATAAAGAAACATAATATTTGCGCATTTCACGGGCAATGGTGCCAAAAATAGTTTGGCGTGCGGCATTAGGGTTCAAAAATTTATGCGCTTCTTCTATGGTAATCATAAGTTTTTGTGGCTCATGTTCTTTTTGTTGCGATCCCAAGAACTGCTCTGTTTTTGCAATATATTCCGTGTGTATTCGGCGAGTTATAATATTGGCGATTAATAAATAAACAAAGGTGTCTGTGTAGTTGCCAAATTCCACAATTATAGAAATGCCTTTGCTGATATATTCCATCATTTGGTCAATTACTGAATGGGCTCGGTAGGCGCCAGTAGTAGTGGGAACAAAGAATGGCAACCGCTCAATCCGTTTTAATTTACGGTACAATGCCGCAATAGATTCTGGATGTGCGCCAATTTCAATAGCAAATTCTTTTAAATTATCACCTTGCAGAAAGCAATGCGCCTAGCCAATCATGTTTGTATTTTGCAGCAATTAAATAAGCAGCTTCAACGGCAGTAGGATGCAAATTAAGCTCTTGTTGCAAAGATAAAATGTCTTCTACTTGTATTGCATTGGTAAGGAATAGTTATCTCTACGTCTGGGTTGCCGCCTCGGCGACGGGTTGATGCGGGATCCAATGAAAATATGGCAACTTTGTCTGGGAATAATGTTTTAAGTCCTTTTACAAATGATTGCTGGCCCCTTCTTTGCGCGCTTGCAAACCATATTCACTATGCATATCAAAAATTAAATTTACCGCTTTCTTATTTTTAATAAGCCCGGCTAAAATAAGGCGGGTTAAAAATGTTTTACCGGTTCCTGTTTTGCCAAATATACCATTACTCCGTTCAGTTAATCTTTCCAAATCCAAACACACGGGGGTGTTCATATCAAGGGGAGAACCAATATTAAAATAGCGTTTGCTTGGGTCATCTTCATCACCAAAAATTAAGTGCTACGTCCTTTGCAGTAGCTTCATAGATAGCTGCAAAATGGGGCGGAATAGTTTTTACCGGCATGGGCTTATTGTCTGTGCCCAGCATGAGCATGGGCTTTAGCTCTGCCGTAGCATACATGTCCCATTGCTTTAAGAGTTGCGTAAGTAATTTCTCATGTTCTGTGGGAGGGAACAGTAAAATATCTGGATTAGTAACTGCCAAACTTAAATTGGTAATTAAAGAAAAGAATTTAAATTGGGAGCCTTCTATGCACACAAATTTGCCGGTTTTTAATTGTTCCAATGCTGCATCTGGCGCAATACGCATGGTAAAACCTTCGGTTAATGAACCGCCGGTTAACTGTCCTAGTAATTTCTTCATAGGGGGGCAGAGAGTAGTGCAACAACTTGGGTACGGCTAATTTCTACAACACCACGGGTAATCATAACGGTTTCTTCTTTTCCACTGGTCATTTTATACAGTAACGGCTTGTAGGGCGTTAATATTATAATGCTGGGTGCATGTCCTGGTTGAATAACCATGTTGCCGGTAGAGGTGTTAATCTCTACCCATGCGGTGTCATATTCATGAGTTGCTTTAGGAGTTTTAATAATCAACTTCATAACAAGTTTTACCTGGAATAGATTGGATCAGTTTACAAGCTTATTTTTTCCCGTTCGCCCTGAGCTTGTCGAAGGGTGTGAACGGTTCTTTATCTTTTAATTATTATTTCCCAGCAGATTTTAACAACCGCGCTGCTTTTTCCTTTGCTTCTTCCAGTGTTCCAACCATGTAGAATGCATCTTCTGGTAGATCATCACACATGCCATTAATTAGTTGTTCAAAATCATTTATAGATGTTTTTAATGGTACATAGCGGCCAGATAGTCCCGTTGCAAATTCAGCTACAAAAAGCGGTTGGGTTAAGAACTTCTGTATTTTCTTTGCCCGTTTAACAATAATTTTGTCATCGGCAGAAAGTTCTTCCATACCCAGAATAGCAATTACGTCTTGCAGTTCTTTGTACCGTTGTAAAATGTTTTGAATGCTTTGCGCAACGCGGTAATGTTTTTCCCCAACTATATCTGGTTGCAACCCTTTTGAGCTAGATTCTAATGGGTCAATAGCGGGATACAGTCCAAGTTCTACCATTTTGCGGGACAGTACTGTATTTGCGTCTAGGTGCATAAAGGTGGTTGCTGGAGCAGGGTCCGTAATATCATCTGCGGGTACATACACTGCCTGTACAGAAGTAATAGAACCGTAAATGGTATTAGTAATACGTTCTTGGAATGCACCCATTTCTGTTGCTAAGGTTGGTTGATACCCAACGGCAGAAGGCATGCGGCCTAAGAGAGCAGAAACTTCTGAACCTGCTTGTACAAAACGGAAGATATTATCAACAAAGAGAAGCACGTCTTTTTTTTCTTCATCACGGAAGTATTCTGCCATGGTTAATCCGGTAAGACCAACGCGTAACCGGGCACCGGGCATTTCTCCCATTTGGCCAAAAACCAATGCCGTTTTTTCCAGAACGCCAGATTTTTTCATTTCTAGCCAAAGCTCATTACCTTCTCTGGTACGCTCTCCAATTCCGGTAAACACAGAAACGCCACCATGTTCCATAGCAATATTGCGAATAAGTTCTTGTACAATAATGGTTTTACCAACACCCGCACCACCAAAAAGACCAATCTTGGATCCTTTAATATACGGGCACATTATATCAATTACTTTTATCCCGGTTTCTTGTACTTCATTTGCAATTTTTTGCTCAGTAAGTGGCGGTGCAGAGCGGAATATAGACCAACGATGATCAGGAGTAAATGGTTTTTGATCATCTATGGTGTTGCCCAATACATTAAAAATGCGCCCTAATACTTGAGGACCAACTGGAACACGAATGGGAGCTCCAGTATCAATAACTTCTAAGCCACGTTGTATGCCAAAAATATTTTCTATTGCAATGCATCGCACAATGCCGTCACCCAATTGTTGAGCAACTTCTAAACTAGCTTTATTAGAATTGTTTTCTTTGTTTGGGGAATGCAGCATTACTTGCACTTCATTGGCAATATTAGGAACTGCATCACGGGGAAACTGTACATCTATAATTGTGCCGCTAATACGGAGTACGTGGCCTGTACCTTTGGAATGCTTGGTATGTTCTGGGGAAACGTTACGTTCTGACATTGGGATTTACCCTTTTAATCTATGTAATGATGTGTCTTTAATTACACAATCATTACCCTAATGCAAGTGGTGCAGTTTGTAAAGAAGGTGCTGTGATTTGCTTATTTTATAATTTACTTGTTTAGGTAAGCAGCTATTTTTCTTTTTTATGATATTTACGTAGTAATAGTTTATCTTCCAACGGTTTTCTTAACCATTCAGGTAATCCTTTAAATAGCTCTTTCCGTACCATTTTTTTATCTTGCAGCGGTTTTCTTAGCCATTCAGGCAACTTCTTAAATAGTTTTTTTGCTTCTGGTTGTTGTATATCTAATGGTTGTTCTTCTTGCTCATAATGCTCTAAAATTTTGTCCAATAAAAGATAGGTTTTTATTCCTGTTATATCTGCGTACAAGGATGTTACAAATGGTTCAATAATATCTCTAGATTTGTTACTAACTTTTGCTACTGTTTTAATAAAAGATTCTAGCTCTACTTCTTGTTTTATTGCATTTTTCCATTTAGATAATGGATCTTTGTCCAGTAAGATACAGTATGGCTCATTGCGATTCTCTATATTTATTTTTTTTATTTGGGGTACAAATAGACGGACTGTTTGTTTATTTCTCAACGGTTTTCTTAACCAATTAGGTAAATTTTTAAAGAGCTCTTTTGCTTCCGGTTGCCGTATATCCAATGGTTCCTTGCGGTGCTCATACTGTTTTAAAATTTTGTCTAATAGAAGGAATGTTTTTATTCCTTGTTCATTTGCGTATAGGGTTGTTAAGAATGGTTTAATAGTATCTGGTGAGCAGCTACTGATTTCTTCTACTGATTTAATAAAAGATTCTAGTTTTACTTCTTGTTCTACCACATTTTTCCATTCAGGTGATGGATACTTATTTAGTAAGATAGAGAATGGCTTATTACGATTCTCTACATTTATTTGTTTTATTTTTGATACAAGCAGACGGACCATTTGTTTATCTTGTAGTGGTTTTCTTAGCCATTCGGGCAATTCTTTAAAGAGCTCTTTGGCTTCTGGTTGTCGTATATCTAATGGTTCTTTGCTGTGCTCATACTGGTTTAAAATTTTGTCCAATAAAAGGTATGTTTTTACTCCTGGTACATCTGCGTACAGGGTTGTTAAGAATGGTTCAATAGTATCTCGTGAACTGTTGCTAACTTTTTCTACTGTTTTAACAAAAGATTCTAGCTTAACTTCTTGTTCTACGACCTCTTTCCATTTGGATGATGGATCCTTGTCCAGTAAGGCACAGAATGGTTCTTTACGGTTGTCTACATTTATTTTTTTTATTTTTGGTAAATACACACGGACCATTTGTTTTTCTTGTAATGGTTTTTGCAACCAAATCGGTAAATCTTTCAGCGTAGCAATAACCTCTGGATCACTTAAGTTAAGAGGTTTTTTGGTTGCTGCAAAATGGTTAAAGACGGCCATCAACAGAGCAAATTTTTTAACCCCTTGCTGATCTGCAGAAAGTGATTGCAAGAATTTAGGAATTTGGGATATACATTGCATATCCCATAACTTGATAGTGTTATCAGCAGAGGCAGAGGCAAGCATTGCCCCATCAGGACTAAATGTTACAAAGTTTACGTTATGAGTATGTCCAGATAGGGTAGTAATGAGCGTTTTACTCTGCATATCCCATAGCTTTACATCTGTGTTGCAACCGAAACATCCAGAAGCAGAAGCAAGCATTGTGCCATCAGGACTAAATGCTACTGAATTTACTAAATTATTATGGCCAGATAAGGTAGTAATGAGGGTATTTTTGTTGGTATCCCATAATTTGATAGTCTCATCTTCAGAGGCAGAAGCAAGCATGGTACCATTAGGACTAAATGCTATAGATTTTATGTAGTTAGTATGGCCAGGCAAGGTATTAATAAGGGTATGTGTTTTGACATCCCATAGCTTGATAGTTTTATCATAAGAGGCAGAAGCAAGCATTGTGCCATCAGGACTAAATGCTATAGAACTTACGCAGTTAGTATGGCCACGTAAGGTAGTAATGAGTGTTTTGTTTTTTATATCCCATAAGATGATATCCCCATCAGAACAGCCGGCAGCAAGGATTGTGCCATCCGGACTAAATCTCACTGAGTTTATATAGTTTATATCACTTGTATGGCGAAATAAGGTGGTTGTAATTACTCTTTTATTCTTTGTCTCCCATAACATAGTCTTATCAACAGAGGAAGATGCTAATATTGTACCATCAGTGTTAAATGCTAGAGACGTTATCCTATTGGTGTGGCTAAATAAGGTAGTAATGAGTTTTTTACTCTTTGTATCCCATAATTTTATAGTGTTATCACTAGAGGCAGACGCAAGCGCTGTGCCATTAGGACTAAATACTGCTTCCGTTATGTAATCAGTATGGCCATCAAGGGTAACAGTGGTTAGCTCAATTATTTTTTTAGTAAAAAGAGATGTAAATGGGTATTTTGGGTTTACATATTGTTGTATAAATGGTTGAAAGCCCGAATATTTTGTGCAAAAGTTAAACTTTTGTTCTTTTGCTGGTGGTCCTTTTGATTCCATAGCCATTAAAGGCACAGAGATCAATATGCTTGTCAAAAGATATTTTTTAAGTGATGAAAACATCGGCTCTTCTTCTGTTTTATTTTTTATAATTCATTTCTTTATGCATGATTATTTTTTTCTTTTTTGTGCCACACACGCACCATTAGTTTATCTTGTAATGGTTTTTGCAACCATGCTGGTAGTGATTTGAGCGTTGTAATAATTTCTGGATCAATTAAGTTAAGTGGTTTTTTTGTTGCTTCAAAATGTTCAAAGATAGCCATCAAGAGGACAAATTTTTTAAGTCCTTTCTTATCTACAGAAAGTGGTTTAAGGAATGTAGATATTACAGGTATTCGCCATAAGTTGAGATAAGGAGCAGAAGCAAGCATTGTGCCATCAGGACTGAACGCTACCGACTCTACTTCTATATGATTATATAAAGTGGTAACGAGAGTTTTATCTTTTGTGTTCCACAACTTGATAGTCTTATCAAAAGACCCAGAAGCAAGGATTGTGTCATCCGGACTAAATGCTACAGAAGTTGCCCAGTGATTGTGGCCAGATAGGGTAGTAATGTGTTTGTTATTCTTTGTATCCCATAATTTGACTGTGTTATCACAAGAGGCAGAAGCAAACATTGTGCCATTTGGACTAAATGCTACTGAAAGTACTGCATCGTTATGGTCAGATAGCGTAGTAATGAGTATTTTATTTTTGATATCCCATAGCTTGACAGTTGCATCCCGTGATGCAGAAGCGAGTACTTTGCCGTCTGGACTAAATGCTAAAGAATATACTTTGTCAGTATGATCATGTAAGATAGTAAAAAGTTTAGTCTTTAGATCCCATAACTCGATAGTTCCTTCTATAGATCCAGAGGCAAGCAATGTTCCATCAGGACTAAACGCTACCGACTCTACATAGCGAGGATTGCCAGATAGGGCAGTAGTGAGAGTTTTATTTTTTGTATCCCACAATTTGACAGCGTTATCGTTGGCCCCAGAAGCGAGTGCGGTACCATCTGGGCTAAATGCTATCGAATTTACCCAGTTAGTGTGTTCTAGCGTATTATTGAGAATTGCATTTTTGGTATCCCATAACTTAATAGTGCCGCCTCTAGAGGTTGAAGCAAGGATTGTACTATCGGGACTAAATGTTATTTCATCTATTCCATAACGTTCATCACGAGGAAGTGTAACCGTCGTTAACTCAATTAATTTTTTAGCAAGAGAAGAAGAAAATAGATATTCTGGATTTAGATATGTTTCTATGACTCGTTGCAAAGATGAGTATTTTCGGTCATGTAGTTGGTTTATTGCTGTAAAATAAAACCTTTTCTCTATTGTTTCTTCTTTGTTTGATTCCATAGCCACCAAAGGTGTTGATATCAATATGCTTATCAAAGTGTATTTTTTAATTATTGAGAACATAGGATATTCCTCCATTTAGTTTTTGAATAATTTCCTTCTTATACACAGTTATAATTTTATTTCTTTTTACGCCACACACGCACCATCTCTTTTTCTCGCAATGGTTCTTTTATCCAGATTGGTAGTGCTTTGAGTGTTTTAATAACTTCTGGGTCAATTAAGTTAAGTGGTTTTTTGGTCTCTTTAAAATTTTGAAAGATAGCTTTTAACAGGACAAATTGTTTGACACCATTTTGGTCTGCAGAGAGTGATTTAAGGAATGTAGGGATTCGCATATTCCATAACTTGATAGTATTGTCATGAGAGCCAGAAGCAAGTACCGTCCCATCAGGACTAAATGCTATAGAAGATACTTCATTATTATGACCAGAGAGGGTACTTATGAGCTTTTTATTTTTTATGTCCCATAACTTGAAAGTTTTATCATTAGAGGCAGAAGCAAGCATGGTACCATTAGGATTAAATGCTACAGATCTAACATAGCCAGTATGTCCAGATAAGGTAGTAATGAGAGTGTTTTTTTGGGTATCCCATAACTGGATAGTGTTATCGGCAGACGCAGAAGCAAGTATTGTGTCATCAGGGCTAAATGCTATAGAAAATATGCTGTCATTATGACCAGATAAGGTAGAGATGAGTGTTTTATTATTTATGTTCCACAACTTGATAGTTGTATCTTTAAATCCAGAACCAGAAGCAAGCATTGTGCCATCGCTATTAAAGGCTACAGAAACCACGTAATGAGTGTGACCAAATAAGGTAGTTATGAGTGTTTTATTTTTTATGTCCCATAGTTTGATAGTGCGATCTAAAGAGCCAGAAGCGAGCATTGCACCGTCTGGACTGAATGCTACAGAAGTCACGAAATGAGTATGATCAGATAAGGTAGTGATGAGTGTCCTATTTTTTATATCCCACAACTTGATAGTGTGATCACCAGAGGCAGAAGCAAGTTGTGTGCCGTCTGGACTAAAGGCTACAGAAAATATGCCTTCATTATGACCAGATAAGGTAGTAATGAGCATATTATTCTTTGTATTCCATAACATAATATTGTGGTCATCAGAGCCAGAGGCAAGCATTGTACCGTCAGGACTAACTGCTAAAGAAATGATCGAATTAGTGTCACCATCAACTGTTACCGTACTGGGTCCAGAAAGTGTTGCCGTCGTTAAATCAATTAATTGTTTAGCAAAAGATGAATTAAGTGGATACTCTGGATTTAGATGTTGCTGTATGGCAGGTTGCAACGATGAACGTTTTTTTAAATCTGAACTATTGAGCTTTGTAAAATCAAACTTTGTTTCTGTGGCTTGCGTTGCATTAGGGCGAGGCATAATTAGTTGAACAAGCCATGTAAGATTTTGCCAAAATCCTTGCGCCATATTAGACAAGGACCAGTTTGGTTCCATAGCTACTAACGGCATAGAGATTAATACACATATCAAAGCGTATTTTTTTAGTAATGAGAACATGCGCATTCCTCCATTCAATCCTTATTAATTATTTCTATTGTAAATTATACATTATTTTTTATTAATTACAATGGCCAAAGCTATTGAAGTTATAGCTTTCTAGGGTGAAAAAAGTTGTTTTTAAGGGGTATTTTATGATTTTTGGGGCTAAAAAAGCTGGTTTTTGCCAGATGAAGGTCTTAGTAGTGCCTTGAACAACCTAAGCCTAGCATGGGTGTTTGTAAAGAATAGGAATAGAATTTAGTTTCTGTTTTTGTTAAAACAAATCTTAATTCTTAGTGGGACAATAAAGTAGGGTAATATGGGTTATTGTTTTTTCTTTTTTTAATTCGGGTAGCTTCTAAATCATGGGATATGCTCGTCGATTTGTCGCGCAGGCTGCGCGACTTTCTCGTAGGCAGTATAAAAAGCTTTTATTCTGAAGATATTTGCTCTAGAAAAACCTGCCATTCCTGGAAACTCTTTTTGCAGATCCTCATTAAGCAATTGTCCCACAGCTTGTGACACTTTTAATAATTTACTTTTCTCCACCACCAAAGGTAAATGCATACAGGCTAACACCATTTGGCACTTGCAACGTAAGAGTGTGGCGGCCATGGTCACCTTTAAGATCTAATATGTCATACATGCGGGACTCTTGCACCATAAGTTGTCCCCGTGTATTCATGTCCTGGGTATAATATTTTTCTGGTAATGGTTTGCCGTCCAGCAATACGGTAACGGTGCTTTGTTGTGCAGCAGTCATAACTAAATAAACACGGTTGGCAATAAAGTTTAAGTCTAACGTTGCAGGGTTATCTTTAGATTGCACAAATTCATTGGTTGCTAACCATTTACCACGCAGCCCTACTTGGTCATTGCCTAATGATCCATTGTAGCTGTAAACAGCATCGTGGTTTCTATTGAGTGCTATATCTGGGTGGTAGTAGGTACCACGACTATATCCCAAATAGATCTCTGGTGTTTGTGCTTTTCCTAATTCAGCAATCTCTTTTTCGGTAACGGGTGATAGTCCTAACAATGCTCTAATATTATTTTCTGTAGCGGTGTATTCGCCTTCGCCTAAATGAATATCTCTAATAGTTCCCTGTTGATTTATTAAATAATGGGCTGGCCAAGCGTGGTTGTTATAGTTTTGCCAGGTTTGGTAATCATTATCTAATGCAACTGGGTAAGTGATATTAAACCGCTTAGTTGCTTCTTGTACATTAGCTAAACTTTTTTCAAATTCAAATTCGGGAGTATGCACCCCTACAATTACCAACCCTTTATCTTTGTAATCTGCGTACCATTTTTTTAGATAAGGTAAGGTGCGTATGCAGTTAATGCAGCTGTAGGTCCAAAAATCAATGAGTACTACCTTGCCACGCAATTGTTCCATAGTAAGTGGTTGTGTATTAATCCATGCACTGTTGCCTGCAAATTCTGGCGCTTTAGATCCGGGCATTATATCAAAAAAGTTCATGCGACTTGCCTTTCGTAATTGTTCCAATTCCGTTCTAATCTGTGGATTGTCTTCTATAATTATCGTAGGGAAATAGCGGGCGGTAAATTGCTGTAAGACTACATCAGCGTGTAGGGCAATTGCTGCTGCACTCAATAGCATAAGTACGCCAAAAATTGTTCTTATGGCATTTGAATAGACACTAATACCGGTAATAGATTGGGTAAGCTTGCTGCTGCCATAGACAATAGCAAACATGGGCAATGCACTACCTAAACTATATGCAAGGGTTATAAGAACGGTAGTAAACGTAATTGCATTAAGAGCTACCAGCGTGGTTACGGTTGCCAAAATGGGTCCTGCACACGGGGTCCAGATAAGGCCCAACGCAATTCCCAAAATAAACCCGCTCCAAAATCCGGTGCCGGTAGTAGTAGAAACGGTTTGGATCTTGTTACCCAAACTGGCAATGCGTGCGGTAAACTGCTCAAACCATAGCCCAAGTCTGGGGAATATCATCATAAGTCCAAAACAGGCAATTAATCCAATTGCAGTGTAACGTAAACCATTGGCAGAAAGTCCGGTGCTCCTAATAATTGCAGCAAGGGAGAGGGTAAAGAAGGTAAAGCTAATAACCACCCCCAGAATTATACCTAATGGCCGGTATTTGCCTTGGCCCGTGCCTGCTGCAAGAAGGATTGGCAAGATGGGTAATACGCAGGGGGAAAGAACGGTTATAATACCTGCAAGAAATGAGAAAAAAAGCAAAATAAGCATGCATATATCCTTTGGTTTTTAATTAGTTATACACCAAAGTAGCATACTTACTAAAGGTAATGGTTAAGCAATAGATTTGGATTATTGGATTTATTCCAGCATAAAATTGCAGGTGGAGCACTTATGGTTTTTTTTAATCTCATTTAATTTGAGTTGTTCTAAGTCTTTAGACGCCTCACTAAGATCCTTACCATACATTTCATGTTCTAGATTACATCTCTCTATAAAATCCTGTTTTTCTTCTTCAATTTGGGCACAAGTTAATTTACTTGCTAGTAAATCAAATGTTCTATGCATTGGTGGTGCACTAGCCAAATAAAAAGCATTTGATAGTGCATATAATGATGGCTTAGCTCCAGCCTCAAAATAGAGCTTAAGGAGTTCACATTTTTCTTTATCAGAATGGTGGGGTCTATGGCTATCAGTATCATTTACAATAAAATCTATAGGGACATGTTTGTTGTAGCTTTCAGTATCAGTAAAAATTGCTGCATGTGTTAAAACTCTTCCTTCTTGATTTACATAGTCTGCTTTACCGATTTTTTTTAATTTAGGCAGAATTTCTTTGATAAAGGTGATATCCCAATCAAACGCAGCATAATGTAATGCGTTAAATTCTTTATAATATTTAAGTTCATATGTTTTTATTTTCTCTGCGCAATAGTTATCTAATTCTGGTTTAATAAACCGCTGAAAGATGAACTCTTTTACCTTAGGATGTTCTTGTAATTTGGTATAGGCAAAATTATTAAGATATTTGCTGGTTAGGCATAATGCCATAATATGCTCAAAGCAATCTTTTCGGGTAGTTTTATCCCACTCAATGCAAAATAAAAAAACTTGGCAGAGAGTATCATCGTTTAATGGTGCAAGATTCCCTAGGCTAGTGTCTTTGTTCGCAATAGGGAAAATTATTTTACGTGCAATAGTATTTTCTTGGGTAGGTTCCATTGCAGTAGCTTTGCCAATAACACCAGTAAGTATTATAAGCGTTAATAGGGTACGGTTAATGCTATTCATATATGTCTTTATTTATGGGGTTATAAGGAGCACAGTAGTTATTTATTGTAACTACTATTTCTTATTCGTATAGTGCGAAAAGAGCATAATAACCTGGTTTAATAAGGATTTTTACTGTTTAGAGTTCAAATTTTTGTACGGTTGCTACGTCCAATTCTTTAACCTGTTCCATTAGTTTTTTATACGGTAATAATCCGGTGGTGGCGTCAGCATGTTGTAATACGGATGCACTGCTTACCGACCCGGCTTGTAGTGCCTGTTCTAATGAACTACCACGGGCTAGGAATGTAGTGCAGATAGATCCAAAGGCATCTCCAGCTCCTAGTGTGCTTTTTACTGGTGCAGTTATGCTGGGTTGAAAGTACACTGCGCTGCCATTGTAGGCATATACGCCTTCTTTTCCATTGGTCACTATTACTATGCGCGGTCCGCGGCTATGAATTTCAGTAAAAAAATGGGGAAGTGAAAAAGGGATGTTTGCAGTTGATTGGGATCTTAGTAATTCTGGTAGTTTGCTATCTGTTCCAAATGTTTTTTGTTCTTTTGATTTTAGGGCAAGGCTCTGCATAAGTAAGCCAGCTTCATGAGTATTCATAATTAATAGGTTAATAGTGGGTAATGCTGTTATCAATGACGTTACGTTGGCAGTTAATTGGCTGGTCCCGGGGTTTACTGCAATAAGTTCTGCGGTGGGGCGTGCGGCTTTGGTAATTATGGGTAATAAGTTTGCAGTGGGACCACTTAATGATGTTATGTACAGTATGGGCGTTTGGGTTAACAGATCATAGGGTAGTTCGCTTTCTTGCAATGTTAGATTTGCTCCGCGGTGCACCAAGACAGTTCTGTTGCCAGAAGGGTTGGGCAAAATAAATGAACACCCTGTTTGTTGGGTGGGCGTTTGCAGCATTTCAGAAGTATCTACGCCGCGGCCAGCAAGTGAATTAAGAATAAACTCACCGGCGGCATCTGTTCCTACTTTGGCAAAGCAGGTAACGGTAAAATCTGCTCTAGAAAAACTGGTGGCGGCGTTTGTACCGCCACCACCAGTGTGATAAGTCACGTTATCTATCTCTATTTTTTTGCCTTCGGGAAATACTATGTATTCTCGTTGTTGTTTCCCAGTGTGCATAGAGATTGTTGGTGCATGTTCATACTGTATAAAAACATCTTGCATTGCGCTGCCAATGGTCAGCACTTTTTTTATGCTACTCATTAACCACGCGCCTTAACGTCTTTGGGTAATACTGGTGGCGTCATAAGTACCCGTGAAAGTACTTCATTTGCATGCTGTACCCATACAATATCAATGCCTTGTGTTACTTCATCAATTCCAACTAAATCATTTTTGTTTTTGAATGGTAAAATAACATGGGGCACTTTATTGCGCTTAGCTGCCAAGATCTTTTCTTTAACCCCACCAATAGGCATAACTTCTCCCCGCAAATTCAGTTCTCCTGTCATTGCATAATGGGAATCTATTGGCTTGTTGGTTAGGGTAGAAAGAATTGCCGTAAGCATGGTAATGCCTGCAGAAGGCCCGTCTTTTGGTATGCCACCCGCAGGAACGTGAATATGTAGGTCATTTTTAGCAAATACGCGCGGATGAATACCAAACTCTTTAGCATGTGACCGTGCATAACTAAGGGCGGCTTGTGCAGATTCTTTCATAACGTCACCCAACTGTCCGGTGAGCAGTAATTTACCGCTTCCTGGCATAAGGACTGCCTCTATTTTGATCATCTCTCCGCCAAATGCAGTCCATGCAAGGCCATTAGAAATACCAATTTGGCTTTCATGGTTAGTTTCATCATCCATAAATTTGCGCGGCCCTAAATAGTTTTCTATGTTGCCTACGGTAAAACTTAGTTTTTCATTTTTTTCTACTAAGGTACGTGCTACTTTAGAACCCAGTTTTTTTATAATGCGTTCAAGTTGGCGTACGCCAGATTCTCTGGTGTAATTCATAATAAGATCTTGGATAACCTCATCAGATAGCCCCAAATGTTCAACCTCTAACCCCGTTTCCCCTACTGCTCTTTGTATTAAATGCCTGTGTGTAATATGTATTTTTTCCTCTATGGTATAACCAGAAAGTTCAATAACTTCCATACGATCCCGTAATGGTCCAGAAATAGTGTCTATGGTGTTTGCTGTAGCAATAAACATCACTTTGGACAGGTCAAATGGAATACCCAAGTAGTTATCGTAGAAGGTACCGTTTTGTTGCGGATCCAATACTTCTAACATGGCTGCAGATGGATCACCACGGAAGTCTGCACCAATCTTGTCTAACTCATCAATAATGAGTACCGGATTGCAAGATTCTGCCTTGCGAATTGCTTGGATAAATCTGCCTGGCATAGCCCCAACATAGGTTCTACGGTGGCCACGGATTTCAGCTTCATCTTTTACGCCACCCAAAGAAATACGGGCATATTTTCTACCCAAACTGCGGGCAATAGATTGTCCTAAAGAGGTTTTGCCAGTCCCTGGAGGGCCTACAAAACAGAGTATGGGTGCAAACCCATTCTGTTTAAGTTTACGCACAGAAATATAATCTAAAATACGCTCTTTAATCTCTTTTAGACCAAAATGTTCTTCATCCAAAATGTTGTGTGCATTCTGAATGTCTAAGTTATCAACGGTTTCTACATTCCAGGGCAACGCAAATATCCATTCCAAATAGTTGCGGGTTACGGTTGCTTCTAGAGAGTCTGGTGCCGTACGTTCTAGCCGGTTAAGATGACGGTTTACTTCTGTACGTATTTCATCAGAAAGTCCCAATTTATCTATTTTAGAACGCATTAGATCTATCTCTTCGGCGTCATCTTCTCCCAATTCTTTTTTGATAGCTTTAAGTTGTTCACGCAGATAAAACTCTTTTTGGGATTGGTTCATAGATTCGCGTGCGTGGTTTTTTATGCGTTCTTCTATTGCGGCAACTTCTACTTCATTGTTTAAGTAGGAATAAAGCTTTTCTAGCAGCTCTTTTTGGTCTGTAATTTCAAGTAACTGTTGAGCTTGGTCAACGGTTAAATTAATATGCGACAGAACCAAATCAGTAATTTTGTCCGGGTCTTGCATTTTAGAGAGCACCAAATGGAAGTCGGGACTAAACGTGTGGCCGGTGGCTACTATTTTTTCTGTAATAGACTTTATGCTGCGGGTTTGTGGTGCCAATTCTTCGGGTGTGTATTCCGTTGTTTTTAATATTTCTACAGACGCATGGAGCATATTATTTTCGGTATGTATAGCACGTGCTATACCTTTGCAGGAACCCTGTACCAAAATTTTAATACCCCCATCTGGAATATTGATCAACCGCATAATAGTCGCAATGGTACCTACTTGGTACAGATCATTGGTGCCAATAGCTCCTTGATGATCAACGTGATGTTGTGCTGCCAGTAGCAATACCAGTTTAGACTCTTGCAGTGATTTATTTATTCCATTGATGATCTTCTCATCAAGAACAAGCAGCGGCACAATCATATTTGGAAACACTACCACATCCATTGTTGGAATTACTGGTAGCATCTCTGGAACATGATCTTGCCCGTTATGATGCTTTACAGTTTTCATCCGCTCCCCCTTTTTAATTGAAGCTTGGTTGGTTGGTGAGTCATGAAAGAGCCCCACCGCTACTGTTCAGTGTAGGGTATAGGAAATTTTCAATACAATATTCCTTGATTAATTACCTGACAATTCTTTTGATAAAGGCAATTGTGGTGTACAATGCTCACATAGGGGTTTACCAATGGACAAAACAAGCAGTAGCAAGTGATTATGGAATACAAGATGGGAAAAGGACGCGAAATGTCGCGGGATCTTTTGGCATTGCATAATGTAAACAAAGAATATATCCAGGGTATGGCACGCACCCCAGTGCTGCGGTCAGTGACCGTTACCTTTGAGCAGGGAAGTTCCTACGCCATAACGGGCGTTTCTGGCACGGGCAAATCTACGTTTATACATTTGTTAGCTGGTATAGATACTCCCACCCTGGGAACAGTTACCTACAATGGTAAAGATCTTTCACAGTTAACCGTTTATGAACGTACCGCCTTTTTTAATAAAAAAATTGGATTGGTTTTCCAATTGCCTTATCTAATTAAAGAACTTTCAGTAAGAGAAAATATTACGCTGCCCGCAATGGTGGCAGGTAAGTCTGCCATATGGTGCCAAGAGCGGTCAGATTATTTGCTGTCCCGTGTTGGCCTGCGCAATAAGGCAGACGATAAACCTGCTACTTTGTCTGGTGGTCAGCAACAACGCGTTGCTTTGGCGCGTGCCTTGTGCAATGAGCCGGCGTTTTTGTTGGCAGATGAACCAACAGGAAGTTTAGATGACGCAACAGGTGCTGCCATAGTTGAACTGTTAGTTGAGCTTTTAGCAGAAAGTACTATGGGGTTAATTGTAAGTACCCATGACCCGTTGGTAGCACAGGCAATGGGAGTACGTTATGAACTGCACAATGGTGAATTGATTAAAAAATAATAACAATGCATATGCAAAAATTCTGGAGTTGTAAGTTCCTATGTCTCACAAAAAATTAATTCTTAAGCGTACGGCGCAAATGGCTGCAGCAACAATGATAAGCCGTTTTTTGGGCATTATTCGTGAACTGTTAATGGTTAGATTTTTGGGTGCAAGTGCATTGTCAGACGCATTCTTGACCGCATTTAAGATCCCTAACTCTTTGCGCAAGGTATTTGCAGAGGGTGCTTTGTCTGCTGCATTGGTTCCCACATTAGTAAAAACAGTCCGGGAAGAGGGCAAAGAGGGCATTAACCGCATGATGACCTTAAGCTTTGTAACTTTTGAAGGGTTAGTGCTTGCCTTGTGTGCCTTGGTTATGTTGTATACGGAACCGGTGGTTAGATTTATTGCCCCGGGATTTTCTGAAGCACAGGTATTGAAAACTGCTCCGTTGTTACAAATTCTTATGCCCTTTATTTTTTTTATATCCAGTAGCGCATTACTTGCCGGGGCTATGCAGTCGGTAGGTAATTTTACTATGGTCGCCGCTTCTCCCATTATTCTTAATATAATTTTTGTAATTTCTTTACTTGCCTGCTTATATTTTAATTGGTCGGTTTCCCTATTCTGTTGGCTTATAATGTTTGGCGGGGTGCTGCAATTACTGGCACACATTGTTTATTATGTAAAACTGGATTTTGGATTTTCCCGTGTTACGTGGCATAATCTGCAGGCCTTTTGGAGTGTCTTGGGTAAATTCTTACTTTGTTTGCCCAGTGTGAGCATGGTAGAGATTGGCATTTTTATAGATACTAGCTTTGCCTCTTATTTGCCGGCGGGTACTATTTCTTTAATCCATTATGCAAACCGTTTTGTGGGTATTCCATTAGGCGTATTTGCAGTTGGTTTTTCTATGATTTTGCTTCCCCATTTTTCCCGTATTGCGGTATACGCTCCGCGCAGGTTAAGTTTTTTTGTCTTAGAATCTGCAAAACTTATTTTTTGGGTCACTATACCAGCAACCTTGCTCATGATCTTTTTTTCACGGGATATTTTTGAAACTATTTTTCTTTCAGATAAATTCACTGCCGCCAATGTTACTACTGCGTCCCACATTTTAATAATGTGTGTCTTAGGGTTGTTCTTTTTGTCCCTTAATAAAATACTGCTTAATGTGTACTATGCACTCCATATTACCTTTATTCCGGCGTTAATTTCTATGATTGCTACCGGTATTAACATAGTGCTTAATTTTTTTGTTATGGGGAGCATGGGAGCTGTTGGTCTTGCATTTGCGACCAATGTTTCCTTGGTGGTGCAAACGGTCCTATTTGTTCTTATATTACGTAGTAAATTTAAATTCCCTATGTACACCAAAAACTGGAACCAGTTTGTACGTAGATTTACCCTGCAGTTGGCAGTGGTAGGGGTTATCTTTTTGGCACTATATTACGCAGTTAGAACAGGCATTGAACATCTTGCATTGCCGGCATGGCTTGCCAAAACGGTATTGCATGGCATGGGGTATTGGATATGGGTTGGTCCATTGGTTGCCGCCTGTGCATTAATTATGTGGTTTACGCGGTCAATATTTAAGGTGCGTCTCTATTTCTTTGATTAAGTTAGGAAGTTGCATGGAAGAACAGTTTTCTGCCGGAGTGGTGGTATATACTAATAATGAACAAGCGGAGCGGTTGTATTTACTGCTTCATTATGTGCAGGGGCATTGGGATTTTCCTAAGGGTCATTTGGAACCGGGGGAAACCAGTATGCAGGCAGCAGTAAGGGAATTAAAGGAAGAGACGGGGCTTGCGGCACAATTCCATGATGGTTTTACAGAGACTATTACCTATTGGTTAGAGTTTGATGGAGTTAAAATTCATAAAACGGTTACTTTTTATGTGGGTAGGGCTAATGCCGGTTCTGTAAGGCTATCCCATGAACATGTTGATTATGCCTGGCTTTCTTTAGCAGAAGCAACTAAAAAATTAACCTATAATAATGCTAAAAGAGTGCTTGCTTTGGCAGATGCTTTTCTAGGTTAAATTGCCCTAAATCTTTATAATAATTTCCAATTGACAATTTTGCGCTGATCTGTATACTAAATAACGGAAATGAAGGTTTTTCACTTTTGGAGGTTAAATCTATGAAAACGTATATTCATAAGCGTTATATCTATGCTGTCCTAAGTCTATTTCTTGGTTCAAATAACCTATTTTTGGCCATGGAAAGTAGCCAACCAACTCAACAACAACCGGTAGTTCAAAAAGTAAATAATGACTGGTTAAAGCCTTTTGAGCTTAAGTCGCTTGTTCAAAACCCTAAATATCTAAAATTGAATGATTGCGCAAAAGTACGCGATGCTGCTAATTTACTGCTTTTTTTAGAGAGAATCTTATGTGCATTTGATCAAATGCCAAAAATTTTGAGATGGATGTATGGGTCACAAAATTCTCGTTTTATCAACATTGTTGGAGAAGATAAATTATTTTTGTTGTCGGGGTTTGGTATCTTAGAAGATTTATCGTTGAATGCTGAATTTTCCAGTGATAATGATGGAAAAAATATCATTAGATGGGTGAGGACTCCAGAAGGCATAAGTGCAGCATTTCAGATAAGGCAAATACCAAGAACATCGGAAGAAGAATATTTTCATGCTACTGTTTCTTTTGCTTCTGATTTGCTCACTCAAAGCAGAGAAAAAAAAGAAGTAGTGACGGTAGCTGGGATGGCAATACATATTGCAGCTACTGATTTTTTTACCACAATTATGCTTAATGAATGGCCCGATCTTTTTGTTGAAAAATGTTTCAAGGGAAAGAAAATTAGTGATTGGTCCTCTGAAGGTCTCAAACAAACTATTCAAGAAAATTTGTCATTTATTGATAAAGATTTATTGCGTGATTTTTTTGCTATTCCGTATATAGAGCAGTTATTTGCTAATGCGCTAGAGACTTCTTATATAATTTTCCACACTGGGAGTGAGGAAAATAGATGTTATATGCATGATGGTCTGATAGTAAGCAAAGTTACTGCAACAGTAGATGCATTTAAGCCCTATAGAGCTCAGATACATAAAACCTATCAAGAACTTTATGATGCATTACATAACGGATTAAAAGGAGCAAGTACAGAAAAGCAAAATGATTATTTGATGCAATTAGAAAATATCACTGTTTCCCCCGTTACCAAAGATGCCAAAACGTATAATGATTTGGATACCAGTAAAAAACTGTTGCCGAAATCACTTGCGTTATTGAGTAAATGCAAAAAATCAGAAATACCTAATACGACAATAGCAACCATTGCACAGAAAAAAATAGAAAAAAAGATCGCTAAGAAGAATGATACGCATGCTAAGAAACCAAAAGCTAAACTGCAACAAAAGAAGCAGAATAAAAAAGTTAAGCATAAGCAAATAATACGTGATGCTGATCTATCTGAGGAAGAAATTGATGAACCGATTGAACAGTCTCTGGCAATAGGGACTGACAAAGTTCAAAAACAGGAAGAAATTAGTGATCAAGATGAACAGTTAGTGTTGGAAAGTGTAGATCCGGTTAGATATGCACAACGCATTGAGCAGTATTTTCAGCCTAATAGCCCATTAGATCTTTATCATGGGGTTACTCGTATTGTAGACAGTTTTTTATTTAGATATGGGCAGCAAGAGGAATATATCAATAGAACGTATGGTAGCACTGATATTGTGTATAAATTAGCGGGTGAAATTCGTTATAAAAATAATAAACGTGAATACGTAGTATGGCATGCAACCAAAAATGACAGAGATATTTGTTATCACCGCGGATATGAATTACGTACTGCTGACATGTTCGACAAATATATTGCAGACCAATTTTGGAAATTAAAACCAAATGATTCAGAAAGCGATAATATAGGCCCTGCAATAGCACGACAACTTATCAATGATGAAGGTGAAGTCAAAGAAGAGAATAAATGGGCAGTGAAAATTTGGGATAAGAGGTTGCAAGCTACCATTATTTTGTATAAACCCTATCAAAAATCATAATTTAATATTTTATAATGGAGTTATGTATGAGAAAGATATTATTTTTTATCACCTTAGCGATTTCTAACATTGCGGTGCAGGCAATGGAACCAAACATTGTTGCCTCATTAAAGCAAGAAAATCAGCAGAAAGAAGCTATTTATTGTCCCATCTGTTTGGCAGATAGCGCGGCAAACAAGCCATTAAATAATAGTTGTACAGATTGTATTGGCTTTAAAACTAATGATGGCAAGAAGTTTAGATTTGCACTCGCTATGGTGCCAGAGCATTGGAAGATGGTGCAAAATATGACTGCAAAACAAGATGAAGGTTATGTAATACTACAAGACTTTAACTCAAACGATCTTGCTTTATTTACTCTTTCTATGTTGGCAAAAAATAAGAATGATTTTCTTAATAAATTGCAGCTTTCTATTGAACAGATCAAAGAGGATTATGATGCATTGTTGCTCTCTTTGCAAGATCCGCAAACAATTGCAGATCTTATGGAAAAAACATTGCAATGGACTGCAGATCCCAAAGAGATATCACCGTTGGCAGAACGCTTTGTTTTATTGGTTCAAGATGCAGATTTCGATGTTGTAGAGTTTGCTAAAATAGAAGGGATATCCCCTGCTATTATCTCTGCAGTAGTTTCCTGGTTTATAATTCTAAATAAAGTTTTTGTTATTCCAAATGATAACAAGGGTCATCTGGTTAAAACCAATATTTCATTTAAAGATTGGGCAGAGCATAATGATGCAACAAAAAAAATAAAAAAAGCGGATTACCGGGATAGCTATATTCTTGATCTTTCTGAGCTTTGCTTATCTGATATTGACGGGTTAACTGATTTCTTAGAAAAACATGGATCGAAAATCGATACGATTAACTTATCTCGCAATAAGATAAGTGGATTACAACCAGGAGTATTTAGCAATTGTCACCAGTTGCAAACAGTTTATTTATATTACAATCAGATAAGTGGATTACAACCAGGAGTATTTAGCAATTGTCCCCGGTTGGAAGCAGTTGATTTAAGTGGCAATCAGATAAGTGCATTGCAACCGGGAATATTTAGTAATTGTCCCTTGTTGCAAAGAGTTTATTTATCTTACAATCGGATAAGTGGATTACAACCGGGCGTATTTAGCAATTGTCCATTGATTACCAATAATTGGGAAAAGTTCAAAGTAGAAGTCATGTCTCAGCAAACAAACAATAATAATAATCAATAATGGAGTTATGGATGAGAAAGATATTATTTTTTATCACCTTAGCGATTTCTAACATTGCGGTGCAGGCAATGGAATCAAACATTGTTACTGCATTAAAGCAAGAAGATCAGGCAGAAACTATTTATTGCTCAACCTGTAGCACCGCTCGGCAGGATAGTTGCCTTAATTGCCTAAGGTTTATCACTAATGACCTCAAGAAATTCAGGATCGCAAAAGATCTGGTTCCTGTGCAATGGCAGCAAACAAAAAATATGCTCGCAAAGCAAGAAAATAACTATGTTCCACTGCCAGACTTTAGTTCAAAAGATTTGGCGTTATTTACGGGATCAGTATTAGCACAAAATAAAGATAATATTTGTGCAAAGCTTGGATTAAACAGTGAGGAAATACAAGAAGAATTGGATGCAAAGCTATTGTCTTTACAAGATGCACAAGAATTAATAAACCTGATGGAAAAAGGATTGTTATGGGGATTAGAAAGAAAAGCCCTATCTGCTATTGCAGAACCGCTTGCCTTGTTGATAAAAGAAGACCAAAGTTTTGATCTAGCAGATTTTGCAAAAAATCCAGATATATCGCCAGAAATAGTATCAGCAGTTGTATCATGGTTAACGATCTTGAATAAAGATTTAAAAATACCAGTGAGTTCAGATGGAAAGACACCGGTTAAAACTAATATTTCATTCAAATATTGGTCAAAGTACAATGATGCAACACAAAAAATAACACAGGGTTCCCTTCTTGATCTTTCTGGTATTGGCTTATCCGATATTGAAGGGTTAAATGATTTCTTAGAAAAACATGGATCAAAAATCATCATGATTGATTTACATAAGAATCAGATAAGTGCATTACAACAGGGAGTATTTAGTAAGTGTCCCGAGTTGCTCGTAGTTGATTTATCTTATAATCAGATAAGTGCATTACAACCGGGAATATTTAGTAATTGTCCCAAGTTGGAAATAATTAGTTTATCTGGCAATAAGATAAGTGTATTACAACCGGGCGTATTTAGTGATTGTCCGCTAATTACCAATAATTGGGAAAAATTCAAAGCAGAAGTAATATCTAAGCAAAAAAATCAAAAATAATAATCAATAATGGAGTTATGTATGAAAAAGATACTATTTTTTATTGTTTTAGCGATTGCCAACATTGCGGTGCACGCAATGGAATCAAACATTGTTACTGCATTAAAGCAAGAAGATCAGGCAGAAACTATTTATTGCTCAACCTGTAGCACCGTTCGGCAGGATAGTTGCCTTAATTGCCTAAGGTTTATCACTAATGACCGCAAGAAATTTAGGATCGCAAAGGATCTGGTTCCTGTGCAGTGGCAACAATCAAAAAATATGCTTGCAAAGCAAGAAAATAACTATGTTCCACTACCAGACTTTAGTTCAAAAGATCTTGCGTTATTTACGGGATCAGTATTAGCACAAAATAAAGATAATATCTGTGCAAAGCTTGGATTAAGCACTGAGGAAATACAAGAAGAATTGGATGCAAACTTATTGTCTCTACAAGATGCACAAGAATTAATAAACCTTATGGAAAAAGGATTGTTATGGGGATTAGAAAGAAAAGCCCTATCTGCTATTGCAGAACCGCTTGCCTTGTTGATAAAAGAAGACCAAAGTTTTGATCTAATAGAATTTGCAAAAAATCCAGATATATCGCCAGAAATTGTATCAGCAGTTGTATCATGGTTAACGATCTTCAATAAAGATTTAAAAATACCAGTGAGTTCAGATGGAAAGACACCGGTTAAAACTAATATTTCATTCAAAGATTGGTCAAAGTACAATGATGCAACAAAAAAAATAATACAGGGCTCTATTCTTAATCTTTCTGATATTGGCTTATCTGATATTGAAGGATTAGCAGATTTCTTAGAAAAACATGGATCGAAAATCATCAGTATTGATTTATCTAACAATTATATAAGTGCATTACAACCGGGAGTATTTTGTAATTATCCGCAGTTGCGACAAGTTAATTTAGGTGGAAATCAGATAAGTATTTTACAACCAGGGGTATTTAGTAATTGTCCTCAGTTGCGAATAGTTGATTTATCTTGCAATCAGATAAGGGCATTACAACCGGGAATATTTAGTAATTGTCCCAAGCTGAAAGAAATTAGTTTAATTAATAATCAGATAAGTGGATTACAACCGGGAATATTTAGTAATTGTCCTAAGTTGAATACAGTTTGGTTATATAATAATCAGATAAGGGTGTTACAACCGGGAGTATTTGGTAATTGTCCCCAGTTGAATGTAGTTTGGTTATCTTACAATCAGATAAATGAATTACAACCGGGAATATTTAGTAATTGTCCCCAGTTGAAAGAAGTACATTTAGGTGACAATAAGATAAGTGCATTACAACCGGAAGTATTTAGTAATTGTCCGCTAATTACCAATAATTGGGAAGCATTCAAAGCAGTTGTTTTATACAGTCAAAACAAACAATATTAAGTAAATTAAGATTGTTTTATGTGTATGATTAAAATAAATAGAGTATTAATTTAAAATAGGGAGGTTTTTTTATGAAACAATCTTTTTTCAAACAACTATTATGTGCAGCTGCGTTAGCGAGCACATCATTGCTTACTGCAATGGCGCCAACTGAGTACGTTCGCGTAATTCCTGTTGCTTTTAATAACCAAACCAATCAATGGAATATGTTGCTAAGTCGTGGTAGTTATTGGAATGCATTATCATTGCAAAAGAAGCAGGGTATAGCGGCTATTGATACTGCAAAGTTAGCGCTTAAAGTTAATACGGGTAAAGCAGATAATGCAGTGTATCAATCATCTAAAAACAATGTTTTTTGGCAGAATGCAGTAAGTTATTTTGATAACATATCACAAGATACGTTATTTATAGTTCCGGTTAAATATGTCTCTGGACCAGATATTTATACCTTTGCAGTAAAACAAGTTGGCAATACCAGTGGAAATGTGGATTATATCTGGCGCCCCGTACAGACATTCTTGGGACAGGGGGACGTTTGTGAAAAAGGAACCAATGTTGATCGTGGGTTTTTAAGAAGATTCCGTGAGGCATGGCCACAAGTGCAGCAAAAATTGCATTCCGGACAACAGTCTCAGCAGAATCAGCAAGCTACTACAACAATAATTACCAACCAACCAGCATCTAATTGGTTGAACATTAACGGTGCAGTATTGTTCTACAATGCTGGGCAACCATATTATGAATTCACTAACTTTTACCAAGCACAAGTGAATATTGGTGGCAAAACTTGGCCAACAACAGAACATTATTTCCAAGCGCAGAAATTTTCTAATGTGCAAGATCAAGAAACAGTCAGAAAGTTGCAAACACCGCGCCAAGCATTTGATTATGCAAAAAAAGCCGTATTACCTGCAAACTGGCATACTACGCAAAAATACCAGGTTATGTTAACGGCATTGCGTGCTAAATTCCAAAATCTTCAATTACAACAGTTATTGTTAGGAACGGGCAATAAGATTTTAGTAGAAAATGCGGGAGCTAATGATGCTTCTTGGGGTGCTGGAGCAAATGGGCAAGGGGATAATCATTTAGGGCGTTTATTAATGTTGGTTCGTGAAGAGTTACGGCAAGGCAAAACATTTAATTATGACCCAGCTAATACGCTCTCTTTTAAATGCTTACAACAAGTTAACTTTAATCCTGCACAAGCACTGTAATTTGAATCTTAATTAAACGGAGGTTTTATGAATAAGTTACAATGGGTTACTTTGGCCTTATTTTTACTGTCTAATCATGCTTTCCCCATGGAGCAAGGTGTTGTTAACCAATTACAGCAATTTTCTGTATCTAACCAACAGAAGGGTATTTATTGCCCCACCTGCATGGCAGATAGCAAGGCAAATAAGCCATTAAATAATAGCTGTCCAGATTGTATTCGCTTTAAAACTAATGATGGCAAGACGTTTAGATTTGCACTTGATATGGTTCCCGAGCACTGGAAGACGGTGCAGAGTATGACAGCCAAGCAAGAAGAAGGCCATGTGACGTTGCAAGACTTAAATTCTGCCGATCTTGCTTTTTTTGTTCCTTATATGTTGGTAAAAAATAAGAACGATCTACTTAATAAATTACAGTTCCCTATTGAACAGATTAAAGAAGAGCAAAATGCATTGATATTGTCTTTGCAAGATCCCCAAATTATTTTGGATCTTATGGAAAAGACGCTCATGTGGAGTGCAGATCCCAAAGAGATATCACCGTTGGCAGAACGCTTTGTTTTATTGGTTAAAGATGTAGATTTTGATGTAGCAGAGTTTGCTAAAACAGAAGGGATTAATCCTACGATTATATCTGCAGTAGTTTCTTGGCTTAAAATTCTAAATAAAAACTTTGTAATACCAAATGACAGTAAGGGTAGTCCAGTTAAAATCAATATTTTATTGAAAGACTGGGCTAAGCATAATCGTGATGTTTTAAAATCAAGAATAAAGAAAAATTTAAATGGCTCCTTGGGAATAGATTTAACAAAATTAAATTTGTCAGATATTACAGGATGCATGGATGTGTTAAAAGAGCATGCTGGTGACCAGATAAAAGATAATAAGCTGGTAATTGATTTGTATGATAACAATATTAGTTCACTTGCATCAGGAGTATTTAGTAATTGTCCCGAGTTGATAGAGGTTAGGTTGTCGTTTAACCAGATTAGTTCAATTGCGGCAGGGGCATTTAGCAATTGTCCTCAGTTGCAAGATGTTGATTTATCACATAACCAAATTAGTTCACTGCCAGTAGATGTATTTAGTAACTGTACTGAATTGAAATGGGTTTGGTTGGTTTATAACCAGCTTAGTTCACTTGGCTCAGGATTATTTAGTAATTATCAGGAGTTGATGCTGGTTGATTTGTCTTACAATCAGATTAGGTGGCTTGGCACAGCAGTATTTAAAAATTGTCCAATGTTAAAGGTCGATTTAAAGAACAACTACATCACTTCGGTTAAGGCAGATGAATTTGTTAATTGTCCGTATATAACTAATAATTGGGAAGATTTTCAGAAATTAGTTTTTAACGATCAAAGAAAAAACTAATGCATTAAATAGTTAAGAAACAATTAAGGCCGGTTTTGTAGACCGGCTTTTTTTATATTCTGATAGTTTAATTTAATTAACTACGCTGTCTTATTTTTAAGCTCTAGTTATATATGAAATATTATTCTATTTTTTTGAGAAATCTTTTTGCAATCATTGCGCGACCTGTTCCAGACTTTAAATACTTCTCAAATGCTATAGCCACGTAGGTATCATTAAATCCTAAATAAACAATCAACTTCCAAGGTCCATATTTTTTAGTATGCGTTGTTGTCCCTCGGTTGTGTTCAGCGAAACGTTTTTTTAAATATCCTGTTTGCCCGATATAAATTTTGTCTGGATATTTAATTGATTGAATAATATATATGTAGTGCATTTAGTTCTATGGAATCAAGTTTACGAATTTCTCTCTTAAAATTTATTTGTAACCACATCAAGTTTATGGCTCCGCCAGCTGAAGCCTTGGCGTAAGAATAATAAATGCGTATTGTTGCGAAGGTCCAGCCTACGCTTATCCTCCTACGCTAAAGCTACGGAGGACAGGTCCCACCAATTAGGCAAGCGGAGTTTATCCTGAGTTTATCGAAGGAGCGGACAGCTTACACATTTTCTACAAATATTTTATTTATAACCACATTAGACGTTGGCCCTGCCAGCTGAAGCCTTGGCGTAAGAATAACAAATGCATATCGTTGCGAAGGTCCAGCCTACGCTTATCCTCCTACGCTAAAGCTACGGAGGACAGGTCCCACCAATTAGGCAAGCGGAGTTTATCCTGAGTTTATCGAAGGAGCGGACAGCTTACGAATTTCTCTCTTAAAATTTATTTGTAACCTCATTAGCAATTGGCTCCGCCAGCTGAAGCCTTGGCGTAAGCTGGTTGCGGGGGCTGGATTTGAACCAGCGACCTTTGGGTTATGAGCCCAACGAGCTACCAGGCTGCTCTACCCCGCGATCATTGCAAAGAAATGCTATAGAAGAAGTAAGAACTTATGTGTTTCTTACATAAAGAACTTTAAAGCTTTCTCTAGCTTTGTCAATGTTTATTCCCTAATTGTCGGTATAATTTGCCGGTTATGCCCGCTCTAAGATCACAATAGTAGTTGCCAGTGAAGGGGTGTGGCTTAGTGACAGGTGGCTGCGGATCATGTTATTGCTTATTTTTTCTGGTAAATAAGAGCTTAATAGGTTCCAGTCTATATGCAGTGAAGGCGCTCCACTAATTGCTTTGTCAACGCTCACTGCAGTGCACAGGGTCAAGAAGGGAATGGTATGGGTAGCATAGGCGCTAGTGAGGGCCTTAAACAGGGCTTCCCGTGCGGCGTAACGTGCGGCAAAACGTTGAGCGCTTAGATCCAGATTGCTGCGGCAATAGGCAATTTCTGATTCAGAAAAAAGACGTTGCAGGTCAAAACGGCTGTGCCAATCACCAAAACGAACCACTTCTACAGTATCTATTCCAATTCCTAGTATCATAGGCGTAATTGCTCCCGGTAATTATCTAACGAACGGTATAAAATTGCTTCTTGAATATGGGGCACATCTATGTCTGTGCTGTTGCTTAAGTCTGCAATGGTACGGGCAACTTTTAATGTTTTGTGGTACCCGCGCATGCTCAAGTTTAGCCGTTCAAATGCTTTTTTAAGTAACGCTTCTGCTTCTGGCGTTAGTATGCAGTGTTGGTCAATTTCATGTGGTTGCATTGCATTGTTAAATACTGCATCTGTGCCAAACCGTTCTTTTTGGGCATCTAATGCTTTCTGTACACCTTCATAGAGTACTCCCGAACTTATTGCATCACTATTGAGTGACTTAATAGTATCATAATCAACTGACTGAATACTAATCTGCAGGTCTATACGGTCCAATAAGGGGCCAGAAAGCTTGGCTAAATATTTAGCAATTTGTTGTTGGGTGCAGGTGCATGATTTTTTCTTGTCTCCCAAAAATCCACAAGGGCAGGGATTAAGTGCAGCAACTAGCAGTAAATTTGCTGGAAAGCTAATAGATTGTAACACGCGTGCAATAGCTACGGTTTTATTTTCTAGTGGTTGGCGCAGTCCTTCCAAGGTGTCCCGTTTAAATTCTGTTAACTCATCCAAAAAGAGAATGCCGTGGTGGGACAAACTAATCTCTCCCGGTTGGGGATAAGATCCGCCGCCAATTAAACCTGCTTGGGAAATAGAATGGTGGGGATTGCGGAATGGTCGTTGCAGTACTAGTGGATGTTGTGCATTAAGCTTGCCACTTACGGAATATATTTTGGAACTTTCCAAAACTTCATTAAAGGTCATGGCGGGCATAATAGATGCAATACGTTTTGCCAGCATGGTTTTGCCAGACCCAGGGGGCCCAATAAAGAGAATATTGTGTCTGCCTGCTGCTGCAATTTGTAATGCTCGTTTTGCCTGTGCTTGGCCTTTAACGTGTGCAAAATCTAATGACAGATCACGGGTGGTTGGTACATTAGCGAATGAGTTTTTGGTGGGTTCAATGTGGTGTTCACGTCGCAAGTAGGCAATCAGTTGGGTAAGATGTTCAACGCCAATAATTTCTAAAGAATCTATTAATGCTGCTTCTGCGGCATTAGCAGCCGGAAGTATAATACGTTTTTTGCCCAGTTTTTGTGCATCTACTGCAATTGCCAGAGCCCCTTTAATAAAGCGAATACCGCCATCTAATGACAGTTCACCCATAAATAGAGTCTCTTCTAAAAACTCTTTGGGAATTTCTATATATTCCGCCGCATGTAAAATACCCAATGCAATGGGAAGATCAAAGACGGTACCAATCTTTTTTAAATCTGCAGGAGCTAAGTTTACGGTAATACGTTTTGCGGGGAGCGTGAATCCACAGTTCTTTAATGCCGCCTGTATTCGCTTGGTGCTTTCTTTAATACCGGTGTCTGGGAGGCCAACAATATGAAAGTTAATCATCCCAAAAGAAACGTCTACTTCTACTTGGACTAAATGGGCATCAACACCAATGGTTGTTGCGGAATATATTTTACTATGCATACCATGTTCACGTTAAAAATTTTTAAAAAACAATAATTTAACCAAAATTTTAATTTAATTTATCTTCAGTATGCCATATTTTTTGCCATTTAAAAGGGTTAAAAGCCTTATTTCTGCGGCATTTTAGGCCTTTTGTGTTCTTTTTTCTTAAAATTAATTTTAGTAAAACACGTACCAGAAATAAGATTTTTAGGGTATATTATGGAAATGCATAAATACTGTGATGAAATAAAAAGGATTTTTATGGCACAAAAAAGAATGTTCTATGCACTGTGTATTGCAAGCTCCTGTGCGGCAATTACCGGTGATATCTTGGCAGCCAAATTAGTTAAGCAACCCTCTATAGATTCCCAAACACTCGCTACCAGCGCTCCCGTAGACCCCATAATTCGCCATTGGTTTGTAAATAATGCGGGGTCATTAATTTTTGCAACTGCTGCACAAGACGCAGATACCAAAGAATATGGGGCAATGGTTATGAGCAAAGCATCTGGCAGCGACTGGATGCCCTTAACACCCACACGCGCAATGGTGGACAAAGATGCTCAAGCAGTTAAAAAAAATTTGTTGTATGACCAATCAATAGCCTATGCAGCACTTATGGACGGCGTTAATGACGTTGGTCCATCTGAAGGCCGATTAGTTGTGGTAACCCGTAAAGAACCCAGCACCATCTATTTAATTAATAGCTACACTAAAAAAGTAATTAAAGAAGAAGAAAAAGGGGCAACGGAACAGGAACGTGCCCGCATTGAAGAAGAGAATAAGAACAAAAAGCCAGAAGCACTTATAGAATTTGTTACGTCTACTGCCCGTGATGCAGTGGGTAATTATGGATCTATTGTTGCTATGACTGCAAGTCATGCAGTGGTGTTTACGGCGGTTGCGCCTAAAGATAAACCGTTTGGTGAGCCGGGTAGCGGTATTGCCATGACCGTGTTAGGAACCATTCCTATAGAAGTAGAAAATCCCGATCCGCTTAATCCCCAAAAACGTGCGGTGTTTACTCCTATAGATGGGCCATCTTCCCTGACCAAATATAATGTAAAAAAAAGTAAAAAAGATAAAAGTGTAGAGCCTGCAGAAATTCCAGCTCGTGCAGTGCCCTTAGATGTAACTTCAGCCTGTGTAGCAATGGGCAGCAAACCGTTACAACAGCTTACTATTACGGATATGTATTGGTCACCAGAAAACAGTTGTTTATATATTGCAGTCAATGCAACGGGTGCCAATGATTCAGAAGGTGGTGTGCGTGGTGTGGTGGTTGGTCGGTTTAAAGACCAAAAATTACAACTGTTGCCAGTTGCCGTTGCAGATGATGCACTTGGTTCTGGCGGTATCTTTGCAGCACGCGGTGCCGCGTCCCATATTGCTATAGATAAAGTACGTACCCTATTAACGAGCACCATGCTTAACTATCTTATTGTGGTAAAAGGTACTTCTGTTTATGCCGCTCCATTAGTGCGTGATAATGTAAAAGAGAATATGCCCAACTATAACGGGCAGATTGCACGTTCTGACATTGCACCAAAAGTTACTCCTCAAAAAAATAATCCAAGTATACGTCATTTTGATCAAGCAGCAACGCAACCGGAGCATATAGTAACTGCGTCAGATGCAGCGGCACGTGTTGGTGGTGGTTCATTGCCGGCAGGGGTTGTCCGTAATACCTTTGTGCGGGGGGACACGGTATTTGTGGTAGTAGATGCGCATGATCCATTACAATCTGGTCTGTTCTGTTCACAAGCACTGCTTTCCGGGACGGGGGTTATTAAAGGGTGGACCAATTGGCGCAGAGCCGTTACACCGTTTACAGAAGCCGGTGTGCCAGAAAAAATTATTGATGCGGCATTAAATAGTAATACGGGGGACTTTTTATTGCTGTGTGCAGACGCGCAGGGCAATGCTACTCAAGTTAAATATACCAGCTGGCTTTCCAAAGATGACGCGCAATTATTAGCTGCTCAAATTTCTACGCTGTTTCCTAAAGAAAAAGCAGGCGTGCATGGTATAGCAGATATTCCTGCCTGCAGTCCTGGTTTGCCCGATTGTTCAATGCAGGTGCTTACCGGGTTAGGTTCTGTATTGCTTATGCAAAGCAGTTCTCTTAAAAATGGGTCTTTTGTTCCCTATGACCTGGTACATGCTGAATGTGCGGTGCATACTAATGGAACTATTACTAAAAAACCAGCCTATCTGCAGTCAATTACCGGTGGCGCACTTGCTGAATTGGGACCAATAACTGCTGCAGAAATAATCTGCAATGGACCAAGTGCAACCCTTATGGTTGGTGGCGTGTATGGTCTTGCCATGCTTACGGCACCAGACGGTAGTTGGTGGTCTGCAGAAAAGGGAGTTGGTACTGCATTTTGCCAATTACCAGAATGTATGTCTTTTAAGAAAATAGGGAACTATAAATTTGTACGTAAGTTAATCTGTGATAACGGCATGTTATATGTGCTTACCGACCAGCAACTTGATCGTATTGATCTTTCTAACCCGGCATTAACACCGGTTACTGTGGCAACTGTGCCTGCATTAATGGGAACCAATCCGGGTATATTTTATGATTTGGTTATATCTGATCAGCTTGCGTTATTGGGAACTAGTGAAGGATTAGTACGCGTAGGGAATGGTGCTAGTATTAGCACCGCTCTAAACACAACAGATGCATGTTGGACTGCAGTACCATTAACAGAAGGTTTTGCAGCGGTACGCCAATTAACGGTAGTAAGTCAAACCGGTAGAATGCAAGATGTTGCGCGCGGTGTGGGCGGCATGGTGTATGCATTAAATGGCTACCGTGGAAAAGGGTTATCCAAAGTGCACCGTATTATTATAGAGCCAACAAAGACCGCAATTACCGCTAACACGGTAGTGCCGTTTGCAGATGCGTACATTAAAGAAACGGCATCATCCTTTTTAAATTTTGGTGGCTACCGTACGTTGTTTACTACTGATGGCATTATGTATTTGCATGTTGGGTTTAAAGATGAAGGGCAGGCAGCCATATTTACTACTCCTATAGAAATTATAACGGGTAGAATAGCTAATAAGGCAATAGCTACCCAAAGTATAGAAATGCAACTTAAGATAGATGGCAAAATTCCCGTGGCGCTGTTACAGAACAGTGCATTGGGAAATAGAATGATTGTGGGTGATTTTGGTATGTACCTGCAGGGTTAAAAGTTGGTTTTGGAGTAGGAAGAAACATAAGTTCTTTGTATTATCACGTGCAGGCTTTTTTTTAAGACTCAAGATGCTGAAAAAGATTTAGTGGTGCTGCTTGTGAAATTTGGAATTAATTTAGGAATAACGTAATGATATCTAGAATATATAAGTTACCATTTCTTGTTGTGATTGCATGTTTAATACTGTTGCCTGCAAGAAGCATAGCAATGAACTTATTGCAACCATATAACCCTTTATTGCGGCCGTATTACAATGTGTGTGATGAAGGAACAGTAACGCTTTATGCAGAAACATCTATTGCCAACAAAAATTATAACAGTGAAGGGTGTTCGGTAAATCCGTTACAGATTTGGCAATCAAATCAAAATGCTCTTGCCATGTTAGAAGGGTTCCCCGAAGATTCTGCATTGGGTAAATTACGTAATCTTATAGACGCAACTGATGACGGCGTGCGTGGTCATCTTAATGTATGTGGCGACTTGTCTATGCCTATTGACCTTGGCTTAGCTGCCCGTTGGTCATTTTACCAAGATTGGGCAATAGCAGCCTATCTTCCTTTTTTTGATATGCACCTTAAAAATGTACGCTGGACAGATTTAACCCAAGAGGTAACTGCAGCAGATTTACGGACTAAAGAATATTTAACCAATAATCTGTTTTGTATTGCGGATCAGATGGGTGGTGGCCTTGATTTGCGTGGTTGGCACCGTCGTGGCGTGGGTGATTTAACGCTTATGATAGAGTGGTTTAAAGATTTTAGACAGTACAAACCATTTCTTAAGAATGTGCGCGTTAACTGGCGTACCGGTGTAATTATACCAACCGGTCTTAAAGAAGACGTAAATAAATTATTTGCTATTCCCTTTGGTACTAATGGCGCATGGGCGCTCCCTTTTGAAGTTGGCTTAGATCTAACGTTAGGGTCTTGTGTTAAAGCAGGGTTAGACGTGTTGTTAATACATACCTTTGGCAATACGCTCTGCAGAAGAATTAAAACAGATATTGCACAAACAGATTTGTTGTTACTGCAGCAGGCAAAATCTTATATTGATTATGGATTATGGCAGCAATATAGCTTGTACTTGCAACTATGGAAGTTTTACAAAGGCGCGTCTTGTATGGCGGGTTACCAATATATAAAACGTGGTGATAATGAAATATCGTTATATGCAAATGACTTTTCTAGTGTGGCCGCAAATTCCGCGCAGAGCTTAAAAGATTTTACCATGCACCAAGTATTTGTACGCTTTGATTATGACTTTGCCGAACATCTTACTGATCAAGCGCCGGTTCGTCCGCAGTTGTCTTTGTTTACCCGTTTGCCGTTTAATGGCAAGAGATCCGCTATGTTGGCTACGTTTGGTATAGGGTTAACGCTTAATTTCTAAATAATATAGTCCAAAGAATTCATTGCTTTAAGCCCTAGAGATAGGGCTTATTTTTTTTAAGGGTCCTGTAAACCCTATTTATCCCTTAGAAATTGGCTTTATCTCCTTTTTTTTACCTACTTATTATTGACAATTAGAAATAGTAATTGCTAGTCTGATAGTAGAGCTAATCACCCTGGTTTTTCCTCTAAAATAAAGGTTTTAACTACTACAAGGAGTAGACATATGAACTATGTATTGTTTAAAAACAGTTTTCTCGCGGGCGTGCTATTGGTTGTCATGGCACCAGTTGGGTTGCAAGCTGCTTGGCTAACGGCAGCTGATTTAGGAGCTGCTGAATTGGCTAAAATGAGTCTCGCAGAGCTTAATCAACAGTTAGAAGAAAGTGAAGCGTTAAGAGAGCAGTTAATTGCTCAGAATGATGAATTGCTTAAAATGCATAGTGATCATGTAAGGAGATCTGCCCATGAGATGGCGCCATTATATAAACGTTCTATGGCAATAAATAGTCAGTTAACCAGGTTAAATCGTAAAATTGAATTATTAACTGATCAATTAAAAAAATTGAAAGAGGAAGATAACCCGTTAAGTCCAAATTATTATAATGATTAAAAAAAGGAGAGATTGTATGAAGAATGTACGTATTCCAAAGAACAAGATGTTTCTTGTAATTGCGTTGTTAACAGTCGCCACTACCACGCGACCGGGTCTTTTTGAAGGCGTTGGTAACATTGTGGGTGGTGCGGTGCAAGGCGCAGGCCAAGTTGCTGAAGGCGCAGTGCAAGGTGCAGGTGAAGTGGTAACCGGTCAACCGGTACAAGGTGTGGCCACTGCAGTTGAAGGTGCCGGACAAGGTTTGGCAACGGCTACAGAAGGTGTGGTACAAGGAACAGGTGCTATAGTTGCGCCAGGTTCAACAGTGCAACCAGCTACTGCAGAACAATTTGCAGAAGTAACCAGTACTGTTTCTGAACCATCGGTGAGCACTCCTGTTGTAAAACCGGCTATGGCGCCATCAGTAGTTGCAGAACCTGTGGCAGAAGAGAACAAACAAGAAACGTTTACGGTGAGTGATCAACCCGGTGAAGATGATGAAAATAAAGTAATAATAATGGATATGGAAGAAGAAGAAATAGAGTAGTTAGTTACCATTCTATTTAGTGGTGAAGGGTATAAGCGAGTGCTATTTTAATAATCTTATATAACCACTAAAGGAGTGTTTATGAAGAACTTATTTAATATAAAGAATAGTTTGATTGCAACATCATTAGTGTTTGCGGTTTCTACAATATCTGCAACTTTGTGGGACGACGCTAAAGCTAAATTGTCAGAATATTTTTCAGGTACAAATACCTCAGCTTTGGTACAAGACTTACAAAAGAAGGGTAATGATCTTTTAGAAAAGCTAAAGAGTGCAGTATCTCCTGAACAAAAAGAAAAGTTGCTGCAACAGCTTGATATGTGGAAAGAAAAAGTTAAAAACATGATAGCTGGTACAGAAAGTAATTTAACAGAGCAACAAAAGCTTGGTGACACGAGCGCTAAAACAATGGAAGAAGAAAAAAAAGGTGAATCCAAATTGCAACAATTTCTCAACATGGTGAATGAGCAATTAGGAATAGGTGCTCAAGCCCAGTAGGATAGATAGATTTTTTAGGTGCAGGTTTGGAAATATATGCCTGTACCTAAAGAATAAAATTTGTGTTAAGTATCCTTAATAATCAATTTTCTTGATTTTCTATTTGTAAATAATTTAACCTGTAAGTAGCAGGGAGCATTATGGTATGTATTTGGTGTATTAACTGCTATAGTATAGGTTTTTATTGTTAATGTGTATAAACCAAGTAAGGAGGGTTTATGAAGAAGGTGGTTATAGGGGTTATAATGTTGGGATTTGGTGTGCATGGCATTTCTAATGCAGCTGCCTGCAGCGGTGCCTTGTCTGTAGCTCAGTTAAATGAAGAGTTACCAAAAGCAATTGCCGCATTGCGTGCACAGTTTGACAAACTTTCTGATGAAGTAATCTTAAAGCTTTCTAATGAAGTTGCACGTGTTAGTGCTGTTGTTAGTGATCCAACCAAGGATTATAGTGACAAATTTGTAGATTTGGCGATGGGGTTAAATCAAATTGCTCCTGTATTAGAACGTTTAGTGGGGTCTAGCAAAGCAGACGTGTTGGGGCATAAAGAAACCGGCGCATTAGATGAAATTAATGCCATACTTAAATTAATGGGTAAAGAGCCATTGTCTTCTACTACTATTGCGGTATTGCAAGAAGCGGTTGCTAAGTTAGAAGCCTTTTCTACCTTCTTAACTAATACTGCTCCCTCATTTAAAGGTTTAAAACCATAACGTAATGGTAATTAGATAATATAAGGGTCTTGGATAACAACAAGGCCCTTTTTTGCGCCCAATGAGTGGGTAAAAAGTGCCTATATTACACATTTGTTTGTGGGTAGTTCTATCTTATATTGATATTTCTATTTGAAATAATATAAATTGGGTATAGAAGCTACAGTGGAGTGGCTTATGGGTTTTATTATGTATTTAAAAAAAGGGGAGTACGTATGAAGACGTACAAATTGGGGAGCATGGTACGCCGCATACTGCTGAGCGCGCTTCTTGTAGTAAGTACCGTAAGTAGTTCGTTGCAAGCTATTAGTGTAGATGAGATAAAACAAAAGATTACTGATCTTAAAACATTAGTAACTGATACCTTTAAGAAATGGAAAGAAAATCCTAAGGCAGAAACACCTGCATTATTAGACAATTTAGCTTTTGAAGCAGTGGGGAAAATTCCCGCTCAAACTATCACTATTCTTGATAGTCCTTCAATAAAATTGGTTAACCCTAATCTAATTAAGTTTGCAGAATTACCCAAGAATATGGCACAAGGGTATATCTTGCGTGGTGCGGTTGAGTTTGCGGGACAAACATTTGGTGGTGAATTCTTTACGTTAGAAACTAAAAATGCTGCTGGTAACGTGTCTGGGATTAAGTTCCGTGGCTTTGGTATAGAGTTGGGCACTAGTGGAACGCAACCTACTATTTATGATTTAGTCACTGCAATGGGTATTACTGCGCCGGATGCGTTAAAAAATTTCCAAATGCCGGGCATTCGCATTGTAGTTACGCAAAATTTTGCTGACGATAAAATAGCGGGATCGGATGTATTTAAATATCAGACTTCTACTAATCAAACAGTAGAAATTAAACCCGGTCTTAATATTGTAGCAACGGTTCCATTAACTGGCGCGTTTGAATATCTGCAGAACTTTATAAATAGTGTGACGGGGCAACCAATTACCGCTACCGGTGGCACCATGAATTTGGCAGTGCAGACTCCATTAGAAAATATGTCACTTTCTAAAGTTGCAATATCGGCTGCATTAGCAGTACGTTTTGGGATTGATTTTACCAAGCTTAAAGATCCTTCTTTGAGTACAAAACTTAATTTAAGAGCATTTAATTTTGGTGATTTTTTACTAAAAGTAACTCCGGCTAATGGTCAATTAGCATTGGGAGCTAAAGCTACTTTAGAAATGCTTAATCCAAAACAACCTGCACTTAATTTTTCTGCCGATGGTGAACTTGGTAAAGAGGGGTGGAAGTTCCAAGCAATGATGGATGGCATGTGGGATCCGGCGTTTGGTATTGACTGGTTAGGGATTGGAAACTTGCGATTCACTATTGGTCAAAGTACTAATCCGGTAGCATTACAAGTGGCTGCAGTTGCCGGTGTTCCGTTCACCCAATTAGGATTTGCCGGAACGCTTGCGTTAGGTACCAATGACGAATTTAAAATAAGTCTTAATGGTGATATAGATACTACTCTGGTACCACCATTATTTGGATTTGCCGGTAAATTAGACAATGAACTAAAGATGGCCGACATTATTGCATGGATAGGCAGAGATGTATTCAAAAAGAGTATTCAGGCAACAGACTTACCAGAAATTACTATCAAAAAGAATAGTGGATTAGCATTCGCAACGGCTCCAGGTACCATTGGTAATACGGTCTACAAACAAGGGTTTAACCTGTTGTTTGACGCGGTAATCACTGGGTACCAAGCAAAATTAGACATCATGGTTGATACCGAAGAGAAAAAATTTAAAGGCGAAGTTTGGCTGGGTGAAATGTTGCCTGATAATAAACTTGGTCCCATTAAAATAAAAATTAATGATACCCCGATTGTAAACATTTCTGATTTTGCAGGAACTGGGGCATTGAATGGTAGGTTATTCCTAGACTTTAATGATACCTCTAAAGATGAGTTTAAGTTTGACGGTCAAGTTGCAATCCCAGCAATTGATCTTTCCATGAAAGCAAAATTGGGTATTAACAATGACGGTTTTAATGGTGACTTTGAATTTGCGATCAGTGATCAGTTTAGCGCAGACGTTGAACTTAAAATAAATCCTAAAAAGATAGATGAACTGTATGTCATGATGAAATTCCAACAAAAGTTCCAAGATGCACTTATTAAGGCAGTGGAAGATTGGGGTAAGACAAAGGTAAAAGTGGAAATTGAACAGCTACTTAATGCAGCTAAATCAGAATTGGAAAAAGCAAAAAAAGCTAACGCTTATATGGAATACATTGCAGCGGTAGAAGCTAACAAGCGTCATGAACAAGCTAACCGTGCCCTTGTTGATTGTAAAAAACAATACAATAATCTTTCTTGGATAGAACAGGCAACTATAAGTGCTGCTTGGGTTCCTCCATTTGGAACTGCAGGTGCTTTATTAATTTTGGATCAAGAATTGCCTGCATGTAAAGTAGTTGTTGGCGCAAACGTATTAGAGTTAAAAAGCTCATTAGAGGCTGCAAATTCACTAATCTTGGAAAAAATAACAGATGCAATGTTATCTGCAGTTACCAAGGTTGATGATTGGTATGAAAAAGAGAAAGTAGATGAGAAATTTAGCGAAGCAATTAATGACACTATTGGTCTTATTAGCAAAGTGGTTGCTGGTGCATTAAAAATATTTAAGGTTAGGTCCGGTAAGGTTGTCTATGATGGCAAGAAGTTAAAAGAAGGCCAAAGCCCAGCGCTTTCACTTGATGCAGAAATAGATCTTACTGATATCTCTAAAGACATTGGTAAAATACCACTTAAGTTTGATGACGTATCATTTAACTTCAAGAGTGTTGGCGATTCAATTAAGAATGTTGCAGAACAAATTTGGAACAAGATTAAAGATCCGTTGTTGAACTTTGCGAAAGAACTTGCTGCAAAAGCCTTAACAGAAGAAGGTAGAGCGGATCTTGCTGATAAAGTATTTGGTAAAGCACCGGCAACAGAAGCGCCACCGTCAGCAGAATATATAGCTGCTCAAAAAGTACTTGCTGAAACTAATTTAAGAATCAATGGTGCTGAAGAAATAGCTTTAAGAAAATCTCTTAATAAACCATTTGATAAGGGAGCAATAGAATCTGCACTTAATACCGTATTAACCCAAGCACAATATGATGCAATGGTAGGGCAAGAAGCTCTTTCTAAACAAGCAGCGACAGATATGAAAGTGCGCTTTAAAGAAGAAACTGCAATAGAAAAACTAGCCCCTCAAGTACAGATGGAAAAGAAAAGACGTGATCAACTGGCGAAATCGTCAGAAGCTAAAGGAGTTAAAAAAGAAGCAACACTAAAACCGTTTAATGAATGGCTCGCAGATCTGGTTGCAGCAGAGAATCTACCTGAGCCTTCCAAAGCAAGAGTATTGGCTACATTACAACGTGTTGCTGATGGGGCAAGGCTGTCGTCAGTACAAGAATTACAAAAGCTAATCGCTGACAATTATTCTAAGAAAATTGGTGGTCTTTCTGCTGACACCATCATTGCAGAAATGAATCAACGCATAATTCCAAGATTGCAGAAGGGGCTTGGAGGTGGTTCACCATTAGTAATTATGCGAGTAATTGCGGATGTATATTCAGATACTAACTATGCAATTACCGATTACCCAGACTATCTTGAAGTTCGCCCAGAAAAAGTATTGACTGGTGCACAAAGAGATGAAGTGGTTGATGGTTTAGGAATGTTCCTAGTGTTAAATGGTGGTAACGTATCTGCAGAGAATAAATCGAATATAGAAAAATATTACAACGTATTTATTCCACAAATAGATTGGGACGCAATAAATAGAGATGCAAATACAAATGCAACAGCAGAACGTGTGCGTAGACTATATCCTGATTTTGAGAATTCTCAACCATATAAAATAGTGGCGGGTAAGGTAACGGCTAAGTCAGAAGTATCAAAACCTAAGAATCAAGATTATCCAACACAAGCGGGACCTGGTTCGGCAGTAGAGAAGATGTAGTCACGTAAATATGAGTAATTTGGTAAAAGGGCAGAAGAAAAAATCTTCTGCCCTTTTTACCATTACATTTAACCCTAACCCTTAGGTTTTTTTAAGGATAAGATGATCATATTTTCTTAAGGAGAATGGGACGGCATAATAAAATAGAGATGCCAATACCAATGCCACAACGGATCGTGTGCGTGGACTATACCCTGATTTTGAGAATTCTCAATTATATAAAATAGTTACAGGTAAAGTAACAAAATAACATAATAGACCCAAAAGTAGGTCCCAGGAAAATATCTTGGGGTCTTTTTATTTGCAATTGCCTAAAAAAGATTCTTGGCTAAAAGGTAATTAACCTGAGCAATATCATGCTTTTTCCCTTTAAAAGGGGCATTTTTTTACCTATATATTTTTGATTGTTGATATTTCTATTTGTAATATTGTACCCTGGTATTAGGAGTCACAAGGAGTGATTCATAGAAGGTATTAATTCTCTGTAAAAGGGAAATGGGTATGAAGATATATAAAAATATGAGCGTACTGCGCAACGTACTGTTGAGCGCGCTGCTTATACTAACTACAGCAAGTAGTTCGTTGCAAGCTATTGATGTAGCAGAGATAAAGAAAAAGATTACCGATCTTAAATCATTGGTAACAGATACGTTTAACCAATGGAAAGCAAATCCTAAAGCAGAAACACCTTCATTGTTAGATAATTTGGGATTTGAGGTAGTGGGAAAAATTCCCGCTCAAACTATCACTATTCTTGATAGTCCTTCAATAAAATTGGTTAACCCTAATCTAGTTAAGTTTGCTGAACTACCTAGGAATATGGCGCAAGGTTATATCTTACGTGGTGCCGTTGAGTTTGCGGGACAAACATTTGGTGGTGAATTTTTTACGTTAGAAACAAAAAATGCTGCCGGTAATGTGTCCGGGATTAAGTTCCGTGGCTTTGGTATAGAGTTGGGCACTAGTGGAACGCAACCTACTATTTATGATTTAGTCACTGCAATGGGTATTTCTGCACCGGATGCATTAAAAAATTTCCAAATGCCGGGCATTCGTATTGTAGTTACCCAAAACTTTGCTGACGATAAAATAGCGGGATCTGATGTATTTAAATATCAGACTTCTACTAATCAAACAGTAGAAATTAAGCCTGGTATTAATATTATTGCAACTGTTCCATTAACTGGTGCGTTCCAATACCTGCAAAATTTTTTGAATAGCGTCACAGGCCAAGCGGCTACCGCTACTGGTGATTCTATTAATTTGGCAGTGCAGACTCCGTTAGAAAATATGTCACTCTCTAAAGTTACAATATCTGCTGCATTAGCAGTGCGTTTTGGGGTTGACTTTACTAAGCTTAAAGATAATTCCTTAAGTACAAAACTTAATTTAAAATCATTTAATTTTGGTGATTTATTCTTAAAGGTAACTCCCGCTAATGGTCAATTAGCACTAGGGGCAAAAGCTACTTTAGAAATGCTTAATCCAAAACAGCCAGCGCTTAATTTTGCCGCAGAGGGTGAATTAGGTAAAGAGGGATGGAAGTTCCAAGCAATGATGGATGGCATGTGGGATCCTGCATTTGGTCTTGACTGGTTAGGAATTGGAAACTTGCGATTCACTATTGGTCAAAGTACTAATGAGACGGCGCTGCTTGTTGCTGCAACAGCGGGTGTTCCCTTTACCCAATTAGGATTTGCCGGAACGCTCGCATTAGGTACCAATGACGAATTTAAAATAAGTCTTAATGGTGACATAGATACTACTCTGGTACCACCATTATTTGGATTTGCCGGTAACTTAGACAATGATATGCATATTGATGAACTTATTGCGTGGATAGGCAGAGAGGTATTTAAAAAGAGTATTCAGGCAACAGATTTACCAGAAATATTAATCAAAAAGAACAGTGGATTGGCATTTGCAACAAGTCCTGGTGCCATTGGTAATACTAGCTACAAACAAGGGTTTAACCTGTTGTTAGATGCGGTAATATACGATTACCAAGCCAAAATAGCGGCTATGTTAGATACTGATGAGAAAAAATTTGATGGTGCAGTATCTCTGGGTCAAATGCTTCCTGATGGTAAGCTTGGTCCCGTTAAAATAAAAATTAATAACACCCCAATTGTAAACATTTCTGACTTCGCAGGAACTGGTCCATTGAATGGGAGATTATTCTTAGATTTTAACGACGTTTCTAAAGATGAATTTAAGTTTGACGGTCAAGTTGCAATACCTGCAATTGATCTTTCTATGAAAGCAAAATTGGGTATTAACAACGACGGCTTTAACGGTGACTTTGAATTTGCGATTAGTGATCTGTTTAATGCAGACGTTGAACTTAAAATAAATCCTAAAAAGATAGATGAACTGTATGTCATGATGAAATTTCAACAAAAGTTCCAAGATGCACTTATTAAGGCAGTGGAAGATTGGGGTAAGACAAAGGTAAAAGTGGAAATTGAACAGCTACTTAATGCAGCTAAATCAGAATTGGAAAAAGCAAAAAAAGCTAACGCTTATATGGAATATGTTGCAGCGGTAGAAGCTAACAAGCGTCATGAACAAGCTAACCGTGCCCTTGTTGATTGTAAAAAACAATACAATAATCTTTCTTGGATAGAACGGGCAACTATAGGTGCTGCTTGGGCTAACCCAGCATTGGCCGCCGGTGCTATGTATATTTTGGATCAAGAATTGCCTGCATGTAAAGTAGTTGTTGGCGCAAACGTATTAGAGCTGAAAAGCTCACTAGAGGCCGCAAATTCATTAATCTTGGAAAAAATAACAGATGCAATGTTATCTGCAGTTACCAAGGTTGATGATTGGTATGAAAAAGAGAAAGTAGATGAGAAATTTAGCGAAGTAATTAATGACACTATTGGCCTTATTAGCAAAGTAATTGCCGGTGCATTAAAAATATTCAAAGTTAGGTCCGGTAAGGTTGTCTATGATGGCAAGAAGTTAAAAGAAGGCCAAAGCCCAGCACTTTCTCTGGACGCAGAAATAGATCTTACTGCTATCTCTAAAGATATCGGAATTATACCGCTTAAGTTTGATGACGTATCATTTAACTTTAAAAGTGTTGGAGATTCAATTAAAAATGTTGCAGAACAAATCTGGAATAAGATTAAAGATCCGTTGTTGAACTTTGCGAAAGATCTTGCTGCAAAAGCCTTAAAAGAAGAAGGTAGAAAGGATCTTGCTGGTAAAGTATTTGGTGAAGCACCAGCAACAGAAACGCCACCGTCAGCAGAATATATAGCCGCGCAAAAAGTACTTGCTGAAACCAATTTAAGATTTAAGGGCGCAGACGCAATCAAATTAAGAAAGTTGCTTAGAAAACCAATTGATAAGCAAGCAATTGAATTGGTGCTTAATATCCCATTGACTCAAGAACAATATGATGCAATGGTTGCGCAAGAAGCGGTTTCTAGACAATCAGCAACAGATATGAGAGCGCGCTTTAAAGAAGAAACCGTAATTGAAAAACTAGCTCCTCAAGTACGAATGGAAAAACAAAAACGCGATCGCATAATGAATGAACCTGAAGCTAAACGTGCTAAAAAAGAAGCATCATTAAAACCATTTAATGAATGGCTAGCAGATCTGGTTGCAGCAGAGAATCTTTCTGAAACTGCTAAAGCAAGAGTATTGACAACATTGCAACGCGTTGCTGATGGCGCAAAATTGCCAAGATTAGAAGAATTGCAAAAATTAATCGCTGATAACTATTCTAAAAAGGTTGGTCTTTCTGCGGACAGTGTAATTGTAGAATTGAATAAAAACATAATTCCAAGACTTCAGGCTGGCTTAGGTGGTGGTTCACCATTGGTAATAATGCGAGTAATTGCTGATGTATATTCAGATACTAATTATGCAATTACCGATTACCCAGTTTATCTTGAATCTGGGTTAAAACCAGTGGATGGTAAAGTTACACTTGTTCCCAAAAGCCAATTGGAAGGAAAGGTTACCGTTATGCCGGATATTCGATCCAGAGAAAAAGTACTGACTGAGGCTCAAAGAAATGAAGTGGTTGATGGTTTAGGAATGTTCCTAATATTAAATGGTGGAAACCTATCTGCAGAGAATAAATCTAATATAGAAAAATACTACAACGTATTTATTCCACAATTAGAGTGGGACGGAATAAATAGAGACGCAAGTACAAAGGGAACAGCGGATCGTGTGCGTGGACTGTACCCTGATTTTGCGAATTCTCAACCATATAAAATAGTGGCGGGTAAGGCAATGGCTAAGCCAGAAGTAGCAAAACCTAAGAATCAAGATTATCCAACACAAGCGGGACCTGGTTCGGCAGTAGAGAAGATGTAGAAACGTAAATATGAGTAATTTGGTGAAAGGGCAGAAGAAAAAATCTTTTGCTCTTTGCTCATTTATCTTAGGTTTTTTAAAAGATTGATCATATGTCTTAAGTAGAATGGGACGGCATAAATAGAGATGCAAATATAAACAGAAACAGGGTATTGCTTTAAAGAATTTCCGCGAAATACGGTTTTTTTAAGCTAAAGAGCGATCTATGGCTACTTTAAGAGCATTTATTCCCAAACCCTTGATATTTCTAATAGAAATTATTTATTATAATAACGAGGGGTTAGGAGAATGACCTCTTGTAGGTTGGGGGTATGATCAGGATAAATATATATTAATAATTTCATTAAACCATAGAAGGAGTAGGGTTTATGAAGAATATTTTACGTTTAGGTGCATTGTTATGCATCACCTCAGGCGCTTTAATTCAAGCTCGTTCGGTTGATCCAAAGTTTTCGACCGACGAATCTGGAAGAGAGTATATACAGCTTGTTGCTCAAGGTAGTTTATGTGGTTCTGTCAAAATTGTTCCCATACTTGCAGAACGTGTAAAAAGTATAAAACTAGAAGCGTATTTAAGTGTTGAATCACTTTGGAGTAGTGAGCGTACTGAAACCTTCCGCGGAAGTGACACACTATCAACAATAGGTAAAACGTATTCTTTTGATTGGGGTGGAGGAAGATCAAGTTATGAATATCGTATATATGTAAAAGCCGTTTATGATAACGGGGAAGAAAAAACTATTCCTGCGTCGCAAGGCGTGCGATTAGAAAATATTCATAACAATGACGCATGTGTTGGAACAGATTATGGTGCATTACAAATGAATGCTGCGTAATTTATTAGGAACTATAATTTTAGAGGAAATAACATGAATAAAATTAATTTAGCAATTGTTTTAAGCTTGGCTATAACTCTTGGAACGATCGAAATAAATTCAGCAACAGGAACCGTACTACAATCACATCCAACAAGTGATGCATTAAAGCTTAAAGGACCAATTACGCCAATGAAGTTAGCCAAAGCAAAAAAAGAACATCAACAGATTAAACACGCGTTAAAAAATGCAAAAGATAAACACATGTCAGTAAGATATATTCGCGATTTACAAATAGATGACGAAGCCGTAGATAAGGCTATCGCTGATCAAGAAGAAAAAGTAGCTGGCACTAAGTAAGTGATTATTTTTAAAGCAAGGGGAGAAATTTTTCTCCTCTTGTTTGTTGTAATAGCAGTATACGTAGATAAAAAAACGAAGATATTATGAAGAGTTTATGTAATAAACTACTTAAGGAGTGTTTTTTTATGAAGAATATGTGTAATAAAATAGTAACTTTGACATTAGTTACTGTATTTGCATCCAGTTTACAAGCAAGTGAATATGTGAGGGAATTTGCTCGTGTGGGTGGCGGTAGGTTAAGCGGACTCCAAGGTGGTGAAAGGGGTGGACTAAGGGGAAGCGTAAGTCAAGCTGGTCCAGTAATTATTCCTGAACCAGTAAAGCGAAACTTACTGGATGATAGAAGTAAGCAATTAGAAAAAGTATTTGAAGCGAGTAGAAGTTGGACTCTGGAAAGTTTGTTCTTTGCAGTTATACCAAAAGAAGAATTAATGACGCTTCAATTGCTGGTATACGATCTACTGCAAGAAGCAATTAAACAGAATGAAAATATAAAGAATCAAAGAGGCGTAAATGCAGATCTTATTAAACAGTTTAGTGATGTTTGGGCTGAATTAGGTAAGGCGATTGGCAGAAAAGCAACGATTGATGCTTCTGAGCCAGGAAAGCGAATATTACAAAGTGGTCAGAACAAATTAGAAAAAGCTTCAGTGAAATCAGCATTAGAAAAGAGTCGCGGGACTTCAAGAGGTTTATTGTTAGCTCTCATTCCACAAGATGAATTACTAACCTTACATGGGCAAGTAAATAAACTATTGCAAGAAACAAAGGATCAAAAAGGTGTAGATCCGATTGCTCAAAGAATTAGAATTGTAAAACTGGAAGCCTTCGTGAATGAATTGGTTAAAGCAGCACACGAGCTAAGATAATGACCAAGTAATGATCTTATAGTAGAGGGATTTGTCTTCTCTATTTGCAAGTAAAAGTATTCATTACCGTATACAAAGCGCCCTGGATAACACCGGGGCCTTTTTTTTAAAGCGGATGCACACTTACCATTTTTTACCCCGTCCTATTTTCTGCATATTCATGGCTAAGATCCGCTACGCTGCACTATCCTTTTACTAATTAGTTAACTATTTAGTAGGTTTTACATGAGTTCATATATAACTAAACAAAAAAAGGAGAATTCATGATGACCTACCAATTCCCTTGGCGCAAAATTGCCCAGATTAGAAGAATTGCAAAAATTAATCGCTGATAACTATTCTAAAAAGGTTGGTCTTTCTGCGGACAGTGTAATTGTAGAATTGAATAAAAACATAATTCCAAGACTTCAGGCTGGCTTAGGTGGTGGTTCACCATTGGTAATAATGCGAGTAATTGCTGATGTATATTCAGATACTAATTATGCAATTACCGATTACCCAGTTTATCTTGAGTCTGGGTTAAAACCGGTGGATGGTAAAGTTACACTTGTTCCCAAAAGCCAATTGGAAGGAAAGGTTACCGTTATGCCGGATATTCGATCCAGAGAAAAAGTATTGACTGAGGCTCAAAGAAATGAAGTGGTTGATGGTTTAGGAATGTTCCTAATATTAAATGGTGGAAACCTATCTGCAGAGAATAAATCTAATATAGAAAAATACTACAACGTATTTATTCCACAATTAGAGTGGGACGGAATAAATAGAGACGCAAGTACAAAGGGAACAGCGGATCGTGTACGTGCGCAATATCCTGATTTTGCGAATTCTCTACCGTATAAAATAGTGACGGGTAAGGCAACTGCTAAGGCAGAAGCAAAACCTAAGAATCAAGATTACCCAACACAAGCGGGACCTGGTTCGGCAGTAGAGAAGATGTAGAAACGTAAATATGAGTAATTTGGTGAAAGGGCAGAAGATTTTTTCTTTTGCCCTTTGCTCATTTATCTTAGGTTTTTTAAAAGATTGATCATATGTCTTGAGTAGAATGGGAAGGCATAAATAGAGATGCAAATATAAACGGAAACAGGGTATTGCGTTAAAGAATTTCCGCGAAATACGGGCTTTTTAAGCTAAAGAGCGATCTATGGCTACTTTAAGAGCATTTATTCCCAAACTCTTGATATTTCTAATAGAAATTGTTTATTCTAATAATGAGGGGCTGTAAAGAATAGCCTCTCATTATTGAAAGTGTATATTTGTAATCCAAAAAAGGAGTGATTTTATGAAGAATATGTGTAATAAAATAGTAACTTTGACATTAGTTACTGTATTTGCATCCAGTTTACAAGCAAGTGAATATGTGAGGGGATTTGCTCGTGTGGGTGGCGGTAGGTTAAGCGGCCTCCAAGCTGGTGAAATGGTTGGAGCAATGGGCAGCGTAAGTCAAGCTGCTCCAGTAATTATTCCTGAACCAGTAAAGCGAAACTTACTGGATGATAGAAGTAAGCAATTAGAAAAAGTATTTGAAGCGAGTAGAAGTTGGACTTCGGAAAGTTTGTTCTTTGCAGTTATTCCAAAAGAAGAATTAATGACGCTTCAATTGCGAGTATATGATCTACTGCAAGACGCTACTAAAGCTAAAGATAACATGATGAAACAAGGTGTAAATCCAATAGTTCTAACTATTCAAATAGCTCGCGTTAACCACTTGAGTGGTATTTGGGCTGGATTGGGTAAAGCGATTCGCAGCAAAGCAACAATTGATGCTTCTGAGCCAGGAAAGCGAATAATACCAAATGAACAGTTAGAAAAAGCTTCAGTGGAAAAAGCATTAGAAAAAGGTGGTTGGACTTTAAGGGGCCTATTCCTTGAGCTTATACCACAACAGGAATTGCTACAAATGCATGGGCAGGTAAACAAATTATTGCAAGAAACAAAGAATCAAAAAGGGGTAAATGCGATTGATAAAGGATTTAGAATTGTAAACCTGGAAGCCTTAGTGACTGAACTGCGTAAAGCAGCAATCGCAAAGAAGTAAAGACACAAGTAATGAACTGATTAAACACGCGTTAAAAACTGCAAAAGATAAACACATGTCAGTAGGATATATTCGCGATTTACAAATAGATGACGAAGCCGTAGATAAGGCTATCGCTGATCAAGAAGAAAAAGTAGCTGGCACTAAGTAAGTGATTATTTTTAAAGCAAGGGGAGAAATTTTTCTCCTCTTGTTTGTTGTAATAGCAGTATACGCAGATAAAAAAACGAAGATATTATGAAGAGTTTATGTAATAAACTACTTAAGGAGTGTTTTTTTATGAAGAATATGTGTAATAAAATAGTAACTTTGACATTAGTTACTGTATTTGCATCCAGTTTACAAGCAAGTGAATATGTGAGGGAATTTGCTCGTGTGGGTGGCGGTGGATTAGATCATCCGGTAGTAAAAGGTTCTGAAATGGTTGGACTAAGGGGAAGCGTAAGTCAAGCTGGTCCAGTAATTATTCCTGAACCAGTAAAGCGAAACTTACTGGATGATAGAAGTAAACAATTAGAAAAAGTATTTGAAGCGAGTAGAAGTTGGACTCTGGAAAGTTTGTTCTTTGCAGTTATACCAAAAGAAGAATTAATGACGCTTCAATTGCTGGTATACGATCTACTGCAAGAAGCAATTAAACAGAATGAAAATATAAAGAATCAAAGAGGCGTAAATGCAGATCTTATTAAACAGTTTAGTGATGTTTGGGCTGAATTAGGTAAGGCGATTGGCAGAAAAGCAACGATTGATGCTTCTGAGCCAGGAAAGCGAATATTACAAAGTGGTCAGAACAAATTAGAAAAAGCTTCAGTGAAATCAGCATTAGAAAAGAGTCGCGGGACTTCAAGAGGTTTATTGTTAGCTCTCATTCCACAAGATGAATTACTAACCTTACATGGGCAAGTAAATAAACTATTGCAAGAAACAAAGGATCAAAAAGGTGTAGATCCGATTGCTCAAAGAATTAGAATTGTAAAACTGGAAGCCTTCGTGAATGAATTGGTTAAAGCAGCACACGAGCCAAGATAATGACCAAGTAATGATCTTATAGTAGAGGGATTTGTCTTCTCTATTTGCAAGTAAAAGTATTCATTACCGTATACAAAGCGCCCTGGATAACACCGGGGCCTTTTTTTTAAAGCGGATGCACACTTACCATTTTTTACCCCGTCCTATTTTCTGCATATTCATGGCTAAGATCCGCTACGCTGCACTATCCTTTTACTAATTAGTTAACTATTTAGTAGGTTTTACATGAGTTCATATATAACTAAACAAAAAAAGGAGAATTCATGATGACCTTCCAATTTCCTGTTTCTAAGTTTAAACTGCTTGCTGCAACGGTACTGTTAGCTGCGTGTATAACTGTGCAGGCAACGGTCTCTTCTACCGTTACTACTGCGTTCAAAAGTCTGGTTACATTCTTTACTGATGGGGCAAGCCAGTTTGGGCCAGAGGTTATAAATACATTAGACAATATAGGGTTTAAATTAGCAGAACTTAATGCGCTCAGTTCATTAGAAACAACAACCGTTGTAACATTATGCAATAAACCCTTTATACAATTAATTACTCCGCGCATTGTAAAACCAACCACTATGCCCGCTAATTCTGCACAAGGATATGTGGCAATGGGAAGTTTAATTATAGAGGGAGAGGAATGCACCGGTGAATTTTTTACCATACAAATGAATGATGGAACACTCTATCGTGGTATTGGGTTCCAGGCTAGTCAAACCAATAATCTTGCTGAATTTACTGCCTTGGTAGATGTAGATGCGTCTAACCATCCTTCTTTGCAGCATATTCAATTACCTGCGGCACATATTCTCTTTTCACAAGTTCCCAGTTCTTTTAGTTTTGCCACTACATCCACCATACCGGTTAAAGTTAATACCGGCGTAACGCTTGCAGCAGAATGCAACGTACTGTCTGGTCCCTTTGAAGCGGCTGCACGTTTTGTGGATAAAGTGCGGCATACCAGTTCATTTAAGGCAAGTGGTAAACCAGCAACTATTGGTGTTTCATTCCCGTTGTCTGGTTCTATTTTGCATGGCTTAATTGTAGAGGTAGATCTGCCCTTTGAGTTTGGCATAGATTTTGATCAGCTGCGGTCAGAGGGAAAAATATCTGCGTTTGATGAGCATTTTTTTAAAATAAGATCCATTATGATGGGAGACTTAACTGCTACCTTTAATCCACTTAAACAGCAGTTGGCATTGTCTGGTAAGACGGTGTTGTCTATTAAAAGCCAACTGGAACCATTAACGCTGAGCTTAGAAGGTGATATTAGTCCTACGCAAGTATCTATAACTGCCGGTATGCAAGGTATGTGGGATCCTGCATTTGGTATTAGTTGGTTGGGCTTAGGGAATGTAAATCTAAAAATTATTGTGGATTATGCCTTTGAAGGGGTTGTTCTTGCCATGGGCATTCCATTCACTGGGTTTGGATTAGCGGGTGAATTTTCATTAGGTAAAGAAAAAGAGTTTGATCTTATGATGGAAGGGTTAGTTTCTTTGGAATCTCGTGGACTGCCTATTATTGCATTTGGGACAGAGTTAGAAGGGGATCTTAATTTCTCTCCATTAGTAGAATGGTTTTCACGTATGGCACATAAAATAGATCATGATAGTTCCCCAACAGACACCAGAAATTTGCCAGAGATAGTGTTAAAAAAAGGAAGTGGTATTTATTTTGCATCAGAAAGTACGCAATTGGGTTCTACTAATGTTCCCCAAGGTTTTTGGGGTAAGTTTGATGCAGAGATTGCACACAGAGAAGCGGAGTTGCAATTAATTATAGATCCAGAAACATATCTAATTTCTGGTCAAGTAACTATGCCGCCATTTAAGAGCACCGTTATTTCCATCTCTAACTTAACCGGTAAATTAACCATTAATGGCAACAAGCCTGCAAACAATCTGTTAGGGTTTACTGCTAAGGTAGAAGTGCCATTGATTGATCTTGCCGTTGATGTACAAGAGTTTATTTTAAGCAGCAGTTGTTTTGATGTTGGCTTTACCTTTACGTTAGCGAATGCCTTTAGCACAACGGTCTCTTTGCAAGTTGAACCATCACACTTTGAAGAATTTTATTTAATCATGCAATTTCAGCAAGATTTTAAAGCAGCAATTGCCAGAGAGTTACATGCGCTTGCTAATGTAAAAATTAAAGATGAGCTGGAACCTAAAATACAGCATCTGCAGGCTTCATTAGATAATGTGTTACAAGATGAACGCTACAGTAATTTTAAACAACTGCTGCTCTATAATGAAGTTGTGCAACAAACTAATGATCAGTTTAAAGTATGCCGTGCGGATTTTAAAATTGTGGATATTCCTGCGTATGCATTATGGGAAGCAAGTCACGGAAAACATGGTAAACCATTTCCAAAAAGTTGTGAACAGTTTGTAGAACATGGGTTGCTCCACATTTTGGCCCGCATAGAAAAAGGGTTTTGGGAAGCAGAAACTAAAATTGATGACGCATTGCATGCGGTAGCTAGTGAAGTGGAACAGATTAACCATGAGCTGCACGTAACGCAAAAGTTAAAAGAAGGCTATCAGGAAATTGCAAAAATATTTGAAGCGGTAGCATTGGGAGCGCTAGACGCAATCAATCTAAAAACAGCTAAAATAGAAGTGACCGGTAAAGATTTAAAAGCGGGTAAAAGTCCAATGCTCTCTTTTGAGTTAGATATAGATTTGCAGGTTGTTCCGCCTATTGTTTTTAAAGAGAATCTGCAATTTGATCTTAAAGATATTCCTGCCAGTATGCATACGGTTGCAACGGCCATTATGCAAAAAATAGAGCACCCGGTAGAATCTTCTGTACGGGAATTAATGGAAAAAATAAAAGAGGAAGAAGCTCATTTGCTGCATCATGGCGCTAAGTGGACTATGAGTAAAACAATTTGTGCATAAATTATTTGCGTACAAAAAAAGCCCCGGTTTGTCGCCGGGGCGTTAACTTAACGAATAAAAAATATTTTAAGTTGAAAGCTATATTTAGAACTTAACGCAGTTTTGGAAAATTTTTACTTAATAATAATGTCCGTTCGCCCTGATAGTTCGTCACTCGCCGTCGCGACGAAGCGCTTTGGCGTAGTCGGAAGCTCACCAGGAACGCTCCTTCTTCCGCTCATCCTGAGCCCGTCGAAGGAGTCGAAGGGTGTGAACGGTTCGTTAAAGTCTAGTTCTTTAAAAAAAGCATGTTTCATAACAATTCTCTTTTTCCGTTCATATCCTTCGACAGGCTCAGGACGAACGGACTGTAGCTTTTTTTTACGAGTTTATAATGGTTTCTTCTTATTCCAAAAAGGGCGTTAATTACGCACTACAGATGTTTGGGCATTTTCTTGCATTGCTAAGAGCAACGCACGTTGGTGCGCTTCATTTGCCATAATAGTTTTTAAAAACACGCTGCTCTTTTTTTCTATAAAAGAATCTTGTTCTTCTAATTCAAGCATTAAGCAATGTGATGTAGAGATATCTGCTTTTATTTTTTCATAAAATTCTAAGGTGAATTCTGAGCTGTTAAGTTCTAAGAAATAGCAGTAGCGGTGTACTAACGTCCAATACAGATCATCAAGATCATTTACGTCACACAAGATTGCTTTGTCCATAAAGCCTGCAAGTTGGTTAGATATTTTCTTAACAGAGTTCCAACTTTCTTCTTTGTCTTCTACGCTCCACACCAATTTATTTAATGCAATCTCTAAAAAGCGAATGACGGATTGGCGGAGTAATTCTACTTTGGTTTCTTCTTCATTAAGATCTAAAATCTCATTACTTAAGGTATCCAAAAATCCTTGAGGATTTTTTTTGAACTCTTGATAGTTATTATTAAAAGAAGAGATTAACAGCGTAGAGACGCTCTTTTTAAAGCGGTCACAGGCGTCTAATTCATAAATAGTAACATTGCGGAGTAAATTTTCTGTGCGGTACATTACAAAAGATTTTTGCAGTAATGTTGGCATATGTTCCAACAAGTCAGAGAAGGCATAGGCGTTAATGTAACGCACTCCTTTTACCAAGTTGGTAAACAGTTTAAATACTGAACGGGTAAAGGTGCGTGGTTGGTCAGTTTGTTTGTTGTATTCTAGTAGTTGTTTAAGATAAGAAAAATCATTGGGTAAAATTTCTTTTACATATCGTGGATTTTTTAATTCGTCTTGTAATGCTTGCAATGCCTGGCTTGCAAGAATATTTGCTTGTTCTTTTTGTGCCGCGCCTATTATTACAGTGGGCAGCACAAGGAGTATTAATGCATATTTTGTGAGAGATTTCATATTAGATCCCCTTTGTGATACAGTGGTTACATATAACATCAGCATAGCCTATCATGAAATAGTAAATTTATTCAATGAGAAAATGAGAGCATTGCCACTTTAGTGGCTTTTTGTAAGGAAAAGCGGATGGCTTTATATTCTTATGAAGCGTATGGCAAAGATGGCAAAAAGATAAAAGGCATTATAGATGCCCCCAGCCAAGCGAGCGTTAAAGAATTGCTTTCTAAACAGGGTATGTATGTTATCTCTGTTACCACTACCACGCAAGCATCACAAGGTGGTTTTTTTGAACGTCTTTTGAGACGCGGAATTAAACCCAAAGATAGAATTCTGTTTACCAAACAATTGGCGGTATTACTTAAGTCTGGCATTCCCTTAGTAGAAGCACTGGAACTCTTAACAGAACAGTTTACTGGTACATTGCGCAGTATTGTAGTGACTATTAAAGATGACATTAAACAAGGTTCATCTTTTGCAGAAGCATTAAAAAAATATCCCAGTATATTTGACACTATTTACGTTCAACTAGTGCGCGCGGGGGAAGCAAGTGGCCGGTTAGAAGTTATTTTGGATCGCCTTACCAGTTATTTAGAACGGCGTGATGAGATCGCAAAAAAAATTAGAGGTGCGTTCCAATATCCGCTCATTCAATTAATTATTGTGGCATTAGTGGTGGTGGTATTACTTACCGTAGTAATTCCCCAAATGTCAGACATCTTTACTTCTATTGGTACCAAATTACCGTGGGCAACCCGTTTTGTAGTTGGTGCCGGTGACGCTCTCACTAAATATTTTTATCTCTTTTTGGGTATACCAATTGTTGCTATTATTGCATTTAGGTACTGGAAGAATTCTGCTTCTGGTGGGCGCATGTGGGACACCTTTAAAGTTCGTATGCCAGTTATTAAGTATGTTACCAAAACTAATGCGGTGGTGCAGTTTAGTTATACGCTGGGGTTGTTATTAGAAGGCGGAGTAAATTTAGCAGAAGCATTAGATATTGTAGTAAAGGTAATAGATAATCGAATTTTAGCATCTACACTCTCTGATGCGCGTGATAAAATAATAAAACAGGGTAAAATAGCGCAGTATCTAAAACAAACAAATATGTTCCCCCCTATTGCAATTCATTTAATTAAAACAGGTGAAGAGAGCGGACAGCTGGACAGCATGTTGCTCTTGGTAGCACAAAATTATGAAGTTGAATTGAATGAACTTATAGATAATGCCACCAGTTTAATTAGCCCTATAATGTTAGTAGTTATGGCACTAGTGGTTGGCTTTATTATCTATGCAATAGGTAGTCCAATGATGCAATTAAGTCAAAGTATTGGCGTTTAACAAACTATATGTGAAAGGGTTTACATGACGTATGCAGAGCGATTAGTGGTGCGGCGTTCACTGCGCACTAATAAACAGGGCTTTACCTTAATAGAGTTAATGTTGGTAATTGCCGTTGGTGGTATTTTATTGGGCGGATCTTTCTTTATTGCAAAAACATTAATGGACCGTGCTAAACGTACTTCTACTATTGCAATATTGCGTGCAGTAAAAGGTGGTATAGACTCTTTCCAAACAGATACAGACAACTATCCATCTACTCTCCAAGATTTAATAAAACAACCAGAGGGCGAACGGGGTAAAGGTTGGGGTGGACCATATCTAGATAAAAAAGGTACGCCAAAAGATGGATGGGGAAATCCATTAGTCTATCGTTTAACACCAGACGGGCAGCATCCGTATGACCTGTATTCTTACGGGTCTGGTGGTAAAAAAGGAAAGAATAAAATAGATGCCTGGGAAATATAATACACCCGCATTTACCTTGATAGAACTGCTGCTTGCGTTATTGGTGGTTGGTATTATTGCTTCTATGATGCTTCCTAATTTGGGAGCACGCAAACCCCGTCAAGAGCGCGAGCAGTTTTTGGCTCAGCTTAATACCGTAGTTGGTTTTGCATGGCGCCAGGCCATGGTGAGTGGTAAGCCAACTAAAGTACTTTTTGATTTTAAAAAAAATAACAATACTGTTTCTGTTCAACAAGTAACGGGACAAAAAGATCGTGATGGTAACCCAATTTCTGTGCCGGTAAAATCTGCCCATGCCATTATGAAATTTCCTGACCGGTACGTGATTAAGAATTTTTTAATTGAACGTTTTGATGAAATGAAACGGTATAATGATCCCAGAAATTTTTCTACATGGTTTTTTGTTATGCCCGGTGGTTTAACCCAAGAAGTTATTATTAATCTGGTAGATACTAAAGATAAAAAAGCAGGCAAGCCGTATCCGGTTGGTTTGGTACTTAATCCTTTTACGGCCCAGTTTAAAATATATGATGAATTCCAAAAATAATTCTGGTCAAATGCTTATAGAAGTAATGCTTGCAGTTGCCATAATGGGCATTGTGCTAACACCACTATTTGCCTTGCAAACACAAGTAGTGCGATCAGTAGTTCAGCGTGCAAACCATTTGCGCAGATTATTAGAAGCTGAACAGTTTTTGGCAACCATGCACCGCACGCAACCAGAAGATGCAAAACAAGCAACAGTGCAAGAGAAGGGGTTTACGTATGAACTACGCCCCGTTGGGGATGCGTCTGCACTTAAAGGAATTCCGGATATGTACCGTGAGCAAGTGACGTATAGTTGGCGGCAAGAAAATAGGCCGCAAAAAGAACGGGCGTTGTATTTTCTTTTTAAACCGGAAAAGATAAAACAATGAAGCATACTACTCCCGGTTTTACTTTATTAGAACTGCTTATTGGAACCGTAATTTCCGGAATGTTATTAGCTGCGTTATTTACTTCTTTATATCAAATAAACCGTACCAAAAAAAATCTTGATAACGTTATTCATAAAACATCCCGTGTTATGTTAGCGCAGAATCAGTTAGAACATGATCTTATGGGTGCCTTTGTTCCGGTAACTCCACCGGCAAAAGCAGAAGAACCCAAAGAAGAACAGGCAAAAGAGGGTGACAAAAAAGAGCCAAAAAAAGAAGAGAAAAAAGAAGAAAAGAAAGAGCCAGAAAAACCAAAGCCAACCGTAGATAAAATTTTCTTTAGTGAAAATAAAGGTGCCAATTTGCAAACGCTTACCTTTATTAGCAATAATCCAATGCCGGTGTACTGGAGTAAAAAAGCGGGGCGTCCACAACCTAAATTAGCGCGCATGGTATATAGATTGCAGCCAGACCCTGCGCACAAAAATTCCTACCAATTACTGCGACAAGAGGGTGATGAATTAGCGTATGAATTTTTTGATCCTAAAATACCGGTAGAAAAACAGGAGTTCAGATCATATGAACTGCTGGATGGCATAAAAAATCTTTCCGTACTCTATTATTATGTTCCAGTAAAAAAACAAGCTGCAGCAAAGCCGGGAGAAAAAAAAGAGGAAGAACCTAAAGAGCAGAAGATAGAATATAAAACAGCAAAAGAATGGGGTCAGCAAAAAAAAGAGGACCAACAAAAATCTGACATGCCACCATTGCCCCGTTTTGCAGAATTTACGTTAGTATTGTGGGATGCCGCATATCAGCGGGACAGTACCTGGAAATTTACTGTGCCAATTTTACCACCATCTCAATTATCTGCTCCAAAGTCACCAACACCACCACCGCCTAGTGCAAAAAAACCAGAAACAACACCAAGCAAAACAGATAAAGCACAGGGGCAGCCGGCTTCAATAGATGTTCCGGTTAGTTCCGGACCGCCACATCAAATTGCGGGTGCATTTCCAAAAAATGTTGGCGCTTCAGGAGTAGTTGGAATTCGTGAGGGAACCCATATTGGCCCCCGTTTTAGACCGTCTAATGGGCCGCCTTCTGGCATGTTTGCGGGGTTAGAGGACAAGCTGCCGTCTTCACCTTTTAGCATGCATACTATTAAGCCCAACTGAGTAATACTCCAAATTCCCATTCTAAGGCCTTTTTGTGCCAATTTAGTTTTAAATAATCATTGTAAAAACTATTGATTTTAGAGGCTTTGCTTTGTTATTATTACAATTAGGAGATATGCTTTAGTTGTTTATATAATAAAGGAGACTCTTATGAAGAGGTTTTTATCATTACTGGTGCTTTTAACCAGTGTTGGGATGGTTTCTGCAAAAGGACGTATTTATGTTGAAAGTGTGCAGAATGAGATCCGCGGGGGTGGAAGTACTTTAGCAGAGGGGGAACACGACATAAGGATTTATACTAACTTTAATGCTGGAGGAAGTACTTTAGCTCAGAAGAGACCCTCGAAAAAAAATCCTCAGAAGAAACCCTCGAAATATAATGTACAACAATATAATGTACAACAACAATATAATGTACAACAAGGAAGTACCTTTAGAAAGAAAATACTTGCACTTGATTTAAATGAAGGTCTAACAAATAGTTTACAAAATGGAACATTTGCCATTCAGATGAGAGTTCAGACTTCAGAGATTATAGCTAGTGATATAGGTGCAACATTTGATGATAATTCATTTGGTGGATTAGTAGTTGAAGGTGATAAATTAATATTTAAAGCACCTGCCACTATAAAATCATCTGAATCTAAAAGTATAGATCTCATGAACAACGACTGGGCAGTTGATTTAGTTATTAAAGACAAAAAGACAGAGATAAAAGTAAGACCTCTCAGTAACAATTAAGTGTGCATCACATCACTTACAAAATTCAAGAGGCATGTGTAAAAAGCATGTCTCTTTTTTTTTATAAATATCCATAATCCAAATTTTGGCAGTTGCAAGTTATTCGTGCGCTTTATGTAGAGTGTACAGATCCATATCATCTTTAGGCACGCCTTTTGGCATGTTTGCCGCAAACTAGAGGAGGGTAATCTACCTTCTTTACCTTTTGGTATGCATACTATGAAGCTTAACTGAGTATATAGTCTTAATTCATATTCTAAGGCCTTTTTGTGCCAATTTAACTTTAAATAATCATTATAAAAACTATTGATTTTGGAGACCTTACTTTGTTATTATTACAATTAGGATATGAAATTGTTTAAAAAGAGAGAGCCGCAATGAAGAGATATTTAATTTTATTTATGTTTTTGACTTATGTAGTTCCCTTATCTGCAAAAGGGCTTATTTATGTTTTTAGCGTTGAAAATAGAACAACAAAGGGACATGAAGTTGCTAAAGGTATTAAGATACCTGCAACAAATTTTATTGTGATTAAAGAAGGTGGATCTAAATTAATTACTCTTAATAAGGATGAAGTATACCAGTTCAGTCCGCCACTACTTGTTCTTAACTTGAATCAAGAGAAAAAAAATGTTGTGGAATTCAGCATAGCGCAAAATTATCTTGTTCAATACCCATCAGGTCCCTTCTTATATTTCGCAATTTATAATATAGATATCAAAGATAATAAATTGATTTTGCAAAACGTAAATAATTTGGAAAAAACCTTTGAGAAAGAAAAAATAGAGGGATCATTTGAAGATGCAAAACTCAGAGAAAAAGACTGGTTGGTGAATATAGTTTTCACTAACAATGGTCCTCAGTTAAAAGTAATGTCTACCGATTCAATTATACCCTCGATATTTAAGCGATAGATATTCATAAAAAATGAGCAATGAATGCTTCTAATTATTTATAAAAGGAGAATTTCTTATGAAGAAATATTTAGTTATTTTGCTGGTTTTTTTAACTAGCAGTGTACTATTGCAAGGTACAGCAGTTAAAGAAATTGCACAACCCAGTTCTGATTATGATCAGGCTGAAGGACCTATCTGGGATAAAGCTGGGGTTATGCTTGATTGGGGAGGTGATAAAGCTGGGGTTATGCCTGCATTTGCTGCACCTGCGGCAACAGGACCAGTGGAAGATCTAGCTGCACAAGAAGCATTATTGAAATCTAAGCAATCTGGATCTGTTAAGAGTGCTGGAACTGAGGGTCGTAAGAGAAAAAGGGCTGTACACCTTAAAAAGTAATTTAGTCTTTTAAATTTGAAAAAAAGGAAAATAGTATGAAAAGCAGATTTGTATCATTGTTATCATCACTCATGCTTTTAACAGGTATTAACACGAATATGTTTTCGGAAGAAAATAAAGCTAGCACGGCAAAGAAGCAAGCAAAGAAAGCAAAAAGTAAGAGAATTGCAGCAGCAGAAAAAAAAATAAAGGAAGTCAAAAAAACGGTAGTGTGGAATCGAGACGAAGGATTTTGATGAGCGACTTGGACTAAGTTAGGTCATGAAGGATAGATAAATTAAATTATTTATTAGGAAGATTTTATGAAGAAATATATGGTTTTACTGACATTATTGATGAGCAACATGGGCATGCTTTTTGCAGAGGAGCTAAAAAAAGGGATGGTTTATGTTAAGAGTGTTACCAATAATACAACACCTGGGCATACGTTTACTGATGATATTAAGGAAAGCGAAAATGCACCTATCTTTAGGGTGTTTACACCCAAAGAATTCACTATTCTACCAAACGAAACAAAAAAATTTGAAACAGAAATTTTGGCTATTGATTTAAATAATAATGAGACAAATAGTAAGAAAGCTTACAGATTTGTTATAAGGATTAAAATTAAAAATAAAGGTAAAAGTGATACGGCGGATTTTTATTTAGAATTCAAGAAAGATGAAAACAACTCGAAAAACAATCAACTGGTATTGGTAACTCCAGAGATATTAGGATTTCCTAATCCGATATTTAAAAATAAGGATTTACTAACGAAAAACTGGGAAGTTGAAATAACTGTAAATGATTCTGATGTTAAGTTTGTGGTGAGAGCTAAAAAATCATAATGGGGCTTAATTTAATTATTTATAAGGAGAATATCTATGAAGAGGTTTTTATCATTACTGGTGCTTTTAACCAGCGTTGGGATGGGGTTTGCAGAAGGTCAAATTTATGTTGAAAGTATTAAAAATGAACTGAAGCCTGGCAGCGGAGGTGGTGGAAGTGTAAAAACTACCCTAGAGCATGGTGATTTAGAGGTTGCATATATTCAAAAGAGCCAGTCGCCAATTGGAGGCAAGTCGTCAACTCCAATGTTGCAAGGCTTTTCGTCAGATCCAAGTTTGGCAGGATTTCGCTGTGTGCGCGACCCTTTCGGGGATCCCGTTTGTGTAATGCAGGGATCAGAATATTTCAAAGAGTTATTAAAAGACATGCCAGAAGAAAATACTATTCATGCAGGAATTTCACTAGAACATAAACAAATTAAACCCGGTGAAATATTTAAAAAAGAAATACTTGCTCTTAAGAAAGATCAAACAGATAGTTTAAAAGCTGGAACATTTAAAATTCTTACTCTAGCTCTAATTTCAAAAATTAAATCTGATGGCGGATCAGAAATTAAATCTGGTGGCGGATCAGAAGAATATGTCACCTACTATTTAAAAGTAGAAGGAGATAAACTTATATTAAGTAGTACTTTACCAAGCTTCAAATCCAAATCATCAGAATCTATGAAACTTATAAATAGAAACAAAGACTGGTCTGTAAACATAACTATTAAAGATGATTTTAAACCGGTGTTAGAGGTAAAGGAAAGAAAATAAAAGAGTTATTTTTAAAATAGAAGAGAGAATCAAAAGAGAGACATGCTAATGAGTGCCTCTCTTTTTAGTGTTATTTTACAAATTTACCAAATAAGCTATTCCAAAACCTTGGACTTAGCGCTGGGTGAACAGGGTTGTAAAACGCATGTCTCTTTTTTTTATAAATATCCAGTATCCAAATCTTGGCAGTTGCAAGTCCTAACGCGATTTGTGCAGAGTGTTTTTTATCTTTACAGATCCATACCCATCTATGGGCAACCTTCTGGCATGGGGTTAGAGGTTAACCTGCCTTCTTCTGCTTTTAGCATGCAGAATCTGAACTTTAACTGAGTAAAAATCTTAATCCCTATTCTAAGGCTTTTTTGTGCCAATTTAACCTTAAATAATCATTATAAAAACTATTGATTTAATGGGACAGTATTTGGTATTATTTCAATTAGGATATATCAATTAGGATATATGTAAGTGGGTTTTATTTTACCGTTAATTTGAGTAATTCTTAATTCTGTAAAGGTTGACCATGAATACAATTAAAAAAATTCTTATTTTTGCAGGGTTGGCATTAGTGGTGCCATTATCTGTGTCTGCAATGGAATCCAAAGAAAGTGATCAGACTGCTAGTGAACAGCAGATACAAGAAATTGTAAAAGGGATGGCAGATGTCAAAATACCAAGTGAGTTTGTGGGAAAGCCGTTTTATCCAGAGTTAGATAATGTTGAAAAAGCAGAGGCTTTAAGACGTGTTATTGGGCAATATTTATTTGATCCAGCAACACAAAGTGTAAGACAGAATTCAACCTTTATACAACAGATTAAATCTCTTATAGATATAAATTCAACAAATTTAAAATACAACGTCTTTTCAGAACGTTACGACGTCTTTTCAGTACGTTCAGTAGCGTTTAGTCCAGATGGCGAAACATTGGCTTCGGGATATCCCCTTGGTATCATTAAGTTATGGGATACCAAAAAAAATACGCTCATTGCTACTTTGCCTGGCCATACTGAAACGGTATATTCAGTAGCATTTAGTCCAGATGGCAAAACATTGGCTTCTGGATCTTTGGATAAGACCATCAAATTATGGGATGTAAGTAGTAAACAACTTAATGCTACCTTGCCTGGCCATACTGAAAAGGTATATTCAGTAGTATTTAGTCCTGATGGCAAAATATTGGCTTCTGGATCTGATGATTCTATTAAATTATGGGATGTGAGTAGTAAACAGCCTATTGCCACTATAAATAGTCATACTCGGCCGGTACTTTCAGTAGCATTTAGTCCAGATGGCAAAACTCTTGCTTCTGGATCTGTGGATAATATTATTAATTTATGGGGTGTGAGTAGTAAAAAACTTATTGATACTATAAATGCTCATTCTTTACAAAGTTCAGTAGTATTTAGTCCAGATGGCAAAACAGTTGCTTTTGGATCGGGGGCCACTATTAATTTATGGGACGTAAGTAGTAAAAAACCTATTGCTACTTTAATGGGTCATAAAAAGTCTGTAACTTCAGTAGCATATAGTCCAGATGGCAAAATTCTTGCATCTGGATCTTTCGATGGGACCATTAAATTATGGGATGTAAATAGTAAACAACTTAATGTTACCTTACCTGGTCATACCGAAGCTATATTTTCAGTAGCATTTAGTCCAGATGGTAAAACTCTTGCTTCTGGATCTAAGGATGGCTTTATTAGATTATGGAATCTTACTCCTTTTGTTGAACTACCTTTATTTATACAATCGCTATATGCAAATACGGATGGTTTAAAAACTTTCTTATTGTTGCATAAAATTTTTGAGAGTAATGCAGATAAAGACAAGAACGGTAAGCCAAAAAAACCTGAACCGTTAAAATTGTACCAGCCGGAAGCGATAGCATTACTTAAGAAGTTACCAGCTTGGTTGCAAAAGCGTTTGCAAGAAAAACGCATGGTGCAGGTTTTTATAAAGAAAAAGCAGGAAGATAACCCGAGCAAAACAACTAATTAAGTAAAATATTATTAAAGGGAAGTTGACCATGAATACAATTAAAAAAATTCTTATTTTTGCAGGGTTGGCAATAGTGGTGCCATTATCCGTGTCTGCAATGGAATCCAAAGAAAGTGATCAGACTGCTATTGAACAGCAGATACAAGAAATTGTTAAAGGGCTTGCAGAGGTTAAATTACCAAGTCAGGAGACAGGAAAGCCATTTTATCCAGAGTTAGACAATGTTGAAAAAGCAGAAGCTTTTAGGCGTGTTATTGGGCAGTATTTATTTGATCCAGCAACACAAAGTGTAAGACAGAATTCAACTTTTATACAACAGATTAAATCTCTTATAGATATAAATCCAATAATGTTACCAGGTCAGGGCAGTACTGTATATTCAGTAGCATTTAGTCCAGATGGCAAAATTCTTGCTTATGGAGGTCATGGAGATTTGGGCCTTAAATTATTTGATGTTTTTAATAAACAGCCTATTACTACGTTAAAATTGGGAAATACAGTAGGAACATTTGGCCATATAATAAACTCAATAGCATTTAGTCCAGATGGTAAAATGGTTGCTGGTGGTAACCATGATACTACTATTGAACTTTGGAATATTTCCAGTAACAAACCTATTGCCACTTTAAGTGGTCATACCGGTTATGTAAATTCAGTAGCATTTAGCCCCGATGGTAAGCAGCTGGCTTCTGGTTCACATGATGATACTGTTAGATTATGGGATATTGCAAGTAAACAAAATGTTGCAATTTTGCATGGTGCAACTGCATTATCAGTAGCGTTTAGCCCCGATGGTAAAAAAATTGCGGTTGCTAATTATCAAATGACCGTTCAGTTATGGGATCTTTCTTCTCAACAACTTATTACCACTTTGCATGGTCATTCTAGTATAGTTAATTCAGTAGCATTTAGTCCGGATGGTAAAATAATAGCTACTGGATCAAATGATAAGACCATTAAGCTGTGGGATGTAGCGGATCAGAAATTGCTTTATACTTTAAAAGGGCATACGAAAGATGTACATTCTGTAGCTTTTAGTCCAAACGGTAAAACACTGATTTCTGGATCTTGGGATGGCACCATTAAATTGTGGGATGTTTCTAGTAAAAAACTTATTGCTACCTTATTCTTAAATGGAGATATTAAGCTTTCACCAATATATTCAGTTGCATTTAGCCCAGCTGGAAATACCGTTGCATCTGCATCTGCAGATGGCGCTGTTAGATTATGGAATCTTATTCCTTTTGTTGAACTACCGACCTTTATACAATCACTGTATGTAAATACGGATGGGGTAAAAACCTTCTTGTTGTTGCATAAAATTTTTGAAAGTAAAGCATATAAAGACAAGAACGGTAAGCCAAAAAAACCTGAACCGTTAAAATTGTACCAGCCAGAAGCAATAGCATTACTTAAGAAGTTACCAGCTTGGTTGCAAAAGCGCTTGGAAGAAAAAGGCATGGTGCAGGTTTTTATAAAGAAGTAATTATTTAATTTTAAATGTACCGTTATAAGAAAAGGATATGTGTTGAGCAGGTCCTTTTTTTATTGAGACTTATTGGGGTGCGTAAAAACTTGGTAGTTTGCCTATGCTTGTAGTATGGTAATTACAGCTCTGTACCTAATAATCCAAAAAAATAAATATTATGAACCAATCTACAAACAAACCCGGTTACATTATTGTTCTTACCATGCTTATTATTTCTGCGGCTATGTTACTTATTACGTACATGGTTAACCGGGGATATTATGCTGTACCAGAATTTACTATTGCTATTTCCCGTCAGAAGGCGAAAATGCTTGCGTTATCAGGAGTTCAGATTGCTGCGGCACGCTTAGCAGGAAAACCGGTAGATAAAAAAAAGGCACCAGATGCTGCACAACCAGGCCAAGAAAAACAGTCTCCGTTAGATAAAAGAACCGTCTATTTTTTAGAAGAGGTGTTGCCCTATTTAAATAGAATGCAGACCTTTAACTTAAAAGAGGCTTCTGATGGCATAGATGGCACCATAGAAATTATTATCACGAGTGAAGAGGGCAAAATTAATCCTAATAATTTTTATGATTTTAAAAAGAAAGAATTTAAGGGTGCCAAAGATAAAGATGGTGGACTTAAAAAGCAGTTAGAAACGTTACTTGCGGGCATTGTAAAACAATCAGGAACCGGCAATATAGTGGCAGCATTAGATAAATTTTATAAAGCTGAAGGGCAACCAATTCAAGAGGTAACAGAATTATTGTACATTCCAGAATTTGAGGTGTTTAAAGATCAGCTGTATTTTGAACCGTCCCGTAGCAAAAAAGAGGTTGCGGCACCGCAAGCACCACAAGCTAAAATGCCGGTCTATTTAACAGATATATTTACAGTGTACAATGACCAAACCCATGTTGACCCGTGGTTATTGTCTAACTCTCTTGCAGCTGCCTTGGGGCTAAAAACAACACAAGCGGGAGATGTGCAAGGTCGTAAGGAGCTTATTAAAGCATTAGAGAAAAATTTTAAGCCATATGCATCATGGGCGCAAGATTGGGATAAGGGTATTAATCAATGGCAGGGCAAGCCGTTTGCTGCATTGCCAAAAGGGATAGAGCCATTATTAAGTACTACTTTTGAACCGCGTTATTTTTCTGTGCTTTCTATTGGGATATACCGTAAGGTAGAAGTGCGGGTGTTGGCTATTTTGGAACGGGTGCCAAAGGATGGGAAGGAGAAGATGGGGGTGGAGGTGGTCGTGAAGAAGTTGTATTTGTTGTAATGTTAATTACTATATTTTTTTCTTTTATCTAGATTATTTGCGCAACATACATTTTTTAGTTCAATATCTTTTTATGCACTATGCGTGCAGGTGGTTAGTGGATAGGAATCTTTTTATTTTTCTGTTTTTTATTTTTGATAGTTTATGGGCGCAATACACCTTTTTTAATATCAATATCTTTTTATGCACTATGCGTGCAGCATATAAGGGATTGCTTGTGCAACCCCTTATAAATCCAACACACCAACAGTTCCTTTGGATCCCTATACGCTTAGGACCCGCGCCATAAGTGGCGCCCCTTATGTTTTACCTATCCTTGCAGCTCAGTCCAATAACGCAAGGCGTTTTGTCCAGTTCGCAGCAAGTAGGGTGCAAACATTTCGGGTCAGCATTCGCCTACATTTTTTTATTTACGCAAGCTCAATAAAAAAGCTCCGGCTCACGCAGGCTTCTAAGCTAAGTCAGATTTTTATTTTATTGAGAGTAGTTAAAGCTGTTGCCAAAGAAATTAAAATACTTGAAAAAACTGGAAATGAGTTAAAATTACCCCACAGCAAACCATTAGGCTATGGCCTTTTTGAATTAAGAGAACGGAGATTTGGATATCGTATCTATTATGGATTTATAAATAATAATATAATTATCTTAGTTGTTGCCGGGAATAAAAAGAGTCAAAAAAGTGATATTAAGATTGCACGAGAACGATTAAAAAATTAGGAGGATAAAATTATGAAAACAAAACGTTTCCAAACATATCTTGAAAAACTTCTCAACAAAAAAGAAATATCAGAAATAGAAGAGCAAGCAGAACTTGAAGTAAAAATCTTTAAAGCAATTCAATATGGAATAACAAAAGCAATTAATGAATATATGAAAGCAAATGATATTGGATTTAATGAACTGGTGCGACGTTTAGATGCTAGTCCAACTCATGTTGCTAAAATACAACGTGGCGAGGCCAACTTAACTCTTTCAAGTTTGGCACATTTACTTGCTTTAATTGGTAAAGAACCACAAGAAGTTTTTAAACGTAAAAAATAAATCGATCAAAAAAGTAATTCATGTTTGGTTTTGCAGAAATTTCTAATTACGGAAGTACACATCTTATAAATGCAGAGATATTTCTGGGTAGTAATTGAAGCCAGCCCGCCCGGCTGTAGAGGGCATTCTTATTTCTTAATTCACAAAACCGTAATTTACGTAATGCTTTGAATAAAGCTAGCCCGCATCTGGGGAGCCTATTCTAATTTATTAAAATACTAAACTGCCATGTTCTGCAAAGTTCTCACCGTCGGGACGTAGCCCTATGGCGTAGTCGGATAAACATATTAGGAAATTTATAAAGATTTTGTAAAAACGGCCTCCATGGCCGGCCAGGCCAACTTCATCCTACTCTCCATATAAAATAAAAATCTGATCTAGCTTTGAATGGAAGTGAGCCGCCATTTTTCACGCAGCTTGCGGAGTGAATAAATGGAAAGGCGAGTGCACGCCACACTGTTTTTACCATGCTTGCTAGCGAACTGGACAAAACGCCTTGCGTTATTGGACTGAGCAGCAAGAATAGGAAAAATAGGGGTGGCCTTTAGCATCCAAAGCGTATGGGGATCTTTAAGGGGTTTATCCCTTAAATGGGGGTTGTTAGGGTGTTTCACAATACCCTAACCCCTGCACGGGAGGTGCATCAAAGATTTTGAAATTACAAAAAGATTATTGTGCAAATAAACTATTGCAATCAAAAAGCATAAAAACAGAAAAGCTCCTATTCCTAACCCCCACTATTTTTTTTTCTCCTCTTATATATGCTAAAAACGTAATGTAACTACGGTAACCTGTTATAAAGAAACAAGTATGAAAACTGAAACAGAGAAAATATTTAAAGAGATCGAGCAAGGAACTGTTCAAATAACCCCTTCAGAAGAGCTGAAAAAAAAATTAGACAGTGGCAAAAAACTTAAAATAAAGCTTGGCATGGACCCCACAGCTCCAGACTTACATTTGGGACATGCGGTAGTGCTTTCCAAATTAAAGCAATTCCAAGAGTTGGGGCACCAGGTAATTTTCTTGATTGGTGATTTTACCGCTCGCGTGGGGGACCCAACTGGACGCTCAAAAACAAGACCGCCATTAACAGAAGAAGAGATTACGCGTAACATGCAAACCTATTTTGAACAGGTAAGCAGAATTCTTGATCCCGCACATGTAATTATAAAATACAATTCTGAGTGGTTGGGGGCTTTGAGCATAGAAAACATGGTAAAGCTCTGTGCCAAGGTTACCGTTGCCCGCATTATTGAACGGGAAGATTTTGCCAAACGTCTTGCAGAAAACCAGCCTATAGGCTTTCACGAACTATTGTATCCCCTGTTCCAAGGGTATGATTCTGTAGCATTAGAAGCAGATGTAGAGTTGGGTGGTACAGACCAAACATTCAACTTATTAATGGGCAGATTTTTACAAGAGCAGTATGGTCAACCCGCACAAGTAATAATTACTACGCCATTACTCGAGGGTTTAGATGGCGTTAACAAGATGTCAAAATCTTTGGGAAATGCGATTGGGTTGGCAGAACCGCCGCAAGAAGCATTTGGTAAATTAATGTCTATTTCTGATGAATTAATGTGGCGTTATTACCATTTACTGTTATTAGTTTCTGAAAAACAGATAAAAGAGATGCAAGTGGCTGTTGCAAATAATATTGTGCATCCTATGGATTTAAAAAAGCAAATGGCACGTGGCATTGTAGCTAAGTTTTGGTCGCCGGATCAAGCTGAAGCAGCCCAGTTACAATTTGAAGAACTGTTCCAGAAAAAAGATTATTCCCATGCCCAAGAGGTGGAGCTGGCTGCCGTAGCGCATCCTTGTTGGATAGTTGATTTGCTCAAAGCATTGGGAGCCTTAACCAGTTCATCAGAAGCGCGGAGACTTATAGAATCTGGGGCTGTACATATTGACGGTATTCCCGTTACTGACTTTAAAGCAGAGATAACGTGGGTTTCTGGTATGATTGTTAAGGTTGGTAAGCATAGAATATATAAAATTAAGTAAAAAAAGGGCTGTTTGTTTTGCATACTGTGCAAAAACGTCAGCCCTTTAATCTTGGTTATTCTTATTATCTTTTAATTATACTATTTTTTTTGCGTGTGCCTTCGGTGTAGGTCTGCTCATTAGTGTATGCGCACCGTCCATGTTTGTCGGTGGAGTTCCATCCGGTGTTCTTGTTATATGCACGTGGTGCAAATCTGCTGGGCGTAATATACCCTGCGCCTGCTCTACCTTCGTAAGAGGGGGTATAACTGCTCCCCCCATACCATGCTATTGCTGGGGTTGCTACTGTGAACAGTGCAACCATTAACCAGTTACGTTTCATACCAATCCCCTTTTTATTAATAGCCTTCATCGGAATAAGTTACTGCTTCTTCTATTGGTTCTTCATACACTTGGTCGCCTTCGTTTATAATGGTGTCACCATCACCAGCGCTTGCTGCTGCACCAAGTGCTAACCCGGTACCAACGGCTGCTACTGGAGCCCAGCCCCAACCGCCATAACCACCGCCGTAGCCATAGCCACCGCGACCATATCCATATCCACCACGGCCATATCCACCACGACCGTATCCACCACGGTGTCCACCGCCATGATGACCGCCACCGCCGTGATGCCCACCGCCATGGTGTCCACCACCACCGTGATGTCCACCGCCGCCATGTCCGCCACGTGCAAGCACGGGCGCTGCAGTAGCAACGACCAGAAGAAGGGTTAATATACGTATAAACTTCATAATTTCCTCGCTTATGTAATTACTTATTTTTTAGCTTCTGCTTTTAATTCTTTTTCTTTTAATCGTTTAGCTTTAGCTTGACGATTTGCTCTTTCTTGAGCTGTTTCTGCTTTATATTTATTCAGCTTTGCTGGTTTTGCTGGAGCTTGTTTTTCTGCTTTTAATGGAGCAGATGTTTTTGCCGTTGCAGGTTTCTTAGATACGGTGCTTGTAGTTCTTGTTGCAGGATATCTGGTAGATTTACCTATAGTAGATGCTGGGTACTTGGTTGTTTTTCTAGCAACTGCTGCGGTTGCAGGCACCGCAGTACCACGTAGTTGTGCAATCTTATGGCGCAATTGACTACGTTCTTGTGAAAGCTTTTGTATTTCTAGATTGTTCTTTCTGATTGTGTCATGCGCTGCTAGTTTTTCTTGCTCTAATGCTTTTTCTCGTTGAACCAACGCTGCGCGCTTAGCTTCTAGCTTTTGTATAGTCAGTTCTGCTGATTCTGCCTGTGCTAGGTTAGTTAAACCAGCTGCTAAGGTAAGCACGGCTAATTTATTGAACTTCATACTCTCTCTCCTTCAATTAGAGTTATTATCTGCCAACGGATACCTTCCTTTGGCTACCAATTTTTTTATCTTCTTTGCAACCTGCTACTATTTACATCCCTACGTGTTGATGGTGTTTGTGATGGTTTTAAGCTCCCACTACTGGGCTTTTGAGCCACAGGATTTTCATAATATTTTTTTAAAAAATCTATATTGTCTTCCATCTCTGTGAATTCATTAAATAGGTTGGATACCAGACTGTGCTCCTTAGACTCTTTATCTATACCTTTTAGATATTGGCGATAGTCATTAACTTGCTTTTTAAACGGTTGTAATAAGTCTTTAAAAGCTTGTAAATAGGCGGGTGTTGGTTTAGAAGGTGTACTTGTTGGTTTATTGCTATCGAATAGTTTCAGAGCTTGCTGTATTGGCTTTGGGTCAAGCATTGCGCCAAGTGAAATGGGCAATACCAGAGCTAATACTATAAAAAATAAATAGTTTATCTTCATGTGTAACTTCCTTATTTTAACGTTCCGTTAATCCCGCTTCTTCTGGATCATAGGTAAAGTGTTCATTGGTCATGCGTTTGCTATATTCATTGCCATGGTAATCAAGAGAAACACGTCTAAGATAACTTGGTCTGCGTGACACATCACTGGTTGCCGGGCTTTCATTATAAGCGCAGGTACCTTCTGAAGGTTCTGAGCAGGCCATTAATTGTGAATTAGCATATCGTGCTGCACAAATGCTGCTGCCGGCCAAAACAACCAGAATAATTAATGAACGATTAATCTTCATTATAAAATCTCCTTATCTTGCGCTCTGGTAAGCGCGTTTGGCTATATTATAGTCCTTTATACTACTACCCTTTTCCTTGATATTATTTCCTAATTGTAAATATAACAAACCAAGGGGCCTAAAATCAATAGTTTTAATAAGAGAGGAATCCTGGTATTTTATAGGGAAATATAATCATTATTTGTAAGGGAAGTGGCCAATGGAAGGCATAATTGGGTCAATGGGGGTAGATTATTCCGGTTTTTTATTAATCTATAAGCCGGTTGGCATAAGTTCATATGATGTAATACGGCATATAAAGCGCACTTGTAAGAAGCGGTTACGCATTGGCCATGCCGGTACCTTAGACCCATTAGCTGATGGGTTACTTATTGTTGCTATTGGGCGTGTTGCTACTCGGGAGTTGTCCGTTTTTGGACAATTGCCCAAATGTTACCGGGCTACAGGGGTATTGGGAGTGCTTACGGATTCATTAGATGCGGAAGGGGCAGTAGTGCGTACTGCAGATCCTGCGCACATAAGCCGTCAGCAGATCGCAGATGCAATTACTTCTTTTGGTAGTGAGTATCTACAAGTTCCCCCGGTGTATGCCGCAGTTAAATATCAGGGAATGCCTTTATACCAGCAGGCGCGTTCCAAGCTTGCTTCATTAGAAGAGCTGCAACAGATTGCTGCTCAAAAGGCACGGTTGGTGAAATTATATAGGTTACAGTTGCAAGATTTTAATAATCCGGAATTTACCGTAGATATGTGTGTTTCTTGTGGTACATATGTGCGTTCTGTTCTTAATGACATTGCCCATAAGGTGGGTAATTATGCAACTACCCAAAAGCTAACGCGGTATTCTGTTGGGGCCATAACTCTGCAACATGCAGTTACCCTTCAAGAATTGCATACTGAAGAACAGGTGCGTGCACACTTACTTTCTAAAGAACAGATGCAAACACAATTTGGTATTACCTTTTTGCGTTAATACTTATTATTTTGGACTGGGAGTAGATTGTAATTGATCTGCTGCAACTAATACCTTTTCTTGATGCGGTACTATTATACGGGGAATGGTGGCGTTAATTTTAATCATAAGTTCCCGTACATTCGGATTACCGGCTAACGTGCTCAAGGCATATACTGTAATGTCCGGATGATTTCCTAAAATAGTTACTTCATCACCCCGTTTAATGTGGGGAATGTTGGTTACGTCTAAGGTAGCAACATTCATAGAAATACGGCCAATAGTGGGTGCTAAACAGTCTTGTATTATCATCCCAGATTTATTAAACAGTCTAAAATCATACCCGTCATAATAGCCAATAGGAACAATAGCTATTTTGGTTTCTCTAGTGGTATAGGTAGTACGGTCATATCCTACCGGTTGGTTGGCAGGTAGGGTTTTTAAAGCCATTACCCGTGTTTTCCAGGTCATTACCGGCTGTAGGGTAAAGGCGGGGTAGTTTGCCAAGGTCATTGCTTTATTTGCTGCAGATGGCCAAATTCCATATATACCAATACCAATCCTAAACAGGTTGCACCGCGCTAAATTAAGCGTGGTAGTTGCTGCAGAATTAGATGCATGTATAAAAGGAATGGTGATACCTTGCGCTTCTAGTTGGTCCAGAATTGCGTAAAATTGTTCTAGTTGATAGTTGGCGTAACTTTGGTCCTCTTTTTGTGTTTCTGCATAATGAGTACAAAGACCATGTAATTGTAGATAGGGTAATGAAAGCAGCTGGTGCACAAATGGTATTGCACGGGCTATTGGTACCCCAAGACGGGAAAGACCGGTATCTATTTTAAGATGTACATTAAAGACGGCATTATACCGTTTACCCATTTCATTAAGGTCATGCGCAAGTTCTTCATGGGTTATTATAAATTCAATGTTTTTGCCAATTGCCAGTGACAGGTCTGCATCTACGCAGCTCATTACCATAATTGGCTTTTGGATGCCATGATCACGGAGTTTTAATGCGTCAGAAAGGCTTGCAACACATAGCCACCCAACCTGTGGATTTTGGTTACAGAGTTGTGCAATGGGCAGCAAACCGTGACCATAGGCATTACTTTTAATTACTGGTGCAAGTAAGCGATCGCCTATTACTGCTTTATATTGCGCAATATTATGGTTTAGCGCAGCCGCGTTCAGTTCTATCCAGGCATTATTGTGCAAATTCATATTAGCGTCACAATCAGATTATGATTTTAATTCTTATGCCTTTAGTATATCAGTTGCGTAAGCGATTGGTGAAGAGAAAATAGATTTTTAAAAGCACTACCTGCTTTAATTGCCCCTATAAAACAAAATTTAATACTTCTGTTGTATGATTTGCAATTCCTTTATTTGAAGATTACTTGCAAGTAACTCTTGTACAATTTAAACCCTATTAATTATCTTATTGATTATATGAGAAGTTGTTAGTGATTAAGAAAACAAAGGAGATGAAGCATGAAATATGCAAAAATAGTCTATATTTCTTTTCTATTTTGTCTTATTGCCAGTACGGCACAGGCATTGGTTGCTCCCATTATACCGGGGCAGAATTTATGGTGCATAAATCAGCGTATTGGTGAAACTACGGATACTATTTTAGATATTGTAAGTAGTATTCTGGATTGCACATGTGGCAGTAGTTCTGCTGCATGTTCTGTCACAGCTATAACCACAGGTAACATCACGCTAAGTCTTGCCGGTAACTATTGTTTAGCAAATGACATTACGGGTAACATTACCATTACCGCAAATGACGTTACCTTGGATCTTAATAATAGAACCGTTAATGGGTTAGTGAATGGCTTTAACGTTGACCACGTTAATTTAAAAAATGGCTTTATTACCACTCCACCGTCAACTGCTACTGATATCGCAGCTGGTATCTTGATTAATACTCAAAATGGTTATGTTTCTATAACCAATTGCGTTGTAGATTGCAGTGCGGGGGCAAGTGGTAGTGGTATTCCGGGAAGAGATGGTATAGATATTGCGGGTTCTTCTTTGGCAACGAATGGTGTCAAGATTATTGATTGTGAAATTATTGCGGGTAGTGGCAGTGCAGGTAGCACTATTTCTGACAACGGCGGCAGGGGAGGTACCGGTATAAATTTAAATGTTCTGGGAAATATCCTTATAGAAAATAACATAATTACTGCGGGTAATGGTAATGGAGGAGGTTCACTTTATAATTTTGGTGGTGATGGAATATTTGTATCAGATACCATTAATACCTTAATTTTAAACAATAGCATTATTGGCGGAATGGGGGGTCTTGATAGTAGTCCTTCAGGTACTCTTGGTGGAGGAAATGGTGGCAATGGGATTACATTATCTTCTGAATCTGGGAGTAATACTGCTGCACAAATAAAAAACAACATAATAGCTGCAGGTAATGGTGGAGAAAGTAACAATGGTACCGGTGGCGTTGGAGGTAGTGGTGTATACGTTGATAGCACTAGCCAAAACTGCAAGATTCAGTTTTCAACCATTTCTGGTGCAGATGCTGGTCTAACGACTACTGCTGGTGGCTCAGCGAATGGAGGAGATGGTGTTACTATTGTCGCGGGAGCTATGACCACCGAAGTGAGTAATTGCATTATCGCAAAAACGGGAGCAGAAGCTAATGGCGGAGGAAATGGATATGCCGTTAATGATGAGGGATTATCAGCAACTTCAGCAATATTTGGGAATGTTGCATACAATTTAGCAAAGTTTACAAATAATTATAATATAAACGTCCTTTCCCCTGCACCATTGCCAGTAACTTCAGCTGGGCCTGTTTATGGGAATTATTATTTTGCTTTTAATAGAGTTCTTTAAGTAAAAAAAGGCTCAAGAAAACTTGGGCCTTTTTTATTTCAAATATGGACGCAACCTATTTGTGGAAGTGCAAAATAAAGAAGTCATTAAGCCAAGAGAAAGAATGTTGCTTTCCATTGGTTAGGTTATAGATCTTAGATCGATTTATCTTCTGAGTACAAGCAGCTTTAAGTACTCTATTATCTTTTTTGTTGTGATGTGTCTGATTGTACTGCATTGATAATATTATCCACGCTAGGAAGTAAATTTATTAAATCGGTTACTATTTTTTCTGTACAAGCGTTCACATCAACTTCAATTTTCTTCCAATTTTGTAAGGCTCCCTTTAGGTTATTTCTAGTAGCGTCTGCACGTAATTTTTCTCTAAGGGCTTCAGGAGCGCTACCTTCTTCGTCAGACAATTTTTTTATTAGTCCATTAATTAGTCCAACAACTTGGAGTAAAATTTGTTTTTGATTAGTCTCATTTATTTCACAAATAGTGTTCTTTATTTGAGTTCGAATTGCGTTGAGATCGCTAAGAGCGTTACGGGGCTGATTTTTTTTGATTATATCCAATAGTCCTGGGAGCGCATTTTTTTCATCTGGTGTTGGACATATCAGTAGACTAGTAGTAGTTCTTTTTACCTCTTTTGATAAATTAGCAAATTTCAAACTATTTTCTTTGAGCATGGAAGTAACTTCATGAGGAGATTTTGATTTTGTTGATCTTTCTAGTTCATCTTTAATTTTTTGAACTACAGTAAGCCATTCATTGAGTTTTACTTTCCTTTGGTTGCGGTTTGGATCAGCTAATAAGGCTGATTTAGTTTGTGCGTCTACTGTTTGTTCTTGAGTTAAGTACCGCTGTAACATACCCTTAATCATTGACCATGATCCGCGTATCCATTCGTATTGAGTATCAGCAGAAGTGGTTGGCGCGCAAGCAGCCTGCTCTATTTGGAAAGATAAGTCTTGAAAATCACTAAAATCTATTTCTGGTTTTGATTTTAATTTAGTTACGAATGCTTGATGCGCTGCTGTTTGACAGTTAGTTGGACAAGAATGTTGTGGGTTTGTGACTGATAATGGTGTCGCTACTGGAGCTCTCGCTACTGGAGCTTTTGCAAAAACAGAACTTTGGAGCGTTGTGAGTGAATTGACCATTAAAGCTATGATCGCAATATTAGAATAATTTAAAAATTTCATTGTGCTTCCCTTTTTTTACATTCAATAATACATTAACTACGCAATAGTGATAATTGCCAAAATATGTTGGCTTTTAATACTATTATTTCTATTATTAAATTAATTCATGGGGCATTAAAAAGTCAATAGATTGCATTTTTGCGTTAAAAACTCTAGAGAAAGAGGGTATTAGCAGCTTAAAATCTAAAAATCTTAAATTCAGTGACTTCTTCGGTTTCTTGACCAAGGGCATTTAAGTACCGTAAGGCCACATGATTAACTTACGCTGTAATGGATCATGAGTATTTTATACCTTTTTATATGTGTGATTAAAGGTTATCATGTGAACTTTTTTTCCTCGTGAGTATGGGCAAATTTGGTTATGCATAGCTCTTTTGGAATAACTATTGTAATAGGGGAATAGGTATTATGTTTGCAAGTAATCAACTTAACTGCGTAAGTATTCATAGAGTCATCTTCACGATCTCTTACAAATCGAGTTCCTGCTGAAAAAAGGTATCCAGTTATGGAATCTTGCCAGGGTTGTTGCAAAACTAACTGGTTAGACAAATCAGTGGGATTAAATTCTGGAATTGCACTAAGGTCAATCCCCAGTTCTTGCAATTGGTGAATAGAGACTAAGTGTTCTTTTAAGGTACAGAAGATAATTTGCTTAATGTGTGACCCATCTTCATAAAATGCATTTTGAACATTGAATATATATTTGTCTTCTGTTGCTGCAAGAACTTCAACTACCTCATTGAACAATAATTGATTTGCGCGGTAGCAAGAAGGTAATTCCGATTCCGGAGCGGAGGGAAGTTCGTTATAGAGATCTTGGGTAGATTCAAATTGGTCTACTATGGTGATTGGTTTGGTTGGTGCCTTGCATATAGGAACTACCACTAGGTATTTATTGGTAACGTCGCGATCAGTCCAATTGGCGTATAAATGACAAGCCCACGCAAGAAAAAGGAACATTATTTTTTCATTAGTTCTCAAAAAAAAGGGGGCCTTGCTGGCCCCCTTAATTAATTATTCTTATTTATTAGATTCTGTTTTTATTGGTGCTGTTGATTCTGTTGATTTAGGTAAAGCGGGCGTTTCTTCTTTTGGAATTACGGTTACTGGAACCGGTTTGCCTGCTTTTTTGATTATCGCTCTTGGCAGGGTAATGGTAAGTAGTTGTGTTGTTTGGTCATACGTTATGCTTTGTTTGTCCAGCAGTATAGTGCCTGAAACGGTGCGGCTTTCTTGCATGCTTTGATAACTAAAGGTTTGTATTTCTTTATTATCATTTTTTATTTTACCGGCAGGGGTTGCATGGCGTAATCCAACAGTGAGCATTCTGTCTTTTGCAATTACGGTAACCTCTGTAGCGTCTGCCTTAATGGTCAACGTGTCATTTTCATCATTAATAGTGGCATCTACGTTGGTTGCTTTTATACCCTTAATGGTTACAACAATTGCATTGTCAGTACTGTTTTCATTCATGCTAATTTGGATCTCTGGTTCAAATACAGAAACAATTGCCTGTTTTACTTCTTCCCCTGCTTTTTTTAGTTCTTGGCCAGCTTTAGCTAAGCCTGCTTTTGCGTCGGTAATGCCTGCGTCAACTTTGGTCATTACTTTTTTTGCGCTGGTATGAGCTTTTTCCATAACCTCTTTTTCTGCCTCAAAAAAGTCATCAACAATGTTTTTGGCAACAAGGGGTGTAGAAAGTATGCTGGTGATAATTAAGAGTTGTTTGGTGTGATTGAACATAAAAGCCTCCTAAAAGGTTGGTTTAATAGATAATACCCTTTAGAAACCAGTATAAGGCAAGATTATACGGTCATCAAGTATAGTAGGGTATATAATGGCCAATTATAGTGTAGAAATAGGGGTTTTCTTGTGGTATAGTGATGGCATAACATTAATTGTAAAGGATAGGCATTCATGGCACAAAAATCTCTTAAAAGCAAATCAACCCCTGGGGAACTGTTATATGGTATTCACCCCGTAGTAGAGGTACTGCGCGCAAAACGCCGCAAACTTATCTCTATTTATACAACTAAGCCAACTCCCAAGGGCTATGATGCTATAGAAAAGCTAATGCCAAAATATCCCGTGCCTATTCAATATGTAACTCGTGAAGTACTTACCCGTATGGTAAATAGTACCGATCACCAGGGTGTGGTTGCCTGGGTTCAGCCTTTTGGCTTTAGAACTAAAATGTTTGATCCAGTAAAACATCCCTTCTTGGTTATGTTAGATGGTATTCAGGATCCCCGTAATACTGGTGCTATATTGCGTTCTGCTTATTGTACCAATATGTCTGGGGTTATTTTATGTAAAAAGAATGCATCCCCATTAAATGCAACTGCTTTTAAGGCGTCAGCAGGTCTTGCTGAGCATTTAGAAATTTACCAAGCGCCCTCTCCAGTTGCTGCAATTCAAGAACTTAAAGATGCTGGTTACAACATTTATCTAGCCACTTTTGACGGTAAAGATGCCAGCCAGATGACCTTCCAGGCACCAACCTGTATGGTAATTGGTGCAGAAGGAACCGGTATTTCTTCCGCAATTATGAAGTCTGGCGTTAAGGTTACCTTGCCACAACGGGAAAAGGGCATTTCTTATAATGCATCTGTTGCTGCTGGCCTCTTGTTATTTCTAATAAGTACTCAGCACAAAAAAATTTCTATATAAAAATAAGGTGCTTGGTACGCTCTTTTTTTCCCTAATAAACGCAAATGTTGACTATTTCATCCCTAAACAGCTAATACCTTAATAGGATAGTTGGTTGTTAATTACCAAAAAAAGTTGTGGTTGGGGATTGGGATAGGGGATGAAGTACCGCTCATTATATATTATCTCTATTATGCGATTGGCTTTCTTAGTAAGCCTGGTATTTGTGGTGGTCAGTTTTAGATCTACCTTTGTGAATACCCAGCATATTGCCTATACGTTTGACCAACGGTTGGCTCCCACTACCATAAAACAGTTAAAATGTGCCATTCAGGATTTAGTGCATGAGCAGTTAGTGCCAGAAGAGATTTCTTCTCACCTTATTGCTCATTATGCCGCAGTACAAACGGTTGCTATTGCACAGACTTTGCCAAAAACTATGCATGTTGCGGTTACCGGGCGCACGCCATGGGTAAGGATTAATGATAACAAACTACTTACCAAAGACGGTACCTTAGTTGATCAACAACAGTATGTGCCCGCTGCATATGAACTATTACCCGGCATTTCTATTTCCCGCACAATGGCCCAAGAGCGTTCTGTTGTACCAGCAGTTATGGAGGTGGTATCTAAATGTTATCCATTACTTTCTGCCTATACGTTGGTTTTTCATAATGAGACCAATATTGTGCTGCATGACAAACAAGAGGGGCGGTTTGCTATTGTTTGTTCCGTTAATCAATTACCTGACCAAATGACTGTTGAGCGGTGCAATCGCATTAGACAAGATCTTTTAGAGCGGGGAAAGTTCACTAATCAATTATCGCGTGTATGGTTAGTGGATACACGCTTTTCTAATCAAATAATTGTGTCTGCAGATCACGGGGGGGAAGTGTATGGTGCGAATTGCGTCTGATCGTCTTATCACATCTATAGATGTGGGGACTACTAAAATTTGTGTCTTGGTTGCGCAGCAACTAGATGGCGATGCGGTAGAAGTTATTGGCATTGGTAAATATCCATCAGAAGGGTTGCGTAAGGGGGTGGTAGTGGATGTTGCAAAAACAATCCACTCCATAAAAATGGCAGTCGCAGAAGCAGAACTTATGGCTGGAATAACCATAGAGTCTGCTGTTATTGGTATTTCTGGTGGTCATATCCAATCACGTAATTCCCATGGGGTGGTTCCTATTAAACGGGGAGAAGTTACTCAATTGGATATTGCTAACGCGTTGGCTGCGGCAAAAGCTATTCCTATAGCAAGTGACCAACAAATATTACATGTGTTGCCCCAATATTTTATTATAGATTCTCGTGATAGAGTACAGGACCCATTGGGCATGCATGGCATTAGATTAGAAGTGCAGTCACATATTATTATGGGTGCTATTGCTTCTGTACAGAATCTTATTAAATGTTGTGAAAGTGCGGGCGTACAAGTAACTGATATTGTACTGGAACAACTTGCATCTGCTGCGGCCGTATTAAGTAAAGATGAACGTGAATTGGGTATTGCTATGTTAGATATTGGGGGTGGTACTTCTGACTTAGCATTGTATCATGGGGGATCTATTCGCCATACTATGGTGCTTCCGGTTGCAGGTAACCATTTTACTAATGATTTGGCAGTGGGATTACGGGTTTCTTTACAAGATGCAGAACATATTAAAAAAAATTATGGCTTGGTATGTGAAAATCTGTTCCAGCATGATGAATGCATAGAGGTTAATTTGGTGCATGGTAATCAAAAGCAGATTGTTCCTATTGTAGAACTAACTAGTATATTACGTCCCCGTGCACAAGAACTGCTTTCTATAGTGCATGAAGAGATTGTTAAATATCATTTGCAGCCCTTTATGCCTATGGGTCTTGTTCTTACTGGTGGTGGTTCATTGTTGTTGGGTATGACTGAATTGGCACAAGAAATTTTTAATGTTCCCGTTCGCATTGGATTGCCCCGTACTCGTGTTCCGTTACAGGAGTCTTTGCAAAATCCAATGTATGCCACTGGGTATGGATTATTGGTATATTCAGTTGCTGCACGTCATCAGGCATTTCTGTCTGGTTCTGATGCGCCAATGATTAAGCGGGTGTATGGTCGTATGAAATCATGGGTAATGGATTTCTTTTAAACGCTAATCACAAAAAAAAGGAGCACACATGATCGATTTTGTACAAGAAAGCACTGAGAGAGCTGCAACTGGTATGGCATCCATAAAAGTGCTAGGGGTAGGGGGAGCTGGAGGTAATACGGTTAATAGTATAGTGCAAGCAGGAAACTACGGTATTGAATGTATTGTAGCCAATACTGACGCACAAGCATTAGAGTCTTCTAAAGCGCAGCATAAGCTGCAGATTGGGCTAAAGTCTACTAAAGGACTGGGCACAGGAGCTAACCCAGAAATTGGTAAGCGCGCGGCAGAAGAGGATTTGGATAAAATAATAGAAGCAATTGGGGATGCAGATATTGTATTCTTAACTGCAGGCATGGGTGGCGGTACTGGTTCGGGAGCATTACCGGTGGTAGCGCGAGCGTTACGTGAACGCAATATTTTATCTATTGCAGTGGTTACTAAACCATTTGTGTTTGAAGGTAAACGCAGAGATGCAGTAGCTGCACAAGCACTTGCAACGTTGCAAGATGAGGTAGACACCCTTCTTATTGTACCTAACCAAAAATTGTTAGAGGCAGTTTCAGAAAATGTTTCTATGATAGAGGCATTTTCTATGATTAATAATATTTTGGGAGATTCTGTACGGGGCATTTCTGACATTATCACCAAACCGGGTTACATTAACGTAGACTTTGCCGATGTACGTACTATTATGAAAGACCGTGGTCTTGCCGTAATGGGTACCGGCAGAGCGACGGGAAAAGATCGCGCAAAAGAAGCTGCATTGCATGCAATATCTTCTCCATTATTAGAAAATATGAGCATTAAAGGTGCGCAAGGGGTACTACTTAATATTACCGGCGGCAAAGATTTGGGATTACATGAACTAAGTGCTGCAGCGCAAGTTATTTATGAGCAGGCAGATGAAAACGCAACTATTATTTTGGGTTCTGTAATAGATGAAAACATGAGCAATGAAGTAGTAGTTACCGTAATTGCCACTGGATTTGTGCCAGTACGTCAACAAGAAGCGGCACCGGTGCAAGTAAAAGGAACGGTAGTAGATCGTTCTGCACAGTTGCAACAAGTAGCCGTGAAACAGGAAGAAGTAGCAGAGGTGTATGAACAGGCATACCAAAAACCGGTACAGCAGGCAGTGCAAGAGGCAGCAAAAGTAGCAGTAGATGTAAATGATCTGGATGTTCCGGCGTATTTACGTCAAAAACAGCACGAGTAATTAATAAGTTAATTATATTCTAGGGGCTTTAGAACTACATAAAGCCCTTCGAAGTTTTTAAGTGAGTAGGGACTATTTGTGGCAAAAGCAGCATAAATAACCTTTTTTTTGAATTTAATATTAATCCGTCTTTTGCCGTCATGATAATAATTAAGAACAATAGTAAGGGAGTTTATGGGCTCCCTTTTTTTTCTTGTACATCCAAAATTAAATGGTATATGTTGACTTTTGATTGTTTAACTAATTGTTTCTAAAGAAGGAGTGGCATGAAGACCATGTCAAAAAAAATAACCCGTATTTCTCTGTTATTTTGTTGTATATCAACTGTTCAGATGTTTGCTGGTGTATACCCCAGTGGTACCAGGTTATGGGATATTGTAAATAATATGTTTGCCTCAACCTCATTTTCTGGCAGTACTATATCTGCGCAAGGTAGTTACACATTGACTAATAATATAATGCAACCATTTGCGGTTAACAGTTCCGGTGTTACCATAGACCTGAATGGGCAAACGATTTTTGGGTTAGTTACTGTTAATGGCGATAATGTTACCTTAAAAAATGGAATTATTGTTGCACCTGCGCCAATAGATCAACTAACTTCTGCTGCAGCACTTACGGTTAATACAAATAATGGTGGTATTTTTCTCACTGGCTTAACGGTATATACTTCCGGCGCAAATGTTATGTCACCAGGTAGAGACGGTATAGATATTATAGGTACGTCTTCATTAACAACACAAAACATTCAGATTGTTAATTGTTTAGTTACCGGCGAAGAGGGCAATTTTGCAATTGGGGGCAATGCGCTGAGTATAACTAACGCATCTAATATTGTAGTGTCAACTTGCGTTTTAACTGCTGGTGATGGGGGTGATGACCCTATAAATGGTCATGATGGAGGAGATGGCATAGTATTGAATGCTACAAATAATTCTAATATAAATGAAAGTATTATTAATGGTGGAAATGGTGGTAATGGTGGAACTAATGGAGGTATGGGAGGCCAAGCAATAGATCTTATAAATTCAAGTAATGCTACAATTTCTAATAATCCAAAAGTTTTAGGTGGTGATGGTGGAGTAGGTTCAAGTACCAATGGTGGTAATGGGGGAAATGGGATATTTGCACATGATTACTCCACAAATTTTATAATTTTTAATAATGCGAGCATTAATGGTGGCAATGCAGGAGAATCAATGAGTATGTCATCCTCTACAACTGGTGGCAGCAGTATTTACATTTCTTCCTTGGCGCTTGGAGGACAAATAAATGGTAACTCTCTTGTATATGGAACATTGGGAACTGTTCCAGGAAGTGCAATTTTTGATGGAACAGGTAGTACATTAACTGTGAAAAATATTGCAAATTGTGGAAATGCACAGATAAGGTGTACCAATCTTGAAATAATCTATCCCAACCTTAGTCCTATTTATTCTCAATCGCCGGTAGGTATGGTATCTGCCTTTACGAATGCTTACACCACAACATAAGCTTAAATTATAAAATATAATTTATGGCGCAGTGACCCTGCGCCTTTTTGTTGTCTAGGATTCAAACACTTAGAATTGTTACGGGGCATTGTTATAACTTTGCTTTATTTAATAGAACTTTGATTATGCGCAAACATTCAGAGCCACCTTCTTCTTGCATGGTAGCGCCATTTAATTTGGAAAAACGTGCATAGAGCGGATTTTTGATCTGAATTATATACCGATCGTAGTTTTTTGTTTGCGAATTGGCTCTTAGTACTATTATTGGGTGATAACGTTCTTCTTCTCTAATTAATTCAATTGCTTTTATTTCTAACGGATGAATAAAAATAATAGAATCTTTCTGCTGAATCATCAACGTATCTTTGCCATTAAGGTTATCTATCATTAATGTTGTTTTTAGATCATCGCCACAATGGATCAAAAAGGGTAATAGAAAAAATGTTAGAACAACAAAACGTATCATCTTAGTACTTCCTTTATTTTTTTAAGTACAAATATTAACTAGGTTATATCTACAACTTATAAAAAAGAAAAGAACTTTAAAACAAAAAATAGAGGTAATTAGAGCAACTGGTATAGTAGACCAGAGTTGCTTTGAAGATTTTGATCAAAACACCAGCTTAAAAAGTCCGTAATAACTACGGTTATGTTTTGATTGGCTGTTATTTGCGGATTAATGTACAAACTTTGGTTGTCGACTGCGTGATTGAGGAATGTATCCTTACTTTGTTTGCACGGAAAAATAGGTTGGTTTAGATAATCATTAAAATATTTTTTTTGTTTCAACGTATTATAGAGCAAGATAGTATGAACAGTTTCACAGTCCAAGTTACTCTTTTTTGTATCATAGTCACACAAAAAATGATCAATGAGTGGATCATAGAAAAAAAGAAATGCTTATGAACGTTAAAATTAATTTATTGAGCTTTGGATTTGGGTTTTTAGTGCTAATCTTTGGGTCTCATTTTTTTGCGCTGCATGCGGAGCCGTTTAAGATACTGCATCTCAGTTTCCACCAAGGTTGCATTGAAGATTTTGCCGCTGTGGCTAAAGAATTTCATCTTGATCTTACTTCTTGGTATATTACGGAATCGCATGAATCTATAATTCAATTTTATGAAAAAGAATTGGATTTTGATATTTATAATATTGATCATGCGTATGCTGAGCGGGTTTGGAAAAAATTTAGACATTATTTTAATACGTTCGATGCGATTATAACTTCTGATACTGCACCTCTTTCTCGCATATTTATTCAGAATGATTGGCAAAAGCCCCTTATAATTTGGGTATGTAATCGCTTTGATTTTAATACTCTAGAAGGCACCCAAGATTCTCATTTTCCTGATCCCGAATATTATGCATTAATGCAAAAGGCAACTATTATGCCCAATGTTTCAATAATTTGTTATACGCCGTATGAAATTGCATATGCACAATCAAAAAATGTACCCTTTCCTAATAGCGTAATTAGACCGAGTGGTCTCTCTGGATATAAGCGACAAAAAGGGGCTGGTAATTTTATTCCAGCTGGGGTTAACAAAGCAGTTACGTTATTTCTTGCTCCCAATTTCTATGAAAAATCACACTTAAAATATGTTACTAAAAAATGCAGAGAGCATGGCATTACTATTTTCTATGGTCAATACAATGGTCCAGATGAACTAGCTGGATTTAAAGGGATAGTGCACTTTCCCTACCAAGCCTCTTTACTTTCTTTGTTTGAAAACATGCATCGTGGTCAAATTTATTTTGTTCCATCTGCCAAATTTATAGAAAATATGGTTAGGAAAGACAGTGAGGCATTTCCTCATTTTTGGAAACCAGGACAACCTTACACTATATTAGGTTCGCCAGTACTTGAGCATTGTGAATTTTATCGTGTTGAACACAAAGATTTATTTGTCTTCTTTGATTCTTGGCAAGATTTAAAAGAAAAAATAGAAACAACTGATTATGAGCAAATGCGGGAACGGGTTAAACAATTTGCAGTAAAGCATACGCAAACAACATTAGATCAATGGCGGAAGTTGTTTAGTTATTTGCAATAAAGGTAATGCTACGGGTGGGTCTTGGGTTTGTTTTTTATGTTTAAATTTTATTGCTGCATGCGTGCAGCATCCTGTATTGTGCTCCAAAAAAGTTCTTTTTTTGAATCCCAAACTACCTAAATGAATCTGACTTTTTACTGGTAATAGAGTGTTATATCAATAAATAGCAAAAAATAAAGAGCTGAGTAAGTAGTTGTTGTACGGTAAAACAGTGGAAGGCAAAGGAACAACTGGCCCAGTTCTCTAAGTTATTTGATCTGACTGGGCTACCTGTTACAATAAAGTATATCAATGAGGGGAATTAGGGAGTTATCAATTTTCAAAAAGTGTAGGATAGTATGCGTGTATATAATGGCTCAGGCATTAATATCTATTTTGGAAACGCTGCGGACCAATTATTTGCGTCCCAGTACCAAAACCTTGGTGCATCGTGTGACCTTATTTCTACAGAACCGTTTTGTCAGTTAAAAGATCCTTTGAAGATTAATAAGCTTTATTTTCTAAAACAGGTCCATGGGACTATGGGCCTTGCTATTACACCAGAAAACAAAGATGCTATTCCGCCGTTTACTATAGAAGGTGATTATTTAGTGACCGGAATTCCTGGTACAGCTATTGGCGTAATGACTGCAGATTGTTTGCCTATTGTTGCAATAGATCAAAAACATAAGGCTGCAGGTATAGCACATGCCGGTTGGCGGGGGTCTGTGAATGGCGTAGGCAAAGAAATGATTAATCATATGCATACCCAGTATGGTACCCAGCCAGAAGACCTTTCTATTTTTTTTGGCTCTTCTGCCCATAATTGCTGCTACATGGTAGGGGATGATCTAATAACCCACATAGAAAAAACACCCCATGCTCCTAAAGTTCTTCACCAGGACAAAGATGCTGTTTATTTTGATTTGCCTCTCTTTAATCAATTACAATTGCAAGAAATGGGTATTCCAGAAAGTGCCTTTAATTATGATTATGCTTCCTGTACTATTGATAATCATGCCTATCACTCACACCGTCGCCAGGGAACCAGCGCAGGACGGCAAATGACCGTTGTTGGATTGCCTGCAGGGGTGTAGACTTGCAATTGCTCGCCTATTACCCTTAGACTTAATAATGCAATTGAGCGATACTATAAGTAAAAAAGCCGTTAGGGCATAAAACCCAAGAACTTCTGTAGGACTGTTTATGATAGCACAATTACTTGCCAAAATTTTAGGCACCAATAATGAGCGGCAGCTTAAGCGCATACGCCCTATTGTTGAGCATATTAACTCTCTTGAACCCCGTATGGTTGCCATGACAGATGAGCAACTAGCGGCCCAGACAACCGTATTACGCGAACAACTTGCTGCAGGTGCCACGCTGGATGATATTTTACCAGAAGCATTTGCTACGGTGCGGGAAGCTTCTAAACGCAAATTGGGCCAACGCCATTTTGATGTGCAGCTTATGGGTGGCATTGTACTGCATCAAGGCAAAATCTCTGAAATGAAAACGGGTGAAGGTAAAACCTTAACCGCAACACTTGCCGCTCTATTTAAATGCTCTTGCGGGCAAAGGGGCGCATTTGGTTACCGTGAACGACTATTTAGCACGTCGTGACGCTGAATGGATGTGCCCTATTTATACTTTCTTGGGCTTAACGGTCGGCTGTCTTGCAAAACTCATATGAGTGATGAAGAGCGCAAAAAAGCTTATAATTCCGATATTTTATATGCGACCAATAATGAACTTGGTTTTGATTATTTGCGCGATAATATGAAATTCCGCTTGGAAGATTATGTGCAGCGTGATTTAAATTATGCCATTGTCGATGAAGTTGACTCGATTTTGATTGATGAAGCGCGAACTCCGCTTATTATTTCTGGTTCAGCAGAAGAAAGCAGTCAAATGTATGTGACAGGCAGATCGAGTCATTCGCGCGGTTAGAAAAAAGTAGAAGATTATGAAGTTGATGAAAAAGCATCGCAAAGTGCATATTGACTGAAGCTGGCATTGATAAAATTGAAGATGCATTTAATGTTGAAAATTTGTATGCGATTGAACATTTAAGCTTGTTGCATCATGTCACAGCAAGCATTAAAAGCACATGCATTATTTAAACGTGATGTTGAATATGTGGTTAAAGATGATGAAGTATTGATTGTTGATGAATTTACCGGCCGTATTTTACCGGGCCGCCGCTACAGCGATGGATTGCATCAAGCAATTGAAGCAAAAGAAGGCGTTAATATTGAACGAGAAAGCCAAACACTTGCTTCTATTACCTTGCAAAACTATTTTAGATTATACAAAAACTTGCGGGTATGACCGGTACCGCTGCAACCGAAGCAGAAGAGTTCTATAATATTTATAAACTCGATGTTGTTTCTATTCCTACTAATCAGCCTATGATCCGTCTGGATAAGCCTGATCTTATTTTCTTGACCGAAAATGCAAAATATAAGGCGATTGTAGAAGATATTAAAGAGCGCCATAAAAAAGGGCAACCAGTATTAATTGGTACCATTGCCATTGAAACATCTGAACTATTAAGCGCACATTTTAACGGCTAATGGGATTCCTCATGAAGTGTTTAATGCAAAACAACATGCAACGGGAAGCAGAAATTGTTGCGCATGCAGGGGAACCAGGGCATAGTAACCATTGCAACCAACATGGCAGGTCGTGGTACAGATATTAAATTAACTCCAGAATCAAGTGAAGCAGGTGGATTATATATTTTGGGTACTGAGCGGCATGAAAGCCGACGTATTGATAATCAGTTGCGTGGCCGTTCTGGCCGTCAAGGTGATCCGGGTGAATCTCGTTTTTATATTTCTCTTGAAGATGATCTAATTCGTATTTTTGCGGGCGATACGCTTAAAAAAACGTATGGAATTTTTTGGTATGAAAGAAGATGAAATTATTGAATCATCTTTTGTGTCCAAAACTATTGAACGTGCGCAAGAAAAAGTTGAAAAACATAATTTTGAAATTCGTAAACACTTGCTTGAATATGATGACGTACTTAATCAACAACGCAAGGTGGTGTATGCATTCCGTCGTTCTATTTTAGAAGGTGAAGAGGCTATTTATGACTCTTATTCGTGATCTAATAGACGGGGTTACCCAAGATCTTATTGCTAACAAGGCTATGGGGCGTCCCCTTACTGCAGAAGTATTAAAGATATATTTAATGATCTGCATGGGCTTACCGGTCTTTCTTTAGCAGAGATTGAAGCTGCAGGAATTAATACCACTAGTTATGATGTGTTAGTGCCAGATACTATTAACTTCTTGTTAGAAAAGTATCAACTATATCGTGAACAGGATGACAAGGGCATAATTCAACAAGCAGAAAAATGGTTAATGTTAGAAACCATAGATACCGCTTGGAAGCAGCACATGCTTAACCTGGATCATTTAAAAGAGGGTATTGGATTGCGTGGCTGGGGACAAAAGAACCCATTAATAGAATACAAGCGAGAAGCATTTGATATCTTTAAAGAGATGATGGACTATATACGTCGTGATATTGTGCACCATATTTTCCATGTAAATGTAGAACGGTTTGATGCTCGCGCGTTTGAATCTAAGCGCCAACGTGAAATGGCAGAAATGAATTTAATTGCCGGTCAAGTACCAAGCGCTAATGAAGATGCGGTTATTACAAATCCGTCCCAACAACCGCAACAACACCGGTCAGAACACCAAGCAGGCAGAAATGATCCATGTCCGTGTGGATCTGGTAAAAAGTATAAAAAGTGTCACGGCAAATAATGTTAAACGAAAGGGGTTACTATATGTGTATATCTAATTGTAATTGCTGCAATGAAGTGGAACTACATGAAGTTAGAGTAGATTCTATGGAAGTTGCACCACAAGAACGCACTGCAACTGAAGGTTCACAAGACCTGTTCTAAGTGCGTGCAGCGGTTAAGCAGCTATTAAAGCAAAGAGAGCCAGAGGTAAAATTCTGGCTCTCTTTACTTTTTATATAGAATGTTTGTTAAATATGCATATATAAGAGATGACATTTTTATACGATCCAAGAGCACATCTACTATTATTAATCCACTTTCACCAAACTTTTTATCTAATTTATTAAATAGTAATTCGAGTATTTTTATTCGGAGATTATTTGCGTTTATTTTTGTAGTATTAATTTTTTTTATCAAATCAATTTCTAAAAAGTTTAATTCTTTAAATAATGTGTTCTTAATTTGCATGTACATTTCTAAGTCCCATACTCTAATAAATCCATTATTAGATTTAAAGAAATTAGATTCCAGAATATCACTGACTTGATATATTTTGTTTTGATGTACAATTATTTTAATAATTTGAGATGAGAAATAAACTTTATTTTTGTCTGAGGTTAGGCCATTTCCGAGGATTCTTGCCCAATTAGCATCTAATCGTTGTTCTTGTTTGTCAGTAATAAGATTAATGATATATAGAATTTCTAAATTACTGACTCCAATAAGTTTGTTATTCCAACATTTAATGCTCTGAATAAGAGATGGCATTTTATAGGATTTTAATAAGGTTTCTTTATTTAAATCCCAAATTTTAATGGTCCCATCATTAGCACAAGAAATAAGCATATCGTCTTTTAAGATGGCATCATTAATGGTCTCAGAATGTCCTCTTAATATTACGATTTCATCTTTGTAACCTTCTACGCAAATATTATTATTAAGCTGAGAAATTAAAATATTGTTTTGTATTGTTAGAATTTGATGATGATTTGTACGAGTGGTTTGGTTACCTGTTTCAAGGTCCCAAAATATTACTGCTTCATTTTGTGATTGAGAGACTAGACAATCTTTATATATATTTAAAGAAATGATTGCATTCTGATGACCAATAAGTGTTTGTAGGCATTTGCCAGAAACTATATCCCATATTTTTATAATGCCATCTAAATCGCCAGAAATAATTTTGTTATCTGTTGTAATTATCGTTGTAATAGAATTAGCATGCCCTTTTAATTCTTTTAAATATTTGCCTGTTTTTAGTTCATATATTCTTATAATATTTGCCTTAGAATTCCTATAAGTTAGTGCTTTCGAATCCCCAAAAAAAGGAGGGTTAAACTCAGTAACAATTATATTTTCATCATGAATCAATATGTCTTTTGGAAAATTTTTGGTCTCAATGAGCTTAGAGCAAGGAGTACTATGTAAAATTTTTCTTTCAATGTATTGAATAATTGGTAGATCATCTTTTAGATAACTACAAATCTCTTGTTGAATATCTTTGGGTAAGTACTTCCATATTGCAAATGCTAAACTGGAACTGTTTACCTTATCTTTCCAAATTTTTTCTAACCTATGTATCCATTCATTACGATTGGTTGTTCCGGCAGCTTTATTTTTATCGTCTTCACTTAAGGCATTAAGATGGTCAGGTAACAGCTTTATGGGTGTAGATTTTTTGGTGATAACTTCTTGTTTTGCTTCTGGTCCGGTTGGAATAAGTTCTTTTTGTAAAGAAGGCTCTTCTTCTTTTGATTGGTTGGTGATCATTGATAAGGTTGGACGGAGCTCTTTTAGGTTAATCCATGTAGCATTTGAATCATCCTCATCATCATGACTTTCCATGGATTTAACTGAAAGCACGGTATTGGTGAAAATACCAAAAATAAGCAATAAAGTAGAAATGCGCATAATAACCCCCGTAAACAATATAATATTCTAAGCTTTTTATTAGAATACACCATTAGTTAATAATGTCAATCTGTATATTTTTATGCCTAGGAAGGGCCTATTTGTTTATGCAGATAGGGGATTGTTCACAAGGCTTGTTCTAAATGCGTGCAACATCTAAGTAGCTATTAAAGCAGTTAAAAAATTACGGGGGAACGGATTATAATTTTTCATTGACATACGGGTACCATTATGGGTAGATTCTTAACAATTTGTGTTGGATCATCAGTAACAAAAAAAAGAAGGAGAATTGATGAAGAATACTCTGCGTTACAGTTATATGGTCCGTAAATTACGACAGTTTTTTCAGGATCAAAAGGGTTTTATAGAAGTTCCAGCGCAATCACGAACATCTATTTTAGCAGCCTGTGAGGATCCTAAAACCATTACTAAATATTCTATTGGCGGATTATTATATCCCTGTCCGCAAACTGGTCAGATGTGGTTAGAATACGAAATGTTAAAAAATCCGGAAGCAGCCGGATTTTTTTGTGTTACAACCAGTTATCGTGATGAAGCAAATCTAATACCGGGACGTCACGAGCGTGTTTTTCCTATGTTTGAATTTGAAGCACGGGGCACCTTTAATGATCTTAAGCAATTAGAAGAAGAGCTATTACTCTATCTTGGGTTTCAAGTACCGGTAGCCATTGATTATACTCAGGCCGCACACGCGTATGAAACTAATATTCTTCATGCGCACCATGAGCTTATGTTAGAAAAAAAATATGGCACAGCTATTAGTCTTGAGCGCTTTCCAGAATACACCAATCCCTTTTGGAATATGAAACGGGGTGAAGATGGGCTCGCTCAAAAAATAGATATTGTGTTGCATGGTATGGAAACCATTGGTTCTGCAGAACGCTCATGTGATATTGACATGATGCGTGAGAGATTTTTTACCATAGAGAACGGCAACTACTGCAATTTGCTATTTACTAGCTTTGGCAAAGAACGGGTACTTAATGAGCTGGAAGAATATTTTTCTTTGCCTATGATAGAACGGTTTGGTGCTGGAATTGGGCTTACGCGTTTAGAACGCGCTATGGACCTGTCTGGGTTATTTGAATTTGAAGTTGAGCGATATACTGGTGCAAGACGAACTATAGAACCAGAAGTGACAATCTAGCATAAGTTTTAAAACAATTTTTTTGGCTATGCAGCTGGTGTTAGCCTTATGCGTGGATCTACAAGTGATTGCTTGTGCAACCTCTTGTAGATCTAACATACAAATAGTTCTTCTTAATCTCTATATTATTTGTACTGCTCACAGAGCGCAAAAAATGAACTTTAGATAAAAAACTTCTTTGCTTAAAATAAGCTAACAAAAAAATTATGTAGATTTTGCTTGCCATGCTCGTTGACGATATTCTGTCGCGACTGCGTGTGGATCTTTCGCATGGTAAATGGCTCTTCCTACAATAACAATATCAGTTCCCCGTTCTTGAATTGCATATTCTGGTGTATTGTAACGTTGGCCTAAATTGTCTGCTTTTTGTTCAAAACTAATGCCGGGTGTAAAAGTAAGAAAGTTTTTATCTTGCATTTGTTGCGCAATAAAACCAATGACAAACTCTGGATATTGTTGTGCAATAGATACAACTGCTTGGGTATGTTCTGGAGTAATTAAATTATTGGCACTGCTCAATTGCGCAATTAATAAAACACCTCGTGGTTCATTATATTTTACAGCTACTTCTTGTAACGCTTTTACAATATCGGGTCCAGAAATAACATATGCATTTACAATATCTGCCCATTCTGCAATTTTATAGATGCCATTTACATATTGTTGTTGTACGGTAGAGCCAATATCTGCAAATTTGCGATCTTCAAAAATTAAAAAGTTATGCTTTTGTGCTAATGCTTTAAGTTGAACAATTAAATCCCAATCAAAGTCTGCAATAATATCAATATGAGTTTTAAAAACAACTATTTCTGGACCTACTGCATCTGCTAATGCCAGTAACTCTTTTTTGGTAGTAACATCGGCGGCAACTGCTAAATTACTGCATTTGGTGTGCATTATCTCATAAAGACGATTGCGTAGGGGATTGCGTTGGGGCTGTTTCAATGCTTGGGTTGCTGGTTGCGTGCTGTGCGCAGAATTCTTTAATGGTTGCATATTGTTGGTGAGTGATAAGCTGTTGATTAAGCAATACCTGCAAAATGTCTGACATGGTAATAAGTGCGTGTACCTTGTATCCATTATTGGTAACATAAGAAACTCCTGATTGCTCACGATCAATTACAATAGCTATGTCATTAATAATTAAACCACCATCTTGTTCTAATAGTTTGATGCATTCCATAATGCTAGATCCGGTTGTCATTACATCTTCAATAACCAAACAGGTTGACCCGGGGTGATAGGCACCCTCTATCATTTTTTTATTTCCGTGTGCTTTTGCTTCTTTGCGCTGCATTATTAATGGTCGGTCAGTTGCAAGAGAAATTGCTGTTGCTAAAGGAACGGCAGCATGGGGCACGCCGCATATCAATTCATAGGTTGTTTTCGCGGTCATTATAGCAAGTTGTCTGGCTATTTCGGCCAGTAGTTTGGGATAAGACATTACTAAACGCATATCAAAATAAATTGGCGACATAACACCGCTTTTTAATTGCACATTTTTTATTTGAATAGCGCCTATAGCATGTAATTGTTTAATTAGTTGTTGTTTTTCTGGCGAACAAAGTGTGTTGTTCATGGCATGGTATTCCTGGGCTAATTGTTGGTTAATTATTGCGCCGGTAGCAGTTTGAACAATATCTGCACCCGCAGCAAGTAATCTATTAAATTGTTCTGGTTTTATAACGCCGCCTGTAGCAAACAAGGTTAATGGGAGTTGTTCTTGAGTAATTATTTCTCGTGCAGCGCGTACAAAGTCCAATGTTAGATTAAAGAGTGGCGCACCCGAAAGCCCACTTACTTCTCTCTCTTGTCCAAATATCGGTTGCCCATGCTCATTTACCACTTTTACGGGAACGGTATTAATTCCACAGACGCCGCGTGCTCCCCCTGTATGTGCTGCAAGTAGAATATTTTTAAGAAGTTCATTAGTTGCACAAATGCCTATTTTAATGGTCAGTGGTATGGTAATTGCTTGGCTTATAGCGCTGCATACCTGCTCTACTAATACAGGATCTTGATACAGTAATTGTTCATTATAAAGATTAGGGCAAGACAAATTGGCTTCAACAACCATAGCCCCACCTTGTTGCGCAAGTTGCGCTGCGGCAACAAAATCAGCAATTTGTTCTTGTGGTGACAAACCTTTGCCATACACAGAAACAATAAGCACTTGACCATCTTGTAATGATAGGCGTGCTTTTTGCAACTGTTCTAGCACCGTTTCTGGGTTAGGTGAATTATTGCCATAAGAATTAGTAAGGCATAAGGTTGGCTCTGCAGAGGCATAAAAGGTCTGGTGTATATCTTGTTTAGTAAGTTGCTTAGTGCATTGGACAAAATACTGATTGGGAGCTGGCCAGGCGGGGCTGTAATAAGCGCGCACGGTTTTGTGCGTGATCACGTCAAAACCGAGCTGAGCAAGAACAGGGATCTGATTACCGGTGGTTAGTGCGCAGGCGGCAATACCGATAGGTGACGCAAGGGGATAGCCAAATAAGGTTAAACGAGAAGTAGAAGGACGGTTTTTGTTCATTTTCTAATCTCCCAATAAAAATGCATTATTTTTATAATTGGTGAGAATCTACCGTATTAATTTTGTTTTTACAAATTAATACATAAAGTTAGCAATTCTTGCAATAAGCAGGTGTGCACCCATTGGACAGGTATTAAAGCAAAGAGAGCCAGCCAGAGGTAATTGTGGCTCTCTTTGTTTTTAAATGGGTCGGTATGTTATAGAGTAACTCGTGATTCAGCACAGAACTTGTGAATGGTTGAATATTGGTGTGGGGTAACTATACCCTCTTGCTGTAATTGTTCTAAAACTTCCGACATGGTAAATAAGGCTTGTATGTTATAGCCATGTCTGCGTACATTTTCCATGCCACCTTGTTCACGGTCAATGAGCACAAAGATATCTTTTATCACTAACCCTTGGTCTTCTAATATTTTTATTGATTCTAAAATACTAAATCCGCTCAGAATAACATCTTCTATGAGTACGCAGGTGTCACCCTTTTTATACGCACCCTCAATATATTTTTTGGTGCCATAGTTTTTTACTTCTTTACGCTGCAAGATCATGGGATAATGGCCAGCCATGGCTACAGCAGTGGTTAATGGTATTGCAGCTTGTGGAACACCACAAATAACATTAAAGGTGCATTGTGACACCAGGTGGTTAAGATGCTGAGCAAATTGTTGTAGTAAGTGCGGATAAGATATAAGTAATCGCATGTCAAAGTAAATGGGAAGCAGAGATCCATCATGATGTGGCGTACTGTTTAAGCTAATTGCATTAATGTTTGCAAGCTGTTTAATAAGCTCTTTTTTGTGGTTCATATGAATGTCCTTGGGCGTAAAGGGTGATTGGTTAGAAATTGTAGTGAGGGGCAGTAAAGAAAGTAATAGAAGAAAAAGATATTTGAGGTTCATAAGATACTCCCACAAAAATAATAATTTTTTTACAATTGGTGAGAATCTACCTTATTAATTTTGTTTTTACAAATTAATACATAAGGGTGATAATTCTATCGGCATGTTTTTATTTTGTATAAATAATATTTAATAGGGAAGAAAGATTGTCCCAACTAACTATAGTTCCGCTCGCAAGTTTCATGGTTTCATTACCTCCATAAACAACGTAAGACGGAATATTTTTTTGATCACTAATATCTTTCCAATCTATTAATCCTTTAAAAAAATCTTTCGTAATCGTTTTCCCTGATTTAATTTCTAAAGGGACAATATGATCAAATGATTTTTCGATAACGCAATCAATTTCATGTCCTTGTACATCTCGCCAAAAGAATAGTTGAGGTTTTTCATTATTATTAAAATTATATTTAAAGAGTTCACTTATAATAAGACATTCAAAGAGGGCGCCTTTAATAGGGTGTAAGAATAGATCTTCTTGTGTTTTTATACCTAATAAGGAACAGACTAACGCAGTATCATAAAAATATAATTTAGGGCTTTTTATAATGCGCTTATTGTACTTTTGGTAGTATGGATATAATAGCTTAATAATAAAGCTGGTTTCTAAAATAGAGATCCATGCTTTGGCCGTGTTTGGACTAATGTCGCAATCGCGAGCTAATTCAGTATAATTTAGAAGATTTCCAACCCGCGCAGCGCAGAGGGCTAAAAATCGTTGAAAAGTAACTACGTCAGTTATTTTAAGAATTTGGCGCACATCTCTTTCTATGTAGGTATTTATGTAATTAGTACACCATGTAGTAATAGGTATGCTATGTACATATGGTTCCGGATAGCATTCTTTAATTAAAAGAGCTTCGACAGGCTCAGGTAGTATCTCTGCTTTTTTTAATTCAGCAATAGAAAGTGGCAATAGTGTTAGTAGGGCAATTCTTCCCGCCAGAGATTGGGTGATTTTTTCATACATTAAAAAATGTTGTGATCCAGTAATAATAAAATAGCCTGGCCGATATTCTTGATCAATAATCTCTTGCATATAAGAAAGCAGGTCGGGTGCTTCTTGAATTTCATCAATAATAACGCCTTTTGCTTGTGAGTAAGCAAGCAAAAATCCGCGGGGGTCTTCCAGGGCAATTTTGCGAAAATCAATATTTTCTAGAGAGACATAAGCATAGTCGGGAAATGTTTCTTTAACCAGGGTGGTTTTGCCCGATTGGCGTGGACCCATTACTGCAATAGCTCTAAATTGGGTGCTTAGGGTTTTTAAATGGGATTTTATGTCACGATTAATAATCATAGATTTCCTTTTTTGTAAAAAATGCAATCTCATTGCATTTTTTACAAAATTGCCTAGGGATAATGAATAGATCATATAATTTGAAGTGGTATTATTGGGAAAATCAGTTTTTTTTATGAAGTTTAAAGAATACCAAAAGGGATAGGGTAGGTGCCTAGAAGGATGGTTATGGATTTGAGTACTCTGTGACTATTGACTCATGTTTCAATTTGTCATATTCTTAAATGTGTAATTTACTGTATTAACCCCTTATAGGAGTATCCATGAAGATACCCATATCTAATACCCTACGAACGTGGCCTTGTTGGTCCGCTTTCCAGGTATTATCTATTTCATTGATTAATAATTCTGCTGTCTGTTCTCTGGCACATGCTGCCGTCCATTCTGTGCATCCCGCACATCATCATCTTCATCATCACGCTTAGTATTCTGAGCACTTTACCCATTTTTTAATTTGTTACGTATTCGTTAATTTTTTTACGCATTAATAGCGTATTCAATTATTTTTTAACCGCACTTTTTTATAGTGCTAAAGGATTTATTATGAAATCTTTAGTTCGTTTATTAATAATTATTGCCAGTATTGGCAGTGTGTGCAGTGCATTATTTTTTTATTTTCGCACCGCGGAGCGTAATGACAATGTTCTGACCGTTGGCATGTTTGTGTGGCCACCATTCATGAGTATTAAGCCAGATGGAACATACGAAGGTTTTGATGTTGATGTGGCACAAGCTGTTGCAACTGCATTAGGTAAGAAATTAGAAGTCATAGATATGGGTACCTTAGCACCACTATTCATTGCGTTAGAGCAAAATAAAATTGACGCGATCTTTTCTGGGTTAGATATTACTCAAAAGCGTCAACAAGAATTAATAATGGTGCCCTATGTTGGAGAGAACATTACTTCTCTTTCGCTATTATTTTGGAAAGAAATCCCAGCGAATATACGAACGATGCAAGATTTAGCTAATGTTACTAATGCAGTTCTGTGTTATGAACCAGGATCAGCGAGTGAGAATTTCTTAAAACAGTTTAACGGTTTTGAGCAAAAGCCATTAGGTGCTGTGGTTGATATGGTTATGGATATTAAATATGGTAAATCAACGGCAGCAATTTTGGAACCTAGTATTGCGCAACGTGTTGCTCAGCAAAATCCAGAAATTAAACTTCTTTCTGTACCATTAGGAAAAGAATTTCAGATTTATGGCATGGGCATTGCATTTAAAAAATCCAATCAAAAGCTTGCACAACAGGTAAATAATGTAATTTCTCAATTAAAGTTACAGGGAACCTTGCGTGATTTGGAAATTAAATGGGGATTAGGAGGTAATAATGAATAGTAATCTTATTATTAGTTCTCTACCACTGTTGTTCAAAGGTGCAACCACAACGCTGTTGTTGTGGCTTGCATCTGCACTCTGTTCATTGGCAGTGGGAACAGGTGTGGGATTACTGCTCAGCAGACCTCTGCGCATTTCTTGGGTTTCTCCTATTCTTAATTGGGTTACCTTTGTGTTGCGCGCAGTACCGCTTTATGTGCAGTTGCTCATTGTGTATTTTGTGCTACCAGAATTAATGGGCGTTAACTTGCCCTTGTTCTGTGCTGCAGTGGTTGCGTTATCAATCTGTTCTGGGGCCTATGTTAGTCAGATTGTGCGCGCGGGCACCAATGCCATTGCCACAGAACAATGGCATGCAGCGCAGGTGCTGGGTTATTCAACGGTACAGGCAGTACGTTTTGTAATTGTTCCGCAGGTTGTGCGGGTGGTATTACCAGCCTTAATTGGGGAGCTGGATCAGTTACTCAAAAGTACTTCATTGGTGTCTACCTTAGGAATGTTAGAACTTACCCGTGCGGGAATGAATATTGTTTCACGGGAGATGAATCCCATTACCATTTATTTGACTGTTGCCATTATATACTTAGTACTATCGTCAGTGCTAAATGGGTGTGGGGCATTATTAGAACGGAGGTTTTCTTATGCTAACTATTACTAATTTGTCACTAGTGGTAACAACAGGCAATAATGCAAAAACTATTTTGAATCGTGTTTCTTGCAGTATTCCTATTGGGCGCATTACTACGTTTGTGGGCAAAAGTGGTGCTGGCAAAACATCACTACTACGCTGCATTGCCGGTCTTGTAACTAATTATACCGGTGAAATACTGCTCAATAATAAAAACCTTGCCAAGATATCACTTAAAGAACGTGCAGCTTTGGTTGGCTTTGTTGCACAGAATTATAATTTGTTTCCCCATATGACGGTACTTGCTAACTGCATGCAGCCATTAATGGTAACTCAGGGGATGGCTGCTGCGGCAGCTGAATCTAAAGCCCGTGCACTGTTAAATACCTTTGGTCTTAGAGATCTTGCAGAACAGTATCCTAGTCAGATTTCCGGCGGTCAAAAACAGCGTGTTGCTATTACAAGAGCGTTACTATTGGGACCGCAAGTATTGTTGTTAGATGAACCAACCTCTGCATTGGATCCAGAAAATACTGCATTGCTTGCACAGTTATTAAAACAGCTTGTTGCAGATGGAATTACGGTAGTTATATCTAGTCAAGATATGTCATTTGTGCGGATGATTATGGACTGTGTGTATCTTATGCAAGATGGCCAGTTGGTAGATTGTTTTGATAGATCTACAGATTGCGCATTGGGGAATGGATTAAGAACATTTCTAATGCAGAGCCAGAAAAGTGGGGGAGTTAGAATTTTTTGAAGAGTATACATTGTTAGAAAGTACTATTCTCTCTATTAGAGCTGCACTTTTATATATTAAAAATGGCCAAATTGATTCAGAGTAAGTTTGGTTGTAACAAACAAAAATATTATCGAAAGGTGTAGATTCTAAGAAATTAATGTTGATTTCATTGATATCAATAACAACAAGCTCAATAGAGTTAAGTATGGAGACACAAAATCAGTCCAAAGTCTGGAATCCTGAGCTTTATGCGCAAGTACCTTTGGCCAAAAGAAAGTTATTCGTTATTTGTTGCAGCTGAGTGACATTAAACCAAACAAAAGAGACGATAATGGTAATACTGCTTTAATGAGAGCACTAAAAGAGCAACAAGTGGGAGCTGTAAAAGAATTACTTAAGGATAATCGGGTGGCTACTTTTTTTGTACTAGAAAAAGAACCGGAAGATTATACATTTAATCCATAAATAAAAAAAGACTCTACCTTCTCATAAAAATTGAGAGCTATTTTTTTGTAAATGTTATCAAGGCTAAAAGACCTGCAACGCCTAACAATGTAAACTCTAATCTTGGTAGGTAATCCCTTAATGATCCTATTTGTTGTTTATTTCTAACAGACGACAGTAATGTTTCTTTTACTACCTCCATTACTTTGTCGCCCCAATTTGTTTGAATGGTTTCTAAGAAATGGTTTAAAAGGTCTTCTTGTTTTTGAATCATATCATTGTCACTAAATAGATGAAGAACCTTTGCATAGGCGTTGTCAGGATAGGCATCAAATTGATAGAGCAGTTTGGCATAAACAATTGGTAACTCACGCTGTATAAAATTTTCAAATTCTTTATAAATACTCAAATCCCAAATCAGTATGGGGTTATCATATTTATGGTCGTAAGCATCATAAACATTATATCCTGCAATAAGACAATCATTATCTACCAAACAAGATGAAACGACTTTGACCGCTGGCCCCACATTGGTATCATATCCAAGTTGACGAATAGTTTTGCTTCCTTCTTTCTCATTCCATATTCTGATCGAGATATTTTTATGAGAGTGAAGAATATTACTAACAGGGCTGCTAATCGAATATTGGCCATATTTTATAGAATTTGGAGAGCCAAAACTGCAACAATCCGCTATCTTCATACATTCACCAGTGTATTTATTCCATTTACGGATGCCATCTCTTGAAGCTGAAATTATATAATCACCATCGATTTCAATAGATTTAATTGTATCTTCATGATCGTTAAGAATGTGTGTACACGCACCAGTGTTTTTATTCCAGATTCGTATGGTTTTATCATCAGAACCTGATATTAGCAAATCACCATCTATTATTAGTCCGCTAATGTCTGATCTATGACCGTAAAGTTCATGTAGTAATTTACCGCTACGCTTGTGCCATATACGTATTGAACCCAAGTTACATCCTGATATAAGATAATCATCATTCATCACAAGATAGGTAATCTTTCCATGGCCAATAAGTTCCTGGAGACATTGGCCAGTGTGCTTATTCCATATTCTTATAGAACCATCATCAGATCCATTTATAAGATAATCGTCATCAATAATAATTTTTCTAACTGCCTTACTGTGACCGGTAAGTTTTTTACATGGTATTTCAATTACTGAAAGCACATTATTACAAACCTCTTGTATTATTGGTAATGTTGATCTGGTTTTTAACAGTTCATCTATATCTAAACAATGTGCTGCATCTGTCAGTGATTGTATCTCATTGCTATTCTTTTTAGTCACAAGTGCTTGCAAGATATTTGTACGTTGAGTTTCACCTACTTGGAGCAATAATTGTATAGTTGCAAGGGTATTAGTATCCATGTCTTTCAAGTGAACCGTAGATGATTTTGCTTCTTTCATCGAGCTTGCGAGCATTGTTTTTAGCACTGGCGATCTGTTCACGAAGTTTTTGTGCAATTTGAATGAAATACCTTCTTTGCTTACTAACGTGATTGGTTCTTGATTATTTATCTGGTTTGCATTGCTTACAAGTGATTCCATGCAATGGATATGCTGTGCAGCTAATGTGATTGCCAATATGATTATTTTGTACATAAGAACCACCCTATCATCTATTTATGCATATTAATAAACAGAATAAATATCGTAGACAAGATTCCCACTATTGCTACTTCCTTTTGAATGTTTTTATCTGTTTGGAAAACCGGTTCTTTTTGATATTTAATGAGCGCTTTTGATGTTTCATTGAGTGGATTTTGGTCTAATATTACCGCTTCCAACTGATATCCACTAATCTTAGGTATTTCTTTCAACAGATTGTGTGTTAAGTCAATGTGTCTAATCTGCTCACAATCTTTGAATAATGCATCGGGCAGAGATTCAAGTTTGTTGTATGCCAAAGAAATTTTTTTAAGATTCGCAAAGCCTTTTAGCAAATCTGGCGATAACTCTGTTAAGTTATTTTTGCTTAAATCAATGGCACATACCAATTTAGGTTTTATATGGCTACTAAATAGATCTTGCCAGCCTTCTAAAGAGTTCAATGAACAATCTTTTAAATCGACTTTAATTTCATCGCAATTGTTTATTTCCTTTGTAATTTTTATGCTGTTTATGTTTCTAACTTTAATCAGTTCTTGTAAGTTTACATAACCTATAAGTTCTTTAGGTAAGTTAAAATGTTCATTAAAATAAAGAAAACAATATTTATCTAAAGCGGTTTTTACACTATCGTCCAATTTTTTAAGAAAGTCCTGATCCTGCATAGTAATAGGAATCCAATAGAACAATATTTCTTTCTTTTTAATATTCCCTTTTGTAAAAAGAATAAATGCTTGCAATACTTTGTCGGTAATTGGTGATTCTTTAGGGGTATAATTGGTTAATAATAAAATAAGTTGCTTGGCATCATCATGCTCAACTTTATTTTTTAAAAAAGGATTCGTACTTTCTTCGGTCATATCTACTTCTATTGTAGGGTCAGATTCTGCAAATTTATTAACGGCAAAAATATCGAAAATAACCTTCCATGCTTTGTATGAGAGTTGACGATTTAGCTTATCTTTATTTTGTTGAAGCAATGCCTGTGAATTAGCTGGAATAAACGGTTCTTGCAAACTAAGTTCTTGGCCTTCAGTAGTTTCAAGGTTGATGGGCTCCATAGCATCTAGGGGTAGTGCGAGCACAAAAGATATACAAAGTAATGTTATTTTTAAAGTTCTGATTAACATAATTATCCTCCAATTTATTTGCTTGCTTCTATTAATTTTCTTTTTATGTTTGTTGCCAATGCATAATCTATCGGTTTGCGGCCGCTAACGTCTGTAGCTTGTGTATCGCATCCATTCTTGATTAAGAAATCAAGAAGTTCATTATTTTTTATATCTTCTAACGCAAGGTGATGCAGTAGATTTCTATTATCTTGATCCTTGTGATTAATCAATATTTTAATGTCACCATGGTGACTTTTGGCCAGATTAAATAATTCAAAGCAGTATGGAGCCGTAAGTCCCATAGTGTGTAAAAAATTAACGCTATCTTGATCTTGTCGCTTTAATTTTTCTATAAAATCATTAAAAGATTCTTTAACAGACAAGGCTTTGAGGTGGAGTTTATAACCATTTAAAGATGGATTTTTAAGATGTTCTTCAAAAATGGATTTAGAATAACTAAGAATTTCGGGTTCCAGTTGTACTTTTTTAGCAACATCAAAACCATTAAAGTCTTTGTATATACCGGGCACAATTTTGTAATTGTTTTCTTGCCCATCAGTTACATCGCACATTCTTAAGTAGGCAAAGTTTGTGTTTTGTTCTTTTCTTATTAGTTGAATGCATGGATAATGGGTAGATGCAATGCAGACGCAGCGTGGATATTTATCACTTTGATTTAAAGATTTTAATGTGCCGTATGCTAAAGAACCACCGGTCGCAGGATTTGTACCATTGAATAGTTCATCAAAAATAATTAATGAATGACCATTCTTATTAGATTTATCAGCAGCATTAAGGAGTTCTTTTGCGCGTTCGGTACTTGCTCTAAAAAGTGAACGATCATGCATTGCGTCATCAGTAATATTTGCATAAGCTCTAATGTTAGAAAATGGTGTAAGCAAGGCTTCTTGTGCCGGGCACAAACCGAATTTTTGTGCCATCAAAACGGCACAAATAATACTGCGCAAGAAGGTAGATTTACCACCCGTATTAGGACCAGTAATAATTGCATCTTTTGGATTATTGCCACCTAGCATAATATCATTGGAAACTGCTTTGTTCCCTAATATAGGATTCCATAATCCCTCAAAGTGAATAAGGGGCGTTTTGGATTCACTCAGTGTTGCAAAGCAAAAAGGATGTTTACTTTCTTTATGTTCTTTGTAAGTTCTTGCAAGGGATAGATAAACATCTAACTCGGCAAGTGCACTGTATATGTCGAGTAATTTTTCTCTATGAAGATACAACAAGTAGTGTGTAGCGACTATCTTACCATAGTGAGTTTTAGTCCAGCTGATATCTTTTTCTGTAAAAACCTTACTGAATAATTTGTTTAGCAAATTATCAAATTTATTTGGATCTTCTATGTAATTCCATAAAGTAAACGTATCGTCATACTTCAATAGACTTAATTTTTTTAACTCTGGTAATTTTTCGCAAATAGCAGGGAACTTTTCTAATTCTTTGCTAATTTGCTGTGCAAATTTGACAAACTCTGCAATAGCAACAACTTTTTCGTACTGAAATCTTGAATAATCAAATTTTACGGATTTCTTATGTTTTAAGCTATACCAAAAAGTAGACATTAAGCCATTTATTTCATTTGTTAAAACAGTTTGAACTTCAGTTGGTAAAGTGTGTTTTTTTGCTTTTATTTCTTCTGTGATTTGCTGGGTAATATAACTTGCGATTTGAATAGTGGCACTGGGTGCATCTAGTTGAAACAACGTGCCAGGTAAAACGAAAGCTACATTAAGTAGCACTGGTTCAAAAATTTGTGAAAACCATGGTGCCTTTTCATGTACATATTGTGTTGGTTTGGTAACTGCATCACTGATATACGTGCGTATTTGATCTTTTAAATGTAGTGCGCTATTTACAGTACTACTGCCGCTAAGCCAGCGGGCTATAGTAGGTGCTTTTTCTATTTCAGAGGCAAATCTACGGTTAGCGGGATTATTATTATTAAAAAAAGATAATAGTACATTTTCATTTTTAGATTCTTTGAAAAAGTGATTATAAGATTTATTTATATTTTCTAACCCTTCGCCATTTTGTAAAAGTAATTTAACGATCTGTTGGTTATTTTCTATTTCTTTTTTACTATCTGTTGGTTGTAACAGTTTTGTAAAAAATGAAACTTTTCCTAATTCTGAGTCGGTGGCATTAATTGATTGGGAAAAATAAATATCTTCTGTATTACCCGAACCAGACATAATATCTAATTCATCACTTGTTTCTTTATCAATAATAAAAGGGTCTACAATAGCTATATAAGGATCAGAGTGAGCTTTTTCTTTAAGCAAATCAAAAGCAATTATCCTTTTATGTTTAGGAGATAGATTAAACAAATTAAATAATTCTTGTTCCGTATAATCTTCCAATTGGGGTAATTGTTCGTGAAAATTGTCTTCCAATTGTTCTAATGCACCAATATTGTTTCTTTTTAATTCTTCAATTAAATCTTCTTGGAGAAAAAGTAACTCTTTTTTATTGCGGCCAGTAAGAGATGCGCATTCTTTTAATATCAAATCAGAGTAATTATTTAAATGGAAAAAAGCTAAAGCTCTTAATAAATTTTTTGCCTTTAGTACTACTAAATCTTTGTCTTGCGAATGGAGGTAGCTTTGTATTTTTTGCAATGGAAAAAGCCGAGTGTTTTTAGTAAATATTCGGCCTGCTTCATGCGTTAAAATTTCGGTAATCAGTTTGAGCGTTTCATGAGAAAAAAGGCTACAATCAATAACAATTTTTTTATCGTTAAATTGTCCCTCAAGTTTTTTTATTTTGGCTTGGAATTGCTTATTCGTAAAATGAACTGGCAATGGAATAGGTTGTCCATTCTTTGGTTGTAAGTAAATTATTGCCATATTACAACCTTCATCGCTTGATTTCGTTAACGTATAAAGACTATAAAGGGCTGTGCTTAATGCTGCACCTGCGGCTGTAATGTTTTTTATACCATCTTTGCTGAAGGAAAATGATTTTTGGTCCAGAGTGGCCGGATTAGAACTGGATGCGCTATTGGTATTATTGGGAGTTTTGGTGCCAGGAGTAGCTGCTTCTTTCTGATCTTCTGTAACTGCAATATCGGGCTTTACCGGAGGAATAGGCTCCATGGCATGGGTGGGTAATCCGTAAATGATACTTGCCAAGAAGAGACTTACTAGCTTTACAGGGTATTTTTTCATTATTGCTCCAATTTATACATAACCACCCGATTAATCATTTCTATTAGAATTATATCAGGTGTAATTATTTTGTCAAATGAAAATTAAACCAGGGAAAAAGTCTTGAAATATAGTGTAATTTAGCCATATATTTAAATTGCTAAGGGGTTTGACATTTCAGCTTATTTAGATATTATGATTTTATAGCTGAAAATAAAAATTACCGTAAAGATGTGAATGTTAACCGTTCAAAAAAAAGAAGTTTATGAAGAAAGTATCAATTGTTTTGTTTTTAATTCTTTTTTATATCACCGGTAGCTTTTGCAGGTAAAGATAAAAAGCCCCAGCTGCAACAAGAAGAGCAGCAAGAAGCTAAAGTTTTATATATTACCGTAACTTGTCCTAGGTGCAAGCGTGAAGGTCGTATTGCATGGAGTGATAACCAAAGATATCGCGTCACCTGTCCACACTGTTTGACTTGGGTGACAATAGCAACGGGCACTATGAAGAATGAAACGGGAAACAATTAAAAAGTGTTTTTTACGTAATATAGAAATGGATTGTTTTTTATTTTTTTTTAGAGGGGAATTTATGAAAAAAGCGTTAATCGCATTAGGTGCAATTTTTCTTGTTATCTCTACTGCAGTTTTTGCAGGCAAAGATAAGAATAATGGAACTAGCAATAGCAATAATGATACTTCTAGCACTAACGATATAGGCTATGGAAAATTCGGTATTTATCCACGAACTTTAGTTAAATGTAGTAAATGCAACTATGAATGGAATCCTCCAAGATACAAAGAGGATGATGTATATCTTTGTCCTAGGTGTTGGCATTGGACAGGCAAGGAAGTTAAATAATAATAACAAAGAGATTTTTATGAAAAAAATGGCAATACTGTTTACTTCATATGCTCAACCACATTATATATCGAAAAAATAGTTTTATATTTTTAATTTCAAATGAAGGGAAAATCGATGAAAAAGATGTTATTTATAGCAGCAATGTTGCTTGTGCCAATGGCAATGCACGCAGGAAAAGATAAAGATAATAAAGCAAATGACAATAAATGGCCTCAGGAACAACAACGAGTAAGACACATGTATGTTCAATGTAAATGCGGTCATATAAATACAGAAGTTTATATACCGAACAAGTTTTTTATACGTACATGCGAAAATTGCTCTGCAGATGTGGCGTTCGACACATTACGCAAACATCCAATCAATGTATAAAAAGTGAGTAATTAAGATATTATTGATTACTAAAGGAAGCACATTGAAAAAGATATTAATGATTGCTGTTTCTTTGTTATGTATTATTCCCGCTCTGCTCGTTGCGGGAAAAGATAAAGATAGAGATGCAAGAAAACAAGAGATTTATGGGCAAATAGATGCTAGAAAGGCACAAGACTCTTTTATCCATTCTCTGGGTATTACTTGCCCTAATTGTAGATTTAAGTTTATTGCTGATTATAAGCCTAATAAAGCTATTCAAACTGTTGAATGTCCCAATCCAGCAAGACCTCTACATTTAGTAGTTATTACAACAAAGGACGGCAAAATTAGTATTGATTTGCCTTAAACCAAAAGAAGGGAAAATGATGAAAAAGATGTTATTGATTGCAGCAATGTTGTTTATGCCCATGGCAATGAAGGCTGGAAAAGATAAAAAACCTTCAGAATATGAAGCTAATCGCCCAGCGTATCCAGAATGGTGGAACAAAGGCTATGAAGCTGACAACACAGTCGTTCCTGAATGGACAAGAATAGTAACATTGTTAGCATCCGACGTTTGTAGATTAGAGGTAAAATGTCAGCATTGTCCTAATATAATTAGAATAATATCTCCTTGTAATGATTCCAACCCTACTCCATGTGCTTTTCGTTGCAGCTGTGGTGGGTGGAATGAACCTTTACGTAGAAGAAGAATTTTTGACACTCAACCGCCCAAATTAGATGATTCTCGAGTAATAAAAATAATAAACTTGGGACAGGAAGAAGAGCAACTAAGACGCGATATAAAGAAAAAGAAATAAGCCGCTGAATTACAGTGATTTTTGGCGCTTAATAATTGCATTTTTGATTGTTATTATCTGTATTTTGATTATTATTAATAATCCTGTTGTAAGCTATGTACGGCAGGATTATTAATAATAGTGCTTGGCGTAAAATGGTAACTTAAATGAGAATTTGCGGAGCTCTCATGAGCGCAAATTCTATTTTTTTTTATAGAGTCAATTTTTAAAAAATAAATATTTTCATACTTTAGAAGAAAGAACCTATGAATTACTGTAATAAATTCGCTATCGTTGTTCTTTTTATGTGCACCAATACTAGTTTTAGTATGTATTCTTCTCTAATTAGTAAAATTACAGGCACAGCCAATAAGACTACACCTTGTGCTGGAATAAAAAAAACATTTGTATTGTCCAAGGAGGAACATTATCCTTCAGCATTGCAAGATGTTAAAAATAAACTAGTACAAAAGCAAGTTGCAGCTCGTGATGCAAAACATTTTGCAGAAAGTTTTGAGTATATTGATGCCCAAAAACCAAAATTAGTTGACCGCATAGACAAAATGGCTTCAAGGACTCTTATCCTAGGAATTATATATATATTAATTGGCCGTTAAATCCTTATTGTTTTAATTGTCTTAATAAAGTCTTTCAGTACACTAATAGATGTTTTGTTAAAACCACTAATAGAAACTACAATGAATTACTTTAGTTTAGCACCGCACGTGTACGCTTCCCGTTTTCCAGATTCAATAATTATATTAGATTCCCAATCAGATAATTATATTAGTCTTATTGACCCTGCAGCTCATTATTTGCAACAAATCTTAGAACTTGAATTTTCTTTTGACGCACAAAAAAAGATATACGCATCACCATTGCTATGTGATAGTGATCAACTTACTCATTGGATCTCTTTTTTTAGTGAACAACAGTTTATTGTGCGTAGTGCTATACCAAATAATAGACCCATTGCCCCAATGCCTGCGCGACCTGGGGGATTGGCTGACTATCAATGGGATTCTAAAACTTCTTGGCAATCATTTACGCATATTAGTTGGCAGGAACTATCTTCTGCGGTTATTACGCTTGCTGTCATTCACTGGCGTATGAAGCGCAAAGGCATTAAAGGTGTTTTGCAAACTATCCCGGTATATCAACAATCAATATTGTATCAGCCAACAGAACAAGAGATACAACATCTGGCAGATGTTGTTGATTGCGCAACCCGTTACTATCCTAAGAAAACATTTTGTTTAGCGTGGGCGGCTACATTTGTAACACTTGCAAGAAAAAAGGGATGGGATAGTACATTGGCTATTGGGGTGCAAGCGCAACCATTTTATGCACATGCATGGGCAGAAATTAAAGGAACCGTAGTTCATGATGATCCAATAATTGCACAGGTTTTATCTATTATTATGAAAACGCCATAGGGATGTAACATGCCATTTTTGCTGGGGTACTTTGGAAAAGGAGATAGTTATCCTAAGCGCATTGCACGGTCAGTAGAACGGTATCAAGAATATGGTCCTTTATCTTATGCCAAAGGTGATCAGCTTTTTGCAGTTGCAAGTAGGTACCATGGACAGGATGATCAAGATGGTATTATACCCGTTATGGATGGACAGCAGGGTTTGCTTATTGGTTCTCTCTTTACTAAAGATACCTATCTGCCAGTTGATTCTTTTAATGATACGCAGGTTGCAATAGCTGAGCATCCACTTCTTTTAGCACAACAGTATTGGGGCCGTTATTCTGGTGTACTGTTTAATCAAACAACAAACCAGATTACGTTGGTGAGAGACCCGGTTGGTCTTACCACGCTGTTTTATATGCCGTTAGCAGATGGTATATTGTTTGCTTCTGAACTTTCACTGCTTATTGATTTGTTGGATAGTAGCCCTGCGTTAGATTGGCAATTTTTTACTAATTATCTGGTTGGTCAAACTTATGAATTGGCAGCTACACCGTTTAAAAATATTTTAGAATTGCAACCAGGCATGGCACTCCATTACGCTTTAAATGGTACTAGTAAACAAGAACTGCTGTGGGATTTGTCTTTTATAACTCAGCCATTACCTAATGATCCAATTGAAGTAGAAGAGTTGGTATTGCACACCTTATTGCAGTCTACTAAAGCGTGGGTTGCCCGCAGTAAAGGCATATGCGTAGAACTTTCAGGTGGTTTAGATTCTTCGGGAATAATGGTTCTGTTACGGGAAGTATTGCGTGCGGATCAAAAACTGATTGCAGTAAATTATATTGATTCGCAAGAACCAAGCGCAAATGAAATTCAGCATGCGCAACGTGCTGCAGATGCTTGTGATGCCCCATTATATTTTATAGATGCGGTGCATTCTAACTTTATGAATGTTGCAAAACCAGGCTGGCGAACTAACAAACCAAGCAATTTTTTGTTGCATGGTGAAAATGATGTACGTTTGCATACGCTCTTACAAGAGCAGGGTTGTTCTGATCTTATTAATGGTCAGGGTGGTGATCACATATTTCTTGCTCCTGCACTTAAAAATGCACTTGCCGATTATTGGTTGCAGAATGGCTTTAAGGGCAGTGGTGCTATAGCACAAGAATTGACGGCGTATTACCGCTCACCGTGGTTGTCTATGATGGGATATAATATTAAAGCGGTAGGGCATTACTATTGGGGTTCTGTCCAAGAAGAGTTGCAACGCCCAAACTGTTTATCCAAAGATGCGTTGCGTACCTTTAAGCCCGCACAGCATTATTTGCAAAAAAAATCATTGAACTATTACCCTGCTAAAGCAGTACATATGCAAGCCCTTACTCAAGCAGTTCATTTTGCAGATCGTAGTCAGCGTATACCTAATTTTACTATTACTCACCCATTGCTGTCTCAGCCAGTGGTAGAGCTTGGGTGGCGCATTCCCACGTATAATACCTTTGGGCAGGGCTATGACCGCATTATATTTAGGAAAGCAGTAAGTAGATTAAAAAATATTCCGCCATTGTGGCGCACAGTCAAAGGAGAAACTTCTGCGTCCGTATTGCGGTCACTTAAAAAAAATATGAAAGACATGCAGGCATTATTTAATCAGGGTCAGTTATTAAAAAACGGCCTAATAGATACGGCATGGTATCACAAAACTTTGTTAGAAGTGCAGCATGGTACTATAGAAGGGGTTCATCCTCTTATTAGTATGCTCACGGTAGAACAGTGGTTAAAGCAGTGGAATATTAAATAATTTTTTACCAGGAAGGAATAGGTATGAATTTAAAAACTATTTTTAAAAAAATCTTTAAAAGAAAAATGGGACACAACTTTTTGTATAGGTTGGGTAAAGTAACTACCGTAACCTTAGGCTATAATGGCAAAGGCCAAGAGGGTGTAAGATATACCAAGTGGCAAGTATAACCTTAGAGGATTACATGAACCTATCTTTTATAATAAACAAAATAGTTGCTCGCGTTTTTAAGTTAGAGAGTAAACCAGCTATGGTTCAGGTAATTTCCAGGGCATCACGTAAAACGCGTGGATTAGGCACAGATCCTATGGAAAGTAACTTTAGGCCACTGTTGAGAGTTCGTTATTAATTTTAAAAACCAAATATAAAAGCGGCACGCCATGAATTTTAAAAAGTTTTTAAGAAAAATAGGTAAAAAACGGGGTGAAAAATTTGTAGAACGTAATGTATTTGCACTGGGTAAGGTGTCAACAACTACGTTGGGATATGGGCAATACGGATGGGAAGGGGTAAATGATAATAGGCCCCATGCATGTTTTAAGAAGCTGAATAATAACAATTAAACTCTAAGGATTATGTATGAATTTCAAAAAACTTTTTCAAAAGTTCTTAAGTAAAAAAAACAAAAAGCCATTTCAAGAAAAACTATTAGTAGTTGGTAAAGCATCAGTAGCAACATTAGGCTTTGGTAGTGGATCTTGGGAATCTTCTGAATGGAAGCCACTAAAGAAAAAATAATACATTACAACACGGTGTTATTGCGGGATTAATTAATATGTTTGAACTGTTTTTTTTAACGGCATGTATAGCATTTTGCGCTGCGTTGTATCAAGGTAAAGGTCCAGTTACGCAGACCCAACAAACCGGTACTACCAGTACTAGTAAACCAGCAGAACAACCAAAAAAGCAGCCTGAGCAAACAAGTAGCCCAAATAGAAATAGGTATGTTCCTGTAATACCGTTTACTTGTGTTGCATGTCATAGACCAACGGTTGGAATGCCTCCCCTATGTGAAAAATGTAAGCGATTTTAAGGAATTGTTTGTAAGGATAGTTATGAATTTTAAAAAAAGCATAAATGCCGTGTTAAAAAAAATCAAAAGAAGACCAGCGTCATTATTGGTTATTGGTAAGGTTTCAATAGAAACACAAGGTTGTGGTTATGGTGATTATGAAGGTCACCCGGTTAATAGAACTTGGTTTAGATCACGGAGTTAATTGGTAAAGGATAATAGTGAATTTAGTACAAATTCTTGCAAAGATAGTGTTAAAAAAGTCAAATAAGGTATTAACAGAAAGCTCTTTGTATATTGTTGGTAAAGCAGCACAGTCTACCTTGGGATGGGGATTTGGACATTTTGAAGAAATAGATAAATTTACTTATTCTCGCCACAGCAAACAGTAGTCTTTTTTATTGTATGTAAAAAAAGGGTCTTAGAAGAATATTCTTTTAAGACCTTTTTTGTTTGCTCAATCTTATGCCGTTTGCAGAATCACTTTTCTTTTTCTGGTGCCAGTATGCCCTTGAGCTTGCTCGGCATTAGTTGTTTCTTCTTTTGGGTTCACCGGTCTTGTTTCTAAATCATTGTCAGAAAATTCATCTTCAGAAAATAGGTGATCATTTACCTGTTCTGCAAACTCAATAGCTACGCCTTCTCTTAACGTATTTAACCGTTCAGTAACTTGTGCTGCAAATGTTTGGTCTACTCGTTCTTCTAAAACTTTTATACCTGTATTAAGATCAGGTTTTCCAATCCCACGCATAATCTTATACTGTTCTGCGGCTTTAAAGTTGGCAAAAATTTGGGGATGTTCTTTTTCTAGAGTTGTTGGAGCTTTAAAGTGGGTAGTAATTACACACAAGGTATTAGGAATAAGGCCCATTTCTTTAATTAAAGTATATGCACTTGCTTCTGCAAGTTTGCCACCGGTGCCACCGCCAAATGGTTCATCGAACGCCAAAATTACCAGCCCATTATTTTGTTGTACTGCTTTTCTAACTTCCCCTACACGGCGTGCAATAGCTTGGAATAGTGAATCACCACCACCAATATTAGATTCATTCTTAATCATGGTAACAAGCTGGCTGCAGGGCGTTGCAAGAAATTCATTTGCAGTGACAACGCACATAGTTTGCGAAAGTAAGGTTAGTAATGGTATGGCAAGTGTTGTATTTGCCGTTTTACCATTGCCATTGGGCCCAGTAACAATTATAGATCGGGAAGAGTTTTTCTGTCGTCCTAATTCTATGGTATTTTTAACTGCGGTTGTTGGATCTAAAAATGGATTGTAATAGTCATAGGCTAATAGCAGGGGATTGTTACCACCTATGTAAGTGGGCATAGACAGGTAACCAGGGTTTTCTTGTAATAGTTGAGCAGAATTAGCAATGCATTCTAATAATCCCAAAGCTGCATAGGGAATAAGTAATTTTTGCCTGAGCGTCTCATTGAGCATAAGTTTGTAGGCAATTTTAACTCTTCCCCAATGGCAAAATGAGTTATTTGCTTTAGAGGCAAAGGTATTTGTTTTTAATAAACTAACAAGTCTTTGTGCTTCTTCTGTTGCCGGTATTTGCAATTCTTGAGCAATTGCACTGGCTGCCGGAATGGTCCTGACCATTTCTTGCACTTGCTCTAACGCAAGAATAAATTTACGCAATTCGTAGAGTTTATTTTGCATTGCCTGTAGTGTTTGCAGGCTCATGGTAAAATCAAAAGCATCATTTAAGTTTCTGGCCTCTTCATAGCCCCCCAGACCAGCATCAACTACTAATGCAATGTTTGGTTGATGTTGTCCCATGTGCAACGGGCGCGCAACGCGGCGAGCTAGTCCTATAAAATCATTTGAATAGCCTCCATTTTGCTCAATACCTAATACCAGTAACATTGCTGCAAATGATGCTCTATAATTCCTTCTACTTAATTCATGCATTGCAACCATAGCAGGTGCATACCGTGCGGCAATAGAGGTAATTTGCACAACGGGAGCCATTGCTTGTTTGGCAGTTAATAGTAATTCACTTTCATTAAACCAGTCCTCTAATCTTTTTATTGCGTGGAATAGCTCGCATCCTGTACCGGTTATTTCACGTCTGGTAAGCCATTCGGATATGCTGGAACCAGGAAGCCGTATTTTGTGATAGTGCAAGAATTGTTGAAAAAAAGGACTTGGTTCATAAAATGATAAAAAGCCATTTTCAGAGCTCTTTGCGTCCTCTAATTTTGCATGCAATAGGGCAAGGTGGGGGGTTATATTGGTTATTAGTCGTTGTTTAGCTTTTAGTTCTGGTATAGCGGTTATCGGTTGTAATAATTGCCCACAGAGCGTTGCTTTGCCAACGGTTGTTTTTGTGCGGTTTAATTTATTTACCAGGCATTCGGATGGATTATTATGATGACCTGCAAATAAATTTAAGTCATGACGTACTGGCAGACTTAAGTCCGATGTGCTTTTTTCCCCAGAAGCAATGATATTTTGAGCAAGTAAGGTGCATACCCGTTCAAATTTTTGCGTATTAGAGGGATTAAGTTCTGTTCTTAAGATGTTATCATTTACTTCTTGCCAGGTTTCAACTGGCCTGGCTGGTTCAACAGGGCTATCGGTTATAGTTGGTGTGTGCTCTTTCCTTACAATGTCATAAATAGTTTCTGGTGGTGTTTCCATGCCAAAGATAAGAGCGCATTGCACCAGACAAAGTAGCATTAGATGGATAAACATGCATGATCCTAAAATCGTTGAAATGGTTACGTATTGATATAAGTCGCTTTATTGAAATCAAAGGGCGTTAATAATCATAGAATGTTGACTTCTAGGGCATAATTATACATTCTTATCTAAAGATTAGCGAAAGAATTAATAGATATTAGACTATTTTTAGAAAATAATATTCTTTTATTGCGGGTGGCATAAGAAGTTCAGTTTCATATCTGTAGTCATGGGCATATATAAATTCTTTAGGGTGGGACATTACTATGAAATCAATACGTTCTGCAGGTGTTGTTGTTCTATTATTAACAACTTCTATTTTTCCAAGGCCGGCAGATTGTTTTAAAGAAAACCAGGTACCTATTATAGTAGGTGCAACAGTTATTGCTGTACCTGGCAGCATTGGCCTTGGGGTAAAACTCTATTATGATTGGAAAAAGCGTACCGCTAAAAAGTATTATGAATCTGCAATTCAAATAATGCAAAAAATAATAGTCGATCAATTTTCTGGTGAATGGGCAATACTAGATGGGGTTATTACACAAAAGCATTTGGATTATTTTCATCCAATTAACCACAATGCTCTTAAAGGTTTTGGGGTTGATAATGTAGAAATTTATCTTAAAAATGCACGCATGAAAAATGGTAAAAAATATTACCCCCAGTTGGACCAAAAAGCGGAAGAATTATATGGGTCATTTAAAGAAATGTCTGTAAAATTTGAAAGAACATGTCAGCTACTTACTTATTTTGACAGTCATTTAACTAAACTAAATGCAATTATACATGACATTAAGATGATTCTTGATTATTCGCAAAGGTTACAACAAATGCCAAATCCTCTTAATTCATTTGTAGCCACAAACTCGTGGTGGCTTGTGGATGTGCATACAGAAGTATTTGGTTATTATTCTAAATTAACTAAGGATATTATATTAGCAGAGATGCTGCTTGTATATCTTGCAGATTATAACCACCCTATTAATCTTTTAACCCATAAAGAAACTTTAAGAAATGCAAAAGAGGCGCAGCACTTCTTAAGTACATTAATGGAACAGATAAGAAATAATTCCTCTTATAATAGACAAGTAGAACTATTTGAACAGTTTAAGCATCCGGGTTGTACTTTAGAAAAAATGTGATAAGAAACAACCCTTAATTTTGATTTCTAGGCAGTAATTATACACTATCACCCAAAAAACTAAATGGACTTTAGGACTATTTGCTAAGTAAAAATGGTTTCTATAAGGCTATATTGGTGCAATGCTCTTACTGCATATGCATTTTGATCAATAAGCTGTCCATATTCAAGAAGTAATCTTGCTATCACAAAATTTCCTTCTTCTATTGCATAATCAAGGGCGCTCATGTTACCGCTATCTGTTATATTTAAACGTGCGCCTTTTTCTAGCAATATCCCAACAATATCAGCAAATCCTTTTGAGGCTGCTAGCATGAGCGGAGTGTGACCATTAGCAGTTTGGACATTGCTATAAGCGCCTTGTGTAAGTAGTTGTTGTACCATTTCAGTATTTCCGCTGCCGGCAGCATAATGGAGAGCCGTTGCACTCCCATTGTCTTTTAGATGTATATTGGCACCAGCGGTAATAAGAATGTGGGCAATTTGAGTATGCTCATTAATAATTGCAACCATTAAAGCAGTCATATTATTTAATTCTGGTTGATCTAGTGGAGCATTATATTGAATGAGTAAGGTAACAATATCACTAAAGCCTTTACTTGCTGCTTCATGCAATGGTGACCATTCTTCTGGATTATGTTCAATGGGGTCTGCGCCCTGTTCTAATAAAAATTGAACCATTTTGGTGTTACCGCCAATGACCGCTTCTTTTAATAATGACCAGCCAGCGTCATTAACTTCATTAATGTCGCCACCTGCTGCAAGTAGCTTTTCTATTTTTTTATAATTGTTTTGATTAACTGCATTATGCAATGGGCTCGCAGAAATAGTAGTCATAATAAAAGAGATGCAAAATAGTAGTTTATAGTTCATTTTTTTATTCTTTTTAAAAAATTGTTGATATGCTACATGGGGCATAAAATAGCGTTTTTACTGCTCTAGAAAGAGAGAACAATGTATAAAAAATTATTATTCGTTTGCTTAGGCATTGTTTTAATACTTTCTTCTATCTCTTGGTTATATAATAGGCCTAATTCAGAAACAATAGAATTAGCAAATTCTCAAACAGATCAACAGAATGGTATAAATCCGGAATTTGTTACCGCACAAAATACTTTTTGCTACAGTGGCAAACCAGTGCATCCCAAAATGATACAGCTCTTTGTTCCTTGGATCAGTGATTCATCAATACCAAAAGTAATTAGTACTGATATTGCAGCTGCTTATGATAGTGGTAGAAATCAATTCTTTGAAAATTATGAATTCAGAAAATATGATGATGATAAGGGCTTTTATTGTAAGATGCCTATACCAGACATAGAAAATCCAAATGAAGAAGGATGGTTTAAATATCATTGGCGAGGAAAACTTAAAAATGGTTTGCATGTTGTGGAGACAGAAGAATATACCGGCGGCCGCGGAGTAGATAGATATCTATTGTTTCTCAAGATTTCAGTTGGATATGGATTAGATGAACAAGGTAAACAGTATGAGCAGTTATTATTGACTATTGTTCGCGTATGGGGAGGTTGGATGCATGTAAATGAATATTTTAAAATTTATCTAGAAGATAATGGGATTAGAATCCAATTTTTCTCTATTATGTCAGATAATGAAGATCCAACTAGTGAATCTACTATAACTTTTGAAGAGTAATGATGAAAAAAACTTTTTTATTTTTCACCATTGTAATGGTGGCTCCAATTACTATTAAAACAATGGAAGAACCAACGTCCCAAACAGAGACTCTTTTACAAAAATTTGCATCATATTATTCTCACAAAAAAATAATAGCTGCCGAATTAGCGCAGATTACTAATGAATTCAAAGATACCCACGATAAAAATAAAGCATCTTTAGTTCATCAAAATTGTGTAGTTAATAATTTATGCAAGTGGGCGAACAAATTTAATCAAAGTGACAGAGCTTTAACTGTTTATAAGCTCATTACTATAGAAGAATTAAAAGAACCAGTTGCTCAATTTAATAAACAAATTAATGCGATTCTAAAGAATGTGACCGTCATTAATGAAAAAGAAATGAATAATTATAATGGAGGTGTTAAGCAGCTTGCGTTCTCAGCCGCACTTCCCCGCTTATTGGCTGCAAATATAAGCATTTATGAGAGGGATCTGATTAAAAATCAAAGCAATATTTTAATATATGACGTTACCAATAGTGACAATGGTACTTTAATATCTAACTCAGTTTTCAAGACACATTCCCATAGTGATAGAGATATAAAGACTATTGCTTTGCGATTCAGTCCGGATAATAATAAATTATTCAGTCTTTCTAGTAATTGTAATAGTCTCTTTCCTTTTCATGAATTTAGTCAAAATATGGTCAATACTCCAAATTACTCATCTGCATTAGCTACTTTTAATCTTTCTGACCGGAATAATTATATTACGCGCGCTGCGATTAGTCCTGACCAAAGATGGATTGCTATGGCATTAAAAAGAGGAAATTCACAAAATATAATTTTCTATGATTTTGGTCCTATTTTGTGCATAGAAGAAATGAATAGCCGTATACAATTTGCAACTAAAGTAGAATCATTAGCGATAAGTAATGATGGTAAAAAATTAGCCATTGGAGTGCATGATGCTACAGGAAATAGCATGATATGGATAATTAATATTTACGACACAACCAATCTTTATAAACCGCAATTACTTAAGACGCTTGCAATTGAAAATCGTTGTCCAACGTGCTTAGCTTTTGCTGCGAATGATACAAAATTAGTTATTGGTGGGTTCTTAGATTATGGCCGTATAATAAATTTGAATTCATTTATTGAATTGTGGTCGATTGAAAATCTGCAAAAACCATTCAAAATCGCATCCTTGATTGAAGAACCGGTGAATCGTATACAACAGACTAAAGATGATGTTGTAATGTCTGTGGCTATAAGTACGGATGATAAACTAATAGCCGCTGGTTTTAGAGACACTCTAATTAAAATGTTTAATGTTGATGCCTATGTTACATTGCCTGCGTGGCTCAAAAAACTGCCCAACACGGCAACTGGGATTATGCAAAAACTTTTTTTGCAAGAAATTTTTAGGCATAGAAAAATACAAGAAAAACTACAAACTAAGTCTCTACAGCCATTACTTATCACTGATCCCTTATTAATTGAACTTTTTGAAAGCCTGCCACAAGCACTCCGCGATCATCTTATTCATAGTGGGCTAGTAATAAAATAATTCTAAAACCATTATTTATAGAGGCTTTTTTACCCCTCTTTGCTTGCGTGAGCAAATCCAATAAATTATAATTAAAATTGATTATTGGGTTGCGAGTAGCTAGTTACCAGCGGATGTTCGGTCTGCAAATAATAAAAAATCCTCCTATTAATACTGTTAACTGACCTTATATGAAAGATTAGCAAAGTGGACAAACTTAAACTGGAATCACATAAAGGTTTATCTGAAGAGCCTTCGGATTCTTTTGTTGTTGCAGGCAATAAACTACCTGTTTTGCCTCTTAAAGACATGGTCATTTTACCCAAAAACATTATTCAGCTTAATATAGAACGCCCAATTTCTCTGCGTGCTGTTGAGCAGGCTCTTAAGGGCACACATACTATTTTTATTACCGCTCAAAAAAATAAAAAGGTTGAAAATCCATGTTCTCTCGTTAATTTATATCCCCAAGGTACGCGCTCAAAGATTCTGGAAGTTATGGTTGCGCCAAATGGGTTGAAGATTTTGGTTGAAGGTATTTGCCGATCAGAAATTACCAAATTTGATTTTCATTCAAAATTTATAGAAGTGGAATATGAAGATCTTCCAACTACCAATCTAGAAAAGACCGCTGAAATAGAAGCAATGTGGCATCAATTAAGTACATTGTATAGTAGATACACAATGGTAAATAAAAATGCACCTGCAGAACTTGTTGCCACGGTAAAAACGCCGCAAGACATAGATTATGCAATAGATTCTATCGTGGCACATATTGAAAATTTGCCCTTAGCATCACAGCAAGAAGTGCTGGAGCTGTATGATCTTAAAGAGCGCATGCGTGTGGTTAGATCCCTCTTGACCAATAAAGTTGAAATGCTTGAAATGTTGGCCTTAGTACAGGAAATAGAACGTGAATTTGAGCAAGCTAAAACCGTTCAAAAAGAAGAATTAGAGCATGTAGATACTTCAGAACCACTTTTTAATTTAATAGAATCCAATCAGTTAACTGAGACAGCGCTAAAAGATCTAATAGCTGAAGGCATAGATATTAATGAACCGAACCAAGATGGCTTATATGCCTTAACAGAAGCTATTAAGACTGCCAACAGGGATATGGTCAAATTGCTTTTAGACTTTGGCGCTAATACTATTCGTGCAGTTGATGAGGACGGCGAAACGCCGTACCTGTTAGCCATTCAATCTGGAGATATGCCGCTATTAGATTTGTTACTTTCTAAATCAGCTGATTTATATAAAAAAGAGAAACACGATGAATCGTTTGATGCGGTACAATATCTAGCACGTGAAACAGAGTTGAGTGGAATAACAGAGATTATTATTAAGGAGCTGCAAACGAGCGCAGAATTTAAGGATTATCCACAACTGTTAGAAGTTATGAAAACAGTTACTTATCAGCGCTTGGCAATGGATGTAAATTGTTACAATAGTGAAGATAAAATTGAATATGCTGAATTAGAAATGGGAACAGTTCCCAAAATAACGGTTGAGTACTTCCAGACATTTAACTGGAGCTTTGCCGATTTTAAACTGTTTTTAAAATGCACTGTTTCCCCAGAGCAAGAATTAGTACTAGCTTTTGATGAATCTGATGGTGATAAAACTCATTTTATAACCGATTTTTTTACTCCACTATTTCAAAAACTTAAATTAGATGTTGTTCCTCTAGAAATAGGTATAAAATTCTTGGTATTACTTTTAAGTAGAAAGAAACAGGTCTATTTAAAAGATTGGGAAGATCATTGTTTATATTATGAATTTGTTGATGGCAAATAATATTGGTAAAAAGTTCTATGATAAAACTAAGTAGCGTAGAAATCGAAAAGTTAAATACTTTATTAGATGATTTGGATGATTTTGCTATGGTCCATATGTTAAGCGAAGGATTATGGAAACAAGGTAAACAGTATGAGCAGTTATTATTGACTATTGTTCGCGTATGGGGAGGTTGGATGCATGTAAATGAATACTTTAAAACTTATCTAGAAGATAATGGGGTTAGAATCCAATTTTTCTCTATTATGTCAGATAATGAAGATCCAACTAGTGAATCTACTATAACTTTTGAAGAGTAGTGGTAAAAAGCAAACCATTTCAGCTTGTATGCGCAAACCCAATAAATTATTATGAAAACTAATTTATGAAAGATTAATAAAGTGGACGAATTTAAACCTGAATTTAAAGACTTGCCTAAAGATACATCTGATTCTTTTGTTGTTGCATACAATAAATTACCTCTTTTGCCCCTTAAAGACATGGTCATTTTATCCAAAACCATTATGCCAATTAATATAGGACGCCTAGTCTCTTTGCGGGCGGTTGAGCAGGCTCTTAAAGGTACAAGTACCCTCTTTATCACCGCACAAAAAGATCTAGCCATTCAAAAGCCAACCACAGCAGATGATTTGTATATGTATGGCACCCGCTCACAGATTCTGGAAGTTATGCCTTTGCCGAATGGCGGGTTTAAAATTTTGGTTGAAGGTATTTGCCGAGCGAAAGTCACTAAATTTGATTTTAATCCAGACTTTATAGAAGTGGAATATGAAGATCTTCCAACTACCAATCTTGAAAATAATGCTGAAATAAAAGCAATCTGGGGCCAATTAAGTACATTGTACAACTCATATGTAAAATTAAATGTAAGTGCACCAGCTGAACTTGTTTCCATGGTCAAAACACCCCAAGATATGGATTATGTAACCGATGCTGTTGTAAACCGTATCAGTAATTTGGCCTTTGAAGCGCGTCAAAAAGTACTTGAGCTGCCGGATCTTAAAGAACGCATGCTTATGGTTAGCTCGCTTTTGGCCAATGAAATTGAAATTTTATCTGAGGAGCAGCGATTGAGGGCCTTAGTTCAGGAATTAGAACGTGAATATGAACAAAAGAAAACCATTCAAAAAGAAGAATTAGAGTGCGTAGATATTTCAGAACCGCTTTTTGATTTAATACAATCCAATCAGTTAACTGAGACAGCGCTGAAAGATCTAATTGCTGAAGGCATAGATATTAACGAACCGAACCAAGATGGCTTATATGCCTTAACAGAAGCTATTAAGACTGCCAACAGGGATATGGTCAAATTGCTTTTAGACTTTGGCGCTAATACTCTGCGAGCAGTTGATGAGGACGGCGAAACGCCATTTATGTTAGCCATTCGATCTGAAGATATGCAGCTATTAGATTTGTTACTTTCTAAATCAGCTGATTTATATAAAAAAGAGAAACATGATGAATCGTTTGATACGGTACAATATCTAGCTCATGAAAGAGAGTTGAGTGGAATAAAAGAGATTATTATTCAGGAACTGCAAACGAGTGCAGAATTCAAGGATTATCCACAACTGTTAGAAGTTATGAAAACAGTTACTTATCAGCGCTTGGCAATGGATGTAAATTGTTACAATACTGAAGATGTAATTGAATATGCTAAATTAGAAATGGGAACAGTTCCCAAAATAACGGTTGAGTACTTCCAGACATTTAACTGGAGCTATGCCAATCTTAAACTGTTTTTAAAATGCAATGTTTCCCTCGAGCAAGAATTAATACTGGCTTTTGATGAATCTGATGGTGATAAAACTCATTTTATAACCGATTTTTTTACTCCACTATTTCAAAAACTTAAATTAGATGTTGTTCCTCTAGAAACAGATATAAAATTCTTGGTATTACTTTTAAGTAGAAAGAAACAGGTGTATTTAAATGAATGGGAAGATCATTGTTTATATTATGAATTTGTTGATGGCAAATAATATTGGTAAAAAGTTCTAGGATAAAACTAAGTACCGTAGAAACCGAAATGTTAAATATTGTTATTTAGTTATATCATTTGCGTTTAGTTGAAGCAATTAATCCAAATGTCTCCGTTAGGCATCAAAGCGATCATTTAAAACATAGTAATAAAAGAAAACGGCTAGACCGATTATCATTAATATAAATTCCAGAGTTCTGTTCATTGAATTAATCTTTCTTTTCTATTATTTTTCTTAATTAAGTTAATATATCTGGTCTTGAATGAATTTTTTTATTGATGTGAAAAACCATATGTATTTTAGAAAAACAAATTTCGGTAGACTTATCCTGGCTCCTGCAGTTATAAGAATGCGTGCTATCTCTGTGTGGCCTTTCTCTAAGGCATAATCTAATGCCGTTTTATTATTCACAGTATCTTTATGATCAATAATGGCACCTTCTTTAACTAAAAGTTGTACTATCTCTATATGGTTTCCGTAGGCTGCATATATTAATGCTGTTGCGCCTTTATCTAAAGTTATTGCATTTATATTCATACCGTAAGAAAGAAGTTTGCGTAGCATACTTAGATGACCTTGACGTGCAACAGAGTGCAATGCAGTCCAGCCATCCTTGTCTGTGGCGTGAATATCTGAATTATTATTATAGAGAAGATCAGCTATTGATTCATTATTAAAATATGCCGCATCAAAAAAAGGAGAGTGACCATTATGATCTTTTGTATTTATCAATGCACCAAATCTAATAAGTAGCTCTACCATTTCTAAGTTTTCTCCTAGAACCGCTGAATGGAGCGCTGTCAATCCGGCATTATTTTTTTTATGAATATCAGCAACTTGTTCCAATAAGATAAGAGTAATAGCAGTGCATCCATTGAATGCAGCCAGTATAAGTGGTGTATCTCCAGCATATGTCATTTCATTAATATTAACATTGTAATCTAAGATCATGCGTACTATTTCTGTCTGTTTATGCATGGCCGCATAATGTAACGCATTAAAGCCATCATGATTTTTTTATCGGGGCATGCACCGGAATCGAGTAACAATTTTGAAATGTTGAGATGATTTTTTTTGATCGCGCAATGTAATGGAGTATTACCTTCATTGTCTTTGCAATTACTATCAGCACCTAATGCAAGTAATAGACGCGTTATTTCTATAAATCCTTGATTTGTTGCAACATGCAAGCGAGTAAACCCATTATCCATTACCGGTTCATTAATATTGTTACTTAATTCCATAGTAATTTCTTGACCATTTACTATTTCGGCAATGGTTGGTTTTGCTGAAGGTGATACATACTCAGGATCTAATGAAAGGAGCATCAGAGCGATTTCAGCAAAATTGTGCTCCACTGCATAATCTAAGGTAGTTTTTCCGGCATTATCTTTTATATTATGATCAGCTCCGCGCTTTAGTAAAAAATTGACCGCTTCTTTTTGATGAAATGTTGGAAAGGAACAAGTAAACATTAATGGGGTTACGCCATCATTGGTTTGTTCATTAATATTTGCACCATATGCGAGTAGTATTTCCATTAATGCTACATGCCCAACCCGTGCTCTAATATGGAACGTTGTCCATCCATTTATATCTTTGGCATGGATATGTGCGCCGTGTTTAATAAGCAAGAGTGCAGCATCTTCTCTACCAATTGGCGCTGCCATATGTAAGGGAGAGGTTTTACTGGGATTATTTTGATTATTAATAAAGGATTGCACGTCACTCTGTGCATTGGCGGCATAATAATCTAAAAGCAGTTGTATTATTTCAGTATGGCCTTGGGTGGCTGCAAAATGCAGGGGAGTAAGTTCATTAGGATTCTGTAATAACTTTACAAAATTGGGCTCAGTTGCCATCAGGTGGCGTATGGTATCTATATCACCAAAAAGAGCTGCATCACATAAGGCCTTAAAGAGGGTAGGGGGTAATGGTTCCATGGTGCAAAGGGTTGCATTGTTAAGAAGTAATTAAATGGGTCTAAATGCAGGTTTCTATTTACCATAGTAAGGGAAAATGGCGTTAATGCAATGCTTAATTAGGTTAAGAAGGGCTTTGTATAACGTTTAAATACAATATGAATAGTATAGTGGTGTATGCTGCCTTACTTGCCATAATGGTTATGGATTAGGTGTATTTGGGGTGATGTAATAACCTTTATTAATAAGGAATGGGTATTGAAGAAACTGTTTGCGTTATGTTTTTTAAGCTGGGCAGTGGAGGTATTACCCAGGGAAGTAGAAAATATCCTTGTGCCTAAAGGTAAGAATGAAGGTCCCCAGGCATATAAGGGCATATATCCTTATGTGTTCATTAAAAATCAGACTGACAATGCGGTAATGGTAGCTTTGGATAATGAACAGCAGATTAATAATAACATTCGCAATTGGCAGATAATAGAGGCTCAGGAAGTAACAATAAGATGTATAGGATATGCTCATGAATTTTTGGTTGCAGATGCCATAAGGGCAAATACTCAGGATAAAGATGAGGTAGGTGAACGGAGGATTAAGGATAAAGTAATTATTAAAGCAGATCTGTCTGTTCTTCTTTCCCAGACAAAGGTGGCTTCATCAAAAAGTAATACATTGGATATACTTTTAAAAGATGCACCAGAAGATACCGGAGTAGTTGCTGTAATAGAAGAAGGGGTTCCATCGTCTAGAACGGTACATACATATTCCAATCCAGTGCCAAAGCAAAAAGCAAAAAACTGGTGGGATAAGATTAACGATTTTTTTGAAAAAAATTACGAATAATAGGTTAAATGATTATTGCTTTTTAAGTTGCTATGTACTTGTTTAAAATTATTCAATTTGTACTTCAGCAGCATATCCATTGCCAAACTGTTTCTTTACCACATAAATGGTAACTTTATATCTTATTAATTTTACTACATTCCGTATGCCAAGTTGTTCAGTTATTTCTATTTCTTTTTTCATTTCTTGTTTTACTATTTCTATTAAATCTATTCCATCAAAAAAACCTGGGTTGGCGCAGCCTGGTTGGATATTGTGGCCAACAAATAATTCATCAACTTCGATACTATTGACTCTAAATGAAGCATTAGCGCGTAAAGTTTTTGGAATGTGTAATGATTGAGCATTTTTTGCTTTAGCTTTAATATCAAGATCAGCGTTTGTTTTATTTTTGATTTCTATAACTGGATAACATAATTGATTTTTTGTTTTAAATAACCAGCTTATTGAAAAACAATCAGTGATACTGAACGTTGTTATGATCAAAGAAAAGATAATTGTTTTATTCATAGTGAGCTCTCATAAATTTGTTCTATGGTAACTTCTGCTCTAAATCCACGGACATATTTTTTACAAACAATATGAATGGTAACTTCAAATTTTGTATTAGGATCGCCAATTAGACGATCAGGTATCCATTCAAGTTCTGATTTAATGTCATTGATAACATTGCGTTTGTTCATTGGCCATGGATCCATGCAATAGCGATAGTTCTTTGCTGGGTGATGTGAAACCCAAAGATTTTGCAAGTTATTCGCATTTACTTCTAAAGAAGCTTGTGGTGCTAGAGTATGCTCTGGGCATCCATTGCATTTAATGGCAATCTGCAGGTCTTTATCTGTTTCATTTACAATGTGTACCATGGGATAATATGATTCTGTGCTTTTTCTACCACAGCTCTTGTTTGCATATATATTGTTTTTACAGAGGGTGGTAAGGGAATTTAATAGAGTAATGCTAGAAATAAGTAACAGGCTAATTCTTTTCATTATTTAATTCTTTCTTTAGTTCTTTGTTGTCATCTGTGGGCCCTGCATCAAGTGCGTCAAAATCTTTTGCTAATTCTCTAATACTATAAATGAGTATGCTCATTGAAGTACCAAAAAAACCAAGATCTTTTATTATTTCGTTTGCTTTAGGACTAAACATTTTTTTTAGTAAAGGTTGTGAACTGTGATTGTTTAGTTCTTTAAAATTATGATATAAGCAAAATCCACTCGCAAATAGGCCTAGCTGACCAAACATAAATGCAGCGGTGTGCAGTATGACTGCCTCTGGGGATCCAGATTTAAACCATTCGCGCTTGGGGCTTTTTTTAACCGCAGCGGTGGCTGGCTTTGCAGGTTGGTCAATTGCCAGCAAGGGCGTAATTGAATTGGTCAGTATAAGAACAGTAAGCAGAGAAACTATATAATTTCTTTTCATTTGATTAACCCCTATTATTTAGATTTGTCATATAAAGCAGTATAAATGCTTTTAAAATGGCTGCAAATGCCCTTAGTTTGCATTATTCAGATAGAAATGTTTTATTCGTTAAGCCAGATTGGAATATGTTCTTTTGCATACTTCATAAAAGAATTAACCCTAATTAGATTGCAATCTTTTATTCTTAAGATTTTCTTACGGATTTCCTAGGAAGCCAATGCTAATTATTTTTATAAATATTGACAAGTTGAATATATTTTTATATAATAAAATGTAGGATTATTAGATCAAAGTAAATAACGGGTAAGGAAGCAAGTCATGGATAATGCTCTAAAAAAAATGTCATTGTTCGTAATCTTAATTAATTTGCCAATCTTGGCAATGGAATCTACAGTTCAAGAAAGTGTTGAACAACAATTACAAGAAATTATAAAAGATCTCGCGCAAGTAAGAATAGCTGAACAAGAACAGGGAAAAGTATTTTATCCACAAGTTGATGCCAGTCCACGTGAAGCTGTGGTTATGCAACGTAAATTAGAACAATTTTTAAATCCAAGTGACCTATCGTTATCTCCATTTAGTAAAAAAATAATAGAACTAATGCCAATCACTTTTCCCTATGGTGATTTAATAAATACTTTAGCATTTAATAATAATGGAACGCAGCTGGCTTCAGGAGCACAAGATCAAAAAATAGTTATATGGAATTTAATATCCAATGGCAATAATCAGAAGTTTAAAAATTATAAACTAACTTTTAACGCAGTCTTTAGCGCGTATGATCAAGTATTTTCAGTAGACTTTAGTCCTACAGAAAAAAATATTATTGCTGCAACAATATTTTCTAATGTACGTGTCTGGAATGTATCTACTAACAACATCATAGGAGACTTTAGTGGTGGCGAAATTGTGTTTCAAGTAAAGTTCAGTCCAGATGGCAAAACAATTGCTGGAGGAAATAGAGACAGTCAATTATTTTTTTGGGATATGTTAACAAAGCGGAAAACAGTATATCCTGCATATCAGCATGCTGTAACTTGTGTATCATTTAATCCTGATGGTACGCTTCTTGCTTCTGGTTCAGCATTGGGAGATATTAAAATTTGGAATTTTGAATCAATTGATAAGATTGTCGAGATTACTAAATTTCTGGGACATGATAAGCAGGTGAATTCAATTGTATTTAACCCCGTTGGTAACATATTAGCTTCCGGATCATGGGATAATACCATCAAATTATGGGATGTAAATACAAAAAAAGAAATAGCGACATTACGAGGCCATAAGAATAATGTGTCATCTGTATCATTTAGTTCAGATGGCAAGATATTAGCTTCTGCATCATGGGACAAAACAATTAAATTATGGGACATGAAGACTAATACGCTCATCGCCACCCTATCGGGTCATAAAGATAATGTTTCAACAATCGCATTTAGTCCTATTGGCGAGATATTGGCTTCGGGGTCAGAGGATAAAACAATTAAATTATGGAATATAGCTGCGTTTCTTGAATTAATTCCATTTTTAAAATCACTTTACGCAGATACTAAAGGCCTTAAAAAATTTCTACTCTTGAATGCTATATTTGAAAGCAATGCTGATAAAGATGCCCAAGGCAATCCAAAAAAATCAACGCCTCTTGATTTATACCAGCCAGAAGCAATAGCATTATTGGAAGATTTGCCAATTTGGCTGCAAAAGCCATTGCAGGACAAAAATATGGTACGGGTGTTTAAAAAAGTTGGTGAAAAGAAATAATCATTTTGATTTATGCATTATTTTAAAGATGATTGCAGTTATTTTATCGACCATTAATCCATATTGGAACATGTTCTTTTGCATATTTCATAAAGGAATTAACCCCAATTAGGTTAACGGTGTTACCTTCTTTAGTTAGGTATTCTTCGGGGAAGGCAATGCCAATACCGTATAAATGGGGTTTAATAAGGCCAGTTTTGTAATCAAAGCATAGATCTCTTGAGCCATTAATGGGAAGGGTGCTGCGTTCAAAGCCAAACGCATAGATTATTTTGGTGCAGTTTAGGGCTATCTCTTTAATGGTAGCGTGATTATACGGGATACGTTCAATATTAGGCGCACTGTTAGTTTCTAGCACTTCTTTGGTCCAACGTGCAGTAACCCCTTCTAACCCGCCGTACATGCCATATGTAGGTTGTTTGGTATAGACATTAATAATTTTTTGCACGGGTAAGTCTGTTAAATATTTTAAAATAAGCAGTGCGGAATGGGCACTGCCAACTACCATAACCACATCGGTGGGCAGAATAAGCCCTTTAAGTTTTGTGGCGTCTATTGCCATATCTAACGGTATTTCTTGTGGACCTGGGATATTAAGTTTTTTAGGATGGGATCCTGTTGCAAGAATTACGTTGTGGGCATAGAAGTCTGTAATGCGGGTATTTATGTTCCATAATCCGTTCTCTTGATCTAAGGCACGTACGGTAGCTCTATGCCATTGAACTTGTGTTTGTAAATAGTTGGTGATTTCTTGGAGAGGGTCAATGAGCAATTGTAAAACTGGTTCGTCTTGTTGATCGTATTGTCTTATTGCGTTAAAGCTAGAGCATTGTAATTGGTTAAAGAGAGCGCAGCTAGAAAGAAAAGTGGTGTATCTGTAGGCCTTTAAATTGCTGGGGACATTGCCATAATATTTGCCTAATCTACCCACGCCAAATTCTGGATCTAGCCACAGTATGTCTTTGGGCGTTTTAATATGTTCTAGTAATATAGTGGTGCTTATTATTCCTGCAGGACCTGCACCAATAACTGCCCATTGGTAAGTATGGGCGTGAATGGGGAATGTAGGGAGCAGTAGTAAAAGGATTAATGTTTTTTTGGCTAAGATCATAATTGTTTCCTACTTTTTAGGGTACAGTATTACGGCATGATTATTTTTTTATCATAGTGGTGTCTGTTTTGTATACCTTTATTTAGTATTGCAATGGAACCTTCTATTGTAAATTCTTCCAAAAACATTACGTCTAACAGAACATAAAAAAGCAAGAAGAGTACAGTAATAGGATTAGCCAAATCTCATGTGCCCAATATTTAGGCTGTAAATGAGGTTTAAAGATTCGAATCGTTGACAATTAGAAATAAATTTGATATTATGATGTTAGATTGATAATAATTAAATATATTAAAAATATTTCAATTCGAAGGAGTCTTTATGAATTTTTTTAAATATTATGTAATGGTGGCATTAGTGATTTGTATAAATCAATTATATGCATCTGAAAAAGCTGAAAATTTTGATTCTATTGTTCGCAATATTAGGAGCGAATTATTGTGGGCTCCTAGGGATAAGTATCAAGATTTCTATAGTGCTCAACAAAAGAGGTTTCTAGAATTAATTGAGAATTATAAAAATGCACAGAATGAGGAGCAGAAAAATACTATTGTTAAAGAGCTATTAAATATTGAAGAGTTGCTTAAAATTACAAATTCAGGTGCTTTCTTTGATCAGTTTGTTAAGTAAATAAAGCTAGGCAAGATAAAAAATTTAAGATAGTAGTGTTCAACACTTTTGTTTTGTTTGAGCAACAAAAAACATAAACTGCAATTTGAGCACACATTTTAAATAATTTGTTTTTTAAAAAAAACCGGTATCAATTTTAGATGCCGGTTTTTTTTATTTAAAAGATCATGTGACATAGAAAACAAGGGTATTTACTTTACTTAACTGCTCTCTTTGCAACTATCTCTTTTATGCAGCTTACAAAGGCATAAATATCTTGTTCTGTAGTATCAAAAGAACACATCCACCGCACTTCATTAGTTGGGTGATCCCAGACATAAAAATAATACTGTTCTTGCAGAGGTACAATTATCTCTTTGGGAACATTTGCAAACACACTATTTGTTTGCACTGGTCTGTTGATCTTTATTTCTGGAATATCCTGTATTAATTCTGCAAGCAGGGCTGCCATAGCGTTAGCGTGTTGTGCATTTGTTAGCCATAGGTTATTAGAGAGCAGTGCAACAAATTGGGCAGAAATAAAGCGCATTTTAGATACCAACTGCATGCCTTGTTTGCGAATATATTTAAAGTCTTTAGAAAGTGCTTTGTTTGCAAATATAACCGCTTCTCCCATCATTAAGCCATTTTTGGTGCCGCCAAAAGTAACTAAATCAACACCCGCATTGGTGGTCATATCTGCAAATGAGCAGTTTAGGTAGGCGGATGCATTACTTAACCGTGCGCCATCCATGTGCACTAGCATGTTATTGAGATGGGCAAAAGCAGTTATTTCTTTAATTTCTGGAATAGTATAGACGGTGCCAAATTCTGTTGCTTGCGTAAGTGAGATTACTTTTGGTTGTACTCTGTGTTGGTTTTCCACATTAACCATAAAATGGGTAATGCGTTCTCGGGTAAGTTTGCCATTGATTGATGGTACCGTAAGGAGTTTGCACCCGGTATACTGTTCCAGCGCACCACACTCGTCTGTATTAATATGCGCAACATCAGTGGCTATGATTGCTTGGTAAGATTGTAATAGGGTGTCTAATCCCAATACGTTGGCGGCAGTGCCGGTATTTACCAAATAAGGGTCACATTCTGCGCCAAAATGGTGTTTTAGTAGTGCAATGGCTTCTTGTGTATAGGGATCATTACCATAAGAAGGGGTGTGTCCAATATTTGCTTGTACCAACGCCCCTAAAATGGTTGGGTGTATGCCGGAATGGTTATCGCTGCCAAAACTTTTTTTCATGATTGGTAATCCTTAGGGCAATGCTATGCTTAATGGTAGTCGAGGTTATTTGATAATAAGTTTACAACAAATAAGAGCTTTCTACAGAAGGGATACTGTGATATGAACCCTATACTTTTGAACATTCCAACGCGCATTGTAACTGAGAAACTGGTGTTAAGAATGCCACAAGCTGGTGATGGGGCTCTGGTTAACGCCGCAGTTGTAGAATCATTTGCGCAGTTGCATGAATGGTTACCCTGGGCAGACCAAAAACCATCTATAGAAGATACGGAGATTTTTGTACGGCAAAGTTGTGTGGAATGCATGTTACGCAATCAGGTGCTCTATTATATCTTTGATTCTCAGGAAAAAGAATTTTTGGGTACAGTTGGTTTGGTACTTATTGATTGGGAAATACGCCGCGCAGAAATTGGATATTGGTTAAATAGTAAGTATGCAGGTAAGGGAATAATGACCCAGGCGGTATGTGCTTTATCTGAATTTGCGTTTACAGAACTTGGGTTAAAACGATTAGAAATAAGGTGCCATGCCTTAAATATCGCAAGCAGACGGGTAGCAGAAAAGGCTGGTTTTATAGAAGAAGCAATATTACAGAATTTTACCATAAAGCCAGATACCAAAGAGATTGGGAACTTGGCTATTTATGCGTGTTGTTATGTTGAAAACTTACCAAAGATTGTGGTGCGTTACTAAAAAGTAAGGAGAACCTATGGAAATTAAACAATCTAAATTGTTGTTTAGTGATTATGCAAAGATAGCCTTTGGGCTGAGTGCGCCTGTCTTATGGGGCCTACTAACCTTTTGGGGACCGCCAATGCCATTCACCTATCATCCCCTGCTCTATCAAGTAAAAATGCTTATACGGTTGTTAATTGCATACGGGGTTGTCTGGTTGTTATGGGGCAAACAGCTTGATTATGCTGCACAGAATTTTAGAGTGTATTTATTTGGGTATCGGCTACCGCTTCCCTCTTGGCATTATTTGGTATGGGCTGTTGCTTCTGCTATTGTGCTTAGTTTTCCTTTTTTACCGCTTTGGGAATACCCAATTATCATGTCATTTGTTCAAGCTACCTTACTTTCTTCTTGCATAGAAGAATTGGCTACGCATGCTATGTTTGCAGTATACCCATTTACTCCGTTGCTGTTTTTTATGTTGAATATCATTGCAAGTAGTACGTTTGGATTAATGCATGCCTGGTATTGTGTAGATCCCATTGCAAGTTGGTGTGATTTGGCATTTGGTAGTCATTTTGTATTTGCTTTTTTATTGGGGATAATTGCATACCAAACCCGCAGAATAGAGATCCCAATTATATTGCATACGCTTTCTAATTTTGGTTATCTCATTTTTACAATAATGTTAAAACAACCAGAATCTAGCTTGGGTTGGCTTACAACTCTTAAATTTGTAGTTGCTATGATGTTTGTAGTTGGTGCTTGCAAGAGGGATATTAATGAGTAGCTTTTAAATGGTACTTTCTTCATGGAAGTCAAAATACATAATAATCTCTTTAGTAATAAAAATTGTTTACACAGTTAAACATTAAATTGGAGCAATAATACCGCCATAAGGAGCGCATTGCTATTTCAATAAAAAAATTGTTATTGCTTGTTTTCTGCTCTTTTTTTTGTAAATACTCGTACCATCTGTTTTTTTTGCAATTGCTTTTGCAGCCATAATGGTAAATCTTTAAGCAATGCTATTGCTTCTGGCTGGTACAAATCTAAAGGCTTTGGTTCCTTTGGATTGCCCTTACCATCTTTGTTTGCATTGCTTGCAACTATTGCATTCAATAACAGGAACTTTTTAAGTCCTTTGGTAGTTGTGCACAGCGATTTTAAGAATTCAGGAAGTTCAGAAAATGGTTGCATATCCCTTAATTTAATTGTCTTGCATCCTGATGCTGAAGCAAGCATTTTTCCATCGGGACTGAATGCTACTGAACACAAAAAACCTTTACGGCTAGGTCCAGATAATGTAGCAATCTCTGTGTTATTGGACATATTCCACAATTTGATAGTGTTATCTTGTGATCCAGAAGCAAGCATTTTTCCATCTGGGCTAAATGCTACTGAGTCGATAAACTTTAGGGGACCATATAATAACCTGGCGATTTCACTCTTATTTGCCATATCCCATAGTATAATTGTGTTATCGGATGATCCTGAAGCAAGAATTTTTCCATCTGGACTAAATGCTACTGAATTTACTGTATCTTTATGACCATATAATGTACAAATTTCTTTGTAATTTGCCATGTTCCATAATCTAATGCTTCCAGCATGTGACCACCAAACATTTGATTTCTGACCCGAAGCAAGTGTTTTCCCATCTGGACTGAATGCTAGTGAATTTGCGCCATCAAATAATGTTGTAATTTCCCTCTTACTTGTTATGTCCCATAATTTAATAGAACTATATGATCCTGAAGCAACTATTTTTCCATCTGGACTGAATGCAATTGAACGTACATTATAATGTTTAAATAATGTAGGAATCTCCTCCTTGCTTGCTATATCCCATAATTTAATAGTTTTATCATCTCCAAAGGCAATTGTTTTGCCATTGGAACTAAATGCTACGTTTTCCGCATCATCAAAACTTGAAAATGTGGCTATTTCTCTTTTGCTTTCTGTGTCCCACAATTTAATATTATTTTTGAATGTAGAATTATTTCTTAATGTAGAAGCAAGAATTTTTTCAACGGGACTAAATGCTATGGATGCCGACATTCCAAACATATTGTCAGATTTAGATAATATACATAAAAGATTAGATTTAATGATCTCAATAATTTTTTTGGAAAAAGGAGAGGAAAAGGGATAGTTTGTATTTAAATAGTATTCTAAAACTCTACGACCAAATTCGGCTTTGGAGGCGTCAGTATCAAGTTCTGGATAAAATCCTTTTTCTTGCTGCTCAGCAACTTTTACCGTTGCAGGATCTGTTATAATTTCTTGTGATTCTTCTTCAGCTTCAGGCTCTAGTGCAGTAATTACTTCTGTTAGTTGACTTTGAGCTTGAGTGGTACTGCTCTCCTCATTGCTAAATACGTAATTCTTGCTGTGGATTCCTCCGGAATGCAAAGATGAATTTAGAAAAAAAAGTAAAACGATTGCTAATATTCGATTCATAATAACCTACAGATAATTATTTTTTCTTATCAACTTTTTTAAATACTCGTACCATCTGTTTCTTTTGCAATTGTTTTTTTAGCCATATTGGCAAATCTTTAAGCAATGCTACTGCTTCAGGTTGGTACAAATTTAAAGGCTTCGGTTCCTTTGGATTACCTTTGGCATCTTTGTTTGCATTGCTTTCAAATATGGCATTCAATAATAAGAACTTTTTAGCACTCTTGCAGTCGCCAGAAAGCGATCTTATGAATTGCATTAACTCATTGATAGGTTGCATATCCCATAGAAAAATACCATCAGTTTTGCTTTTAGATCCAGAAGCCAATAATTTGCCATTAGGACTGAATGCTAACGTTGTAATGGTGTCATTATGAGCATTTATTGTTGCGATAAGAGTCTCAGTTTCAACAACCCATAAATCAATTGTTTGCATTTCAGTGCACGTATCAGGTTTTGCATAACCGGCAGCCAATATTTTACCATCGGGACTAAATGCTAGTGCGCTTGTCTGTGAGTTACTATCGAAACTCTTTTTGACTAAATGCTCGGTAAGGTCATACAAATCAATACTTTTATCGTTATAATAGCCGATTGCTAAGAATCTATTATCGGTAGGATGAAAAACTAGGGAACGTACTGAATCTCTTGCTTTGATGCGATCTTTTTCTATATCTATTGGATCCACTACAGGAGTATTAAAAAAATCATTTAATTTTTTAAATTTTTTTAAGATACTTGGTTTTATGTCTAATATCGTTACGTAACCTTGATTGAGACCCATTGCGCATGCTAACGTATCAAGATTATTATTCAGAGTTGTGTGTACTAAAGAAAAAGTGGTCGGATCATCTTTATCTATCGTACGATAACTTCGTATGCTACAAGAAAAATCATCTTCCAAATCTGAGTAGATACTTGGTCCTCCATGGCCGTCATCGAGAGCAAAGAAATCGCAATTCTTCCCAAAAGCACTCCCTCTTGCAGGCGCAGTATCAGACTCTCTCATTAATGAATTATTTTCAAGATTGAATTCAGATATTTTGTCCAATATCATTGTGAACGTTGAATTAGGTATAAAGTTCGAAGGATATGTTTTTAAATTTTTAGGATCATGCCAATGATACCCAATACTTTTATTATTATTTCTGAACATTAAGGCATGTATGGATCCATCAACACTGATCGATTTTTTTTCGAATGTTAATAAATCAGTAATTTTTTTAACAAAAGAAGATTTATAGGGATTGTGCGGTAATAACAGTTCGTAAATGACTGCTTGCATTGTTGCAGCTTTTCTTGGTTGCGCATGTAAAGAAAAAATGCCCGTTTCTTTTTTGATATCCTGAGTTTGTTCTTTTTTTTCTTTTGTCGCTTTTTGATCATTTTGATCAATGTCCAGTGAGATTGCATTTATTGCCGCAATGTCCTGATCGGTGATTTCTATTTTAGTATTGCTATCTTTTGGAGAACTTTCCATACCTATTAGTGAGATTGTGGAGAATGATAATAATGATATTGTAAAAATTAGTGATTGTTTGTTCATAATAAACTCCATTTAAATGATTAATTGTGTTAATTACTTTATATCGTAACGCATTAACAATGCATGGCCATGGTTAGTTTCAAAGGTTCCCACTTTAATAAATCCCACCTTTTCATAACATTTAATTGCTGCGGTATTGTCTGGTTCTGGGTCAACAATAACCGTGGTAAGTTCTGGGATGTGAGAGTGTAGGTAGGTAATAAATTCTTTTATGAATTGGGTACCATATCCTTTGCCAATCATATCTTTGTTGCCAATAAATTGGTCAATACCAACGGTTGTTGCTTCTGGTATATCTTGGGGTAGCCAGGAGCCTGCTTTTTCTACTGTACGGTCAATACGGTAATATTGAATATAGCCAAAGGGTTGACCATTCAGGTGGACTATAAACGCAAAGGTGTCTTTTGATCTTATCCGTTGTAAAAAGAATTCAAAGAATTCATCAGCTTCTGGAGTTGGCCACCATTGTGCAACATGTGCCTCTTTAAACCAAGAGAGCAGGGTGGGTAAATCTTGTGGTGCAAGACTTTTGAAGGTAAATGTTGTATCTGATTGTGTTTTATTTTCCATACTTACAACCAAATGGGGGGTTATTACGATCAGAAAACTAATTATTAATTTTATTATTTTCATTTTTTTCTCGTTCAATATCAAATCGTAAAAATGTTTGTTCAGGAGCAACCTCTGTTTCTATTTCTTTAAAACCTATTTCCTTAAGCGTTGTTATTTTTGCTTTATCAAGAACCATGACTACAATGGTTGTTATTTCGGGATATTTTATTGTAGCATCCTTAATGAACTGTTGAATAAAGGCTTTATCGTAATTCTTTTTTTCCCCATCGGGAGTCATAAAGTACATAAAACATAAAGTTTTATCTCGTGATAATAAATTTTTTATTTGTAATGCAAAAAAACCTTTTTCTATTAAACCTCTGTGTATTATTGATACGTTGTTCAGCTTATTGTATAGCAAACAACCGTAAGGCAAATTATGCCATTTAATTAGGTAGAGGTTTCTTTCCTCATGAATTTTTTTAAGAATTATGTGTTTTAAGGAAATATCTTCAGAGGGTACCGCATTGATATCAAAGAAAAATCCTAGTTCTTGAGCTGTCTTATGTTCCTTTAGCCATGGCATAACTTTGGGTAGATCGTGAATCATAAGTGGCTCAAGGGAGAACTGTACGGGTAAATGTGGGATTGTTATAGGAGCGTTCGCAGTGCTTTGTTGATGCTCAATATACTGGGATATAATGGCATATATTTTTTTGACTGTTTCTACACCGCAGTGAGCTGAAATAATCTTAAGAAAATCGTCCAGAATAGTTTCATACAGGTTTGATAATTTTAGTGTAGTTTTTTGTTCAATGGCTTGATTAAGTTTTAACAGTAATAGTGCATGTAAGAAGGTTATTTTGTTTTTTAGTACTTTTTTGAGTGGCGATGATGTTGAATAATGTATCTTAAATCTGTCTAGAACATAGGGGAGACGACCGCGATCGGATGCTTTACTTAATACATCAATAGTCTTGTTATGAGCAATAATAGAAACTGTATAGAGATGAGTATCAATTAGTGTGATTGGTTCCAAGCTTTCTGGTAAGTTATTCAGATCCCATATCATAATTTTTTGTTTCATGACATTGGATAAAAAAAGAAGATTGTCATGGACTGCTATATTGAACGACAGTGAATCAACTTTGAGCGTATATAATGGTTGCGAATCAGTAATTACGCTGTCAATATTCCAAATTAAGATTAAGCCAAGACTTGTTGCAATTAATTGATTATTGGTTGTAGCAAGCCCCATGATTAGGTTCATCATGGGATTTTTCAGAATCTTGATTGGTTCAGATATATTTCCGGTAGCATTCAAATCAAATATCTGTATTTCTTGCGAGAGAGCAACTATAAGTAGATTGTTGTGTACCACCACGCCGTTGATGGCTTGGACATTAAAAGTGGCAATAGTATCAAAATATTCTTTGGTGTGTTCTTTCTCTTGAGAAAGGGTTATAACGTTACCTTTTTTTTGATAAGAGATGCGCCTATTGGGGGAAATTAAAAAATTAACGTTATCCTTTTGATCACTATATCTACTTTGTTCTTTTGAATTTTCACTTTTACGCAGCTGAATTGCCTCAGCTTCTGTGATTTTTTTACTTTCAATATGAAGCAATGGCTCATCAACATATTCTAAGACTTTAATTATTTCCGACTCTTTGAGTAATTCTTTGCCTATTTTACATTGGATTTCTTTTGGTAAAAGTTTAAGAACTGAATATGGCATTGAAGCCATATTATTCTTAGTAGCTGATGCTGATAGTGAAGTAGTACTATTTTCTTGTTTTGCGTCTGATCCGGCAATTAATTCATCTGCCTTCTTTGTTGCGGTAGAGCTTTCTTCTAGGTCTTGGAGTAACAGTTGGTGTATTTTTTGCACTGTTGCCGGGTCTGTTTGCTCTACCTGTTGACCTGGATGGTTAGCTATTTCTTTACTTTCCATACCCAAAACTGGCATTGAATGGGCGATAACTAGGCCTATGGTAAGAATATAAATATGTTTATTCATAATAAACTCCATTTTAAGTAAGGTTTGTTATTTTTCTTCTTTTTTAACTACAACTAAGTTTGTTCTGCAAATTGGGCAGATAGCGCGAGAATCTTTCCATTGTTCAATGCACTGCAGGTGAAACTGATTGTGCCCACACTTTGTTTGTGGTTTTTCTTGTGCAGGGATTTCTTCAAAACAAATGATGCATTGATTATCAGTAAGTTCTTCTTGGGGCTTTGTTTGTGTAGGATTTTTAGGAGAGGCTTCATTTTTCTTAACGAGAATAAATACTCTTTCTACCACTTGTGCAAATTCATCACCCAATTTTTGACGGAGGTTTTTGATAACCCTTTGTAATAGCTCTTTTTGCCATTCAGTAAAGGTAGCTTTTAACTTGTTTTGCTGTAAATGATTAAGTAGGTTAAATGCATAGATGTTTTCAAAATCAGCAGTAATAAAATCCTCAAATTCATTATAAGGCGTAAGGTCAAAAATATTTAACCCTATATTACTTGCATCACCAATAATGATAGCATTGTCATCACTTGTAAGATAAGAAACGTCATAGTCTTGTGGCATTTTTATGCTTAAAATACAAACACCATTCTTCCATACCTTAATGGTATGTGCATCGGAAGAAATAATTTTATTTTTTAATATTGATACGCCATTGATTGGCTGAGTATGACCCGTAAGTGTTTGAATGCATTGGTAAGTATTTAAATCCCAGATTTTTACTAAGGTATCACATGCAGATATTATTCTTTTATCTTCTACAATTAACGTGGTAATAGATCCTGAATGTCCTTCTAATGTCTTTAAATGGTCACCAGTATCAAAATCCACTATTTCAATGGTTTTATTAGAACCCAAGATAAGTTTATTTTCTGTTAATTGTAGACAGTTGATCTCATTGGGTACACTGATTATTTTAAGACAATTGTGCGTTTCTAAATCAAAAATTTTAACGTGATTATTTCTAATTCCTGCTTTTGAATAGGAATAGGACCCTACTAATAATTTGCCATTTTGTGCCACTAAGGAACTGATTTCACTGTCGAACTTAAGTTTTTTTACTAGGTTATATTGTCTGTCCCATATTTCGATAGTATTATACTGAGCTGCAATTATATTATTTTTGTCAGTTGCTAGCATAAGCACAGAATCATGCATATATTGCTTTGCTAATTCATCTCTAAATAATGCAATCCGATTTAGGGTATTTTTTTCCCATATAGCAAGAGGTCCTGTCCCATAACTGGCAATAATATGGTCGCCATCCATAACTATTCCCGTTACCCGAGCGGTATAATTACAAACAGAAGTAGAAGTAAAATTACTTGCTAATCTGCTCGTTGTATGGGTATCTAGTTTTTTTCTAGTAGGTTCAATGTTTTTAATGATTTGATTAGTCAATCGTTGCACTAGCTGGTTTTTCTCCGTTGAAACATCGATGTGTAAAAAATCTAATGCCTTTTCTAAATCCTTTATTTGGTCGGCAGCATTTTCATTTGATACTTTTTCTAAAGCGCTAGCAATATTAAATTCTGAATCAGTATTAGCAGTTGGGTGTTGTAATTCTGAGCTGATTATTTCTAGAGTTTTTTTATTTAAAAAAGGTAAAGCAGGCAAGGGAATAGAAGCTTCAGTTGAAGGGAGACTTTCCAGCATGTCATTAAGAAATGGAATCTTTTTTGCAATCTGTTTTGGCAATGTGCAAGAACCACCATCCTCTGTTATTAACGTGACTATTTGGTTATCATCTTGTTGTGTGTCTTTATTTTGCTTTTTTAATTGCTGAATAGTGTTACGTGGATCAGCATTATTATTAGGATTTGGATCAGCTGATTCCATACTATAACTGTTGATAAAAGTAACTAATGCAATTAATGATAGTCTATAAATTTTTTGAATATTCATGAAAGCCTCTGCTTAATAAGATCAATTTCCTGATAATTAAATTCTTTCTATATAGTTATACAAGCGTACAACTAGCATCTCTTTGCCAGTTCTTATGTTTAATCAAGCTATTTAGTTCTTCAGGTTTTGTAATGTACTGGCCCAATCTTTCTTTAATTCTTGAAGCAATAAAAAAACCAAATTGTTTGTTTATGATTTCTAGTAAGCTCTGCATAATCTTGAGTTCTAATTTAGATAAGGGGACTTTTGTTAGTTCTGGACTGCTTTGTTCATATACCATATTAATTTTTAATAAGAGTCTGGCTTGTAGAAAGGTAAGGTTATTTGTTAAAAAGTCTGATAATTTTTTGCGTTGTGTAATAAGTGAGCTTATATCCCATAATCGTATGGATCTGTCAACAGAGCTTGAGCTGAGCACATTATTATGCACAATCAAAGAGTGTATTTGCTCTTGGTGCCCCTTGAGCGTTGCAATGGGTGCATTTATTATACCGCGAGAGTTAAGATCCCATATTTTTATTGTCTTATCGTGTGATCCGGTAATTATTAAGTTTTCTTTAATTATTACACTTGTTATAAAGTCGGCATGTCCGTTGAGGGTCGCAATGTGCTCAATAGACTTATTTTCTAAATTAGTTTTCCAAATATTAATTGTATTATTGTTCGTTGATACTAAAAGATTATTTGCTAAATCAAAACTATTCCCATTCAAAAGTCCATTTGTTGATATATTAAATTCAACTAAGGGATCTGTAACTGTGCCCTGAACATGTAAATCCCAAATTTTTAGGGGTAATGAGGCAATAGCCAAAATTATTTTGTTATCAATAACTTTTATACTTTTGCAAAAGCTTTCATGACCTGTGTAGGCAATAATAGTTGCTTGGTCATTCAGGGTAATATGATTGTCTTTAGTATTTATATTCCACGTCTTAATGGTAAAATTTTCAAATAAAGCAATTAAGAGATCGTCCTTAACTATAAGTGACTCAATTGACTTTTGACCTGGGAATGTAATTATTTGCTCGGTGGGTAGTGTGCTGCCACTAATTAGATTTTGATCTATTACCGCAATACTGTTCCTCTTGCCATATAGGAGAAAGTTTTTATATGTAGCAAAACCACGCACAAATGCTTGGCAATTATTAGATATAAAAGGTTGTGTTGCAGGTAGTTGGGCGTTGTCCAATCTAATAGTATTAAGATCCCAGACGGTAAACAGATGATTGCCGCATCCATGAATAAGTAAATTATTCACAATTATGTGGTTAAATATGCTACTAGTTCCTGGCGCGGCTAGCGTAGCCATTGGTGATGTATATTCATTATCTAGCTCTATTGTTGTGGCAACAAGATGATCAATAAGTGATAGGTCTTTGGTCATAAGAGCAGTAATTTCTCGCTGCATATCTTTAGGTAATTGTAGTATTGCAAAAGGCAATGACCTGCTACTGGTAACGCCATCTTTAGCTATCTCTTGTTTGCCTTTTATACCGGTAATTTCCGGTTCTTTTGGGGGCGTAGGTTTTTTTTGGGATTCGTTGTTTGTGGGCTGTACAGGCTGTAAAGAATTGCGGATATTGCTGGCTGGGATAACAGTGGTGTTATATTCTTCTGATGAACTTTCCATACCGAGCAGGGGTAAGCTACAGCCAAGGGATAGCAGCAGAATAGTAAGCTTCTGTGAATTAATAACCATTAAGACCTCCATTTTGTGCAAAAAAGTACTAATTTAGACTATATTATATTAATATTTTATACCAATAGAAATTATTGTCAAGTAAGGGTAGGGGTAGTTTAGAGGGTATTTTAGGGCTTTTTGGCCAATCTGGTCTTGTGTACCCGGGCTAGTAATTGAAGGTTTTCTAAAAACAGATCTCTGTTGGGTCCCAGTTTGGCAAAGAATGCATTGTCTGTGCCTTCTACCAAGGGTATTGCCTGGGTTATTATTTTTAGACCGGCAGCGGTAAGGGTTATGCTATTTGCTCTGCTGTCCTGGGTGCTTTCTTTGCGTGTAATTAATTTTTTTGTAATTAATGCGCGGATTACTTTGGATGTCATCATGACATCTATTTGGGCATTGGTTGCGATCATTACTTGGGTTATTTCTGAATCTTGGGTGTGTGTTAACCAGCTAAGGTTGGCAAGTACTACGTATTGCACATGGGTAATCCCTAATGGTGCAAGAGCGGCAGTTATGCTGCGTTGCCATAAGTTGGTTACTTGCCAGAACATAAAACCAATACTTTGCTCTGCGTTTTCTACGCTAAATCCAAGATCATTTGTTGTTGTTTTATTAATTTGCTTTTTTTTGAGCACGGTAGTCTTTAGTGTAATGTATTTAATTATGCATTATCAGGTACTTGATTACTGTACATCTGTTCTGCTATCAGTGCAAAATCTTCTGGGGGTATTTGCAACATGCCATAGCGGAATGCACCACCCCAATTTTTTTTATTTTTAATTACGGTTAATTGCTCAATTAAGGGGACAATAGATACTTCTTTGATCTTTAAAAAATTGACCCTACGACGGAATGGGCAGAAATCTGGGGTCATTTGGAATTGGTAGATTTCATCATCTGCCACTTCTCCTAATGCGGTGAGTAGTTGGCATTTCCTGTTGCCTGCAAATTCATATTTGGGAGAGTAGTAGATAACATAATCCCCTTTTTTAATCCGTTTTAACGGGTCAGCCTTACCATGGCATGCCTGCATAATGCCGGCGGCTACGCCATTCTGCACATGGTCCCGGGAAGCTACAATAATCCAGTATTTGGGCATAATTATTCCTTTGTTTTGTAATTAATAATCATAATTATTATAATCATGATTATTAATTGTGCAAATTTTGATCGGCCCCAAAACGCGAAAGGTCGGTGTTGATTCCGGCCTAGCTATGCTTAAAAATATTAATTAGAATTAACATCTTATTTTGGACACAGTGCATTCCATGGCATGGCAATTATATTATCATCTATAAGATAACATTCTGATCCGGTGTAGAGGATTATTCCGGGTGCGATCTTTGCATTGGGATAGGTATCACGGAATGCTTTAATGCCTCGAGTGTCGTTGAGTGAGATAGTTGAAGCTATCTTAATTTCAATGGGATACAGCATGCCATCTTTTTCTAGGATAAGATCAACTTCCGCACCGCCACTGGTTCGCCAATGGTACAGTTTGGGAGCCATGGGTAAACTGTTGCACAGAGAAATAATCATTGAGATGCAAAAGCTTTCAAATAAAGGACCAAGCAGAGGATGCCCAGCTAAAGCATCTGGAGAAGTAATGCGTTGCAAGTAGCATGCAAGGCCAGTATCAGCAATGTATCCTTTTGGTTTTTTACTTAATCTTTTTATGGTATTGCCACTGTATGGTAAAATTTCTATCCAAAGATAGGTATATGTAAGAGCATCTAGCCATCTATTTGCAGTGGCGGGTACTATGCCAATTTCTCTTCCTAATTGAGAATAGTTCATTTCTTGTGAAGTTAATGCGGCAGCTAAACCCAGAAACCGATTAAAAAGAGTAAAATCTTTTAAGTTTTCTATTGTTCTAATATCACGTTCCACATAGGTTTGTACATACCCAGAAAAGAATGTTTGGATTACTTCTGGCGGAGCATCCATAATTCCGGGAAAGCTTCCGCGCCATAAGGTATTAAATAAAGATTCTTTCTGTGGCAATGTTTGCTTGCAATGAAAGGCTACCGAGTTTGGATTTTCAAGATAACGAACAAACCAATTTTCTTGCAAAGAGCTGCCTGCAATTTCAAATGGGGTAATGCCACTTAAGTTTAGTATAGCAATTCTACCAGCCAAGCTTTCAGAGACGTTTTTCATAATGCTAAAGTTTTGTGAACCAGTCATAAGATACTGTCCCTTTGCATCAGACTGGTCAACTTCTCTTTTTAGAACAGATAGTAGTTCTGGGACAAATTGAATTTCATCTAATATGAGGGGACCCGGAAAGTTTTTAAAAAAATTATTTGGACTTGTTTTGGCGCCGTAGGGGTCTTGCACGGGATCAAAAATTAAATGTTTATAGGTAGGAAACATAGTGCCAAGAAGGGTACTTTTACCTACCTGGCGTGCTCCCACTATCAAGATGACTTTAAAATGGTTTACTATCCGACTAATTTTGTCTTCAAGATATCTTTTTTTATACATTGGGGTCTAAATTTCCTGTAAAAAAGGGTTGCAAAATGCAATGTCTATGTATTAAATTGCTAGGACATTTTGAATATATCATTGCAATTTAAACATAGCAACATTAAATTGCATGTATTTTTGGGTATTCTAGAAACGCGACAGGCCGGTGTTGATTCCGGCCTATCTATGCTCAAGCATACTGAGTTAAATGGACTATTAACTAGCCATTCTATTTTGTCCCATCGCTCTCAGCAGTTGATATTTTAAATAATTGTTTATCTACATCTTCCGCAAGTATCTTAGATGCCTTTAAAAGCACCGGATCTTTTGAGCAAGAGTGTTGTTTAATAGAGATTGAAGTCTTGGTTTTTTCTTCCATGGGAAGATTTTGCATTTGTATCATAAGATCGCTGCCCACTATTTGTGGCTGTACTGCCTGAATTGATTGCATTACGGTAAATTCAGCATGTTGGTTATGACTTCCAAACGTATCACTATGTCCGGGAGAAATAGTTAACATTTCTTTTGTTTCATCATTGGTGCGAACATCTATTGGGTCGTTAGTATCATTTTCTATAGTTATGGGACATGCATATGTTGCAGCGGCAGATACCAACGCCATTGTTATACCAATCATCCCCATTGTTATGCGGTTCTTCATAGGTGCATCTCCTCTATAATGGGTTAAAAAAATTAGCTTTGTGCATTAGGTATGCGTAAGCGTGTTGTCTTTTATCTCTTTTACTCTGGGTTAATTTTAGTAATGTAAAAACGGGTTGTATCAACATTATTAGTAAGAAGATCGGTGACGCTAAATTCTACGTGTTTTTTTGCACAGGCGTTTTGTTTAAAGGTAAGCTCAGGTACAAACGTTCCCGCTTTGTTTTGTTTAGACAGAGTAAATTCAATGTGATGGGCAAAGGTACCAAACTCACCAATATCACCTGGTTGCAAAATAACAACCCCCGTTTTATCTGGTCTTACCACGGGGTGTTCTGTTGGCTTTGGGGGTAATGCACCTTTTGGCTCTCTATCATTAGTCTCTAATTTTACGGCGGTATCCGTATTATTAGTTAGGGTAATGGGGCACGTAACGGTAATGGTAGAAATACCAGTAACTACTGCACTTACCATCCCTAGTATTAGTTTATTCATATTAAACTCCCTTTTTTTATGGTTTTGCTCCTAACATAAGATCTTAATAACCCCTACTTTAAGGGTATTAAAGCATGGGTAACTACGTAATCTCTCTAACCTTACAGTAACAAATTTCTATTTGGAAAATCAATGGTTCTTATATAGGTTTTTAAGGCCTTTTCTGAAGGGGTTGGTATTAACATTTTTAGATGCTAGCTAGTATCTACCTTGGTATTTAGACACAAAAAAAGGGCCCTATTATTAAATAGAGCCCTTCTTTTATAGGCATAGTCTATATTTGAGCAAATCTCTTAGTGGCAAACCTCTTTCTTACGCAAATCTACGGTACCCGGATTGCCAAAAATAAATAGGTCAGGGTTTATACGTCTAGCGGTTAGATCTTGTGCGCCTAATCTTATTTCTTTGCCTGCAGAGCATGCATATTGCCGCACTGCCACACTTTGGATATAGTTACCTGCGCTATCTTTAATGAGTACGGTAAATTTAGCTTTTACATGGTGATCGCCAAACTCTTTTTCATCTCCAGATAACAGCACAAAGATGCAGTTAGCGTCATCATTAGTGGTAATTATAACCGGGTCTTGCGAATCATTGTAAATGGTTATGGCACATGCCTGTAGTGTATTAGGAATAATTACGGCTATAGTTATTAGGATAAGTAAGTAGCGGAATGTTTTCATATTTAATCTCCTTAGAGGTTTAATTTGGTTAATTTTTCTCTTCTTATTTGTCTTTTTTCGAAGGCTTAAAGCCTGAAGGAACTGATTTTGACATTCTATCAGCTATTATTTGTCTGACTTCCTCTTCTGTCTGATTACTGGAATTTTCTAGATCTGTAGTTGTTTTGCGTAATGAGTTTGTTGAACTTCTGAGGCTTGGCATATTTTGCTCTTGCGCCGCTTCGAGAGCTTCTTTTAGGTTTTGGATAGTGGTATTGGCCTTTGCAAGGAGTTCAGCGTAGTGCTGATTTTGTTTTTTCCACCATTCAAGGTTCGTGAGTGCTACTTTGGTATTATCATTAGCTATCTCTAATACATTTTTTGTTTTTTCATGCTCTGCTATTTCTTGGTTTAATTCGCTTATTGTATCGTTATGTTCTTCTTCTGCTTTTTGCAAGCTGGCCTGTAGTTTACGATTTAACGCTGCTTTTAGCCTATCAATTAATACTGCAATGTCTTGAATTTCTTTTTCTTTTTCGATAGTTTCTGCACGAGCTTTTTCGACTTCTTTTGCAGCTTTTTCGTATGCTTCCTCACGAGCTTTTGCAACCAGATCACTCATACTCTCTGCAGTGCTTGATACTAATTCATGTAACTCTTCATTTTGAGATTCAAGTGTTTCACAGGTTTCTTCAAGTATTTTTATTTGCTCTTCCAATTGCATAACTTTTTTTTCGCTTGGAGCATTTCTTAATAATGCCATTGTCTGTTCAGCAATCTTTATAGCATTATCTTGGGCAAGTTTTGCTTTTTTTAATTCTTCTTCTAATTGTAGTTTTGCTTGTGTTAATTCTTTAATTTGTGCCTGGTATTCACCTAATGATTTCAGATACTCTTCAGATTTTCTTTGTACTTCATCAAGTTTTTTATTTAATGTATTCAAATCAGTAGTTTTTTGTTCGCTTGCTTTTAGAGCATCATCTAAACTTGCTTGGGCATTTTTCAATGAAGTTTCTAGCGCGGAGTATTTACTACTCAATTCAGCAAGCTGTTGATTAGTTACGCCTAATTGACCTTTTTTTTCTATCAATGCAGTTTTTTGGTTAGCATATATGCCTTTTGTTTTGATTAATTCACCCCTAGTTGCGTTAAGTTCGTCTTGTAATTCTGCAGTGCGATCTTCGAATTGTTTTTTGGTCAGTTGAGCATTAAGTTCTTTTTTGGTTTGGCCAAGTTCTGCGATTAAAGCTTGAGTAGATGATCTTTGTTTTCTTAATTCTTCTTCATAAACATCCATTTGTCTGTCGGCTGCGATCAGCTCATCTTTTAACTCTTTTATTTTTTGTTCGGCTTGTCGCTGCTTTTGTTTTAAAGAATCTATTTCTTGCTTAGATACGCCTGAATCTACTTTTGATGCTTTTCTCAGTTCAGAGGTTAATTGATTGTTTTTCTCTTCTGATTCCCTAAGAAGAGTTTTTAGTTTTCTTAGTTTTTCTCTTGCTTCTCTTGATTTAGCAATGTATTGTTCTTTTTCTTGCTCTAAGCCTTTTTGTAAACGATTGATACGGCCATCTAAGAATTGTTGTTTTTGTTCAAGCACTTGAATGCGCGCTGCTCTCTTTTGCAATTCTTCTTGAGTATTAGCCGGGATTTTTCTTACCTGTTCTAGCTCTTTTTCTAGTTGAGCAATGTTTTGCTTAGCTTCATTCAAACTAGCTTGGTAATTACTAGCTATTTTTTCACTTAGTTTATTTTGTTTACGTGCGCGGCTAATTTCTCTTTCTAAATCTGCAATCGCGGTTTTATTTTTTGTTTCTTCAGCTTGTAATGTTTGTAATTCCTTATTTAATTGTTCTTTTACGCGCGTTAGTTCTTCTATAGTAAGTTTTTGCGTTTTCAATTGTTCGTTTAAGTCAGCAATTGTTTTTTCAACCTCTGCACCTTTTACAATTTCAGCCATTTTTGCAATATTGAACGCCATTTCAGCTGCAGCTAATGCAAATTGTTGCTTAAGAATATCACTTTCCGCTTGTTGTATTTGTGCCGCTAGTCGAGCAAGTTCTTTTTGGTCCTCTTTTTTTGTTTGCTGTAATTGCTTTGTAAGTTGGTCTATGTTTGCTTTCTGAGCTTTAATTTCTTTTGCAGCTTGTTCTAGTTGCTCGCGCATTTTTTGTGCATCAGCATCAGAAATTTGGCCTTTTTGTTGGGCTTGCTTTAACTGTTCTGTAAGTTCACTATTGCTTTGTTTTTCTTGGGCAGAATCTTGTTGTAGGCTTTGCAATTGGGACGTTAACTGCTTTATAGCTTTTTCTAGTTCTTCTGCATTCAATTTTTGGCTTGCAAGTTGTTGTTGCAGTTGGAAGTGTTCTTTTTCTCGTTCAGCTCTTTCTAATTTTAAAGCTTCTTCTGCTTGTTGTTGCTTTAATTCAGCATCCCGTAACAATTCTGCATATTCTGCACTTTGCCGTACATAATCATCCATTAACTTGCGCAATTGGCCACTATTTGCAAATCCTTGCGCTTCCGCCAGACTTAGTTGTTTTTCTAGATCAACAATTCTTTGTTGTGCTTTAGCAAGGTCTAAATTGTTAGTGACTAAGATGTTGTAGAGTTGTTTGTTTTGTTGGTTTATCTGTTTTTGCAAGACTTTGCCGGTAGCAAGAGCAATGCTGAGTAATTGATTAGAAGCGTTGAGTTGTTGGGCTAATTTAGATGCAGCGTTAATGAGCAATCTCTTGTCATTGCCCGCTTGCGCAATATCTTGCTGTAGTTGTTTAATTTGGGTTTGTTGTTGTTCTAATCGTTTGGTCCATTCTTTAATTGCTTGCGTAGGTTTAGTTCTGTTTAATTCTTTTTCACGTTCTAATTGTTCATTAAGGCGCACTAATTCATCGGTTAGAGATTTAATTCTGTTGGTTGCAGTCGCTTCAACTTCTCTGAGTTGTTTAAGGAGTTCAGCAATTATTCTGCCGAGTAAATCTTTAGTAGCTAATCCCTTTTTAATTGCATCTTGTAGCTCTTGTTGTAATCTCATTATTTCTTCTTGCGCTAGTGCGCTGCGATAGTTACTTGCAATTAGGTTTTCATATAATTGTCTGGTTGCGCCACTTAAAGCCTGCTGACTGTTAGCAAGATCATTAAGTACTGCATTACCTGCGGCAATTGCAATGCCAAGTCCTAAATTTGCGCCTTGTAATAATTGAGCAAGCTTATTGGCAACGGCTTCTAATGCTGCTTTATCTGACCCTGCGCGACTTAACGCAGACTGTAACTGTTGTAATGCACGCGTTTGTTCTTGAATTTCTTTGTTAGCATCTGCAAGCGCTTGTTCTGCACCTGCTTTTTGTAATCTGAGAGCTCCAAGCATTAATTGCGCTTGCATCAACTGGTTTTGTAGTTGTTGTATTGCAAGGTCACGTTGTTGTAACTGGAGCTGCAATTGGTTGATAGTCTCTTGCAAACGATCTCTTGCTTGCACCATTGCATTACGTTCCGTAGTAAGATCAGCGATCTGTTTTTGCATTTCAGGTAGTTGTGCCGCTTGTTGGAGCGCTGCTGCAAGCTGTTGTTGCAGCAGTTGGATTTGTTGATCTTTATCTGCTATTTGTTGTTGTGCGGTTGCTGCTGCTTGTCTTAGTTGTTCAATTAGGGCATTAAGGCGTTGTTGTTCCGTTAGTGCTTTTTCTAGCGCGGCTTGTGTTGCGTCTTTTTGTGTGCGCAATGCATTTTCATTTGCTTGGTTTTGTTGTAATTGGCGTTGTAACTGATTTATTTGCTCTTGTAATGCAGCATTGCCTTGTTGTGCTTGTCCAGCTACGTTATTTAGGCCTGCTATAGCTCCACCTGCAATACCAGCTGCTGGAATTGCAATAGCCAAACCAGCAAGAAACCTTGCAAGCCATCTATCAATTTCATCAATACGTGGTGCGGGTGCTGGTTGTTCGCCGCCTGCTGGTGGTACAATAGGTCCTGGTTGGGGAGCAGGCTGTGGTGCCGGAGCAGGTTGCGGACCACGTTGTATTTGTTGTGCTTGTAACCATTTAAGTTCTAATTGTGCTAAGTATTTGTCTCTAATTGCCTTATCAACATTGGGAATTTGTCTAATTAAAGCGAGCGTATCGGTATACAGTTGTTGGGTAAATTGTGCATTGGGTATTGCAAGATTAGTGTCCACAGAGCGGACAATTTTTTTACGCTGGTCTGCAGACATGGCTACCGTAATTATTGGCTGCGTGAGCATTGTTGCCAGAATAAGATAAGAAATAGGTCTTATATAGGTTTTCATACGCTTCCCTTTTTTAAAAATTAGTTAGTTTTCTTTTTTTTGAATAGTTTAAGTTCTGCTATTATTTTTTTAAAATCTGCTGTTTCTAATAGTTCATATAATGCCTGCTCTTTTACTAACATAGAGGAATGAATTTCTGGATAGTTGGGCAGGTTTTTAAACTTATCTTTCTTTATCTCTTCCCGTACCCCTTTTATGGCAAGCAATAAATTTTTAATGTTATCCAATTTAAGGGCTTTAATTACCTTAGCAAGGTCAGTATTCCATTTGGGCTCTTCTTTGAGTGCCTGAAGGGTTAGTTCATGGGTAATACTCAAATTGCCCAGTTTTTTTACTAAGGTAGTTAATGTGTTGGTAATATTGAGGGCAAAAAATTCATTGGTTATAGTTTCTACATTGTTCAGAATAGATTGCGGATCAGTTGTGCTATTTATAGATTGTGCAAGGGCAGGAATAATGGTAGTTGCGTAGTTATTAATGGTAGTAAAAAGGGCAACTGCTTTTTGTAATTCTTGTTGAAAAACCTCCAGCTGATGTTTAACCATTTGGCGTTCAAGTTGTTCTATTTTTGCAGTATAGGTACTGCGTGTTACTACATCTGGTATTCCTGTGGCAGCCTCTTGTAGAAATTCTGCAAGATCTAGTAGCGCACCAAAAGAAGTGTTGGGGTGTTTAGCCCATGCATGGTATTTATCTTTTACCTTCTTAAGTCGGTTATCAAGAACTTGGGCCCAGGTACTGTTTTGTTCGTTCAGGTTACTGTTGTTAGATTCCAGTTTTTGGATATCGTTAATTTTTTGAGCAAGTTCTTGTGCTTGGGCCGTAAATTGCTGGTGAGCAGTTGCTTGGTGGTAGTTATCATTTGCTTCGCCGGTGTAAGCTTTTTTGGCTTCACGGTCCACAGAGGGCAATTTATTAATTAGTGCTATTGCTTGGGCGTATTGTGCTGCAGACATTGGAGAAGCTGCTTTTAGCATTTTGTTAAGCCTATGAATAATAATGGCACGCGTGTGACCAGCTATAGATAAAGTAGTTGTTGGTTGTAGACTTAATAGGGTTATAACAAGAAATAGTATTCCTTGATTCTTCACGATTTTCCCTTTAAACAATTAGAATGAAACGCCAAATTTACCCCATGCAGTCCAACGGGATACAATGGAGTTGTTACTGTTGGACATTTCATACGAAGCGCCCGCGTTAATTAATAGTGGGAAGCAGCGATCATCCCAGCGGTAGGTTAATGATCCGTATAGGGTGTTTGAAATACCAGCAGGTTGCGCAGCAGATACCAGATCCAGTTGTTCTTCTAAAATGGTATTTGCTTCATATTCATCAAAGGGCTGTGCCAAGGCGAGCATATTTAATAATGGATTATTAGTAATGTCACGTACCGGATTTGTTTGCCCATCTCCAAAATTATCTTTTATGGCCACCACTTGTTGCCATGGGCAGGCTAATTTAACACATTCAGATTGGCGCGCCCAGAAGTTGTATCCAATTTCTGCTTGGAATCCGCAGTCGCTATACACTATTGCAGTTAACATATTAAACAGGAACCGGGGAGTAACTTGAACGGGTTGCGTAAATACATTAATCCCGGGTGTAGAGTAGGTGGTTGCTAAGTTAGTATTACCTTGTTGTAGCAGATAGTTGGCATAGGCCGCATCTTGTTGATTGCGGTACACTGGTAGGTATCTGCTCCATGGTTTGCCTTTTAAGTCAAAGGATCTGCATTCAATATTTTGGAACAGGTATTGACTATGGAATGCATATTCTGCGCGTAAGGTGCGGTTATGGTATTCATTGCACCAAATTTGTACGCCTACTGCGCTACCCCAAATAAGACCGGCATGGTGACCTTGGCCAACAATGGGTTCCCATAGATATTTACCATTTGGAGTATTGCCGGTTGGAACTAACACACCGGCATAAGATTCAAGGTGTACGGGTTCAAAATCTAACCATTCGTATCCAATTTTTACTTCCATGTCGGCAACGCCCGTTTTGGTAAGGGGTACCGGGGATATTTTACCAAAATGCCACGCAGGTTGGTTTACTGCTTGCAGCATATTAGCTACTGCATTTGGATTTTGCGTGGTATCAACACCGCCGCCATTATTAACTACTTGTTCACAGAAATTTAGGAAATTTTTAACGCGTACGCCGGCAAAAGAAACGCTACCCCAAAATCCGCGGTTTTTTTCTGTGTCTCGGTAAAAGCTTTGGCGATAGTAAAAGCCTATGCCTACCATGCTTTGCTGCGGAGCCATGGAGATAACGCTTAAAAAGTTGTTAGGGTTTTGGGTAAAAATATTAAAGTTTTCTGCAAGTAAATAGAGGTCATTGTTGTTGCCACTAAAGTCTGCAATGGCGCTAGATACGGGAACTTCTAATTTTCCAAAGGGCATAAAGTATCTGGTTAGGTCATCGGTATTTAATGATTTGTTTCCAAAGAGAACTATTTGGCTTGCGCCGCGCGATCCATCTTCTTTGGCATGTATGCGGTCATAGCGAAATCCTGCTACCAGTTCTGGTGTGTCAGAAAGAAAGGGTTGTCGGGAAGCCAAGTAGGTTTTGCTGGTTACCTCTGTATCGCAGCTGTCTACGCGGCAGACGCTTGCGTGTAAGGGCAAGCCCAGGGCAACTAAGCCTAGGAGTTGTTTCTTCATTACTAAGTCCTCCTTGTCACATTAAATATATAATCAACTATACTACTCTCTCACCTATAGCAAGCGCATGCTAGTTATGTCAACGATAACTAATGTGATAGTCCAAAGCATAGATATTTTATGCGCGTGCAATTCTGTGATACAGTGAGAACAGACAAAAGATACGGCATTTATTTAAACGGGAAATCTTTAATTATTCAAAGGCGTACAGTATGATTCCACGTGTTAAAGGTACACAAGATGTTCTGGATTTAAGCTTATTTAATTATTTAATTAGTAACGTAAAGCTGCATTTGCAAAAATATCATTTTACGGAAATTGCTACTCCTATATTAGAACCCATGGAGCTTTTTAAACGCTCATTGGGAACTCATACTGATGTGGTGAGTAAAGAGATGTTTGTGATAGAGCCGCATGGTACCGATCATGAAGACCGCATTGTATTGCGTCCAGAAGCTACAGCATCTACGGTGAGAGCTTTTATAGAAAATGGTATTCAGACAACCCCTTGGAAGGTCTATTCATATGGTCCCATGTTCCGTTATGAACGGCCGCAAAAAGGAAGATATCGTCAATTTAATCAGGTCACTATAGAGGTCATTGGTTCTGCTGCAGTTGCGCAAGACGTGTCTTTAATTGTTCTGTTAGATCGCTTTTTCCACGAGCAACTTAATTTTAATAATTATGCATTACAGATTAATTTTTTAGGCTGTAGTGCAGATAGGGAAAAGTATCGCGCTCTATTGAAAAAGTTTTTGGAAAAAAATAGTAATTTATTGTGTGAAACCTGTAAGATACGCAAAGACACCAATATTATGCGGGTGTTTGATTGCAAAGTAGAGACCTGTAAAGAACTGTATAAAAATGCCCCGTTTATTGCAGACCACTTATGTGAATCTTGTGGTGCAGAATGGCAGCAAGTACAGGATATGTTGCAGATGCTCTCTATTTCACATAATTATGCCCCTACATTGGTGCGCGGTTTAGATTACTATAATAAAACGGTCTTTGAATTTGTAAGTGCTAATTTAGGGGCCCAAACTGCATTTTGTGGTGGTGGTCGCTATGACCAACTGGCTTCACTCTTGGGAGCTAAAGAAGACCAACCGTCAGTTGGTGCTGCAATTGGGATTGAGCGGGTACTTTTATTATTAGAATTAATGAAAGACCAGATTCCATTGCCCCAACCGCCAACCTTACTTGCGGTAATGCCGTTAGAACCGGTACAACAACCATTGGCTCTTATTGTGGCAGACAGTTTGCAGGCTGCAGGATGTTGTGTAGAAGTTATGTTAGAGGGGGATTCTATTAAAGCAATGATGCGCAGGGCAAATAAATTGGGCGTTGCGTATGCATTATTAATTGGTTCTAAAGAACAAGAAACCAAAACGGTAACGGTAAAAAATATGATGACGGGTGACCAGGAAACCGTAGCCCATGCAGATTTGGTTAGATATTTTAAAAAATAATTAGAGGAATTTGTATGCAAATGGAATTGGCACCCTTTTCGCACAAAGCGTTGCAATGTACACCCGGAATTTACGAGCATTACAGCGGTAAACGCTATGAAGTTATAGCCGTAGCACGGCATAGTGAAACATTAGAAGAATATGTAGTGTATCGTGCCTTATATGGAAGCCAAGATGTCTGGGTTAGGCCATTAGAAATGTTTATGGAAATGGTCACCGTGAACGGTAATACGGTATTGCGTTTTACACCAGTGAAAAAATAACAACATAAGAGCTTACTCAAATTTTTAACCTACAAGGATGCGCAATGGTAAAAAATATTTTTTTGTTTTGTAGTATGGTAATGGGGCTTCAGAGCTCCTTTTTGTTAGCTATGGATGTGAATAGTCCGCTGTTGCTTAAAACACAGAATGATACCGTTCCAGAAAAGAAAGTTAAATTAATTAGTGAAGATGATAAAGCATTTGATGTAGATGAAAAGGTAGTTATGCTTTCTCCGGTTCTTAGAGGAGCCTTTGATCCCGAAAGTAAAAAGTCATTACGAGAAACTACCAGCAGAACTATGAAACTTGCTACTATTCATTCAACTACTTTAGTTCATCTTATAGAATTGCTTACCGCAATTAAGGCAGAGAAGGTAGATAATATAGTTGCTTTACTGGATAAGGTATCAAAGAAGGGTATGTTAGCTGACTTGCAAGAGAAGGCTGATTTTTTACTTATTCCTTCATGGACCCATTTATATAAATTACCGGATCAAGAACTTGCAGTTCAGGTTACCAGTAATGCCCTTAAAGCACAGCTTGTTCGCAAAAATCTAGAGCACTCTTGTGATGCCTATTATTTAGCTAAAAGTGATGATGGTAGGTTTATTATAACTGGTGTGGACCAGAATGAAGGGGAGCAACAGCATCAATATTTTATTTGGGATATGAGGACACAGAAAGAAAGCGGTATTTTGTTGGTAGATAGTCCGCTAACCGATTTTCAATTTTCTCCTAATGGGTTACAGATTGCTGCCATAGAAAAAACTGATAATAAACGTAATGCTGTTGTCCATATCTGGAAAACAACCGGAGAATTAATGTGCCGCTATGCACAACCATTTGTAGCTTGGGTGCAATGGAGTCCCGATTCTACCTGTCTTGCGTTATATAGCTATAATAAAATGGAAGGTGAATTAATGCGGGTGTTGACGGCAGAAGGCAGAGAAGTAATTATGCAAAAGCAGTTGTTCCATCCTCTGGTAGTTATTGAACGAGCAGCAGAGTTTAATTTGCTTACTAAGGGTGCGTTGAGCTTTATGTGGGATAAGATCCCCAATGCCATAAAGGATCCCCAAGTACCATGGATAATCCAATCGACTATTATTTCCGATGCAGTGGAGAAAAGTTATAAAGATTATCGTATTTATTTACATAATAGATCTATAGTAATAGTTAATAATAATGTGGTCCAAGGACGCTATCTTTCTGAAGTAACGGCGTTTGATGTGCATCAGAAAGCCGGATTCATTGTGGTAGGAACTTCCCAAGGGAAATTAAAGGTTCTTAATTTAAACGGAGAAGTGGTGTATGCGCCAACCATTAAATTGTGTTCAGCCATTAATTCAGTGGTTATAAGTAACGATGATCGCTTTATTATTGCTGCTGACAAGGACAGTATTGCGTTCTTTACGGTGGAGTATGCATTGCTAGATGTGCTGGATGTAAAACCAGATGAAATTGATAGCGTGACATTAAGTGATTCTGCCAATACGTTGGTAGTAACTCTTTTTAACCATGATCATCAAGAAAAACAGGTTCATATTATTGATCTGTCTGCACCAGAAAAACTGTCGGCAAAATTCAACACGTTGCCGCCGTTTCAGGGATATGTATTAAATAAATTAAATAATGCATATTCTGATGGCAATGAGCTTAAGTTAGATAAGTCAACGGGCAGACTTTTTAGTGATTTAACACAAACTATTGCTTCATTTGGTATAGGGAATACGCAGGCAGTAGTTACAGAACTGCAACAGCTGGTTAAGATTACCTCTAAAAAACGCAAGAGAACCAAGCAACAAGAACCAGTAGAAGTTATATCTACGTCCAGTAGTTCAACGCAATCTGATGCTAAAAAACCCCGTACTAACTAATTTTTTGTTGTTCTTTAGTAACAATATAATAGGTGAGCATACTAATAACTGCAGCAAAGAAACACCACACAGAACCAAATGAGTATTGGTAGAACAGTTGTGCTACCACAAATGCAAGGGCAACTAATAATCCTAAGAGCCATGCTAAGGTAATACTGGACGTAAAAAAGGCACCTATTACCGCAATTACATATAAGCTCCAGCCAATTACAGAAACATACTGCATGGTGAGTGGACTAAAGGGTACACGTGCAAAATCATAGGTAATGTGGTGATGGTGTGCCGTGGCCACAATTCCCAGAGTGCACATGCTTACTAAAGAGACGGCGCTTACTACTGTTCCAACTACTATTAAGCCCTTAAGAATTTTCTTGCGGGTCGGATTCTTTTCTATATACCACAATGACCCTGGTATCCAGATGGGCCAAAACAACGCAGCAAAAACATGAAATCCATATACACCTAATGTGTGGAGAAAGCCATGCGCTGCACTATTGCTAATGGTAAGCCATACGGTACCTTCTAAGGCCTGTTGTGCAGCAAAGAATAATGGGCTTACCGCAAAGGGGATCATCCTTTTGTTGGTAATTTTGTGGAGCGTTGCTATTCCAATAAGAGACAATGCGGTAGCCGCAGTAAAGCTTGCTGGGGCAGAAAAACACATAGAATACTCCATATATAGAATGTTGTGTACGAATGGGTTCTATGGGTAGTACATCAAATTATTACTACCGTATGCAATTGTTTTTTTGGTTAATTATATGAGTGTGATTAAAAAATCTTTAAAGAGATAACAGCCATAGGTAACAAAAAAGAGGGCATCGAGCCGGTCCAAAAGGCCACCATGTCCGGGTAAGAGAGAACCTGAATCTTTGGCGCCTGCACGCCGCTTTAGCCAAGATTCAAAGAGGTCACCAGTGAAAGCAAGTATGCAAACCGTCAGCGTAATTACCAGTGCAGTGGTAACTGGTAAAGTGGCATTTCTTAACCATGTTAGTGCATAGAGCATACCAAGAGTCGCTAGGTAGCCCCCAAACAGACCTTCCCAACTTTTTCCAGGGCTAATTGTGGGTGCAATTTTATGAAATCCTATTACAGATCCAACAATATATGCTCCGGTATCACCTGCTGCAGTTAGTGCAAACAGAGGAATTATTAAGCGGTGGTAGGTGGGATTTTGGTTTAGGAGTAGCAATAGAATGGTTGGCAGTACGGGATACCACAGGGCAAGAACTGCACCTTGTAGTTTATTAGTTGCAAATAATGGTGGCCATTCAATGTAGAGTATGTAGGCAAGGCTGGCAATAAGTACTGCAGAAAAAAAAACGGGAGGCAGATACAGAGTACTCATGAGAAAAAGGCATGCAAGAATGACTGCCGTTATGGTGCGCGTCATAAATGAATTATTTCTTAATAATCTTTGTTTTATTTTATTCATGAGCTTATTGGAACATGCAAGCATCTGTTAACCGTTCCCGTTCGTCCTGAGCTTGTCGAAGGATATGAACGGTTTTTTTGGGCTCTATTCCCTCATGTCAGTAAATGCATTCGGAATATAACAAATGGTAGGTCCGGTAGGGGAAGCTTCTACTATTGCTACATCAAATTGATAAATCTTATTGGCAAATTTAGCACGTGCAATAAACTCTTTGGCAACCATAATAATTTTGCGTTGTTTGCTTGCATTAACAAGCATAGTAAGATCAAATAGTTGCTTGCGGCGCATTTTTACTTCTACAAAAACAATCAGATCATCTTTTTTGGCAATCAGGTCAATTTCACCATAGGTCTTGCGGTAGTTGCGTTCTACAATTTTATAGCCATCGGCTTGTAGTTTGCGTGCTACCAACTCTTCCCCGTGAATACCCAGTTCTTTAAGTGCAGCGTGTGTCATAGGTGGTTAAAATTTCCAAGCAAAGAAGTAGGTAGGCTTTTTAAGTGGCGGTAGGCTATCAATGTTGTCTATATTCATAAAGCGCGCAAGTTCCATTTTCTTTTCTGTTACTAATGCATCATCATGTTTGCGCTCTGCAAGGGTAATTTCATACTGCAGTACTTTGGGGGTAACGGTAGTTGCTTTGGTCAGTAGTTCAGTGCGAATATAGTCTAACCGGCGCTGGGTAATAGCAAGGTTATTATTCTTAAGGTAGAAGTTTACTACTCCCAATTCATAATCAACCAACTGTTCATAGCATGCAGTTTGGATCTTGATTACTTCTGGTTTGTACTGGGTAAATATTTTGCGGTCCAGGAACTTTTGTGCCAACTCAATGGTCTCTTTTACCTTGCTTTGGTCCCGTTCAGGGTCAATATTTTTGACTGTTTCATGCAGACACAAGACCCCTTTGTAGAGGGCATATTCTGTTTTTTCATTGCCGGGGTACAGATGGGAAAACTCTTTAAACAATGCAGATGCTTTATCCCATTGTTTTTGTTCGCAATAGAGTTCTGCAAGGTCTAACATTAAGTTGGCAATTTGATTAATATCATCTGATAGTTTAATAAGGCGCTCAGTAAAAATAATTAAAGAGTCATTGCTGGCAGATACGTAATTTTTATTTTTGTATTGGCTTTTTTCTGCAAGCTTCTTGTCCCGTAGGGCCGTTAATTCTTCAGCGGTCATATTGCTATAAGTTTTGTGGCCGGTTTTGTCCCGGTGGGCATGGAGCCGCCTCTTTTTAAGTCTGCTCAGGGGTTTTTCTGCAGCTTCTTTTTTTAACTGTTCTTGTTTTGCTAGTTTAAGTTTTTCTTTTTCCCGGGATTCTTTGGTTACTACTTTGGTAAATTTTTCCTCTTTTTCTTCAGTGGTTTTTGGTTTTTTTGCAGTGCGATAGGGTTGTTGTCCAGGAGCTGCAAATAAGCTAAAACAACCAATTAAGAGCCCCATCCATACTAGTCGGCTGGTGGTAGAGAATATTGAAGTTGCATTCATAGAAACCTTTGTGTTAGTCTGTGCAAAGTAACAGGTGCGTAGATCATAAATTTACTGTTTGCCATACAATGTACACTGGAATGCAATGCTAACGTTGAAGCTGTTTTCTTGGTCCTAGTAGTTTAATAATCTGTTTGGCATGTATGGCATATTATAAGTCTTAGTATAATTGCTTTATGGTAATACGCAAAAAAGGGTTTTAGAGTATTAACGATAGCCAAAAAAAGAAAGGAGAGCTGTCTATGAATACCAGAAAATGTATGCTGGTAGCCGTGCTTATAATCTTAGGGGTACAAACGGCCAATATGCAGGCCAAAGCCCATACCACCTATATCCCCCGGTCCGTCACATTTGATTTAACCTATGAACTTGCAATGAATAACTACTGGTGGTATCACGAAGCTAAAGAACAAGAAACAGATAGTTGTTTGCCCTGGTCCTTTATAATTTCTCCATTCTATTCCAAATCTCGTAATGGTTGTGACTTTGCTCCCTATTACTTGCCAGAAAATAAAACACAACTTTCTTTCCAACAAGATGGCTTGGGAGATGTAAACCCGTACTGGTTACAATTGATGTCTGCGTCAGCGGCTAACGGTTATGATGCTAAGGTACAAATTGCACCTCAACGCAAAATGTTTGGTGGGTACTTTAACTTTAATTTTGATTTTTCCCGTTGGTGTGACAACGTGTGGTTACGTATAACCTTTGCGGCAATGCGTGTAACCCATAATCTTAATTTAGTTGAATACCCTGCATTAAATGCAATAAGCAACATTGATGCCAACAATATTCGCACCGTAACAGATGCGCTTAACAATCCAGACTGGCTTGCCGGTAAATGGAGCCCATGCCCACAACACCGTTCAGGTATTGATGATGTACAACTTAAATTGGGTAAAGATTGGTACTGGGATTGCCGTCGCTTAAGCGTGTATGTGTTGGGTGGTATTCCAACTGGTCAACGTCCAAATGCAAAATATCTGTTTGAACCATTGGTTGGTAGCAGACATGGCGCGGTTGGTTTTGGTATAGATGGCGAACACAATATCTTTGAAGATGAAAACTTTAAGTTTGTGTTCTTGGGAGATGTTCGTTACCGCTACCTATTCAAAGGTACTGAATGCCGTTCATTTGATATTTGTCCAAACGGGGCATTGTCACGCTACTTACTCGTGTTATCGCAAGCAAATTCTGTAGCTTCAAATGAGTCATTAAGTGCTGCTTCTAATGGTATTAATACCTTTACTGGTAGCGCACAAGTTACTCCTCGCAGTACGGTTGATCTGTGGTTGGCATTCCATGGTGAATATTGTGATTGGAACTTAGAACTTGGCTATAATTTCTGGTGGCGTCAAACAGAAAAAGTGTGTTTCTGCCAAGGATTACCAAATAATGTTGGTATTTATCCATTAGGAGTACCCACTCTAGAGGGGGGAGCACCAATTCCAACTGCAAGTACTGCTACTATTAGTGAAGGTATAAGCTCTGCATTAAACCCAATAGTTTATGATTCTAACTTTACTTCACTAGCATCTGCATCTACTATTGACCGTTATTCAGCAGCGTGCCCAAGCGTGTCTACCAACAAGCTCTATGCGGCTATTTCACGTAACCACACCGTGTGTGATCGTGAAGTGCTTTGTGGATTTGCTGGTTCTTACGAACTTGCGAACCATCACCGCGCATTGGAACAGATTTCCTTCTGGTTCAACTTGGGTCTGAACTTCTAAGATTGGTAACTATTGAGTATAAAAAAAGCTTCGCCTTAAAAAGCGGAGCTTTTTTTATGGGGCTATTTACTTATTGGCTCAGGTAACGGTATCCTGTGTATGTAGCATTTGTAGAAAAAAATAAACCATCCGCTCGTCCTGAGCTTGTCGAAGGATACGGCGGATATTATGAAAAAATCAAAATTCTTGTATTAAGATTATTAATGAATTATAAAGTCACAGTCGCTATAGAATGTTTGCCGCGCGTATCCTTCGACAAGCTCAGGACGAGCGGCAAGAGTTTGCTTTGCAAAGTACAATAGTTGAAGTGATTTTAGATGGGAACATGTAATGGCAAAAAAACGTTTTGGTGATCAATTAGTTGCTGCTCAATTAATTACGGCAGAGGCTTTGCAAGAATGCCAACAAGAAGCACAACAGTCTGCACGTAGTCTTGCAGAGGTACTATTAGAAAAAAATATATAGCCCCCAAAGATTTAGCAAAAGCCTATGCAGAGTATGCAGGCCTTTCTTATGTAGATACCATTACGGATGCTATGGCAGATCTAAATCTGTTGGGCAAAGTGCCATTGCAGTTCCTGCGTGATAATAGTGTAATGCCAGTAGTTATTAATGGAAACACCGTTATCTTGACTGACGACCCTACCAAGTTCCAACCATTGGATGAACTGAATATGTTATTTGGTGGTGGTGTTACGTATGCCGTTGCACCACGCACGGTTATTTTGGAAGGTATTAACCGGTACTATCCGTTAGAAGGCCCCAAGCAGATGATGGAAGAGCTGGAAGAGGAAGAGGCGCTGGGCACCGAAGTTGCATTTGAGGGGATAGAAGAAAAAGATATTTTAAGTATGGCGAGTGAAGCGCCTATTATTAAACTGGTAAACCATATTCTGTACCAAGCGGTAAAGCGGGGCGCTTCTGATATTCACATTGAACCGTTTGAAAAAGAAGTGCGGGTGCGGTACCGGATAGATGGTATTATGTACAATGTTATGGCACCACCAAAACGTATTCAGGGTGCCTTGACGTCCCGTATTAAAATTATGGCAAGTATGAACATTGCAGAAAAACGGTTACCGCAAGATGGCCGTATTCAAATTAAAGTAGCAGATCGCGCAATAGATATCCGGGTTTCTGTATTACCTGTTGCCTATGGTGAACGTATTGTGATGCGTCTGTTAGACAAGAGCCGTACTTTTGGCAAATTAAAAGATATTGGATTAAGTGAACGTGACTTCCGCGTAATTTGGGATAACATCCAACGTCCTAACGGTATTATTTACGTTACTGGTCCAACTGGTTCTGGTAAAACTACCACCTTGTACACCGTGCTGGGAGAACTTAATAGTCCAGAAGTTAATATTGTGACGGTAGAAGATCCGGTGGAATACCAAATGGCTGGTATTGGCCAAGTACAAGTACGTGAAAAAGTTGGGTTAACTTTTGCGGCGGCATTACGATCTATTTTGCGTCAAGATCCGGACATTGTGATGATTGGTGAAACTCGTGACCAAGAAACGGCACAGATTGCTATTCAAGCAGCACTCACTGGTCACTTGGTATTAAGTACCTTGCACACCAATAGTGCCCCGGCGAGTATTACTCGTTTAATAGATATGGGTATAGAACCATTTTTAATAGCATCATCAGTAGTGTGCGTTATTGCACAACGGTTGGTGCGTAAATTGTGCCCGGTCTGTAAAAAAGTATACAAACCTACTAATGAACTGCTCCGTCGTATTGGGCTCTCTGAAGCTGCAGCAAAGAGCATTGTGTTTTATGAACCAGTGGGTTGCGACCAATGTCTGAACACTGGATACAAGGGTAGGTTACCTATATTTGAAGTTATGGAAATGACAGAAGGCGTTGCAAAGTACGCTATGGAACGCGCAGACACTGCCATTATAAGAAGACAGGCACAAAAAGATGGCATGAGCACCTTGTTAGATGATGGTATTTCCAAAATTAAAAAAGGATTAACCAGTATAGATGAGGTACTTGCGGTTGCGACTATGGAAGAAACAATTTCCGAGTAATGGTTTTACCTTAGTAGAACTCAGCGTAGTGTTGGCACTGTGTATGTTGGTTGGTACGTTAGCTATGATTAATTTTTCATGGCTGGATCGGGTAGCAGTACGCACAGAGTTAGATACGTTGTATGCAACTTGCCACTATTTGCAACAACGTGCACGTGCTACTAATACCCCGCAAGAATTGCTGTTTAATCCGGGAACTAATTCGTATAGCTATAGCACAGCGCAATTCAGTTTGCCACACACGGTTCAGTTTGGGGTATTACCGGGAATTATGGGGCCACCTGCAACACCAACTCATGCTATTACCCAACCCATTACGTTTGTAGGTAACAAGATACTGTTTTATCCAGAAGGCATTATCCAAGCAGGTGCAATTTATTTAAAAGATACAAAAAATAGGGTGCAGTACGCACTTAGTTCCGGTGTGTCAACGGTATCCTATTTAAGAAAATACCAGTACACTGGTGGGGAATGGAAACTCCTTTCTTAAATTTATTTTTTTTGTATGCATATGAAACTTAGATTCTTTCTCTCTCTGTGTTGTGCGCTGTTCTTGGGTATTGTACTTACTCTGGTTGTAGCTCCATTGCATCCGTGGGTTAATCAACAAGCAGGGATTATTTTTAAGAATGCATTTCAGAATGCGCTGCATTGTTCCGTCTCTTGTCGCGTGCGGCGGGTGCATTTACTTTCCCCTTCTATAGACGTTGAGCATATGGTGGTTTGTCCTACTACTTCCAATGACGGTGGTTGGTCATGGCAATGCAAACGGTATTCTATGGGTTTTTCCTGGTACCATTTACTCCGGTATCGCAAACTGGTGTTGTGGGTAGACATAGACGGTTTGCAGGCAACTACAGAAATTAGTAATCAGATTCCTGCAATTCAACGCCATGTGCAAGAACTTCTTAAGGGTCCCCAATTTCCACTGCCGAGTGTATTGCAATCAATAACTTTTACAGACGCTTGTGTTACTGCGCAAGACGCAAGCATTGGTGGCAATTATTTTCTGCGTTGGAAGAGTGACTCTAAACAGCTGACCGATCGTTTTAAATCCCGCGTGTATGTTAAAGATGCAAAAATCACGGTTGCAGGTACTACCTATTGCCAAGAGTGTACCGGAGATGTAACGGTAGATATACAAGGAGATCCGTCTAATGTCTTAATAGCTATTTATGGCGACGGGCGCATTAATGTTCCCCAATTAACTCAAGATCCGTGGTGCTTTGTAACTGGCGTTTGGGAACATAACCATGCGCGCATTACGCTGCATAACGCAAGCAAAACAGTTCTCTTGGATCCATTAATTTTGACTAAACGTTCAGACGGTTGGTGGTTTGACACCCAGTTGCAATTACCACTGAGCTACGTAAACGCATTGGGACTTTTGGGAGAAAAAAAAGTTCCCGCTGCTACCAATATTGTTGCAACTATGGCTGGTACGTTAGATAGTGATTGGGTACACGGAGAGGTTACTATTCCAGATCTGTGTTTGTCTTCATCATTTCCCCAACTAACGGCATATAGTACGTTTGAGAAAAAGGGATCAGAGATTTCTGGAGATTTTACCTGCTCTGTTCCTTCATTAATAGAAGTGGGTGGTAATTGGACAGGAGATTTGGCACAAGGTACGGGAACGTTTTATGGTTCACCTACCATTCAATTGGGCGCGGGAAAATTTGGAGCATGGCATATTAATCCTAGTGACGCATTTATTAAAGGAACCATTACCCATGATGGAACTATAGAAGGAAACTACGCTGCGGTATGTACCAATACGTTGTCTTCTAAGACGGTAGCAACTAAAGGAATCGTACATTTTACTGATCCGGTAATAACTATTAAAGGGCAGGTTGATAATGGGCATACCTATGAGCTGGAATGTGGTACTGCATATCCCTATATTCACAATCTGTTTTATAGACCAGATGAAAAAACGGTTGCAGTAAGTCTGGAGTCTTATATAGAGTCTGGCGTGCATATGTTTGACGGGCTGTGCACTATTCCGTTGGTAAAAACAATGTTACGGGAACTGTACCAGTATGAATGGCAGGCAGAAGGGAGTATCTTGTTCCATGGTGAATTTTTGGCTACTGGTGCAAAGGCATGGGTTCAACTGCATGAAGGTACTATACAATTGCCACAGACGTATAATTTTATTAATGGATTTGAAGGTAATGTGTATATAGATATTCCTGCACGCAAACTTATGGTTCGTGATCTGTGTTGCACGCTCCATGAAGGGTTGGCACGCATCTCACAAGCAGTGGTGTATCGTGATGACCAAGGGCATATTTCTTATGCCCATGTGCCAGTAGTGTTGGATCGCTGTGTGTTACAACTTAAAAAAGATTTGTTTGCAATGATCTCTGGGTCATTATTTGGCGAATATTGCATTGGACAAATTCCTACCATTAAAGGGTCTGTTATTTTGGACCGTGCACAATTAAAAGAAAATATTTTTGCAGATGAGTTCCAGAAACAACTCTTTAAGTCTGCATTAGATACCAGTGCTACTGCTTACATTCCAGACATTGCCTGTAATGTTACGCTAGAGACCAAAGAGCCCATTAGAGTAGATACGCCATTCTTAAAAACTAACGCCCGGCTACAAGTTGCCATAACTAGATCTTTGGCAAATCCCCAAGTAATTGGAAAAATTAAATTGTTAGGTGGCGAATTAAAATTTCCCCATAAGCCGTTACATATAACACGGGGCAGTATTCAATTTATTCCCGATCAATTAAGTAACCCACTGGTAGAACTGGTTGCAAAAAATACCATTAAAAAAAATGTGATTACATTGTATGTGTCTGGTGCCTTGTTAAATCACCAAATACTGTTGGAATCTACTCCTCCTTTAACCCAAGAGCAGATTATTTCTCTCTTGGTGGTGGGATCCCATGATGACACCCTTAATAGTATGATGCCGGCTTTTATTGCCCATAATATTAAACAGTTAATATTTGGTGGTCACCAGTCGGGGTTGTTAGATAAATATTTTAAACCCATAATGCGTCCATTAAGTATTAATTTGGTACCAAGCTTTAGTGATCATACCGGCCGTGGTGGATTGCGCGCTGCATTAGAAATTACGGTGAATGATCGCTGGCGTGCTCTGATTCAAAAAAACTTTAGTTTAACGGAAGACACACGGGTAGAGCTTGAATATCTGTTTTCTGATGACGTAAGCGTGCGGGCTATTCGTGATGAGCGGCGTGATATGGGGGCGGAAATAGAAGTGCGCTTTAAATTCTAACCCAAACGGTTGTTTGTAACGGGAATAGTGCGTTATCTGTTTGCGATCAAGTATAATCTATGCGACAATAATCACGAATTATAAAAGATGTTAGTTAAAAGGAAGTAAATGAAGTTTCCTTATTGTCTTTTGCTCAGTTGTGTGTTCCCAACGTTTGTATATTCCTTTGTACCTAATGATCAGTATGTCCCTTGGCTTAATACTGCACAGCAGTTAGCAATGAATGTTCCACCAACTTTTGGCAAAACCCATTTTGTTATTGGGTACACTCCTGAACATAAAATAGAACCCAAGATCACCGCTGCACCAGTAGCAACGCGGGAAACGGTAAGTAGTGGGGTTGCATTTTTTACGCCAGATGATGACGTGCGCAGTGAACTTATTAAGTTAATCTGCCAAGAGCAAGAAGCAATCCGTATTGCCATCTTTATGATGACAGACAAACTAATTTCACAAGAATTAATTAATGCTCACAAGCGAGGTATTACGGTAGAAGTGGTAACAGATCCAGCAGGGCTGCGTGATCGGCAAAATAAGATTGGATTATTGTGTGACAATAATATTACGGTCTACGTATACCACGGTCAGCATGCAAAAGTAGGTAATTCGAGCATTATGCATAATAAATTTGTCCTTTTTTCCCGCAATAAAAATAATAAACCGTTATTGTGGACCGGATCATTTAATTTTACCCGTATAGCCTGTGACAGTAATCAAGAGAATGTGGTTATTTTAGAGGATGGTGCGTTGATCGCACGGTACAAGGATCAGTTTAGCAAACTTAAGAAAAGATCTTATTTATATAAAGCAGACGCGGCAGAATAAACGCTAAGAAGAAAAAAATAAAGCAATTACGCTTTATGCTTCATTACTACAATTCCTTCCTAGCTCGTGCATCATGCTATCTTTCTTTTGGTAAAATTGCAAGCAGTTTTTTTGGTGCTCTATTCTTGCGTATTTTTTAATTTTGTAATCAATTCGGAAAAATCTTCAGGTACATCAAGGGTGAATTCGTAGGGTGTGCCATCAAAATTAAACGCAATTTTGTGTGCGTGTAATGCTTGGCGTTTTATGTGGGCAAATTCTTTGCCGTAGACGGTGTCCCCCACAATGGGATGTCCTATAGACGCAAAGTGTACTCTAATTTGGTGGGTGCGTCCGGTGACTGGTTTTACTTCTACTAAACTGTGGTTGTTAAAATATTCTAACACCTTGTAATGGGTGAGCGCATTGCGGAACTTTCCGCTGCTCGTTACCAGATGTGGTGCTGTTGCATCTTGTTCGTATGGAGTGCAAGGGCTTAATATGCTCATTCTGGTTTTAGTAACCGGATCACGACCAATAGGGTTATCTATACTTCCTTGGCGGTCAGGGTGACCAGTAACTACTGCAAGATAGGTTTTGTGAATGGTGCGGTTGCGGAACAGGGTACCAAAGGTATTGTGTGCATAATTGGTACGGGGAATTATAAGTAGTCCAGAAGTGTCTTTGTCTAACCGGTGAATTATCCCGGGTCGGTCAACGGAACCTACGGTGCTTAATTCGGTATAATTGGCCAATAGCCAGTCCATTAAAGTGGGTTCGGTAGACCGTAACGTAGGTGGGTGCATAAGCAGGTTGGCCGGTTTTGCAATAATGATAAAATGTTCATGCTCATGTATAATTTTAACGTCAAAGTTGGGGGTAGTAAGGCGGTCAGGGGTAATGGTGCGTTGGGGAGGGAAGCTAATAGAAACGGTGTCCCCTGCTTTTAATTGAATACCAGACTTGGTGATAACGGCGCCATTGTGTTGTACCCGGCCCTCTTGGAACAGGTCTTTAAAAAAACTGCGGGAATACAGAGGGAACTGGTTGCTAATGTATTTATCTATACGGATTGGCAGATCTGCCGAATCTACGGTAAATGAATGGGAAGTGTCATTCAAGATAAGACCTGCCATAATCACTCTATTCGCCTTTTTGTTACTAATAATCACAAATCGTAAATGCCGTTTCTTTTTATTATCCTAATACCTATCGGCTTAAAGTCAAATGGTAAATCTAAAGGTTGCAACATGGAGCAGTAGAAGTTAGAATAAGTGAGAAGCCAGAAAAAAGCTCTATTGGCCAAAAAATACGGTGGGAGTACTTGGTTATGAATACCAATACTATATTACAAGAAATTATGGACAATCTAGCGGCAGTGGTTGCCCATGATTCTCCCCGAGCTCAGTCTTTATGGCAAAGCTTTATTCATTTGCACCCTGCAGATATTGCCGACTTTTTAACTGACCTTGATCGCGACCATAGGCAGCAACTCTTTTTGCGTTTGCCCAAAGAAATAAAATTAGAAGTATTTAATGAATTCTCTGACCAAATGAAGGTCAACTGTCTTGCCTTTATGACAGAATCAGAAGCGGCAGATGCATTACATTCTCTGTCCCCAGATGAACTTACAGATTTATTTGATCTCTTTTCTGATGAAGAATTAAAAAAATATTTGGGATTACTGCACAAGCGCTTGCGTGAACAGGTGCTATCTTTACTGCAATTTGATCCAGAGTCTGCCGGCGGTATTATGACAACGGACGTGCTTACTTTAATGGATGACTTTACGGTAGAAAAAAGCATTGCATTGCTCCAACGCTTACGCCCCAGTAGAGACATCCATCAGCAAATCTTTGTAACTGATCATGGTCACCATCTCTTGGGTCATATTAATTTAGAAGATTTGGTAATGCAAAAACCAAAAGACCGTATTTCTTCTTTTATGCATAAAAATGAATTGGACGTATTGGCTAGTGATGATCGTGAAAAAGTAGCTAATGAGATGCGTCACTATGGCTTAATGATTGTACCGGTAGTAGATGATAAGAATAATTTCTTGGGGGTTATTACCAGTGAAACGTTGGTAGATGTTATTGTGCAAGAGGCCGGGGAAGACGTTCAAAAGATGGCGGCATTAAAGCCTACCAAAGTTTCTTATTTTGAAATTCCCTTAAGAAGTCTGTTTTACCAGCGCGGCTATATTCTTGCATTCCTGTTGGTAGTAGAATCTTTTTCTACCATTATTTTAAACTCGTATCATGATACCTTACCGCTGTTATTACTTTCTTTTATTCCTATGCTTATTAGTGTTGGTGGTAACGCCAGTAACCAAACCTCTGCAATGGTGATCCATGGTATGGCAATGGGAGATATTGGACTTGGCGACATGTTCCATTTTTTGCGACGTGAAATGATAGTGTCTGGATCACTCGCCGTGTTATTAGCCTTGGTTGGTTTTATACGGGTGTACCTAACCCATCAAGTTGTGTTAGAAGGATTTGCGATTAGTCTTTCATTGGGATTAATAGTATTTTTTGCATCTTTGTTGGGCAGTTGCATGCCATTTGTGCTAAAACGAATTCGCATTGACCCTGCATTTGCAGCGGGACCTTTTTTAGCAACACTTATGGATATTTTAGGAATTATGGTCTTTTGTTACGTAAGTAAGCTTATTTTATTCTAAAAATAGTTAATTTTCTTGACAAAAAAGGCCCAACTCTATACTTTTTACTATGTCTAATTAGCAAAAAGGACTTTCTTTGAATCTTTTTTGCCTTTTAACAACCTTCTTAGAAATTTAAAAAATTGGTTGAGCCGCTAGCTCAGTCGGTAGAGCAACAGCCTTTTAAGCTGTGGGTCGCTGGTTCGATCCCAGCGCGGCTCACCAACCTTCGCCAAGGCTACGGTTGGCAGGGCCATCACTTAAGGATGGTCATGTAATACTGGTAGAAAAGTTGCGAAGGTTGTCCGCCGAAGCTTTATGCGTAGGCTGGACCGTGCGTTAATGCCGGTCACCTGCTATACACAAAAGTTTTTAGGCCTCAACTAATTTATGCGTCCCCATCGTCTAGCCCGGTTTAGGACATCGCCCTTTCACGGCGGAAACAGGGGTTCAAATCCCCTTGGGGACGCCAAACTTGATCATCCGAACAATTTACTATCAAATTAAACGGCTTTTGCACGTCGTAGACGATCTTTCCGTCATCGACTTGCAAGTTCGAAAGTACGAGCTTGATCAACTGCCGTTTTTCCTCCACTTCCGAACTCATAAATAAATCATAGGCGCGAGAAGAGACCTCTAGCAGGCACTTTGTGGTAACATAATAGTTATCTTCTGCTTCTTGTAATTGAGCAAGTTTAGAAGTCACATCTTCTACTTGGTCTCTAAATTGTGTGTAAAATTTGTCATACTCGCTCTCAGTAATTCTCCCCTTTAGTTTATCCAGGTATAAATTGTCCATCATTTTGGCAATGCTTATTTGTTCCTTAGTAAGGTCAGTGAAGCGCTTTGCATGGAACTCTGCTTTGTTTTTATGCACCTCTTCTAAGGTGTCAATAATTTGCAGTGCAATCTCTTTGGGCATCTGTAAGCTTTTAAATACTTTTGCTAACGCTTCGGTGATTTCTTCTTCACGTAACCACTTAGCGCCATGCTTACCTTTGTATTCCGTGCAGTGGTAGTACTTAAACTTCTTCTTATGTATTTCTGGCGTAATGCTTAAGCCGCATTGGGCGCATTTAAAAATACCGCGATACAAGAATGGTAATGGTCCTACAAACTTGGACCTTTTTTTATTGTAACTAGACTTCACTGCTTTCACCTGATCATAAAGTGTTTTAGAAATTATAGGCGGATACCGGTGAGGATATAGCTCACCTTTTAATAACATAGAACCGTAATAGAAGGGGTTGTTAAGAACTTTGTCTATATAGCTATGTGACCAATCTATACCATGTTCATTTTTTATTTTTGCACGCAGTAGATCTAATGAATAGGCGCCAGTGGCATACAGTTCAAAGGCAAGTCGTACAATACGGGCGGCGTACTCATCTCCAATAATGTCTGTGTTGCCGTCTGGCTTGGTGATATTAATGTAACCATACGGTGCTCTGCCCGGGAATTCTCCTTTGCGCAGCTTTTGTTCTATTGCACGTTTAACATTGTCACTCACCGCGTCTGAATAGTATTTGGCTAGACCAAGGCTAATACTGAATTGGAATTTTTCTACTGCAGATATTTGGCTGTTAATGATTTGGCCATCAGAGATAAAATGGAGCTCTAGTTCATCTTTAAGGGCGCGTTCATATAAAACAGAAACCCGCCTATCAAATACGTTACGTGATAGGCGGTCTACTTTGTCACAGCATACTGCAATCTTTTCTTTCTGTTCAATTACAAAGTCTAATATGCGGTCAAATTCTGTACGTTCTTCTTTATAGGCGCTTTCATCAAAGCTGCATGTTTGGATTATTTCGAACCCTTTATTCTGACAGTATCTTTCTAGACGGGCTACTTGTGCAGGTAAAGAATTACCCGCTTCCTTTTGTTCTTCTGTACTAACACGTGCAATAAGAATTGCTTTCATTTGGTCCCTTTGATGCGGAAGTTATTTTTTAATGAAGCAGTGTATCACAGTTCATATGTTTTTCTAATAAGTTATGAGAGTTGTTCCGAACCAATAAACGGAATAGTAATAGAGCTTGTTATCAGTCAATAGAACGCTATTCATAAAAGATCCCTTAAACAGGAATATTGAATATTTTTTTTCATAAATATGTTATAATTTTTAAGTTGTTAAAACCCTCAAAAATACAAAGGAAATCAATGATTGATGAGTTGAAAAAAGTGATGCCAGTTTTGAGAGAAAGAGCTTCAATTATTGATGCGGCTAAGTATTTAACAGATGATGATCTTATTGCTACAGCTGTGGAAACTTACGAACAGATTGGAGAAGAAAAAAATAAATTTTGGCCCGTATATGAAGATCGTGTATTTATAAAAGGCGTGACAAAAATAAAAAATAATTAGTTTTTGAAATTTAATGCTTTAAATGACTTTAGAGCTTCTCTAATCTTTTCGAAGTTATCGTGGCCAATAGGGAGTTTTACCTTATTGGCCATATTCATTAATCTATACCAGCTTCTTTTATTATGGCCTGCAAACATAACTCTTATTTCTCTAAAGCTCATGGTATTCAAAGCCTGTTTTAATCCAAACAACTGGAAAATTTCCTTTGGTCGCAAGTCAGGATTGTTAAAAACTAAATCGCAGAGTAGCGCCTTATCACTGGTAGCTCTGTAATCCAGAAGAATAGGCCGTTTGCTTTCTAGTTCATCTAAATAATGCAGCAACACCTTCTTGGCAATAGATGGCTTAAAGAGCTTCTTTAACGTTAAATCCGTTTTGATATTGAGCGCCTTGAACAACTGCTTCATCTTGTTGCGCTTGTTCAGGCGGACCTCTACGCGCAATATCTCTAGTTTCTTTCTTTTCCGCAGTTGGTTAAATAAACCCAACTGCACGGCACTATCTTTTTCTACTGCCCGCCTATCACTTTGTTTTGCTTTTTCCAGATCACGTATCTTGTCATAAAATACAACTTCATATGCATTGCAATGCCATTTGTAGCTATGCCCTTCATTGCGGTAGTCAGTTTGGTTGGTGTCTAGGGACAGCTTTATATTGGCCTCCTTAATCTTGTTGATATAGGAGTAGGGAATGGATCCGTCGGTGAGTGCAATGTTCTTGGAATAATGGATGGTGTAGATAGGCGCCTGTGCTAAGGCATCAGCGGTAGTTTGCACTCCCATAGTGGCAAGTACCGTAACTAATTTCTGGATAAGGGGGTTAAAGTCTTTGTATTGGAGTTCATCAAAATTATTCCCATAAAAGAGCTTGGGTAAAGAGAGTTCCATTTTGAGCATAGTCTCCCGTCTGCCTGCAGCATTAATTCTGTTGGCCAGTAGCAGGCGTGGTTTGTAGATACCACTACGTAGTTCCCGTTTGGAGGGGTTTTGTTTTGATTGTATACCAGACGCCATGTATGTTTGTTCAGATAGCGTCCAATGAGCAGAGGGTGTAAATTTCTCTGGCTCCGTTATTTGGTACGTATTCTTGCTGAGTATTAATACAACGGTGTCTATCATGAGTGTTTTATGTTATTGGTTTTTTTATTGGTGTTTGTACAAAGATACCTAAGGGATTGGTAAATGCAAAGAAAGTCATTTTGTCCTTCTTGGGTGAAAATCTGCTCATAATTGTTGAAATATAATATATATGCTATATTTTTTAGGGGAAAAATTATTATGATATAAAAAAAATTAGGATGGTAATGTATTGGAAGATAGAATTTTATAGCGATAAGGTTGAAGAACAGATTAGCGAATGGCCCAAACACATGAAAGCTAAGTTTTTGAGAGTAGCTGATCTTCTTGAAAAGATGGGTCCAGATGAACTAGGAATGCCTCATATTAAACCATTGAAAGCTGGTTTATTTGAAATTAGAATAAAAAGTGATGAGGGTATTGGAAGAGCGATGTTTTGTACTATAAAGGGGAGAGTCATTATAATTCTGAATGGATTTATTAAAAAGACACAAAAAGCACCGCCGGGGGAAATTGAGTTAGCGAGAAGGCGTATGAAAGAGGTAAAAGGAAATGACTAAGAAAAGACCTACTTTTGAACAATTCAAAAAAAAGGCACTCCAAGATAAAGAAGTTAAAGCGGAATACGATTTGTTAGAAGCAGAATTTTCATTAATTGAGAAATTTATCCGGGCAAGAAAAAAAGCACAGTATTCACAAGTGCAACTCGCAAAAAAACTTAAGATGCAACAACCAACTATTGCCCGTTTAGAAAGAGGCGGTTATGCAACTACTACAGTAAGTAAGTTAGCTAAAGTGGCGGATGCATTAGGTTATTCAATGAAAATTTCTTTATCGCCTAAAAAAACAAGATAATGAAATCATTTGTTTTGGGTTAATAAATATATATTAAGTGATAGATAAAGCTATGAGAAATAAAGAAGGCTCGTCTTTTGGACAAGCCTTCTTTATTGTAGGTTACTATTGGCTGCTCTTTTGTTTTTGCTTTCTTTGCTTTGCTGCTCTTGCGGCTACTGCTAACACGCTTATCAACGCTTATTAGTATTGCATAGAAGGCAGCAATTTTTCGCCGGTCATCATGATCAAGAATAACACTCACATTTACGTGTGCTTTACGTGCCATATAGATCTCTCAGAGGATACTACTTAAGTATCGTGAATGCTGAAGGTATCAGCATAATTAATTAAAAAATAAATTTACTTAAACGGGATGAACTTAGCTAATTTAGTACCAGGAAGGCACTTGCTCACAGAAGCACCAGGTGGTTGCTTGTGGCGTAAGTTCTTTGGGTGATGTGTTCAGGATTAACCCGAAAATAGTGAAAGTATTCATAGTCTCCTCCCTTTAAGGTAAAGGGGTATAGGTGTAATTGCCGGCAATCATACGAAATTCATATAGAATTGCAAGGTAATTTTTTTCCTAGGGTTAGTTTATAATATGTTGCCTTGTTATTGTTATTTATAAATAGAAATTATTAATAAAAAAACATTATTAAGATGCGGTTAATTGTTTGGATTAATATTATCTTATTTGATATTATTTATATGTAAGCTTTATTTAGGCGAATTAGGGCTAGGGGTCTTGTAGTTTGAATAATTATTGGTGCAATAATAGTGGCATTATTTAATAAATAGGTATGCCTGTGATAGGGGATAAATTGTTTAAACCAGTCTTTCATATAACTGAATCAATCTTAAATAGCGTCAAAGAGTCAGAGTTGCTAAATGCTAACTATTCAAGTAATAATGAAATTGTAATTGAGAGCTTTGATTATCTAGAAATACGAAAAAAACTTTTCTCAAAAAAAGATACTTCTATTACACCTCTGTTAATACAAGAGATAAACGCGGGTGTTGTTGGCGGAACAGTTCCTTCTAATTTTCAAATTGATGGTGGTTATGTAATTAATAATCGCCAAATAGTTTATTCATCCCCAGGAATGTCCGAAGTCTATATTAACAATTTGATAAGTTGGATTGATAGGGAATCTGCTGATATCCCAATTCCAATTTTTGCTGCAATAACATACAGTGAATTGTTAAAGATACACCCTTTCCTGGTTGGTAATAAACGTACGGCAAGGTTGCTAACTACACATTTACTATATCAGCATGGAAAGCCTAATGGCTTTACACTTCCTAGTTGTTTTGCCTTTGAAGAATATATCGTAAAAAATAAAGAAATGAATTGTAAACAACTTTTTGGCGAAAGTAATGAAATTCAATTTTATGATCCAGCCAAAGATATTTCTTCTTGGATAGAATATTTTTGTACATCACTGGTAGCCGCTTTGCAATCGCAAATTAATAAAGACGAATAATTTTTAAGTTAAGAAAAATGAAACCAAAACATAAAAAAGCTCATTCTTTTACCGTGCAGGGCCTATTTAGTAATCTCAACAGTTTTAGTGATCTAGAAAATAGAATTTCTAATTTGCCTAAAAAAGACCGCGGGGACGCTTTTGAGGTATTTGCTGAGGCCTATTTTAAAACACAGGCGCGTTATCAAGCGTGTGAAGTTTGGCCTGAAAAACAACTACCGCAGAGTTTGCGTAATAAACTGGGAATACCAAATGACGCGGGAGTGGATGGTATTTTTGAGACGTACTTAGGATTTCATTCTTACCAAGTTAAATTTCGTACTAATAGAACATCTTTAACATGGAAAAGGGATGGTTTAGGCAACTTTCTTGGTCAGAGTGATCGTGTAAATGAAAGGTTTCTTTTTACAAATTCAAATGATCTACCACGAGCAATAAATGAGCGGGCCAATTTTAAGCGTATTTTGGGAAATGACTTAGACCACCTTAACCAATCAGATTTCAAAGCAATAGAAAATTGGTTGAAAACGGGATCAGTAATACGAGAAAAAAAGAATCCATTACCCCATCAAATACAAGCCATAAATGATATTTTGCAACAGCTAAACATTTCTGACAGGACTACTGCTATTATGGCGTGTGGTACTGGTAAAACATTAGTAGCACTTTGGGTTGCTGAAAAAAAAGATGCACAAACTATTCTTGTTTTGCTACCTTCTCTTGCATTAGTAAGACAGGCTCTTCATGATTGGGCCAGAGAAAGTAGTTGGGATAAATTTAATTATTTATGTGTTTGTTCTGATGCAACAGTTAAAGTTGATGAAACAATTCTACCACCACATGAATTGGATTTTCCTGTTACTACCCAAAAAGAAGATGTTCGGCAATATTTTCAAAATCCAAATATTTCCCGGAAAATTATTTTTTCTACCTATCAATCATGTCAGATTGTTGCAGAAGCAATGCCACAATCATTTTCTTTTGATTTAGCGATATTTGATGAGGCCCACAAAACAGCCTCGCGGCAGGGTGCTAATTATGCGTTTGCTCTGCAAGATAAGAATTTATCTATTAAAAAAAGGTTGTTTCTTACAGCAACACCGCGCCATTACAATATTAATAAAAAAGATAAAGAAGGTGACCATCGGCTTGTTTTTTCTATGGATGACAAAGAAACATATGGGCAAATAGCGCATCAACTTTCCTTTAGAGATGCAGTAAAAAAAAATCTTATCTGTGATTATAAAGTAGTTATATCGATAGTAGCTTCTGATATGGTAAATCGTGAACTACTAAAAAAAGGTGAAGTTGTTGTTGAAGGTGAGATAATCAAGGCAGAAAGAATTGCTAATATTTTAGCGATAAAAAACGCGGTGGATAGATATGGAATAAAAAGAATCTTTTCCTTTCATAGTTCAGTATCAGCTGCAAAATCATTTACAGCTGCTACAAATGCAGGGATAAGTTCATATCTTGAAGATTTTACAGCCTTACATGTCAATGGCGAGATGTCGACTAAGAGGCGTGCAGATCATTTAAAGGAATTTGAAGAATCCCCAAAAGCTATTATTTCTAATGCGCGTTGTCTAACCGAAGGTGTTAACGTTCCCGTGGCTGACATGGTAGCTTTTATATCTCCCAAAAAAAGCCAAGTCGATATAATACAGGCGGCAGGTCGCGCTATGCGTAAATCTGATGGTAAGGAGTTTGGCTATATATTGATACCGCTCTTTGTTCAAATAGCTGAGAATGAAAGTATCGAGCAAGCGCTTGAAAAAACTCAGTTTGCTGCAGTGTGGGATGTATTGCAAGCGATGCAAGAACAGGATGAAAGTCTTGAAGAAATTATTGGAGAGATGAGGGAAGAATTGGTAAGAGCCCTTGGTTCTAATGACAATAGATTAAGGGAAAGAATCGAAATCTTAGGTCCAGAACTCTCTATAGATGAACTGCGCAAGTCAATAACTTCAAGAATTATTAATAAATTAGGATTTAATTGGGATGAGAAATTTGGAGAGCTAGTTAGATTTAAAGAAGTAAATGGTCATTGTAATGTGCTCCGTAATTATCCTGAAAATAAGCAACTTGCGACTTGGATTAATAAACAACGTTCTAAATATAGAAAAGGTAATTTGTTAGAAGTGCATGTCGACAAATTAAATAAGATTAACTTTGATTGGAATCCTGATAATACACATTCCGAAGAAATGTTTACAGCGTTGCAAGCATTCAAGGAGTTACATGGTCATTGTAATGTACCCCAAAAATACTCTTCTAATCGAGCTCTTGGAGTTTGGGTTACTTCCCGTAGATCTCAATATAAAAAGGGAACGTTGTCACAAGACAATATTGTGCGTCTTAATGCACTTGGTTTTATTTGGAAAACGAGAAATGTACAAAAAAAACCATGGGAAGAGATGTTTATAGAATTGCAAAAATTTAAATCTTTGTATGGTCATTGTAATGTGCCTCAAAAATATTCTGCGAATCCGCCATTAGGAACATGGGCTAGTGGTCAGCGAGTTCTCTATAAAAAAGGGACGCTACCAGCTAAGAAATTAAGCATGCTTGTTGGAATTGGATTTGATTTGAATCCAATGGATAAAAATTGGGATAGTATGTTTGTTCAATTGATTGAATTTAAAGAACTACATGGTCACTGCAATGTGCCGAATAAATATCCTAATAATCCAGCACTTGGTACATGGGTTTATGGTCAACGGAGTAGATATAAAAGAAAAAAAATATCGAAAGAACAAATCAATAAGCTTAATGAAATTGGTTTTGATTGGAATCCATTAGATAAGCGGGATATAGAATGGGAGAATAAAATATTAGAATTGCAAAAATTTAAAGAGATAAATGGTCATTGCAATGTTGCACGTAATTATCCTGAAAATAAGCAACTTGCGACTTGGGTTAATGAACAACGTTCTAAATATAGAAAAGGGAACTTGTTACAAGAGCATATTAACAAATTAAATAAACTGGGTTTTGATTGGAGCCCATTAGATAAGCAAAATATTGAATGGGAGAATAAATTGTTGGAGCTTCATAAATTTAAAGCGGTAAATGGTCATTGTAATGTGCCACGTAATTATCCTGAAAATAAGCAACTTGCGACTTGGGTTAATAAACAACGTTCTAAATATAGAAAAGGCAGTTTGTTGCAAGAGCACGTTGACAAATTAAATAAGATTAAATTTGATTGGAATCCTGACAATACCCATTCAGAAGAAATGTTTGCTGCCTTGGAAGTGTTTAAAGAATTACATGGTCATTGTAACGTACCTCAAATATACGCTGCTAATCGAGCTCTTGGAGTTTGGGTTGCTTCACGTAGATCACTCTATAGCAAAGGAAAGTTGTCGCAAGACAATATTGTGCGTCTTAATGCACTTGGTTTTATTTGGAAAACGAGAAATGTACAAAAAAGATCATGGGCTGATATGGTAGCAGAATTAGAAAAATTTAAAGCGTTGCATGGTCATTGTAATGTGCCACAGAAATATTCACTGAATCCTTCTTTGGGAACATGGGTTAGTAACCTGCGTGCTCGATTTCGGAGATCCAAATTGACCGAAATACAAATACAAGAATTAGAATATTTTGGTTTTGATTGGAGAATTGCAGCTTCATAAGGTATGTGGAAGATATGACGCCATTGATATATTTTGATAATTCCTTTATTCGAATCTTAATTTCTGATCCCAAAAAATGGAATACCTTTTTTGATAATTTTACACCATTATTTGGAGAATTTTATACGCCGTTTTCAGCTTCTTATTTCCTATTTTTTGAATATATAGGCTTTGCAAAAGATAATATAAAGAAACCTGTAAATGAAACTCTACAATTAGTTGATATTTGTTCTTTGCAAAAAGCTGAGAAAGATATTGCGTACATTGGAAAGCAATTAGAAGCTTATTTTCAAAGAGCTTGTATTGATATAAAAGCGCAATTGCTCAAGCAGCAAGATATAATTAAAGAACTATTGAATACTCGAATAAGAAATGAAGAGGTAGTAGCTCGGTATGAAAATAGTAGAGATCTAAGACAGCTGATTTTCGGTGATTTGGTGTTTTTGTTAAATAATAACTATCCACTTTTTGTTGAACAGGCATCATTATACTTGGCATGGGATTTTTTTTGTAATGTTAATCCTGAAGGAATATCTATTGATATATTAAGGCAGTGTCAGTTTGGCATTTGGCAGCAGTTTCATAAAGAGCATATCCATCTTCCTTTTGGGAAAATAATCGATGATTTCAAAGAATTTAATCTATCCAAGAAAAACAAATTTAAAGGGTATGAAGATATGGTTGATTCAGAAATTTTAACGTATTTAATTATGGGATCGTGTGGATGTGATATTAATGCAGTAGGTCCTGTTAATGTTTTGACTTTTGATTCTGTATCAACAATGCAATCTAGAATAGAAATAGCTTTGCGAAGTATGGTTTCGCTTGAGACAGCACTAAACGTAAGATTAATAAATAAGCTAGGGAAAGCATATTGTTTCAATGAAGATAGTATGAAAATAAATCAAATTATTGAACCTCAAGTTCCTATAAGTCTTCCAGAAATTAGTACCAATGAAATTATGCCCTCATAAATTTTATCCGAAGAACGTTAAATCGCAATACCTACGCAAGAAAAGAATGTCTGAAACCTCTGTAAACTAACGTCAAACTCGACTTCATGCTTGTAGAATGTGTCCACCAGAGGACGCCAGTCTTCGCTTGCTACGCAGCTTCGTCTGGCTTTGCCAGTACTAAAGGTTTAATGAATAAAATATGTTTGAAAGAAAAAGCGAAGACTGTCCGAAGTAGCCCGAAGAAGCTGAAAGCGAAAACGGGGCGGAGACGGACCGGACCAAATCAAATAAAATATCTTCGCTTGCTACGCAGCGGAGTTTATCCTGAGCCTGTCGAAGGGTCTGGCTTTGCCAGTACTAAAGGTTTAATAAATAAAATATGTTTGAAAGAAAAAGCGAAGACTGTCCGAAGTAGGCGTAGGCGGAGACGGACCAAATCAAATAATATGTTCCATTTATAAAAATTCCCTTCTGAATATGTATTTCGTCTATCTAATACGATCTCTAAATTTTCCTAAAATGTATTATGTCGGATTTACTTCTGATTTAACCCAACGTCTAGAAACTCATAATTCGGGTGGATCAGTGCATACGGCAAAATCTAGACCATGGAAGTTAGTTATGTATTTAGCTTTTGAAGATCAAATAACAGCGAAAGAATTTGAAGCATATCTTAAATCACAATCAGGTCGAGCTTTCGCTAAAAAAAGATTTTACTAAAAATCAAAGGCTACAAATTAATGAATTTTTTGCTCACAATTATGGATGTGTTTTGTGTAATCGTACTAATGATGCAGAGCTAAAGATCATTTAATAAAAATATCTCGAAAAACGAAAGCCTGACCCTTCGATAAACTCCCGCCGTCGCTAAAGCTATGGCGGACATGGCAGGATAAACTCCGCTCGTAAAGCCTAGACAGGTGAAGCAGTTTATCTTAGGTGAATTGTTTTTCTAATAAGTAGTGAGAGTTGTTCCGAACCAACTAACGATTGCTTAATAGAGGACAGGTGGCTTGGCATAAAGCAAGTATATTTCGTGGGTGATGAAAAAATAAACCGGCATCAATTAAGATACCGGTTTTATTGTCATGAGACTAAGACTTTTCTGATATTTACTCTTTAACTTTTATCTCAAAGAAGCTTACTTTCTTTGTGAATTTTCAAGAAACTTTATAATCGCATCATTCCCAGCTTGGCGAACTAAATCTAATGCAGATCGCTTATCATTGTTCTTTTTATTAATATCCGCACCTTTTTGTATTAGGTATTCAACCACATCAGCACGGTCAGCTAAAGCAGCATACATAAGTGCTGTATAACCATCTTTATCTATTGCATTAACATCACATCCATTGGTAATTAAATATTTTACCATGTCCAAATGACTACTAAGTGGCAACCAATATAATATTTTATCTTTCGCCGCAGAACATTCTTCAGCTTTACATTTGCCTTCTATAGTAAGATGAGGGCCAGCAGCTATCATAAGAGCAGTCCGTCCGTTATTATCAGTTTTTAATATATCTGGATGGTAGTGTTCAACCAAATTTTTTAGTACTGTTAAATCTGATTTAGCAATGGCATATAGCAAAGCAGTAAAGCCATTCTGATCACTGGTTTCAATCGTAAAGCCTGGTTTTTTTAAAAAATAGTCAATTATATGAGTATCTCCCTTTTGAATAGCCATTCCAAATACTGTTTGCCCATCATTATTTTTTACATTAATATCGGCATGGCATTCTTCAATAATAAATTTGAATAAATTAACATCATTATATTTCATTGCATGCATCAAAGCAGTCCAACCTTTTTCATCTTTTGCATCTATCTGGGCGTCACAATCTTTTTCCAAAAGTCGCTTAATCACATTCTTAGCAGGTGGCTTGCAAGCTTTTATAAGCAGTTTTATGACGAGATTAGGATGTTCTTTCATTGTAAGTCCATGATTTCTAATTAGATAATCAATAAGTGGTTCTGACAATATTGGACCAAAATAAGATGGAACTTGTATTGTTTCTTGGGTTATACAATTAATGAGGGTTGTTAAATTTACTGGCATTTTATGTTCAGTAACTAAATATTTAAAAATGTCGATAGTCGGCATAAGAGCACTAATCGCAAGTACTGTATTACCATCATTATCGCAGATATTCTGATCAGCTTTGCCTTGTTCAATCAACAACTTTACTATCGCAACTTTTTTATCATCTTTTAAAAATTGTGCTTGTGCTGCTGCATACATAAGTGCCGTAAATCCTTTATCATTTTTTGCATTAACATTTGCACCTTGTTTTATTAGACACTCAATAATTTTATGGTGACCATGTTGTGCGGCGAGCATAAGTGGCGTATTACCATCACGACCTCTGCCATTTATAGCAGCGCCTTTTTCTAACAAATATTCAACAATCTCATAATGACCATTCTGTGATGCTGTCCCTAATGGTGTTGTATAATTACCATGCGCGTTAACATCAGCTCCCATTTCAACACTTGCTTTTGTGTTCGCTAAATCACCTTTTTGAATAAAACGGAATAACTGAATATTAAGCTCAGTGGTTTCAACTTCTTGCAAAAGACTATGTAAAGCAATCTCCATTTCGCGAAATACATCTTTATCTTTCTGCTGATCTAGTAAATTATTTAATTGTAAAATGTTTGTTATAGCTAGGTATTCTTCTTCACCTTTGTCGTGGTCTCTTTTTTGTACTGCTCGTTCATAGGTATGCTGTATCTTTGAAAGTAAAAACATTGCTAGATGTATATCATTGCGATTCTGGTTCTTTGTAGTGGTAAATTTGGTGTGTAATTGAACATATGCCGTAACCAGTGAAGCAAAGCTTGGTAAGCCCTTCTGCTTTTCTGTTATCCAAATACCAGATGCATTCAGTTCCGCAAGCATAGTGCGCTTAGCATTGTCCATGGGATATTTTTGGTCATTGATAAATAAATCAATAAAATCAAAGACTATCTGTTTAATTGCAAATGGAGGATGGTTATTTGATTCACATATAATAACATTTACAACCGTGTCGCGCTTATCAATAATAATCGCTATCGCATGCATACGCTCAGATGATATTCCCCAGCCCTCTAAATTTTCTGTATTAAGCGCCAAAATAAAGGCATGCCTATAATTATTATTGGTTCTGAAAAGCGCAATTTGTTGGGATACGTCAAATTCTTGTATTTGTTGTAAAATATCAATAAGACCATTTTTACGTTCATATAACATTTCAAACTTATCTAATCCAATGTCATAAAGGAAATTTAGAATAGCTTTTGTATCAATAAAACTAAATAAGTTATCATATAATCCTTGTGGTATTTGATGTCGCTGTGCCAATAATTTTCCCAAGGTATATTCTATTTCACCCTTCATAATATGTTCGCGTTCTATATTAACGGCTTGTTGACTATATTCAGATGCAGCAAGAGAATCAGATTTAACTCTAAATATTTTTGAGTGCAAATGTTCAAGAAAATGTTCGCAATCAAATTCAGCAGATTTTAAGGAAATAAGATTTTGAATGTCTAATGAAATCAAATGAGAAATTCTTTTACATGCAGGTTCGTCAGCTTTTTTGCAATGCTCAACGAGCTTATCATAATCATGCAATAGCATAAGCCCAATAAATGCATTTTTTATTGCATGATATCCACAAGTGCCTCCAAATATTGGATTACCGTCGCGATGCATTTTTTCTGTACCACCTAATTTTATAACAGCTTTTTCTAACTGTTCTTTAGTGCAAGCATCTTCTGGAGAATTTGTTTGTTTAAAAACTCGCGGTTGATAAATAGATATAACACCATCCTTAGCTAAAGATGGTATATTTCCTGAGCTGGCAATTGATATTTTATGATGAGCTAATAGTTCAAATGAATCTAAGGTACATTTTTTATTGGCGTCAGCATGGTAAAAAATGCTATTAATTCCGGAGATTTCTACGGGCATTGGCAAAGCCGTAACTCCTTTGGAAATTAAATATTCTTCAACATCTTTATGCTTATTGCTGTGGGCTAAGCTGAGAGCCACAACCCCATCAACCTTTATGTTAAAATTGGGTAACTCAACAAAATATTTTACAACATCTAATTTGCCCTCTCTTGCTGCATAATATAATGCGGTGTATCCATAGTTACCAACGATTGTTGTATCAGCCTTTTTCTGTTCAATGAGATATTTCACAATAGAGGACTTGCCACCAATAGCCGCAGCAATAAGAGCCGTATCCCCATCACTAGTTTTAGCATCAACTTTGACATGCTTTTCTTCCAGAAAATATTTGACAATGCTTTCTTGTCCATACATAGCAGCATACATTAGAGGGGTTGCTATATTTTTTAGTACTACATTTAGATCATTAACATAATTTTGTTCAACAATTTCTTTAACCGCAGTAATATTGCCTTGCTCTATATTGTCGATGAGCAATTGCTCATAGTCTTTGTTTGCAGTTACAACAGATGTTGTTTCCATACCGGATATTGAAAAAACTATCAGAGCATTTAAATATAAAAAATACGTATTTGTTTTCATGACTTTCTACTTTCCATTTTTGACATTGTAAGCTAGTTAAACTTATTTATCCGTTGCGACGAAGATCTTTTTCTTTATTAGCTTTTTTTGTTATATCATAGTTTTCGCCATGGATACCTTTTCTCAAAGGTTGCTTTGGAGCCTTGCGAAAAACAGTTATAATAGAATTTGGCTGTTTTTCTCTGTTTAAAACCACAACTAATGGATTTGATTTATTATTCCTTTCAATAAATCTTGCCGCACCTAGTTCATTATCCCAACCTCTTATACCATTATGTAAAACATCTTCTATTTCTTTTTCGCTTATGTTACGAGCTACCATTTGTTCTCTAGCATGCTTTGTAAAGTGTAGTACTTCGCTAATGCGATTAGTGCTTCTTTCCATGGTACTTATAATGCATGTAAATCCTAGTGATATTAATATCATTTTCTTTAACATATTTTCCCCTTTTAAATCGTTAAAAGATACATAAACCTTAGGTGCTCCTTTAAAACAGCATAGCTTAAATTTGAGCGCTATAATTAAACCAGTTATTTATTGGTATAGCTTATGCCTTTAAGTGCATTTACATATTGATTCCAATAGACTTTTTCTGAATGAAAAAGACCATTTTTAATAATTGCTCCGTCATAATTTGTAAAGTAAGTGTCAAGGTCACGATTGCTTACCTGCCATCCTTCGCCTAAAAGTGCCAGTAAGCCTTTCTGAAATTCAGAATTTTTCCAATCGAATTGCTTTAAATTTGTTAATTGCTTGCGAGCTTCAGAAGATAAGTCCATTGGTGAAATCCAACGTGATGACGCCAAGCTATATGTTTGCGGATTAGCATCTTGTCTCGATTTTACATTTATGAAAAGAGGTTGTGCTTTGTAAATTTTCTTTTTCCCCTTAATTTGGAAGCTATCTTTATTATATCCAAGATAGAACTCTGCTCTGGTGCCAGTTGCATCATTCTTTGCACGTACAACGACCATATCACTAATATTTGGATCTGCTATTTGTATAGGTAAACCATATTGTAAAATATGTCCTTGCATTGCTGAGGTGAAAAAGTATTTAATGGTGCCAAACGTATTTAAGGGTAATGGGTCACATGCACTAACAGGAAACGATACAAGGCCGTTATCTAGATTGCGTGCTCGATATTCCCCATAAAATCGTGAAGGTGCTCCAACATAATAATTAATGAAGTGAGAATCGACATCGATATACATTCTATGGCGATCATTTTCTCTATGTGTAGGACTTTCCATTGCCAATGCAGGAAGTGATATAGCCAAAAGTGAGAATAAAATAGATAATTGCGCCTTCATAATTGCTCCTCAAAATAACTTTATAGAAAAATATAATACATATTCTAATTGTAATAATTTATATAATAATGTCAAATGCCCTGTTTTGCATACCTATGAATGAGATTGGGAAGATTTCTCCTGCACTAAGGTTGATATGGGGCGTTTGACATTATTTCCAAACAGGATAATTTAAGAAGGGATAGGAGAAAAGTATTAAAATACAAATGGAAGGGTTATATTATGTTGTTTAATTCTAAGCAAGCATTGTTATGCATCACTTTATTATTTCCAGGCTATCAATTGGCTATGGAAAACGGCATATCATTGCAAAATCAAAGTAAATGGGTTCAGTGTACTCTTAATCGTTTAATGCATAGCAAGGGAACAAAATTAACAGCTCATATGTCATTTTCACCTGATAGTAAAGTGTTGGCTACAACTGCAAATTATGAAGTTGTTGAACCAAATAATGGTATAGTTGGCGAAATAAATTTATGGAATCTTTTTAAGAAAGGGATAGGCCGTAGTACGGTTGGTAACTCATGGTTAGATCGCATTACTAACGTTGATACCAATTTACAATATTCACCTGATGGATCTTTAATGGTTTATGCTACTGGATTATATATAAGGATTTATAATACGAAAACTAATATAGTTAGTCTTTTTAATGAGATCAATTTTCGTGGTCATACTAAAGAAATAATTTCTGTTCAATTTTCAAATTGTGGGCAATATATTCTTAGCGCTTCTCGGGATTCTTTAATAAAAATATGGGATCTTACAACTGGTGAATGCTTGCGGACTATTTCTGTAGATAGCGGGTTAATATTTGCAGCTTATTCATCTGATGATAAATCTATTATTACCGCATCTCAACAGGGTGCTGAATTAACAATAAAAATAATTGATATTTCAACGGAGAATTGTGTAAAAACTTTTAGAGAAAATGATTATATGGGACATGTAATTTATTCTCCTAAAGGTAAATTTGTTGCTTTTACGCATGGAGGAAAAGTTAAAATCTGGGATATGCATGACGATATACGTACCTTTGTTGATAGCGATCCCACCAAAACTACTTTTATTGTTGCGTCTCTTGATGGTAACTTTTTAGTATCTGGAGAAAAAAATGAAATGAGCCATCCGACAAAACTCAAAATATGGGATGTAAAAAACGGCTCTTGTTTACAAACTATTGAATACCACCCAAGCACGCCTTTAGTCGGCGCATGTTTTTCACCTGATAGTAAGTTATTAGCTACTGCATATAATGATGGAACAATTTTCATTTGGGAAAACCAGAACATTGTTACGTCTAATGAAACTTTGCCTGCACAGCAAATTTCTATTGGACAACAACAACAGCAAGCTCAACAGCAATTAGCAAAAGCTGAACAAGCAATGCGTCAACTGCAAGCTACGAAACGGCAAGTGCAACAAGCTGTGGTAAATGAAGCAAAGGAAGAAGACGTATCACAACAAAACCGTCAACAACAAGTAATTGTAGAATCTAGTTCCTTAATACAACCACAACAAGAGATAGGCAAGTGCTTAGTTTGTACAAATGAAAAACCGGCTACAGAGTTTTACAAATTATCGTGCGGTCATGAATTCTGTATTAATTGCTTAAATACAATTATTGATAAAGATGCTAATGAGCGACTATGCCCTGACGAATCTTGCAAGCAACCAATTAAAAGATTAGATGTTACCAAGATTGGTTACACTTATCTTCTTGGAAAAACAACAAAGGCTCTCGCTAAAACAACAAGGGCATTGGATAGTTTGAAAGAGGAAAAAGACCAAAGGTCATTTACGCAGAGCGTGCAGTCATCACTAAACAGATATAGTCACTTTGAGATTCGTCTTTTGTTTTATTTTCTTGATAGTAAGGAAAGTGCAATCGTATTACAGGGCAGGGAATTTGATTTATTTTCTTTATTACGAGATGGGATATTACAAGAAACTTCCAAGAAAATAGTAAATTCAATAGGAATGCTTAAGGAATATTCTTTAACCGAGCATGGTAAATTGTTTATTGAAAAAAATAAAACTTATATTTTTGATATGATCAAGTCCTAAGAAAAATAGGCATTGAAAATCGTTATATCTCTCAGTATTAAATGGAAAGGTTATATTATGTTGTCTAAATCTAAGCAACCATTGCTGTGCATCACTCTGTTATTTACAGGCTATCAATTGGCTATGGAAAATGGCATATCATTGCAAAATCAAAGTAAATGGTTACGAAGTGATATTATAACTGGTTTAAAACATGTAGGCATACGAAGTGGTGCATCCTCCCCAATGTCATTTTCATCTGATGGTAAATATTTATTAACTTTAGGTGGTGATCCATTAATGATGGAATGGGATTTAGCAAAACCTGGCACTGGCAAACATATTAGAAATATAGTCTCTTATTCACAAAGCTGGCATAATGGAACTTACGATTCTAAAAATCAGTTAGGCGGTGGTTCAAATGGGACACCGCAATATTCACCTGATGGTTCTTATATTGTTTATGCCAATGGTTCAGCGATCATGATTTATAATCTTATCACTAAGAAATTGGGCATTTTCAACGACAATACTTATCAAAGTCATACTAGAACCGTAAATTCAATTCAATTTAATAAGCAGGGAAATCTATTACTTACCTCATCAGATGATGCAAGTATAAAAATATGGGATGTGCAGACGGGTGGTTGTTTAAAAACTATTTCAGTAGATTCTAACTATTTTCCAATAAGTTTTGCAAGTTTTTCCTTTGATGAAAAATTAATTATTGCAGCAACGCAAATAGGTACAGATATCGTAGTAAAGATATTTGATGTTTCTAATGGAAACTGTTTAAAAACATTTAGAGAAAATGATTATCATGGATCGGTTGTTTATTCACCAAAGGGGAATTATATTGCGTTTACACAAGGCAAAAATATAAAAATCTGGGATATGCAAGACCATATACGTTCGATTGTTGATAGTGAAGCTACTACAGTTTCATTTTTTGTTGCTTCGCCAGATGGTAAATTTCTAGCCACTTGTCATCATACGATGCCTACGGGTCATTTAACGAAATTAAAAATATGGGATATTAAAAGAGGAATTTGTATTCAAACAATTGAATATAAAGTAGGCCAGCCATATATTCATCCTTGCTCTATCTTGTCAGGCGCATGTTTTTCACCAGATAATAGGTTATTAGCTATAACGCATCATGATGGAACAATTGTAATGCTGGAGAATCAGGCCATTGTTACGTCTAATGAAACTTTGCCTGCACAGCAAATTTCTATTGGACAACAACAACAGCAAGCTCAACAGCAATTAGCAAAAGCTGAACAAGCAATGCGTCAACTGCAAGCTACGAAACGGCAAGTGCAACAAGTTATGGTAAATGAAGCAAAGGAAGAAGACGTATCACAACAAAACCGTCAACAGCAAGCAACTGTAAAATCTAATACCGAAATACAAGAACCACAACAAGAGATGCGCAAGTGCTTGGTTTGTACAAATGAAACGCCGGCTACAGATTTCTATAAGTTATCATGTGGTCATGAATTCTGTATTAATTGCTTAAACACAATTGTGGATAAAGATGCCAATGAGCGCTTATGTCCTGACCAAGCTTGCAAGCAACCAATTAAAAGATTAGATGTTACCAAGATTGGTTACATTTATCTGCTTGGCAAAACAACAAAGACTCTCGCTAAAACAACAAAGGTATTGGATAGTATGAAATCGTAGATACTATTTTTTATATATTTAAAGAAGAGGCCAACTTAAAAAAATAGGTCTCTTCTTTTTTTAAAGCCATTTTTAAGGATGACTTTTTAGGTTTGAATTTAAAATAGAAAATCCTGCATTATTAATCAGGCTTGAAATATTATAGTTATGTAATAATAGCGCTCTGCTTATTATTTTGTAATGCTTTATAAAGTATATAACCACTAATTATCAGAACGCCCAATGCTATAGTAATTTTTCCAGCATTTTTAAGGAATGATTCAGAGAAAGTATTTTGATAGGGTATTGGAATAATGTCGGTATCTATCCAATCCAAATCAGATTCATTTATGAATTGTTCATTATCTAATCGGACAAGTTTTTTTCCTGTAACATTTTGGAAGAAATTGATGTAATAATTTTGGGGCTTTATTAAAGGTTGTGTATTTTTTATGTCTAGGAATTGATCGCAAGCCGTTTTCTCGTTAATATCATCGACTGCGTAGTATTTATTTAGATTTCCACTATAAATTAATTCATATCCTTCAAATTCTAATGCATATGCAATTGCCTGTGTATGAGCTGCACCTGCAAAAACAATAAACTTTGATGTTGTGCAATCATCTGAAATTTCTAAAATAGTATTTATATCTAATTCATTAGCCAATGCACATCCAAGTTTATGTCGATAAACGTGTAAATTCTCTAAGTAGTCGGGCAATTGATTAAATTCATTGCGAGTTCTATGCATTTTATATTGTATAAAATCTATCCAGTACGAATATCTATTAAAAAAGTCCGGCAACAAATTGTGTTTAGGGCAATTTACTAATTTTTCCCTAAGCATATCTAAGTTATTATTGAATGCATAAAGCATTTGATCATCAGAAGAGCTATGTTGCCAATTTCCACGTATATCAATATTCGTAATATGTTGCGCGACTAAATGTGGATCTTCATGATTAATTCCATGAAATGTGTACTGTTTAAATAATTTTAATAGAGATAGGCGTACTAACAAACTTGGATATTCAGAATACCTGTGAATTTCAGTATCTTTAAAACCTTCAACCAGGAATCTAATTTTGCATTTGGTAGTCTTAGCATTCTTTATGCCTAAATTAATTTTTTTTACAATTAAGGACTGTTGCTTAAGACTTTCTTGGATGCTAATTCCTTTGAATTCCATATGTATGTCGCCATACATCACCACAGTTTTGTTTGTTTTTGGATGTCTTAATACGTGTGTTGTGACGAAATATGAATACATGCTTGAGGTGCAAAGCAAGTTAGATAATGCAATGTGTAATTTATTTTTATTCAAAGCGGTCTCCATTTAAAAAATAACCTATTTACTTTGATTATAAGGATGCTTGCCAGAGTGTCAAATGCCCAAGAAATAAGGCTTTTTTAAGGATATGGAATAAAGTGTGCCAGCTGAGCCTCTTTCGTAGGTTCAGTGCGCCTATGCAGACACTCGAATGGCCTTTTCTGGGATTGTATATAGAACAAAAGAGTAGACCTTAAACGGGAAAGGCCAAGTGTAATTAATTGGGCAATATTCTATCATTGATTAAGCTTAAGTTTCTATGTTGCTAACCTTACGGGCTTAAATGCTTCCAAGTTCTCTCTTATTTCACCAAAGATATCTTGCGCCATTGGCAGTTTAACTTTATCAACCGTTGCCATTAAACGGTACCAGCTACGCTTATCATGGCGAGCAAATATAGTTCTCAGCTCACGCAAACTCATTGTATGCAACATGTGTTTTAAACCAATCAATTGGAAAATCTCCTTTGGTCGCATGTCAGGATTGTTAAAAACTAAATCACACAACAACGCCTTATCACTGGTAGCTTTATAATCCAGAAGAATGGGTCGTTTGCTTTCTAGTTCATCCAAATAATGCAGCAACACCTTCTTTGCTATAGACGGCTTAAAGAGCTTCTTAAACGTTAAATCTATTTTGATATTGAGCGCCTTGAATAATTGCTTCATCTTGTTGCGCTTGTTCAGGCGGACCTCTATGCGCAATATCTCTAGTTTCTTTCTTTTATGCAGTTGGTTAAACAAACCCAGCTGCACAGTACTATCTTTTTCTACTGCCCGCCTATCACTTTGTTTTGCTTTTTCTAGATCGCGTATCTTGTCGTAAAAGACAACTTCATACGCATTGCAATGCCATTTGTAGCTATGCCCTTCATTGCGGTAGTCAGTTTGGTTGGTGTCTAGGGACAGCTTAATATTGGCTTCTTTAATCTTGTTGATATAGGAGTAGGGGATTGATCCGTCGGTGAGTGCAACATTCTTGGAGTAATGGATGGTGTAGACAGGCGCCTGTGACAATGCATCAGCGGTAGTATGTACACCCATAGTGGCGAGTACCGTTACTAACTTCTGGATAAGGGGGTTAAAGTCTTTATATTGGAGTTCATCAAAATTATTCCCATAAAAGAGCTTGGGCAAAGAGAGTTCCATTTTGAGCATAGTCTCCCGTCTGCCTGTAGCATTAATTCTGTTGGCGAGTAGTAGGCGTGGTTTGTAGATACCACTTCGTAGTTCCCGTTTGGAGGGGTTTTGTTTTGATTGTATGCCAGACGCCATGCGTGTTTGTTCAGATAGCGTCCAATGGGCAGAGGGGGTAAATTTCTCTGGCTCCGTGATTTGGTACGTATTCTTGCTGAGTATTAATACAACGGTGTCTATCATTGGCGTTAATGGTAGTGGGTTGGGTGTTGTTATTTGCATAAAGATACAGGAATTGGGTATAAATAAGAAGGCCCGCTTTTTAGGCGGACCTTTGTGGAGGAAGCGGTAATATAAGTTACTATTGGCTGCTCTTTTGTTTTTGTCTTCTTTGCTTTGCTGTTCTTGCGGCTACTGCTAACCCGCTTATCAACGTTTATTAGTATTGCATAGAATGCAGCAATTTTTCGGCGGTCATCATGATCAAGAATAACACTCACATTTACGTGCGAAGCCTGACGAAGCTTGTTAGCGAAGACGGGTGCTTTACGTGCCATATAAATCTCTCAGAGGATACTACTTAAGTATCGTGAATGCTGAAGTATCAGCATAATTAATTAAAAATAAATTTACTTAAACGGGATGAACTTAGTTAATTTAGTACCAGGAGGGTACTTGCTCACAAAAGCACCAGGTGGTTGCTTGTGGCGTAAGTTCTTGGGCGATAGCCCGACGTAGCCAAAGGCGTAGACGGGGTGATGTGTTCAGGACTAACCTGAAAATAGTGAAGGTATTCATTTGCTCTCCTCCCTTTACGACAAAGGGGTATAGGTGTAATTGCCAGAAAGTATATGGGACTTGGAAAGATTTGCAAGCAAAAAAGGAAAGGCCTTAGCCTATTTATTGCTTGGTTATTTGGGTATTAAAGCTGACACAATGTCATTTTTGTACTAATAGAAATTTATGGTGCAGTATTAGCTTATAATGCGACATAAGCCTTTGACTATAGAATTTTTAAATATACCTTGTAAAGTAACTTCAAACTCAATTTTAAAATTAACGGAGGTTTTTTTGTGAAAAAATTTTTTATAAGGTTATTAAGTTTAGCAATATTTGCATGTGTTCAAACTACATTTATTATGGCTTCTGATGGCAATAATAATATTGCGTTTGAGCATAAGTATATTATTGATGCTGAAGGATATTGGGGTACGGATGTTCAGATTGATTTAGATGTATATAAAGGAAAATATCCTTATCCGCTAGCTAATTTGGAACCTTGGCCAACAGAGAAAGAGTTTTTACATCGACTAGTATTAATTGAGCGGCATCCATTAGTTGAAATAATTAATTATAGAGGGTTTTCACCATCAAGATTTGAGCTTGGTAAAACTGTGGGGAATAAGGAATATGTTTATAAATCTGATGCAAAAGAAATACGTTGGACAGAAGCATTAAGACCTTATTATATTGAAAAATTTCACGTAAAACCTTCAAAAGAGTTTTATGATTTTGTAATGAGTTTCTTTATTAATATAGAACTTTAATTTTCTAAAAGTTCTATTAACCGAGTATGGTTACTTGTAGTGATTTAGGGGTAATTTAGAGTTGCATTCCTACGCATGAAAAGAACGTCTGGAATCTCTGTAAAGTCAGATCAAACTTTGCTTCAAAACTATCAAGTGTGTCCACTAAAGGATGCCAATTTTATCTACCTATAAAATTGGCATCCAGTCTACGTTTATCCAGGCCTTCTGGCTTGGCAAATCAAATTGAATGGTATAATTATCGAATTTCATGTAAATAAATATTGCGGCGTAGCAGGTTTAATGAACTAAGGGTTCTTTTTTAGTTGTATCCCTTTGGCTATTCTTCAAACTTTACTACAAATACAATCCGACTGTGGATATTTCCGCCGTTATCAAATTAATAAAATATTTTAGTATTTTTACAGCATGAATATGTAGAGTCATTGGTCATGAATGGTATTGAAATTGGTTATCGAGGTGCGCATGAAATTGTTTCGCAGATGTACGATTTTTTTAAATATCTTCATTGAGGATAAAATATGGGCATATTGATTATAATTAGAAAGTTACTAAAACAAGATAATGTGCATTATTATACAGTGTATAATCAAAATAAAACTATTGCTTTCTACATGGCGATCGATTCATTTAACCAGAGAATTTTATTTTTTCTCGATAATGAATTAAAAAATCCAACAAAAATTGTTGATTTTACAAATAAAGACGAAATCATAATTCCTTTGCAAGGTGTTGATCGCGTTACATTTACTAAGGCTCTTGTTCAGGCTCTAAAGGCTTTAGATAAAAATTCATATCCTGACATATTGGATTTGGTTGCCTAAATTTAATTTGGAGCAATTCACATGGAAACTATACAATTGGTTCTCAAGCAAATAGCAGATAAACCTAAGAATGATAGTCTTAAATTCATTCCTAAAATTCCTTATTTAGAAATTCATGATGAAAACGAACGGATCAAACAAATTGTTTTGCCTCAACTCAGTAGTATAGAAACGGAGATCGTTGATTTATTATTTAACAAAATAAAAAGTTGTAAGACCTTAGAAGATCCGAGCCAGTATTTTGATCTTTTAGAAAAAATATACTCCCCAATTGCTATGTTGTTCTTTAAAGAGCATATAGAGATTTCTGATAAATTACGCAGGTTTATCAGAGATTTTGATAGGATTGACGATCCTTGGTTGAGAAAGCAATTATACGAAACAATCCAAAACTGTTCTTACAATTACAATTTTATGAGAGATTGATGAGCAAAAAAGTATTGAAATGACACAAATTCCCGTTATAAATCTGCTATTAATTGTGGCTTACGCTAATTTTTATGGCGGATTTATTGGCATTGAGCATATTTATTCTCAGTAAGGAGGTAGTATTTTAGTGATGAATCACATAACAATTAATAAACTTACGGATCTTCAAAATGTCTTAGAGGCTTCTATATATATTTCGGGAAGCAAATCTTTAGTTGAAGAAGAAACGGATAATAATATGTGGATGTTAACTTTCAGTGATAAGTTAATAAAAAAATTAGAAATAAAAGACTTAGAAAATTTTTTATTAGAACTATTAAAAAAACGTAGTTTCCAATTAGCTTTAATAGATCCCAAAACAATCGCAACATTTTATCTTTGGTTCGATAAACAGGCATTGCAACTACGTTTTAATCTCATCTCTGGCGAAAATGTTGTATTGCCATTTAGTTGCAAACTTAATCTATTAACCTCACCAGAGTCTATATTTAATGATCTTATAACAACCATTCGTCGCGTTGATGTTGAAGGTGATGTGGTTGAATTTTTTGAACCCAGTGAAGACTTTGATGATGTACCGCAAGAAGAATATGTACTCGATTTATATTTTAAAATTCTAAAATAAATATTAATTGCTTAAAATTTGAATAGTCGTTCAGATATTTGATAATTGCATCAATTAAGATAATATGTAAAATAAAGGGTTTTTTGGGTATTTGCCGAAAAATTAATTTTGGTATTTATGCTCAATTGGAAATCAAATTTAATGTTATGTTATTGATCATTTAATTAATCGGATATGTATGAACGAATTTCAATCGCCAAGCATAGACCAGCTTATGCTCGCCCTTATGGAGTTGCATAAAGAATTTGGGGTGGTTATTGGTAAAGACCGTAAGGGTCATAAGGGAACCTATGCCTCTCTTCCCTGCATTCTTGAATCCATACATAAAATGTGTAGCAAGCATGGTCTAATTTTGACTCAGGCATCAAGAATAATTAATCAACAGGCTGCTCTTGAAAGCATATTAAGGCATCCCAAAAGTGCGCAATGGATATCTTGCCAATCACTGCTTACACCTAATGTTGAAGTGCAAAGTTATGACCAAGCCTGGGGAGGTTCTAGCACCTACCACAGAAGATATGATGCCATGATGCTTCTGGGAATATTTTCGGAAGATGATCCTACGGATAATGATGGCAACTTTGATATTAGTAAAACTCAGAAAAGCCGTTATCTTATTAGTGAAAAACAACTTGCGCTGTTAAGTGCAAAAATAAATGGTAATGAAGAACTAAAAAGCAAAATTCTTTCAACACTTAAGATTTCTAAATTGTCTGATGTTTCTTGGAAGGATTTTAATAAAGTTTTACAGTACGTAGAAAATTCAAAACTAAAAAAAGAATGATTTATTGCTTTGTACAGATCTCATGTGCAAAAGGTATCTAAAAGTGATACTTTTTGCACACAGAATCCTTTAGTTATTCTGTACCGCTAAATCTACAGAAAATTCAGGATAAACTTTTTTAATTCGTGAAATCATTTTGAAACTTGGGTTACATTTCTTTGCTTCTAAGCGTTGATAACTATAGAGTGTGTCAAATCCCATTTTCTTTGCTGCTTCTGATTGAGTAAAGCCATATTTAATTCTGTAGTATCTCACAAGAAACGCAAAAGCAATAAGAGGATCAACAGCTACGCTTTCAATATTTTTAGAGCGGTTTGTAATTTGGGAAGGAAGTTCTGCTAAATCATCAGAGTTATTTGGTTCTTCTATGTAGAGATTAAGAGCATCTTTCATATTTTTTCGCAACTCTTTTAATGTATCTCCTTCTGTTATGCAACCAGGCAATTCAATACATTGAGCCCAAAAACCTTTTTTTTCTTTATGAATCTTAAAATGATAAATCATTGTATATCCTCTATTTAATACTTTCTAAAATCTTTTTGAGTCCGTGTTCTGTTCCTTTTTTTAATTCTTTATGATTGGGAATAATAACCGTAGGACAATTCTTTTTTTTCAGTTTTATATGGCTACCCTTTCCCCCGGATACAATTTTGTATCCAGCCTTCTGAAAGAGTTTACACATATCTCTAAAACATGAAGCATTACTTTTCCTATGTATTCATGGATATTGAAGATGCTATTAGAATACATAACACAGTCATAGATAATTATGGCGGAAGAGCGGGAATTCATAATAGGGGTTTACTTGAATCTGCAGTTAATCATCCTTGGCATTCAATAGAATATGGTGCTGCGGCAGATTGTAAAATTTATAACTTAGCAGCAATCTATTTTTTCCATATTATTAAAAATCATCCATTTATAGATGGTAATAGGCGCACAGGTTTGCTTACTACTTTAGAATTTTGATAGAATGGGTATGAGTTAAAGAAACCATACCGTAATCTTGATTATCTCTATCAACTTGCACTAGATACTGCATCTTCGGAATTAACTATGAGAGATGTTGCGCTCGTCTTTAAAAAAGCGATTAAAAAAGGTTAAATAGTAAAAGGACTCTATGAAAACAATTACATTATGTTGCTTACTTAGTACCGCATCAATGATTTATGCAATGGAGCAAGAAAATAAAATTGCTGTTGTGGATGTAAGCTATGCCGTTACAAAACATAATGAATGGTATTTTCATAAATATCCCCTTCATGTAGCCGCACAAAATAATGATATTGAGAAAGCTTCTGAGCTGTTAAGTAAGGGTTATTTGGTAAATCAACCGGATGATTTCTTTAAAGAAACGCCGTTAATGAAAGCAGCAGAAATAGGTCGGCTAGAAATGGTGTACTTTTTGCTAAAGAATAAAGCAAATCCAGATATAGTGGATACAGAGTCACAAACAGCTTTACATAAGGCTGCAGATCAGGATCATAAAGATGTTATACTACTTTTAGTAGGGGCAGGCGCGGAAATAGATAAAGTTGATTCACAAGGATATAATCCTGCAATGAAAGCTATCTATAAATGGTGTGATGAATCAGCGCAAATATTGATAAATTTAGGAGCAAAAGTTCCAGATCAGTTTCTTAAGAGTATGAATGAACGTCAGGAAAGAATAAAGAATCATAAAAAATCAATGATGTAGCTCTTTAATTTTTTTATTCGTAAATATAGTAATAAAATAATCCCACTGAAAAGATAATGAACTTAGCGCAAGATGCGTTCTTGACTTTGTATAATGATTGGCCTATATCACCTATACAAGAAGAGAGAAAACCTCTGCAAAGTAACGTCAAACTCAACATTAAAACTGGTAAATGTGTTGTCCACCTAAAGGATGCCAGACTTGATCATTCCATGCCTTATTTGGGTTACTTTTGTTCAATTTTTTTAAACACTCGTACCATTCGCTTACTTTGTAATGATTTTTGTAACCAATCAGGTAAATCTTTTAACACTGCTATTACTTCTGGTTGGTATATATCCAGTGGTTTTGATTCTTTTGGCTTACCTTCACCATCTGTTTTGGCATTGCTTTCAAAAATAGCATCCAATAGTATAAACTTCTTAACTCCATTATTGGTTTGCGAGAGTGTTTTTAAGAAATCTAAAACAACAGTCATAGAGGGCTGTTGGTGTTGATTGGATGTTATATCCCAAAGCATAAGAGTAGTATCATCAAATTCAATAGCAAGGGTTTTGCCATCTGGACTAAACGCTAAAGAGGTTGTTTTTCTTTGTTTATCAGTAACTAATGCGTTAATTTTATTTTTAGAAGCCACATCCCAAAGCTTAATAATCCAATCCGAAGACCCAGAAGCCAATATTTTGCCGTCAGGACTAAATGCCAGCGCAGTAACATTATCTTTGTGTGCTGGTATTTCCTGTAATACTTTATTTGAAGGTATATCAAAAAATTCAATACGTCCCCAATGTCCATAAGCGAGTATTTTATTATCTGGACTAAATGCTACTGAATAAACACTGTTGTCTGTAGTCAAAGTAACAATATTCTTTCTTGTAGCAATATCCCATAGTTTAATAAGACCCTTTGTGATTAAAAAATCACTTGGTCCACAGGTTGCTAGTGTTTTATTGTCATAACTAAATGCTATTGCGTATATTGGAGCATTATTGCCAGTGTTAAGTTTGGATATCTTCTTTTTTGTAGAGGCGTTCCAAAGAGTAATTTCACCATATTGAGATCCCACAGCAATTGTTCTATCATCAGAACTACGCGCTATTGAAAAGACCCGACCACTAATTGAGACGGGTAATGAAAGAATTTGGGAGATATTCCAAGCTCCTTTAGGGGAAAGAGGGTTTGTAGCTGTCATATCCCAACCGAGGATAGATGGGCGTTTAATTCCATAAGTAGTTTGTTGGGTAGATCCAAAAACAAGGGGCATCCCTTGCGAATTAAAGGTTACATAATTTGCTGGACTGATGAGGCTTAATAAAAGGGTTGGAGGCGTTGGTTCTATAACTTTTAATAGCTCTGTACGAAAAGGAGAGATAAATTTGTGTTCGGCATGTAAATATTGATCTATTATTCTCTTCAATATTGATGATAGAGCGGGATTATTTTCAAATGTTGTGAAATCAAAATTTGTTTCTTTTGGTATTGATATTCCAAGTTTTTTCATTATAGCGTGCAATTCTTTTTCTATTCGTGCTTGCCTTACCTGTGATTCTTGATGTTCTTGCTTTAATGCAGAAAGACGTGTTGATGCTGTATCTATTTTTTTCTCAAAATTAGAAAGATTAGATTCTTCTGGTTCCTGTGATTCCATTGCTCTATTAGAAGAACTTATTAAAAGACATAAAATCAAACAGTTTTTAATTAAAGATTGCATAAGAGATCCTCCAAATGGGCTAGGGAGCCTCTCCTTTAAGATTATGATACACCACTCTTGAGCTGTAATCTAATAGATTTTAAGAAAATAAAGCTGGATAATCGTCGCGCACCAGAAGCTACGATGAATAAAGAAGGCTGGTTTTTTGGACAAGCCTTCTTTATTGTGTCTGTATTCTTAATCTTTTTCTATTGAATAAATCCTTTTTTCTTCAATGCATCTTGTAGGTAATCTGGTAAATGATTGAATTGCTTTTTTACTATATCTGAGCTTATGATGTATGGCTTATTTTTGTTTTCTAGAATTTCCACCAGAGGCAAGAATCTTTCATCCAGAGTAGATAAATCCCTAAATAAGGCTGTTGCATTTTCTTGTGATGTTATATCCCGTAGTTTCTTAGTGAGATCTAGTACTCTTGATAAAGATATTGGTTTATAGAAAAAGTTTAGTTGGGCATTTTCTATTACTTGTGGAAATTCATATTTTATAAATGCTTCTAATTCTTTTTCTTTTCTATCGGCTTGGGTAGCATTAGTATTCACTAGATTTTCATTTTTTAGAGCATTTTGTATAGTTACTGGTAATCCATTAAACTGTGTTTTTATTGTCTCTGTGCTTATGGTTAGCGGTTTTTTTCTGTTGTCTATTATTTCAATTAGGAGCAAGAATCTTGGATCAAGAACGGTGAGCTCTTTAAATAAATTGTTGACTTCCATTTCTGGGACCCTTTGAATTAGTTGCATTCTAAGTTTTTCTATGGTAGAAAATGGCATATCAAAGAACTTATTTACATTCCCAATTATTATTTTTGGATATATGTCTTTTAAAAACTCTGCCAACTGTTTTTCTTTTGGATTAACAGCTTCTATTTCTTTTATTTTAGGTTCCTCTATATTCACGTATTGCAAGCTGATAAGAGCTAGTTGAAGAATTTCAGGGAATTTAAGAAATTGACTATATGGCGAACTTTTGTCTTGGGACTTAGTCAGAACAAAAGCCTCTGGATTGTATGTTTTTTCTTCTGATTTTGTGCCTATGTTAGAGGTGTAAAGCGGTTTGAGTTCATATTTATTTAGTATTGCTTGCAGCACTAATAATGGTAATTTCTCTCGTGGGGTATTTAGAAATTCTTGTATGTTCTCAATTGAGCCCACTGCTAACTCTTTTTTTAATTTCTTTTGTATCCAATTGAATATTTCTTGGGTTTTTTCCTTTTCACTTTCGCTTTTAAAGAATTGTTGGAAGTGTGGGAATTCATCCATGGTAAATGTTGAGCTTTTTTGTTCTGCCAATTCTTTAATTAGACTTTTCTCATCCGTTGCTATTTTGGGTTTAATATAAATTGGCGATAAAGGAGTGGATGGTTGTGCTATTTCTGGGATATAAATTGGCGCTAAAGGAGTGGGTGGTTGTGCTTTGACTTTTTCAACTTCCTTTAATGTGGGTTCTTCAAATTTTACGTAATTAAGAGCAATAAGAGCTTCTTGCAGAGATCTTGGTAGTTTACCAAATTGGGTGTCTGGTAACGTTTTAGGATTTAGAATGAAAGGGTTGCCATTGTAACTCGTGTAGTATTTTGCATAAGGGTCATCTCCCTTTCTTGCTGCCCAATTATCTCTATCTTCTTCATATTTGTATATGATTGCTTCAAAAGTGAGTAAGGGTAATTTTTCTGTTGATTTTTTTAGATAATCGTATGCAATTTCGGCTTCTTGAGGTGACTTTTTCTTAGCTATCCAATCAAGTATTTTTGTAATATTTACCTGGGCTCTAATTGTAGTCAAGAAATCTTGATTGAATTTTTCGCGCTCTTCTATCGTTAATATGGGGCTTGTTTGTGCTTCAAGTCTTTTGATTAAGTTTTTTCCTTCACGCGACATTGTAAATGCTTGGGTGGCTATAATTGCTATAGTAAGTATTGTTACATATTGAATTTTCATGTGATTCCCTTATCTTTTAATAAACCTCTAGGGAGTTTTTATCCTATGGTTTTTTGTTTATAATACTAGTACTCATTACTAATAGTAATAAAATAAGGGTCAAATAGCAATAGTTTTTATTATGTGCTTACTTAACATTTGTTTTAAAGAGGCTTTCTAGGATTCTTTTTTTTGTGATTTTTTGCCTTGTAATTGGGCAGTAAGATAGCTTTTGAGCTAGCAAGGAGAGGGGCTTAATGTTTCTTATTGAATATTTATGCCCGAATGGGCTTTTTTGTCCTACAAATAATAGAAAACCCTTGATTTTAGGGGATAATTTTAGATATTATTACAATTAGGATATGTGTTTTTGTTTTCTAAAAAGGAGAATCTATGAAGAAATATCTATTATCACTGCTAGTTTTAACCAACGCTGGCATGTTGTCAGCAGCAGATACTGTTAAGACTGGGGGACTAGTTTATCTGGACAAGATTGTGAACAATTTTAAATTCGAAGATAAAGCTGGACCAGCCATTACACCTACAGGAGGTGCTACGTCCGCTGGAAAAAGTGGGGCAGGTATGACTTTTGGAGGTACGCATATCAAAGTAGAATATGGTTATATACTGCTCTCAGAAAATGGAAGAATCATCGGTGGCCAAGCAAGCACAATAGAAACCCCTGATCAAATAATAGAATTAAGCAAAACTCATGGAGTCATTAAACCCGGCAAAACGCAAGAGCTAAATGAGTCAGGGCTAAAGCCTGTTCTTAATTTAAGAAGCGATGAGCTTACTGAAAACCCGCAATTAGTGATTAAAGTTATTGCTCCAAAAACAAAAAAAAGACTAGGAATGCCTGGTGGAATGGGAGAGCCATCAGCAGAGCCATATGATATTGATGAGTATTATTTGGCTATTGAAAAATCACCAAGCCGCATGCCTACTGGCGTAAGCAAGGACATTGTAGTTGTAAAGACTCCGATGATTAAAAGTATTGAAGTTAAAGATCTTAATAACATGACCAGGGAAGAACTTCTAAAAAAGAATTGGTCAGTCAGTTTGACATTTACAAATGATGCTAAAAACATACCGCATGTTGACGTTAAAGTAACCCCGAAGAAGTAACATAACAGCATAGGTACATAGAAAAAAGAGACATACAAATAGTGTGTCTTTTTTTTGCGTAATATTTTTGGTGATTGGCTCCATCGCCTGTAACCCAAAAGAAATGGAAAGTAGACCTAATAAGTAACGGTTCATAGTAAGACCTCTTATTTTTTCCTCTACTAATTACTATTTTTTGCTGGGCTAGGCATAATTATTTTTTGTAAGTTTACCATGAACTACTTCTAATTCGATCATTTTGTTTTGGGTAAATTCTTGGGCTGCTTTTTCTTTAGCCTCTGTAGTGTCTGGTATAAGTTTAAGTGCGGCATGCTCCTCTGCAAGAAGTTTTCCCGCTTTTAACATGGCATTATACGCAGCTTGGGGATTTTTAATATAGTGCTCTGGTTGAATAGTTAACCGTTCTTCTTTGGTTAAAAGTTCATTAAACACAAACATTCTCGCTGCTACAAATTCTTTTATTTTTATTAAGGTAGAAGCTATTATTGGTTCGTCATATTTAAGGGGAACATTCATTGCGGTTGCTTTTTGGCAGAATCCAGAAACAAATTTTTCTAGGAGCTTTGTTATAGCATCCATATTGTTTCTGTACGTGGTACCATGTTTAAAAACGTTTTGATCTTCTTCTGGCAAGAATCTAATTCCCCACTTAATAGATGTTTTTGTAGCTTCAAACCAAGTAAGACAATCAGCTTCTTGCGGGGTTAAGCGCTTTAAGCTTTCTATGTTCATAGAATGCAAAGAGGAGAAACAGGCTACTAGTACAAAAATATATACTTTTTTGATTGTGTTCATTTTGGTCCTTAATTTAGTTTTATGGCATTCACATATACTAAGTAGAACTTTTATTTTTAAACGTCAATGCGGTGTAACACAAGGAGCGGGTTAATAGAAGTATACTCTAAGCTGATTAGACAAAATAAGATGCACTGTGATAAAGTTTAGTTGGAATAAAAAACTGCTTAATTTGCGGAGAAAAAAATGAATAAGCTATCTGTATTTATGCTGTTATTTTTTAGTATTTGTTCATCTGCTATGGAGCAAATAACAGAAGAAAAGAAAGCTCAGGCGGCTGAAAGCGCTAAGATCCAAAGCCTTTTTTTAACTAAAGAAATAGAAACTTTTGCTACCCAAAGAATGGAAGCACATCGCATACAAGAGCAAGATCTTAATAATCTTTATTTACTGCTAAGTAATCCCGAAGTTGGCAAAACGGTAATGGGTGGAGTGCATACGCCGGAAAAAACAAAAGAGGTTTTGGATCTTCTTCTTAATCGCTGGGTTAAATTTGGCTACGGCTCATGGATGTTCCATGACAAGACTAAGGGAAATTTTATTGGGCGTGCTGGATTGCACCCTTCATCCATTGAAGGTAAAGATGAAATAGTTGTTTCTTATGCTCTTATGCCAGAAGAGTGGAATAAAGGGTTTGCGACAGAAATGGGGCAAGCGCTTAAGAAAATAGCATTTGAAAAACTTGCATTTGAAAGTATTGTTGCCTTTACCCAACTAACCAATAGGGCATCACAAAGAGTAATAGAAAAAAATGGTTTTACTCTTGAAAAAACAATATCAGAAAAAACAGGACCGTATAAAGGTTTGGATTTAAAGTTCTATAGACTAACAAAAACAAACTACAAATCGTGAAAAATTTTTACTTATGAATTATTTCTTTAGCGTTGTTGTTATGATTATGTTTCCATGCATGCTCTGTGGAATGGAAAAACAAGCTGAACAATCAAAGAGCCTTACTTCTGGCAATAAGGTTAATAGTGACACTCTTAATTTAGATACGTTACCTAATGAAATACTTAGTGAAATAGTATTATATTTGGTTGATTGGCAAGCACTTAAAATCTTTAATATACAAGAAGCTAAAAAAGACCTTTTATCTTTAAAACAAATAAATAAACATTTTGCCGCGTTAATTAGGCATGCAGAAAAAAAATATACATTGAATCAGAATTATGCGTGGCGAAGGTTACAAGAGGTTTGTGAAATGCATAATCAAATCAAAATTCAAGAAACTCTAATGTTGATAAAATCAAGACCAGAGCATAATGTAAGTTATAGTCAATGTTTTAAAAAGTATAGTAGTGATACTGGGGACAGTGAAGGTTTAAACCGTTTATTAGAAGAAAAAGATAAAACATTCTTACAGTCTGTTGCGCCTGATTATCAGTTATTAGCAAAAAAAACATTAGATTCCACAAGATGGGATCGTGTTAAAAATAATTTTAGTACTTATAATTGGGCCCGCATTACCGGTCAATTAACGTTTATGCTACTTATACCCAGCGGCGTAGTAACATCATTATTAATAGCTTTATTAATTGCTGCTAAGATTTCTCTCTGATTTGTTGATAAAACAGTACATCTTGTTTATTTTTATCCAAGGTCATATTCAGTATTTTTTACCAATTTATTTTACTACAAAGTATTTATAAGGACATCTATGAGAATACAAATAATGCTTTTGTCGCTGTTATCCCTTCCCGGTGTAGCTATGGAATCAGAGAAAACTTGGACTGCTCATTTTTTTGATACCGTTATGAAAAAGGTAGGTTCATCTGATCTGCTCTCTTGGTATGACAGATCATGGATTCAACAAAAAATAGCAGCGGTAATTGGTGATACTTTAGAATTGGGTGATGAGGATGCGAGCCAAGAGTTTGAAAAACGCGCTATAGACGCGCAACAAGCTCTTTTGATTCCGCAAGATCACAGGATTAAGATAAAAAAAATGTCTAATGTGAGTGTATTAAAAAAGAGCGTTGCCGGAATTACTCTTTCTAATGGTATCTATCTTAATGAAGAGAAACTAAATGAATGTCCTAATGGGGCTCTGCGCTGTGCATTATTGCATGAAGCAGCACATGTCAAATATCACGACCTTGCTACTTTTGAACTTACTGCTCTTTCTACTGCGGGGTTAAGTGGTTTTTTAGCTAATAGTTTAATTTCTTTGGTAACAGAAGATTTAAAAATTAAGATTATTGGATCTGTTTTGGTTGTAGGATTTGTGACCATACGTGCAGCTATACAATTCAATAAATATATTGAACGGCGTGCTGATATAGAGGCATATGTTGCGTCTAAATGTTATGTGTGCGTGCAGGATTCTGTAGAGCGCCGGCGTGTTTTGTTTGATAAACAAAAGAATGTGTTGCGGGATAACGGATATTTATGGCCAAATGAGATCAATAAGATTGCAGAGCAATTGCGTAGCCGCAATGAAACGTGTGACCTGCATAAAAAATAGCATTTTATGATCTTTTTTTGATCTATTAGCTAACTATCTTAATTTGCTGCAAATTCATATAAACTATTCTGGAATCTGTAGTTGATTTGTTTGGCATAATGATTATTTTGAACAAATAATCAATGCATTTAATAAACACCGGGAGTAACAATTGTATATAGGGCATGTACTGCATGCGTATATAAGGAAATTAATAAATAAGTGTATAAGCGTATTAATTGCATAATATAATGGTTAGGTAAATAAGAATACATAGTGGTGTTTTTGCCTGCAGTAGCAATTATGATCTGTACCCTATCTATAGCAAATATATAATGCTGAACGTGAAAAGCATCCAAGATTACCTTGTTCCTGTAATTTTTGTTCAAATAAAGCTTGGAACTCATGTTCTATTTTGGAATTAATGGGTATGCAGTATCCTTGAGCAACTGATCGTAAAAAGGGTTTAAGATCAGCTTCTTGAGTAAATTTTATTTCTCGTTCAAAGGTATATTTGTTATAGCTACTAAAAAAATTTGGTAAAATTTGATCTGCTTTTTGTTCATCAAATTGTTCGGTAGCAATATCTTTTGTGGGAAAACGCGTGTCTAGTTGGTGGGCCAATTGATACAGGGGTTGGCAGTAGTTGCTATTAAGGGTAATTATACTAATAATGCCTCCTGGTTTTGTTACTCGTTTTAATTCGGCAAGAGCTTGTTCTGGGTTCTTGGTATAAAACAGTACAAAATGGCAAAAGACCGTTTCAAAACTTGCATTTTCAAATGGTAGATGTTCAACATCGGCAATGTTATAGTTTGTATGTGCATTTTTATCTAGATCAGGATTATTTAATTGTGTTGCTTTTACCATTGCCGGTGAGATATCAGTAAGCGTAATGGAGCAACCATGGGGCAATTTGTTACTATTTTGTTGCCAGTATGAACCTAATCCAGAACCAATCTCTAAAATTGTAGTTGCTTTGGTAATGGGATAAAGATTCCATACCCAATCCCATAGATTATCCTGTGAAATCATATAACGGTATATGCTTACCCTATTCATTAGATATTCATTATTTTTATAAAGATCTAGTACATGTTCTTTGGTAAAAGAAGAAATAGACATAGTTGGCGAGCATATATAACTGATAGATAAGAACGTGAGTAACAAAGTGGTAGCTTTTTTCATAAGTATTTCTTGGGTTATTGCAAATGGTTATAGATCAGATAATAACCTGATTTGTTGCAAAGTCATACACTAGATAGGGTCTATTAGTTGTTTTAAAAAAGGTAATAAGATCGGTAGGCGTAATCACAACGGTTGCTGTGTTTTGTAACGGATGTACTTGAATATATTCTTGTTTAAGTAATTCAGCATCTATAATTGCCTGTACTACCTGTTGGGTGTCATTGATTAATGCCAGTGGCGTTACGGAACCCGGTTCAACTCCCAAGTTATCCATTAAGAGGGTGGCGTCTGCAAAGCGCAGTTCTTTTGCGTCTAAGGTTTTTCTGACTGTTTTAATGTCTACGGCAGTATGATAGGTGGCACTAATAAGATACAATCTTTTTTTGCTATCTTTTAAGAACAGATTTTTTATGCCAGTTCCCGGTATTTGTAGTTTGGCAACAATTTCTTCTGCTTGCTGGTAGGTAAATAATGGCGGGTGGGTGTAGAGTTTATAGTTAATATGGTGGCTGGTTAAATAGGCGAGTAATTGCTCTTGGGTGAAATGCATAATATTTTTCCTGATACTAGTCTTGTAAGCATAGGGTTTAGTTTGTTACAAAAGTAGCAAAAGAATGTCTTTTGTAAATGGATTAGTGCTCTTGCGTGTCTGTAATTGTTAACAAAAGTTTTTATCTTTTTTTTCTTATCTTTACAATAATTTCTACAAACTGAACTTATTTTATTGATAATAATTAAGAAAGTTTGTTAATTTGAAAAAGGAAATATGGGGAGTTAATTGGAGGGGATACTGTGGTGAACGGGAAAAAAGTTTTTACCAATCATTCTGATTTGGTAGTTACCAATTATATACAACGCTTTGGAAATGCTGCATCGCTTGGTCTATTACATCCTGCTTGCTCATTTTTTAATGATGCTGGTATAGATGGCATTATTGGCTTTCGGCAAGAAGGCAGGTGTGCAATTGTAATTGGGGATCCGGTCTGTGCCTTACCGGACCGTATTGCTCTTGCAGAGTCTTTTAATGAATACTGTAGAAAGCAGAAAATAAAGAGTATTTACAGTATGGCATCAGAATCTTTTACTAATGCTACGCTCAATTTTTTTGGTGGGGCAACCATGCAGTTTGGGCATGAAATTATACTTGATCCAACAGTAGATGCCCGAACCTTAACCGGGCAGTATCCGCATCAGCTACGCCAAAAATATAAGCATGCAGTGGGACATGGGCTTAATTTTTGTGAGTATAGGGGGAATAATCCAGAAATGGAGCAGGTGTTGGATGGTATAGCCAGAGACTGGTTGGCTAACCGTATGGGCCCACAAGCATATCTTATTGCATTAGATGTGTTTGCCCATCGGGAAAGTAAGCGATGGTTTTATGCGCACAAAGATAATGTGGTAGTGGGCTTTTTGATGTTAAGTAGATTAGAAGCATGCAATGGGTGGATTCTTAATGGCAGTATTATGCTTACGCCACAAGCACCCAATTCTACTTCAGAATTTTTGGTACTTTCTGTATTAGATATTCTGCGAGCAGAGGGAAGTACCTGTCTTTCTGTTGGCCCAACTATTTCCACAGAGATTGGCAGAATAGAGGGCTTTGGTTGGTTTTCCAAAAAATTTATAAATTTCACCATGAAGTCTGTGCGCAAATTATTTAAAATGCAGGACCGGCAACGGTATTGGAAAAAATTTCTGCCGCGCAAAGAGCCCTCATTTTTAACCTTTACCTCTGCACGTGTTGGCGTGCAAGAACTGCGGGCGTTATTACGGACTTTTAATGTGAATGTTTAATTAAAGGTAATACTCAATTTGATTTTTATACCAATGCTCTTTATTCTTGGAAAAACCCTTTTTGCAAGAACCATTATCTCTTGAGTAACCTGTTTTATGAACAACCGTGCAATACTCTTAACATTTATTTGTCTATGGCAAAGCTGTGCCCTAGGAATGGATAATACTACACCGTTACAGAGGCTTCTTAGTACTGACTTTACTGACATTAGATCTAGTACCGTTTCTTATCTATATTATCCGGAAATTGGGGGCTTTGGGCACAGTGAATTAGAGGTAGATGATGAATGCTGGGATTTAACGATGGCTTGTACTGCAAATCTTGGCTCATTGAAACAGAGAATTTCTAGGGTAAAAAATAAGCAAGCTTCGCCAACTTTTTTTCGCTTTTTACTAACGGTTTCTCCCGCTGAGTTACACAATTTAAAAAAACGTATGAACCCAGGGCGAGAACCGGGGAATTGGTGTTCTTATGAAGCACTCGCTGAACTTTCTACCGTTGCTGATATTAATATGCCATTATTATGCAAATTGGTGCCGTCCTTTTCTGCAGTATATTTAATTGCTGCCAAAAAATGGGGGAATACGCGCATTAAAGATATTGAATTTTACAGTAATGCTCAGGTAAATAGAACGGTAATTTTGGCTGTGGAGTTTTCTAGGGATTTTATTATTACCGCTGCCATAGTTATGGTGGGCGTATTAGTGGTAGAGGTTCTTTGGTATAACCATTGTTAGCGCAGGTTGTTTTAAGATGATGTGAATTTTTAAACCGTTTAATGATACTGTTTATTATCATTGTTGTGTACGGTGCGAACTATTAGGAGAAGGTATGATTGCAGTTTTTTATCTATTATTTTTGGGCATATTTCCGCTCTTATCACAGTGTAGTAATGAATGGAATGCGCAAGATTATGCCCAAAATTCTCAAACACAACTTACCGCAACTATGAATGAGCTACATAAATTGGGTATTCAGCCAACAGATACGGTATTGGATATTGGATGTGGAGATGGCAAAATTACCCATTATCTTGCAAATTCTGTTGTGCCTGCGGGAACTGTTGTAGGCATAGATCAATCTATTAACATGGTTAATGTTGCAAATAAATCTTATCAATCAGCTAATCTTTCTTTTAAATCTGTAGATGTCATGAATATGGATTTTGATCGGCAATTTGATAAAGCAGTTTCTTTTTGGGTATTTCATTGGGTAACAGATCTGGCTGTGGCATTTAAGAAACTTCATAACGCGTTAAAACCGGGTGGTAAGGCCCTTATCTGTTGTATGGTAGAGCGTGGAACGTTAATGACGGATTGCATTGAACAGGTTATGGCATTACCAGAATGGCAGCCGTACTGTGCCGGTAAAAAAATTCCGTTGTATCCGGTTCCCTTAGAAAATTTTATAAAGGTAGTAAAAGAATCAAAATTTAAGATTGATTATTTGGAACTTAAACAAATAGCTGATCATTTTAAGAATAAGGAAGAGTTGCAAGCAATGTATGGTTCTATAGTGCCATTAGTTGCTGCGGTACCAGAAAGGCTTAGGCCTCTTTTTTTAAATCAGGCATTTTCATTGTATTACTCTGCTATTACATTCAATTCTGATGGATCATTTGATGATATAGCTTCACCTTCTATTATTATAATTGTGGAAAAAATATAGTTTTTATGACCACACATATATTAATACTATTGTTAACGCTGGTATAAATAGAGCAGGCTAAGAATACAAAATTAAAAATAACAGAAGGATGTTCATGAAGTTTTTTTTAATACTTTGTTTATTGTGTGTTCAATTTTCTTGCAACGCAATGTCAGAAGCCCACTTACAGGATTGTAATTCAGATTCAGAAGAATGGGCAGTAGATAATTATTGCGCCCAGTGTCAGCGGACGGCCCATTGCTATGAGCGTGATATGGTTACCCATCGTGAAAAAGTCCATGGTGAATGTAGGTATTGTCATATTGGTTTTAGTCCTCTACAAGACTTGTTGGCCCATCAAAATAATCCGTCTAACTGTGCAACAATTCAACGGGCGAATGAAACTAAAGCCTTGAAGCAGCAGATTATTGCGTTAAAAATAGATTAAGGAGTTAAGAAGGAGTTAAGAATGAAGCATAAAGTATTTCTTCTAGGGCTGTTCTTAGTTGTTACTCCGTCTGCAAATGCCTGTTTTGGTATACAACAATTATTACGAATGGTTGGTTGTGGCAAGCAAGCAAGGACTACGCCTACCAATGTAGTCTCTGAATTAAAAGAATCAGATGATGACCATTCCAAAAAACTTAAACAAGTTGAAGAGGTAACTAAGGAAGAAATAGACAGATTAGTTGGGCTGTGGAGAAATAAAGAAATTAGTGAGCAAGAATTAAAAAGAATATTTATGGTGATGTATGCGGAGTTAATTTTTGTCTTGCCTTTTGACCGATTACAAAGTTTATTCCCGTTTGTAACCTTGCAAAAGGGAGAAGCTGGGAACAAAAAGGAAGATTAATTTCTTTAGAAAGCACCAACTTTATTTTGATTTTTTATTAACTGTTTCTCGCTACGGTTGCATATCTAAAAAGAGGTATAAATCCAGTGGAGCACCGGTAAATTGTTCTTCTTATGAAGCACTCATTGAACTTGCTACCGTTGCTGGTATTAATTTGTGCTCATTCTGCAGGGTTTATGGATACTGAGCAAAATATCTTATTGTTAGCCATTTTTCTTCATTTATTCTGAATTTTTACCCTGCTCTTATTAAACCTGGCTTTCTGAGAGCAATTTGGGTTCACACTCTTACCATTTAAGCCCAAATATTGCTATTATTGTTTTCTGTTTGTTAATATTGATTATAGGCGGAGTATTGATATATTTATAATTGGAAATTAAATTAGTGTGGTTAAGTAATCAATGGGGATAATGGTTAGTTAAAAATAAAGGAGTTTTATGAATAGTATTAAGAAGCTATTAGTTAGAAATATGGTTATTTCTTTAAGCGTATTCTTTTTCAGTGTGCAGTATCTTAAGGCTGAAGTTAATTTATTAAAGTCTTATTCTGAAGCATATGAGAAATTGAAAAATGGGGATGTGCAGAGTGCCAAAAATATATTGGAATCTTTAAAGTCGCAATTAAAAGATGCGATTGTAAAACTTCCACAAACAATCAAAGATAAAAAAAATATAGAGCCAGCGCAACGCATCTTGACCGATTTTATAGATGCGGTTGATATGGACATTAAAACTCCTGATTTTAAAAATCAATTAGGTAATAAAATACAAAAGTTGGAGAATGCGGAGAAAAGAAAAAAGTTAAAAAGTAGAGTTACGTAATTTCTAAATTGAGGATTAAAATCTCGCATGTTGAGATTAAGGGAGCAGTTATATGAATATATTAAAACGGTTGGTCATACTAGTTATTGCTTTTGCAAGTTTTAGTGGAATAAATGCCTATAAATTTACCATTCACAATACAACAAATTCTGATGTGGATTTAACGTTTAACTTAAATAAGAAGGGATTGGCGGATGAAGACGTTCAAAATTGGGATTTTACCGTAATAAGTCCTGCTGGTGACGTTGCAGTGGGTTTAGCTGCTTATTGTGATTTTACGTATCCAAAAAAAATTACTGTCAAAGCAAATGCTACTGGAGTTTTAGATACTGCATATTGTTGTATTTCAGATATACAGATACCCGATGGTACGCCTGAAGGTGGTGATTTTTCTCTAAGTGCTACATGCAATGACAACACTCTCTATATTATCGATAAGCCAGCAATTTGCGGCGTTAATGCTCTTGGTGTTCAGAGAACAAGGTGTTTATCAACTAAGTCTTCCCCTACTGATTTTGCAACATTGGCAAAAGCCGGTAAGCAGCTAATAGATCAGGAAGCTAAAAGTGGAAATATAACGTTAACGTTCATACCTTCAAGAAAACTTACTGGTAGGGAATTAACAGAAGCGTGTTCTTCTGTGCAGGGAATCAACTATCGGGTGACACAAAAAAAGGGACCATTAGAGAAAGCATTATTAAATCAATTGGGAGCAGAAGATTATAAGAGTTCATATCCTAATGGATTGCCCGATGCATATGTTCCATTTTTTGTTGCCGGCTATCCTGTTTTTGAAAATATTCCAGACAATGAATATAAAGAACTTAATAATGCGTTGAGCGTTCAAGGTACATGTAATACAAATTTGGTTAACGTAGTTGATGCAAAAGATCCAAATGGTGATACCCCACTCCACATAGCAATTAGGAAAAATAGCAGAGGTTGGGCGCGGTATTTAATAAGTTGGGGTGCTAATATATTAGCCAAAAATAAAAATGGAGAAACCCCTTTCCATTTAGCATTTAAAATTGGAAATCCAGATCCATATATTACAAAATTATTATTGAAAGCGCTTTCGTTGAGAAATGAGATGAATCCAAGTGGTCAATCAACTGCCCTAAAGGTTCTTTCTGAAAAGGATAGTAGTGGTTTTTCCGTAAAGGATTATTTAGATAAAAGTGCAGAAAAAACGTTTAAAATGATGAGCGATGCATTAAAAAAAATGCAAACAACCCCAGCCGAAATTTCTAAAACGATCAATGAGAAAATTTCTAAAGCGATGGAAGACAGTTTAAAGTCAGGAAAAAAATAGGTGTGAGCATAGCTAATGTATGTATAATGACTCCCTCAAAGATACAACAATTTGATTCTATTTGAGCATAAGCTTGGGCCAAAGTCCGTATGACTATTGACATGCAGGGGCGGCTTTTTTTAGAGTTGAGCCATAGATCATAAAAAAGTATGGTATTACTATTTAAGAGGCCCCTCATGAAAAAATTATCCCTTTATTTGTTGTTTCTGACATATGCATTGCCAATCACTACATACTCTGCAGCTCCTAACACCGTTGTTGCAACTATTAATGTGGGAGTAACGCCTGCAGGTCTAGCCATTACTTCTGACAATCGCTTTGCCTATGTTGCAAACAATAATAATTACAGTCTTCCCAATCAAGATACCATTAGTGTATTAAATTTAAGTAATAATTTGCTGCTTACTACAATTTTATTAGATATGTCACCTTCTGACAGTTTGGACCAACCTTACACGGTGACTATTAATTCAGCAGGCACTAAAGCATATGTGACCAACAGTAACAGCACCACCGTAACTATTATAGATATAGCAACCAATACCGTGACCGGTACTATTGATGGTTTTGATGGGCCATCCGGAATGGTAATTACGCCAGGAGGGGTTATTGCCTATGTTAATAATTATGGTGGGCCAGAAGGTGTTAAGAGTGGGAATGGCAATACATTGAGCATTGTTAATTTAATTACGCTCAGTATTGTCGGAACCATTACCTTGAACCAGCCACCATTACCTCCGGCTGCTCCCGCTGCCTTAGCAATATCGCCAAATGGTGCTTTTGTGTACTGCATTAACTATGTTGATGGCAATCCCGGCACGGGGACTATGAGTGTTATTAGAACGCTTGATAACACTATTACAGCCACTGTTGGCGGCTTTTCGGGGCCATTTGCAATTGCGGTAACTCCCAATGGTAAATATGCATATGTAACTAATTTTGGTAGTAATAATTTTGAACCCATTGGGTCAACGGTGAGCGTAGTAGATTTAACCACGTATACTATAGTTGCAACTATTACCTTGGGAATTCAACCTTCTGGTATTGCTATTACCCCAGATGGTCGTTATGCCTATGCAAGTAATTACAATACGCTCTATGCAGGTTCCGGATATACTAATTTAACGGCAGGTCAAGGAACGGTTAATATTATTGATATTGCTACTAATACCCTAATTCCACCTACCATAGTAGTTGGTCAATCTCCAGATTCAATTGCCATATCACCAAACGGTGAATTTGCGTATGTTACCAATTATACTTCAAACACAGTGACTGTTATTGCCTTGCAATCGTTTTATATTACGGCGCAAGGGTGCAAGTCTGGCAATGTATTTTTTATGCAAACAGATTTTATAAATAATCTAACCTGGCAAGTATCAGGAACGTCATTACCGGTTAGTTACTCCATTTATCGTGACGCGGGGTTAACTGATTTAGTAGTCACTATTCCTGCATCTGCAAATGCGACCAGTTTTTCTTATGCTGACCACAATATTAACCCTAACATTGTGTATACCTATTACATTGTGGGAACCAATGCAGCGGGAACCACCTCATTACCAGTTGCGGTGACCGTTAATCAAAATTGTTAGTTTCTTGGGGAGATTTTCTTTTTTAATCGTTATCAAAATGCACATATTTTAAGAGATCTTTTTCAATGTCAGCGTTAAATTCATCTATTTTTTTTTGATGCTTGGATTGATATTGATAATGCTGCAGGAGTGCATATTTTATTTCTTCCTTGGTGTAGTAGCGGTTATTTGTAATGATATTTTTACAAAGTGGGCAATAAGGCTCCAAATCTCTTTTTAGTTTTTGTTCGTTCACATAGTTATCGAGCTTTTGTTTATCAATTTCACTATGTTGGTGACCAATGCACTTCAAATGACGTTGAAAGCATTGTTTTAGGCTTGATAATTTTGCACAAGTAATTATGGTTCCTGCTGAACAGCTCAAGGTATATATTCGTTGATTAATTTCATCCAACGTAACGGGTATTTTTTTCTGTAACATCTGTGGAATACTTTGGGTCAATGCTTTTTCTTCATCTGAGATAGACTTTTGTTGCGGATTTATATCTCTATTTTTCTGTTTATCTGAATCATTAATGCGAATAAAATAGGATTGCGGATTTATTATAAAATCATTGTAAAAATCATTACATTTAGAGTTTTTTTTATGTGAAATGGATGAACAATGCAGTCCTAGGGTGCGCTTTACTTCTGATAGGGTATAGTATGGTGTATTGAATACATCTTTGGTACAATGAGGGCAAATTGGTAGCAAATCATTATTAGGTCTATAGTTAGCTAATAGCTCTTCGTCATCACGAGCATGTAAATGTTTTTTCAAATATTGCCGTAAGTCACTAATGGTAGAGGCTGTTATTTCATGATTTTCAGAGCAGACTACGGAATGCTTTCTTTTCTTTATTTCAACTAATTCTGGGGTATCATTATGGGGTAAGGATACAATGCGAAAATATTCTTCAATGTGTTCTTTAAAGTCTTCCATTGATATATCAGTATTATGCATTTGCTTATAATGGACTCTTATAGATTCTCTTAAATCTTGGATTGTGTGATATTTTTTTTGGGTTTTTTGGTTAAATGAAACATCGCATGTTGGGCAATAAGGTTCCAAATCAGTGATTGGGGCGTATTTTTGGAAGATCTCTTTATCGTTATCACTGTGGAAATGCTTCTTGAAATCCCTTTCAAAGTGTTGCCATAGGCCATGCGCAATACTATGACCTTCAGAGCAGATTAATTTGTATTTGCGTCTTCCTATTTGATCTACATCCAATTCACTTGCCTTCCTTGTTTGCGCTGTTGTAACCGTACTCTGATTTGTTGCGGGCAATTCTGTTAACAGTGATAGTCGTTCACCCATGTTTTGTTGCTCTTTGTGATGTGAACTTTTTTGGCGCTTGGCTGTCTGGCCCATCAGCAATTCTTCTATTGGGGTTGGAACAATTAGTTTTCTTTTTGTTGGAGTATTTCTGTTAATGTAGTCTTCTTCATATTCTTGTGCTTGTTTTTCAACCTCAAAATTAGGTGGAGCAAATAAAGATTGTTCATAATCAAATTCTTCTTGGACGTCTTTTATATCAAAGATGGTTGGCTTATTTTCTTCTAATTGTTCAGTTGGGGCAACATAATTAATTATTTGGCTCAACTCAATCGGAGGTTGATCGTCATTGCTCATTGTGAGCCTTTCGCGGGATTGATTAAACGGTATTAAGTCCTGTTGATCTTCGAATCTATAATCATAATCATCTTCCTGATTCATTGCCGTTGTTCTTGTTGAGAAAATTAAAATTAGCGCACAGACTATTTGTTTCATAGAGAACCTTGTTTTAAGTTTATCTATCTAAATAGTGATACCTATTTTCAAAATGGTAGAATAAGTTGCGGTGTGTCTTAATATTTGAGTTGGCAAATTCCTACAATGGTACTGTTTTTTTAATCATTAACAACATGCAAATATTTTTACTAGATTCTCTGTAATATCAGAAGATTCCGTTTTTCAAGACATCGTAATATTGATGCAGTGATTTTTCAAGTTCTGTTACCGTATAACAATGGCTATTTCCATTTCCATAGGCATTAGTTACCTTAATTGGAGTGTTCACTGTGGCAACGTTGGTACCATCTCTAATTCGGTAGGGGTAACGGTTACCGAGAACGGTTAAAACTGGACAGAATACCCATAGCTGGTCAGAGTGCTCTGTATAACGGGCATTTGACTAATATTTTCAAACAGGATAAAATGGTTAAGTAGGGGAAAGATACTCCAAATCCAAATCACATTCTGGTAGTTTATAGCAATCTACCTATTCTCTTTTAAAACCATTCACCATTTAAACAGATATATTAGGAATTCATGTCACATACTCGTAATTCTAGCCACAAATCATCTAGAACTGGCGGCAGATCAACTCATTTTTCTAAAGGTGGGTCAAAAGGTGGCGGTACAAGATCCTCACATTCTAGAGGTCCATCCCGTTCAAATAGACCCGTTAAAAAATTTGATCCTTCATTATTTATTAAAAAAGTAGAAGAACAAACAGCAGCGCCGGTTTATATTCCCAAAAATACTTTTTCTGATTTTTTAATTGAACAACAAATTAAAGATAATATTAGTGCTAAAGGCTACACCATGCCTACGCCTATTCAGGATCAGGCTATTCCCTTAATCTTGGAAGGCAAAGATGTGGTTGCAACGGCAAATACGGGAACCGGTAAAACTGCTGCGTTCTTAATTCCGTTAGTGAATAACGTTGCCACTAAAAAAGTTAATAGAGTATTAATTATTACCCCAACCAGAGAATTAGCAGCCCAAATACAGACAGAGCTTAATGCGTTTAAGCTTAAAATGAGTTTGTATTCTGTAGTTTGTATTGGGGGATTAAATATTAATCCGCAAATACAGGCTTTAAGAAAGAACCCTGCATTTGTTATTGGGACACCGGGAAGATTAAAAGATTTAGAAGAGCAACGCTGCATAAATTTTAATACCTTTGATGCTATTGTGTTAGATGAAGTAGATACCATGTTAGACATGGGCTTTATTAATGACATTAAATACATTATCTCTAAATTGCCCAATAAACGTCATGGATTATTCTTTTCTGCAACCGTTTCTCCAGAAACAAAACGGGTAGCAGACGGCTTTTTACACAATCCAATTTCTATAAGTGTAAAAACACGTCAAACGGCAGAAAATGTGAACCAAGATATTATTAAGGTTGGTACACAGAACAAATTAGAACTGTTGCATGATTTGCTCATTAAACCAGAATTTACCAAAGTTATTATCTTTTCTAGAACTAAAAGAAATACGGATAAATTAGCAAAGGCATTACGTGACCGTGGCTTTAAGGTTGCTTCTATTCATGGCAATAAAACACAATCACAACGTAAAACTGCATTGTCTATATTCCAAAATAATGAAGTTAAGATTTTGTTAGCTACCGACGTAGTTGCTCGTGGTATAGATATTGATGATGTATCCCACGTAATTAACTATGATCTGCCACAAACGTATGAAGATTACATACACAGAATAGGGCGTACCGGACGTGCAAACAAGGTTGGCCAAGCATTAACCTTTATTGACTAATTACGGTATTATTTTACTTTTGGAACAATTATGCAAATAATTATTCGTCCAGCTCAAAAAGAAGATGCAGAGATCTTGGCGCACGCGGAGCAAGTTATTGCCCAGGTGCCAGGATTACTTGTTTCTTGTCCAGAAGAACTAACTGTAGATAAATTTCAAGATTTGATTGTAAAACTTTCTGATCCAAGTAAGGGTCATTATATAGTTGCTCAAAAGGACAATGTAATTGTTGGGCATGCACTTTTGAACTGTAATGCATTACAGCGTATTGCTCATATTGCGCATTTAACTATAGCGGTTCATTCTGGTTTTCAGGGCCAAGGAATTGGTACTTTACTTCTTGGGTATTTAATTGATTGGGCACGGCAATCTGCTAACATTGAAAAAATTATACTTCACGTTCGTTCAACTAATGCACGTGCAATTGCACTGTACAAAAAATTTAATTTTGTAGAAGAAGGGCGCTTTAGTAATTGGGTTAAAATTGATGATGCTCATTATATTGATGACATAATTATGGCGTTGAATATTATTAAGTAACCGATTCCCATTTCTTGCAATTATTTCCGAACATTTTTAAGAATGCCGCACCGTATTTAAGTGCGGCATTCCTATTTAGAATTTTTACTATTTTAATCCATGATCTCTTTTTGCTAGAATCAACGGTGACATTGATATTCAAGTATTTAAATCAAAGAGCACTATGAACAATCAGGAAACATCTAATTCCTTAGCGCAAGAACGTACGGTACTTGCTGCAGAACGTACTTATTCAGCATGGTTAAGAACGGCCATTGCGGCCATGGCCGGTGGTGTTGCGATATTACGGTTAATTAGTTTTAGGACAGATTTACATCGCATAATTGCCCATGCTATTGGGGAAATACTTATTCTGTGGGGATTTGTGGTAGTTCTGTTGGCTTCTATAGATTATAAAAAATTACAACGCAAGCTTCAGGGTGCAGAAAATTACAAAACTTCTACCATGGGGTTTTTGATTATTGCACTGCCTCTTTTGCTTATTGGAGCGTTACTTATCTGGGTTACTCTGCCTTAAGTTCTTCTGTATGTATATTTTTTATACCCCTTGTTTCCTGGGTTTTAAACCTCAAAATGCCCTTTTATTGTCAAATTATTGACAATTAGAAACAAATATATGTAAGATAAGTATTAGAGGGCAGGAGAGGTAGTGAAATGAAGCTATTTTCTTGAGCTGTGCGAAAGTGGAGCAAAAAGAAGCATAAAGTCAGATTTATGAGTCTCCTTCCTTTACATTTTCTGAATAAAAAATGGAGCTGGGTATCTTTACAGTCTAATGAATAAAAAATAAAAGGACTGGAGAGGTAGTGAAATGAAGCTATATTCTTGTGTTGTACGAAAGTAGAGTATAAGAAGCATAAAGTCAGATTTATGAGTCTCCTTCCTTTAAATTTATCTTATTAACTATTAAACAAATAAAAGGAGCACGCCATGTCAAAAACAAAATTGCCCAATGAAAGAAAAGCTGGTTCACAAGATGATATACGCAAAGAAAAGAATCAGTTAGAACATCCAACAGAAAAAACAAATCCTCATGAAAGAAAGTACAGCGCAGGTTCACAAGAAGAAGTACGTAAAGAAATGGAAAAATATAAGCATGGCCAAGCGTATAGCGGTCATAGTGGAACCAAAGTTAAAAGTCGTGAGCAGGCCATTGCGATAGGGTTGTCAGAAGCCCGAGCAAAAGGAATGAAAGCTCCCAAAGCTCCCAAAAAGTCTTAAGCTAAGGTTAGAACATATTTGGTTATCTAAAAATAAAGGCTACAATTGTGGCCTTTATTTATTTGGTTGCATATTTTTTAAACCAATTGATTGCGACGTGTGCGACATTTTCTAAAGTGCCTGTTTCTTCAAATAAATGGGTGGCGCCTGGAATAATGAATAATTCTTTTATGCACTGCAATTGATCGTATGCTATTTCATTAAGTTGTATTACTTCGGTATCCAGTGAGCCTACTACGAGCAAGGTAGGTGCTTTAACTTTGGGTAAATAATGTTCAGCTAAGTCTGGTCTTCCACCACGAGAAACAACGGCTTTAATTTGTTCTGGTAATTTGGCTGCGGCAATTAATGCTGCGGCTGCACCGGTACTTGCTCCAAAATATCCCAGATTAAGATGGGAAGTTGTTTTATTGTTTTTTAGCCAGTTAGTTACTAAAACAAGTCGTTCTGCCAAAAGCGGTATGTCGAATCTAAGTTGTGCGGTGATCTGATCTACGCGATCTTCTTTTTCAGTAAGTAAATCAAATAATAAGGTAGAAATAGTAGCTTTGTTTAACAATTCTGCAACAAATCTATTTCTGCTACTAAACCTACTGCTGCCACTGCCATGAGCAAAAACAACCAGGCATTCGGCGTCAGGGACTAGCACTAGATCACCTTTTATGGTGGCATTATCTATGGGAATGCTTACTTCTAACATAAACTACTCCTTTATAAATCTTAATTTATACCATTGACTAACGCTTTTATTAATCATATTGAATTTTTTACCGTGATATCAATACACTAAGCGGTAGATATAATCTAATGTTCTTTTATTATCTGGGGGGAATTTCTATGCGATCACTATTATTACTTTTTGGAATTGGTTCATCACTTTTGCCTAAGAGTCCAGTTATTGTGGGGCATCGCGGTGCAAGTGGTTATGAGCCAGAAAATACCCTGCGTTCATTTGAACGTGCAATAGATATGGGTGTAGGCATGATAGAACTGGATGTGTACTGTTGCAAATCTGGACAAGTGGTGGTTATTCATGATGACACTATTGATCGCACAACTAATGGTACGGGAGAGGTTGTACAATTAAGTTGGGATATCTTACGGCAGTATAATGCCGGCAAGGGTGAGCACATTCCATTGTTATCCCAAGTGTTTGATCTAGTGAACAAAAGAGTGGTTATAAATATAGAGATAAAAGATCCGCATGCGGTAAGGGCAGTTGCAGATTTAATAGAACAGTATGTGCGGGATAAGCAATGGTCATATGATGACTTTTTAGTGAGTTCATTTGATCATGGCGCTTTAGCGGCTTTTATTTCCTATTGCCCACGGGTAAAAACAGGAGCTTTGTTTGACGTTGGTTCTGTGGATGAACTACCAATAACCAGAACGCTACGTGCGCACTATGTAATTGTGGAGTATCAGTCAGTGACGGCAGCATTAATTACTGCGGTGCACAATGCGGGGTTACAGCTCTATGCATATACAGTAAATGATAAACAGATTGCGTTACAACTACGGGATTTGGGAATAGATGGCATTATAACTAATTATCCCGACATTTTACGTTGAGTTTGCGGTGGATAATTAAGATTTAAAAAAAGGATTAGAGATGATGTATGATCCCTTTATTATTGAACAAATTCAAAAAAAAGCCTGCTATTTTGATGAAGACACGGTCTATGATTATTTGTTACAAAAAATTGATGGGGCGGCTATTGTGTTATTGGGAGAGGCGAGTCATGGAACCCAAGAGTTTTATGACATACGTTCTGAAATTACTAAAAGGCTTATAGTAGAAAAAGGATTTAATGCTATTGCGGTAGAAGGCGATTGGCCAGATGCATACCAGGTTAATAAATATATACATGGCCAGGAGTTTACCAATGGTCAGCAAGCAGTATCTGTTTTTGATCGATTTCCCAGTTGGATGTGGCAAAATACATCCATAGTAAAGCTTGCCGAATGGCTAAAAAAGTATAATGTGTCATCCAATGTTCAGGTCAGTTTTTATGGACTAGATCTTTATTGTCTCTATAGATCAATAGATGTCATTATTACGTATTTACAAAAAGTTGATCCAGTACTTGCGCGAGAAGCTATGCATAGGTATGCCTGCTTGGAACAATTTAGACATGATCCGCAAGAATATGGATATTATGTTGCAGCCAAATTATCACCTTCTTGCGAACAAGAAGTTATTGCGGAATTAAAAAAAATAGAAGAGTTAGAATTACAGTTACTCAGAGATAAAATATCATCGCCAGAACAAGCATTTTATCTAATTCAAAATGCACGTGTAGTTAAAAATTCAGAAAATTATTACCGATCTCTTTTTGTTGATGAAGTAAATAATTGGAATTTAAGAGATTCACACATGATGGAGACATTAGAAGAGATATTAATGCATTATCAAAAAAATGGAGTTGCAAATCCAAAAATTGTGGTATGGGCACATAATTCCCATATTGGTAATGCTGCGGCAACGCAAATGAGTAGTCATGGAGAATTTAATTTGGGGCAATTAGTGCAAGAAAAATATCAAAAAAAGGTCTATAGCGTTGGATTTACTACCTATAACGGAACGGTCTCTGCAGCATCTAATTGGCACATGCCGGTAGAACGTAAGGTAATTAGAAATGCTCTTGGTGGTTCTTATGAAGATCTTTTTCATCACACGGGAATTTCTAAATTCTTATTAACGTTGGAAGATAAAAATATAGTTCCTCATGAATTATTAGAACGGGCAATTGGAGTGGTATATTCCCCCAAAACTGAACGACAAAGCCATTATTTTTATGCATCACTCGCTCATCAGTTTAATGCGGTAATTCATTATGATACTACTACTGCAGTAGAGCCAATTCAAAAAAATGAATTATGGTTAGAGGGGGAAGTGCCAGAAACCTATCCCTCTGGTCTATAATTTGTTGGATTTTCATTTTTGATCAATTGGACAAAAGTAGGCCGATCTTCCTCCAATTGTTACTTTTTTTAGGGCATGGGCTTTATTTTTAGGACACCGCATATCGCCGTGTCTATGAGCTTGTAGGTAAGAATTTTTAAAAGTTTTTTTATCATTAAGAGAAAGGAAGTTTTGTGTGGGGTATTTTTTAATATCTTGAATGCGTAATTTTATTGCGTATTTAAGTACTTTGTTCATTTGCTTATATAGGTTTTTCAGGGCAGTGCTATTAAGTTCCGCAAGCGTGTGGCGTGGATCTATTCCAGCTTGGAACAACATTTCATCAGAATATTCGTTCCCTATTCCGGCAATAAGAGATTGGTCCATTAAAAAAGTTTTTATATTTTTTTTCTTGTTTTTCTCTACCAGTTCTAGGAACTGTTTTTGGGATAGCGTTAATGGATCATAACCTAAATGGTCCAGTTCTTTAATGTGAGTAATATCTTTTAGGAGCCAAATTTTGCCAAATTTTCTAATATTTATCCAATGGAGAACCGCCTGTTTGAATAAAAATTGTACTTGAGAAAAACTAATTTTTTCTGTGGTATCAGTGGTATACACTAAAAAACCGGTTAGGCCAAAATGTAGTACCAATTTATAGTCACTAGAGCTTAAAGAAACTACTAGGAATTTTCCTAGGCGTTGAACGGTAGTAAAGTGATTGCCTATTAAGTTTTTTTTAAAAGTATTCAAAGGGGTTTGTATTAGTTTGGTATCTACGGCAGTAACATTGATTATTTTTTTTTGTACGCAATGGGATGCTATTACCTCTTTAAAGGCCTCTAATTCTGGAATCTCTGGCATTATATGTACTCCTTTTTTTAAACATGTTTTTTAATATTAATTATGCTGCTTTAAATAAGACTAAGCAGAGATAATGGGTGGGTAAAAAAATTAGTAGCGGAAATCCTATTGCTAACACTGCAAGCCATACGTTAGGTGAAATGTTTTTAATGCCATGCTGTTGCGGATAAAATACCCAATTAATATTTTCTTTGGGTAGTGTGTAGCAATAGGTAATGGTTAAAATAATCCAATACAATAGGGTAAAATAATAGAGAGCGCGGGGATCATACCCATATTCAACTAAATACAGAATCCAAATAATGGGCATAAATACATGAAATAAAGAAATGCCCCGTAGTAGCCGTGAGTATTGTTTGTGATCAAACATATAATCGGCAAGGCCAATTATTGGTACGTGCAAAAAAAAGCCGAGAAAGAAATCTATATTCCACACCAGCTCCAGAGCTAATACTCCAACTGCTGCCATGCTCATATAAAGCGGAGATTGTGTCCAGAGTGCAAGCACCGTTAAAAACAAGCCTATGTCAGAAAGCCATAAAAAGTTCTGCGGACCATAGGCGCGCCAATAAAGGGGGATTAAGAAGACAGTAAAGAGCGTTAATAATAGTTTTACAATGAGCCAAAACATAATAATTGTTCCTTTTAAAAGAGTGTCTACTGGGTTCATAATTATTCTTTAAGCTACCGTATTGCATAATCAAAAATACATATTTTTTTACTTTATTTCTGTTTACCAAATTGGTACGGTATGGTGAAAATAAAAAAAATTAATTTCTTTATCCCGGAGACAGCCATGAAACGTAATTTTCTATTGCCGCTACTTGCAGTTGTACCTTTTATTTGCGCAGAAGTTGCTCACGTATCCCAAGGTACCAGTTATTCTAATTTGGGGGTGACTGCTTATGCTCAGTCTAAACATGGGATAGATGGAGGATTATTTCTGGATCCCTATTTTTTGCCATTCATTACTGCGGTTAAGAATATAAAACTGTTAGATGCGGGATGTGGTGCTGGCCCATGGTCTATTGTGGCTGCTAAAAATGGTGCACAAGTGTATGGCTTAGATATTCAAGAGGGCATGATAGCACATGCTAAAAAAAGTTCATTAGAGCAAGGAATTGCAGGTGCAACCAACTTTACGGTAGGTTCTGTGTCCCAATTACCGCATGCCAATAATTTTTTTGATAAAGCAATAAGTATTAATGTGGGGTGCAATTTACCAACAGAGGTTTTTAATGCTCACTTTACAGAATTATTCCGGGTGCTAAAGCCAGGGGGCCGCGTTCTTATAACTGCACCGGCAACATTTGAGATGGTATTTACTACGGATTTTAACAACGCATCTGCAATTAAAGAAATTAACCAACTGCTTGCTGCATTAAAAACTACTGAGCCTGAGCAGATTAGAAAATCTTTTTCTGGGTTACAAAAGGTGTTGCGTGCAACCTTTGCAGTTAGAGATGGCCAATTAATACTTGTTACCAAAGAAACTAAGTTGGTGGAAGGTGAGCCAATTTGGCGTAAGATTCCTGGTCTGGTTGTTCCTAATTATTACCATTCTGAAACGGCTTATCTTACCCAGTTACAGGCTGCTGGATTTACTATAGATCAAGTTGACCGTCCGCGTTTTGATTCTGTAGATGCGTGGCGAAATAGTTCAGTGTTGGTGGGTATAGAATATTGTTATTATAATCCGTTTGTGATTATTCAGGCTTCTAAGAAAAGCAATTGAATTGGTAATGAGTATTAATAAATATATAGGAAATAGAAATATGAAAAAGATAGTTTGTTTAGCATTTTTTTCGTTATCAGTAGTAGCTACTTCTCCAGAAAAATCAGCCTGGGTTGGTGAAAAATATGATAAGAATTCATCATTACAATATAAGGTTGGTGTGGATGCGGTATATTCATTTAATTTGAATGGTACAGAAAGAGTGTTGGATATTGGATGTGGCAATGGCAAAATAACCGCATTATGTGCAAGCAGATTGCACTCTGGTTCATTAGTTGCAATAGATTCTTCTGAAAGCATGATAACATTTGCTCGCAATAATTATGGGCAAGCTGCAAATCTTACCTTTGCGGTGCAAGATGTTACTACTATGACTTTTGATCAAGAATTTGATTTTGTTTATTCCATATTTTGTTTGCACTGGGTAAAAGATCAAGAAACGGCACTAAAGAATATTGCTAGAAGTTTAAAGCCGGGTGGCAAAGCCGTGTTAATTATTACGGTGCCAAATCAATTTAATACAAGAACTAAGGAACTATTTTGTGACTTGGTTGAGCTTGCACCATGGCGTAAATTTAAAGAGCAGTTGGGGTATGATCATCATGTAGTGCCGGTAGAGGTATGGCTTGGATATGCAAAACGCTGTGGGTTAACTGCAGAATATAAAACAATACATGATGAGGTGGTGTATCCCAATTATGAAGCATTTAAGCAGCGGTATAGCGCTTATGGCGTTTGTGCAAAAGTGTTACAGATTATGGGGAGTGAGCAGGGAAATATATTTGTTGATAGTATTTTAGGGGAACTGTACCAAGACCGTGGTTTATCAAAAGATCAGCCTTATACGGTTGGGTCTGATGGAGTGGTTCTTTCATTAACTAAATAACCGGTGAGATATGTTAAAGCAATTGTTTTTTGTCTTAATTTCTGCCAATGGTTTATCTTATTGCCACAATAAATTTATATTAACCGGTGGACCATGTTGTGGCAAAACTACGGTACTTAAAGAACTTGCCAAAAGAAAGTACCAAACCTGTCCAGAAGCCTATGGTGAACTGTATAAAGAAGCAAAAGCGCAAGGCACTATTTCCGAATTTTTACCGCATACCATAAAACAACGGTGGCAATTACTCAAAAAACATGAAGAGCAAGAAGCAAAGTTAGATCCTACTAAGCCTGCATTTTTGGACAGAAGTATTCCCGATGTTATTTTCTATGGCAACTATCTTAATTTAACCATGCCGCAAGATCTTATTGCCCGTTTTCTAGCACATAAAAATGAGTATGATCTGGTGTTTATTTTTGAGCCATTGCCCCATGACTTGTACTATAAAACAGAGGTACGGTATGAATCTTGGGAAGAGGCCAATGCAATATATGAAGCATTGCTTTCTGGTTATATAGTATATGGATTTAAAATTTGCATGGTCCCTTTTGATACGGTAGAGAATAGAACTAATCTGGTGTTGAGTAAGATTAGAGCAGTTCCCTTGCGATAAAAGAACCTGTTTTAATAGGGCAAATAAGTACCAAAAAAGGTCTCTTTTTTTTCTTGTTAATAAATTGATTTAAGTTGTTAATGAGCGTGATATACTGTCATCTAATTTATCCAATTAGAAGAGTTTAAGATTTATTAATAACCATTTTATGTGGTAAAAGGAATGCGAATGAAGAAGTTGATTTTGCTGGTTGTGGGTACTGTTTTTTCTATTGGTGCAATGCCTATGGAAACTTATGATGAGAAAGCAACACAGAAATTATTTACAATACTTTATGAAAAACCTGACACTGACTACGATTCGCTAGCTGAAGTTTTAAGTCAGAACCCAGATGTTAATGGCCAATACAATGATCGAACACCCTTGGAAACAGCGGCATTGTTAGGCAAGGTTATTATGTTTAATCAATTAGTAAGAAAGAATGCAAAAGTTACTGATAGTTGTCTTTGTTACGCAGTAACAGGAAAGAAAGGAGCAATGATAGATTTATTGCTTAAGGATTACAAAGTTACTGTAAATGCAAAAATAAATAATTATAGTGCACTGCATTATGCGGTGCGGGGTCAAGATAAAGGCATTATCACTATTCTTCTTTTAGCGGGGGCAGAAATTTCATCTGCCGATTATGGGTGGGGTTCAGAGACAGATAATTGTTTAAATAAGTATGCGGCCAAAAAACCGTAGAAGAAAATAGTTTCTTTTTTTTATACGAAAGACACCTGGATATGAAGTTTACAAAATTGAGTTGCACTATCTTACTTACACCAGTTTTATTTACTTGTTATACAAATGCTATGTTTTTTAATAATAGTGTTCTAAGAATTGTTAAACAGTCGGTTTGTTGGGTAAGTAATTCAACAAATAAGCATTGTTTTCCTATTTCAACCTATGCGATTAAAAAAAATTCTTTTTCAACAAATAAGCAAAAGTTTCTTGAGCTAGCGGAAAATGAAAAAAAGACTTTAAAAAACAAACGAGCTGTGCAAAATCTCTTAGAGGAACTTGAATTTGTGTATAAAAATATGATGGAAAGAAAAGAGCGTATTCGCACAAGAGACTTGGTTACCAATATGGAACCTCAATTTGAACAAATGGATATTCATAGGGCTCGTGAAATTCTTTTAGAAGCAGCTCAGCAAAATATGTCTGATCCAGAAATCGAAAGAAAATTTAATCAAATAATAGAAAAGACTGGGGATTGTGATGTTGTAAATTCATATCGCAATAGAAAGCTGCAAGGAAAGACTATTGTTAATATATCTCATATTAATAAGGCATTATTATTAAAAAAGTTGTTTGCATATGCTAGGCCTAATCCAGAGACGATTGCTTTCTTAGAATATAATCCTAGAGATAAGCTAGAGGATTATGAAGTTAAGAGAATCCTTAATAGCGGTAGAAGTGATTATGAAAAAGGTAGGCCAATGAAAATTTATCTTACCGATAATGAAATAGATGTTGAAGGGTATAATATGAGTAATGGGGCAGGGGCCGCTGAGCAAATTATTGCCGAATTTAAAAAATAGCTTGTTACGTAATTCTTTTTTTTAAGATATTAGTCCCCGCCTGCTTTTCCTGTAGGCGGGTTTCTTTTTCTGGTAAATGATACTCCAAGTTTTATTTCCAAAATTCTGGTGAGAGCATAATTCCTAAGGTGTTCCCATTAGCGCTTTTGTAGGTAATAGTGGTTAATGCAAGTTTTTCCATAATGGCATACATAAGCATTAAGCGGGTAAGCACTGACTGTGGTTCTACTGGATCCAGGACTTGTAGAGCAGCATCACTATTTGCTTTATGAGCATATGCATACAATGCGGTGTGTAATTCTTGTTTGGTAAAGGTAATTTTTCCCAGAGCTTTGGATGCTACAGCAAATATAGAGGTTGGTCCGCCTATCCCAATTACCCGCATGTTGTTAGTCTGTATTTGTTGAATAAAGTCAGTAGGAAGCGTTAGTGTTTCTGCAAGCAGAGCAATAAATTTTTCTATCTCTCCTGGTGTTACCGGATTAATAGCAGTGTTAGTGTGGTACGGTTCATTTCTTATTTTTTCCACAAAGAGCTTCGCGGTTGGTGCGTTACCCATATTGCCTTTACATAGTATATATTTTGCTGCATTCAAAGAGTTTTTTGCCACTAGTTGAAAGCTGGCATTGCCAGAATCCCACGATACAATCTGGTGAGCGCTAAGTTCTGGGGTTAATGCCACGGCCGTCATAAAACCCAATTTGCCTTCTAAATCTTGGGAAATAATCTGGATATTTACATTTTCTGTGCCAAGTTCTTTTTGGGCCATCTGTTGCAGTGTGGTAAACAGCTGGGTGCCAGATGTGCCTGCTTTTCTAAAAATCTCTGTTGCTACACCCCCAATTTTGGTAATGCCGTTTTGGTGGCATATGGTGAGTATAGTAGTAAATGCAGCAATAGCTTGTTGTTGAATTTCCGTAGTTAATTTGCCTTCTTGTGCAAAGTAATTGGCAAGCGGAACGTATTGTAAAAAAGGCTCAGTCAGTAAGGTTACTATCTGGTTATTGGAGGTGTCTACTAATGCGGTTTGCATTTTGATCCATCCAGACCCAATATCTATTGCACACCGTTTTTCTGTCTCTGCAAGGGCGGTGCATGCGGTAAGCGTGGCAACAATAATAATTTTTGTAATGTGTAGCATAGGGTTCCTTTATGTATTGTTAATCAATTAAGTTAAACCATGGAATTTCTAAATCTGACTTTTCTGCAAGTTCTTTAACTTGGAGTATGCTTGCAAACGCAACCGGAATGCCGCCTGCCTTTTTAACCAAGGCAATTGCTGCTTTAGCAGATCCTCCCGTTGCAATAAGATCATCCATAATTAATACCCGTTTGTTTGCCAATTGTGCGCTTTCTGCAATTACTAGGGTGTCTGTACCATATTCTTTTTGATAGGTTACAGAGATTGTGGCACTCGGAAGTTTACCTGGTTTGCGTACGGGTATAAACCCAATACCAAGCTTATACGCAAGGGGAGCTCCTATTAAAAATCCACGGGACTCTAAGCCAACAATAAGGTCTATCTTACTAGATTTATATAGTTCATACAGTAGATTAATACACAGTTGTAAGCATTCAGGATTTTGTAATAACGGTAAAAAATCGGCAAAAAGAATGCCCGGTTTAGGAAAGTTGGGGTAATACACAATATGTTCTTTAAGAAAGGAGATCTCTTTTTGATACACATCTTTAAAAATGTGGTCAGTAGTGCGTGGTTCAGGATTAATTCCGGGGCTCGCAATAGGAATAAGTAAGGTGAGATACAATAGTTTTTTTGGTGATGGTAACATATGAACTCCTTTGGGTTAGTGTTATTGTTACACCATCAAGATAATAAAGTATTGACAACGTTGTCAAGAGTAGTTAGTGTATATATCACACTAGTATAAAAAAGGTTCTTATTATGGATTTAAATGTACAGTCTACCTATGCCTTGTCAGTTGATTGCATAATCTTTGGTTATGCACATGAACAGTTAAGCGTTGCATTAATTGAACGCAAAAAATCCCCTTTTGTAGGGCGGTGGGCATTGCCTGGTGGATTTGTAGAAGGTAATGAAACGGTGGAGCAGGCGGCCCTGCGTGAACTTAAAGAAGAGACGGGTATAGAAGGTTTTTATCTTGAACAGTTTCAGGTATTTAGTGAGCCACACAGAGATCCGCGTGGGCGGGTAATTACGGTGGGGTTCTTTGCGCTTATAAATGCAGAAGCTATTACGTTAACGGCAACCCATGATGCGGCACGTGCACAATGGTTTCCTGTTTATCAAATTCCTCCGCTTGCATTTGATCATGAAGCTATTTATGCAAAGGCAATAGATGCGTTGCGTACTGCGGTTGCAGCACGGCCGTTGGTTTTTGAGTTATTACCAAAAGAATTTACGTTAACGGCATTACAACGGTTATATGAACAGATTTTTGACGTTGCATTAGATAAAAGAAATTTCCGTAAAAAAATCCAAAAAATAGATTTTATTCAGGAGACTACCAAACTAACGAAAGGGGGATCATTTAGACCAGCGCGCTTATATTCATTCAATAAAAAGAGATATTTAGAAAATAAAGTTATTAATTCATTGCTGCCTACAAAGTAGGTATTTTCAGGAGAAGCGTTATGAGAACCGTGTTAAAAGTGGCCATAGTTGGAGCATTATTTTTTGTTTCTACGTTCTTTTATGCAATTGATGGTGATGTTAAAAGATTTAAAGAAAATGCACTCATTTTTTCTGGTAATGCTAATCCTGAACTTTCCTTAAAAGTTGCAGAATATTTGGACCTTCCCTTAGGAGCAATAAAAGTTGGCAGATTTAATGATGGCGAAATACAGATCCAAGTAGAAGAAAGTGTACGTAATAAAGATGTCTTTATTATTCAACCTACTTGCCCCTCGTTAAAGCAAAGCGTAAATGACAATCTTATGGAGTTGTGTTTGTTAATACGCACCATGAAGCGTGCTTCTGCTGCCAGTATTACGGTAGTTGTACCCTATTATGGCTATGCGCGTCAGGACAGAAAAGTTAAAGCACGGGTACCCATTTCTGCCGCAGATGTTGCCTATTTGTTAGAGCAGTCAGGTGCAACGCGGGTAGTTACCGTAGATTTGCACTGTGGCCAAATTCAAGGTTTTTTCCAAAATATACCGGTAGATAATTTGTATGCATCCTTAGTTTTTACTCCGTACATTGTAGCAAAGCCATTGCAAAAGGTAGTGGTTGTTTCTCCCGATGCGGGTGGGGTAGAACGTGCAAACCAATTTATCCAAGATTTGGGTAGAAAGGGCATGTCTGCAGATTTGGCGGTTATTAGCAAGCAGCGTGCTAAAGCGGGGGTAATTAGTTCAATGCATTTAATTGGTGACGTAAAAGATGCAGACGCCATTATTATAGATGACATGTGTGACACGGGTGGCACCTTGGTTAAGGCAGCACAACTGTTAAAAGATAATGGTGCTCGGCGTGTGTTTGCAGTAATAACCCATGCAGTATTTTCTGGCCAAGCGCTCAGTTTAATTGGGGCGTCTGTTATTGATGAAATGATCATTACAGACACTATTCCATTGCGGGGTATTGCACCATCTAATCTAAAAATTATTAGCGTTGCGCCATTATTGGCAAATGCTATTTTACGCATAAAAATAGGTGAATCTGTTTCTTCATTGTTTAGAGAATAAATAGCGTATACCAACATTTTTAAAGGAACAAATTATGAAAACGATAACTTTTTTTTCTTCTATTATTGGTAATGTGGCATTGTTATTTTTTTTAACTCCTATTAATGCTATGGATAAAATGCCTAATAAAACATATGTAACTCCAGACAATATAAAAGCTCTGTGCCGGGTTATTTACCAAAAAGCACTGCAGGATAATTTTAAGCCAGAACTTATTCTTGGTCTTGCTCGTGGGGGCTTTATGCCCATGGCTTATTTGTGTGGTGAGCAGATGTTTAATAATAAGCGTACCCAAACAATTCCGCTTAGTTCATATAATGAGAATGGTGAACAATCTGAATTACGGTTACTAGTACCGTTGCATACTGAAGATTACATTAACTATAAGTCAATTTTAGTGGTAGATGATTTAGTAGATTCGGGGAATAGTTTTAAATTTATTGTTGATTTACTTAAAAAAGATTTAACAAATACAACCATTAAAACTGCAGCATTGTTTTATAAAAAACGTTCAATAGTTGTTCCCGACTATTATGCGCAAGAAACTGCAGATTGGATTGTGTTTCCTAGTGAAGTAGAGTAATCATTACTCTTCAAATTTCTTACTGCGCATCTTTTTGATAAACCCCCGTCTGCTTTTTGATTGCAGGCGGGTTTCTTTTGCTCCCTTAGATACTTTGGTTGCCATGCGTTTTTTGGGGACATGCAACGCAGCACGTACTTGGTATGCCAACCGGTCCAGTGCCATTCGCTTATTTTGGTCTTGGCTACGGGATTCACTACTGTGAATAATTAAGTCCCCATCAGCGGTTAAATGGCTTTCTAACTTGGCGAGCACCCGTTCTTTTTGTTCATCAGTAAGGGCGCTGGTAGTTTTTACATTCCAACGGACGGTTATGCGGGTGCTGGTTTTATTCACGTGCTGTCCGCCTGCACCCCCCGATCTGCTGGCGGTTATTTCAACCTCATGCCCCGGGATTACAATGCCATTTTTAATAGGAATATCGTGCTTCATAGTAACCTTTATTGGTAAGAGAGAAGGCTCATTTTCCACATTTAACTTAGCATTAATTTTCTGAGCATTACATAAACTTTATTAAAGTGAGTGAATTATTGGTGAAGTGGGGCTGTTTTTTTTAAAATTAGATGGGTTATAATGACAATTAGGAAGATTTGTTTTTTGATTTTTTTATAGTTTATAAGGTATTTGGAGGATGTTTATGGCTAGCTTTTTACGTTATTTTAGGGTTCTTTTTATAAATTTGTTAATTTTGTTACTTGTGCCCAATTGTAATTCCATGGATTCACTGCTGCAAGAAAAAGCTAATGCTTCTGATCTTATTAAAACAAGTTTGGAAGCCAAATTAGCAGAAATTGGCAAATTAGAAGAAGAAAAACGATTAACTTGGCAAGATTATCAGAAAGCCATGAATGAGCAAGATCGTCTGTATCAATCTATTATGGGTTCAATTAAGAATGCAAACAAAACGGTTGCTTTACAACAGGTCATAGAACAGGCATATCAAAAAATTGAAGAATTAGAAAATTTTATAAAACAGATGACCAGACCTGTGGAAGAATTAATGTTAGATTTTACTGGTTTAGTTAAGAAATCTGAACTGTTTGGCAAGCGTGTCACTATTCCAACCTTTAATAATAGGATTTCCACAATCGCACGATCAGATAAAACTAAACAACATCAAATTGCAGTTCATGCCCAGGATACCTATCCTTTGTTACATGAACAGGTGCTCATTTTAATAGACGGGTTTATTAATTTTAAAAAACAATTCGGTAGTTCTGTTGAACAAGAATTATATAAATCATTAGATAGAGAATCTTTTATTGATCGTCTATTGAACAAGAGGCCCTTAATGTTTATGACTTCTGCTGATCTTTATTTGCTCAGAGACGGTAAAACAAAGGGAACGGGTGGTTTTGAAACTATAGGGACCATGCAAGAAAAGTTACCGCTCGTTTTGAAAGATTACATTTCTTATGATGAAATGCAGATCGCAGCCTTGTTGGGTGTTTCTGTGCCAACTTATTTTATAAATGATGGGGATAGAAATAATAAAGGAATCAAAGCAATTCCGGGTAGTTTTGAAGAGCAGGGTGTTTACGTTGGATTGGTTGGAGCACGCTTTGAAAAACCAGGGTTAATGGAATGGCAGCATATGGTTATAACCCCGGAACAAAATACTGCTGAGAATGGCTATGGATTATCAGTGAAAGATAATTCAAAAAACAGATTACTTTCTCTGTGGTCAACCTTGTATGGATATAATTTCCCAACGTATCAAGAAGCAAAGGCAGATAAATCCGGAAGGTTTATTTTATTTGGAGCTGATCATTACTTTGATACCGTTGTTTATAAAGAACGTTTACGATTAGTAATAGAACCTTTTTTGCTGGATGCCAACAAAAGAGGGCTGCAAGAACATAAAAAAGTATACGTTCACACCGTGGGATTAGGATTAGGTGTATGGCAAATCATTCCTCAACAAGCAACTTTAATGGTAGAAGTATACGGTGAATGTATAAAAAAATATAATCTTGCTCAGATTGCTGATTTGGATTTTAGCTGGTTTAGTGGGGTTAATTCTATTGCCGGGATAACCAATGGTAATATGCTTCAAACAGCTCAAAATAAAATAATGATTCATTTTTCAAAAAGAAATCCAGCTGCAAAACTGCAAGGTACGGATGCAGGTAAGCTCCTGGTTGTTTGTTATGCATGGGATGGTAACTCTTATCCGGGTAACGAATATTGGGATGGGGCACTCAATGCCTCTGGTGATCCTGCAGCAGCGTGTTGTTCAACTATTCCAGAGTTGCAAAATCCAGAAATTAACCCTAACGTTTCTGCAAAAAAAATCCACTACAGTTGATAATTTTTGTGATTGCACAGAGAAGTCTTAACCATGTTCTTCTTCCCTGATTGCTAGAGAATGGATTTGCAATCAATGAACTTATCAAAAAGTATTTTTTTGCTAATGCGTACATATTCTTTGTCTTCCCTAATTAGTTACAAATTTTGTAGCATTTCTATTTTTTTTAAACAATCGCACCATTTGTTTATCGTGCAATGCTTTTTGTAAGCTCATTGGCAACTCTTTCAATAAGGTAATAGCTTCTTGATCATATAATTTAAGAGGTGTTTTGGTCGCTTCATAATTATCAAAGATAGCCATCAAGAGGAAGAATTTTTTAACCCCTTTACTATCTCCATAAAGTGATTTTAAAAATCCAAATAGTTGCATATCCCAGATCTTGATAGTCGTATCATAAGATCCAGAAGCAAGTTTTGTGCCATCGGGACTAAATGCTATTGAATGTACTTCATCAGTATGGCCAGACAAAGTAGCGATGGGTTTATTAGTCTTCGTATTCCATATCGTGACAGTCGTATCAAAAGATCCAGAAGCAAGTTTTGTGCCATCAGGACTAAATGCTATTGAAAGTACTGCCCTAGTATGACCAGATAAAGTAGCAATGAGTGCATTAGTCTTTGTATCCCAGATCTTGATAGTTGTATCCCAAGATCCAGAAGCAAGTTTTGTGCCATCGGGACTAAATGCTATTGAAATTACTTCCTTAGTATGGCCAGATAAAGTAGCAATGATAGCATTAGTCTTTGAATCCCAGATCTTGATAGTTGTATCCCAAGATCCAGAAGCAAGTTTTGTGCCATCGGGACTAAATGCTACTGAATATACTGCCCTAGTATGGCCAGATAAAGTAGCAATGAGAGCATTAGTCTTTGAATCCCAGATCTTGATAGTTGTATCCCATGATCCAGAAGCAAGTTTTGTGCCATCGGGACTAAATGCTATTGAAAGTACTGCCCTAGTATGGCCAGATAAAGTAGCAATGAGAGCATTAGTCTTTGTATCCCAGATCTTGACAGTGTCATCACTAGACCCAGAAGCAAGTTTTGTGCCATCGGGACTAAATGCTACTGAATTTACGTCATCAGTATGGCCAGATAAAGTAGCAATGAGTGCACTGGTCTTTGTATCCCAAATCTTGACAGTATTATCACTAGACCCAGAAGCAAGTTTTGTGCCATCGGGACTAAATGCTACTGAATTTACTTCACCAGTATGGCCAGATAAGGTAACGGTCACTAACGTAACTATTTTTTTAACAAATGAAGAAGTAAAGGGATTATCTGCATTTATATATTGTTGTACTACTGGTTGTAGTGCAGCAAGTTTAGCTGTGCTTAGCTTATTTAAATTCGAGAAATTAAACATTTTAAACATTTTTTCTGTTGTTTGGGGTGCATTTGGTTCAGGTATCTTTATTTGAGTAAGGCCTGCAATAATTTGCTTTAGTTGTTGTTCAATATCAGATTTTGGTTCACTTGGTTGCATTGCTATTAGAGGAACTGCAATCAATGAACTTATCAAAAAGTATTTTTTAGCTAATGCGTACATATTCTTTATCTCCGCTTTTAATTTATATAATTATTTCTATTGCGCATTATTAACTATTTTAATTATAAAGTAAATACGGTAGATAATGCAATAGTTTATTAAAGCTCCCTTTTTTGGGTCAAAAAAGCCATTTCAAGAGTTCTTTTGTTATTTTTTGGATTGTGTAATCAGATTGTAGCTTTCTTTGACCCTGGTTGAAACTTTGGTTGCTACTCTTTTTTTGGAAATAGGAGTGTTTTGGAAATGATATTCGCCGAAGGAGAAAATGTTATTTTTTTATTCTGGTCCTAGTAGAAATGCATCTTTTTGCAAAATAGTGCTTGATTAAAAGAGTTTAGTCTTCCCTGATTGCTAGAGACCGGTATACTTAAGTAATAATTCTAGCAGAAATGGATGTGGTTTCTGGGTTAAGCGTTGTCATTTTTTATAACGAAAACTAATTGCCAAATTATGGGGGTTGTTGGGGATAATACGGGCAGAACGCATCCAAAAATTACTATTATAAGGAATAATTAATCGTGGTTAGATTCAATAAGTGGTTATTAGTGGTTTTATTAGCATGTGGATTTGTTATCAGTTCTTTTGGCATGCGATCATATGCAGGGCAAGAACTAGCTATTTTTAGGGCCTATTTTTACTGTTCTATTTGTAAGGCAAATATAGAACATAATAGACAACACCCTGATCTTATTACTCATTTAAAATTAGAACATTGTGCATGTGGTCCTTGCGATATACAGTTTGCTACTAGTGAAGCATTACAAAAACATTGTGATACAGACAAAGAGCATAAGGCAAAAGTGCTACTAGTTCGTAAATAATATTAACCTCATTTGGGCATATATGATTAAAAATAGATGGAAGTCTTTATTGTTGTTATTGATTCCTATCCCTATGATTCATGGGATGGAATCAGTTGTCACTAATAAAAAAGATGCAACATCTATCATTACGTTTAAATGTTTACAAGATATAGAAGTAGATGTTCCTTTTGAGATGGCTCGCAAATCAAAAACATTAAAAGATTTAATGGAATCTATTGACCCAGATCTGGGACCAGAGAAATGCACTATCCCGTTACCGTTAGAAAGCACTATTGTTAATTTTTTAAAAGAGAAAAGTTTTTCTTTGGATGCTCACGCGGTTGACCAGTTTATTGGGCAATATGCACCTGATACAGCTCATAAAATAAAACAATTAGATGCCGCCGCAGATTTTTTGGATCTTTCTATGCTGTTGCCACCAAATAACGCATTAGATGTTTTGGCTAATAAAAGAATAGTTAAACAATGCGGGCCAAATATGAAGGGCGAAATTACTGCGATAAATATGATAAATCATTTAATCTGGACCAAGTGGTTTAAGGGTCCTATCCGGACTTTTACACAACCAAAAGAATACTTACAACGATCGTTAGATTTTTCAGATTTAGTTGACGAGCATGACAAGGTATTGCCTGCATTGCTTGATCAAAAAAATAGTAATTATGATGCTGGTGTAAATGTATACAAATCAAAAAGTAGTGAATTTTTTGGATGGATGCAAAAACATGAGGCAGATGAAGTTTGGTCTTTAGTCAGAAGCGGTGATCAGATTATTACTGGCTATGACACAATAAAAATTTGGGAAAATGGTGAATGCATAAGAACAATACACTTAGGTAATATTGGTGGTGTAACCAGTTTGGTTGTTGATGATACTAAAATTATTGCAGGTCTTAATATAGGGTATATAAAAATTTTTGACAAAAATACGGGTAAAGAAAGAATGCATTTAAGTGGCCATTCTGATCGTGGTAGATGGCATAGTTGGATCCAAGCATTATTTATAGATGGCAAGTATGTAATTTCAATTTGCTGGCCAGAGATTAAATGGTGGGATTGTAAATCCGGTGAGTGCGTTAGAATTCATAAAGATGATTTTTGGTCTTATCGATTTGCCTTGGAAAATGATGAGTTTGTTTTTGCATCCCACAATGTGATAAGGATTTTTGATAAAGAAACCTTTACATTAAAACAAACAATCAAATTAGAAGGAGACAGTATCATTGCGTGTGTGGACGATATTGCCTGTGATCAGAACAATATTCTGTTGGCATATAATCTGCACACAATAAATGAAAGTAGCATTATAACGATCAAAAAAAACGCTCGATTAACTGATTGGTTAAAAAATGAACTTTCTCCTTGCCAACAATATGTTTTATTAAAAAAATTGAATGCAAAGATGGCGTTGGAGCAGATCGTTCTCAATAAATTTGAAGATTTAATTTTAGAAGATATTTTGGCAGAGGCAGAAATATTCTTTGGTACTGAAATAAAAACTTATTTAGTTGACCAATTAACTTATGCAGAGTGATGTGACGGTCCTCTGAATAGATAAAAAAGATGCATAATTGCCTTTGTGCGTAGTTTGTTTACACTGTTTTAAAAATATTCTCATAGCACATCTTTAATTGAGTGGGGCAGCAGTGAATAAATTAGTATGTATGTTCTTGTTCTTAATTACAGCACTAAATAGTTATGGAATGGACCGTTCTGGTCATAAAGCAGATATAAATAAGAGACATTCAAGAGGACAAACCGCCTTACATTACGCGGTGCAGATTAATGAAGATGAAGAAGATGTGCCAAATATAGATGCAATTAAAGCTCATACCATTGCACAATTATATTATGAAGGCGCTCAATTAGATATTGCCGATGAATTTGGAAAAACCCCAATAACCTACGCACAAGAAAATAGAATATTTCTTCCCATTGTTTACCAAGTAATATTGGCAATGCAGGTAGTAGGTAAAGGCAATGCAGAAACAGAAGAATTTAAAAAGGCTCAGGCCATGTTAGTGGAACATTATTTATCCATAGATTGTGAATAACTAAAATTTAGGATGCCATGACAAATATTATAGAAACCAAAAACATGAGAAAAACCTTTCTTGCAGGTAAGAATACTGTTTCTGCAGTGAATGGAATAGATTTGGAAGTTAAAAAGGGAGAGATCTTTGGATTCTTGGGGCCTAACGGTGCCGGTAAAACAACTACTATGCGCATGCTTACCACCTTGTTAAAACCCACCTCTGGCAGTGCATTGGTTTGTGGGTATGACCTTATGACCCAAGAAGATATGGTACGCCAAGTAATTGGATATGTTAGCCAGTCTGGTGGGTTAGAGCGCAGTGCAAGCGCACGGGAAAACTTGGTACTGCAAGCCCGCATTTTTAATTTTACCAAAGCTCAAGCAGAAGAACGTGCGCAAGAACTTATAACCGCTTTACATTTAGAAAGTTTTGCGGATCGGCTGGTTGTTACTTATTCCGGTGGCCAACGTCGCAGGGCAGACATTGCCTTGGGAATGATAAACCGTCCTCAACTGTTTTTCTTAGATGAACCTACCGTTGGTTTGGATCCCCAAAGCAGAGTACACGTTTGGGAAGAGATGAAGAGATTGCGAGATGCGGGTACCACTATATTCTTTACTACCCACTATTTGGATGAAGCGGATCTCTTATGTGATCGGGTAGCAATAGTTGATCATGGACGGGTGGTGGCATTAGATACGCCCACCGCACTTAAAAGAGAGATTGCGAGTGACGTAATTATTTTGGGTATGCCAGAAGCTACTATTGCGCAATTAGCTCCCAAAGATCTGTTTGGTGCTATTCCCGATATTAGAGAAATTATTAAAGAACAAGAAGCCATCCGCTTTTTAGTGCATTATGGTGAGGCATTGTTGCCGCAGATTCTGCGTATCTGTGATAAGGAAGGTATTACGTTAAATACTATTTCACTGCACCGTCCTACGTTGGATGATGTATTCTTACAAAAAGCTGGCAGATCATTTACGCAAGAACAAAAATCTTAAGGAATATAAGTATGAAAATAATACGTGATACTTCATTAATTTTTTCCCGTAGCCTACAAAAGACAATGCGAGATCCCGTATGGATTATCTTTGGTCTGTTCCAACCACTTTGTTTTTTACTGTTGTTTGCACCACTCTTGGATAAACTATCCAACAACCCCGCATTTGGTGGCAATTCCCTTATGGTATTTATCCCTGGGTTGCTTATTATGCTTGCGTTATACGGTACGTCATTTGTAGGATTTGGTTTTATAGATGACATTCGTGAAGGGGTTATTGAGCGGTTGCGGGTTACCCCTATTAGCAGAGTTGCAATTTTGTTGGGGCGTGTGCTACGAGATGTCTTTATTTTACTTATTCAATCAACCTTCCTATTAATTTTGGCATGGCTATTTGGCCTATCAGCTTCTTTACCGGGAATTCTGTTGTCTTATTTGTTGGTCATTTTGGTTGGCTTTACCATGTCTACGTTATCCTACTGTGCGGCAATGACCTTGCAAAGTGAAGATGCGCTGGCTCCATTAATTAACTTTTTTTTGTTGCCGTTACAGTTGCTTGCGGGTATAACATTGCCGTTAACATTGGCTCCCGAGTGGTTGCAAAGAATTGCAACATTTAATCCATTATCCCATGCGGTAAATGCAGCACGTGCCTTATTTGCAGGGGACTTTGCCAATTCAGCCATCTTCTATGGATTTGGTGCTATGTTCTTAATTGCAGCAGTTGCGTTCTATTGTGCGGCTAATTTGTTTAAAAAAGCAGCAGAATAGTAGTAGTGCTCTGTTGCATAAGGAAAATACCCATGAACCAAATGACCATTATTGTTGGATCTACTAATCATCTAAAAGTAACGGCAGTACAAGAAATCTGTGGACAATATCCATTGCTAGAAAATGCCCATGTTATTGCAATAGAGTCCCCTTCTTTAGTGGCTGAGCAACCACTTTCTTTAGAAGAGACAATTAAAGGCGCGCAGAACCGGGCGCAGAATGCATTTAATTCCCAATCTTGTAATTTGGGATTTGGTATAGAGAGTGGGTTGTTTCCGGTGGTCCAAGCCAAAACGGGGTATATGACCGTGTGCGCCTGTGCTATTTACGATGGTACAAAATTTTATATTGGGTTGTCTTCTGCCTTTGAATCACCAGTCCAGATTACTCGTTTAATGGTGGTGGATGGCCTTACCATGGCCCAAGCATTTAATAAAACAGGAGTAGTTAGTAATCCTAAATTAGGATCTACCGGTGGTGGTGCCGTGGGGCTTTTAACTAAAGGAAGGGTAGATAGAATTGCCTATAGTAAACAAGCTATTATTATGGCGATGATAGAATTGGAGAATGCAGAGTTGTTTAAGCAGTTGGCCGATTAGTAAATTAATTATTACGGAGAACGTATCATGGAACTTACTCATAAATTGGTAGCGATAATAAATAAAGATTTGCCTATTGGTGTGGCAATGAATGCTTTAGCCCACATGACTCTTGGTCTTGGCGCTACCTTAGAAAAAGATATGTTACATTTGGATAATTATACGGATAAAGATGGCAACGTATACCCAAATATCTCTCGGATGCCCTTTATTATTTTACGGGGTAAGTCTGGTGAAATTAAAAAAGCAGTTAAGGCAATAAAAGAACTTAATCTTTCACACGGCATTTTTATTAATACTATGACTGGTGGAACGTACAAGGAACAATTAGTAAATACTGCACAAACACCAGAAGAGCAACTTACTTTTTATGGGGTTGTTTTATTTGGACCTATTCAGGTGGTAAATTCGGTAACTAAGAAGTTTTCTTTGTGGAGAGATGAACCCAAAGTAGAAAATATATAAAAATTAAAAGTTACTGTGTCAGGATGTTAAAAAAAGCTCTGTACTTACTGTTTACTTTTTCTTATCTGACCGCTCTGTGCATGGAGCCAGTTAGTCTGCAGCTAAAAAAAGAACCGTACACAACTAAGAATAGTGTGGTTCCTAAATTACTAGAATTAGCAGCAGCGCGTATAGTTACTTTAATAGGTGAAGGACACCCTTTTGAGCATATAGAAGATATTAAAACTATATTAGACGTAAAAGGCATAACGCAGTTACCGTTGGAACCAGATGCATTACAAAGAATTATTCATAGGAATGGGGTATTGGCCAAACTATTTGAGCCGTTACCCTATGCAACCGTAGGCATTAATTGCGGATCGGAAGTGCATATTTATCCTGCTAGGGCTCCCGAATTTATGAGTGAGCAGTTTATTAAAGATTTTTATTCTAAAGATTCTGAGTATGCGATTAGGTTTTATGATATAGCATCACAAACCCAATATGAAGTTGATGAGCTTATTTCACGTAAACCAGAAGAGATAGATCGCTATGGAAAACTACCGATAGCGAACAATGATTCTGTTGTTATTTCTTCATTTCGTGAGAGTACGTTGTTTATATGGAATAAGAAAACAAAAGAGTTAAGGCAATGTAGATTTGGTAGCCGCGCATCACATGGTTTTCACGACATTACTTTTTCCACTGATTATTCATTTTTGGCTATAGAGTTTGTCAATTCAAATTGTCGTAGTGGAAAAATTGTATTTTTACATATGCACGATTGGTCAGAATTTAAAAAAGAATTGCTGGTTGCTGATTTTGCCCCTCTTAAGCTTACTTTTTCTGCAAATAATACCTATATGATGATAGAAGGGCTTGTTAGAGAAATTGATTCCACCAAATTATGCAGAGATATTCGCGTGTATGATTTTGCTACTAATACCTTGTTATTGGACCACCCTGCAGATACTGGGGTATTTAGTCACAATGGCACCTATTGTGCATTAAGAGATAATAATAAAGTGTATATATATCAAACTGCAACTATGCAATTAGCACAAACAATAGCATTGCCTTATGACGATATTATCGATTTTGAGTTTTGTTTTTCACGGGATGAAACAGCTATTTTTTTAGTGGGCTGTAGCGGTAGGAACCATACCATTTACGCCTGGTCAATAAAAGATGGCACCATGATATATAAATTTTCTAGTGATTTTAATCACAAAATTCGGTTTTCTAACCATTTTAAAAATGAAATGCCAAATCCAACTACACCGGGAAAATATCCTAACGGTTTTGAATTTTTGGATAGTATAACCACATGTCATCTTAAGGACCATCTTTATGAGCAGTTTGTTAAAAAAGAACTTCTTAAAACTAATACCTATTTGTGGATCAAAGATGGTACTACTGTTTTGCAGTATCTAGATACTGGCGAGAGAGTAGGCATCACAGATATAGAAAAATTACTTATTAGTCCCCATGAGACTTATGCCCTGGTAAGAAAGGTTAATGAATCGCAAAGCAGGTTGTATATATTAAATTTGTTTAACCATGTAAAACCAACCTTTTGTGAGTTTTTGGCACTTATTCTTCTTGAATATCAGAGCAAAAATAATTTGCTGCCATACACTCCCTCTGCAAAAGAGATAATTAAATCTAGTAAAAATCTATGGCTTAAAAATTTTTCCCAGTGGCGTTTTTTTGAAAAACGTGCGTGTTGTATATGCACCAAAGAATTGCCGCACAATGAACTTATTCTGCCCTGTGGTCATGCTCAAATACACCAAGAGTGTTTGGCAGAATGGCACAAGGCTAATACAGGGTGCCCGGTGTGCATAAACGTAACGGTGGATTAGGACGTAATAATGCTTCTTGCTTGTAGGTGGTTGGCGATATTCTTTTTTTGTTTTAGTACTTTGTATTGCATGGAGCAGCCAGTAATTGAATTGCTAAAAAAAAAGGAGCCAGCTCAGCTGAATAGTAGCCGGGTGCCAAAATTGCAGACATTAATTTTACATAAGTTGGCAGATATTATGTTCCACGATAATCCATTGGCAAATAGTGAGAGCATACAGAATGTATTACATGCGCTTAAAGATGATACTACGTTTAAGCCCAGTGTTAGGGATTTAAAAGATATTATTACTAAGCATGGTAGAAGTTTGGCAAACATATTTAAACCCATGCCATTAACCAACAATGTTCCTTTAGAAATGGAACATTCATACTGGACTTCATTCACTGGAAGTAGATGCTTAACTGATTTGGGATCTTATAGTGGTATTTATTATGATATTCAAAAGCAAGCGCTTGTAGCTTTAGATGGGTCTTTTGAGCGGTGCGAAATAGAAGGTTTTGATGCCAATGATAGATATTGTTTTGTTAAAAAGAAAAATAATAAAGAAAAATATCTGTGTGTGTGGGATCTTGAGTTACAGAAAGAAGTTGCAACAATAAAACTTGCAAAATACTTTATTAGACTTCAGCAACAGAGCAACTATTTATTTATCTTTTATGATAAAGGTAGCAATGGCCATGTAGAACTGTATGACACAGAACATTGGAAACAGTGTGGAACCACTATTACTACTAACGTTACCCATTGTATATCCAGTTTTTTTACCCATCCCTATTTAAACATAATCGGTTTTAGAGTGTATGATGGATTTTGTTTGCCTAATAAGACCGTGCTTATATCTTATCCTGATGCCAAAATTGTGTTTAGTATACCGTCTGTAGACCAATGCTTTAGTGCTTGTGGTAAGTATTTATTAATTTCTAAAGAGTCTTGGCAAGAACAGAATGCATGGCATGCTTGTATAGAGATCTATAGTATTGGCGACTATGCATTAGTAGATTCAATAGATCTAGAATTACCAGCTGAAGGCAAGGTATATGTTGAATGCAGTAAGGATGGTCAATATTATTTTATTAAATGGTTCTATAATAATTTGAGAAACGTTAAAACGTTTATTTGGCGCATTACAGATCGTAAAATAGTAAGCACTATTGATAATGTGGCTTGTTATGAGTCATTGCATGCAGGTGCCTATTATTTAGAAAATGGCACACTTATGTATAAAAGGTTTGCTGACGATGTTTCTTCTAAAATACGCGACAACTGTTACAGTGTATATTTGACAGCCCAGAATATCTATTTAGTTACGGCTACTATTGGTTCTTGCACACTATACTCTCCGGATACGTATCAATTAATAGTTAAATTTCAGGCTCCCCGAGCTTCTTTGAGTCCCAATGATGCCTATGTGCTTTTAAAAAAAGGAAAGAATAGGGGGCAATTATATCTCTTGAATATTTTTAAACATACTAAATTTTTGTTATCTGAGCTGTTGGCGCTAATACTTTTAGAAAAAAACAAGGGAGCTAATGAAGTATATGATCCGGTTGCCCAAGAGGTTGTTAAAGAATCAAAAAATCCGTTTATAAGAAATTTTGCACAATGGCAGTTTTTTGAAAAACTTACCTGTTGTATATGTAAAAAAGATTTGCCAGAAAATGAGCTTATTTTGCCCTGTGGACATGCACAAATACACCAACACTGTTTGGACAAATGGAATGCAGATAAGCGTACGGGGTGTCCCGTGTGCGCAACTGAAACTGAATTAGAGGTACAATATCTTGCACAAAAATTATTGGGTACTCTGTTGTTTTCTGAATGTTAATTTCTTGTTGTGCATGGAGCAACCGGTTATTAATGAGCTTAAAAAAGAGGCGCAGGTAGCACAGAGTACTAGCCGTGTGCCAAAATTGCAAACGCTCATTTTACATAAGTTGGCAGATATCATGTTCCACGATAATCCGTTAGATAATGGTGAGAACATTCAGAATGTATTGCATGCATTGTCCGGTGATTATGCCTACAAACCGAGTGATACGGTTTTGAAAGATATTATTACTAAGCATGGGAGAAGCTTGGCTAAAGTATTTAAGCCTATGCCACTTGTTATGCTGAATTGTGAGGCAATGGAACGCAATATAGAAAGCACTAACCATTACCTAACCTTTTTTGGTTCCAAATTTTCTTCTTATTTTTTTGATTTAAAGAAACAGCAGCTGGTTAAACTTCCGGAGGAAACCAATTGTAGATCTGTTGAGTTTAATAGCACTGGTAATTATTATTTTACAAAGAAAAGTGAAGGGAAAAAGCATTTTTTATTTGTATGGGATAATAAAAGTAATAAGGAAGTTGCTAAGATTCCTGTTCCAGTAGCGGATTCTAGTATTGTTGAACATAACAATTATTTATTTATTTTTTCTTATGACGTTCACGAGAGTGATAGTACTTTAGAAATATATGACATGGTAACGTGGAAACGGTATGGTTCTCCCATTACTATTCCTGGTATTTGTAGTACTAATTATTTTTTTCATCCGTATCAAAGTTGGATAGGATTTCGTATTATTGGGCACAATTTAGAATTACAAATCTTTGTTCTTTCTTATCCAGAAGGCAAAAATCTTTTTTCTATTCAGAGTGGTTCTGCAGTATTTAGTCCTAATGGAGCCTATGTAGCAATAGGAGATGGAGTTGATGAATGCTGGAATGAGTGGGTTACAAATTTAAAACTATATCGCGTTGGCACCTGGCAGGTAGAAAAAGAAATTAGGGTGGTATTACAAGATTACAATGATGATAAAATGCAGCATCTTGGAACCGTTTCCCTAGAGTTTGATACCGAGGGTAATTATCTGTTTTTAAAATGGGTAACTTCAGCAAAAGGCAAACAGATAACAAAACAGTATCGATGGGATATTCAAAAAAGTACCGTTACCAATATAACAGATGACGTTCAATATTATGACGCAGATTATAGGGGCTATTATTTTATTGATAATCGTGATCTTAAACATAGAGATTTTGGGTCAAATTCTTCTACCTTAATAATGCAGAACTGTTCTATAATGCATGTATACCCAGCAGCTGACAAGGCCTATTTAGTTATAAATGATTTAAATACAGGCAAATTGAACATGCTATGTGCAGATGATTATTCACTAGTAAAAGCAATTAACAGTTTCCATATTAATACTCATTCAGCAAATGAAACTTATTTATTAGTAGAAGAAAAACTTAAATGTACTGCGGTATATCTGTTAAATATCTTTAATTATACTCAACCTTCATTAGCTGAACTGTTGGCGTTAATAGTTCTAGAAAAAAACAAAAGAGCCAAAGAATCGTATGATCCGGTTGCACAAGAGGTGGTTAAAAAATCAAAGAATGAGTCTATAAATAATTTTGTGCAGTGGTATTTTTTTAAACCATTATATTGTTGCATGTGTACAGATCCCTTACCAAATAATGAGCTTATTCTGCCCTGTGGGCATGCCCAAATACATCAAAAGTGTTTAGAAAAATGGTATGCAGATAAGCATACGGGGTGCCCCGTGTGTATGATTAATTATAAGAGTTAAGGTAAAAAATGGTCCGTCTTTTAGTAAGCTTGTAGTGGATAATGCTTATTTTTTAATAAAGGTCTGTAGTGCGGGATAGGATTCATTAATAGCGGTATCAAATACTTTGGTCTCTGTTTTTGGAGCTTTAATTATAAGCGTAATTTTTCTTTGAATGCATGCAACTATCGTCTTTTTAAGTTCTGTTTCTTGTTCGTTAGTTAGATACGGTTTTAGTTCATGAGCTTGGTATGCAGTTGCAAGCTCTCTGCATTTGGTGTCTGTACTTTTTGACCAGTTGAGTAAGTCTTGTAGTTTGCCCGCTTGTACGGTTGGTGTTGTGCAGAGTAGGGTAAGCATAAAAAAGAGGGTGAAATATATCATATAGGTAAGCTTTTTTAGTATGTTCTTTTTAAAATTGTTTTGTGCATTCATTGTTAACTTGGTATTATGCAATCAATTTAATTATTTACCCACATTTTATCATAAAGGGAACAAATGTACGCTTCTAAATTATTTTTACCTCTTGCGCTTATTTTATCCGCAGTTCCGTTATGTAGTATGGAACAAAATAGTGTTGTAAGTGCGCTACAGCCAAAGTATCAAACCATGCAAAGTAATACGTACACTATTAAAACTTTTAAAGAGCTGGTTGAATTAAAAAAAAGACAGGCAGAAGAAACTAAAAAATTTCTTGCACAAATAGATAGTCAGCAGGTTAAAGCAGACAAAGAACAATTTGGTGAAATAGAAGAAAGCGCCCGTTTTAATCTGTTAATGCCGCAAATAGAAGAAGGTGCAGCATACAAGCCCAGTTTAGATTTTGTAATATCTCCCTATTTTGGGGTAATGATTGCTGTAGATGTTGTTGCGTTAAAAAAATGTGACGACATATTAAAAGCCATTATTTTACGCAAAGAAAAGGGACCTAAAGATAAACGGGTTTTGGGATATGCAACTATAGGGGGAATGACAGAAAATGGACAAACATTTGAACAATGTGGCGCACGTGAAGCATATGAAGAGGCAGGTATTACTATAGATGCAAATTCTCTGGTCTTAATTGGTGCCTATAGTGACCCTACGCGTGATCCTCGTAAAATTATGATTGACCGTGGAGAAACAAAAATTCCGGTACAACGACATGTTGCTTCTATTGCCTATGTTGCACTAACTAATGAAACCCCGCAGTTAACCGCTAATACTGAAGGCATTAAAGATATACAGCTCATGACGTTGGAAGAAATTATGCAGGTTCCTACTGAACTATGGTTGGCAAAAGATATGCTAAAAATGTGCAAGGTTGCGTTTACGAGTGGGCGATCAAAGATAGAACTGAGGGCAAAAATAGCTGCAAACCAAACGAAGTGGGATACTGAATTGGCGGACTATAAAGAAAGAATGGAAAACAAGTAGTTGTAATAAAAAATATGGAATACAAGCGTTTTTCTTTGTTAATGGTGAAATTAAAATAAAATAGGTATTGTATGAAAAAAATCTTATTAATTATTATTGCATTGACTGCTTGTGCTCGGATTAATGCTCAAGAACTACCTTCAGATTTTTATGGTATTAAAATTGTGGTAACGCGTACCGAATCCTGTGATCATAAGGCTTGGAAAGCTATCTCTGATTACGTTACCGCTGTTATTGACTTTTGTAATGAAAAAAAGGAACCAACACGAGAAAATCATAGTCTTTCACTTCACCAAGCGGCTATGGCTGTGGTTCAAATAAATAATGAGCTTACTCCTAATAGTGGTATTCATATTGATGTATCATTTTTTAATGATGAAGCGTTGGCTACACCACAGAAAAATCTTTCACCCATAGAAATGGTAGTTACCTTTAAGCCAGCAAAGACCTCTCAGGTAAATAAAGACAAGATAGGTTTGTTACTTAGTAACTTTAAGAATACCACTAATTGGGTGCCTATTTTTGACGAAACCTTGCAGAGTGTTTTTGCATTAGTGTCTGGTGAGGCGGGGTTATATATACACATAGATACGCAAGTTAATCCCAATACATTGATTTAAAAAAGCTTAATTACTTTTATGGTAATTGAGCTTTTTCTGTATGAAGATTCTCTATGATCTTGTCCATGGTTAATCTGCTTGGCATAGCAATCCTTGTTTTTTAACATTCCTATTTTTTACATTCTATAGTGATTTACCGGGAATATATAAAAAAGAGGGTTAAGATGAATATTAAATTTCTTAGTTATTGTGTGTTGTTGGTTGGGTGTTTAACTGCGGGCAATATAGCCGCAAGCGAATATAGTTGCACCTACACGTGCACTACTAACCCCTTGCTAAAATTTTATCCTAATCAAAATATGTGTGTACTCTTAAATGAAATTCCCGCTCCATTACAAAATTTACCCTATGCCATGTATCCCAATTGCGACATATATAATACGTATAGATTTCAATATAATAAACGGTTTAATGTGTTTCCAAATGCCATTATTGTGCCAGAGACAGAAACGGATGTGCAATATGTTTTTGGCTTGTTAACAAGTTATGGATTACCATTTGCGTTGCGGTCAGGGGGACATTGTTACGGCCCGGGATCGTCATTGGCTGCAGGGTATGTTATTGATCTGCGGAACTTTAATTCCATAGTTACAGACACATTGGCACAAACAGTAACGGTAGGTGCGGGTTGTCATTTAGGAGATATAATTACCGCATTGGGGGCTATTAATTATGCAATTCCAACGGGGACATGTCCCTCTGTTGGGGTTACTGGATTGGCATTAGGTGGTGGTATTGGATTGTTAGAGCGTCTTTATGGATTAACGTGTGACTCTCTGTTAAGTGTTAGGTTATTAATGGCAGATGGATCTATTGTAGATGTTACGCAAAATAATTACCCCGATCTGTTTTGGGCGCTTTGTGGCGCAGGGGCCAATGCATTTGGTATTGTTTTGGGCCTTACCTTTAGAATGTATTATGTTCCCCAAGTATCTTACGTTACGTTAACCTGGGAATGGAACCCATCACAAGTGTTTCAGATTTTTAGTGCATGGCAAAAATGGTTTGCGGGTTTACCAAATACCATTACTACTGAAATAATGTGTAGGTATAAAAATCAGAAATCAGAGTTATTTGTAACCATGCTTAAAGTAGGTTCAGAACCACTTACTGAATGGCAAAGTGTCTTTTTACCGTTCAATCCTAATGTAAAGACCTATTCAGGTAATTATGTAGGTGCAGCAACTCTTTTTGGTTCTACGTATACGTTGCCTTTTTCTAAAGTTAAATCTAAATTTCTGTTTTCACCTTTATCACCAGCTGGGATTACTACCTTAGTAAATGCATTCACTCAATTACAAAATAATCCGTGTAATTATGTGTTATTTATTGAATTTGGTGGTATGCAAAATGGTGCAATTGCCCAAGGTAATAGTGCCTTCTACGCACGTAATGCCTATGCGTATGTTTTTGAATTTGTTTATTGGCCGTATGAATACCAGTCTACTGCTGCATTAAATTTAATCCGGCAAATTTATTTGGATCTTGAACCCTATATGTCTGAATATAGTTATGGAAATTTAGTGGATTATGATTTGGGTGCAGATTATTTGCATGCTTATTATGGGAACAATATAAGTCGCCTGGTCAAGATAAAAAATATTTATGATCCAGATAATATATTTACCTGGGCGCAAGGAATACCGCTAACGTATGTTCCAAAATCTATTCTTACGCAAAAGATACAACAAAAATATTGTAGTTAAATACGTAGCCCAATTTTTCCCCAGACAGACCATTGTGCTAATGATGTATTGCCTTGAGCAAATTCATAGCCGCCGCCTATGCCAACTAACCACGCATGTTCATTGTCAGTTAGGTCATTGTAAGAGAATGCAAGATAGATACTATTGGTAAGAGCGCGTAATTGGGATCCTGATTTTAAGTAAAAATTAGATGAGGGAGTAAAAACAGAATCACTGGGAGCTTTATTGGGACCAATTGCGGACTGTGTGATGTTTGCTCTGCTTGCAGATAGGGGGTTATGAGCAACCGCTCCTGCAAGGTCATAAATGCCGGTATTTGCGGGGAATGGCTGTAGTGTGCAAATCTTTTTGTCTGTGCTGCGCCACCACAGATTATATCCTACTTCTACATTTATATTACACCACTCATAGTGGACGGCTAGCCAGGCTTCTATTTGGCTTCCGGGGGTAACCCGTACTGGAACGGTGCATGCATTAATACCGGGTAAAGAAACGCTGGTGGCGGTTTGGTTAACTACTAATAAATACCGTGACCAGTCCCCATTTGTGCACAAGTCAAATGAACGAGTTTCACATCCAGAAAACAGATACCGGTATTTAATGTCATACATAATGTTACATTGAGAATTTTCATCTAAATAGGTAGTAAAGTCTGCATTAGTACCAAAACCAAATGCCCCATGTTGCGTGCCTACTAATGGTTCAAATAAAAAAACTGCATTTGGTCTGTTGCCGGTTGGTGCTGAACCTACCAGGTAGAGGCCAATATGGCTTTGGTCATTACAGAAGAACCAGTTGTTACCTAATTTTAATTGAACATCATCTACGCCAGATTTTTTTAAGGTGCAGGGACTTACTTTGCCAAACATCCATGCGGGATTATTGAGCGCCTCTAATCCTGTTGTGATTCCCGGTACGGTACCATACACCTTATCACCGGTTAACTGTTCTTGACTATTAATACGGTGTTGCGCTTGCAATGCAGCAAAGGAAACAGAGAACCAAAGATCTTGGAGCCACCAACAGTCACTTCTTTTGTCTAATCTGGTATAAAAATAACTTCCTGCTACAGCGCGTTTAGGCGCTATAGTTACCAATGAACTAAATGATTGACCGGGAACTGCAACAAGGTCTAGCCATAATGACCCAATATTACCGGTGCCATTCTCTTGTATGTTTAAACAGTTTGCATTGTTGGGGAGCAAATACCGTGATAAATTTTTGGGGTTATTAGATTGCATATAAAAGGGAGTAGCATAGATGGAAAACACCGCACAGTTGTCTGCTTGATCGTGATATATCTGATAGTTGTTTAACGCTAATTCCAAAGTGGCATTATGGGTGAGGGATCGGGGCATTAAAAATGAACTGCTATCTGTGCGGGTGGAATGTGTGGTGCCTGCAAGTAGAATGGTATTTAATGCATATGCACGGTAACGGGTAAACTTCATACTTTTTTCCTTTTTTTACGATACATATGGAGAGCTGTTTTTATTACATACCATACAATCCTTGTTTTAAACAATCATTTTCTGTAATGATACTAAATGCTAAAGAGTCCAAATCTACTTGGGCTTTTTAGATTACAGTTTGTGGGTACATCTAAAAAAATAATGAATAAGGAGGGTGTTATAATGGCGCAAGAATTACGGAAGTTAAAAATTGCATTATTAGTTACGGATGGCTTTGAAGAATCTGAATTAGTAGAGCCACGCAAAGCATTAGAGGCTGAGGGTGCAGAAACCAGAATTGTTTCTCCTAAAAAAGATTTTGTAACGGCATGGCTGCATAACAAATGGTCTGGTGATTATCACGTAGATATTACGTTGGATGCTGCTGATCCTAATGATTTTGATGCGCTGGTACTTCCCGGTGGCGTTATGAATCCAGACGCTCTCCGTTTATCTGTTGATGCCATTCAATTTATTACGGATATAGCACTTGCCCATAAACCAATTGCTGCAATTTGCCATGGGCCATGGACCTTAATTAATGCAGGAGTGGCAAGTGGAAAAACGCTGACCTCTTGGCCATCGCTTAAAATAGATTTGCAAAATGCAGGTGCAAAGTGGGTGGACAGGGACGTAGTAGTTGATGGTAATCTGGTTACCAGTCGTAAGCCGGCTGATCTTCCCATCTTTAATAAGGCAATGATAGAGCTGTTTAAAAAAATAAAACGCTAGATACGCGCGTATGAAGATTACCATATTGGGAACACGGGGAGAAATAGAAGAGACGGCTCCCTATCATTCAAAAAAGTCTGGGGTATTGGTAAATGATGATTTGTTGTTAGACCTTGGTGATGCATCATTTTTAGAATATAAGCCAGATTACGTTTTGATTACTCATCTGCATCCAGATCATGCTTATTTTGTTCGCGAGCGCGAACAAGTTAAGACAAATGCAGAAATCTTTGCACCGGAAAAATATAATGAGGTACCAATTCATGTTACTACGCGAGCATTTTCGATTGGGGATTATTGCATTAAACCAATTCCTACCGTACATAGTAAACGCGTAAAATCTAATGCGTATTTGATTACCTATAAGAATAAAAAGATTCTCTATACCGGTGATATGATTTGGATAGAAAAAAAATATCATCGCTATTTAAAAGATCTAGATTTGGTAATCACAGAAGCCAGCTTTATGCGCAAAGGTGGAATGGTGCGTAGGGACTCAGAAGGGCATATTTATGGCCACACGGGAGTGCCTAATTTGATAAATTTATTCAAAAAATTTACCAAGAAAATGATATTTGTTCATTTTGGTGCTTGGTTTTATAAAGATACTAAAAAGGCTCATAAATGGTTTAAAGAACTATCAGGAGAGAATGAGATCAAAATTATTGTGGGGTATGATGGTAAAGTGATTTATGTATAAACCTTAATAATTCAATTAGAATAATTTATTGACTTATTGGCTTATTATCCGGTATTGTTAATATAGAAGGTTAATTATTCTATATGTATGAATTATGAAAGGGTCTTCTTATGAATTACAAAATGCTTATTTTTATGATAACAGTGATGGGTTCTCATTATCTTATAGGTATGGACGAAAAAAGCGAAATATCTTTAACCAAAGAACAAAAAGATGAAAAAGTTAAAGAAATGTTAATTAATCTACACTTATTTATACGGTTGAAACAGGTTTATGGCAGCCAACCTGCTTTAGCTGATAAAGTCATTACGAAATTGCGCGAAAGAAATGTTGACTTTGAAACTGATTTTGGATTAAGACCTGACCGTGATCAATTAAAAGCAGCATATGATAAATTGTTTGAAGAAATTGACAAATATGTTTCTAAAGAAAAGTATTCTGAGGAAGAATTTAATAAAATTGATGACGATGCTAAAAAGAAAGCAAATTTTTCACTCAGAATGTTAGGCGTTAATTAAATTTATTTGCATGTTTATCTTGTTCTTGACCTTATCATACATCGGATCATCTTCAATAGAATCTAAATTTAGTAACATCTTATAGATGTTTCAGCTAGTCTAATTCTAATAATTGGCAATGGTTCTTTTTATGCGTCCACATCAATAATCTGGTTTTTGAATCTGCGGGTGATCCGCTGCCAAAATTCACATATGCTAAGGGTGTGCGGATCTAGCATTTGAATGTCATCATTTTCATGTGATATTGATTTAAATGGCCAATAAAAGCTACCATCATAATATCTTGTGATAAAAAATGAAGGATAACTTATGATGAAATATCACCTATCCCCCGGAATGAAAATTTTATTTATCGGCATCAACCCCTCTTTTGGAACCTGGCGAAGGAAGATTCCTTTTTCTGGTAATAAAACATTTTGGTTTCATCTTCATGAAGCGGGATTAATTCCAGAAGATCGTGACTATTTACGGGATGATACAAAGCTAAAAGATTTATATCTTCATCGATTTACTCAAAAATATCATCTGGGAATTCTTAATGTGGTAAGTAGACCATCACAGACCAGTGCAGAATTAAAACAATCAGAAGCGGGCCCTGGCAGAAGGAACATTTTAGCGGCAATAAAAAAATATAAACCACCGGTTGTTTGTTTTGTGGGAAAGACGGCATATAAATTATTTGCAGGCATTACGCAGTGTGATTATGGATGGAAGGAACCTATTAATTCTTCCAAAGTGTATGTGATGCGTGCGCCGTTACATGTATTTGCAAAAGATCGTATTAGAGAATTAAAAAAAGTGAAAAAAGCAGCAGGGCTTTAGCTCAGTTATAACTTTAATATCTTTTTAAGTGCTACCGCATTGTTATGCCCTGTATCTTTTGCAGAAAATAGTAATGTTACCTGTTTTTTTTCTGTAATAAGATGTTTTAGTAAGGCAATTGCATCTTTATGTTGAGCTAATTCTTTTTTGTATCTTTTTTGAAATTCACCCCATTTTTTAGGATCATGACCAAACGCTTTTCTTAGTTGCGTGCTGGGTGCAATATCTTTAAGCCACAAATCAATATGGGCTTTGGCTTTAGAAAGGCCGCGCGGCCAAAGGCGGTCAACCAAAATTCTGAACCCATCATTTTTTGATACGGGATCATAAGATCGTTTAAGTTGTATCATTTTTTTTCTCCGGATTTATATTTTCCAAACAGTTTTCGTAATTCTATCTTTGCTTGTTCCAAGCGTTCTTTGTCTTTTGGTTTTAAATTTTTACCTGCACGATTAATGTAGTAATTAAGCATAGACATAGCGGATTGGAACTTGGTTCCTTTTGTGCGATCGCTTGCCATAACTGCTTGTTGTAGTCCCACTGCAATTTTTTTGGCGGACCAGGTGAAAATACCTATGGGAAGATCCATGGCATTAGAGGTTTCTTGTACTTGCTTTACCCATTTTTTATTGGATTTTTTAGGCATTAGGTTCCTTGCAAATAACACTGGTTGATGGTGTTATTTATTTATTATTCTCTATTGTACCATCCATAATTTCATAAATATGATCGGCAAATTCTATAATGCGGGGGTCATGGGTAACCACTACAATAGTGCAGTTGTTTTCTTGTTTAATTTCTTTGAGTAGCTCCATAATTTGTTTTCCTCGTTCATGATCCAAAAAACTGGTTGGTTCATCACATAAAATAATGGGCGGTTTGTGCACGCATGCACGTGCTATTGCCACCCGTTGTTGTTCGCCACCAGAAAGTTGTGCCGGGTAGCGTAGTTGTTGTTCTTTTAATCCCAGTTTTTCCAGTAGCTCACGGGTTTTTTGTGTAGCAACTTTTGCATCTGTTCCTTGGAGCAGTAGAGGAATAGATGCATTTTCCAATGCATTAAGCGTGGGCACTAACATAAAACTTTGGAACATAAACCCTATGTTTTTGCCGCGAAATTTGGTTTGTTCTGCTTGGCTTAGACTATTGATTGGTTGGCCAAGCACCAGGCATTCGCCACTGTCTTGTGCAAGTATGCCACCAATGATAGAAAGCAGGGTGGTCTTACCAGAACCAGATGGTCCCATAAGCATAATAAGTTGTCCCGCGCTGGCAGTAAGATCAACTTTTTTAAGGATCTCTACCGTAGTAGATCCTTCTGTAAAGTTTTTGGTAATGTTTTTGCATTCAATAGTTATTTGGTTCATTGTCTAAATAGTGAGCTTAATTGGATGTTATAAATTCTAGAAATACTAATTAAAGAAGCCATAATGCAAATTAATAGCATAATTATGCCGGTGCCAATAAAGAGTTGCCAGGGCAGATAGAATGACAGTTCGGTATTTCTGGTAAGATAACCAAGTAATGCACCACAGCCACTTCCTATACCCCATCCTAAGAAGGCAACCCATAGTGCTTGCAGCACGGTCATGCGTGCAAGCAATGCGCGAGAAGCTCCCATAGCAGAAAACAGTGCAAGGTATTTTAAGTTGTCGCTCGTGAAATTGTAAAAAATTTGGCCTGCAATTACGGTGCCCACCAATATTCCCAAGAAAACTGCCAACCCAAAATTAATAGCTATGCCGGTATTTTTAAGGTAATAGTTGCTGGTTAATTCTTGAAACCCTGCTTGGGTGTAGCTGGCAAGTCCTGTTTGGGTAGTTATGCGGGTGCATAGTTCTTTGGGAGTTATAGAAGGGTCTGCTTTTACTAAAATAAAAGAAAGTAGTTTGCGTTCATAGGGAGCATATTGTAGTGCCCGTTTAAAGGTTGAATAGACTACCGGTTGGGATTGGAATGTTCTGGTAACATCACAAATTCCTACTACATAACACCGGCGATCATTTAATTCTAAAGTGTCACCAACGCGAACGGGAATTTTAGGAAGTCCCGGTCCTTGTGATTTTGCTAATTTATCTTCTGCGCCAACTTTATTTACAATAACTGCATCTGGCCCGCGTAAATCTTCTAACCGTCCTTCCAGCATGGTAGGTGGTCCGCCTATAAGGCTGCTATCATCCAAGCCAATAAGATTACAGGTTTGGAAGTGGCCATTAGGAAGTCGTGCTCTAATAAGTCCTTTAAAAAAAGGTACTGCCCATGCAACTCCGTTAACGGAACGTACGCGGTATAGTTCTGTTTCTCGTAATGGGTTAATGTCATCTATCATTTCTATATTGTTATCCATTACCCAAATATCAGCTTGGTTAGTGTCTGTAATTAAGCCATAGGTGCGCCGGATTAAGCCAATAAAGATTGCTGCTTGTTGTGTAATAATAAGTGCAGAGAATGAAAGGCTTAGGATCATGCCAATATATTTTGCCTTGTCCCCAATAAGCATTTTGAGTGCTATGCCATACATTACCAGCCTCCACCGAGTGATTTGTATACAAAAATAGTTGCTGCAGCAAAACTGCGTTGAGCGTCTGTTAGTTCTTCTTGTGCATCTATATATTTTTTTTCTGCTACTAAGTAATTGGTTTGGTTATCTAAGCCCGCATCTAAGCGATCTTTATATAAGGTGCGCTCCTTGAAGGTAGAATCTACTTTACGTTGTAGCACGGTTACACGTTCCTGTTCATTAAAATAGCTAATTAATGCATCTTCTACTTCTTGCAATGCCTTAATGATTGTTTGGGCATAGGTGGAAAGCGCTTGCCGTTCTGCAGCTTTTTTAGCGTCTACGGTAAATTTAAGGCGCCCATAAGTAATAAGTGGCCAATTAACAAACGGTAAAATACTCCAGCTTAAACTACCAGGGATAGTCATATGTGATGCCCTACTGGTTGCTTCTCCCACCGCACCTAATAATGAAAAACGGGGGAAGTAATCTGCAACTGCAACACCAATATTTTCTGTTGCAGCAGCCAGTAGCCGTTCTGTTTGTCGTATGTCTGGTCTGCGTTGCAGAAGTTCAGATGGCAATCCCACTTCTATTTTTTTGTGTGATAGGGGAACTTGAGCAGCTCCTGTGCATAGTTTAAATTCTTGCGGATTTTCGCTTAAGAGAACGGCGAGTCCATTTTTAGTTTGTTCTAAGGTTGTTTTAAGAGTAATAAGGGTTGAGATTGTATCTTGTAATTCTTGGATTTCTTGTTGATTTGGTATGTCACTTGCCAGCCCAGCGTTTAGGCGATCCTTTGTAAGACCCAATAATGCGGTATCAATTTTTACCCGTTCTTCCTGTAAAGCAATCTTTTTTTCTAAGGCACGTATAGAAATGTATGCTGTTGCTACATTAGAAAGGAGCATAATATATACATCCCGCATGCTTTCTACTTGGGCCTCTAGCTGGGCATAGGCTGCATCACGCGCATGTCTAATTCTTCCCCACAGGTCAATTTCCCAATAGGTAAATATGCCACCCTCTAGATAACTACTAAGATTGAATAATGAAGAAGAAGTGGTTTGGTTTGATTGTAGTGGCATGCAGTTTTGTTGGGAAAGTTGGGTTCGTAATGCAACGGCAAAGGCATCTATTTCTGGCCATAGTTTAGATTTTGAAATTTCATATTGTGCCCGCATTTCATCTATTTTGTCTAGCGCAACTTTAAGATCATAATTGCGTGCTATTGCTTTTGAAATTAATGAATTTAAACAAGGATCATTAAAAAAGGTCCACCATTGTGCAAGGTCGGCACAAGGACTGCTGTGTTGAGCATGGGCATAACTGGTGGGAATTGGTCTGCATGGTTTTCTATATTGTGGGCCCACCATTAAACAACCTGGTAATATCCATAATGAACAAATAAGTAGATTTTTACTGATTTGCATGCGGCACCTTGTGAAGCTCTGCTTGGATAAATACATCTAATAGTTGACCGGCATAGACCGGATATTTATTTTTGGCAAATCGGTATACCACCTGTAGAACTCGGGTATCTACGAGCTCAGTATTAGCTCCCGTTAATGATTCTTTTGGTAAGATGTACGGTTCTGTGTATTGGTATTCCAAAGGTATTACTATAGAAGAGTTACCGCGTACAAATGCCGTGACTGGGGATGCAGTTATATAGCGCCACGCATCTTCTTCATCTATACTAATGCGTAAATGGTAGTAGTTGGTGTCACCAAACAGAATAAGTGGTTTTTTGTCATAGGGGTTTACGTTAGCATATTGCCCCACTCTAATATTAACTTGTAGAACTTCCCCTGCTATTGGGGCGCGAACTGTAGATCGGTTAATGTCTGTACTAATAACTTCTAGTTGAGCTTTTGCGACTGCTACTTGTTGCGCAGCCTTTTTTTTAGCATATTCTGCATCAATGTAAGCCTGTTTACTTACCGCCGTTTTGTCAGTTAATTTTTCATAATATGAGAAATCTATTTTTTTATTTTCATAATCTATCATTGCTAATGAGACGGCTTGCTGTGCTTCTTTCTGCATTGCTTCTAAACGTCGGGTATCTGTTTTAAACAATGGGTCACATTGTTGTACTTCATCCCCTACCTTAACGTAGATGTGCGTAATAATGTCAGCAAAACTGGGACCAATTTCTATGTTTTTATACACACTTTCTATAATGCCTTCTGCCGCTATGTAGTGTTTGTAGGGGGATATGGCAGGCGGAAACAAAATTGGTGGAATTGGTGGGTTTTGTCTACCATGGAAAATCATAAAAATAGAAAAAAAAATTCCCGCAAGCGCTAACAATGGAATGCCATATTTACGAATCATGAACTCCCCTTTATTCATTCATTTTTTTTATGCAGCGGTAGGTAAAAAATTGGCGGTTTTAGTATGTGTCTGCGTTTGCACAGTCAACATTAGATAATCCAATAAATTATTGAAAGAGTTTTTTATATTAGGATTGATTGTAAAAGTGGAAAGGGATTTTTTGGGTTTTAACAGATTGACTTTTTAGGTGTAAAAGAAAGAGAAGCGAAAAGATCACTCTTTTGCTTCTCTTTTGAAGTTGGGTTTTTGTAACTAATCGTGTGCGGTAGAAAGCCATGCAAGTGCAATAGCGCCCATGGCAATTACTACATCCCGTGCCGCAATGTCATAAAACATACGCATGCTTACTAAATTAATTGCCACAAACAGCATCCATGCGGCAACCAAATAGCCACCAACACGCGGAAAAAACCATACAACAATGCCCGCTATAAGTTCTACTATGCCACTGAGTAAGACAATCTGCCCAATAGTGACAAGCGGTATCCATTCGGTAATAAGCGGACTGACATACTTTGACCAATCAACTAATTTAGATCCTAAAAATAGCTTATCTAACCCAATAAGGATGGGGGCAATAGTGTACGTAATTTTAAGCAGAAGCCATGTGCGGTGAACGGGTGTGTAATTCATTATTATTCCTTGGTGAAATTAATAACTGGTATACAACCACCAGAATAGCCCAGCGGTGATTACTGCGTTAATGGCAATAGCCATATAATTTAATTGCTTTGTCCAGTTAATAAAAAAGAACTTAATGGGTAATGCGCCATCAAGACCAATAACTAAGTGACTAAGAGTATGGAATGTTTGTGCACCAGCTAAGAAAACAATAATATCTTTGGTAGTCCAGATCATTGAACAACTCCTTTTATTTTTTTTAATAAATACTACTGTTAACCAATAGCGTAAAAGGAGATAGTAAATCAATGATTAATTATTTTGTTTAAGATAGTGCTTAATTAAAGTAGTTGCTCTTTTGTATGGTGCTATGGTGTTTACTCTAACCCATTTATCTAGGGTCCATTGTTTGCCAGAGGGTAATGTGCACCAAGGCCATACATTAAGCTTTTCTAGATTGCCGGTTTTATATTCTTTTTCTACCATGGCAATAATATGCTGAACTAATAGTTCAAACTGTTTAAGCTGCTCATCACCGTTATCGTACTTATATTTTGTGTAAAAATGCTGAGCTAAGCCAATATAATCCCACTTGGTAAATCCTTCCCCAGGCATAGAGGGCATGGTTCCCGTTATTCCGCTATTGTACCAACCAAGAAGTAAATTGCCCCATCCAATAGTATAGGCAATAAGATCAGAAACAGATATTTGGCCGCCTGTTCCTGCAATGGCTTTTTTGGTTCGCAATTCCACAGGTACTTGTGATGCGGTTGCAATTAAGAGGTTAGCTTCTTTTGTAATCTTTTGGCTTAACAAGGCCATTTGGTTCTTCATGGTAACCTTTTAACAATTTTTCTTTTTTTATAATTCCCCATTTGTAACCACCTAAATTGCCATTGGTGCGAATTACCCTGTGACACGGTACAAAGTAGGCAATCTTATTTTGTGCTAATGCATTTGCAACGGCACGGTGTGCTTTTGGGTGGCCAATTTGTTGGGCAAGTTCTTGGTAGGTAATTATCTTGTCTGTTTGCATAACTGCCTGCCACACTTTTATTTGGAAAGGGGTTCCCTGCAGATCAAATTGTTGGAAGGTGCTCTTTGGTAAAAAGGGAATTGCCGGAATTACTTCCTGATCTTCTATAAATAGTGCTGCTACAACAACCTTATTATGCATGCTCACTTTTAGTATGCCCGCAGGTGTTTGGTAATAGCCGTATGTGATTGGGAGGGTATCTTGTTTATTGTTCTGTTTCATTAGTTGTTCTTTTTATTGAATAGATTATGCATTAAGTGGTCTATGCTTTGAGCATTAGAGTATGCTGTTTTTGGTAATCTATTGGTATAGGTGTCATAAAGTTTTTTACAGAAATAGGTTCCTGAAAGAAAGGCAATAGAGGCGGGTAGTGGCGCGTATACGTGATGGGTTTTGTAAAAATCATTGGTTGTATAAATTTTCGTTAATCCTGTTGTAACCGTTGCTAATGTACAGATAAGACCACTTATTTTGGTAGTTCGCCAGCTTTCCGTATCATAGGGCTTTAATGCTTTTGAATTGCGTTCACTAAGGACTTTTCCAGAAAGTTCCACAAGTTTTTTTCTATCTTCTTTGTTGGGGGTACTATTTTTTTGTAATAATTTAACAACGGTATACAGATCACTGTGTTGAATTGCTTGTTTAAATTCCTGATAGGTATCTGTATCTGTAGGATTACTTGCTTTTGAATTATAGAGTGATTTAAATAAGAAGAGTGTTGAACTGGTATATAGGCTTGCAGATACTGAACAGCAGCAGATGAGTAGTGCAGCAGGTATTACTGATTTCATTGGTTTCCTAGGTAAGAGCTATCCATTTGTTAAATAATCTAACCACTGATTCTTCATTAGTTGGTAGTTCTGATCTGTTTTTTCCAATCCACCGCAATTCTTTAGACTCTTCATTTTGGATTGTAGTGTTATCACTGGCAACTTTTAGTAAAAAACGGACATCATAATGGTAGCAACCGGCTTCTTTACTGTGTGCAGGCAGCATATGAATATCAAGATCAAAAATATCTGTTTGTACGGGAACAATGTATTCTATGCCAGACTCTTCTTGTGCTTCCTTTATGGCAACGGCCAATACGTCCGGATTGCCGTCGCAGTGGCCACCTGGTTGCACCCAGATGTCTAGCTTTGCGTGGTGCATTATAAGTGCTTTGGAAAGATCTTTGCTCAGTAACCAGCAGGATCCAGTGATGTGTCCATGGCGCAATGTACGTTCAAAGCAATCAGGATGTTGATTAACAAAGGTGATTATTTGTTCTTTGCAGGAAATTTCATAAGGATCAGTTGGATGGTATTTTGCCAGTTGGGAGAGCAATAGGGATTGGTTCATGATTTGGTTCCTGCTCATCTATTTTTTACTAAAAATTGTATTAGAAAAAGTATAGCTGGTTTAGCCATTAAATGAAAATGGGCATCAAGTGATGCCCAACGTTTTATCAAATGAATTGTGTTCTTATTTTTTTCTGCGTTTATAATGACCCATTAATTCTGCTGAGTCAAGAACATGCCCTTCCATAGCTTTCAGAAGGTCTTCTTTGGTAGCAGTTATTGATAGATTTAATTTGGTATCCAGCGCATACAGTTTAAAAAAGTATCTATGGGTGCCACTTGGGGGACATGGTCCTCCCCATCCTTTTTTATTGGTAAAGTTGGTAGCTCCTTGTACAAATGCATTGGGCTCAATATTTTCTGTTAATTCAGATATATCAGCAGGAATATTAAATACTATCCAATGCACCCAGGGGGTTTTTGTGGGAGCATCGGGGTCATCTACAATAAGTGCAAAACTTTGGGTGTTTTGGGGAGCATGTTCCCATGCTAGTGCAGGGGAAACATTGGCACCGTCACAAGTGTATTTTGAGGGAATAAATTCATCATGTTCAAAAGCGGGGCTGGTTAAGGTGAATGGTTGTTGTTTGGTATTGTTTTTCATTTCGCTCCGTGCAGGTAATGCGCTGTAGATTCCAAGGAGCATTAGCATACAAGATTTAATTTTATTCATTTGGTCTCCAAATAATTGGTGTTGATTACTTGTAGTTAACCCTAATTAATTGGAAGATGTGATGTCAATAAAAAATCCCACACTCTTCATTTGGAGAAAAGTCTGGGATTTTTTATTTCAGATTTTTTAAATCTGTATAATCGAAGAAATGTTTATTTCTTTTTACGTAACATAGGAAGACCGGTACGTTCATTTTCGGTAACTTCATATCCAGTAGGCAATTTATCAAGAGTGTTGTCTCCTGCTTCACCAGCAAAGTAATAGATTCTTTGTTGGCGACCTTTGCCTAATGTTACTTCTTTAGTATGTAAGAAGTAGGTTTTGCCGCTTTTTTTGGATTTAACGCTAAATGCTGCCATGGTTGGCTCCTTAAAAAAATTTTTTTAAATTGGGTACCTTACTATAAATTAATGAATAAATTTAAAAAAACTAGCCTTTCTGTAAAAAAAATTATTTTTTTATTATTTTTTTAGGCAACTATCTTGCTCAAAAGAGTAATACATTCTATTATTACCCAAGTGTAGTTATAGTAAATTTAGTTTAAAAAATGGATTTATATATGAACAATTCTTTCTTTAATTCCGTAGTGGGTTGGCTGCTTATAATCATAGGCAGTATTATTTTACTTTACGCTGCGGGCGAACTTATTTTACGATTAATAGCAGCATTGTGTGCATTCATGTTGATAAAACAAGGCCTTTCGCTTAATGGCATTTCTGTCACTAATACTATAATGCGTATGTGGATTAGGCGCCGCTTTTAAGAAAGGGATTTAATGATTCAAGAATTAATGCAAATGTATGGTAGTTCCTTATATGGTATTCTATTGAGAATTGCAGTAACCATTGCCGTGGGAGTAACCGTTCTTTGGCTATTGCGCAAATGGTTAAAGAAGTGGTTGTCTGCACATGCAACTCACCATATTACCTCTGTTGCAACCGCATTTGTTTGGTATGGTGGTATTTCTTTAATTGCCATTTCTATAATGCATGAACTAGGGTTTCATTTTTCTACTTTATTGGGTGCAGCAGGTATTATTGGTATAGCGATTGGTTTTGCAGCGCAAACCAGTGTATCTAACATTATCAGTGGTATCTTCTTATTGGTAGAACACTCCTTTGAAGTGGGCGATTATATTGAGTATGAGAAAGTTGCTGGAGTAGTAGAATCTATTGGACTGCTTTCAGTTAACATGCGTACGTTAGATAATATTTTAGTCCGTATTCCAAATGAGATGTTGCTTAAAAATATCTTTATTAATACTACTGCTTTTTCATCTCGCCGATTACGGTTTTTAGTACGTATTCCTTCTAGTCAATCTATAGAAGCTGCTAAGCAGATAATTAATGACGCAATTGATCACTCTTCTTTGCTTTTAAAAAAAACGGATAATCATTGTAATGTAACTATAAAAAACCCTTCTGAGCGGGTTGTTTTAGATGGTACCACCAACTGGTCCTCTGAACTAATGGTGCGGGTGTGGGTTAACAAATATGACGTTATTATAGCTTCTGAACAGTTAATTGCAGAAATTAAAAAGCGTGCAGATGCTGCACAGATCCCCATGGCAATATCGCGATTGGCAAATATAGATTAGTGATAGTTTTAGTAGTAGTTTTTTTTGAAAGACGTTTATTGTATGCAGAAAAGAGTGTGTAGTCTAGTTCTTCTTATTGGTAGTATGTTCCCTTTACAGGCGGTGATTACTCCTATAAACCCTAGTTGTATTTCTGAAATAGTTACAGAATTAAAAACCCTTAAAGGGAGTGATCCTATTGATCTGACCAAGGATATATTAATTGCACAGTTTTTATTTGATATGAAAACACCTAGCTATGTTCTATGCCAGACTAAACAAGATGTGCTGAAATTTCTTGCGAGTAAAAGTAAGGCAGAGGCTAAGGATATAATTTGGTGTTGTTTAGATAATTCTAAAGAAGAATACCAGATATTCTATGATTATATTAAGGGAGCTAGAATTGTATCTAAGCTCAAGAGCAAAGACAATCTTACGAGCATCCCAGAATAAATCTTTTATACCTTACGTTTAAATTTCTTTTCTATTTCATAAGAAGTTAGTAACCATCCCGTTGGCCGTCCATGGGGACAGGTAAATCTATTGGGCGTTTTTTGCAAGTCAGTCAATAGTTGTTCCATTTTTTCTTTAGTTAACGGATCACCGGCTTTAATAGCTGCTTTGCAGGCCATTTGGGCGTGAAGTTTTTCATTAATGGTCTTAAAAAATTGTGTCTTATCAAGTGCGCTAAACTCTTGTACCCACCCAATTACTTGGTGTACTAATTCTGTAAGCGACACATCTTTTAAATGAACCGGAGTAGCATGAATTATAAGTTGGTTTGGTGAAAACCGTTCTATGCTGATACTGTTGGTTATAAATATATCTAAATGTGGTTCAATAATGGCCATATCTTCTTGGGTAAGCGCAATAATTTGGGGAAAGAGCAAGGTAATAGTAGGTACTTCATGGAATCGTTGTGCAAACCGTTCATACAAAATACGTTCATGTGCCGCATGTTGATCAACTACAAAAAGCCCGTTGGGTTGGTCTAGTAATATATAGGTGTTGTGTAGTTGTCCAATTAAGGTGTAGTGCTCTGTTTCCGGCGTGGTGCCGGTTACGCTTTCTTGCAAAGAGCTTTCTGTTGCAGTAATGGTGTCTGTAGCAACTTTGTGATGAAGTGCCATGGGCGGTTGCTGCGTTAGTTCCATTGCAGGTATTGTTGTCTCTGTGGTGGTAAAAGGCTTATGGTATAATGCATCAAAATCAAAAGAAGTAAAAGAGGGCTTGCGGGTATATGCGATCTCTGGTGATGTTAATTCCTGCGCGGGAGCAAAAGTAACTGGTTTGTTAAGTTTGCGGGAAAGATTATTTTCTAATGTCTGTCTTACTGTTCCGGTAATTAATTGTTCAACCGTGCGGGGGTGTAAAAAGCGTACCTCTTCTTTGCGGGGGTGAATATTAATATCTACTTGGTGTGGATCAACGGTCAAAGCAATGGCAGCAGTGGGGTATCTGCCTTGTTGTAATACATTGTGGTACCCTTTAATGAGTGCATTGCTCAGTTGATAATTCTTAATCCAGCGATTATTTACAAAAAAGAAGAGTGCATTACGAGTATACTCCTGGTGTTGGTGATCAGAAATAATACCAGACAGTTTGTTACCATGAGCATCTGATCCCTGTAGTTCTATTAAATGGGGCACTTTGGTATGGGAAAATAGTTGTGCAAAACGGTCTAAGGCGTTAGAAACCGGCGGACAGTTGAGTACGGTTTTGCCTTCACTGATTAATTTAAAATGAATGTTTAGATTGGTAAGGCAGCATGCATAAAACAGTTCTTGAATATGGCGCCATTCTGTTTCTTTGGTTTTTAAAAATTTTTTGCGGGCAGGAATGGCATAAAAAAGATCTTGTATAGTAATGGTTGTGCCGGTATTTGCAGATACCAATTTCTGATTTATTATTACTCCGTCACGCAGTTCTACTTTAGTTGCTTCTGTTTGGGATGCGGTTTTTGTTGTAAGGGTTACTTTGCTTACCGCTGCAATACTGGCAAGTGCTTCTCCGCGAAATCCAAACGTGGATACTGTTTCTAGTTCTTCCACACAGGTAATTTTACTGGTTGCATGCTTTTCAAAACAGAGTATAGCATCTTCACTGTCCATACCGCAGCCATTGTCCGTTATTTGAATGCTCTGCTTGCCACCATCTTCTACGGCAAGGGTAATTGCGGTAGCTCCGGCATCGAGAGAGTTTTCTAATAACTCTTTAACAATATTGGCAGGGCGTTCTACTACTTCGCCGGCGGCTATTTTTTGGGCTTCATGTACAGGGAGTTTTTTAATGATAGGCATAGAGTTACGTGTTGTTTATGTTGATGAATATTAGGTTAAATATGTTCACAGTTTATCAATAAATAGAATGCTTTACTAATCAAATAGATTATTGCAGACTGGTGCTGGTTGCCGTAATTACTACGGTAAATACTACCATCCGTAATCCAAAATTGTTTATACTATAGGTACAAAGTTGTAAAGGAGATTGTCTATGAAATTGAATTGGTTGGTTATGTTAGTCGGAACTGTTTGCCCTATTTTTGCTATGGATTATGAATTTAAAAAACCTTCTCTTAATTCTAATTTTTTATTTGTTAGTAGTAAAAAAGAGGAAAGTAGAGCCTTGCTTACCAAACTCACCAATAATAATGCTGCAGTTATGAAGTGCTATTCTTGTTTTGCAGATAATGTAGAGGGTTTGTTTTTGGGTAAAACAATTTCTGAACATGAATGTCTTACTATTTTTAAAGCAGTTATCTTTGCTGCACAAAAACATGCAGAAATTGAGCAAACTTGTAAAGATGCAGCATTAACGCCGTATATTATACATCCCTTGGGAGTAGCAAATAATGTAATTAGTGTTGGTGATGAATATAATGCTGACATTATTGTGGCAGCTTTATTGCATGACACCGTAAAGGATACCAAAACAACGTTTGAGGAAATTGAACGGGCATTTGGTAAAGAGGTGGAAGCTTATGTGCGTGAAGTTACGGATGACAAAAAACTGGAAATAGATAATGCCCATCACAAAAGTTTGGGCGCGGCAATAATTAAATATAGCGATACGTTATATAATTTGAAGAATCATCTAAATTGTCCTCCGGTTGGTTGGTCACCTGAGCGCATTGCGCAGTATTTTATGTGGTCAGAAAAGGTGGTGAATAATCTACCTCTGGCTAATATAAGCTTGCGGAAGGCCGTTGATGCCACAATTAAACAATTTAAAGAACAGCAACAAATACCGTAATTCACAATTAGTTAGAAAGGGTTTTTATGAAAAAATTAGTAATAGCATTGGCCCTTGTGCTGGCAAGTAGCATTACGGTACGGGCAATGGACTATGGACAGTTTAAGGTTTTAGATGAAACCTATGAAAAACTGCTTAAAGAATATACCGGTGATAATAAAGAAGTTATGGGAGCATATGCTCAGTTTTGCATACCTCTTTGGCATGGACAGCGTAATGGTTTTATTTCTGAACAAGAGGTTCAGTCATTGTTTTATGCATTGTATTATGCACTCAATAGACTTTCTAAAGTTGCTACCGACGAATCAATAGCTCCTGCGGCTTTTATTTATTATCCATTATCTCTTGCTACTGAATTAATGAATAAACAAGAGGTATATGATTTGGATGTTCTTACGAGTGCATTGTTATGGGATAATAGAGCAGAAGTTTCTTTGGATTATAATGAAATAGCAACGTTATTTGGTTCTACCGTAAGGCAGTGCCTGCAAGAGGTAATTGGTGACAAATCAGTTAATATCTTTGAAAGAAAAAAGAAACAACTAACAGAAGCACCAAGAAGATCAGATAAAAGTGCCTTGCTTATCCTAGCTGAAGAGCATTATTCATGCGAACTGTTATCTAAAAACAAACCTTTAGACATGTCCTTACAACAGATAAAAGATTATTATAGCCTTTCAAAAATAATAGTGGAAAACTTGGCTAATGCACCTGAGAAGGATCGTAATTATGCAAAACAGGCCATTGCGCATTATTTGCAGCGGATGCCTGTTGACCAAAGCTGGAAGCGTAATAATAAAGATCTTTCTTTTTTGCGCTTATCACAAAACAAGAGTGTAGTGTAATAGCTAAACAGTATCGCTACGGTTTTTTTTCTTAAGCAATAGCTTCTGCTAAAAATAATTACTGTGCAGTAAATGGTAATAGGAGAGACTACCCCTATTATCATATGTTTATTACTGATGCAGTGCCGTAAATGAATGGGTTAATATAATGCTAATCCATACAACCCCTGCAAAAAAAATAAGTAAGTTCAATGTGTTTGCACGGGATACTTTCCCTACTTGCAACAAGTAGTAGCCAATTACCAGGTTAGAAAGAGCCCAGAGGGTATTTATCATGGGAGATGATAATCCTTTGCCTGGTGGATTTGCAAACGGAGTGGGGAACGGTAACCCAGACACCCCACTTACATAGTGGGGAATTACATTTGCAAGAAGTACTCCCGCAAAAAAACATGCTATATAGTGATACCATTTCATGGATTATCCTTTCGGGGATTTTACCCCGGGTTGGTTCAATTGATGGGACAAAAAATTCTATTCTCTGTTCATTTTTTTAAGTAGTGCTTCTATGGTAAATAACAATTGGGGAACATTGCTAGTACTTTGGTTTTTTAAGTTAACCAATTTTACCTCTTTAAGTGGTGCGTTGTTGGCTAATTGTGCAGCAAATTGGGTAGCTTGTGCTGGTTGTGTAGCTAATCCAGTAATCTGTACTCTATCTTTTTCTAGAGTTATCCCTTGCAACTGAATGGCCGTTCCTGCTACAGAACGGAGCGCAGTCATAAGATCTGTGGGCAGCTTGGGATTAGTTTTACGGCGATAAAGAGTATTAAGTTGTTTTTCTAATTGTTCTTTGGTTTGTAGTAACGCCTGCTTTTTATTAAGTACCGTTTCAAAGTCTGCAGTTCGTTCGTGTAATATCTTTTGCTCACGTTTTAATTTTCCCAAGGTAAACCATTGCCACAGTTGCAAGGCGGTTATTGCGGCTACAATAGGAATAATTATACCTATGCTTATTAGTAACCAACGGTTAATGGATCGTTGGACCGTTCTGCTTAATGAGTGTACAAAATTAATGTCATTCATTTTATGACCACCTTTCAGAAACATACAGGCCACAGGCATGGGCAAGTACTGGCAATGTGGCACGTGCCGTAATGCCATGTGAGCTGGGGATATGTAACATACGTGCAATAATGTCGGGAGTAAAAAACTGTTCTATTGCATGGTTATGCTGCTGCATGTGCACACTTAATTGTGAATTGCGAAAGCTAGATCCATAGAGATATTTGTACAGTTGGTACAAGCTCATGGTGCGTGGGGTAATTTTTAACAGATTTAATTGATTGCGTAGTGCAAGCAGTTGATACCCAAAAAGCACTGTTTTGGGAATTCCCGCGGCATAAAAGAGATATTGTCCTTGTTCTAGCGGGTATAAATAATGATAATCCCATTGCCAGTCACGTGAGGGTGAAATAGTAAGTTGGCTGCTGGTAGGAGTTGCAGTAGGTGCAGGAATTAATTTTTCTACGCACAGAGGGCCAGAGAGACCAAAAACCACATAGGGGTTGTGGAGTTTATTGTTAGTAATAAATCGTTGAATGTGGCGGTCTATGGTAGTTGGATTATTAATAACTAACTGATCCAGTTCTAGATGAGTAAGTGGAACATGCTCGTACGCTTTTAAATATAAGGGAGAGGATCTATCCTGTTGTTGAATCCAGCAGAGGGTAAACTGTTTACCCCAAAATAAAAGAGTTAAAATTTCATCCTGTTTTTTTTGGAATGGCCACATACTCTACGCTCCTAGAAATGGTGGTACAATCTGCAGCTTAGTATAACAACTTGATCTGGTGGTGCCACCAAACTTTAGTTGTGGAGTAGTTTTGTTGTGAATGCTGCACAGTTTTATGGTGCAAACTAATCTAAAAATGATCCGCAAACCGTGCGGTTGTGCTGTGCTAAATCTTTGTGTATTTGGACGTTACTAAAACCAGCATGCAAAAATAATTTGGTTACGGCGTGCGCTTGTTGGTAGCCCATCTCTACGGTCAGTTGGGCAATACCCTTTTCTGGTAATGCCTTGTTTGGTCTAAGCCATGCGGGAGCTTGGTGTATTAATCGATCTAATACTGCCAGTCCTTGTTGCGGAGCCAATAGTGCACCTATGTCTTCCCAATTTTTTACTCGGGGATCAAGAGTATGCCATTCAGATTCAGAAATGTAGGGTGGGTTAGAAACAATAAGGTCAAATCGTAAGTTGGGATCAAGTTGGTCAAACAGATCAGACAGTACCCAGGTTACGTTAGTGATCTTATTATGCTGTGCATTTTTTTGTGCCAAAGCGAGTGCATCTTTATAGATATCTACCCCGTATATGGTTGCATGGGGTAATGCTTGCGCCAAGGTTAGTGCAATGCACCCAGAACCGGTACACATATCAAGAATGGTCAGTGGCCCAGGGATCTGTTGTAATTTCTGTGCTAATTCTATACACCATTCTTCTGTTTCTGGACGGGGAATTAAAATGGGCGGTTCAATAAGAATTTCTAGATTGCCAAAGGGAACGGAGCCAACTACATAAGCAAAGGGCATCTGTAGATGTATTAGTTGGTTAATGTAGTGTGTAAGTGTGCTTTTTTGGTGATCAGAAAGTAGCAGAGTTGGTTGTGCCAGTAGTTGTTCGTGCGTTTGCATGGTGACCGCCATAAGCAACCACCATGCATGTTGTTCTGCTGATTCAGGATATAACGGTTGTAATTGTGCCGTAATATCGTTAATTATATGGGAAAGAGGTTTATTCGCCATCTTCAGTTATTTCTGCATCTTCAGCAAAGCGTGCAATAAATAAGATCTGTTTTTTTGTGTTGTTGGTCTTTTTTAATAATCCTGTAAGTGCTTCTTCGAAGAAAGCCATGGCGCCGGCAAAAAGGATACCGTTCTTGTATAATGCCTGTAAGTTTTCGCCTACGGGAATAGACAACTGTTGGGTGCTAATACCGCTGGTGGTAAAATCTAAGCCCAATTGTTTTAAACGTGCGGTAATAAATTCTGCAACCGGAGGCATAACGTCCGTAATAGCAATCACTTTAATATTTAATTTTTGTAACTGCTTAACACAATCAACAATAGCAGGTTCAGTTAAGATGAGTGCGTTTACCCGTTGTTGGAACGCTTTTTTAATAATTTCTTCTTGTTCTTTAGACGCTTTGCCTGCCAGTTGTTTTGCAAGTTGCTCTTCTTGCTTTTTTAAATCAGCATCGTTCATTGGGGTTATGCCTACAAAAGAATCCAGGTGCACCACAATCATTAAGTTTTGTTTATTTGGTTGTTTTTTAATTGCAGCAACGGTTTGTGCAAATACTTCTTTCATGTCGGGTTGTTTGGTAGATTCTGCATAACCAACAAGGGTAATGCTGCCTGCAAGGACGGTTATTAAAAATTTGCGGGAAAAAGTAATCATATAGATCCTTTATACGTTGAATGTTAAGAAACAATAACTGGTGGCACTAATGCTCGGTAATGAGCGACCGTTTCTGAATATTTTTTGGTAAAGCTTTTAGAATGTAATACGGTTTTTTCAAAATTAAAGTTTGCGACGGCGGTGTCTAATTTGCTATGGCGAATGCCAACTACTGGAATCTTTTTGGACTCTGCCGCTTTTTCTACGGCCCGTACGTTGTATTCCTTATCATCTACAAAGATAATCTGTTTGGGTACATAGTTAATAGTTTCTAAGAACGTTAACAGAATATCACCTTTGTTGTTGTTGCCGGCAAATAGAATGCCCTCTTTAAACAGAGCAGGGTGGGTGTGGGCTAGTGGTAAGTCTGTGCCATGAACTGGTGCTCTATCAAAATGAATATCAATAGCATGGAGCTGTTCCAAAGTGCGTGCACTAAATTGTGGTGAACGGGCGGTGAGGGACATTACCTGTGCTTTGGTTTGTAGGCATTTAATGCAAGAAACGGTGGTTGGTTCAACGGGAATTAATGGGTAATGATGGTGTATTGCAAAATAGAGTGGTAGTACCTCATTGATAGCGCATTCGGTAGAAAATCCTTGTTTTTCATAAGACTTTACCATTTCTTTAAACCATTGGTCAGAGCCCAAATAATCCCCATAATCTGGTGCAGTAAAGGCTTGTGCAATCGCATTATCTATATCCAGAACAATTAAAATATCATTTTTTTGATGTGCAGGATTTATATAATCGAGCACTATGTTAATGGTATCACTATGTACCAGCGCTGCTATTTGCTGATTAGAAAGGGCAGCAATTAAGAGTATTGTTAGAGGGAGCTGGTTACGAATTAAGGAGATCATGTACGTATTCCATGCTATTAAAGGTTTTAATCTGTGCTAGTTGTTCCCCAAAGGTAATATAGGCAATAGGTATTTGCAACTCTTGAGCAATAGCAAATACAATGCCACCCTTACCGGTCCCATCCATTTTGGTTAAAATAATGCCGTTTACGTTGGTACTTTCTTTAAATAATGTTGCTTGCTCAAATGAATTTTGGCCCAACATGGAATCTATAGTGAGTAGGGTATTAACTTCTGCGTTGGGTAGCTGTTTAGAAATAATGCGCCGTATTTTGGCCAGCTCATTCATAAGGTTGGCTTTAGTATGCAGCCTGCCAGCGGTATCAATAATTATCTTGTCATATCCTCCCTTTTTAAACTCTTCGCATCCGGAAAAGACCACCGCTGCAGGATCTTGTCCCGGGGTACCCAAAATAAGGGTGCTATTAGTTCGTTCTGCCCAGGTTTGTAACTGTTCTGGTGCTGCCGCTCTAAAGGTGTCTGCAGCAACTAACAGGACTTTTTTGCCCTGGCTTTTATAATGGGCGGCTAATTTCCCCACACAGGTAGTTTTTCCGCTGCCATTAATGCCAACTAATAGGTCAATGGGAGCAGTATAGAGTGGGGTATTGGCTATGGTTAGTTTATTAACAAGAAGAGGTTCTAAGGCATCTTTAAGACCTTTGCCTTCTGTTATTTGGCCGTTTTTCCAGGTTTGGCGTAGTTGGGCAATAATAGAACGCGTAGTTGTAACCCCGGTATCTGCAGCCAACAACAGGATTTCTAGCTCTTTGAGCGTTTCTTCATTTATGCTGGTTCTTCCAAAAAGAGCTGCCAGAGGAGAGGTAATCGCGGTATAAATTTTGGAAAGCGTGTTTCTTATAAAATTGAACATGGCGACTATATAAAAAAAGGCCTTACAGATACTTATTTACTGTTTAGTATACTGGATTTGCTGCCTTTGACGATTGATTTTTATATAATGTTCAATCTTCTGGTCTTTGTAATTGTTTAAGTCCCTATTTGGCAATTGGTTATTTCTATTTGGAAATGTGCGATTGTCGTCGTTCAGGTTTAATTTGGTAGTTTTGATAAAGGATTTTTTTGTGATTAGGCCATTGTGCATAAAGAATTTTGATCGCCATCTTCTTCTGAAACCGTAAGCTTGGTAGAGAGTTTTCTTTGCTCAACGGGCTTGTACTCAGGCGTGCTAAAGGCTACATACTTTTTATTAAGCATTTCGTCTTTTAATTCTTTTGGTAGCTGGTCAAATAAATTTTTTAAAACGGGAAGAATGATTACTAGAGGGAAAATCTTAACGATTCCTTTTTGAATTTGCTTGTTGCGGTGATCAAGAATTTCTGCAATAAAGGAATATTCAATAATTTCCTGATCACTCTTAGGGAGTCTGGAAAAATAATTGTGTAAATTGGGTACATTGATCTTGGTTAAGTCCCATATTTTAATAGTGTTATCTCTTGATCCGGAAAAGAGTATCTTATTATCTGAACTTAAGACCAAGGAATATATTTCTTCAAGATGTCCGTTGTCTTTCAAATTTTCTAATGGTTCTGCTTCTTGTACATTAGCAACATCCCAAATTTTTATGAATCCAGAACGTGATCCAGAATAAAGTATTTTATTATCGGGACTGAGTGCTAAAGCTGGAACTTCGCTTTTTTTACCGGATGGCTCTGTATTTAATAGTTTAATGATCTCTCGTGGATTATTAAGATCAGTGGTATCCCAAATAATAATATCACCGTCATTGGTCCCTGCAAAGAGTGTTTTGTTATCTGAGCTGAGGGACAATGATGTTGTTAGTACTGGTACGATATTAAAAGTAACTGTTGAGATTAAATTAATGTGGTTTATTAGTATTATGTCATCAATATTAGAAACATTCCATATTGCAATTTTTCCATTCCTTAACCCACAAAAAAGAATATTGTTGTTGTTAGAAAGTTTTAAACATATAACGGTATCAGTAAGACATTCTGAATTGTTATAAAGAGTATTGATTAGAAAAGGTGTTTTGGGGTGAGAAATATTCCAGATTTTAATAAGACCATCAAAAGCAGCAGAAAAGAGAGTTTTATTGTCTGAACTGAGAACTAAAGAAGATACATCGCTCGAATGACCATTTTTTGATGTATCAAGAACAGTGATGAGATTTGGCTTATTGGGCATAGAAATATCCCAAACTTCTATGGCGCCATTTATTAATCCACAAAAGAGTGTGTTATTGTCTGATGTAAGAATTAAAGGAGTTGCAAAACGCAGATTGCTAGTATTTTTAGAATCATTAGAATTTTTACCACCAAATGTAGCAATCGTTTTGTCTAGATTAAACAGGTATCGTATGGTTATTTCTCCTTGAGATGATGCAGAAATAAGCATTTGATTATCTGAACTTACTAAAGCGGTGGATGAATAGGGAACAGAAACGGGTTTTTGAACCTTTTGTTCTTTAAGTAGTTCATTAATTGTGGGCAGATCATATAAAAATGGAAAAAAAGGGCGTTTTTCTGGTGGGTTTTTTTTTGGAAAGCGTCTAGCATGCGTAGGGTGAAGGGGGATGGCATTAGCCTGATATTTATCAATTTTTATTTTGCGCTCTTTTTTAGCTGTTTCTATCTCATCTAATATCAACTTAAGACAGGTATACTTGCGAGGGCTTTCAATGAGCTGCGCTATCTTAGCGAGCCTTGCAGCAGCGATTTTCTCATGAAAAGAAAATAAAGAAGATTTATCTTTGAGCTCAGGATTTTTGATTTGTTGAATAATGTTTGCTTCTGTTATTTCAGTTACTAGCTTTTCACTAAGATTTGCTAATAATTGAGAATTTGTTGGTTGTTTGTGTGCGCTTTCTTCTTCATTCCTGGATGTTTCCATTGTGTATGTTGCATGTCCCATGACCAGAGTAAAAAATAGTAGAGTAAGTTGCTTGTTCATTGGGCCTCTAATAGTTGGACTTTGCACTTTTCTTAATGATTTAGACTATTGTACTGTGCAGGTATCATTTTGTGAATCTTCTGATTTATCTACACCAGATACTTTATGTTCTGCCAAGTTATATGCTGGCTCCATAAAGATGACGTACTTTTTCCTGATCATTTCATCTTGTAGTTTCTTGGGTAATTGTTCAAATAATTGAATTAACAAAGGATTGATTAATATTAACGGCTTTGTTGTAGATACGGTGCTAACATATTTAATTTGGTTTTTCTTGTGGGCAATTATCTCATTAATGAAAAAATACTCGATAATGCCCTGGGCACCTTGTGGCAACCGTGCAAAGTAATTAGTTAGATTTGGGGCATAAATTTGAGTATAATCCCAAATAATTATAGTTTTCTGTTCTGTCTGAAAAACAAGTTTGTTATTGTCTTTGATCGTAAAAAGAAGACGTATTTTACTAGGGAATTTTGTTGATTCTGTAGCCTTTAAAAGTGTTGGACTTATAATATCAGAAAAGTTACCTACTGTGATCGAATCAGATGTTAGTACGGCAAGCGTTTTAAAGTCTGAACTAAGTATTTGCGTCTCTCCCAGATGTGAGAGATCAGCTAGCATGGTTATCTCTGCAAGATTAGACACATTAAGGATTATACTTTGAGAGCCAATGGTTAAAAAGAGCATCTTATTGTCAGTACTCACTGTTATTGATTTATCCCAATTTCCGTACGGGCAATCATAAGTATTTATAAGTGTAGGTTTTTTGTGATCGGAAATATTCCATATTTTCATTGTATTATCAATTGAAAAAGAAAAAAGAATTTTATTGTCTGTGCTGAGTGCTAACCGTTTGACAACTTGAGTGTGTCCACCGTTTCTGGTTTTATCAATAGTATTTATAAGTGAAGGATTTTTGATGTTAGAAATATTCCATATTTTAATAGTATTCCGATCGGATGCAGAACAAAGTATTTGATTATTGGAGCTAATCGCTAAATCCCAGATCCATTCAGTACTTTCTTTCCTGGATTGTTCATCAAAAATAGCTATAAATTTAGGGTTACCAAGATCAGAAACGTCCCATATTTCAATTACTCTGGAACATGAAAAAAGCATTTTATTATCTGAACTAATTTTTAAACCAGGACTCCATTCTTGTTCATAGTTTTTTGGATTGTAAATCGTTGAGAGTAGATTCTGTTTAGCAATATCCCATATATCTATGAAGCTGTTTTTACTTTTGAAGTTATCGATATTCAACACAAAAAGTGTTTTATTGTTTGAACTGACTGTGCAGACAGGTGAGCTTGAGTAAATAGTATTAAATGAAGCGTAAGGTTTGGTGAGTTCTTTTATAAAAGAAGAAGGGTTGTTTTTGTGCGGTTCTTCATTTGTTTTTTCTAGTTTGGTTTTTTTGCTGCCATTCTTCTTATCTGATGGTGTTTGCAATAATTCTCGTAATACCAGGCTCAGGACGGTAAATTTCTTGGGATGTTCGAATGCCATACGTGCAATTTTTGCCAATCTTGCTGCTATAAATTTTTCATAAAAAGAGAATTTGGCCGGAGCGGTTGCCAGGTTAAGCTCATTTTTTAACTTTTGCGCATTAAGTTCTTTGCCGTGCAGAGCAAGGCGTTGCACCAGGGTCTCATCTGGTTTAGTTTCTGTGACATTATTGTTAGAAACCTCTTCTTTGGGAAAATTGCTTTCCATTGCATAGTTTGTCTGTGCAAAAAATATGCTTATGGATAATAGTATATGGTGCAGGTGCTTGAACATGGTTTTGTTTCGCTGGATTTGATTGTTAAAGATTCTTTTTTGTATTTTCAGATTAAGGTGCATACATCGTTTTCTGAAGTTTCTTCCTTGAGGGTACAATCTTGGTTGACGGGTGCACTTTCATCTTTCTGCTTGTAGAGGGGAGTGGTAAATGTTACATACTTTTTTTGTACCATTTCTAATTTTAGTTCCCTAGGTAGAGCTTTAAATAATGCTGTTAAGAGTGGGTTGGTAATAGCTAATGGATTGGTATGTTTACTTCCCTTTTGTATTTGCTGATTTTTGTGATTGATTATTTCTTTGATGAAAAAATATTTTAGAATACCATGTGAGCTGCTAGGTAACTGGGTAAGATAATCAGCCAGAGTAGGTACAAAAAGGTCTGGGTAATGAGCTATTTTGAGTTTTTCATTTTCCCCTTTATAAAAGAGTAATCTATTATTTGGGCTAGATTTTATCATAGATATTGCATCTGAAAGAGTGTCTTTAGTGTCTAAAAGTATTGGTTTTTTAGGCTTAGAAACATTCCAAATTTTGATGGCATTTGCTCTTGATCCAACGAACAGTCTTTTATTGTCTGTGCTGAGTTTTAAATAATTTATTTGACTTATTTGACTATCATCTTTAATTTTACGCCTTATATTTTTTGGCTTATTCGGATTAGAAATATTCATTATTCCAAAGCCATCTTCGTAAGTGAAAAATAATGTTTTAGCATCTGTACTGATTGCAACAGCATAATAAGAATTCCCTGGAATAATAATATTTTTTAAAGGTTGAGGTCTTTTAGGGTCGGCAATATTCCATCCTATAATGGTATTTTGAAACCATAATTGAGCAAAAAGTGTTTTATTGTCAGCGGTGAGCGTTAAATATTTTATCTGGTCCTTATATCCATTGTTAGATTCGTTAATAGTACTGATAAATTTAGGTTTTTTAAGATCATTAATATCCCAAATTTTAATAGTAGAACTAGATGATCCAGAAAATAGTATTTTATCGTCTGTGCTCATGGTTAAGCATGCATGTTCATCTATCGATTGATCAAAAGTGGTAATCAGAGTTGGGTTATTAAGATTAGAAACATCCCATATTTTAATGTGAGTAGGGGATGAAGAAAAAAGAGTATTGTTATTTGTAGTAAGAGTTAGTGAATATAATATACAATGTTGATTTGTGAGTAGGGTATTTTTAAAAGTCTTGATTAGGAATGGGCTAAGGAAATTAGAAATACTCCATATTTGTATGGTTTCATCATTATCTCCAATAAAAAGTGTTTTATTATCTGAGCTACAAACTACGCACGTAATTTTGTCAAAAACAGTATTAAGTGCCGTTTTCTTTACACTGGTAAGCTGATGTACAAAGTCTGATGGATAATTTGGTGAAAGTTTACTAGTGATTTTTTCTAGTTTGGGTTCTTTAATGCTTTTTTTATTTTCTAAAGGCGTTTGCAACAGTTCTCGCAATACCAGGCTAAGGACGGTAAATTTCTTGGGATGTTCGCATGCCATGTGTGCAATTTTTGCCAATCTTGCTGCAATAAATTTTTCATAAAAAGAGAATCTGGCCGGAGCGGTTGCCAGCTTAAGCTCATTTTTTAACTTTTCCGCATTAAGTTCTTCGCCAAGCTGAGCAAGGCATTGCATCAGGGTCTTATCTGGTTGTTTAGTATCTGCGGCATTATTATTAGAAACCTCTTCTTTGGGAAAATTGCTTTCCATTGCATAGTTTGTCTGTGCAAAAAATATGCTTATGGATAAGGATAATAGTACATGGTGCAGGTGCTTGAACATGGTTTTGTTTCGCTGAAGCTGATTGTTAAAGATTTTTTTTACTTTATCAGATTAATGTGCATGAACCGTTTTGTGAACTTGCTTCATTGATTGTATTGGCTTGGTGGACTGGTAATTTTTGTTCTATCTGCCTGAATATTGGTTTTGTAAAGGTTACATACTTTTTATGAACCATTTCTTCTTGCAGTTCTTTGGGAAGTTGATCAAATACTTCAATCAACAAAGAATCAGTTAGTATTAATGGTTTGGTTGCAGATGTAGCACAACCAGACTTAATTTGGTTTTTTTTATGGGTAATTATCTCATTGATAAAAAAATATTCGATTATGCCCTGAGTGCTTTGTGGTAACTGGGCAAAATAATTCTTTAGGGTTGGGACATAAATTTGAGAACAATCCCAAATGTTAAAGTTTTCAGCACACCTTAGCATCTGTTTTGTTGTAGATGATGTAGAAACAAGCATTTTATCGTCTTTACTGAGTACTAAAGGATTAGAAAAATTGGTGTGGATATTTTTAGTTTCTATAAGAATTGGATTAGAAGGATCAGAGACATTCCATTGTTTAATGGCATAATCAGTTCCACTAGAAAAAAGTCTTTTTTCATCAGAAGTCAGCGCAAAATAATCGAAGGCATTTTGAACCCATTGCGATTGATCAATTTTTGCCAGCGGGATTGGGTTATTAAGATCAGAAATATTCCATATCCTAAAGCTTTCCCAATTTTTTACAAATAGTTTCTTATTGTCTGAGCTTAACAAATAGGTATAGACACCATCATTATTGTCACCAATTTGAAGTCTAGTTACAATTTTTGGATTTTCGAGGTCAGCAATAGTATAAATATGTAAATGGTAATTGGTATTATAAAATAGAGTTTTGTTATCTGAGCTGAGTGATAGCTTACTTACTGGTGTATCATTATCCTCCAGTAAGTAATTAATAGTAGTTAAAATCTTAGGGTTTTTCAGGTCGGCAACATTCCAAATGTTAACAGTAAATTTTTGTAATTTATTTAATCCCAAAAACAGTGTTTTATTATCAGAGCTCAGAGCAAGAGAAGCGAGATAGGGTGAGGCATTAATCGTTGATATTTCAGTAATCGTTGATATTTTATTTGGGTTGTGAAGATCAGAAACATTCCAAATTTCTGTTGTACAGGATAAATGTACAAATAGCGTTTTGTCGTCCGAGCTTAGGGCTAGGCCATTACCTTGTTGAGAAATTTTTTTACTGGTTATCAATACAGGGTTTGCTGCATTAGAAACGTCCCATATTGTTATATCATTTCCATTTGCGGTAAAAAGTGTTTTGCTGTTTGAATTGAGCACACAAAAAAAACGGCTGTTATCATTTATTTTATTAGTCGAAATAGGTTTTTGCGCTGCGGTAAGTTCTGTTATAAATGAAGAAGGGTGTTTTTTAAGAGGTTCATCATTTGTTTTTTCTAGTTCGGTTTCTTTGATGCCATTATTGTTATCTAAAGGCGTTTGCAACAGTTCTCGCAATACCAGCCTAAGGACGGTAAATTTCTTGGGATGTTCGCATGCCCTGTGTGCAATTTTTGCCAATCTTGCTGCAATAAATTTTTCATGAAAAGAGAATTTGGCCGGAGCGGTTGCCAGCTTAAGCTCATTTTTTAACTTTTGAGCATTAAGTTCTTCGCCAAGCTGAGCAAGGCATTGCACCAGGGTCTCATCTGGTTTAGAATCTGCGGCATTATTATTAGAAACCTCTTCCTTTGGAAAATTGCTTTCCATTGCATAGCTTGTCTGTGCAAAAAATATGCTTGTGGATAAGAATAATAGTACATGTTGCAGGTGCAGGTGCTTGAACATTGTTTTGTTTCGCTGGATTTGATTGTTAAAGATTTTTTTTTGCATTTTCAGATTAAGGTGCATACATCGTTTTCTGAACTTTCTTCATTAAAGTGTACTATCTTGGTTGACGGGTGCTCTTTCATCATTCTGCTTGTAGAGGGGAGTGGTAAATGTTACATACTTTTTTTGTACCATTTCTAATTTTAGTTCCCTAGGTAGAGCTTTAAATAATGTTGTTAAGAGCGGGTTGGTAATAGCTAACGGATTGTTATGTTGACTTCCTTTTTGTATTTGCTGATTTTTGTGATTGACTATTTCTTTGATGAAAAAATATTTTAGAATACCATGTGAGCTGCTAGGTAACTGGGTAAGATAATCAGCCAGAGTAGGTACAAAAAGGTCTGGGTAATGAGCTATTTTGAGATTTTTATTTTCCCCTTGATAAAAGAGTAATCTATTATTTGGGCTGGATTTTATCATAGATATTGCATCGGAAAGAGTGTCTTTAGTGTCTAAAAGTATTGGTTTTTTAGGATTAGAAACATTCCAAATTTTGATGGCATTTGCTCTTGATCCAACAAAAAGTCTTTTATTGTCTGTGCTGAGTTCTAAATAATTTATTTGACTTATTTGACTATCATCTTTAATTTTACGCCCTATATTTTTTGGCTTATTAGGATTAGAAATATTCATTATTCTAAAGCCATCTTCGTAAGTGAAAAATAATGTTTTAGCATCTGTACTGATTGCAACAGCATAATAAGAATTCCCTGGAATAATAATTTTTTTTAAAGGTTGAGGTCTTTTAGGGTCAGCAATATTCCATACTATAATGGTATTTTGAAACCATAATTCAGCAAAAAGTGTTTTATTGCCAGCGGTGAGTGTTAAATATTTTATCTGCCCATTATGTCCATTGTTAGATTCGTTAATAGTACTTATAAGTTTAGGTTTTTTAAGATCATTAATATCCCAAATTTTAATAGTAGAACTAGATGATCCAGAAAGTAGTATTTTATCGTCTGTGCTCATGGTTAAGCATGTCTGTTCATTTATCGATTGATCAAAAGTGGTAATCAGAGTTGGGTTATTAAGATTAGAAACATCCCATATTGTAATGTGAGTAGGGGATGAAGAAAAAAGAGTATTGTTATTTGTAGTAAGAGTTAGTGAATTTAATATACAATGTTGAATTGTGAGCAGGGTATTTTTAAAAGTCTTGATTAGGAATGGGCTAAGGAAATTAGAAATACTCCATATTTGTATGGTTTCATCATTATCTCCAATAAAAAGTGTTTTATTATCTGAGCTACAAACTACGCACGTAATTTTGCCAAAAACAGTATTAAGTGCCGTTTTCTTTACACTGGTAAGCTGATGTACAAAGTCTGATGGATAATTTGGTGAAAGTTTACTAGTGATTTTTTCTAGTTTGGTTTCTTTGCTGTCATTGCCATCTGTTTGTAGTAATTCTCGCAATACCAGACTAAGGACGGTAAATTTCTTGGGATGTTCGCATGCCATGTGTGCAATTTTTGCCAATCTTGCTGCAATAAATTTTTCATAAAAAGAGAATTTGGCCGGAGCGGTTGCCAGCGTAAGCTCATTTTTTAACTTTTCCGCATTAAGTTCTTCGCCAAGCTGAGCAAGGCATTGCATCAGGGTCTTATCTGGTTGTTTAGTATCTGCGGCATTATTATTAGAAACCTCTTCTTTAGGAATATTAGTTTCCATTGCATAGCTTGTCTGTGCAAAAAATATGCTTAGGGATAATAGTACCTGCTGCAGGTGCAGGTGCTTGAACATGGCTTTGTTTCCCTGGAATTGGTTGTTGAAGGATTTTTTGCATTATCAGATTAAACTGTGCGGATTGTTTTGTGAAGTTGATTAACTGATGGATACATGATAACTAGTGATTACCTAAGGCTTGCTAGGTTTAGCTATTCGGGTTAAATTTTCTAACTTTGGCCCATCATCTGTTAAAATAATATCCACCCGCCAGTCATTTGATTTTAGGTCTTTAGGTAGGTCTTTAAGTTTAATTACTGGATTTTTGAATTCAGGTATAGGGGGAATTGTCTTCCAAATTAGATCATTGTTTTTAAAATCTAAGAATAATCTAATATCGTTCACATCGCGTCGCGTTCTCACAAGTTGCATTGTAAAATTGCTTGGCCAAGAAGTATTATAATACCAAGCGGATTGATCTTGTTTATTCAGGTCAAGAAGAAGCGGTTTTTGGGGAAATAAATACTTTTTACTTGTTTCAAGGTTAATACGCTCCCCTAATGAATCCTGTGGTCTCATAAATATAACTTGTACCGAACCTGCCATTTCAGTATTTGCAAACATATGCCCTTTAGTTATTTTATTTTCAATACTATTAACGTAAATAAGGCCTTGTGCAGAGAGCATACTCATGTTCATACTAGTTAAAAACAGCACTAAATCTACATATTTCTTCATAAGAGTTACCCTTAAAGTGATATTATTACAATTATAGTAGTTATTGTCTAATTGTAATAATATCATAAAGGGGGCCTAAGATTCAATAGTTTATAGGTAATTCAGCTCTTTGCATTAATACTAATCATTCCTTAAAAAAAAATCGTGAATTAGAATTCTAAACTATAGTACATGAAGAGTCTTGTGAATCATTTGCAGTGGTAGGCGGTGTAACGGATTCCGGGGTTTTCTTATAAACGGGTTTTGTAAAGGTTACATATTTCTTGCGTATCATTTCACATTTTAATTCATTTGGAAGTTGATCAAATAATTCTTTTAACAATGGATGCGTGATAACTAACGGATTGGTATGTGGGCTTCCCTTTTGTATTTGCGTCTTTTTATGATTTATTATTTCTTTGATGAAAAAATATTCCAGTATGCCCTGCGAATTGTTGGGTAACTGGGTAAGGTAATTGGCTATGCCAGGTACAAAAAGATCTGGGAAATTAGCTATTTTGAGAATGTGGTCGTTCTCTTTATAAAAGAGTAATTTATTATCTTGGCTGAGTGCTAAAATATTTATTGCATCAGTAAGTGTATCTTTAGTCCCTAAAAGAATTGGCTTTTTTGGATCAGAAACATTCAACATTTTAATAGAATTGGCGATGGATCCAACAAAGAGGGTTTTATTGTCCGCGCTGAGCCCTAAATAATTTATAGGACTGTTATCCGTAGGATCGCCATATTCAACGTTACGGTGTATATTTTTTGGCTTATTGAGATTAGAAATATCTATTATTCTAAAGGCATTACCGTATGTATGAAATAGTGTAGTAGCATCTGTACTGATTGCTAATGCATCCAGATAAGACTCCCAAGGAAAATTGAAAGTCTTTAAAAGTTTTGGTTTTTTTGGGTCAGCAATATTCCAGATTTTAATGGTTTTGTCCCACGTTGAGAGAGAAAAAAGTGTTTTATTGTCAGCGCTCAGTTTCAAATGCGTTACCCACCCTGTATGGCCATGGTTTGATCCATCAATAGTAGTGATAAGTTTAGGTTTTCTAGGATTAATAATATCCCAAATTTTAATAGTATGATCTGCTGATCCAGAACATAGTATTTTATTGTCTGTGCTTAGTGCTAAGCAGCGGACCAAGGCTACATGACCTTCTATGGATGTATTAATAGTGGTTATAAGCGCTGCGTTATCAAGATCAGAAACATTCCATATATTAATGTTGTTATTGGTAGTTGATGTAGAAAAAAGAGTTTTGTTATCCGCAGTAAGTGCTAGTGAAGATATGTGTCCTTGTTCATCATCTTTTATGGGATTATGAAGAGACTTGATTAGAGATGGGTTAGGAAGATTAGAAATATTCCATATTTGTATGGCATCATTATCAGCTCCAACAAAATCAGTTCCAATAAAAACTGTTTTATTGTCTGAGCTACACAGTACCTGCGAAATTTTTGCCAAATTAGTTTTTATTAAAGCTCTCTTGACCGTGGTAAGTTCCCGTACAAAGCATGCAGGATGACTTGGTGGTTTATTTCCCTTGGTGGTTTGTTCTAGCTTAGTCTGCGCATTGTCGTTTTTGTTGTCGTGCGCTGTTTGGAGCAGTTCACGCAATATTTGTTTAATGCCTTCCATTTTATAAGGATTTTTAGAAGCCAATTGCGCAATCTGCGCCAACCGTGCTGCAATAAACTTCTCATGAAAAAAGAATTTTTCTGGAGTGCTTGCTAGGTAAAACTCATTTTTTAATGCATCAACATTAAGTTCTTTGCCTAGTTGGGCAAGGCGTTCAACCAAGGTTTCACTTGGTTGAGCTTGCGTGACATTATTGTTAGAAATCTCTTCTTTTGGAAAATTGCTTTCCATTGCATAGGTTGCCGATGAAAGTAATGCGTTAATGGTTAGTAGAGAAAGGGTAAACTTCTTATTCATAGTTCCTCCAAATAATTTTTAATTATTTTTATTGTTATTGTTTGTTGTATTAGTTATCGGCTTGTACGTTAACTTGGTAAAAGTTACGTAGTTTTTTGCGAGCATTGCATTTTGTAACTCTTTTGGTAGTTCATTAAAGAGCTGTGTAAGTAATGGATCAGTAATTAGTAACGGTTTGGTAATAGTTACGCCGTTTTCACGTCGGTGTTTCTTGTGGTTAACTATTTCTTTAATGAAAAAATATGACAATACTCCCAGGGAGCTCTTGGGTAACCGGGTAAAATAGTCAGCTAGGCTTGGCACAAAAATTTGTGACCAATCCCATATTTTAATAGTTCCGTCAAATGATCCAGAAAAGAGCGTGCTACTGTCTGAACTTAGGGCTAAAGAGCGTACTGATTGTTTATGTCCATATTTGGATTGATCAAGTGTAATTATAAGAGTTGGGTTGTGAGGATCAGATACATTCCATATCTTAATGGTATCGTCACGTGATCCAGAAAAAAGCGTTTTATTGTCTGAACTGAGGACTAATGAATGTATCCGCTTGGGGTTGTCTGTGGATGCTTTAAAAGTAGCTATACGAGTTGGCTTATAAAGACAAGAAACATTCCATAGTGTAATGATGCTATTTTCGGTTCCAGAAAAGAATATATTGTTGTCAGAGCTGAGTGCAAAAGAACTTGCAGCATCATCTCTATTTGCATTATCAAATGAAGTTATAAAAGTTGGCTTAGTTGGATTAGTAACATTCCATATAAGGGTCTTATCATTTGATCCAGAAAAGAGGGTTTTATTGTCTGTGCTAAGCAGCACACATAATACTGGATAAGCATGTCCATTATTACTTTTATTAAGTGTTTCAATAAGAGTTGGTTTCTCAAGATTAGAAACAGTCCATATTTTAACGGTCTTTTCATCTGATTGAAAGAGTGTGTTGTTGTCTGAACTGAGTGCAAGACTTGCGGGCCAATCAGTATGCTTTTTAATTGGGGATATTAGAGTTGGGTTATGTAGATCAGACACGTCCCATATTTTTATAAAGTTGTCCATTGCCCCAGAAAAAAGTGTTTTATTGTCTAAACTAAGGGTTAAAGAAGTTACGAAATCGGTATGGCCATTTTTTGATTCATCAATTGTTGCTATAAGCGTTGTTTTTTGGGGATTGGAAACATCCCATATTTCAATGGTGTTTTCATCTCCTGCTGCAAAAAGTGTTTTATTGTCTGAACTTAAGGCGAATGCAAGAGCAGTCCAATCTCTTTTAATTGAAATTGGCTTTTTGATTGTGATTGTGGTGAATTCTTTTATAAATGGACAAGGATGGGCTTTAAGCCGCTGTTTTTGTTGCACCGGTTGGTTTTGCACTGTAGGCGTATCTGGCTGTGTTTGCAACAGTTCTCGCAAGACCAGAATAAGATTACAATATTCGCGGGGATCTTCCTCTATTACGTGGGCAATCTTTGCGAGTCTTGCGGTAATAAATTTCTCGTACAAAGAAAATTTTTCGGGGAACTGCGCAGCAATGAACTCTTTTTTAAGGTTTTCTACGTTAAGCTCTTTGTGGAGTTGTGCAAGTTTTTTTACCAGGTTTTCTGCGGGTTTTAATTCTGTGGCATTATTATTCTCTTGTTCATTAAACTTAGTTTCCATTGCAAGCGTTGCAGTTGCAAAAAATATGCTTATAGTCAGCAGGGTTAATTGTTTGTTCATGGGATTCTCCAACTATTATGCATTGTTAATATTATTGTTTGTTGTAGTAGTTATCGGCTTGTACGTCTTTCTGGTAAAAGTTACATACTTTTTCTCAATTAATTCTTGCTGTAGTTCTTTAGGCAATTGGTAAAATAGCTCAATTAATAATGAATCGGTTATAACTAATGGTTTAGCAGCAGAGCAACCTTTGGTTAGTTGGTTTTGTTTGTGCGCTATTAATTCTCTGATAAAGAAAAATTTAAGCATGCCATCATAGCTGGTGGGAAGTTGTTTAAAATATTTTTTTAATTCAAAAAAGCCTGACCAATTCCACATTTTAATTGTACTATCAAGCGATCCAGAAAAAAGCGTTTTATGATCATTACTAAGTACTAAGGTAATCACCTTATCATCATGCCCTCCTAAAGACGCATCTAAAGTAGTCAAAAGGATTGGGTTTTTAAGATCAGAAATATTCCATATTTTTATGGTGTTATCCAGAGATCCTGTAAAAAGAGTTTTATTGTTTGGGGTAAGCTGTAAACCCCATACTGCATCCTGATGTCCGTTGTTAGAAGTGTTGATTGTACTAATTAATGAAGGCTTATTCGGGTTAGAAACATCCCAAATTTTGATGGTTTTATCCTTGGATGAAGAAATGAGTATTTTATTGTCTGAACTCAGCTGTAAGGCTACCACTGGGCCGGAATGTCCACCGTTAGTTGCGTTAAGAGTAGTTATTAATGAAGTCATATAACAGTCAGAAATATCCCATATTTTTATCGTCTGGTCTTCTGAGCAAGAAAAAAGAGTATTATTGTCGCTGCTGAGAACTAATGAAAATATATCACCGGTATGACTATTATCTTCTTCAAAATCTAAGATCTTGATAAGTTCTGGATTGCGAGGATTAGAAACATCATACAGCTTAATGGTTACGTCCCATGTACCAGAAAAAAGAGTTTTATTGTCTGTGCTTAGAGCTAAGCAGTAAACTATATTGATTTCATCATCCCCATCTATCTGATCGTCAATAGTAGCCAGTAATACAGGGTTGGCTGGGTCAGAGACATCCCAAATTTTAATATCTTCATCGCCTGATCCAGAAAAGAGAATCTTGTCGTCGGAGCTGAGTGCTAAGCTTCTAATGGTTCTTTCCTGGCCGCCTAGAGATTGATTGATATGGCTAATAAGTTTTGGATTCTTGGGATCAGACACGTCATGTATTGTAATTGCATCCCATTCTAATCCGCAAAAGAGTATGTTTTTATGTTTTGCCATTACTGATGATTGTATTTCATGGGTATATGGAATAGAAACTGGCTTATTGAAGGTAATAAGTTCATTAGTTAATCTGCAGGGGTGATTCTTTCCGGTTAGTTCTGATTGGTTAAGTTCGGAATGGGTTGCTGCATGCGTTTGCAGTAATTCTTGCAACACTAAATTAATATCAACAAAGTTACGTGGATTATGCTGTGCTAAATGGGCAATCTTGGCCAATCTTGCCTTAATAAATTTTTCATAGAAAGAAAATCTTTCTGGGTAGCCAGCTTGAGCGAACTCTTTTTTAAGTTGGTCTGCGCCCAGTGAGTGGTATTCCTGCTGAAATTTCTTTAGGAATTTATTTGTTTGGGTGTAAGTATCTACCGCATTATTATTGTTGCTCATAGCATTGATTGCCTGAGCAAATAATAAGTTTGCAGTGAGTGCAAAAAGATAAAATGTGTTATTCATAGATACCTCCAAATTCTGATCTATTCATTTTTATTATTGTTGTTTGTTGTACTGTTTGTACGTCTGTCTAGCAAAAGTTACATACTTTTTCGTAATTATTTCTTGCTGTAGTTCTTTAGGCAATTGGTTAAATAGTTCAATTAATAGTGCATCAGTAATAGCTAAAGGTTTAGGAGTAGTGCATCCTGCTTTTAGTTGTCTATTTTTATGATCAAGTAGTTCTTTAATGAAAAAATATTCAATTACGCCCTCTGGGCTGCTTGGCAATTGGGTAAAATAGTTTGTAAGTGTTGGACTGCAAATGTTACTCAAAAATGAAGCATCACATTGCCTAAGTTTATTATCAAATCCGCATACTTGATAAATAATTTGGTCATTGAATAGAACTAAATTTATCTTAGAACTATTTTTATTCCGATTTACGATTGGTGGCTCAACAGGTGTAATAAATATTGGATCTTTTAGATTACTAATATTCCATATATTAATTGTTTGGTCAGAAGTTAGGCAAAAAAGTGTTTTATTGTCTGAACTAAGGCGTATCTTAATATTATTTATGGATTTACCTTCACTAACCATAGTACTTAGTAACCGTGGATCCTTGACATTGGATATATCCCAAACCTGAGTAGATCCCTTATTACGCCCTACAAAGAGTGTTTTATTATCGTTGCTCAGAGCAAGATCGTGCACAAATTCATAAACTTCTTTTGAAATTATTTCAGTTATATTACGCGGATCAGATACGTTCCAAATAGTAAATGTTGTTTTAGCTTGTGATCCGGAAAAAAGGGTTTTATTGTCTGTACTCAATATTAAAGACGATATGTTCTCGATATGGGCTTGACCATGGGCTCCTATTAAAGTTGGATTACTGAGATTAGTAATGTCGTAAATTGTTATAGCACCTTCTTGTGAGCCACAAAAAAGTGTTTTGTTGTTTGAACTAACACATAAAGATGAAGGATTTATATTATTAATGGTAGCAAAGAGAATTGGATTGGCAGGATTAATGATGCTCCATATTTTGATGGTTTTGTCATTGGAGCCAGAAAAAAGTGTTTTATTGTCTGAACTAATAGCTAAACAATTTATTGCTGAAGAGTGACCAGTTTTTGCTTCATCGAGGCTGGCCAGATGGGTTGGCTTTGCTGGATCAGAAACATCCCAAACAGTAATATTTCTGTTAGTTGATCCTGTAAACATTGTTTTGTTGTTGGTGCTTAATACTAAACTTGTGATAGAAGAAAGATGGTGCAGCAATGCTGTTTTTTTATTAGAAGGCGTAGCAGCTACAAGTTCTTTGTACGTAGGTTCTTTTGTTGTCGTAAGTTCTTTTACAAATGGTGAAGCGATTTTATTTTGTTCTTGTTTGTTGAGCACATCTGAGGGAGCCGTCTGTAGCAATTCTCGCAATACTAGATCCAGATTAGTATGTTGACGGGGATTATTAGTAATCACCTGGGCAATTTTGCCAAGTCTTGCTGTGATGAACTTCTCATAAAAAGAGAATTTTTCTGGGAACTGCGCGGCATTGAATTCTTGTTTAATATTAGCCACATATTCTGGAGTGTACTGTTGAGATAGACGCTCTACCAATGTTTCATTTGGTGTTGCTTCTGTGGCGTTATTATTAGAAATTTCTAGGTTTTCAAACTTGGTTTCCATTGCAAAAGATGCATGCATAAGAAACGTGTTTATGGTTAGTGATATTAATAATTTTTTCATAATTTCTCCAAATAATTTTAGTTATTAAACTATAGTACATAAAGAGCTTTGCGAATCATCTGCAGGTTCATTACCCGGCTGAGCAAAATCTTCCATCAAGGTATCACTGGTACTTGGGAAACTTACTAAGCCAGCTTCTAAGAAACTCTTTTGCAGGTTCTCAGGAACTTTATTAAAGAGTTTGACGAGTGACGGTTCAGAAATAATCAATGGTTGTATCTTAATTAGGCATGGTTTTACGGTAGTTAGATCAACATTTTTTTGTATTAGTTTATCCCTGAGTATTTGTTGTCTTAGTCTGTACTCGAGAATTTTGATCATGAAAAAATATAAATCCATACCATCTGGATTAGTGTTGGATTCAGCAAAATAATTACGCAGTTCAAAAGCAGGATTTAAATCATAAATATTAGTCTGGGAGCTGAATGTTCCTGAGATGAGTTTATTTTGAACGAGTTGAATTGCTTGGCTACCAATATTCGCCTCATTAAAACTATTAAAGAGAATTGGTTCATTAACATTAGTAACATTCCATACCCTAATTAAATTATTGTTATTATTAATTTCTTGATTGGAAAAAAGGAGCTTGTTGTCTGAGCTTAGACAGAGAGAGTTTGTTTTGCTGTTAGCTAATTCATCAATGGTGGTTAGTAAAATAGGCTTATTTATATCAGAAATATTCCAAATTTTAATAGCATTGTTCCATGCTGTAAAAAGAGTTTTATTCTCTGAGCTGACTACTATGGAACGAATTTGTTTGTATTCTTTTTTTTGGCTTGGAACACCGAGTGTGGTTATTAATCTAGGATTCTTAAGATCAGCAATGTCCCATATTTTGACCGTTTGGTCCATTGAACCAGAGAACAAGATTCTATTGTTGGAGTTTAGGCTTAAACAAGTTACCATGTCTATGTCTCCCAACGTTGATTCATTTATGGTAGAAATTAAAAGTGGTTTTTGGGGATTACTAACATTCCAGAATTTAATAGCTCCGTTTTCACACCCAGCTATTAGTGTGTGGTTATCATGCGTAAGTTTTAAACAGGTATGTCCGGCTTGTAGTTTATCTATAGTTGCTAATGTAGTTATCTGAGTAGGATTAGAGATATCACAGATTGCTATTAAGTTCATTGCTATTGAGTTGACTTTTGTTTGTTGGGCAGCAAAAAGTATTTTATTGTCTGACCGGATCACGAGGTCGGTTATGTTACCCCAGCTATATTCTTTATTGAATGGGAAGGTAGTGATATAGTTCGGTTTTGTTGGATCAGCAATATCAAAAATAGAGACGGAATTTTTATAGGTGCCACAAAATAATTTTTTACCATCGTGGGTTGCACAAAATGAAATATCACACTGGTTGGGTAACGACATTTCTATTGGTTTTGGATTTCCTAATAATTTTAGACTATTCAATAATGGAGAGTCCTTATCAGTGTTGATGGTCTGAAAGGGTATTTCTTTATTAACGCATTTTAAAGGTGCTAGTAATTGTTGTAAGACTAGATTGAATACCAGATATTTTTTTTCAGAAGGCAGATTGTTTGTTGCTTGTGAGAGGCGGGATATTGCGCTACCGTTTGTGCTATTTATGGATTCTACACTGCTTGTAGAAACTTCTGTTTGTTCCATGCCAAAAGTTACGGTTGTTAGAAGCATACTTATAGCAAAAAAAGACATAGTTAGGCAATTCATAGGCATTTTCCTCCATAAAAAACACTGATCACAATAAAAGACACTATTTATCGTACACAAATTGTATATAATTGCAAGTAGAAAATTACTTACTTATGATAGGAAAAGGGTAACTATGTCCTGCGATTCAGGTTAAAAGGGGTGTATTGCAAGGTAGGCATTAAGAAGACCAAGAGTCCAGATAGCCCCATTATTGATCTATAAACAAAGTATTAAGCCTAAACCAGAGATTCTTTCATATGGTAGGTATAGTAGATGATCAGCGTGAATGACAGGATAGCAACCGCAATATTGCAATTTATAAGTGTGCTAAACCCATATTTGGTTACTAAGAACCCTCCAATTAAAGAAGCAAAACCAGAAAAAATGTTGATCATACCTTCAAAAAATGCCCAACCACCAGAAAGATCATCCTTTTTTATTTGTTTAGTAAATTCGGCGTCAAACACGGGTTCAGATAGGGCACTGCCAAGGCCATTAAACAGTTGTGAAAGATAGAGTAGGGCAAGGTTATCCATAATAAGATAAATAAGTACGCTCAGAAGCCATAAAAACCACCCACCCCATAGGCAATGTTTAGCATTGTTGTGGCTCCATGATGTTTTATGAATTATGATAGTGCCAAGTCCGGTTACTATAGAATACAGGCCAATAGCCCAAGATGTTTCCAATATGCCGCCACCTAATTTAAGTACAAAGAATGCGTACACGGGGAGTAAAATACCATTCGAAAAGGTAGAAAAAGCATAGGCAAATGTAATTATATAAAAAAAGAGCTGCTTCATGAGATACTCCCTAGAATTTATCCGGGTTATTCTGTATTTATTATTAACTATGAATTATAGGTTCTACCCGTTGCAAGAATAGTTTAATTCTACGGTAATCATTTCCGGTAAGTAATGAGTATGTTTGCATAAGGGATCCAATCTTTTTAGGATCAAGTATTTGCAGACTTTCTTGGTAATTAAGAACCGCAAGCAACAGCTCATCTACATTGCCCACCAGCGCAGCAGCGGCAAAAAGCCCCTGCAGATAAATGTCACGCGCAAAGCATTGCCGGGCAAGTGAGGTAGTTGCAGGTCCCACAAAAGAGTGGATATGGGGTGGTTGTGGTGCTAACTGGTAATGGATACGTTCTCGTTCTAGGTACCCAATAGTTACACAAGAAAAGGTTGTTTTTAAAAATTCAAATATTTGGGGTTGTTCTTTAAGAAGTTCTTCTTGGGTCTTTTGATAAGGAAACGGATAGCGCTGGGGATCAATTGAACCGGTTTGTATTTGGTACACTATGCCCAAAATGGTACGGTGTTTAGTTTCTGCCACTACTAAAGAACCAAAGGGTACTGCTTCATTCCATTTCCAGCTTTGGGACAGCCAGTAGCCTAAGGAGCTTTCTATAACTTCAGCACAAGGTTTGCTGATTTGGTTGGTCATCTTTTTCACCTGCTAGAACGGTTGCAACAAAACTCTCTCTGTGGATAATTGACGGTCGTTGTGCCCGTACTGCTTTTTTATGGGCAGGGGTAGCATATCCCTTATGGCTTTCTAAAAGGTATCCTGGAAACAAAGGATCCATCTTTTGCATAAGCCGGTCACGGGTTACCTTGGCAATAATAGAGGCAGCGGCAATGGATCGGGAATGGGATTCTCCAAAGGGGAAATGGTAGACGGGGATATCTTTATAGTGGGTGTCCCCTACATTAAGGGGCATAGCGTCAACTAAAATGCCAGTTGGCGTATAAAGCCCATCATAACTGGCTAGTAAGTGAACCAGGGCCTTTTTCATGCCAATGAGGGTTGCTTGCCAAATATTATGCTTGTCAATTAAACGGTTGTTAATTATACCAATACCGTACCAGGTATTCTTGATAAGCCAATCGTAGGCTTGGGTACGCTCCTCTGGGGTCATAACCTTAGAATCTTTTAAAAATCGCTTGGCCTTATGGGGAGGTAAGATAACCGCTGCAGTAACCAGGGGTCCGGCTAGGCAACCACGCCCAACCTCATCTATGCCTATGACCACATTGTTGGTTCCCCAGGCGTTTTTCTCAAAAATGTGCCTTGGGAAGGCATTTAGCTTAGTTTTCTTGACCATGTGCAATCTTTTCCATTTGACATCTTTTATATTCTGCGTACTATTAGAAATAAGGCAGTGGACCTCAGTATACCAAAATCAACCCAAAAGTTAAATTAGAGGAAGGAGTATTTCTATGGCTTCTATATCAACCCAATTAAGAGTTAAAGAACTTTTAAGGGAAAAAGGGTGGACGACAAAAATCCTAGCTGAAAAGACAGGGATGTCGGAAAGTTACCTAACGCATATCAAGAATGGTACGCGTCGTTGGAATGAAGATTCGTTACGTAAACTAGCGAATGCATTCGAAATTAGCCCTATTGATTTGTTTGCAGAACGCCGTCAACGCACGGATAATGTAGATAAAAATGTAAGCTTACCAGAAGAAACAAGTGTTGATTTGCAAGTTCGTGTGGTTCCAGTTGTGGGAGAGATTCCTTCTAACCCATCACCATATAACAACCAATTAATGCAAGTTACTACCGGTTATAAAGATACTTTTGTACCGGCATTAAATTCAAATGACAGTGCAATGTTTGCATTGTGTGTAGAAAATAACGGCATGGCGCCAACCTTTGTAAAAGGTGACTATGTAGTTATTTCTCCTGAAGTATGGACCCGTTCTGGTGATATTGCTGCCGTAGAATATGGCAATGATACCCCGGTTAAAGCCATTATGCAGGTAACCTATACCGAAGATTTCATTGTTCTTGAATCGGTAAATCACAAACAACCGCCAATAGCATTGGTACGTGGCAAAGATCACTTTAGAGTGATTGGCCGTGTGATCCAACGCCAACAAAAGTTTGCATAACAGCCTTTTGATGGTTGGTTAAAGATCTATTGAACAGTACAACTGTGCTGGAAAAGCTGGTAAAAACTGGCTTTTCTGGTACAGTAAAAGACATCCTACCCAAAGAGTGTGGGTAGTGAAATGCTAAATAAAGCAGCGCGTTGCTGCTTTATAGTGTTTTTAAAGCACTCCCATTTAGTATTTATCTAAGAGGTCCTTCATGATGTATCGTTATGAGGTTTTAACGCTAACCGTCCCAGAAATAACCCAGGACGAAGCTAAAAATCTTGAGTCTGAAATTGAGCGTATTGTTCGCTCTGCAAAAGCTACCATGATTTCATATGAAAAATGGGGCAAATATCGTTTAGCCTATCCTATTAAAAAAAATGGTTACGGCATTTATTTCTTAGCCCGCTTAGAAGCGCCTAATGGCCAAGTGGTAGAAGATATTAAAAATTTCTTTGTTATTAAAGCTGGTGACGTGGTAATGCGTAACATTATTACCCGTTTAGATGAAAAAGTACCATTAACTTACCAACGTCCTAAATCTTTGGAAGAAGCACCTACTTCTAACCGTGGTGATGTTCCTTCTTTCTTAAAAGATAACCAAATGGAAGGTATGCTTTCTCCTTCAGACAAGCATGACCTTGGTGATGAAGACATGGAAGACGCTTTAAACTAAAAGCGACTAGTAACAATAGATTTTGATCTTCTTAAGGAAATTATTATGACAAAAAAAATTAAATTAAAAATTAGCATGCGCTTAAATAAAAAGCGCCCGCGTCGTGGACAAAATGGTGCAAAGCATTGCCGTTTTTGTGTAAGCAAAGAACAAGAACATAATATTGATTACAAAAACGCTACCTTCTTACGTGGCTTTTTAACCGAACGTGGCAAGATTTTACCGTCACGTATTTCTGGTACCTGCTGCAAGCATCAACGCCATTTGTCTAGTGAAATTAGAAAATCACGAACTATAGCCTTGTTGCCATACACCGCGCAGTACTTTTAATAGTAACAAGATTATTTGTTAGTGAGTGGAGAATAGGAAAATAGAGTTCGCACCTATTGGGTGCGGACTCTTTGATTATAAAACGTTGGTAGAATTCAGAGGTGTTTAGGGACAATGGCAGATCAAAATAATCGTCGTGATACTATAAGAAATATAGCAATTATCGCCCACGTGGATCATGGTAAAACAACCTTAGTTGATAAATTATTGCGTCAGTCCGGTACGCTTGGAGGCCAAGAACAGGACCGCGTAATGGACTCTAACGCATTGGAACGTGAACGTGGTATTACCATTTTGGCAAAACAAACTGGTATAGCCTACAAGAACTACACTATTAATATTGTAGATACTCCCGGTCACGCAGACTTTGGTGGGGAAGTGGAACGTACGCTGCAAATGGTTGAAGGGTTCTTGTTGTTGGTAGATGCTGCAGAAGGTGTGTTACCGGGTACCCGTTTTGTGTTGCAAAAAGCGCTACAATTGGGACTTGCTCCTATTGTGGTTATTAATAAAATAGATCGTAAAGATGCAGACATTGAGCGTACAGAATCTGCAATTCATGACCTATTCTTAGATCTTGCTACGACCGAAGAACAACTTGAGTTCCCGGTGTTATATGGTTCTTCACGTATGGGCTTTATGACTACCGATCCTAAACAACCAACTGATAATATGACGGCCTTGTTTGACGCTATTATCTCTAAAATCCCAGCTCCTACTGAAAAAAATCCTGGTTCATTGCAACTGTTAATTACTAATCTTGATCACTCAGAATTCTTGGGGCCCATTGCCGTAGGTCGTATTTTTAGCGGTCAATTGCGCGTGGGACAACAAGTGGTACTATGCCGCGATGAAAAAGTAAGTCCAGTGCAAAAAATTAGCAAAATACATACCTTTGTTGGGTTAGCTAAAGTAGAAACAGAAACTGCGGGCTTTGGAGACATTGTGGCCGTTACTGGGTTTACTCAGGCGCCAGAATTGGGTGCAACTATTTGTACACCAGACAATCCAAAACCATATCCGTACGTTAAGGTAGATGAACCAACTTTAAGTATGTATTTCTCTGTAAATAACTCTCCGTTTAACGGCAGAGAAGGTACTCTGCTTACCTCTCGTCACATCAAAGAACGTTTGGAACGTGAATTAAAAATTAACGTTGCATTGCGGGTAGAGCCTACCGAATCTCCTGATGTCTTTAAAGTTTCTGGCCGTGGCCAATTACATTTGGGCATTTTAATAGAAAATATGCGCCGTGAAGGCTTTGAGCTACAAGTTTCTGCGCCAGAAGTTATTTATAAAACAATTGATGGCCAGAAGTGTGAACCTATTGAGTACGTTACTATTGATTTGCCCTCTGAATACCAAGGCAGCGTAATGGAAAATTTGGGAACCCGTAAAGCAATTATGAAGCATATGGAACCATTAGATGGTGGCCGTATTCGCTTGGAATATGAAGTTCCTTCCCGTGGGTTGTTGGGCTTTAGAAGTCAGTTTTTAACAGACACTCGTGGTACTGGTATTATTAACTTTAGTTTTTATGGCTATCAACCATACAAAGGTGATATTCCAACCCGTACTAAAGGTGCCCTAATTTCTATGGAAAATGGTCCGGTTACTGCCTATGCATTAGACGGTCTGCAACCGCGTGGCATTCTCTTTGTTAAACCAACTGATCCCGTGTATGAAGGAATGATTGTTGGTGAACATAGCAGAGAAAATGATCTTGACGTAAATCCATGCAAAACTAAAAAGCTAACTAACATGCGTGCTTCTGGTACGGATGAAGCAGCTAAAATTGCTCCGGTAAAAATTATGGAACTTGAGCAGTGCATGGAATGGATCCGTCCGGATGAACTTATTGAAATTACCCCAAAGAGCATTAGATTGCGCAAAAAAGTATTACGCGCAGCGTTAAGGTAATATGTTTAATCGTTTTAAGTAGAGGTTTTTTATGAAAACGCTAAATGTGCTTATTAATTTGGGTTTAATGGCTGGTATTGCAGCTCCTTTATATGCCATGGAATCGGAAACTGCCACCAATGTTCAGCAACCAATGCCCAGTATTGGTTGTATGACCAATGAAGAGGTATATGAAGTAAGCCTAATGGGCGATAGAGAATGGCAATATATCTTTAAAACCGTAAAAACTATTGCGGAATTAGATGCATTAAAATCTATGCGCAATGCTTTGCAAGAAAGCGAAATGGATCCCAAAAACAAAGCGTCTTTGGTTGCAGCAATGAATAGGCAAATTACTCGCTTAGAGATTTCTGTAAATGAAAAAAAGCAGGATCTTGCAAATGAGCGTTTTTATAAGAAAGCAATGTTTATAGGTTCTTTGGTTGCAGTTGCGCTCATTCCACTTTTGCCGTTATTGATACTTGGGGTGGCGGCTCGATAGATTTAAGCAATTAAGTCAGCTAACGCTACTAATTAGAGGAATATTCACATGAATAATTTCACTATAGTTGATAATGAATTGTCTAACGTATGGTTGGGACAACAACTCCAATGTAAAAAGTTGGCATTTGTAATCTCTTTGGTAATGGTATCTACAACCGTTAGTTCATTAATGGCTGATGACCAATCTACGGCTGAACAAAGCACTTCTACACAAGTTATTGTTCAACCGGCAGCATTGGATGATAATGAAATCTATGAGTGCTGGCTAAAAGAACAACAAATGGCTTTGGGTGCGCACAAGGCATGTGGAGAATTAGATTCTTTCCGTGAAGTGCGCAATGCAATAGCAGAAGCTTCTGTTGATGAGAAAACTAAAAAAGCATTACTTTCTGCATTTGACAAAAGAATGATTGTTTTGGAAAAAAAAGCTGTGGAAAAGAAAAATTCTTTGGCTGCATACCGTAAACAAGTTCGCGATGATGCTTTTATATTTTTGGCCTTTTTTATACCGGCAATAATAGCACTTTCAGTATTAAGTGTTGTTGCAAGTGCTAATGCCCGTCATTAATTCATGAATCGCTATAAATTAACTATTACCTATGATGGCACTAACTATTTTGGGTGGCAAGATCAGCCGCAGGTGCCTACGGTATCTGCGGTTATGCAATCTACCTTTAAAAAGGTTTTTGGACGCAGTGTAATTGTTCTGGGAGCTTCTAGAACAGATACGGGGGTGCATGCAATGGGCCAGGTAGCGTTAGTGCGTACTGATCTTGCAATTACTCCAGAGAAATTACGCTGGGCCTGGAACAATGCCTTACCGTCAGACATTAGTATTCGTTCACTGGTTCCCGCTCCGGAACTGTTTCATCCGTTTTATAACGTTGTCCAAAAAACCTATTATTATCATTTTTTTCCTCAACGACCATTGCCATTTGTACAGCGCTACGGGTGGCATTACCGGGCAGGTATTGATATAGATAAGCTATCCCAAGTACTTTCTGTATTTGAAGGCACTCATGACTTCCGTTCCTTTTGTACGGGCGATGAAATGGGAGAAAATACGGTGCGTACGGTTGATAGTATTGAGCTTGAATATCTCCGCAGATACGGGGTGTACCGGGTTACTGTAAAAGGTAAAGCGTTTTTGCGGCATATGATTAGGCGTTTGGTTGGTGCAGGCTTAGCAGTTGCGGCCCGTTCTGATTGGGATGTAGACTATGTACAGAAAATAATGGCGGCTAAAGACGCAAATAATGAACTTCCAACAGCAGCCGCACAAGGGTTGCTATTATATAAAATTATCTATAAAAACAAGGACGAGTAATGAAAGTACGGTATCCGTGGTCTTGGCGAAGAATTAGTGTTGTTTTATTAGTTTGTGTTGCGGTATTTGGACTTGGACCTGGTACCTGGTATATGTTTACTAAACAAACGGGTCCAATTTATGAGTTTAATTATGACCGTGATCGCCAACCAATCTTGGATATTTTTAATCAAAATTGGTACTGGCTTATTTCTAGTGATGATTATTCTCCTGAATTTATGATGAAATATCATGCACCTAACCATTATGACCCCGCCTATGTGGGTAAATTGCAGATCAAAGTTCTGCGAGAAAAAATACAGAATGAGGACACGTTTATTGGTTTTGTGGCCTATTATTTAAAAAAACCAACGGAAGGTCAATTACTGTTCTTGGCAGTGCGGCCAGAGTTTAGGGGTAAACGGTATGGCGAGCAATTGATTAACTACGCGTTGGCAGATCTTAAAAAGCGAGGTGCCAAAGTGGTAAAGCTGGTAACCAGAACTACTAATGAAAATGCTCAGAAGTTATACACCCGGGTTGGGTTTAAAGAAACCAGTCGTGAAGATGGGTATGTCTATTTTGAGTACCATTTTTAGGTTAATAGTACATATTTAGTAACCATAGCTTATGGGGCTATGCCAATTCTAAGGCATAGCCTTTTTTATTACCTTTTTCTTTAATTTAAACCTCAGGTTTAATTTTTTTATACAAATTCCGCAAAACTATTTACTTTTAACCCTCTTTTTTGTCATTCTAGGGGTAGAGGATAAATTCTATTATAAACTTATTTTAAGGAGATCGTATATGAAGTTTACTGCTAAATTATTAGGCCTAGTTGCCGTGATGGGGATATCATCGGCAGCATTTGCTTTAACGAACCCTGGGTTTGAAGTTATGAATAAATTAGAGGGTAAAAAAGGTGAAAAGAAAGATATCTGGATTTCTGTAACTAATGGCGGAACGGTAAAGTTTGATAAAGAAAAGATAGCGTCTAAAGGAGCAACAAAATCAGAATCTGCTTCAGATATTGGGGATAGAATAAAGAACGCTGTGGGCGCAATAGTTGCTGGGTACGCTGGTGCGGTTGTTATAAATAAAGATCTTCCAACAACCTTACAAATTTGGGAACAAGATCCAAGTAAACAAGCAAAACCTAATTTTAGTTATAAATTCCCTACTGGAAAAACGCTGTATCTAACCTTTGATGCGGCTGGTTTAAGACCACAAACAACACCAGGTCATGGTTTGATTGCATGGGGGTTAGATCTAATTGGTAAAACTGGTAAAACTGAACATGGTTATCCTTATAAAAAGAGTGAAAATATCTCTAAAGATGAAATAGAAAGTTCTAGAGTTACTGGTGAAACACCTAAAGAGCACGAAGCAGAAGGCGGAGAAGTAGAAGATCCTGCAGTTGAACCAAAAGGTGACTATACTAGACAAGAATGGATAGATTGGTATGAGGAGTATGGCTATAAACCTGAACAATATACTCCTTGGCTTAAAGGCGCAAAAGATGACAAGGCTGAGTAAAGATAAATAAAAAAGAGCGGCAATAGTTTTATTGCCGCTCTTTTATTAAAAAGGAAAATCTATGAATTATATGAATAAACTATTTATGAGTGTATTGCTTTTAGCAGGTGTAGTTAAGAGTATTTCAGCTGCTGATCCCGGATTTGATATTCTTAATAAATCAACCGCTCCCATTTACATTACGCTTACTAATGGAGCTAAAAAATTTGATAAGGTCTTAATTCCTGTGTGGGCAAAAGAAAAAGATATCGCTGGTGCAATTAACATAGATATTTCCAAAAAACCTACGAGCTTATCTATTTTTAAATCATTGAGTGATCAAAAGCCGATTGTGCATACCTTTACTCCTAATAAAACTATTTATCTTACGTATGACGGTAAATTAAGGCCGCAGACCGGTCCTTGGCTTGGGTTGTTGGGTGTTACGGAAAAAGGATATCCGTTAAAAAATAATGTGAAATCAGCTGATATTATTGCAACTAAAGAGACAGAGGCAATAGAAGAAAAAGAACAAAAAGCAGCAGGCCCATTAAAAGATCCCGCTACAGAACCAAAATCAAAATATACTAAACAAGAATGGATAGATTGGTATGAAGAGTCGGGATACACTCCTGAACAATATACCCCCTGGTTAATAGGTGCAAAGGAAGGCGCTGTGCCACAACCATCAACTGCCTTAACAGGCGATAATGCAAGAATATTAAGTGATATTTTGCAAAAATTGCAAGCGAGTAGTGTTCAAGAAGCAATTGATGATTTAAAAGCTTTGCCAAATATGCTTGACGAACTTAAAGCAAATATGGGCATGAAATGGGTGTACCAAAGCCTTGTAAATGCATTAAATTCTGAAACTATTAAAACTGATCTTTCTGCAGCAAAGGCATTTGATGCTGAAACTATGAAGCGTTTAAATGATTTGGTAGTAGATACCATATTTGAGGGCAAACTCCAATTATTTGAGTTTTTAATGGTGCTTGATTATGCGAAACCTCTTATTGCCAAACTAGTTGAACTTAAAAATGCAAAAAAAGCTGGTCAAACGCCAGAAGCTATTATGTCATTAATTCCTAAAACAATTCAAGAACCTCCTTCAATCGAAAAAATGACCAAGGAACAATTGGCAGAAGCAGTGAAAGCAATAAAATTAGAATTCCCAATTTTGGCAGCCTCTAAGCCAGTTGTGTCTCAGCCAAAAGCAAGTGCAATAACAGTCACTCCAAAAGATACTAATCTTATTCCTACATTGTTAGAGCTTTTAGACGCAGAAAATCTTGCGCAAGCACTTAATAATTTAAATGCAGCAGAAAAGAAAATTGAACCAATTAAGAAAAAAAATAATGAACGTTTAAAAGTAACCCTTAAAGGTGTTGCTAAAGTATTAAATTTATCGTTAGTTGGTAAAAAGTTGGAAGAGCTAAAAGTAATTACGCCAGCTGATACAAAAGTACTTACGCAATCGGAAGTTGATGCAATATATGAGCTTAAAAAACAATTATTTGAGGCTAAGACAAAAATATGGGAAGAATATGCTGGTCCGTTAATAATATTACTCAATGCTATAATTAAGGCTAAAAATTCAAATGTTGATCCGCAGAAAATTTTAAAGATGATTCCTACTGAAATCCCACAAGTGCCTTCCATAGAAAACATGTCTAAGGAGGAATTATTGAATAAGATAAAAGCAATGGGATTAGAGCCTTATAAACCAGAAAAACCAAGAGTATCTCCTGATTTATCCGGTATTTAGTTTTAAATTGATAGGTATCAAAAAGCGGCAGTAGTACATTACTGTCGCTTTTCCATTTCTTTGGGAATTGGTAACCCTAAGTTCTTTAAGATAAAAGGAGCTATGTCACTCAGTTGGGTAAGTGGCAACACTGCGTTTGAATCTTTTAATTCATTAGTAAGCATAATAAAGGGCACTGGATTAGTGGTATGTGAGGTGTGTGGTTGGTGATGCGCTGGATCATACATATTTTCTGCATTTCCGTGATCTGCAGTAATGTAGAGAGTGCCATTCATCTGCTCTATAACCATGTTATATAATAACCCCAGTTGGGTATCCAAACATTCCACCGCTTTTACTGTGGCACCAAAATTGCCCGAATGGCCAACCATGTCTGCGTTGGCATAATTGATTAGATAAAAGTCTTTGGGATTGTTCTTAAGTGAATTTAGAACCGTCTGCGTTATTTCTGGCGCAGACATTTGGGGAGTGTGTATATAATCATGTTTGGGTATAGAAGGGATTAGGATTCTGGTTTCTAATTCTTCGGTAGCTTCTTTGCCGCCGTTAAAAAAATAGGTTACTGGGGCATATTTTTCTGTTTCTGCTATGGCAAAAAATGATTTACCGTGACTAACTAGTTCTTCCTTAAGCGTATGCAGTACTATTGGTGGGGTAAGTAATGCGTGGGTTTGTAACCCTGCGCCATATTCTGTGGGGGTAATAAAGCTGGTGAGTGCAAGTGATTTAGTGGGGAATTGGTTAAAATGCGGGTTAACAAAGCATTCTGTTAATTGGCGCGCGCGGTCTGGCCTAAAATTGGCATGTATAATACTATCACCGTTTTGAATTACGCCTTGTGCATGTAATAACACTGGTGGTACAAATTCGTCCGTGTTCCCATGGCTATAGGCTGTGCGCAGTGCGTCTTGCCAGCGTATAAAGCGGGGTGTTGTGGGGTGCGTGAGCACGTCATAACTGGCTCTAGTGCGTTCCCAATTATGATCCCGGTCCATTGCGTAAAATCTACCATGGAGAGACCCAATAATGCCATGACCAATGGTAGCCAAAAACTGTTCTAATTGTTCCAGATAAGTGGCTGCAGAACGGGGAGGTGTGTCCCGACCATCAAGAAAAGGATGAACTATTATGTTAGTAATGCCTTGTTTTACTGCAGCGGTAATAAACGCCATAATGTCTTCAATATGGGAATGTACTCCCGCATCTGAAAGTAAACCCATAATGTGTAATTTTTTGCCGGCTTGTTGAGTGCGTTGTAGTTCTTTTACCAGAACTGGGTTGGTGTAAAAGGAACCATCTTGTATCATGGAATGCAGAATAGTTACCGGCTGTTCTATAACGCGACCTGCGCCAATAGTTAAATGACCAACTTCTGAATTGCCCATGGTGCCGGGAAGTAACCCTACTGCAGTGCCAGCAGCTTTTAATACCGTATGGGGGTAATGTTCTAAGAAATAGTTAAGGTGGGGTGTTTTGGCGTGGGCTATGGCGTTGTATTTGTTGTGTGGTTGGTATCCAAACCCATCTAAAACAATTAACACAACGGGACAATTACTTTTCATTAGGTTCCTTTGTCTTTTGCTACAGCATTAGCCTAACCTGTTACCTTTCAGTCGTAGGCGGGTTGCTATTGCGTTTGCAAAGTTTAGCATATACCATAGAACAGTGTTAATCTATCACTAGTACCCAGGAGCGCTCAAAACAGCGTGTAACAGCCTATATAAGGATAATAATGCAGAACAAATTAAGTAGTTTTTCTTGCCTATGTTTTTCTCTACTACTGTCCACCACTGCACTACCTATTAAAGCAGATGATCAAATGGACCAAATGTCCCAAGAGCTGGAAGGATTTATGAATGAAGGGCTCGATGACCTTGATGCCACTCGTTCTGGTAAAATAGATAAAGATTATGATTCCTTATGTGATCAGACCCCGGTAAAAACTATGCCTAAATGGCAACAATGGGTAAGTTCTATTGGCGGTACGGTTATGGTGCGCACAATACTGTTTAAGCGGTATATTGCTGCACAATGGACTGCACTAAAAAATAAATTATTTGGTAAATCAAATACAACCCCTTTAACGAGTAATGAAAGCGCTCATGATGCAAAGTAATTCCCAAGCCCATGAATTTGCTATTTTTGTTCCTGATTTAACTAAAAATCAACCGGTTCACGAACCCGGAAATCATTTTTCCTTAGCCATTCCAGACCTTTATCACCGTTTAGTGCGCGTTCTGCGTTTGCAGCCGGGTAAAATGGTTGTACTGTTTGATCGCACCCATCATTTACGGTGTGAAGTAGAAACTATAGAGAAAGATCCACGGCTTACCGTACGTATTCATGACATAGTAACTCACCAAATGCTCACCCCACAGGTTACTGTTTGGTTGCCGTTGTTAAAACGGGATGATTTGGATACCGCATTGTATGCCTTGCATGAACTGGGTGTAAATAGTATTCAACTTATTACCACCCAAAAGACCCAACGTGCGTGGAGTGGGGAAAAAGAAATGGAACGCTTGGAACGGATAATGGGAGCCGCAGCAGAACAGTCAAAACAGTTTGTATTCCCTGCATTGCATGCACCAGTGCCACTTGCTAATCTGCTGTCTGCAGAAGAATCAACGGGAACGCGTATTTTTTGTGATCCCGCTGGCAGTGATCTGTGGACGGTGCTTAAAGAGACGCGTGGGTATTCACCAGAATCATTAACATTGCTTGTTGGTCCAGAAGGTGATCTAACGTATGAAGAAAAAGAACAGGTACGAGCAGCCGGTTTTATTTTTTGTGCCTTAACACCTACTGTTTTACGGGCTCATCAGGCAGTTTCATTGATCGCCGGTATAATACGATCAGTTTTTAAGTAAGATCATATTTTTACTTACCATTCAATTTGTATATTATTTTGTTGATTTTTTTTCCACCCAATGCCTACACTAATGATAGAAGAGAAATAGGTGTGTAAAAATTAGTGTAAGCAATCTGTTACGACAATGTCACTAGTATTGTCGAATAGTGAAGGGAAAAAGGGAGGAATAATGAATGAAAAAAAATCAGGAAATAGAGTACTTATTAGTGTGCTGATCTTATTAAGCATGAGTATTGCGTTAGTGCAAAGCCAAAAGAAGAGCAAAGACCAACCAAAATATTTATATGCTCACCATCAAGATGACAAGAAGTTGCAACACTTAGTTGTTGCACGCGCGTAAATTGAGTGTATACAAGTTCGGGATTTTTCATCCAAAACAAGCTTCATTCCGTTCGTCCTGAAAGTTCGACACTCGCCGTCGCGACGAAGCGCTTTGGCGTAGTCGGAAGCTCACTGGTAAACGCGCTTCTTCCGGGCCATCCTGAGCCCGTCGAAGGAGTCGAAGGATATGAACGGAAAAATAGAGAATTGGTGTCAACTATGCTTTTTAAATAAAAATTCGGTTTTATCGAACCGTTCACACCCTTCGACAGGCTCAGGGCGAACGGACATTATTAATTTTTTGATTAAAGAAAAACATTGAATACTAGATATCTTTATAAGATAAAGGTTATTCAGATCTGGCTCTGAGTTAGTTAAAACCTATGTGAAAAATTTTAACAGGACTGCAATGGTGATCACAGAACAGCAAATGGGTAAAATTGCAGTAATCAGGAAATTTTGTCTATTCGCCTGGCGAATACGTTGCAACGTCATTATTTGGTTCCGAGCGAGCAGGGTGAATTCATCGACATTTCCGCGCGCCTGTTCTTCAATTACTGTGGGTATTTGATTGTTTTGGCGGTTCATAGGTAATAATTCTACGTTGGTCAACCACAGAACTGAAAATACTATAAATTGAATTCTCATATATATTGCCACGCCCTTATTTAGAATCTGGATATCTAATGATGGCAGAATAATTCTTAAGATAATCGGGCAATACTTGGTTAGTTATGCCCTCTTTTTTCTGCCATTGAGTGTTTCCAATAGTGCCAATTTGGGCAATAGAAGGGAATACGGGGAATGGGTCAGGCAAGTGAGCCTGTTCGCCAAACAATTCTATTATTTCTGGTTTATACATTGTTACTCCATTGCCAATAAATTGAATTGGCGTATGGGGAAATTCGTGGTGAATGCGTTGCAATAATGCTTGGTACTGTTCTACCCCAATGATTGGTTGTGCGTTTTTTGTTGTGGCAATAGCATAATAGAGATCTTTATTAAACGCGTTTAGTATTGCGACTGTTACCGGAGTTGTTGCTGAATGATATTCACTAATAAAGGCAGGTAGACCATGCACAGCAACTAAGGGAATGCCGGTAGCAAAACTAATACCATTTACCGTAGCAATCGCCACGCGTAGGGTGGTGAATGGGCCAGGTCCTTGGTTTATTGCAATAAATGCAATCTCAGAAAGAGTAACTGAACATGAATTCAGTAGGTTGTCTATAGCACCTAACAGTTCACTGCTGGCATTAAATTTGTGCGTAGTACAAGATGCACGTAGGCTGTTATTGATAAATAAACCAATTTCCACATGCTCATACGTGCTTTGAATAGCTAAAAATGAGGGCATACTACAGTCTTAGTTGCGGTTTTTACATTTGTTTTGTTGATAAAAAAGGGTAAACGAGTCGTACTCTATGGTCTTTTCTTTTTTCACAATAATACGTCCACAATTTAAACATTTCCATCCTTCAAAATTAAGGAAATGGTCAAAAAAAGACTGTAAAACCATGAGTCCGCCACACTTTTTGCATTTCATACCAATCTCCTTTTTTTAGGTATGATAATCTGCAATGCTTTTTTTTCATTGCATGGGCTTGCTTCACTACTTCATGCTTCACAGGCTAGATAACCAAAACTAATTTGTCAATTACTTAATAATATCATTCTTCTTCTGCAGTAGATTTCAGGAAGTGTAAATGGTCCAAATAAGAAGTAAGAATAAGAGCAGCGGCAATAGAGTGTGATTTTTGTTTGGCTTCTTTGCTCGTATCCCGTTGTAATTTTGCTGCTTGTTGACTGGTCATGCGTTCATCCCATAATTTCCAGGTTACCTGGGGAAAATCTGTAGAAAGTGTTTCAAAGGTTGCAACAATTTTCTTGGTCTGTTCACTTTCTGTTCCCCGCAATGTTTTGGGGTAACCAACAATAATGGTGTCAATTTTTTCTTTGGCCAAAATGGTGGTTAAAAAGGCAGTAAGTTGGTGAATTTCTACGGTTTCTAAGGGGCGTGCAAGCATGCCAATAGCGTCAGAAATTGCAACGCCAATCCAACGGTCACCAATGTCTAGAGCTAGTTTTTTCATTATGATCTTTCGATAGCATTAAAGGTAAAGTTAAGTATAATTGATTTTTAGTTATTGTGTATCTTTAAACAATCAGAATAAGAAAGGGTTTTATGAATATTCTGGACGCAATTCACCAGGGGTTTGAGGTTTTATTAGGATGGCCGCTTATTATTTATGTACTCAGTATCGCCGTATTTTGCACCATCCTGCTGCGTGGTATTCAGTTTACCAAGTTCTTTGCCGCGTGGAAGGCAATCTTAATTCCAGAAAAAACCGGATCCCAAGGGGACATGAGTCCGTTCCAGGCGTTCGTAAATACCTTAAGTACTAATTTAGGCAATGGTAGCATAGGTGGCATGGCCGTAGCAATGTACACTGGTGGTCCAGGCGCTGCATTCTGGGTATTAATTATTGGTTTTGTTTTAATGGCAGTTCGATTTGCAGAAGTATATGTAAGTACTTGGTACGGTGAACGGGCACCAAAAGGGAGCACTTTGGGTGGGCCTATGCTGTACTTAAAAGATGTTCCGGGTGGATCATTTTTACCTTATTTCTATGCTGTTGCTTGTCTTTTCTTTGGGCTTAATTTAGGCAATGGAGCGCAAGCAAACACCATTAGATTAAGTTTACAAACAACCTGGCCATCAATACCATTGTGGTTAATTGTTGTTGCAATAGTTGCTATAGTCTTTTATATAGTAGTTGGTGGTGCAAAGCGTATTGTGGCAGCCTCAGATGCTATTGTACCGGTTAAAGTTATTGTCTTTTTTGCCTCTGCAATTTCATTGTTGATATATCATTTCCACAACATAATTCCGGCATTGCAATTAATAGTTAAGAGCGCATTCTCACCAGTTGCTCTTGCGGGTGGTGCCCTTGGGTTCACGGTGGAACGCGCTATGCGTACTGGCATGAATAATTCTGTATTTGCTACAGAAAGTGGTTTAGGTACGGCTGCAATTCTGTTTGGTTTTACTGGAAGTCATAAACCAATCAAAAGCGCATTAATGGCAATGATTAGTACTTTTGTAAGTACACTAGTCTGTTTTATGATCTGTTTATGTATTGTTGCGAGTGGTGTTTGGTCTAGTGGTCTTACTAGTACTGCATTAACCATTGCAGCATTCAAGACCTTATTTGGTGTGTATGGTGGTTGGATAGTTACTTTCTTGTCCGTAAGTTTTGGTCTTGGGGTATTAGTTTCTTATGCCTATATTACTCGAGCTGCATATTTGTACGTAACTAAGGGCAAATTCCCTTGGTTGTTCCCCTTCATTTATTGTGGATTTGCTGGTTTTGCGGCAGTTATGAAAGTGGATTTAATCTGGATAATTGCAGAATATTTTAATGCGGCATTATTAATAGTTAACTTATTTGGTATTGCTTATTTATTGCCAAAGTTGGCTAAACACATTCATGAAGAAATTAAAGCAGGAGAGTAATTACCGGTATGATGCCCTTAATTTATCCTGTTGCATGTCACACCAATAATGTTGGCCCGGGAACTACCTTTGTTGCAGTAAAAGGGATGAATACCGACGGTCTATTGTTTATTCCAGAAGCTCTTAAAAAAGGAGCTACTACTTTGGTGGTAGAGCAGGGTGCAGTCCTTAACGTAGAAACTATGCAATTAATTGCACAGCATGGGGCACAAGTTGAGTATGTACCCAACACGCGACAAGCATTAGCAGAATTAAGTGCGCAAGCAGCAGGAAATCCAGCACAGCAATTACAGATTATTGGTATTACGGGCACCAAAGGTAAAACGACTACCAGCTTTTTATTAGCACATATATTACGCTCAGCAGGGTACCAAGTTGCCCTGCTGAGTACTGTTCATAACCAGATTAATGACACTGTTCTTCCTGCGTCTTTAACTACGGCGCATCCCGATTATTTGCATCAGTTTTTTAAACTGTGCGTTGAGCAGAATATTACGTACGTTGTTATGGAAACGGCAGCACAAGGGTTTTCCTTGTCACGTACGTATGGTATTTCTTTTACCGGGGTTATTTTTACTAACTTTTCTTTGGAACATTTAGAGTTTTATGCAACTATGGAAGATTATTTTGCAGCAAAATGTGGCATTCTTGCACAGGCGGCACCCCAGGCTCCATTACTTATCAATGCAGATGATGAGTGGTTGCAAACAAAACTACCTTCTTGTCCTGGAAATGAAATAATTAGTTATGGATGTTCTAAGTTTGCGCAGGTTAAAGCACGCAATATTCGTTCGTCTATTAACGGAATTTCATTTGTATTAGATTCTCCTGTGGGGATTCAGGAGTATGATTGTCCCCAGCTTATGGGAACTTTTAATGTCTACAATATTCTTGCCGCAGTTACTATGGCATTGCAATGTGGTGTTACGTTAAAACAAACAGTTGCAAGTGTGGCCAAATTTGCAGGGGTCCGTGGCAGGTTAGAAAAGTATGCATTGCCCAATGGGGCTATCTGTTTTATTGATTATGCACATAATCCTTCTTCATTTGAACAAGTACTGGGTTTATTGCGCCAGTTAACTCCACATCTTATTGTGCTCTTTGGTGCTGGCGGTAAACGAGATGTAACCAAACGTCCTTTAATGGCAGAAATTGCCAGTCGTATTGCAGATCAGGTAGTTCTTACCACTGACAATCCGCGTACAGAAGATCCGCAGATTATTATGCAAGATCTATTACGTGGTATTCCTGCAGATCGTAATAATAAAGTAATGGTAGAATTTGATCGTGAACTTGCAATAAAAAAAGCTTATTCGCTATCTAAGCAGGGCTCTATAATTGCCTTACTGGGCAAGGGTCCAGATGAATACCAAATTTTTGGAGAGGTTAAAACGCCATTTTATGAACGGTTAATTGTGCAAGAGCTGCGATAAAAAAGCAGTATTAAATAGGTTCAGAAAACCGTAATAAATATCCGTCGGGATCCATAACTAAAAATTGCCGATATCCTACTTTCTTGTCTTTAACACTATACCAGCTCTCTTGTAATCCTCTTTTTAAGGGATAATGAGCTTGTTGTAATTTCTGGACTAATACCTGCACATTGGTAGTTTTAATTTGTAAGTTAATTCCTCTTCCTAATGGATATTCCATGGTTCCGGTGTGCCAGTCTGGATTGTGCTCTTCTTGTTCAAGCATAAGCTGGCTTTCTCCAAAAGAGAGAAAAGCAAATTGGGGGTTTGTGCGTTGATATTCAATAGTAAATCCTAACAGTTGGGTATAAAAGTTAAGACTTTTGTTAAAATCCAGTACATACAGTTCGGGAACAAGCGCATTAAATTTCATAAATTTTAGATTCTTTGGTTACCGTGTGGGTTGTAAGATTTTTGCTACTGCATATAACGGATAAGACTCTATTTTTTCAAAAATGGAGTAATTTTGTGTTGAGAATCTAATGCCATATGGTGACCACTCGGAATGGCTTTCCAAGAACATTTGCATACTTTTAAGGGTAGATCCGCTGCCGCTTTTTACTTCTATAGGTATAATGTTTTCCTGTTTTTGCAGTAGGTAATCAACTTCTGCTTCGCTGTTGCGTGCTGTACGGTGCCAATAAAATAGTGTTGTTTTCTTGTAAGGGCTAGCGTATGCCAACAGTTCTTGCCCTACAAAGGCTTCTATCATTTCACCTTTATTAACAAACTGTTCAAATGGATTAATAATCCATGCACCCAGATCTAAGCCCAGCATTATTTGTGCTAATGCAATATCTAAAAATAATATTTTGAAGTCTTGCGCATCGGCTTGAGCTCCTAGTGGAACGCCATTACCTGCGGACCAGGTAATTTTGTGAGCTATACCTGCCCGTTCAATAAGTTCAAGAGCAGGAGCAAGTTCTCTTTTTTTATAGTCAGTGCTTACTGCACTAAATTTAAATTTTTTTGCCATCCGTTGGGGTATATGATTGTATAACAGATCAAGATATTTGATTTGATGTTTTTTTGCATATTTATCAAAATCTTGTCGGTAGGTATCTATGAGTAACTGTTGAATTTTTGCGCATTCAAGAAGGTTCTGGGTGTTTATCCACCGTTGTACTGCATGTGGCATTCCGCCGATTGCTAAATATTCACCTAAAAGACGGAGTGCTTTTTGGTGAATAAGTTCACTTAGCGGTTTTTCCGGAGTATGGGTTACAATTTCTTGTACCAAAAGGTCTTCGTCCCGGGCCCATAAAAATTCCAAGAATGACATGGGGTACATATACAAGGAAGCAACGCGGCCAACGGGTATGCCAACCTGCTCAATTGCAAAATCTAGCAATGAACCAGCGGCAATTACGTGGAGCTCTGGCATTTTTTCATAAAAATACCGTAACGCGGTAATTGCCTTTGGGACTCCTTGAATTTCGTCAAAAAATAATAATGTTTTACCAGGGATAATGGAGCGTTTAACGGAAATAGAAAGATCTCTGAGTATTCTTTCAGGATTAAGATCATGTTCAAATACGGACGCAAGGTGAGACTCAGATTCAAAATTTAGTTCTACAAAATCGTCAAATGAGGCACCAAGAGTGCGCACTGCATGTGTTTTGCCTACTTGACGTGCTCCACGTAATAACAATGGCTGACGATAGGGATTGGTTGTCCATTCATTCAAATGGCGATCTATAAGACGTTTCATATTTAATTTCCTAAAAACCTAATGGTTAAAAATCAAACACAATCTTAGCTTAGTATGGTTAAAAATCAAACATCAAGATAGGGGGACATGCTTAAGAATTGAATAATCCCTAATCTATTTGGTACAGTGTGGACGTATTAAGTTCTAGTAAATTGTAAAAATAGGAGCGCATGTTTATGAAGCAGATTGTCTATAGCCTACTAATTATGCTGGCTACATACAATAATGGTCTGTTTGCCTGTACTGGCCTTTGTCTTAAAGCCGCAAATGGCGCTGTTATTTATGCGCGTACTATGGAATTTGGTCAATATTTGCAGTCAAAAATAATAGTGCTGCCGCGCAATAAAGAGTTTAAAGGTACTGGTCCTGCCGGCAAAGATAATGGATTACAATGGAAATCCAAGTACGCAGTTGTTGGTGCAAATGCTTTGGGAGTAGACGTTATTCTTGATGGGGTAAATGAGGCCGGGTTGGCTGGCGGACTATTTTATTTTCCAGGGTATGCAGAATTCCAAACGGTGACTGCAAAAGAAGCGCAACGGTCTATGGGTTCTTGGGAATTACTTACTTGGATTCTAACTAACTTTAAAACAGTAGAAGAGGTTAAAACTGCTTTGCCAACTATTAAAGTTTCCAAGGTGCCGCTTGCACAATGGAAGATAGCGCCGCCGGATCATGTAATTGTGCATGATGCTGCAGGAAATTGCATAGTAGTAGAATATGTTAAGGGTATACTTACCGTGTATGACAACCCATTAGGTGTTATTACCAATTCCCCTACCTTTGACTGGCATATTACCAATCTGCGTAACTATATTAATTTAAGTAGTATGAATGGTGCCAGTGTGACTATTGATGGTGTGGTACTTAAGCCATTTGGTCAAGGTTCTGGCATGTTGGGTCTTCCGGGTGATTTTACTCCTCCTTCCCGTTTTGTACGGGCGGTAGCATTTAGCCAAACTGCGCAGCAAGGAAAAACAGAGCAAGAGAGTATAGATACGGCATTCCATATTTTAAATCTGTTTGATATTCCCAAAGGGGTAATCCGCGATGGGGGAAAAGACAATTATGTTACCGATTATACTCAATGGACCAGCCTGAGTGATACTAAAAATAAACGGTTTTATTTCCATACTTATGACAATCGCCAAATAAAAATGGTGGATTTGGGTAAAATGGATTTGAATGCACGTGAGGTGGTAATTCTCCCTATGGAAAGTAAACAGGAGATAGTTGATATTACCCCTCCAGTCACAAGCCGAGTTGTAGGGTTGTTGAATAATGAGCATTATTTATGATACACATAAAAACGTAGTAATGGTCATTGTTTAAAAAAAAGGAGTTTGCATATGTTAAAAAGAGGGGACACGTTCCACATTGGGCAAGTAGCACCAGAGTCTGGGATTTTCCGCATAAAAGGATGCAAGTGCGAAAGTGAAGAGCAACGTGAAATACCATTGGCAAAAGGGCATACATTTCCACCATGCAAAGGGTGTAAGCATCCGCATGTTGTTTGGGAATTTGTGCGCCACGCGTAGAGTTAAGAAAAAATAACACAAAAAAAGAGGGCCGGCATAATAACCGGCCCTTGTGCATTACTACCTAGTTACTAATTTATATATCCAGTAGTTACATGCAGGCTAAGTCTAGCATTTGCTTGTGCGATAATGTTATTCATTTGCTCTCTATTCCAAGGTGTTTGAATGGTAATTGATTGTTGGGTGCTATTTGATGTATTAGGGGTCAGAGAGGTAATCATCGCAGCAGGAATTAGGCCATGTATAATTCTTAGAAAATCTCTAAAATTATGATCTGACAAGCGTCTACGGAACTGTATTGTGAATTGAGCTTGATATCCACCATGGTATGTGGGGGGCAGGATTTGTTCATGTGCAATATATGCTAAGTTATCAGTGGCCAGTGGAGCCATTGTTCTTATGGCAAAACCTTGGGGGAAATTATGCGCAATTGCTCGAGCATGGTTGGGGTTGTTAGAGTGGGCTGTTGGCGCTGTAACTGGATTGGTTTCTTTGTTATTACAGTTATAATTGTCGCGGTGTTGGCTCCAGATCCCCAAACACTTCCAGCAAAACTGGTGTCTGCATTTAAGGCAAGTCATATGCAAGCAGCCGTCATTCTTTTCTATTCGTGAGTTGCACTTTGGGCATGGTTTAGTTGCCGTACGTATTAAATTTTCACTTGCTTTTTCCGCTGCAGGTTTATTGCTTGCAAGCCGAGCCTCTTCACAAGACATTTGGCCTGGGTTGTGATCGAGTTGGCATTGAGAGCAATAGTTCTTTTTACACGCCGGACAGGTAACGCGATGTTTTGTTTGTTGATCAACTTCAAAAACCATAGGGCAATTTGGCGTTGGGCAGTGTTTAAAGTTACCATTATTTGCTAACGCGGCTTTGGTTGCAATATCGGCAAAGGCAGTTACTTTTGCCGGGTTAATAGCGCGTATGTCCGTCTCTTGTAATAGGCTTTTGCATTTAGGTTCTGGACATACTAACCCATTAGTATTTTGTTCTTTTAATGCGTTATTAATATGCGTATCTAAGCATCCTTTACAAAATGAGTGCTTGCATTGCAATGTGCTGAATTCAGTTGCATTTTTTTCATCAAAACAGATTAAGCATTTTTGTTGTATTGTAGGTAATGGTTTATTAAATCTATTCTTTAGCGGAAGCGGTGGTGCTTCTGATGTTAAATTGGATGTACGTTGTTCTGCTTTCTGTTGTAGTGGCGGTTGTTCGGATTTTCCTGTTGTTCTGCGTTCTTGGAGTATGCCTCCCTCTTCTTCTTGTAATGCCTTTGCTAAGGCTGCATCATTTTCTGTTTCTTCAGCGATCTTAGCTTGTTCTTGTAGAGTTAATTCGAATAACATATCTTGATATGCTTCTTGTTCATACGTTAATTTGCTGGCCTCTACAGCCTGCTGTAACTGATCTTCTTCATCAAAATTGCGTTCCATAGTCATAATAGTGACCTGGGGTATAGTAGAACACACAAGCAATAAACATAGGTAATTGGTGAACTTATTAGAATGGTACATAGTGACCTCCATTTAGTTTATTCTGATAATATAACCTCATTCCCAGTATACCCTAACCAAAGGGGTTGTCAAGCACTTATATTCTATCTGCAAATATTAATAGAGGGGGGGGTAACTTGGCTAGGTATAGGTATTATCTAGATATTGATTATTGCAGTAATAAGGCCTAGTAAGGTAGCGCCTATCTCTTGGGGGGTCCCTTCTTGGGTATTAATGATATAGTCATAGCTAAGGTCTGGGCATATATAGGACTTATTGGTAGTAAGCAGTCCAAATCTGCCTAATAATTCCTGCAGATAGGTATTAAGTTCTTCTTGGGTAAAGTCTCTACGCATAAATTTGCCAGATTGTGGTTGGTCAGAGTGTTCAACTAGGTTAGGATTAATGGCCTCTATAAAGGCTGTTATCTCTTCTTTAGTTACGGTATCTAGTGCAATTGCTTTATTGCAAGTTGCCCGGTAGAAGCCTTTATAGCTGTTAAGAACTTGGGTATAAGATTTCCGTTCACGGCAGTTGGGTTGTAATTGCGCTTCACTATTTCGCAGAGAAAGCCGTTTGAGCAACGTGCTTAATGGGCAATGGAAAAATATAGTAATAACGACTGCTTTTTGGCGGAGCTCATCTACTTGTTTTGGGCTGATCATCCAGCCATCTAAGAGAATGCAATGGTTATCTTGTATATAACTATGTAACGCTTTTTGAATACTCTCTTCTACTATTTTTTTGTATGTCTCTTTTAAATCGTCACGGTCAGGTTCTTCCAGCTTGGTGCGCAATAGTTCTAGGGTTTTAATTACTTTTTCTTTTTGTTCTGGTGTGCTGTCACTGGTAAAAACCAGTTCATTGCGAGTAACGGCATTAAAAATATTTTCTGGAATAATAGCCGTGGTAAGTTCCTTATATTCCGTGGCAAACTCTTGCTGTAAGAAAAGGTTAAAGCCATCCATGCAGTGTTCATCTTCATTTACGTAGCGCAGTTCAGGTTTTGCCTGTATGAGCGCATTGATCACGCTGGTTTTACCGGCACTAGATGGTCCCTTTAATAAAAGTATGGTGCTACGCGTGGCGACTATAGAAACAGTGTTTAGGCATAAGATGGTGATTACTACATAAACGTGGGATTGGCTTTTTAGGAACATATAATAATCCTGACAACAGATAAGTTAATAACATTTTTTTTGATTGTAGCAGGATTTGTTGGAAAGGCTAATAACCGTAATGTAGAGGTTAGTATAATTGGATAATGGGATTCAATATGTTAATGTAAAGGGTATAGAAATATGTACAGAACAAAAAAAGACCTGCGGTGTAATCACAGGTCCTTTTATCTATTGTTTGTTTTTTATAATTCAGAGTCATTTGCCAAATTAATAAGCTCCTGGAACTCTGTCTTGGTCATAGTAGTAGAAAAGGAAACTTTTTGGCCATGTGCAGAAAAAGTTTTATAATTCGCTATGGTTGGCTTAGTGGTACCTTTACCCAGCTGAACCATAAACCTAAGAAATTTGTTAAAATATGATTCTGAAACCTGTTTATCAAAGCGTACTATAAAGTACTTAAACCGCTGTTCTTGGGTTGAGCTACCCTCTGTAAGGGATGCTTTGGGTGGCTGGAACTGTTCTTCAATGGCCTCCAGTGCCTTTTTAAAGGCAAACAGCTTTATCGCTTTGTTAAATAAGTTGGATAGCTCATCAGAATCGGAATCTGAATCGGAATCAGTATTGTTATTAGTAGATTGGGTTTGACTGCTCGTAGTACCGGTTGTTTTAGTTTGGCATTGGTGCATTGTAGACCAGCTTGTTTTTTCTAAACAATCATAGCAGAACGCTTGTTTGCATTGTGCGCATTCTACTTTGGGACAACCACCCGGTGCTTTTTGAATTGCAGCAGAGCAGGTTGGGCATGGTTTAGTATGTTCACTTTTCCATTTTTGATATTCTTGTTCATTCTTGTCGCCCATTGCTCTAGTGCGAGCAGCATCTGCACAGGTAGTGGATGGGGTATGGTTAACCATACACAAAGAACAACTCCATTGCAGGCATTCTGGACACTTAATAGTTTGAGCGTTTGTGCTGGTAATTATATGAATATAGTTGCACCCATTAGTTTTGCATTCTTTTGCGCCTGGTTGTTGTTTGCGCAATTCTTTCTTAATTATGGGCATAAGTTGTTGCAATTTTTTACGATCTGTTTGCGTAAAGGTAAGTAATTCGGTTTCATCAAATTTCTTTTTGCATTCTGGACAGCGCATTGCTTGGGTGGTTTTTTCGCGTATAGCATTGCTAAGAATGTCAGTAACACAACCAGTGCAATAGTAGTTATGGTTACAGCTTAATTGCGCAAAATGATCTTGTTGTTCGTCACAAATACGGCAAACGCTAGGTAGTTGTTGCGCAGCTGAATTATTGGTTACTACTACAAAGGCTTGGCGGTGATTGTTCATTAAACCAGAAGAGTTAGCTGTGGTGTTAGATGTAGTTGCTGATTCTGGGTATAAGTTTGCTGGCGGAATTAATGCTGAATAGGGAGTGCCTGGTGTAATAAAAGCTGGGTGTAGTGTCGCTGTTGGTACTGGAACAACGGGAGCGGGTGGTGTTTGTTTTTTGACTTCAAATGGGGATGCATTGCAGTAGGGGCAGCCACTGTTGGTGCTTTTTACCATTTGTTTAGCAACTATTAAATCAGCGGTAGTTAATGATTTGTAGCAACATTGGGTTATGTACGTAACCGCTTCTTGTTGTAATCCCATAGCCATTATTTGGCCTGCATTTATGGTTAAAAATAGTAACATTCCAAAAGGTATCTTTTTAATAAACATATAAGGTTCCTCTATTTGGTCGTAATCATTGGGTATCTAAATGAGGACATGCCTACCACTACGGTAGGGATACTCGCTCTTTGCGTAACCGGTCCACTTCTTTATTACTATAGTTTACGCTGTTGTAGATTTCTTTGTGAGTGTTTTTGCCAAAATGCTTAAATGCGGTGATAAGTAAGTAATCTAATGTATCACGTAGGTCATTACTGTCACTTGCAGTAGAAGCAGAACCTTGCCAAATTTCTACATCTTGTGTGTCATATACTTCTATAGATAGGCTTGTTATAAAGTAGCTTTCTTCTTCTTGCGTATATACCAGAGCACCAGGAGTTTGTGTTTCTTCTTGGTACACCATGCAGCCGCCGGTGCCACAAACCGTACCTTGGGTTATTTGTGCTGGTCCAGACACATAATGGGGAACAGTTACCGTGCGGGTTGCCGTTCTAATATCATAACTAAATTCTAAATGGTACTGAGCAAAAGGGGTCTTGGTGACATGGTGTCCTTTTTGCGTAAGAATTGTGCCAATTTTTTGGGTTAATTCTTTGGCAAGAAAGCGATTGTCTTCTTGTAGCGGGGTAATAGAAAATGCAGAGCCCGCGGGGAACCCTTGGGGTATCACATGAGCATCTGCAAATGTGTTACTTTTAATGCGCAACTGTTTACCACAGGCAGGCAGTAGTAAAATGCATGCAAGCATTGCTAGAATTATGCCATAGTTAGGTAGTAGTTGTGCTTTCATAGTTGTTCTTTTTTATTATGCACGTCCAAATGTTTTGAGTATTCCCTGTCTTGCGCTATAGAGGTCAGCACTTATTCCCCAGCGTATTTTTTTGAATGCATTGGTAAAGCCGGCATTTGGTGCGGTCATAGCTTCTAACTCTTTTTTGCATTCGGTCGCAAGGGCCATAAATTCTCTAAATTGTTCATTTATGACATATTCACGCAGCTGAGCAATCTTCTGGCTGCTTATAGTAAGCGCATATTGATTCTTATTTAAATAATCAAGTAGATTGTCCGTTTTTTTAAGTGGAGCGTCATCTATAAGGTTTTGTAAATGTTCAATTGCAGCTTTAATTTTTATTGGAGACTTTATCAAAGTAATTAATCGTATGGCAACTAGTACTGGTGGAACTGCAAGTAATAGCAACGCAGGATTAAATGGAGGGTTAAAGTTAAAGTTAGATTCTATTTTATTTAGCTCTTCTATCGTTCTTTGAGCTCTCTCTCTTGCATATTCGGGAGTTTGGGGTAAGCGTATGTTATTAAGTCTTGCATCCAATAGAGTTCTTTGCCGTCTATTTAAATTTTCATAACGTCCAAAGAAGTTATAACGCTCTAAATACTCTTGTGCATTTTCTAATAACCTTTGATCTCTTTCGTTCAATCTATTTTCATCGTGATCATAATTATACATAGGGCGGGTTGGATTTTGGCGTGTGTTTAAGGATCCAAACGGATTTGCTCCAGTAATAATAGGTGTTCGTTGACAATGATAGTAATCGCCATGGCCTCTCCATTGACCTAAGCAGTTCCAGCACCATTCATAGCCACAACCGGGTGCTTTGCAAGTCATATGCAGACACCCATCATTTTTTTGAATCTTTGCGTGGCAGCCTGGGCACGGTTTTGTAATTCTTGCTATTTCGTCTTCACTCGCTTTATCAGCGGCAGATTTGTTAGTGGATGTTTTTGCAAAGTTACAATCTACGGTGTTCGCGTGGTCTAAAAGACAGTGAGTGCAATATTTTCTGACACACATTGGGCAGGTCTCATGTTCTCTAATTTTTGGATCTATCAGAAATACGAAAGGGCAGTTATTAGTTGGGCACTCTTTAATATTAGGACTATTACCTATAGCCTTTTTTAGTTGTACCCTCTCTAGCTTACAGAGGATTGTGTGATCAGTTGTTATTTTTGAATAGTCAGCAGGGTGTATTGAGGAATCGTCCTTTTTCCTACAATCTGCGTGTGGACAACGTGGCATTTCACTTTTGCCAACGCAATCAATTAAAATTTTATTTAAACATGCTTTGCCACAGATGTGTTTACATTGCAGGGTTATACACTCTTGAGGCGTATGTGTTCCCAGACAGGCTTCGCATTTTGGATTTATAGCTTCTTGTTTGGATGAGTTGCCAGAATTAGCTTCTGCTTCTAATTCAGCTTTTTGTTTTCGTAGTGCTTCTTGTTTTTGCGTTTTAATTGTTTCAATTCTCTTAATTTTAAAAGTGTCATTGTTTGTAATGAGGTTTAATTCAGAAATGCTAAAGGTATAAGGTCTTCTTTGTCTTATGTGATCGCGATGGGAACATACTGGAACTTCTGTATTATCTATTGCATTGTCTATAATTTGGTTTAAACATTCTGTGCAGAACGTGTGATTGCAGGAGAGGGTTATTTTAGGGGTTGTTGATTTGTCTTCAGCTGCTTTACCTTGGGTTGCCGGTTCATAATGATTAAAACAAACAAGATTTGGTGATGTTTGATTAGTTCTTATTCCTTGTTCCATTGCAAATGGATACTGCGGAACTAATAAGATTACGCTTGTTACTAATAACAGAATTCGTTTATTCATGATTAAGAATTCCTTTAATATTCATTATTGTTGTTAGATATATACCCACCATTTATGGGACGTTGTGCCCATTGTTATAGTATTAGGATAGTCTATTTGGCATCTTGTTGCAAAAGGGGGTGTTTTATATTAAGCGCATTTCTTGTTTGTTAATTTCATTTAGAAATAATTAATTTCTTGTAGTGTCTTTTGGTTCTGTTCAGGGACTTTTCTCTTCTTATGATTATCTTTATTGAATAGTCAAAACTACTCGTGGTAGACAGTAGGTAGTGTCACATTTTTTTTAAAAAAAGGGTAAAAGGATATGAAAAAAGCCACGGTTGATCTTTTGGCGCTGGTAGGGCCAGAGCTGTTAAAAAGGGCTAAAAAGATGGCAGAGCCGGCCTTTATTAAGCCTATGCTTGCAACCTTAACAGAGGACTATTTTTCCCGTAAAGACTGGTTGTATGAACATAAGTTTGACGGCGTACGCTGTTTGGTATTCAAAAAAAAGGGAGTGGTGCATTTACTCTCCCGGAATAATAAAAGTATGAATGCGGAATATCCGGAGTTGGTTGCGGCCTTTAAAAAACAGCAGGCAGATAACTTTGTTATAGACGGTGAGATTGTGAGCATTGGCAAAAAAGGTATTTCTGACTTTGAGCAGTTGCAAGGTCGCATTAATGTACGCAAAGGGGCAAAGTTAGCAGTGGTAGAAAAAAAGATCCCTATTAAATACTGTATTTTTGATCTTATGTACGTACAAGGGTATGACGTACGTGCACTGCCGTTGTTAGCGCGCAAAAAAATATTAAAAAAGCTATTACAGTACACTAAGCTCTTGTCTTACACTACGCACAAAGTGGGCAACGGGATTGCTTATTTTAAATACGCATGCGCAAAAGGCTGGGAAGGGTTAATTGCCAAGCGGATAGACAGTGAGTACGTAGGTGTGCGTTCGCCTGATTGGCTTAAGTTTAAATGTGTTATGGAGCAGGAATTGGTAATTGGTGGGTACACGCGTCCGCAAGGATCGCGTACAGACTTTGGGGCACTGTTAGTAGGGTATTACAAAAATGGGGTGCTCCATTATGCAGGCAAAGTGGGTACGGGCTATACTCAAGATACACTTGCTCTGTTAGGCAAAAAATTGCGCAAGTTAGATACAACAAAATGTCCGTTTAGTAATTATGATGAATCGATTAAAAATGTGCACTGGGTGCGCCCCGTACTGGTGGGTGAATTTGGGTTTGCGCAGTGGACACGCCAAGGTAGATTACGGGTGGGAAGATACCGTGGTTTACGCGAAGACAAGTCTGCAAAAGAGGTTGTACGTGAGCGCCCAAAAGCAGTTGGGCCAACAAAGAAATAGAGTAAAAAGTAAGGAGTAACTAATGAAGTCTGTATGGAATGGTACCATTTCTTTTGGGTTGGTGAGTATACCGGTGCGTATGTATTCGGCTATAGAAGAGCATTCGCTGGGGTTTACCTTGTTATGTAAAAAATGCCATACACCTATTAAATATGAACGGTGGTGCCGCAAATGCCATAAAGAAGTGGCATGGGCAGACGTGGTTAAAGGGCTTAAGTTAAGTAGCGGTAACTATTTTATTATTACCCAAGAAAAACTGCATGAGCTTAAACCAACAAAAACTGATCGCATAGAAATTACCGAGTTTATAACTAGTGAGCAGCTTAAATTAATTTATTTGGAACATCATTATTATGTGGGGCCAGAGAAATTGGGACTGAATGCTTATTTCTTATTTAAAAAGGCATTAGAAGAAACTAATAAGGTGGCAATTGGGCAGTTTGTGATGCGGGACAAAGAATATGTCTGTGCCATTACGCCCCACGATCAAGGGTTGTTGCTAACCACTCTTAATTATAGTTATGAAATTAGAGACATGGCAGCAATAACTGAATTGCGTGTGCAGCCAAAAGTGAATAGTGCAGAATTAACATTGGCAGAAAAACTAATAGCGCAACTGACTAACAAGAAATTTAATTTAGCGGTGTATAAAGATACGTTTGCACAGGAACTGGCTAAAGCAATTAAAAAAGGTAAAAAAGAAAAATTACCAAGGCAAAAGACGGGAAGAGCAAAGAAGGAGAAGAGTGTTACTAAGACAGATTTGGTTGCAACACTTAAAAAAAGTTTGGTTGTTCCCAGTAAAAGAGGGGTTAGGCAGCCGGTTGCAAGGGCTAAGGGGAGAAGGTAGAATTGTTTTTTTTGTTTTAGTTTTTGGCTGCAATAGTTTATGTGCACAAGAATCTTGTTTATATTCAAAATCTTTTTTGCACCTCCCGTGCAGGGGTTAGGGTATTATGAAATACCCTAACAACCCCCATTTAAGGGATAAACCCCTTAAAGATCCCCATACGCTTTGGATGCTAAAGGCCACCCCAATTTTTCCTATTCTTGCTGCTCAGTCCAATAACGCAAGGCGTTTTGTCCAGTTCGCTAGCAAGCATGGTAAAAATAGTGTGGCGTGCACTCGCCTTTCCATTTTATTACTCCGCAAGCTGCATAATAAAATGGCGGCTCACTTCCATTCAAAGCTAGATCAGATTTTTATTTTATTGGAGAGTAGTAATTGAAGCCAGCCTAGCGGCTGTGGAGCGTCTTAAAATTCTTTAACACACAAAACCGTAATTTATGAAGGTTTTGTATAAAGCCAGCCCCCCGGCTGTGGAACGTATTACAGTTTTTAAAACACAAAATCGCCATGTTCTACGAAGTTCTTATTGTCGCGACGTAGCGCTATGGCGTAGTCGGATTAACGTAGTAGTACATTTATGAAAGTCTTGTATAAAGTTGGCAGGTTAAATTAGCATATTACGAAGTATTGCTTATAGGCATTTATTGTTAAAAAAAGAGATCGAGCCATTTTAAATTTGCTCGATCTCTTTTTTTAAATTGAGTTCTTATAGATTATGGTAATTATTCAATATCTAATGTGTTATTTTGGGTTGGTTCCATTTCACACTTTAAAGGATTTTGATGCGGAGTGGGAAAATCCCATGGGTTTAAACAAGTCCAACAGAAATTTGTGTTACATTGTGAACAAGTCATTTGTATACAACTGTACAAAGTCTTTTCAATATTTACTTTGCAGCCAGGGCACTTTTTGGTATTCGCTTGTAACCAGTCTGCTGTTAATTGATCGACAGGGGAAGGATTTGAATTAGAAGTTGTGTTATTCAAGTTAGTATTGCATTGGTAGTATTTGTGTGAATTATTCCATGGTGTTACACATTCCCAGCAGAATTTATGGGAGCACTTGGTGCATGTTGTATGATTGCAGCCTTCACTGAATTGTGTAGTATTACATTTTGGGCAGTTTTTCGATTGTCCAGTAAGGTAAAGGTTATTTGTTTGTTCACTAGCTTGTTGTTTTAATTGGGCAATTTTAGCAAGAAGGTTATCATTATCGGTAATTTTTTTTAAATCTTGTTGAGTTAAATCTTTTTTGCAAGAGCTTTCAGGACAGCGGAGATAATTAAGTTGTTTTTCTTTGTCAGTTATAGAAAGTATTTGCATTAAGCAGGAATTGCAAAAGCCGTTATGACCGCAGGAAAGTGTATAAGAATCTATTTCTAAATTTTCTAAGCAGAACGAGCATGTTTCATTTTGCTTAATCTCGGATTTAGAAGTATTAGATTCCATTGCAAGTTGATAGGTTGGTACCGTTAGAAAGAGAGTTGCTAGTAGTGTAAGTGAAAATGTGCGCAAAAGCATTGTATAACCTCATTAGTTAAATGGTGTAAGAATTAATTACAAACTCGTATAAGTTTCATTAATTATGTTAGTCAAATAAAATAGTTTTGGCAATTAGAAGTACGGTTTTTATGTTTAAAATCGCAATTGATATTATTTTATAATTTCAAATAGTAAAAATTATCGTTATATTCAGGTTTAAAATTAGTTATAACCATTGGCTGTGCTAAAAATATTTAAGGATGCTTTTTGAAGCAGTTGAGACACTTTTATTAATAATTATAGGAATTCCCGATTTTGGATTAAGAATTGTAGAATTTAAGACCGCGTTGTCCTGGTGGGGCTGGCTTTAAACAAAAACCCTCCGTAAACTCCCTAATACGTTAATCCGACTACGCCATAGCTCTACGTCGCGATGGTGAGAACTTCGTAGAACATGCCAGGTTTTGTGAATTAAGAAATAAAAAAATGCCCTTTTATCATTATCCAATGTTAAGGTATTGCGCCACCGCAACAACCACCACCGTCACCACTCCATTAAGCACCATCCCCCATGCAATATCCACAAATACAATAGACAGTGGCCAATTAGCAAGCACCGCATAATTAGTTAATTCATACAAGCTATATCCCATAAATCCGTACAGAGCTCCCCATGCAAAAGTTTCTACGGTAATTGGTTTATGCAGATAAGGCATAATGGCAAAAATAAGAACGCCTGCGGCTAGAATTGCGTACAACAGAATGGTAGTTGGAATATGGGGTTGCAATGAGCCATTACTTATTCGTGCTAAATGTCCTAATTGTTGTCTATAGAACCATTGCATAATTACACCCAGCCATAAAATATCTATTGCACAGAAAACGGGAAATGTAATTAAAAAGAGCTTAAAATACAGGTTCATGTATTGTTCCTTCCAGAAAGTGAGCTAAAAATGCTTTACTTCACTTGTATAGCATCCGGGAAAATAAATAACCATACTTTTTTTAACCAGGGGAGTTGTGTATGAAGAAGGTTATGGTAACAAGTGTAGTGGCGTTGTTAATGGCTTTCAGTACTCTATTTGGTGGAGGGCCAGAAGTGCCAGAATTTGTGGGTAATACTCCAAGCGCACAAAATGCATTAGAAATGGGTGCAGTTAGTAATGGTGCCTACCGAATGAAGCGTACAAATTCAGAGCGTCTTATTGCTACTAAGTTATTTGAAGAGTTAGAAAAAATGAGAGAAGATGAGAAAGAGCACCAGGAACAATTATTACAAAAACAAGAATCGCTCAACAGTCGCCCGGCTAATAAGATAGCAAGTAGTTTGACCAGTAGTACAGAAAGTAGTTCGGTCAACAATGCAAATTCAGAACTTAGAATTAATTCTATGGATATTGTTGCAAAGGTTATTCGCACCCGTGAAAAGGTAGAAGAGAATATTGACCTTAGTAAAAAAACCAATGAAACGGTAATTAGTATTTTTACACATTTGACGGCATTGGAAAAAAAAGTAGAACAAATGCAGTCTACCAGTATGGGTGCCAAGGTACTGGCAACCGGTAAAGTGATTTGTGCACTTTTTGTAACGGTGGGAATTGGGGCCCTTTTGGCTGCAAGCTATTAGGAGCATGTGCGGGTAACATTTCTGGGTCCTTGTGCCAACAGGGGCCTATTTGACTATCATTGGCAGCTATGGCAGATTTAATATAGATTGTACTAGTTATGCCTTCTAGAGGTTATTATGGAAACAGTAAATTCTTTTTATTTCTTATCTATGCAAGGGGAAATGGCTACTGTTGTAGCGTGTCCCTGGCTCTAATACTATTCATTCTTTTTTGAATAAATCTATCTTAGCTTACTCTTCTGCTCTAACTATTTCCCGTTGGTGGCCGCAATGGCCAATACATTTCTTTTTTAACTAACCTTCTTTTTTTTATTATGTATAGATTTTGAATCAACTTTTTTTTCCGTTAAAGGAATCATGATATGTATTTTGTAATTGGTATGTTTTTAGCACTGTTAGCTACGGTCATGCAAGCTAGTGGCATGGAAAACAGTGAATCTACTAAACCCCGTGTCGTTATTATAGATTGTAATAGTAATCAGAGGTTGCAACTGCCTAGCCCATCTTTAATTGCAATATTTGGCGCAACTCCACGGTATACGTTTTTTAATCATTATATACAAACATTGCGAGCCCATTCCGACCAAATGGTTGCAGCAGTTGGTAGGGGTAAAAGGTTGCGAGAGGTTTCTAAATCTATTAAGAAGTTTATAGAAGATATCAAAAATGGTCCGGGATTACATAGATTAATTGAGCATACTAAAAGTAGTTCATTGCATCATCAGCTTAATCTTTTTTTTGAAGCAGGTTTTAATGCAGAGACTATGCAAGAGAATATAGCAACGCTCTATGCGACTGCTGATAGGCAATTGCAGCAGCTTTCTAAAAAGTTAGAAAATCCAGCAACCTCTTGTCTTGCCCACATTTTTGTCCCCAGTTATTTTATAGAATCTCCTGAACTGGCTTCTGACACTAAAACATTGCACACTTTTTTGTGTAGCGCTGCTCAGTTTTATAAACGGCTTTATGAATCTGTACCGTTGGCTGGTTCAAATGCCTTGCCGGTATATATTATTATTCCCAAAATAGAGGCATTTACTGCAGTTATGCATGCAAAAGAATGCAACAAAGTAGTAGCAAATCTTAAGGTGGTACAAGAGAGTCTTATAGCTAGTCCTAATGCGCGGTTTATGCTCATTGACCAAAATGAGGGTGATCTTGACGCTATGGTTGCCAACCTACAGGCGCAGGGCTTAGAAGGTGTGGAGGGTGTGCATTTGAGCATTTTGGATACTATGCAAAAACCTATAACTATTTTTAATTCATATCTAGTTAGACCAGAGTACAAAGCGCTATTGTATGGAGATTCTCCGTTATTTAATGACACATTAAAGACGTTTATTCAGCAGAGAGCTAACCATGAATAAGTTACTGCGGGTATTGGTCGCGTTGGTAGTTCTGGTTAGTGCTTGCGTACTTGGTGTAGCGGTGTATCGCAAGCAACAGCTAGATTCTGTAATCACACCATCGGTATTTTTTGGCGACACGGTAGTTATTCCCAAAGGGACAATCCATATTGGGTTATTGGGGTGCACCCCGCACCCAACCACGTATCTTAACAGTACACAAGCCTCAGTTGATCAATTGGCACATATAACAGGTGAGGATTTTTTGGATATGGAGTATGTACTGGACTCTTTTGTGCGCACTTTTTTTGCGTGCAATGAGCAGGGTATAGATCTATTGGTGATTGCCTACTTACCCATTTATTATGTTGGTATGCGCGGTATTTTGGGTAATAGATTTGTTGAAGGCTGCAGGACCTTTTTAATGGCGATTGCAGCTGATATGCAACAACTTATAGAAAGAGCGGTTGCCCAGACTAATTACCATGGGTTAGTTATGTTAGTGCTACCACCAGATTATCAATTAGAAAGAGTCCCTGCAGCCATTGCTAACCAGGAAGATCGTTGTAGGTATTTAGTAAAGCAGTTTCCGTATCTGCATGGATTATTAAATTCATTGGTAACCCGCATTACTATTATTAACAATTGCCCTTCACCAGAAGATGATGCGTTAATACGTTATTTTAGGTATGAATATCTGTTCCAAGCGCCGGTAGAGTTTGGTAAGGCTTATATTAATAAGGAGCGGTTTCATAAGAGCAGAGCGTAATTAAGAGTTGACAGATTATATTCTCTCAATGGAATGGGGCAGAATAACTCTGCCCCATTCAAAATTAATTATTCATGAGCCATTGTTTAAACTTACTAATATCTGCTTGGCAACCAAGCTTAATACGTTTTAATGAATTAGCAGATAAAAGTTCATTTTTGCAGGTATTAGCATAGGTAATAAAAGTAGCCGGTTGTTTGATTGTTGCATAGCTTTGCAATTGGTTAATCTGCTTTTGTGTTAATGAAAGTAGTTTTTTTTGTGCTTTTTTTACGCGCTCAGATAACTCAATTTCATTAGTTGATTCTGCTGTTGCAATAAGGCTATTAAGCTCTCTAATAGTAGTATTAATTGCAGTAGGATTAGTAATCCACTGCGCAATTTTCCAGGTGATAAATACTGGCGGAATTAGTGCTAAGATAAGAGCAAATGATTGGGGATTAATAGTTGGCTGAGCATTATTTTTTGGGGCCTGTTCAATGGCAGTAAGCTCTTCTATCCATATGCGCGCATCTTGCTCAACGGAATTGGCGGCTGTTTGCCGTTGGTTAATTTTGTTATCTAATTGGAGCAATTGAGCAGATGATAGCCGTGCGCGACGTTCTTCCCACCGGTTGTGTAGCAAAAATTGATCAATATCAAAGTCGTTGTTTTCAAAGTCAGCTCTATTAAAGAGCGGTGCGGGTCTATTGTTATTAATTCTTGGTCGATTATTACGATGAATTTGTTCTTGATGTTGAGCTCTCATTCGTCTAACAACATCTACTGTGTAATCGCCAAATTTATGATCGTTATGAGCTTCAGCTACCCAATCGGTTTCACAAATCCAACAAAATTCCCCGTGACAAAAGTCACAGGTCATATGGTTGCAACCTTCAGTTTTTTGTATACGCCCACCGCAATGTGGACATGCTTTGGATATGCGCTCAAGTTCAGCTGTAGTAGCCCCATTTATTCTGGCTTGTTCTTGCGCTCTGGCTTGTTGGCACGTCATAGCTTGTAAATCGTGATTAAGTAGGCAATTTGAACAATAGCGGTCAGTGCACAATGGGCATTGCGTGGCTATTGGACGTCCATTATAGATATAGGCGTACACACAACCGCCATGGGGACATTGACGTGCATTTGGTTGGTTTCTAAGCCGTAAATACTGTATGGTTCTTAGTTTGTTTTGGTCATGAATGTCGGCATCTGCAAGAGCGCGTAAACAAGATGGTAATGGGCAGCGCACGTGGGTTGCATTACGGTCCCGGATAGCTGCATCAATAATATTTGTTTCTAGGCATGTATTACAGCAATAATTGTGCCCGCAAGATAATTGAGGGAATTCATTATCTGGTTTTTCAGCAGAGCAGGTAGGGCATTCATGAGTTTGCGGTAGTGGTTTGCTTTCCTTCGTATTTACTAATTCTTCATTGCCTATCCTATTTGTTCTATATTTTCTGAGTTCTTGATGTCTCTGTCGATCTCTTGCATCATTTTCTCGTATTCTATTAGATATAAGAGCCATATCAGTAGCATCTATTCTTCTCAAACATAATGGGTATGGACAAAAAGTGTGTTGTTGCCATTGTTGCCCCGCTAATACTTCTCTTAAGCAATTTTCGCAAAATTCATGTTGACAATTAGTGAGGGTGATTTTATAAATGTGTACATCTCCACATGCCTGGCACCTAGATTCGTGGATGTATTTATTTGGATTTTTCCAAGCGTCAATTGTCATATAATTTCCTGTGCCGATGTGAGCATGGCAGTTTATGTTAGGGCAATAATAGCCTGAAGATTGTATAACTGGTGTATCAGCTTTTCTTATTGTTTCACTTAAACAATCCTTGCAAAACTCATGCCCGCAGCTTTCATTAAGAGTAAAAAAGTTACGCTTTTGTTCTCTACAAGCAGCGCATCTACGAAGTGGAGCTTCTTCCTTGTTATTTCTAGAATGGGAATTATTATTATTTGGATCAGATTCCATTGCCAATTGATAATTTGGCAAGATCAAAAGAAAAGTGATTATAAAATAAATTTTGCGACAATACATCTCAATAACCTCGATTATTTGAATGTTGCTTTAGACTTCATATTCATATGGTTTCTTTATTTTAACAGGGGGGCTATAATCGTCAATGGTTTGCATGTTATAAAATTGATTGATTATTCTATTTGAATATATAATACTGCGGTGTGATAGACATCATTTGCTATGGTGGTCTACAGGGAATCATTCTTTACAAACCCAAGGCTAATCGGTAATATTACAACTATTCTGAAAGTATAAAAATAACCCTAAATTCCAGGAGTCTGTATGTCGTTTACGTTGTTACAGTATTTTCTTATTTGTAGTGGTATTGGCTTGGCCGGTATGCTGGCCGTGTGGTACCTATTTGCCAAGATCTCTGGCATAAAAGTAGATGATGCCAAAGCGCTGCACATAGCCCACGCTATTCGCCAAGGGGCTATGACCTTTCTTAATGAAGAATATAAAGTTATTGCGGTAGTAGCTGCTATAGTTGCCCTTTTATTAGGAATCTATTTTTCTGCATTAGCCTCTGTATTGTTTATTGCAGGAGCGATCTGCTCATTAGCAACCGGCTATTTGGGTATGAACGCGGCAACCTTAGCTAACGTGCGTACTACCATGGCTGCTAAAAATGGTGGTGAGCATGCAGCATTTATGATCGCTTTTTTTGGTGGTGGGGTTATGGGTTTTGCTGTAGCAAGCATTGGATTATTGGGTTTAGCTACGGTATTTTATGTTTTTTATGATCGCCCAGATTTCTTATTTTTACTTACCAGCTTTGGCCTTGGTGCCAGCTTGGTTGCCTTTTTTGCTCGTGTTGGTGGGGGTATTTATACCAAATCAGCAGACGTTGGTGCAGATTTAGTGGGTAAATTAGAAGCAGGAATTCCTGAAGATGATCCACGTAACCCAGCGGTTATTGCGGACAACGTGGGTGACTGTGTGGGAGATACTGCCGGTATGGGGGCAGATATTTATGAATCATATATTGGTGCAACATTGTCCTCTATTGTATTAGCAGTAGAAACCTTTGGTAAAGATAATATGGCCTTGGTTGCGTTACCACTTATGGTAATTGCGCTGGGATTAATAAGTTCTTTTATTGGCTTTGGTATTAACTTGGTAATGCCTTCTACTCCGGCACGTATGCTTAATAATGCAACTTACTTGTCTCTAATTGCGCTTGCGCTGTTTTCTTGGGGATATATTTCTTACATGGGCTTACCAATGGAACTGTTTGTTTCTATTGCACTGGGCTGTGTAGCGGGTATTGTGGTTGGTAAAATTGCAGAATATTACACCAGTGGTAACCCTATTAAACGGGTAGCAGAAAGTGCACGTTCAGGTGCTGCAACCAATATTATTTATGGTCTTTCTGTTGGTATGGAATCTGTAGTGGCTCCGGTAATTATTTTAGCGGGTATTGTAGTTGCTTCTTACAAATTTGGTGGTGGCGTCTTTGGTGTGTCTTTGGCAGCCGTTGCAATGCTTGCAACTGTTGGTATTACCATGACCGTAGATGGTTATGGACCAATTGCAGACAACGCCGGTGGTATTTCTGAAATGGCAGGCTTTGGTAAGTCTGTGCGTGATATTACCGATAAATTAGATGCATTGGGTAACACTACTGCAGCAATGGGTAAAGGTTTTGCTATTGGTTCTGCATTAGTTACCGCACTTGCAATGCTTTCTGCATACGCTTCTGCAGCTAAATTACCTAATCTGGATGTTCTGGATCCGTTGATTATGGCTGGCATGTTCATTGGTGCCGCTACGCCATTCTTAATTTCTGCATTAACTATGCGTGCAGTTTCTGAAGCCGCACTTAAAATGGTATTTGAAGTTCGCCGTCAATTTAAAGAGATTCCGGGATTAATGGAAGGTACCGCACAACCAGATTACAAACGCTGCATTGCGATTAGTACCCAAGCATCCTTGCATCAAATGATTTTGCCGGGCGTTATTACCGTTTCTTTACCGGTTATTGTTAAATACACCATGGGTAAAGCGGCATTAGGCGGGTTGTTGATTGGTATAACGGTTGTAGGCGTGTTACTTGCACTAATGATGGCAAATGCTGGTGGTGCATGGGATAATGCTAAGAAATATATAGAAGCGGGTAATTTGGGTGGTAAAGGCTCAGATGCGCATAAAGGTGCCGTTATTGGTGATACGGTAGGCGACCCATTCAAAGATACTTCTGGCCCAGCACTTAATATTTTAATGAAGTTAATGTCTATCATTGGCTTGTTATTAGTGCTTAGTTAAAAATAGTAAGAATATGTTTTGAATAAAAAAAGCCACGGCATTATGCTGCGGCTTTTTTTATTATTATGAATCTAGAACTATTTAATTGATTCTTGATGAACAGTACTGTTTTAAACTAGGCTATATAGGTGCGTTTACTTTGGGTACCCTTAAGAAAGGATAAGATATGGCAAGTGTATTAGAGTCTATTCGTGATACGGGAATGGGATTGGGCATTGCAATTATTCTTCCGTTAATGGTCTTTTGGGGAGTTAGAGTGTTTGTAGAAACTCCGCAATGGCCTAACGATTATTATGACATTTCATTGGATAAAGAGTTGGAGAACGCCAGAAATAATTTAGAAAAAAATCCGGAAAGTGCTGAATTAAAAGAAGCAGTACGAATAGTGGAAGAAAAAGTAGTACAAAGCCATAAGGTGAGTGGAGAAAAATATTCCAAAGAACGTGCCGTTGGTGACACGTATAATTTTTATGCAAATATAGCGGTTGGATTAATTGCATTAATTGTTGGTGGATTGATCCCAGTTCTTTCATTAAGTCTTGGTTTAATAATGGGAGGTATTTTTTGTGTAATTGGTGCGTATGCATGGGTGTGGTCTACTATTAACCCTGCACTCAGATTTTTTTCTTTACTTGCTGCCTTATTAATTCTTATTGCAATGGGGTATATAATGGCTCGTAGAAAACGGGACTAATTCACTAGTTACTACTGAATAATTAAATGGTATGCCGTAGCATTTTCGCTGCGGCATTTCTATTTAAAAGCAATTTCAAACAGAAAATAATTTTAGGTATCGCAGATCCTTTCTTTTAGGCTATTAAAGCGCTTCTTTTCTTGCTATCCTTGAGCCGGTTACTTGACCACTGATAAGCTAACCAGTAGAACACAGAACAGTTAGGAAGGGTAAAGGAATGATCAAGAAAATTATTGTACTGTTAATAGTTGCAATTAATGCAGTTGCAGATGCACCACGGGTAGCGGCTCCGGTTCAAAAGCCATTTAAATTGGGATTAGAAGCAGTGTCTGCAGCCTTGGTTAAACAATTGCAGCATCCCAATGGCACACCGTACCGTATTGGTTTGGTTACTAACCAAACAGGGGTAGACCAAAAGGGGCGTCGGAATATAGATGTACTGTTAGAAAAAAAAGTGAACATTGTGCGGTTGTTTGCACCAGAACATGGCATAGATGGAGTAATACCTGCAGCAGATAAGGTTAATGACACGGTAGATGCAAAGACGGGAATTCCGGTTGTTAGTTTGTATGGCCATAATACCGGCAAAAATGTTGATCCCAAAATGGTAGAGGATCTTGATGCTTTAATGTTTGACATGCAAGATTCTGGTATGCGGCATTACACTTATATTTCTACCCTATTTTCTGTGCTTAAGGCTTGTGTTGCCTATGATAAACATTTAATTGTATTAGACCGTCCTAATCCATTGGGTGCTCGTATGGAAGGGCCATTAGTAGATCCAGGGTTAGAGTCTTTTATTTCTATTGCCCCTATTCCCTTGCGCCACGGTATGACTATTGGTGAACTTGCTTGGTTTTTTAACCATCAGGTATTGCCGACTCCGGCAAAATTGCAGGTGGTTAAGATGGAAAATCATTTGCGTAACCATGGTCTTGCTACAGAATTAAAAAAGCCATTGTCTCCTAATATTACTTCGTTACATTCTATTTATGGCTACAGTTTTTTGGGATTATTAGGGGAAGTTGAACCGTTTGACGTGGGTGTAGGAACACCCAAAGCTTTTGCTTGTATTACTGTGGCAGAATCTAAAAAAGTTCCTGCAGTGGTTTGGGACCAGTTAATTAAAGAATTGGCAGAGTATGGCATTACTGCACGGCCATACCAGTATTTTAATGAACGCAAAAAAAATAATTATCGTGGTATTGAATTGGTGAAGGTTGCAAATATTAATCAGCTTGCATCGTTTGAACTTTTTTTAACGGTGGTTAGCTTGTTTAAAGCAAATGGGATAGCACTTAACTGTTCAAAGATGTTTGATAAGGCGGTGGGAACCCGCATGGTGCAAAGTATGATGCAGGGAACTACGCCCCATACGAATGTTGCAGCGGTAGTAAATAAAAAACTTAAAGAGTTCTTTACTAGAGCAAAGGGAGCATTTATGTACCAGCCATTGCCGGTGGTACATACCTTGGTGGAGTAATTGTACTCATCATGTTCTATTTTAAAAATAGTGGAGTTGTGATAAGGTAACCATTGTAGTAGTTAATTGTATGTAACGGTGCGGAGTTAATATATGGTAGCATACCATACACGGTCTCACTCTTCTCTGGCAAAAAATATTCTTTCCTCTTCCTTTGTTGTGGCATACTGCCGTTGGTGGCGTTAAGCCTACCATTCTTTTCTTTTCCTAATATTTCTCCTATTCTCCTATAATTCTGTAACTATGTAGTAATCAATATGAAAGATGTTTTATGAAAAATAATATGACAGTTGTTCTGTTTGGTTTGGCAGCTGCGGTAACTATTGGTCTGTATGTGAACTATACCCGCCGTGCGCAACCGGTTGATGCAGGTACGCATCGTACGGCATTGCTGGTTCCTGCAATTCACCCTGCTATGGATGAAATTGAACAAGGTATAAGAGCTACCATGGCAGCAGAAGGTAAGGGTACCTATCTGTTAGATGTGTATAATGGCAATGGCAATAAAACCTTAATCCGTTCTCAAGCAGAAGAGATCATTAGTGGTAATTATGAAGTGGTGTATGTTATTGGATCTGGTTGTGCGCAATTACTTGCGGAGCTAACCAAGAAAAAAGAGTCATCTCTGCCGGTAGTGTTTACTGCCGTAGATAGTGACCCGGTTAAAATGGGAATTGTGCCGTCATTAGAATCTTCTTTAAGTAATGTAACTGGGTGCATTGTGGAAGATAATTTTGCAGGGCAGTTTGATCAACTCCGTTTGTTAAAACCAACATCACAACGGGTACTGTTTGTATATGATCCTTCCCACAATCCATCTATGCACCAAAAAAAGCAGCAAATTGAGCAGGTAGTACAGGCGCGTGGTATGCAATTAACTGCAGTAGAAGTTTTTAGTACGGGTGAGATTGTTCAAAAAGTTTCTCCTAATATTAAAGGTGTAGATGTAATCTTGGTATACACTGACCACACGGTAGTTTCTGGTATGGACGCTTTAATTACCTTAGCGAATAAATATCAGGTAACACTTCTTGCGAGTGATCTAAATTCTGCAGATAAGGGAGCTGCTATTGCCTATGGAGTGCGTGAGTTTGACAACGGTGCATGTGCAGCACGTAAAGGGCTCGCAATTATGGATGATAACAAAACACCGCGCGCTATTCCCATTACTCCCGTTACTAATTATCGCGTAAAGATAAATCCAAAAACTATGAATGCGCAAGGGTTGCCGCTTACGCAACAACAATTAGAAATGGTTATAAAAGAGGGTGGGCTTCTAGTTGGGGGTGCCCAATGATAGATACCGCACTTATTATTCTTGAACAGGCGTTGTTGCACGTTCCGCTTATTCTGGGCGCTTATATTAGTTTGTCTTTACTTAAAGTGCCAGATTTAAGTTTGGAATCTGCATTTGTGTTTGGTGCATTGTGTGGAGCATTTGCGGTGTCCTTAACCGTTGGTATGCCGTGGATCTTGTTGCTTAAGGTAGTGCTCATTGCAAGTATGCTGGGGGGTGCGGTTGTGGGATTAATCAGCAGTCTTATTACCTATTCAATAGGTATTCCCCATCTGCTTTCTAGCATTATTACGTTTGGTATTTTCCATGGAATTAGCCAATTGTTGTTTGGTGTCTATATTTCATTAAGTGCTCTTTCTAATCCCCTTGTACTGACTAATAGTTTGCCACAGCACCCGGAGTTATTGGTGCTAGCTGCAGTTTGCGCAGTAATTGTGGTGTATGGATATCTTTTTTTTAAAACAGCCCTTGGGTATTGTTTTGCCGTCTATGGTCAAAATCCGTCATTTTTTACTCATTATGGTATTTCTGCACCTTATGTGTTTGTAGTAGGAATAGTTATCGCTAATGCCTTGGCAGGGTTAAGTGGGTATTTAGTTGCACAGTCGAGTGGCTTTGCAGAAATGAATATGGGAATTGGTAAAATTCTTTTTTGTGTTACTGCATTAATTATTGCACGGGTGCTGGTGAGTTCCCGTCCCCCGTCATTGTGGTATCCCGTGGTAGGGGTGCTTGCCTATTTTACGGTACAACAACTGTTGTTAAAAGTTGGTTTTAATCTTAATTATTTCACCATGGTGCAGGCGTTACTGGTGCTCGCAGTCCTTGCGTTGTTGTATCGGCGTAATGCTTTGCAACCAAATGATCAAGTGGGGGTATAACTATGAAGAACGGACTTATTATTTCTAACCTTTCTTTTTCATTTACGCCAGACCATCCTTTTTTTACTGGTGTATCTTTTGCATTAGAACCAGGTAAGGTACATGCATTGCGCGGTAAAAACGGTGTTGGTAAATCTACGTTATTTAGATTGTTGCAGGGTGTGGTACACCGTGACGAACTGGTTTCTGGCACCGCACAAGTACACGGTACCGTGTATACGTTATCCTCTGCTACGGAACGTGCGGCATATGGCGGTTTGGTAAAAACAGTGGTTCAAGATGTACGCCAGATGATTGCACCAGAATATACTGTGCAAGAAAATATTCAGTTGGCAGCCTTGCCAAAACATCCGGGTTTGTATGGGTTACCTATTGTGGAATTTCCGGGAAAATTGGCGGAACAGTTGTATACGTTTTACCATACCCCAGCGGGTAATTTGTCTGGTGGGCAGCGGGCATTGCTGGCACTGGGTATGATTGTGCAGCACAATGCATCGGTATTATTGCTGGATGAGCCTACGGCAGCCTTGGATCCTATAAATGCACAGTTGGTTATGGAGTATGTGCAACAGCTGGCGCGCAATCTTAATTTGGTAGTGCTCTTTATTTCCCACGATGAAGAATTAATTACCACCTATACTACCGGAACAACTATTTTTATTACCATGCATGCTAATGGTACACGGGAAATAATCCAGCAACAGTAGCGCTTGTTTTAAATAATGGTTAGGTTAAACTTGCTAAAATGAATTGCCTTTTTTTAGCCAGAAAGCATGAACATCATGAAGATTTTTCATAGTTATGGCAGAGTTAGTAGCGTTAAGCGGGTGGAATTTATATTGGGTGTTTTTTTGGTAGGTAGCCTGCCCTCTTTTTTGATTGCTCAGTATAAAGATGAATATCCTAAAGAAGCAATAAATGCACAACTTAAAGTGCGGCTTAGATTATTAATTCAACCATCTAATCAGTCAGGCAATTCTAAATTCAACAAAAAAGGCGACAAAAAAGTTTATCGTCCTGTGGTTAAACTGCAAGAGACTGCAGTATCGGCTGCTCCATCTGGTCAAACAGAATCATTGGCGGTTTTTGATGGTTATGTGGGCACTTTACCATTAAATTGGCATCAGTTGTTTGCGTTACTTAAGCAGGGAGTAACGACCCACGGTGTAGAAATTCCTCGTATTATTTCCATTTTTGGTCCTGCCAATGCGGGTAAGACATTCTTAATTAAGAAGCTTGCAGAAGAGTTGCAGGTTAATTACGTTCATTTTAATTTGGCATTAATAGTTAATTATTCTAATCCTTTGACTATATTAGATCAGGATTGTATGGAAGCATTAAATCATTTTTCTAACCAAAAACTTATTCTGCATTTAGAAAAATTCAATGAGTTGTGCGAAAGCGTTTCTCCCAAATTACACATGACAATTGCGGCAATATTGGAACGGTTTTTAGCTGATGAACGTTGTAAAGCTATTATTGCAGTGGAATCATCTAAACCAATAGTTCCATCTGTTTTCCAACAGTTAAAATCGCTTGTAGAATTGGTAGAAGTTAAGCCGTTGGATACGGTGCATAAAAAAGCACTTTGGAAATGCTATCTTGAACGGGTTCAATTGCCTACAGTTGACAGTGAGCAATTGGCTAACCGGTTTAAACATCTAAATGCACAGGATATTTATACTATTACTCAACGGATTGCATTGCGTTGTTTGGTGGTACCGGGTAGAACTCCGGTACCCTTTTCATTAGATTTGCTTATTCAAGAAATAAATAATTATACGCAGCATGTATGGCAATCTTCAGAACTAAGTTGTTACAGTTAATGTTAATTAGGTTTTGATGCAGCCAATTGCTGGTTAATTATTTGGTGTAGTTCTTTTTTGGACATTTCACCCACTTCTTGTTTTACTCGTTTCCCGTTTTTAAAGAAATTAAAATTGGGAAGGCCTCTTATTGAGTATTCTTTAACGAGAGACGGGAACTTATTAGATTCCAATTTTACAAACTTTAATTTGTTGCCATATTCTTTTTCTAATGCAGTAAAGATTGGTAGCATTTTTTGGCAATAGTGACAGCTCTGAGATTTAAATAGAACCAGTACCAGCTCTTTAGATTTTCTTACTTCAGAGTCGAATTCATTGCTGTTCTTTATATCTAATACTTCTGCAGAGACCTGTGTGGAAGTAATAACCATTGTTGCATATACGAGTGCTTTTCCCCAATTGTTCATATACAATTCCCCCTTAATAAAATGATGTATTAAGAAATTAATTTATTCCATGCGGAAGAGACGGCACCTACCATGCTGTTATAAGCAGATTTAAGTGAAGCAACTACCGTTCCTAATAATGAAGGTTCATTATTTGCTCGTTTTAAAGCGCTGTCAGCAGGTTCAGTTTGTCCAAAGGCTTTTTTAAGTGAGGCGTCTAGATTTTCTTTAAACGTTGCCATATCTTTTACCCCAACTTCTTGCAGCTTCTTTTGTCCATTTTGGAAATAGATAAAGGTTGGTACTGCAGAAATGTCATACCGGTCACTAACGGTGCTTAGTTGGTCAACATCTACTTGTGCAAAATCAATGGCAGCATATTGAGCTTCTTGTGCTAGTTGTGCAAACGGTTCCTTAACTTCTGCGCAGACGGAACACCAGGTGCCGGCAAATTTAACTACCACCGGTTTTGGATTATTAACTACCTGTGCATCAAATTGCGCTTCTGTTTCTATGGTAAGGAGCGTTGCAGAAAGGTGTGCAGTGGAAATAAGTAGTGTAATTGCAGATGTATAGGCTATAATGCTACTTTTGTTCATTAAAACTCTCCTTGGTAAGGTCTCTGGGAACTTTTTTTATTATGCTAACACGGATGGAGTTTGCATTGCAATCTCATTTCATGACCAAAAGAGTAATTACAATTTCTGTTAGGTTTTTAAAAAATTATTACGGTACCATAAAATTGACTTATACCGATTAATTTATTGAGAAGTAGCGGTAAAAAGAGTTCCATATAAACCATCCTGTCGTTCAAATGTGATAATAAATGATGGGTAAGAAAAATCTTTCAACAGGCATTTATATTTTTTTTAAAAGCATAAAAAAATTAAGAATATTTTTTCTGTAAAAAAGTTAAAAAAACAGTTTGATTAAGGTGACCCAAATCGTTACATTGGAAGAGATGCCTCATCAGTTTTTTCGTCGTCAGCTTTTTTAAAATAATAACATGTACATTAGTTGAGCATGTGTGAGCGCACCAGATAATGCAAGAAAGGGCGTAGTGCCCTTTTGCACCAAAAAAATTGATGATTGTAACTGTTTTGCCAAAACGAAAGGATGTTTATGGAACAAGAACGCAATTTAGGGTCGCTCAAATTTGTTCAACCCTCACGTGAGGCTCAAACAACCTCCCATGCAGTTAACCGTGTGACGGTTACTGCTCCAGACGGTAGTCGTGTGCTGTTTGATCATAATCGTTTGTTAGATTCTATAGCTTGGGCATCTGCGGGGCATACTGATACGGTTAATCAGGATTTGATAGCGCAAGAGGCTATCAAAAATACCTTTGATGGTATTACCCCTGCAGGAATTGCAGATGCTTTAGTGTTGGGTACGGTAGGGCTTATAGAACGTGATCCGTCTTATGGGTATGTAGCAGCTCGGTTACTTTTTAAAAAATTGTATCGCGAAGTTGCCCATGTCTCTACGTTGCATTCAGATGTAGATCACACCTATACCCGTTCATTTGTACATGCAATACAATATGGGGTTACACACAAATTGTTAGATCAACGCATGGCTACTTTTGACTTGGAACGGTTGGCACTTGCGTTAGTTCCAGAACGGGATCATCTGTTTGAATATATGGGATTGCGTACGTTGTATGAACGCTATTTCTTGCGCCATGAAGAGCTCCGCTTAGAACTGCCCCAAGCATTTTGGATGCGCGTTGCCATGGGATTGGCGTTGCAAGAACAAGATAAGGAAGCAAAGGCAATAGAATTTTATAATGTAATGTCATTATTGCATTATGTACCAGGTACTCCAACTTTGTTACATTCTGGTCTTACCCGTCCACAATTAAGTTCCTGTTATTTAACTACCGTAGAAGATGATCTTAAGCATATCTTTAAATGTATTGGAGATAATGCACAACTGTCTAAATGGTCTGGCGGTGTTGCAAATGATTGGAGTAATATTCGCGCTACGTGGTTCATCTATCCAAAGTATTAAAACAGAAAGCCAAGGATTAGTACCCTTTTTAAAAATTGCCAATGACATTACTGCTGCTATTAATCGCAGTGGTAAACGCCGTAGCGCTAGTGTGGTCTATTTTGAAGTGTTGGCATTTAGATATTGAAGACTTTTTGATTTGCGTAGAAATACCGGTGATGAACGCCGCAGAACCCATGATATTAATACCGCAATGTGGATTCCAGATTTATTTATGAAGCGTGTTTTAGAAAATGGAGACTGGACCTTGTTCTCTCCGGAAGAAGTTCCTGATCTGCACCATATTTATGGCAAAGTTTGAAGATCAATATTGCAACTATGAAGCTAAAGCAGCCCGAGGAGAAATTGTATTAAATAAAACAGTAGAAGCAAAAGTGCTTTGGCGTAAAATGCTTAGTCACGTTTGTTTGAAACAGGGCATCCGTGGATGACCTTTAAAGATCCGTGCAATATTCGTTCACCACAAGATCATGTGGGTGTAGTGCACAGTTCTAATTTATGTACAGAAATTACCTTAAATACCTCTGCAGAAGAAACTGCGGTTTGTAATTTGGGTTCAATTAATTTTGCACGGCATATTATGGCAGATGGTACTTGTAATACCACATTAGTTGCCCAAACGGTAAAAACCGCAATGCGTATGCTTGATAATGTTATCGATATTAATTTCTATCCTACTAAAGAAGCAAAGAATGCAAACATGCGTCATCGTCCGGTTGGGTTGGGAATTATGGGATTTCAAGATGCATTGTATAAATTGGATATTGCATTTGATGATCCACGATGCGTTGAGCATTTCAGATGAACTTATGGAACATGTTTCATATCATGCTATTTTGGCATCTTCTGAACTGGCTGAAGAACGGGGCACTTATTCTTCATATAAAGGTTCAAAGTGGGATCGTGATATTTTCCCTCAAGATACGTTGGATTTGTTGGAACAAGAACGGGGAATGCCGGTAGAAGTTAAACGTGGTGGCAACTTGATTGGGCACCGGTGCGTGAGCATGTAAAACAATATGGCATGCGTAACTCTAATACTATGGCAATTGCACCAACGGCAACTATTTCAAATATTGCAGGGTGCTTTCCTTGTATTGAGCCTATTTATAAAAATATTTATGTAAAATCAAACATGACGCGGTGAATTTACCGTAGTGAATAATTATTTGGTTGAAGATTTAAAAAAACTTGGATTGTGGGATAAGGACATGCTTGAGCAACTTAAATATTTTGATGGTAATGTGCAGATGATCAAAGCATATTCCACAGATCATTAAAAGATAAATATAAAGAAGTGTTTGAAATTGATCCGTGTGGTTGGTGCAAATTACTGCAGCGCGGGGTAAGTGGATTGATCAAAGCCAATCGCATAATGTATTTATTGCGTGGTATTTCTGGTAAATTGTTGAATGATGTTTATATTGCAGGCTGGAAGCATGGGATGAAAACATTTCTATTATTTACGTACCTTGGGTGCAACACAGATTGAAAAATCTACTCTTAGATGCAAGTAAGTTTGGATTTACGCAAAAGCGTGAGTACACTGCAATGAATGAGCCGGTAGCGGTTGATCCAGTTCCAGCGGTTTCTTTTGCTACCACTACTCTTTCTGAAGTGCAAGAAATGCGGTTGGTGATGAGAAGGCCAAAATGGCATGTGCAATTATTAATGGACCAGATTGTGAATCGTGCCAGTAAAAAAAGTAGGAATAATTATGTCAAATCAAAATACAAAACAAAAAAAGTGGAATAATAAATAATTCCACTGTAGATCCTAATAAAATACTTGCCTATGAAATATTTATGGGCACGTCAACATTATAAAGATGGCGTTGCAAATAACTGGACACCAGAAGAAGTTTCTATGCAAAAAGATGTTGAACAATGGAAATCGCCAAAGCCCTTACCGAAACTGAACGCCGTCTTATTTTGTGGAATTTAGGATTTTTTTCTACTGCAGAATCATTAACCGCAAATAATTTGGTACTTACCGTCTATCACCATGTAACCAATCCAGAATGCCGTCAATATTTATTGCGCCAAGCATTTGAAGAAGCAATACATACTGATACGTTTATTTATTGCTGTGATTCATTGGGATTAGATCCTGATGATATCTATAACATGTATCAATACTATTCCATCATTAAAGAAAAAGATGATTTTGTGGTAAAGTTAACCAAATCATTTTTAGATCCAAATTTTGTTACGGATACGCCGGCCAATATGCAGCGCTTTTTGCATGATCTTATTGGGTATTATGTGATCATGGAAGGTATTTTCTTTTATGCCGGTTTTGCCATGATGCTTGCATTAAAACGCCAAAATAAAATGGTGGGCATTGGTGAACAGTTTGAATATATTATGCGTGATGAAAGTATTCATTTGGCATTTGGCTGTGATTTAATTAACACCATTAAAGCAGAAAATCCAGAAATTTGGACACCAGCATTTCAAGAAGAAATTGTAGAATTGATTAAACAAGCAGTCGTGTTAGAAAAAAAATATGCATTTGATGCATGCCCAGAAGGAATGTTTGGCATTAATGCTGAACAATTTAGTGAGTATGTTGAGTATATTGCAGATCGCCGATTAGAACGCATTGATTTACCAAAAGTGTATGCGCAAAAAAATCCATTCCCGTGGATGTCACAATCAACCGACTTAAGCAAAGAAAAGAACTTCTTTGAAACACGGGTAACGGAATATCAAACAGCAGGTTCTTTGGAATGGGAATAACCCTTTATTTGGTAAAGTACAGCATAGGCGTGGTAACCCCACGCCTATTTTGTTATGTAAAAGTCGCACGGTTGGTCAGGTGGCTGTGTAGTGATTGACCGTCTAAAAGAGGTGTACTATAGTTACGGCGTAACATAACCGTAATTCTTATTACTCTAAGGATTGGTATGGCTAAATTACATTCTCTATCACCAATGGTATTGGTTTTTTGTGCTAGTGGTGCCGTTGCCATGGAGCAGACACTCGATTGGCCATTGGAAAACTCCAAGCCTAAAGTAAAAAAAAGCGCACCGTTAATTAAAGCATTAAAGCGTCAGCTACCTAATCATTATAGTGAGCAAGACAAAAACAAAGTATGCACCTTTGTGATGGCCTTACAAAAAACCAATAGAGAGAAATATGAACAAGTACAACAGCTATTGGGTGTATCTAATTCTGGTGCTCACGTAACGCGTTCCGCCAAAGAGCCAGACACAACTCCTGCCGAACCATCTCCCGATGCTAAAGCATTAATGGAAAAACAACTTGCGATATTGCAGGTGGTTGCCGATGCCTTTCGTCAAAGTGCACAAGATTCGGACGATAACAATGTTATTCAAGCACAGCAAGCTAAATTAACTGAAGAGGCTAATAAATATTTAAAAGAGAGCAATGAGATTGCCTTAGAACAGAACAGATGGGATCGTAAAGTGACCATTGGATGCGGGATAGTTAATGGTTTACTTGGTTTTTCTACTCTTGCATTGGGAATTGCAACTGCATGGTTAAGTTACAAATAAGGAAGCAACTCATGGTAACACGGTTTCAGATAGGTATCTTTTTTATGCATCTGGTTCCCCTTACGCTGTGGGCTATGGAACCGCAGAAGGATATAGTTATAGAAATAGGTACGTTACAAAAAAATTCCTTACCTTTTCCTGATTCAACTGCTGATTGGGCTGCGCAAGACAAGAAAATAGTAGAGTATTTACGGAACAATTTACAGGAACCTGTTTCCCCGGATCTTGAGCAATTGCTTTTAAAAAAAGCGGCGTATGCCCGTGAGCATCATCCAGAACAGTATACGCAATGGCAAAAGCTTATAAAAATAGAGAATAGTGCTGCAGTTGGTAAAGATACCAGTGAAAAGAGTGAAAAGCATAAATCTACCAGAGAATCATTAGAAGAGTTGATAGCCAAGCAAACAGATTTACATAAATTATATTTGACTGCCTATGAGGAAGATAGACAACTTAAGCAACAACAACTTACGGTATTACAAGAAACTAATGAAAGAGATAAAGCTAATTTAAAGGATGCAAAATCTTCTGCAATTGTAGAGAGACGATTTAAAATTATTAGCTTAACGGGGACAGTCCTCACTTTTCTTTTTAGTTTGTATTCTTTTCTATCCCAAAAAGGTTATTTTTAATGTACCAGTAGCGTTGTCTTCTTTTACAAGAGAACTTAGATTGAAAGGGGAATAGGATGATTACCCAAATAATACTGCTGTTTTTGTGGTTGGTTTATTCCCCGTGCGTTCTGCTTGCTATGGATAAAAATCAACATGGGGACACGGTAGTAACTATTCCCAGTATTAAAAAAACAGTGCTACTAAAACCAAAGCGACCCATAACAGAAGTAGAGAATGAATTAACAGAGCTTGAACAAGAAATGAACTGGAAAGAGGATGATAAAAAAATAGTTGGTTTTTTAAGTAAATCACATACGCTATCGCCAGAATTGGAACAGCGTTTGCTTGAGCAGATTGCACTCTGTCGCCAACAAAATAGTATTCAATATTCGCAGTGGCTACAACTTATTAAATTACAGGAAACGGGGGCAGTAACCCGAGGGTTAAAAAAATCTAAAAAGGCAGAAAACACCATTCCAATGCAATTACTTCAAGCACAGACGGCAATGAATGAGCTTTACTTGCAAACCTATAAAGAGGATACAGAACTTAAGCATGCACAATTAAAGGCACTGCAGGAACAGTCATTGGTATTGCAAGAAAGTAATGAACAGAATAAGAAAAATATAGAACTGTTTAACAAGTACTGGATCTGGGCAAAACGGGGTAGCATTGCTTCCGTAATTGCTTCTGTTGTTGCCATTATTTTTAGTGGGTATAGTTATTTGTCTCAAAATGGGTATCTGTGATTGTAGTTGGTTTTAGTGATAAAAAAAGGCGCCATTTCTGGCGCCCAAAAATAACTTGCAAATGAGTATCAATTTTAAATTGCCGCTTTAATTGCTGCAAAATCTGCACCAACAATACGTTTAAACTCTTTACCATCTTTATAAATTATTATTGTAGGCATAGATCTTATGCCAAAGTCAGGAAAGTTATCCACGTTAACTTTAATAAAGGTTACATCAGTACGTTCTTTAGCAAGGTTATGTAATTTTGGAGCTAATCCTTTACATGGTCCACACCATGGTGCATAAAAATCAACTACTGCAGTTCCTGCTTTAACCATATTATCTAATTGTGATTTGGCATTACCACGTGTTGCAGAAAATTCTATAACTTCTCCTGTTTTGCCCGGCATTGCCAATTCAACAACTTCTGTTTCTTCAAGTACTGCAGCGCCCGCAGGTGTAGGAGCTTCTTTGCTTGTTTCTTTTACCATGCCAACTTCTGCAACGTCTGTTGCTATGGTAGATTGGGTTTCTTTTTCACCGGAACATCCACACCCGGGAAGCAGCGTACAGCTGACAAGTAATAGGGAAAGACTTACGTAGTTTTGCATACAAAACTCCTTTTGTTAATGATTGGGAAGATACTCTAATTTTAGTGATACATTGCATAGCCTAATTAATAAGGGTGCATGGTGTCAAACAATCCTACTAAAAAAGCCAAAAGGCCGTTTCTTGTACTCTTGCTAGGTTTTTTTACAGAAAGGGAACAAGCATCTGCGACCAGGTTTCCATACGGTCATGCACTAGTTTACATTCTTCTAGGGTCATTAATGTTCCACTTTGCAGTTCAGATTTTACGGAAATATCTGCACTATCTCCCTGCAGCAAAAACGTAAACCCTATATGTACTTGACCCACCGCATTCGCATCATCATTTATAATTCCCAGTGGGGTTACGGTAAGGTTGCCGTTATAATTAACTTCTTCATAAAATTCCCGTTGTGCCCAGTTAAAGATATTTGCACTCTGAATATCTTCTTTATTAATATGCCCGCCAATGCCCAGGGAAAATTTGCTCTGTAGCCGTTGTTCAGAAGCTTTTTTGTGCCGTTGCATTACAAAGTAGCGGTCAGCATGCTTAAAAATTAAGTAGGGAATAATTTGCTTGTAGGTTGGGTCCTGTTCCATTTGGGAGCGCGGTTTAAACTCTTGGTGCTCATTAATAATTGTTAAATAGGTACCAAAATCTTCTGGTTTAAAGCCTTGGAATGCTTCTTGGGGGAACAACAGGTTCCGTTTAACAACTAAAATAAGTTCATCATGAATGGCGGGTTGGGGAGCGTGGTTGGTAGTTGGTTGCAGAGTCATGGGTACTATTCCTTGCAAAAAAGGGTTGTTCTCTTTGACGGCAGGGTATAAAAAACCTACGATAATAATTAAATGAATAGCTTTATACTAATATTTAATTCAACGGTACTCAATAGAAATAAAAGGACATTGCATGGCATATGACGTTACCCTTATAGAACGTAAATGGCAAGACATCTGGCGCAAGAATCCGGTTGCCAAGACCAAACCAACGGGTAGTGGTAAAAAATATTATTGTTTAGATATGTTCCCTTATCCTTCTGGTTCTGGGTTACACGTGGGCCACTGGCGTGGGTATGTGTTATCAGATGTGTATGCCCGTATAAAATGGTTACAAGGGTATAATGTGCTGCATCCTATGGGTTGGGACGCATTTGGGTTACCAGCAGAAAATGATGCTATAAAAAAAGGTATTCACCCTGCAATTGGTACCGCGAGCAATATTGCCAACTTTAAGGAACAGTTGCAAGCTATTGCAGCAATTTATGATTGGGATAAAGAGTTAGATACTACTGATCCTAACTACTATAAATGGACCCAATGGATCTTTTTAAAAATGTTTAATGCCGGTTTTGCGTATGAAGCTACCATGCCTATTAACTGGTGCCCGTCTTGTCTTACTGGCTTGGCTAATGAAGAAATTGTGGACGGTTCTTGCGAGCGGTGTGGTACGGTGGTAGAGACCCGTGCAATACGGCAATGGGTATTAAAAATTACTGAGTATGCAGAAAAATTACTTACTGGTTTGGATAAACTGGAATGGCCAGAAAAAGTAAAATTAATGCAACGCAACTGGATTGGCAAAAGTGAAGGGTTGCAAGTACGCTTTATGTCTCACCAGGCGCTAACTGGTCACGTTATTGAACTACCAGTATATACTACTCGCCCAGACACTATGTACGGGGTTGGCTTTTTAGTTATCGCCGCAGATCATGAGTTGGTAGACGCATTAGTAACGCCCGCTCAACAAGAAGTAGTTGCTGCGTTTAAAAAAACATTGCAGTTAATTCCCGCAGCAGAGCGCTTGGCGGGTAAAGAAAAAAATGGCGTATTCACGGGTTCTTATGCTATTAATCCGGTGAATAACGCCCAAGTTCCTATCTATGTTGCCAATTATGTTCTTGCAGATTATGGTACCGGTATTGTTATGGGTGTTCCCGCTCATGATGAACGTGATTTTGAGTTTGCCCATAACTATGCAATTCCGGTAAAACAGGTTGTTTTTGCAGAAGGGGTTATTTTTAATGAACACGCTGCATTGGCAGCTGCCTACACGCAAGATGGTCTTTTGATTAATAGTGATCAATTTAATGGACTGCGCGCGCTAACAGAAGGTAAAGAAGCAATTGCAGAATTTCTTATAAAAAAAGGGGTTGCAGAACGTAAGGTCACCTATAAATTACGTGACTGGATCTTCTCTCGCCAACGGTATTGGGGTGAACCAATTCCATTAATGCATTGCCAACAATGTGGCATTGTTCCCGTTCCGGAAGATCAGTTGCCCGTAACATTGCCCCAAGTTGAGCGGTATCAACCAACGGGAACCGGGGAATCTCCATTGGCGGCTATTTCTGATTGGGTAAATACCACCTGTCCACAATGTAGTGGGCCAGCAAAACGGGAAACCAACACTATGCCCCAATGGGCAGGTTCTTGCTGGTATTTCTTGCGGTATCCTAATCCCCAATTAAAAGATAAACCATTGACAACAGAAGATATGAACTATTGGTTGCCGGTAGATTTATATGTAGGTGGTATTGAACACGCTATTCTTGCATTTACTTTATGCTCGCTTTTACGTAAAAGTACTCTATGACTTGGGCTATTTGCCTTTTGATGAACCGTTCACCCATCTCTTTAACCAAGGTATGGTGCTCAAATATTCAGAAAAAAGTGGGCAAGTAGAAAAAATGTCCAAATCAAAAGGGAACGTAGTTAACCCAGATGAGATTGTGACTGAATATGGATCAGATGCGTTGCGCATGTATATTCTATTTATGGGACCACCAGAACTGGATTGTGAATGGCAAGACACTGGGCTAGAAGGGGTTCGCCGCTTTTTAAATCGCTTTTGGGATTTTGTTACCAATCCTGCAAATAGATTACTACCAGGGGAAAAAGAAGATCTTGCAGCAACTAGACGTGCACATAAATTAATTAAAGATTACCAAGAGCGGTTAGAAATTTTTAAACCTAATACGGCGGTCTCTGCTTTTATGGAGTGGATGAATGACGTAACTGCACAAAAAATGGTATTGGGAACAGACACGTTAGAAAAAATTTTGGTAGTTCTATCTACCATGGCTCCCCATATGGCAAGTGAACTGTTAGAAACTATTATTGGAAAATCGTTAGCAGATTGCACCTGGCCAACCTATGACCCTGCATTGGTATATAGTGATTCTATAATGTTGGTGGTACAGGTTAATGGTAAAGTGCGTGCTAATATTCCGTTAAAAAAAGGAATGGGGCAAATTGAAGTTGAACCATTAGCACGGGAATCTATTGCCAAATGGCTGGTGGATAAAACGGTTGCAACAGTTATTTTTGTGCCCGATCGCTTAATTAATTTTGTAATTAAATAAGATTGTACAATACTCACAGTGAATTATTTTGGAGTTTTTATGAATAAATTAATTTTGCTTACTGGATTATTGGTGACTGCGTGTGCATATGCTGCTATTACCTTGGAAACGCAGTTTAATGTTGGTGATGCTTCTCACAAAGAAACGTTTGTTATTAATCCTGATGAGGCAGTGACCTTTATTTATCGTGATAAGATTATTGTCGAAGTACGTGCAGTTGATAATGATGGGCAACTGCTTTTAGATATTATTACGTTAAAAAAGGATGAGATGGGCAATGTTGAGCCATTAAGTCAGGACAAGATTAAGACTGAATGGGGGAAAGAGGTATGCGTGCAGTGTCCGCATGCGCAGGAATATAGTATTGTGATAAAGGGGAGTAAAGAGGGATAAAGGGGGGGTAAGAGGTCTTTTTTTTGTTTTATGTTTTTTGCGCAATAATCTTGTTTTAAATATCAAAATCTTTTTTGCACCTCCCGTGCAGGGGTTAGGGTATTATGAAACACCCTAACAACCCCCATTTAAGGGGGACCTTAAAAATCCCTCTACGCTTTGGATGCTAAAGGCCACCCCTATTTTTCCTATTCTTGCTGCGAAGTCCAATAACGCAAGGCGTTTTGTCCAGTTCGCTAGCAAGCATGGTAAAAATAGTGTGGCGTGCACTCGCCTTTTCATTTTTACACTCCGCAGGCTGCGTGAAAAATGGCGGCTCACTTCCATTCAAAGCTAAGTCAGATTTTTTATTTTATATGGAGAGTAGGATGAAGTTGGCCTGCCCGGCCATAGAGGGCAATCTTTATGCAAAACTTTCATAAATTACGGTATTGTCTTTTAAGAATTAGAATACGCTCCACAGTCGCGGGGCTGACTTTATACAAAACCCTTTGTAAACTACAGGTTTTGTGAATTCAAAAAAAAGCCTTCTATGGTCGGGCAGGCTCCAGCCTTCGCCAAGGCTAGGCTTCTGTGGACAGACAGCTTCAATTACTATTTATCCAAAATCATAAGAAACATTTTGATAAACCTACCTAGCTTAGAAGCCTGTGTGAGCCGTCCCGCCGCCGCGCATTATGCGCTAAGGCGTGGTTAAGGCGAATGCTACCCGCAATGTTTGCACCATACTTTGATCTTGCAACCTTTTTTTACACAAAACTAACAGAGTCTACAACCTCTTGGCCGGTAGGGCCAGCTTCACTTACTATCTCCTTTTTTTCAAATTCAACAGGTGATAGATAATTGATTGACGAATGCATTCTTTGGCGATTGTAGAAAATCTCAATATATTCAAAAATACTCTGCTTAGCTTCTTGCCTTGTTTTATATTTATGAAAGAATACATGCTCTGTTTTTAACGCATGAAAGAAGGTTTCCATCGCGGCATTGTCATAGCAATTTCCTTTTCTACTCATACTTATTACAAAATTATTAGCTTCAGCAATTTTTTTATATTCAAAGCTTGTGTATTGACAGCCTCTATCTGAATGCAAAATAAGACCTGGATCTGGCTGTCTATGAGTAATCGCTTGATTCAAGGAATTGATGACCAAGCCTGTTGTTATCGATTTATCCATGCTTAATCCAACAATTCTTCTTGAATATAAATCAAGAATAGTTGATAAATATAACCAGCCTTCGTCGGTTGTAATGTAAGTTATATCAAGCAGCCAAATCTTATTTGGTTTATCAACTGAAAAATTTTGATTAATTAAATTGGGAGCGATATTTAGTTCATTCTTAGCAGAAGACATAGCCTTCCATTTTTTCCTAATCTTTGATTGTATTTGATTCTGTTTCATTAATTTTGCTACATGCTTTCTTGATACAAATTCACCTTGTTTTTTAAGCGTTCTATGAATCCGAGGACTTCCATAAATTGGTTTGCTTTTTGAATGAATTGCTTTGATTTTAATTACCAATTCTTGGTTTTTCTTTTTTCGAACAGATTGTTTATTTTTTATGTTTTTATAATATCCAGAACGAGAAACTTTAAATACTTCTGCCATCTTTTCCACCGGAAAGTGATTTGAATATTTGTGCATGAATTGAAAAATCATAGTTGTTGTTTTGAAAAGATGGCCAAAGCTTTTTTTAAGATATCACGCTCAAGTTTTACGTCCTCAAGTTGCTTTTTTAATTTGTATGTTTCTTCATTTTCGGAGCTAATCTTTCCTGACCCAGGGAAGCTTTTTTCTCCATTTTTTTGAAATTGACGTACCCAACCAGACAAAGTCGAATGCGGTATCTCTAAATCTCTCAGAATTTCATTCCTGTCTTTTCCATTCAAATAGAGATTAACTACATCCATTTTAAACTGCTTATCATATTTTCTTATAGTTTTTGTAACTTTAGCATGCATATTTTATCCTTTAAATTAGACGCTTTTTTCATATTATCAGCTGTGTTTCTTATGTCTACTAAAAGGTAGCAGGATCACTTTGCTGCGAACTGGACAAAACGCCTTGCGTTATTGGACTGAGTAGCAAGGATAGGTAAAACATAAGGGGCGCCCCTTATGGCGCGGGTCCTAAGCGGTGCGCCAAGAAAAGCACAATGATGTTCTAGTTGGTGCAAATCCAACACGGGTAACAAATAGCCATTGGCCCGTTACTTAATTGATGCCTGGCAAGGCAACAAACCAGGTGATGCTCAGTGATAGGATGTATCAGGCTTTAACGCAAGTGAATGTATAGAGCCCCGAAATGATCCAGATTGTAGTGGTCGATGCTTTCGCTTATGACAGAAGACAATAGTGCTGTGACGATATGGCAATGGTAACAGCACCCTACCGGGGTCAAAGGCAATTGCATGATACAAAAGGGAACAGCTGTGAACTTGGGAGATCCATTAGATTCTTCTGAAAAAAAAAAACCGAAGTACATCAAAACAAGTCGAAAAGGGCAAGAATTGATGGACGATCTAATGGAAGTCGGACTGATTGATAGTACTCAGAGAACGGGAAAGCCGTTTACAAGGGGAAGCGATCAGCAGAAGTGCAATAGTTTAAGTGAACATACATACGATACACAGAGATCGAGGAATATAGATGAACAAACTTAGACTAATAGCTGAAAGAGCAAAGCAAGACAAGAAGCTTAAATTTACGGCATTAGTTCATCACATTAATGCGGAAAGTCTTGCAGAATATTACAAGCTGCTCAAGAAGAATAGAGCTTGTGGTATAGACAGAGTTACCATAGAGGAATATGGAAGTAATCTTCAGCAGAATGTAGTGCAGTTGGTGAAGCAAATGAAAACCAAAAGGTATAAAGCGCAACCAGTACGCAGAACCTATATTCCAAAAGCAAGTGGCAAAGACCTTAGACCACTGGGCATACCAACTACGCAAGACAAATTGGTTCAGATGGCGCTTAAGAATATTCTAGAAGCAGTATTTGAACCAATCTTTCTTGATAGTTCGCATGGCTTTAGGCCAAATAGAGGCTGCCACACGGCGATAAAACGACTTGATAATGTGATGATAAGAAAACCAATTAATTACATTGTCGAAGTCGACATCAGGAAATTCTTTGATACCGTGGATCATGAATGGCTTATGAGATGCGTACAAGAAAGAGTCGCAGATCCAAATCTGCTTTGGCTTGTTGGGATGCAACTTAAAGCAGGCGTGATGGAAGGTGCCACACTGCATGAAACTGACGAAGGCACGCCGCAAGGCGGCGTAGTAAGTCCGTTACTTGCAAATATCTACTTACACTATGTACTCGACTTGTGGTTTGAAAAGAAATTCAAAACAGAAGCAAGCGGGTACGTGGAGCTAATACGATACTGTGATGATTTTGTAGTAGTTTGCGAAAGTAAAAGTGATGCCAAATTGTTTCTCTCTAGTGCAAAAGCAAGGTTAGCTAAGTTTAATCTTAAATTTGCTCGCGAGAAAACACGTATCGCTAAAATTGGAAAACGATCCTGGCTCCGTGCACAACGTACAGAAAGCAAAATAGATACTATCACATTCCTTGGCTTTACTATGTATGCAATGGCGAGCAGAACAGGTCGGTTTAGAGTACAATTCAAAACTGCAAAAGCAAACTTGGCCAGAAAAGTGAAGAAATTCAAAGAATGGCTAAAAGATACAAATAATCAAGTACCCGTTAGTGAAGTATGGGAAGGCGCAAAACGTAGACTAATTGGGCATTATAATTACTTTGGCGTGAATGGTAATATTCGATCATTACACCAATATTATCACTCATGCACTTGGATGTTGTTTAAGTGGATCAATCGGAGAAGTCAAAGGAAAAGCATGAATTATGAACAATTCAAGAGCTATCTGATCTGGAATCCTTTGCCAGCACCAAGCATAAGAGTACAAATATGGAACTCATAGAAAAAAAAAAGCGAACGCGTTTCTGAAGAGCCGTATGTGGGAGAACCACTAGTACGGTTCTGTGAGGGGATTCATAGCAACTAGGGGGAAAAAAAAAAGGTTGCTATGAATTCTACTCGACTATGGATTTTTAAGGTCCCCCTTAAATGTGCTGATTCCAAAGATGGTCACAAGACCATTTTTGGTCCTGGCCGGATAGGCCAAATAAAGATGTTGAAAAAAAGAAAAGATTAGTGTGCAAAAGAAGCTAATAAAATAAAAATAAACAAGTTCAGTTCCTATCCCCTAACTTCCTGCACGGGAGGTGCAACAAAAGGTTAATAAAAGTCTGCAGTGCTCAACAAACAATAACCAACAATAAATAACCAACTAACAAAGCCATAAAAATCCCTTCTTTAATTAATTGTTTGTTTCACCTATCACAAGGATGGTACACTTTTGCTAATGAATATAATGCGGTCAATAGTACCATTTATTAAGGGGAGAATGGGTTATGAAATATACTATGTATAGTACTATTCTAAGGTATTATGGCCATGGGGGGCACAATAGGCTTTGCTATATCGTCCATAATAGTAAGTACACCTTTACCTATCTTAACTTTCTAGCGTTAGCATTAATTTGCTCAAGCATATTTTCTGGCACTGCAGTAGCTGCAACCTTAACCGTAGAAAAACCTAACCGCTTAACCCGTCTTTTTTGGGATACCCCTACCACTATAGATAAAGATACTTTTAATGCGGTTCTTCTGCTTATGAATAAATGTTTGGAACTTAAATTAGAAAATGAACTGTTTGTAGTTACCTTGCAGCAGTTGTCTAACGTGCTTAAAACAATTAACACTGATCTTGAATCCCAAGCATTATTAAAACAACGAATAGATAGTCTTATTAAAGCGCTGTCCCAACGCTCCACCTATGAACTGTCTGATATTGCCTTTATGCAAGGGTTATTTAGTAGTTTGGGTATTCAATTACCAAAGCAAGTGGTGTAGTGCTATTCAAAAATTAAAAATGAGAACTGGTAGTAAAAAAAGAGGGGAAATGGATATGACTAAGAAACAGATATTATTTTGTATTAGTGTGGCATTGCCACTGTCTACAGCAGCCATTACTATAGAGGCGCCTGAATGGGTAACGCAAGTAGAGATGTTACTTGCTAGTTTGCAGGGGATTCAAGTTGTTGTAGCTGAAGACACTGGTGTATTCCAACAGTATCAACATCAATTAACTGCCATGCTTGGTAATTTTAATAGTGCAGATTTGCAACGGCAACGGATAATACTGGCCGTTTCTAATGCGGTAACCGCATTAAATACAAAATTGGCAACTTGCCAGTCAGATTTAGCGGCAGCTCAAGCGAGCCTTGCTCAATGCCAGGCAGCAGGATCAAGTACTAGTACTAACGATGCAGTATTGTCCGTAGATGTGGTTGTGTTACAGGCTCAGGTGGTTTCTTTACAGGAAGTACTTGCTACACTGCAAGCGGAATCTAAAACAGAGATAGATCAGTTGCAAAAAGAGATTAGTAGTTTACAAGATGAGTTGGTTACGTCCCAGCAGGCGTATGCCAATTTGGTAAGTTTGGATGGTGAAAAAGCACAGGAGTTAATGGCAGAAATTAATGAAATTCAGTTTCAGTTTCAGCAGATGGTTGCTGCACGTAATAGTTTACTTGCAACATTGGACCAATTTACTGCGCGGAGTAATCAATATATTCGCGATACTAATGAACAGTTGCAAACACTGGTTCCTACAGCTCCTGTGGTAAAAAAAACGGTGACCAAGCGCCGTCCTATGCCCAACCGTTAACTGCGGTGCGGTATGCAAAGAGCAAGAGTAATACTGAATTGGGTAGTAGTGCTACCATTGTTGGGGAGTAATGTAATGGCAGTAGCTAAAAAAAATAAGCTAACAACCTATCGCACGCGGCGTAATGTAAAAAAAAGTGGTGAACCGGCAGGTAAAGTGGTACCACTTAAAAAAGGTAAAAAACCTATTTTTGTGGTGCAACTGCATCATGCAAGTCATATACATTATGATTTTAGATTAGAAATAGGGGGAGTATTGGTTTCTTGGGCAGTTCCTAAAGGACCGTCATTAAATCCCCGCATAAAACGACTTGCGGTACAAACTGATGATCATCCTATGGACTATGCAGATTTTGAAGGGGTAATTCCAGAAGGTAACTACGGTGCGGGCAAAGTGCTGGTCTGGGATACCGGAACTTTTACTAATATAAAACATGATCATGAGGGTAATTTGGTTCCTTTATCAACCTGTTTAAAACAGGGAACCTTAGAATTTACGCTTAAGGGTAAAAAGTTGCAGGGTGGTTTTGCATTGGTCCGTACTCATTACCGCGGGGACAATAATTGGTTGCTCATTAAATTAAAAGATGAGTATGCAGATGCGCGGCGCAATGTGGTAACTGCAGAACCATTGTCTGTTAAAAGTGGCAAAAGTATTAAGGAAATAATCTAATAAAACCTTGTAATAAAAAGGGTGTGTATGACCTCTCTTAAGATTGGTTCACGTTCCGTTGCTATTACTCATCCCGATAAAATTATTTTTCCTGCAGACGGTATTACCAAACAAGAATTCGTAGTTTATTACCAAAAAATTGCTCCACGTATGCTGCCCCTTATTAAAAACAGATTGATAACCATGCATAGGTTTGTTGAAAACATTCATAAAGAAGGTTTTTACCAAAAAGATGCTGGCAGTTATTTCCCGTCTTGGATTAAACGCGCTGCCGTTGCCAAAGAGAGTGGTGGGGTAGTACATTATGTGGTCTGCGCTAATCAAGAGACTATAGTATATTTAGCAAATCAATTATGTATTACACCCCATGCATGGTTAAGTACTTATCCCAAGATTAACTATCCAGATCGTCTTATTTTTGATCTGGATCCTGCTGGTAAAGCACCGCTTACATTAGTACAATGGGCTGCTGCACAATTAAAGCAATTATTGGGTGATCAATTAGAGCTTCCGGTATTTATTATGACTACCGGATCACGCGGATATCATGTAGTAGTTCCTTTAAAGCCAGTGCATACCTTTGATGAAGTGCGGGCATTTGCTCAGGATTGTGCAGCATATTTAGTGCAACAATATCCAAATAAGTTAACGTTAGAAATGCGGAAAAATAAACGGGGAAATAAAATCTTTTTAGACACATTGCGCAATAGTTTTGGTGCAACGGGAGTTGCTCCGTACGCGGTGCGTGCAAAAGATGGAGCACCTATTGCAATGCCGATTAGTTGGAAGGATCTATTAGAAAAAAAAATTAAGCCGCAACATTATAAGATTACTAATGTTTTTAGGTTATTAAAGAATAGAAAAGATCCTTGGAAAGGGATAGAGAAGAAGGGAGTGCGGCTTGCAGCGGCTATTAAGAAGTTGAAAAGGTTGTAGGTGTAAAGGGTTATTTTTAATTTTTTCCTTTTTTTTTATATTTAATTAACACAATAAACTTTTTTTTAATTTCAATATTTTTTTATGCACTATGCGTGCGGCATATAAGGGATTGCTTGTGCAACCCCTTATAAATCCAACACACCAACAGTTCCTTTGGATCCCATACGCTTAGAACCCGCGCCTAAGTGGCGCCCCTTATGTTTTACCTATCCTTGCAGCTCAGTCTACCCACGAAACGTGGTATCCAGTTCGCCGCAAGTATGGTGATCTTGCAACCTTTTTTTACACAAAACTAACAGAGTCTACAACCTCTTGGCCGGTAGGGCCAGCTTCACTTACTATCTCCTTTTTTTCAAATTCAACAGGTGATAGATAATTGATTGACGAATGCATTCTTTGGCGATTGTAGAAAATCTCAATATATTCAAAAATACTCTGCTTAGCTTCTTGCCTTGTTTTATATTTATGAAAGAATACATGCTCTGTTTTTAACGCATGAAAGAAGGTTTCCATCGCGGCATTGTCATAGCAATTTCCTTTTCTACTCATACTTATTACAAAATTATTAGCTTCAGCAATTTTTTTATATTCAAAGCTTGTGTATTGACAGCCTCTATCTGAATGCAAAATAAGACTGATCTTGCAACCTTTTTTTACACAAAACTAACAGAGTCTACAACCTCTTGGCCGGTAGGGCCAGCTTCACTTACTATCTCCTTTTTTTCAAATTCAACAGGTGATAGATAATTGATTGACGAATGCATTCTTTGGCGATTGTAGAAAATCTCAATATATTCAAAAATACTCTGCTTAGCTTCTTGCCTTGTTTTATATTTATGAAAGAATACATGCTCTGTTTTTAACGCATGAAAGAAGGTTTCCATCGCGGCATTGTCATAGCAATTTCCTTTTCTACTCATACTTATTACAAAATTATTAGCTTCAGCAATTTTTTTATATTCAAAGCTTGTGTATTGACAGCCTCTATCTGAATGCAAAATAAGACCTGGATCTGGCTGTCTATGAGTAATCGCTTGATTTAAGGAATTGACGACCAAGCCTGTTGTTATCGATTTATCCATGCTTAATCCAACAATTCTTCTTGAATATAAATCAAGAATAGTTGATAAATATAACCAGCCTTCGTCGGTTGTAATGTAAGTTATATCAAGCAGCCAAATCTTATTTGGTTTATCAACTGAAAAATTTTGATTAATTAAATTGGGAGCGATATTTAGTTCATTCTTAGCAGAAGAAGACATAGCCTTCCATTTTTTCCTAATCTTTGATTGTATTTGATTCTGTTTCATTAATTTTGCTACATGCTTTCTTGATACAAATTCACCTTGTTTTTTAAGCGTTCTATGAATCCGAGGACTTCCATAAATTTGTTTGCTTTTTGAATGAATTGCTTTGATTTTAATTACCAATTCTTGGTTTTTCTTTTTTCGAACAGATTGTTTATTTTTTATGTTTTTATAATATCCAGAACGAGAAACTTTAAATACTTCTGCCATCTTTTCCACCGGAAAGTGATTTGAATATTTGTGCATGAATTGAAAAATCATAGTTGTTGTTTTGAAAAGATGGCCAAAGCTTTTTTTAAGATATCACGCTCAAGTTTTACGTCCTCAAGTTGCTTTTTTAATTTGTATGTTTCTTCATTTTCGGAGCTAATCTTTCCTGACCCAGGGAAGCTTTTTTCTCCATTTTTTTGAAATTGACGTACCCAACCAGACAAAGTCGAATGCGGTATCTCTAAATCTCTCAGAATTTCATTCCTGTCTTTTCCATTCAAATAGAGATTAACTACATCCATTTTAAACTGCTTATCATATTTTCTTATAGTTTTTGTAACTTTAGCATGCATATTTTATCCTTTAAATTAGACGCTTTTTTCATATTATCAGCTGTGTTTCTTATGTCTACTAAAAGGTAGCAGGATCAGACCTGGATCTGGCTGTCTATGAGTAATCGCTTGATTTAAGGAATTGACGACCAAGCCTGTTGTTATCGATTTATCCATGCTTAATCCAACAATTCTTCTTGAATATAAATCAAGAATAGTTGATAAATATAACCAGCCTTCGTCGGTTGTAATGTAAGTTATATCAAGCAGCCAAATCTTATTTGGTTTATCAACTGAAAAATTTTGATTAATTAAATTGGGAGCGATATTTAGTTCATTCTTAGCAGAAGAAGACATAGCCTTCCATTTTTTCCTAATCTTTGATTGTATTTGATTCTGTTTCATTAATTTTGCTACATGCTTTCTTGATACAAATTCACCTTGTTTTTTAAGCGTTCTATGAATCCGAGGACTTCCATAAATTTGTTTGCTTTTTGAATGAATTGCTTTGATTTTAATTACCAATTCTTGGTTTTTCTTTTTTCGAACAGATTGTTTATTTTTTATGTTTTTATAATATCCAGAACGAGAAACTTTAAATACTTCTGCCATCTTTTCCACCGGAAAGTGATTTGAATATTTGTGCATGAATTGAAAAATCATAGTTGTTGTTTTGAAAAGATGGCCAAAGCTTTTTTTAAGATATCACGCTCAAGTTTTACGTCCTCAAGTTGCTTTTTTAATTTGTATGTTTCTTCATTTTCGGAGCTAATCTTTCCTGACCCAGGGAAGCTTTTTTCTCCATTTTTTTGAAATTGACGTACCCAACCAGACAAAGTCGAATGCGGTATCTCTAAATCTCTCAGAATTTCATTCCTGTCTTTTCCATTCAAATAGAGATTAACTACATCCATTTTAAACTGCTTATCATATTTTCTTATAGTTTTTGTAACTTTAGCATGCATATTTTATCCTTTAAATTAGACGCTTTTTTCATATTATCAGCTGTGTTTCTTATGTCTACTAAAAGGTAGCAGGATCAAACATAAAAAATGTATAAACCGGCCTAGCTTTGATTGGAAGTGAGCCGTCATTTTTCACGCAGCTTGCGTCCTTCGACAAGCTCAGGATGCACGGAAGAGTGAATAAATGTAAAGGCGAGTGCACGCCACACTATTTTTACCATGCTTGCTAGCGAACTGGACAACACGTTTTTTTCGACTCCGCCAAAACCCTACGTCGAGAATAAAGAATAACCAGATTGATTTTTTTAATTCTTAAATCACAAAACCGGAATTTATGAAGGTTTTGTATAAAGAATAGGAAAAAATTGGGGTGGCCTTTAGCAACCAAAGCGTATGGGGATTTTTAAGGGGGTTTATCCCTTAAATGGGGGTTGTTAGGGTGTTTCATAATACCCTAACCCCTGCACGGGAGGTGCAAGAAGAAATTTTGAAATTAAAAAAAGTATATTGTGTACATAAGAAATTAAAAACATAAAACATAAAAGCAAACCTCCCCTATACCGCGAACTATAAAAATAAAAAAAGTTCATTCCGTATCTTATTAAAAAATAAAAAACTTACCTAGTTCTCGTTTACAAAAAAACAATTTGACATCCTTGTAAACTGATATATGTTGAATCTAAGTAATGATGATAAATTTGTTCTCAAAAAAGGAGACACGGTGAAGCGTCCTGCCTTTCTTATTAATACTCTTTTGCCACGTGCAACATCTCTTTTTTTCATTTGTTCCCTATTATTTGTTGTCAGTTTTTCGTCATCAATTAAAGCAATGGATGATACTGCAGATCTTCCCGTTCCCTTATTTTCTGGATGGGGCATTTGGGATATAACTCGTGCATGTACCAGTGACAATTGCCAAACTCCACGTACTACTATTGGTCAAAAAATCTGTTGCATAGAAACCATAGTAGAACAGATTTTGCAAATAACCTGTGTTACTCAAAGTGTAGTTGCCAATTTAGAGCAGCAGATTACCGCATTGCAAAGCTGTCAAGATGATATCTGTACTCAAAATGCTATTGACTCTAACTTTGTAGAAGAAATAATTTCGCTCAGTGATGTCATAAATAATGAAATATGTGAACTTGCAACCACAGTAGACGTCATAGATAATGCTTCTGCTAGTCTGCTAGAAGAAATAGCCGAAGAACAAATCTTAAACTTAGCCCAAAGCCAATTAGATCTTGCAACTGCCATTCTAAATCAAGCGCAAATAAATCTTAGTTTACTTGATTTAGTCTTATTGGTAGAAAATTCGGTACTTTCTCAATTACTATTAAGTCAAACTATAGAAGGTCTTATTGCTAATAGCTTGAGCATCAGCGATATTGCCATTAATAGTGTTATTCCACTTCAACAAAGCATTATCCCTCAATTAAGTACACAAAGCAGCATATTAAGTGTCTTGTTGCCAGAAGCAAATAGCATCTTTACGTTTGTAGAAATTTTAGAGCCTTGCACTGCAATACTAATTTCACAACCAACCCTAATTTCTTCTGCCGGTATTTATTGTCTGTCAAGTGATATTGCCGGCCAAATTACAGTTGGCACCAGTAATGTGCAAATATCTATGAATGGGCATCGTGTTTATAATGGTTTTAATGGTATAGAAGTAAATAGTTCCGTACAAAATGTTACCATTGTTGGTCCTGGATCCGTAGGTCCCGTTTCTAACGCAGGTATTCAAATAGACAGTGGTGCAACAAATATAGTAATAAGTGATATAGAGGCTACTAGTGCTGGAACTGTAGGATTTTTAACCACAAGTACCGGCTTAACTCCTGGTGTGTCACCTCAAGACATACAATTTAACCGTTGCATTGCGGATAATTGTCCTATTGGTTTTAGTTTGAACAACACTTTGATTGGCCAATTAAACGCCTGCGAAATGGTAAGCAATGGTACCGGGGTATTATACACCAATTCTAGTCAAATTAATGCACAAAATTGCATTGCAGTTAATAATACCATAAATGGTTTTAGCCTAGTTACCAGTGGCACTAATACTTTTGTAAACTGCAGAGCAATTAATACCGGTGCAGGATCTACTGGCAATGCGTTTGGTTTTGTTTCTAATAATGGGTGTTGCAATATTTTTGATGCATGCTTGGCAGAAGGAACAACCACTACTACTACCAGCTATACCGTTGCAGCTGGCGGATTTGCACTACTCGGTACAGAAAACTGCAGTAAAATTCTTAATTGCGAAAGCGCAAATAACTTTGTTCCTTCTATAACCTCATTGGTAACCTATGCATTTACTACAACGAGCGGCTCAACCGTAACCTCACAACAATTAGTAGTTAATTCTGGCAGTGCCTATGGCATCTATGCTAATGCAACCTTGCAGTCAACCCCAACACTAAATCAAATTAATTTTAGTCAAATTTTGCAAAATGAATTTTATTGCTCAGCTTGGTCGCCAGACAATACTGCTTTGGTAGTTGGTGGTACAAATGGATATGGATTCTTTAGACCTGAAATTATTCTTTATAATTTTAACCCCAGCGTTGCTAATATTATACAACTTGGTACAACCGTAGTTCCAAGTGGTGGGTTAGGATATACTTCTTCCCTTAATTGGAATCCAAATGGTCAATATATGGCAGCTGCAAGTCTACTAACAGCTATTTCCCAATTATTGGTACAGGTCTACTCTTTCAATACCTATAGAACTTCCGCACCGTTAAGCCTGGTTACCAACCTAAGCTTTAGCAATATAGATACTTCTATATCCAATTCTGTTCTTGGTGCACTCCCAGCAGTGGTAAGTTGGTCGCCCAATGGACAATATCTGGCCCTAGCTTGCCCTTTTACCACTAATGGCATAATTACGAGTGTTATCCAACTGTACTCTTTTAATGCGCTCACCAATCAGCTAACTCAAATTCCTGCCAGCACTACTGATTTAACTTTTTCTGCAACGGGAAGTATGGTTTCTACTTCCACAGCCATAATGTGTACTTCAGTAGATTGGTCACCAAATGGCAACTATTTGGCCCTGGGGATTGCCCAAGTATTTCCTTATAGCAATTCAGAGACCATTACTGCGTATACGGGTGGTTTGCATATATATTCGTTCAATCCACAAAATAGTACCAATGCACTTACCCCCGTTGCCTCTTCTTCTATTATCCCAGTAACTGCCGCTAAATGGTCGCCTGATGGCAATTATATAGTCTCTGGTGGTAGTGCGGGAGCATTTCTTACCACTACAACTGTTTTAGAAACCATTGTTACCGTTACCCAAATAATCTATTTTAATGACAATGCAATCACCGTAACCGGAGCTGGTGCTGCTTTGCCTTATCCTTCTACTATTTTTGTTCCAAGACCAGGCGCACAAGTAGCTATTAGTGATATAATTGTAGTGCTGTTAGGTTTAACTACCAGCGAGCCTGCTAGCCTAGAATTCTTGTTGGTCTCTCCTCATGGTGAAAAACTTCTTTTAATGAACCAAGCTGGTGATAGTTTTGCTACTTCAGCTGTTGATATTGCTTTTAGCTCTATGGTCTCAGCTCAATTATTGACCTGTACTGGCCAAATTATTTCTACCAACTTTAATACATTCTCACCAAATTATTTGCCAACAGATTGCAATCCAGGAAACTATAATTTTGTATCACCTGCACCAAATGCTCCTTATACTACATCGTTTTCTTCACTGATAGGTTTTGATCCAACAGGCACCTGGAGTTTATACGCTGTTTCTACTGACGGTACTCCTGCTACTGTGTATGGATCAATTCCATCAATGACAAGCACAGGTAGTGGTAGTTGGGGATTTGCACTAACGTTTTCTCTGATGAGTACCGTTACGTTAGTTATTACAACTACGTTTGAACCAAACATAAATATATATTCATTCCAACCACAAAACGCTACTCCGTTATTGCAAATTGGATCCACTGGAGTAGGCAATAATTCCCATAATGATTTAGTATTTGCGTTACAGTGGTCTGGCAATCAACAATACATAGCGGCTGGTGGAAATTTTACGCAAGACGTACAAATTTTTAGTTTTAATCCGCAAGTAGCGCAGGTGTTAAATCACATAAGTGGGATTGATTTAAGTCAATCTGATAGATACATTCCCGGTCTTTCCTGGTCTCCTGATGGACAATATCTTGCTGCAGTTGGAACTATTGGTACTTCTAACAGCTTGGCATTATTATATGCTCTCACCTTCCCATCCTTTAACGTTATCAAAAATAATATTGTATATTGCAATAGCGGCAATAGTGCAAGCTCGCTCAATGCAGTAGGACTTAGTGGCTCTAGTCTTGCTAACTTAATTATTAATAACTCTTCTTATAATAATTTGACCAATTACCAATTTGTAACCAATATATTCACCCAAGCCTTTGGTACGGTTCCAACGGAATTACAAAACATTGCGATCAAAGCACAAGAAGCCATAGTTAATCCACCGCAACTTAATCAGGAAATGGATTGCATGTTGGCAATTGTAGATAATATAAATACGGTGTACAACAACATGAACACATTAGACGCGGCAATTAATTTGATATATAACGTTAATTTGGCAACTACTAAAAGCCTTGCAGATTCACTGATCACTAAACAAAGTTTACTTGAGAACTTGCTAGTAGAGTATCCGCAGCTTGCACAGATCCAATGTATGGAAATCGCTCTTACCAACACTTCCACATTCACTATTTCTATCGCTGGTGTTTATTGCTTAGCAAATAATGTTACGGGTAGCATTACCATAGCAGTAAGCAATGTAACATTAGATCTTGATGGTCACCAAGTAATTAATGCTACCGGTAATGCAATTGTAGTTAATTCAGGACTTACCCATGTAAATATTTTAAATGGTCGTGTGGAAGGCGATTCTGGTGATGGTATTGTAGTAAACAGTGGCACATCACAAGTAAATATTACCGACGTTACCGCTCGCAATGGTGTTCGCGGCATACATTTGCTGGGTACCAGCTATGCCAATATCTTACGTTGTGACATGAGCGCCAATAGCACGGGCTTTGAAATGAGCAGCTGCAACAATATAACATTAGATACGTGCCAAGCTACAGACAATAATGTAACCGGCTTTAGCTTAATTAGTAGTGCAACTAACGTAATCCGCAATTGTAAAGCGTTGGTTAATGGATTATCGTCTACGGGTAATAGCTATGGTTTTGTTTCTAACAATGGTAACAGCAATATTTTTACTGGCTGCATATCAGATGGCCTTTCAACAACTACCACTAATTCTAGTTCAGTAGTTGCTGGTTTTGCATTAACGGGCAGTGAAATGTGCAGTGAAATTGTTAACTGTGAGTCATGTAATTCTGTGGCTCCTTTTACATCATCAATTGTGAACACAGGAACAAACGTATTAGCTCCAACACCTTATGGCGTATTATTACCAAGTACTTTATTGTTAAGTAACTCATCCACTGCAATTTCAAATCCTGCAACTGGTTCTTCGCCTTATTCAGTCAGTTGGTCACCAGATGGTATCTATATTGCAACCGCCAACGAAGGAAATAACACTGTTTCTATTATTAATGTGCTAGCTAATCCATCTTCACCTTCAACAGTTTCTACAATATCAGTGGGAAGTACTCCAAACTCATTAAGTTGGTCTCCTAATGGCACCTATCTTGCAGTTGCCAATTCTGGTAGCAATACTGTTTCTATTATTAACGTAGCCAATACGGCGGCGCCAACTGTTTTATCAACTATACCAGTGGGAACTAATCCTCTTTTTGTTGCATGGTCTGCAAATAATCAATATATTGCGGTAGCTAATAATACGAGCAATACCGTTTCTATCATAAGTGTAGCATACCCAGCCGCGGCAACGATTGTATCTACAATAGCTCTAAGCGGTGGGTCAAGTCCAGAAGCTCTTGCATGGTCACCGGTTGGCCTATATCTTGCGGTAGCAAATACTAGTAATAATAATTTCCAGATTTATAATGTTACCAATCCAAGCACCCCATCTTTAAGTTCCACTACTTCTACAGGCGCAGGAACAGCCCCATATTCAATACAATGGTCGCCAAATGGTCAGTATATAGCGGTTGTTAATAACACCACTACAACTCTACAAATTTTTAATGTTACAAATCTTGCAGCACCATTTTCTCTTTCTACTACCGCTGCTGGTGGTAGAGCACTTAATTGGTCACCAGATGGCAATTACATTGTCACGGTTGCTCAAGCTGGTCAAACTATGCGCATTTTTTCTGTTACTAATCCAACTGCTCCCGTTCAGCTTGTGATTACCGCTGTAATATTGCATATACCAATGGATGTTAAATGGTCACCAGATGGACAATATATTGCAGTTGCAAATAGTGGTAATAGCACGGTATCGATATTTAACGCATTACTGTTTCCAAGTAAGAACGTAATTAAGAATAATACTATATATTGCAATAATGCAGGAACTGCTGCGCAATCTTTTGGAATTGGTATAAGTGGATCTAGCATTGCTAATCTAATAGTTAATAATATCGCGTACAATAACGCATTAAACTATGCATTTATACCTAACGTATTTAGTCAATTATTGTATGGAACCAATATTCCGTCACCGTTACAAAATATTGCCCTATCTGCTGCAACTCCCGTAAATAGACCTATAAATATTTATAATGAAATACCTATTTTACAGCAGGAAGCTATAACTCTATCTTCATTGATTGATCGTGCACTAAGCTTCTTGTTGCCTTAGGGTTATTCATAAGATTGGGAAAAATAATAAGAGAGTCAGGAATTACATTGTCGCGTTATTGAAATGCGTAGGAAAATGGATTTGAAGAATAAATTAAACTGAGAAAAATTTGAAATTAAAAGAAGATCAATAATTTATCGAATATTCTTATACATCTGGTGAAATTAATTAAGCCAGATTAAAAGGATCATAATGAAGCGTTTATTACCATTTCGCGCGATCACAGCAATTAGCTTATTGGTGAGTATTTACTCACCTTCACTTAATGCACTCTGCTGCAGAAGTTTTGTTTCTGATGTTATTTGTAGTGTACTTGCCAGTGAACAATCAATTAATAATCAGCTCATTAGTATAGAAAGTCTTACTGATCAAGTGATTGCAAATTTACCAGACATTTTTAGTGATATTGAGGAACTGAATGTCTTAGATATTGCCATTTTAAATAATCTAAATTCAATTTTACCTATTCTTATCCAAGACACTATACAATCTGCCAGCTTACTACAAACCAGCACTCTAATGTTGAGTGAATCTTCTTATATATTAAGTGTTAATGAAAGTATTAGTAATACAACCAACAATACCACCAGTATTGCTGAGCAATTAATCCCTGAATTAACAACAATTATAAATGAAAATAATCTTATTATTAGTTTTCTTGAGGATATTAGTAAGGAATTAAGTATTCTCGACGGTAATGTGCTCACTATTACTGGCTGTCCACCAATACCTATTTTCTCCACTACGACTATTAGCGTACCAGGTAGCTATTGTTTGGCTAATGACATGACGGGATTTATTACTATAAATTCTAGCAATGTTACTTTAAATTTAAATGGCCATACATTAACTGGTTTATTGAATCCATCGGATTCTGCCATACAGATAAACACTAATCTTTCTAATGTTGAAATAACTAATGGTAAAATAATAAATGGAGTGAATGTAGATACCGGTGTGGGTATCTTGGAAAATTGTTCAGCGATTAATCTAAGCTATCTGGAACTTTTTAATTTCTTGAATGTTGGAATTCAATTTGGTGGTAATGTATTGTTAGAAATTAATAAATTTGATTCATTTATTACTCAATGTAGGGCCCAAGGTTGTAAGGTTGGCGTGGAGTTACTTGAAACCAGTAATATTATAATTCAAGGTGGTGATTATTCTGAAAATACTAATGGTGTTATTGTTCAAAACTCGCAAAAAATTACCATTAATAATGCTAGTGCTTCTGCAAATACTAATGCTGGCTTTAGCTTAGTTTCTACCACCAATAGTGTAATTAATGGCTGTAAAGCATTTGGCAATGGTAGTGGTAGCAACAGTAACTCTTATGGTTTTATATCAACCAATGGTTCAGGAAATATATTTGAAAATTGTATCGCAGATGGTACAACCATTACTTCTACCGCCTATAATCTAAACCTTGCAGGCTTTGCTCTAGCGGGTACAGAAAATTGCTCAAAAATCTTAGGCTGTGAAAGTGCGAATGCATTTGCACCGTATCAACTTGCACCTGCCGTAGGAGGAGTGTTAGGAACAGTTGCGGTAGGACCAATACCTTATGGCATTTTATTACAAAGCTCTCTTTCATTAAATAATAATTCAACACCAATTTCTAATCCAGCCACTCCAGTCACAGTTGCTTCTCTAGCACCCTCATCAGTAACTTCATTTTCTGTATCAGGAAACACCTATATTGCTGTTACCAATCAAGGCAGTAATACCGTTTCTATTATTAATGTTTCTAATCCAGCATCACCAACAACTGTTGGATCAACAACTACAGGAACAAGTCCTTCGGCTGTAACCTCATTTACGGTATCGGGAAACACCTACATCGCAGTCACCAATAAAGGCAGCAATACCGTTTCTATTATTAATGTTACCAATCCAGTATTACCGACAACTGTTGGATCAACAACTACAGGAACAAGTCCTTCGGCTGTAACCTCATTTACGGTATCGGGAAACACCTACATCGCAGTCACCAATCAAGGCAGCAATACTGTTTCTATTATTAATGTTTCTACGCCAGCATCACCGACGACTGTTGGATCAACAAGTACCGGAACAAGTCCTTCGTCCGTTACTTCATTTATGGTATCTGGCAATACCTATATCGCAGTCACCAATCAAGGCGATAATACCTTTTCTATTATTAATGTTTCTACGCCAGCATCTCCTACACTTGCTTCAACAACTAGTTCCGAGGGTCTAAGCCCTTCTTCTGTAATTCCGTATATTCTTGGAATATCCAACAATATTGCAGTTACCTGTGGTAATAGTTATGCTGGTTATGTTACTATTTTTGATGTTAGTGATCCTTCCATTCCTAATTACGAAGGCTTCGAAAGTACGCAGGGCACGAGTCCTTCTGCTGTGACAGTTTTTGGTAATGGCCCCTTTTTCGCAATTACCAATCAGGGCAGTAATACCGTTGCTATTTTTATGGCTCAATTTGAAGACAACCCTACTTTTTTGGGATCAACAAGTACGGGAATGAGTCCTTCGTCCGTTACTTCATTTACGGTATCGGGCAATAACTATATTGCAGTTACCAATCAAGGTGATAGTACTGTTTCAATTATTAATGTTTCGAATGCATACTTCCCCTCAACTAGTGCTACTTTAAATTTGATAAACCCTAATGCAGTAGCATGGTCACCAAACGGCCAATATCTTGCCTTGGTAAATTACACAGCAGATAACATTTCTCTTATTACTGTTAACAACCCGCTTTCACCTGTTGTTATTGCATCGTCAATTACTGGCTCAGTTCCCTATGCAGTTGCATGGTCGCCTAATGGCCAATACCTTGCGGTTGCAAACTATGGAAGTAACAACGTTTCTCTTTATGATGTTACCAATCCCTATTCACCCATAAACATTGCAACTCCTACTGTTGAAATAACAAATCCTTATGCATTGGCATGGTCACCTAATGGTCAATACATAGCAGTTGCAAATAATGGAAGCAACAGTGTTTCTGTTATTTATGTTAGTACTCCATCATCGCCTACTGTGGCTAATATAGAAATTTCTACGGCACCTTATTCAGTATCTTGGTCGCCAAATGGCCAATATCTTGCGGTTGGTGGCGTAGCAGCCTTCTATGTTCTTTCTTTTATAAACCCCGCATCTCCCGCAGTGGTGTATACAAATACTGGTGGAGGATTTCTCTTTAATCCAGTCTCATTAAGCTGGTCGCCGAATGGTGAATTTCTTGCAGTTCTGAATATAATAGGTGGTGCACAGCAGTTCTTTTTGTATAATATTACCAATCCCTATGCACCATTTCTGCTCAATTCATTTAATTCCGGTATCAACTTGGCATCTACTACTGTTGCAGTAGCGTGGTCACCTAATAGTCGATATGTTTTCATTGACGGCAATCTTATTAACACCGGAGTTTCATCAGGTGTGCTTTTTGACATTAGCTATCCACCAATACCAACGCAAGTAGTTACCAATTTAAATACTGGTGGATCAAATTCTCAATTTAACTCAGCAACGTGGTCACCAGACGGTCAATATATTGCAGTTGCCAATTCCAGCAATACTTTTGCTTCAATTTATAGCACTCTGCAATTCCCGTCGAACAACATCATTAAAGACAACATAGTTTGGTGTAACAATGGCGGTGATTCAGCTCAACCTAATGGTGTGGGTATTAGTGGGTCTAATATTGCAAACTTAATTGTTAATAATACGTCCTATTGCAACAACAGTGCGAACTATCAATTTGTAACCACCCCTGCGATCTTTAACACCAATTTTGATTGGATACCTACTCAATTACAAAATATTTCTGTTGCATGTGGCGCACCTATTCCTGCAACATTCAATCTACAGCAGCAGGTAGACTTTATTAATGCAGAATTGGGTAAATTTAATTTAATTAACAACCAAATTCAAGAAATTAATACTGTTCCTTTTAGTGCTATTGATACTACAGTCAATGCTGTAAATAATGATATTTCCATTATTGACAGCCAACTGGTTATCTTAGCAAGCCAGACTGACTTTGTAAGAGCAAACTTTTTGAGCATACCGTATCAATGTGCTTCATTAAGTATTACGGCTTCAACCACTATCTCTAGTGCGGGCATCTACTGCTTGGCAAATGATATCTCTGGTAGTATTAGTATTAACAGCAGCAACGTAACGCTGGATCTTAATAATCATACTATTACCAACAATGCTGGGAATGCGCTCAACGTTGCAGGGAATAATAATCGCATTAGTATTGCCAATGGTCGCGTAATTGCACCTAACAATGATGGCCTAAAAATTAATAGTGGAGACGAACAAATTACCATTCGCCACATTACTGCACAAAACAGTATTCGTGGCATAAACGTTTCTAATGCAACTAACGTTATAATTGATCAATGTGACTTTGTAAGCAATACTACCGGTTTAGAAATAAGCACAACCAGTACTGCAATAATTGTTACCAACTGTACCGCCGTTAGCAACATACAAGCGGGCTTTAGTTTAATCAACAGCTCTAAAAACTATATTGGCGACAGCAAAGCATTGGGCAATGGTTTTAGTTCTTCTACTAATGGCTTTGGATTTGTATCCAATAATGGTAGCGGTAATATTTTTGAACGTAACATTGCAGAAAATACTCTCACCGGAACAACTGCATGGTTAACTGCCGCTGCGGGTTTTGCCTTACTGGGTACAGAAAATTGCAGCCGCATTGTTGACAGCACCAGCAGTAATAATGGCGTACCAAGTATAACTGCAACCGTAAGTCATACCTTTACCGGAACTACGGGATCACCATTTACCACCAACCAAACATTAGTAGAATCTGGCGTGCCGTATGGTATTTTATTAGGATCTACATTGCAAATTACCAACAGTATGCTCACTACTTACACGGGTGCAAATCCTGGCGCTGGAAACAGTAATGACATAGTAAATGCGATAAGCTGGTCTCCCGATAATCGCTTTATGGTAGTTGGTGGACTATACCCAGAATCTGGTACTAAAGATCTTGCGCTCTATGCGTTTGATCCTAGCAATACTATTACCTTAAACCCAATAGAATTTATTGCCACCGGAACTGGTAATGTAAATGATCAAGTGCTTGCGCTGCATTGGTCGCCGAATGGTAAATACATTGCAGTTGGAACTAAGCACGTAAGTAATACGGTAGATCTACAGGTATATTCATATGACATTTGTAGTCCATCTGCGCCGCTCACGTTACTAACCTCTGTGTCTACTAACACTACTACCTCAAACGAATGCTATGCTGTACGCTGGTCACCAAATAACCAATACTTAGCCGTTGGTGGCTCTTTCACTGGTGTTACTAGTCCATTGAAAATATATTCATTTTCTACCATTTCTACTTCTACGGTTACCCCAATTGCAGTATTGACTGATCTGGGCGTAACCACCACAGATATTGTAAGTACCTCTACCATTTACTCCATTGATTGGTCACCAAATGGCAACTTTATTGCGGTGGGCGGTGCAACGAGTGGTACCGGACCAACGGATAGGGTGCATGTATATTCATTTAATGCTGCAGCTACACCAATACTTACGCGCGTCACTTCAGTAGATCCGGGAACTGGCAGTGCTTCTGAATCTGCAAAAGCAGTGCGCTGGTCACCAGATGGCAATTATATTGCAGTAGGAGCCAACGTTGTACCAGTAACTGTTTCTTCCACTATTGTAAGTCATAACCTTGCAGTATATGCATTCCAATCATCTGCATTAACGTTGATTGGTGCAAGCTATTGCGGAACGGGTTCAACAACGGATGCGGTCAATCATGTGAGCTGGTCTGGCAATGAACAATACTTAGCAGTAGGTGGCATGTTTAACCAAGATTTTAGAGTGTTTAGTTTTAATCCCCAAAGTAATAATGCACTTGCGCAAGTTACTAGTAATAATCCCGGTAATAACAACGCAGTAAATGCAGTAAACTGGTCACCAGATGGGTCAACCATAGCAGTTGGGGGACAATTGATTCCGGGAAGTTCTACTGATCTCTTGCTGTATAGTGCACTCAGTTTTCCACAAAATAATCTAATCCAAAACAACACTATGTTCTGCAATACTAATGGCAGCTCAACATTCCCTGCTGGAGTGGGCATAAGTGGTTCTGGCGTACTTAACCTGATTATAAATAACATGTCTTACAGTAATCCGTTTTCTTTTATCTTTGTAGTAAACACCTTTAGCCAATTATTTGAAAGCATACCGTCACCGCTAGAAAACCCAGCAATTGCTGCAAATACCGCGCTTTTAAATCCCGATAACATTGGACTAAATATTTTAGCTATAGAAAATACAACAGTTATCATGACTTCTCAAATAGCTGCATTAATAACAAAAATGATATAAATAGTTGATTAAAAAAGGGATAGGTATGAACAAACGGCAGATACTTGGCAAGATAGCGGCAGCGATCCTTACATTAAATAGTGCACTTTGTCTTGCTGATAATTGCGCAGTAAGTAATTTTTCTACTGGATTTTTATGGGAGCAAATACTGGTACCCAGTGCAATTGGGGCTTCTGTGCAACGACAAATTAATGAGTTAGAAGCAACTATTGCAGAGATATTGGCCAAAACATTACATATTGATAGTACATTAGATACTATTATTCCAGGTTCAGAATCTATCCTAGAAGAATCTGCAATCATCTTGACAACTTCTATTACTATAAGTAGTTTGCTTGATTTGTTACAAACAAATGCAAATCTTATTGTAAGTAACCTTTCCATTTTAGAAGTTGTCACGAATGTCTTAAATGTTGATACAAAATTGAATAATAGCTTGATCAAACAAGTTCAAACTAATACAAATACTTCAACAAATATTACCAATTATAATTTAAGCATAGTAGAAAATATAGACAGTATCTTAATTAATCTTAATAGCCTACTTGAGCCTATTTTGACATGTACGGTAACTTCTATTAGCAGCACATACACCATTAGTACACCGGGCGACTATTGTGTTGCAGTTCCTTTCACGGGATCTATTACTATTGCAAGCAGTAATGTTGCGCTTAATTTGAATGGCAACACAATTACTAACCCATCTGCAACGGTAATAACTATTAATCCCAATCTACAAAAAATTAGCATTACCAACGGATCTTTAAACTCAGCCGTGACGGGACTGAAAATCGGCAGCGGCGTAACGGACCTTGAACTTACCTATTTACAAATTCTTAATTGCACTAGCGCCGGCATTAGTGGTGCAGGGACCACCGCTAGTCCTATCAACAAGCTTCGCTTTAATAATAGCTCAATTCGTAATGCGTCGAGTGGTATTGGATTACAACTCGCAAATACAGTCAACAGTCAATTTGAACTGTGTGATTTTGCTTTGTGTGCAACCGGTGTACAACTTACCAGCTGTTTTGACATTGCGATGAACACCTGTGACGCGTCTCGCAATACCATTACTGGATTTAGTTTAGTAACCAGTGGCACCAATTACTTTAGAAACTGTACTGCGAATATAAATGGTGCTGGCTCTACGGGCAGCAGTTATGGGTTTATTTCTACCAATGGTGTAGCAAATATTTTTGATAGTTGTATCGCAGATGGAACCACAACATTGACCACCAATGTTAACTCTGTTGTTGCAGGTTTTGCTTTAACTGGTTCTGAAATGTGTACTAAGATTGTAGGCTGTGAAGGCTGCAATGCAACTGCGCCATATACAATCGTTAATACAACAACCATACTAGCACCAACTCCCTACGGGATTTTCTTGCAAAGCAGTCAAATAAACAATGGGCAACCTACCCCAAATTCTATTGTAACAACGGGCAATGTTTCCTCTCAAGTAAGATGGTCACCTAATCAGCAATACATTGCAATAGTAAATACTGCTGATGGTACACTCCAAATATTCAATGCTTCCAATCCAATAACTCCTGTTGCATATTCTGCGGTAGCAACAAATGGTGGTGGCTCTGCAGTTCAACCCAATGATTTAAGCTGGTCACCTAATGGACAATACATTGCAGTTGTAAATTATGGTGTGGGTACGTTGCAGACGTTTAATGTTACAAACCCAACTTCTCCCGTTGCAAATACACCGGTATCAACTGGCAGTGGTTCTGGAAGTAAACCCTTTGCAGTAAGGTGGTCACCGAATGGGCAATATATTGCATTAGTAAACGCTGGTGCTAGTGATAATACATTGCAAATATTTAATGCTTCCAATCCAGCTGTTCCTGTAGCATATAATCCAATATCAACAGGCGTTGGAAGTGGCCCGCAGGGCTTAGATTGGTCACCGAATGGACAATATATTGCAGTCATAAATTATGATATTGGCACAATGCTCATATTTAACGCTTCCAACCCAGCATTACCAGTTCAAATTGCTTCAATATCAACTGGCACAGGTTCCGGAAGCTCACCTCAGGCGGTAAATTGGTCGCCTAATGGACAATATATTGCTGTAGTAAATGCTATTGATGGCACATTACAAACATTCAATGCTACTAATCCTGCTTCTCCTATAGCAAACACTCCGATATCAACAGGGAATAGTTCTGGAAGTGGACCCGTTTCAGTAAGTTGGTCACCAAATGGACAATATATCGCAGTCGTAAATTTTCTGCGCCCCTTCAACTCATTGCAAACATTTAATGCTACAAATCCTACTGCACCTGCACCGAATACATCAGTAACAACATCATTTCTAGGCAATTCAGTAAACTGGTCTCCTGACGGACAATATATTGTCATGGTGAATAATGCAAGCCCTGGACACCTACAAACCTTTAATGCCTTACAATTCCCAACCAACAACGTTATCGAAAACAACGTAACCTACTGCAATTTAATTGCCACTGGAACCACCCAATATTTTGGAGCAGGAATAAGCGGCTCTAACATTGCAAACTTAATTGTAAGCAATACCTCTTACAATAATCTTATGAACTATCAATTTGTAACCCAACCGGGTATTTATAATGAACTCTTTAACTACTTGCCATCACCATTACAAAACATTTCACAACCTGGTGGGCAAGCAGTGAACTATCCGGTCAATATTGTTCCTTATACCAATGCAATTCAAACCCAAGTTCAACTGCTGCAAACCCAAATAGATACCATTTATGCCAATATGTGCATTGCAGATTCGCAGGCTGATCAATTACTTACCAATACCAGTTTATTTACAACGCTTATTACTAATAACTCAATACTTGATTATCAACTACAACAATTAGAAACACAATTTAATACTGCAGAAAGCCAAATGGGGTCAGCAATAAGTGTTATTGATCTCTTTTTGACTTCTACTATTAGCTGTTTTTCAACCCCAATTACCGCACCAATTACGCTTTCAACTTCAGGGATTTATTGTTTGTCTGCAAATGGTTCTGGACCAATAGTAATTACTGCTGATGCAGTTTCACTAGATTTAAATGGCTATGTACTCACTAATACCGGTATTACCATTAATCCTGGCGTAAAACTTGCGACAATAAAAAATGGCACAATTAGCAATGCAAACAGTAGCGGCATTGTAGTTTCTGCGGGGACTTCTGCAACAAAGATCACTAACGTTAACGTGGAATTAGCAACCAATAATGGCATATTGCTGCAAAATACAGAGAGTTGTGTCATTAAAAATTGTGACTTGTCACTTAATGCAACGGGGTTAGAAATAGAATCTTCTAATAAGGTAATAATAAGCAATTGCTATGCTATTGGTAATGGATTTGCTGGCTTTAATTTAGTAAGCAGTGGCACAAATGTATTCTTAGATTGCAAAGCAGTGGGTAATGGCGGCTCTTCTACTAGCAATGGGTATGGATTTGCAAGTTCAAATGGCATGGGGAATATCTTTGAACGTTGTATTGCAACTGGTAACACGAGTGCATCAACGAACCCATCTAACATTGTTGCCGGTTTTGCATTATTAGGTAGTGAAATGTGCAGTAAAATAATTGATAGCAAGAGTTGCGATAATTTTTATCCAAATCTAACCGTACTGCCGTATGGCATTTTATTACAGGATCAATTTACTAGCATATCCACTTTTACTACGGTAAGTGATACACCAATACCAGTTGCGGTATCTTGGTCACCAGATAATAAATTCTTGGCAACGGTGGATAATAATAATAATACATATAGTTCCGGCACTTTACGCATCTTTAGCTTTAACCCAAGCACTATGATGCTTAGTCAAGCTACTACGTTTACTACAACTGGTAATGGATTTACTGACGTAGCATGGTCACCGAATGGTAATTTTATTGCGACATCAGAAACCAATTCAGGCTTTACTGCATCTAATATTAGAATATTTACTGTTAATGAATTTAGTCCTACCGTTATAAGCCAAGTTGGTACCCTTACCATTAGCGGTACGGGTTTTGGTATTACTGCAATCGCATGGTCACCAAACAATAACTATTTAGTAGCAGGCGATAGTGGCTCAAATATAAGAACCTTTGCTCTTAACTATTTACAATCTACGGGAAATGCACTTACTCAAATAGGACTGACCAGTCTTGGTACTGGTACAGTATTTTCTCTTGCATGGAATCCTTCAGGCAATTATGTAACTGTTGTAACTAATACTATATTCCTTTACCAGTTGGCATTTAACCCATCTGCGTCGAGTGCATCTGTCTTGAGTAAAATCCAATCATTATCTGTATCAATCAGTCAGAATGTGGCAAATCTTTCATGGTCTTATGATGGCAATTTTCTTGCTGTAGCAACAAACACTCTAACTCCTTTGATATATCAAATAAACCAAACAACAGGATTATTGACACCGTTTGGTAGCCAAGCCGTTGCCGCAAATGCTGTTTCCTGGGCCCCAAATGATAAATATTTAGCAGTTATTTCGTCAAGTAATGCTCTTACTATTTATAGTTTTGCTTCAACGAATATGTTTCCATTAACTTCTCTTGGAACACAATCAGTTGCGGGTTCACAAACCCTGGCATGGGGACCTGATGGAGAATTTGTAGCAACTAATGGCACAAATACGGCACAAATTTTTAAAGTTTTAAGCTTCCCAACAGAGAATATTATTAAAAACAATACCCTTGCATGCAATAGTGCCACCGGCGCAACTAGCTTAGGGCAAGTAACTTCTGGTGGATATGGTATTAGTGGTTCTAGCATTAATAACTTGATCATAAATAATTTAACCTATAATAACCCTATTAATACTGCATTTGTCACTAACGTATTTACTGAACAATTGTTTGGCAATTCCGTACCAAGCCCGTTGCAAAACAATTCTTTAATTAGCCAACAACCATTAGTAAAACCAGAAAATGCAAATTTATTGGTAGATAATATCCAAACAATTGCTACGGCAATGCAAAATAAAGTTAATTACCTCTACAGATCTGCATTCCCATGATCTGATCTTGTCGCAAGCTTCCTCCTACGTAAAACAACTTCGGAGGACAGGTTGGAGATCAGGTTTAAAATTTGAAACTTTTTGTTATTTGCCGATAATACTTAGCTTTTTGAATATTGCCAAGTGGTAAAAAGATAAGCTGATGCTGACATGGATTAGGGTCAAAAAAGAATGATAAAAATTCGGGGTAATGAATGTATGAAAAATTCATTGAAAAAGCTGATTTGTTCGCCGTTCATATCCTTCGACAAGCTCAGGACGAACGGCTGCAAAGCGATTGCATATAGTATTAATGTAGATTGCTCCATCAAAGAGCCGCGTCGGCAGCTCCCCTTATTTCATAAATGGGTATGTAATAAAACAAGGATATAAAAACAAAAAAATAGGTAAACCTTATGAAAAAATTAAATATTATAAAAACCGTTCGTCCTGAGTTTGTCGAAGGATATGAACGGTTCCTAATAAAATCAAAACTAAAACCATTTGTTCTTGGTAGCATAATTGCGTTTACCCAAGTTTTCGCTGGCCCCTGTGATGGCCCAGTATATCAAGAATGTTTTGCGCCAACTAATGAACAGTGCTTATGCCAAGCTGTAGGGGAGGCAAATGATGCGTTAAACAATTTTTGCACGGCAAGCAGTATTGTTGATACTATTGCTAATTTAAATAGTTCAATTTTAAGCTACTTAATAACTGCCGATCAAGTTACCAAGGCAACTGTATCTGTTGCAGAACAAATATTTATTCCCCAAAGCCTTATTGAGCAATCTATTTTCAATCTGATAAACAGTACCACGAGTAACATTATTGAGAATCTAAAACTCACAAGCGAAATTGATATAGCACTAGTCTTGTCAACTACTATTGTTAACGATACTTCCATTATTGAAAGTAGCATAAATCAGCTTTATACTGATGTTATATCCATTAATAATATTCTTTTAAGTTGTCCTACTTCATTAATTTCCACTGCAACTACCATTAATACTCCTGGATTATACAGCTTATGTAATAATATTACTGGCAATATCACTATTGCTGCCAATGATGTTGAACTAAATCTTAACAATTATACCGTTACTAATGTTGGGGCCACTGCTTTAACTATTAATGGTAACAGTCGCATAAGGGTATTAAACGGTTACGTTACTGGTGCTACTGGGGTCAGTATTAATCCGGGAGCAGCTGCAGTTACCGTAAGTGATGTTCAAGCGCGTAATACCACTACCGCTGGGTTTACCGGTAATGCTGTTTCTAATATTAAAATAATAAATTGCTCCGCTGACAGTGCACTATGGGGAATTCAATTATTAAATAGCAGCAGTTGCTTAATTCAGCGATGTGACATGACCAATACAACGACAGGTTCAGAGTTCACTAATTGTTCTGGTATATGCATAGAAAATTGCACCGTAAACCAAGTAACGCGTGCTGGATATTCGTTTGTTTCTAGCACTAATAACTTAATAAGAAATTCAAAAGCATTCAGCACCGGAGCTAATGCAACGAGTGGTAGCACATATGGATTTATTTCTCAAAATGGTTCTGGCAACGTGTTTGATACTATAAGTGCACAGGGTACTCTGACTCCTGACATACATGATGGCATTTACGCAGCAGGATTAGTATTCACCGGAACAGAATCTTGCAGCAAAGTCATTAATTCTAATTTTAGTAGCAATTTCATCAGCTCGCTCAGTAACGCTATACCATACGGTATTTATTTAGTACCAACTTTAAGCAGCTTGAGCACAGTAACACAAACTCTCTTTTCAACCGGCGAACCTGACCTACTGGCATTCGCAACTACCAGCACTGCTGTACAAGCGGTTGCTTGGTCTCCTGATGGCAGATTTTTAGCAGCGGTTGGCCCACGTGCTGGCAATGGAACTACCGCAAATCCTTACGTTACTTTACAAGTATTCCAGTATGACACCATTAATAATGTACTTAATTTAGTAGCTACCTCAGATCATGGGGGCACGGTAAATTCTGTTGCCTGGACGCTTGACCAACAATTTATAGCTATTGGTGGGGTTCGTGCAACGAGTACTAATTCTTGCAACTCTTTCCCTGCTACGCATCGTGTATATAGATTTGACCCATATGTAAACAGTCTCCAAGAAGTGGCACATGCAGATTTAGGTGCAGGAGCCGTTGTAAACAGTGTTAGTTGGACTATTGACTCATTATTCTTAGCAGTTGGTAGCAACGTGGTTACCAATGGCTCATTCTCACCATCAACGTTTTCTGTTTCTATCTATAGCTTTAATGAATGTCTGTATCAACTAACGCCTGCAACTGCTGCTAATCATGGAGCAACCGTTAATTCTGTTGCGTGGTCAAATGACAGCTCATTAAAGGCATATCTGGCTATTGCGGGTAATCCAAGTAGCTTAATTACCCATCGCGTTTATCCATTCACTTCTAGTCCTACTCCAACACTATCAACACCAAGTAATGCAAGTTGGGGAGCAACACTTAATACAATCGCCTGGGCAAATGAAGGCAATGATGATTGTTATTTGTTAGTTGGTGGCGCAAACAATGGCTCTGCGACGGTAGGTATATATGGATTTACCAAGTCAACTAATACCCTTAATGGTAGCGCATTAGCAACTGCAAATCATGGAGCAACAGCAATAGTAAATAGTGTAAGTTGGGCAAATAATTATAGCTATTTTGCAATTGGTGGAACTGCAGGAACCGGTGGATTTACTGAACGCATTTATCAATTTAATCGCACTACTCCCGCTATTGTTGGACCATTAGTTAGTAGTTCCAGCTATTCTGCAACAATTAATGGTATTTCATGGGCACCAGATGGTAGATTAATAGCGGTAGGTGGTAATGTACCGGCAAATAATAATGAAATACTGGTACAATCTGCGCTTACCTTCCCAAGTAACAACGTAATTACCAACAATACTACCTATTGCATGAATGCCGCTATGCCACTCTGCCCACGTGGTGTAGGTATTAGTGGATCCAGTATCGCAAACTTTATCACGAATAATCTTGCATACAACTGTGTAATGCCATATCAATTTATTCCAAATACCTTTAATGGCACTTCTGATGGTACTCCAAGTTCACTACAGAACGTCTATTTTGCAAGCAACACCGCAATCGCTAATCAAAGTGATCCACTAACTGATGCACAACAAGTAGAAACAATTCTGACCTCATCAGCTACTATTGCACAAATTAATAGTATGGTTACCTTATCTGCGGACATTGTAAATAAGACAAATACCAGTATTTTATCAAGTATAATGACTATGACTTCTAACATAAGTGACATAACAACTGCTGCGACCAATGCACTCTACATTTCTAGCATACTAGACAATATTGCTCCATTGTCTGCCTGCTATGCTATTACTGTTACCGCTGCAACTACTATTACTGCTGCCGGTAGCTATTGCTTAGGTAATGCTATCACTGGTCAGATTGTTATTAATAGCAATGACGTGGTCTTAGATTTAAATGGCTATCGTATTCAAAATGACACTAATGGAGTTCAAGTAGCAGCGAACAAACAATGGATTACCATTAAAAATGGCATTATTAGTACAGAAACGGGAGATGGTGTTTTAATTAATAGTGGTTGTTTTGGCATTAACGTGCAAAATATTGTTGCACGCCAATCATTGCATGGTATTAATGTGCAAAGTGCGCACCATGTTACTATTCAAAATTGTGATTGCTCCTACAATACTACTGGCATAGAAGCAGATAATTCTTACAAAGTAGTAATAGACAGCTGCAATTTATTCAGCAACCAAAATGCGGGTGTAAGTTTTGTCAGCAGTAGTTCTAGCGTGGTAATTAATACTATTGCATTAACTACAGGAATTACTTCTACCTTCAACGGTGGTGGAGCAAAAGGCAGCAGTTTTGGTTTTGTTTCTAAAAATGGTACGGGAAATATTTTTGAAACCTGTATTGCAGAAGGTACTACCACTAACTCAACCAGTGTTAACGTTGTAGTTGCAGGATTCGCATTAACCAGCAGCGAAAATTGCACAAAGATAATTGGTTGTGAAAGTGGTAATAATTGGGCTCCAAGTACCACTTCAGGATCTGTTGTTCTTGCTCCATCAACCTACGGCATTTACTTGCCAGAAACGGTATTACTAAGTAACTCGACTACTGCATTAACAAGCATTACCATGTCTGGTGAGCCTCAAGTTATAGCATGGTCCCCCAATGGGCAATATTTTGCAACTGCAAACCAAAATAATAATACCGTATCTATTATCAGCATAAGTAACCCAGCATCTGCATCATCTGTCATTGCAACAATATCCTTGCCAGCTGCAACCTCACCATCACCATATGGCGTAACCTGGTCACCTGATGGCTTATATCTTGCTACTGCAAATTATGATAATAATGTGGCAAATGCAGGCAGTGTGACTATTATTAATGTAGTTAATCCTGCGGTGCCGCAAATTGTAACTACATTAAAGCTCAATCAAACGGGCACACAAAGTGTTGCATGGTCGCCTAATAATCAATATATTGCAGCTGCTAATAGTGGAAGCAGTAACGTCACTATAATTAACGTAAGTAATCCAACATCACCATCAATTATTGCTACAATCGCTTCTGGTGCAGCTGGAATATCAACAGTAAGTTGGTCTCCAAACAGTCAGTATTTTTTTGGTACTAATAATGGCGTTTCAAGCCCAACAAGTATATCATTTTTTAGTGTTAGCCCAGCGGCGATCGTCTCAACATTTAGCATTGCAAGCGCTAGTGGTGGCGGTGCGTTCGATGGCAGGTGGTCTCCCAATGGAGAATATGTAGCCGTTGCTACTTTTGGGGGACCTGGATATGCAGGAACTATAGCCATTATTAATGCAGTAAACCCCGCATCACCACTTTTAGTTGCAACGATTAACGTAAATCAGGGTTTGACAGCTGTTAGTTGGTCGCCAAATAATAAATATCTAGCAACTACAAGTTATAATGCCAATGAAATATTTGTTTATAATACAACTAATATTTCATCTCCTACACAAATCGCTGTCTTTGCAACCAGTTCTAGTCCCCAATGTTTAGCTTGGTCACCTGATGGAAGCTATATTGCTGAAGGCAATCAATCTGCTACTCCGTTACAATTATTTAGTGCCTTAAGTTTCCCATCTAATAACGTAATCAAAGACAACATTGTGTGGTGTAATAATGCGGGAAGTGCCACACAGGCGTACGGAGTGGGAATTAGTGGTTCTAATATTCAAAATGCAATCATGAACAATTTGTCATACAACAACTCAGTTGCAAATTATCAATTTGTTACCACTCCATTCACTCAAGCATTAGATGGCAATGGTATTCCAAGTACTGTGCAAAACGTATCTGCAAATTATAATGAACCAATAGCTAATCCAAATAATATTTATCAAACATTGGTATGCTTGCAGGATTTATACGTAAGCATGAATAGTAGATTAGATCTCATACTTACCAAGACATTCCATTAATAATTAGTTTAAGGAATAAAGAGCTATAATTTTTTAGATTAAGAAGGGCTACTAGATGAACAGTGGCCCTTTTTTATAAATTTATTATTTTATTACTTTGTAACGTGTTGCCATTCCCTCACCTAAACGCTGTAATCTTTTTAATTCAAGTAATTTTTTTATACTTGCTTCTATGGTACGTTCTGGAAATCCCAATGCATTAATTGCATCTTTTCTGGTGAATTCTCCCGGGGTATGTTGTAATGCCCATTCCCAAAGGGCTAACTGTTTTGGGGAAAGAAGGTGTTCTATAGAGTTACTTTCTAAAATGGTAAATGCCTGGCGTGCTTGGGTTTTTACTACCTGCAGAAAAAAAATAAGCCAGGGTGTTATATTTTCTGCATCTGTTTTCCAGGTAGTTTGTACTTTATTAAGTGCCAAATAATAATCTACTTTATGAATTTCTATAATTTTTTCATGAGAAACCACGCGAGTAAATTGATATCCCTGGCGCAACAGCATTAAATTAGTAAGCAAACGGCTTGTTCTGCCATTTCCATCTTGAAAAGGATGAATAGCTAAAAATTCAAAAATAAAGTTAGCAATAAGTAATAATGGATGTTTTGCGGTATTGGTAATTGCCCAGTCAAACCAATAAATAAGTTCTTGCATTTCTTTTTTTACCAAATAAGGAGGAGTTGGTTCAAAAATAATGCCTACAAGGTTACCGCTTTGGTCTCTTGCCTCTACGCGGTTAGATCCGGATTTGTACGATCCTCTATGGTGTAAGTCTTTTTGGGTATAGGTAAGCATATCCCTATGAATAGAGAGTATGTTAAATTCGGTAATAGGTAGGTCTGCGTAATGACTAAAAATGTATTCTAGTATCTGGAGATAACCAACAACCTCTTGCTCATCATGATCTTTAAATTTTTTAACGTTCATATTTTTATAAAGATCTTCTACTTCTTGGTCAGTTAGTTTGTTACCTTCTATTCTATTTGATGCACCCGTAGAGGTAATAATAACGGACTGGGTTAAGCGTTCTATAGTTCGTGGTGATAATTTTTCTGACAAATACCAACTATTCTTTACTGCGTCAATCTCTGCTATAAGAGCATAGATTGTTTCTATGTCAGATGCATTTACCTTATTAAGACGAGCATTCACTCTATAATCTAGCCATTCCATAGTTATTTTTCTCTTTTTTTGGTTAATAAGACCCCATTCCTGACTATGTGAGATTATGTGAGATTATGTGAGATTGTCAAGATCTTAGGGTAAAAGTCCCACAAAGGACCAATGTGAGATTATGTGAGATCGTGTGAGATTGGGATTAATGTGTGCTTTATTTAACTAATAATTTATTATATACAGTCAACAGTTTCTGTACGCATTCTTTTGTATCATATTCCCGGGCGGTGAGCCAGGCGCCGTGTTGTAATTGAGCATGCAATTCTGGAGATTGAGTAATCTGAACTACGGCTGTTTTTAGCTCAGCAAGATTGTGCGCTATAAAACCATTTTCCCCATCTTTTATTATTCCCTGTTGCCCTGGTCCGTCAATAGCTACCACGGGTGTACCTTGGGACATGCTTTCTGCAAGGACCAGGCCCTGGGTGTCTGTAGTAGAAGTAAACAAAAAAAGATCTGCGTGGTTGTACAATTGCACCAATTGTTCTGGCGTTGGTTTAATCACAAAGGTAACTAGTTCTGGGGACAAGCCAAGCGTCTTAACTTTGGCACGCAGCAGTTGCTCTAAGGGGCCATAGCCCACCAGTGTAAGTTTATAGTGACCATCGTGGGGCAATTGGGCAAACAGGTCTAGCGCCAGTTCTATATTTTTTTCTGGGGTAAATCTACCAACTGTAAGTAATGAAAAATACCCGTTAGTTTTTTTTGGGGTATACGGTGTACTTAAAAAAAATGGGCGAAGGCCACTGGGAATAACGGTAATGGGAGTATGTACACCGGCAGTGGCAATATCTTGTGCAATTGCGGTGCTGGGGGCAATAATTGCATCTACCGTATTGCAAAAGGCTATTGCGCGCTGTTTAATAATGCCTTGTGTGAGCGTTGGTGGCAATGGTACATAGTGGGCATAGGTTTCATAGATTGTGTGATAGGTAAACACAACGGGAATGTTATATAAACGTGCAACCCGTACTGCGCAGGGACCCAATAAAAAAGGATGATGAACATGTACTATATCTGGCTTAAATTCTGTGCATACTTTTTTTAAAAAACTGCGCATGCGCCAGGGAATGGCAAAATGGTTTTGTTTATGCTTAAAACGGGCAATACTGGGAATGCGCAGTACATATTCTGGATCTTTATGAGCAGTACCTAAAAAATCTAAGGTTACAATGCGGACTTGGTGGCCAGAGTTTTGCAACTGCTGCACTGTTGATTGTATTGAGCTGACTACACCACCGGAATAGGGGGTGTAATTATTAGTGACAAAAAGGATACGCATAGAACTATTTTATCATTAAGCTGTAGTTTTTTAATAAAAATAAGACTTAAGATACAGCGGCACCATTTCTTTAAGCCGCCGACTTCCTACAATAACCCGTTCATGATAATTGAATAACCCTAAGCCAGCTATGACCACTAGTGCTGCAAAGCAATAGCGCAGGGTAATTGGTTCACCTAACAAAAGCCAGCCATATGCGGCTACTAAGAGGGGACTTAGCCCATCAGAAAGAGAAATAAAGGTTGGCGAATAATAACGATATGCAATTAAATAGAGCCAGTGCCCTAAGATATTACTTACTAAAACAAGTGCTGTAACCCCAAGTAAAAAAGGTAGCCACTGAGTAACCGGATTAAACCCTTCAAGTAACACTGCAGTAGTCATAACCAGTATACCGCCGCCCAACATACGAATTCCGGTAACCACACTGGGGGTATGTTCAAACTGTTTAATTGCGGTTCGGGTAACCATCATGCCGTGGCAGTGTGCAAGTACTGCCCCAATAATGGCAAGATCAGCAATGGAGCAGGGCAACCAGATCATCCAGTGTTGGGGAAGTTCTGACGGCTTGCACAATACTATAACAACACCCAAACAACCAATAAACATGCCGAGTAGTTGGGGTAGGGTTAACCGTTCTTTAATGTTGGTATATGAAAAGGCTGCAGTAGCAAACGGGGAAAAGCTGCATAATAATGCAACGCGGGCCACAGGCACTTGGCTAACGGCCCACATTTTAAGCACATATTTAATGTATCCCCCACTTATGATACCAGAAGCGTAGCAGCGCCATTGATCAGTAGAAATACGTAATACGTTTGGGTTGCACCACAGCGCGTATGCTAAAGAGATTAGTCCAGCTAAGATCATGCGAAAGCCGGCCAAAAAGAGGGGAGGGCTGTATGCAAGTAACAGTTTTTGGAACGGTAAAGAAACTGCGCAGACCGCTTGTGCTGCAAAAAGGATATTATTCATAGTAGCTACTATAGCAAAGTTTACACTCTTCGCGTAACTTTTTAACGGAGCCAGGCATCTAGTGCAAATTTTCCTGCACCTGCAATTACGAATGCCACTGCGCAGATTAACAGTAAGAGCGGGTACTCTGTAACGTCAATGGAGTCACCTTTTTGAATATGCATTAACAGTGCAACTACCATATTAAATGCAATAAAAAGAGCGGCTATGCGAGTTCCAAATCCAATAATAAGTGCAATGCCACCCAGTAATTCTGCTGCGGTTGAACAGAGCCCCCAAAAGATAGGTAAAAAAGTAATACCAAAAACATTCATCTGCTGACCAAGCCATTGCCAGGTTGCAGGGCCGCCTAATACCTTTGCAGCCCCGTGACGCACAAAAATGGCACCAACGGCAATACGAACAAGTGCGAATCCCACTTGGCATAAATAGGGGCTATAGTGATTAATCCAATTAAACATAGTTTGTCCTTTTTTTAATGATTATGAATGGGAGATAACAAATAGGAATAGAAGAATATTTACTATGTATATGCTGGTGCATACTACGCATATGGTTTTAATTTTAAAATATAAAATATAGGCTAAATAACCACTTGCTACCAGACCTCCAATTACCAAATAGCCCAGCAGATGGAGTTGATGGGTAAGTACTAACCCTATTATTGCAGAGTAATATCCCAAGCCCAGAATAGAGTTAGAAATACCGAATGTTTTGGAATAGGGACTTTTAATAACTTTGGTGCAGGACATGCGGTCATTAAGGTCACAAGCTGCGGCATAATTACTATTATCCTGTAGTTTATATTCAAGATAATAGGCATACAGAGAGAGCGCTAAGCCAATAACTGCTAGAATAAGAATTGCAGAACTTGCCATAAAAAATCTCCTTAATTGAGCACGCTGTCTGTGAGTACTTTCTCGCAGATCAGAGTGCGTGTGTTAGTATAGAATTACTTTTTTCTGTAGCTAGCTTAATCCACACTGTAAACCTAAACCACCAAGTAGCACGCTTATGCTAATTGCTATGAATGCGCATGCGTTAGATCCCCGTACTGTCCAGATATTTTTTTTAAAGAGGCCATCAAATTGGGCATGATACTGTTGCTCTTGCAAGGCAAATAGTTTGGTGACAACATCTTCAGATTCTAACTGGTTTGGACTATGGGCTATCGTGGTCGCATGGTCCATAAGAGTTTTATAGTTTGTTTCTGAAACCGGCATGTTGAGTGTAAGCCATTGGGATACAGAAACCAGTTTTGGTTCCGGCTTGTATAGTTCATTAACAAACGCAAGTGACATTGTGTTTCCATATTCGTAATGTAGGACGCAGAGCATAATTATCATTACTATCTTCATTGCATTCCTTTATGAATGGCATTCCCATAAGTAATAGATCATTATTAAGCAAGCAACTACAGAACTGCTTAAGGCACATACTATACTACTGCGGCTATCAGAAACAAGTTTATTATGAAGGTCATCTGGTAGTTTAGTAATTGCATTTTGTCGATGATCAAAAAAACGAGCTAACAATTCCTTAGATGGTTTGTTTTTTATAATAAAGTTTGCGTAGGATTTGGGATCTTGTTGTAACTCAGTAAAGATATAGTTGCTGGTAACATAGTCGGTAGGGACTTGACTGGTCTTTGTTGTTTTGTAGAGCAATGTCATTATCTCTACAACTTTTGGCATGGTAGGTCCCAGATTGACTTCTTGTTCTACAAGCTCCATTGCATGCGTGTGCCCAGAAAGCATAAGGAATATAATAGTGAGTACTTTTTTAATAGACATTGGTTTATTCACTCATTAAGGGAATTGGGTACTGTTTACTTTTTTCCAATCTTGTGCAAAAAGCTCCATGCCTTGATTGGTCAAGGGATGGTTAACTGCTTTTTCTAATATTGCTACCGGTACGGTTGCAACATCTGCTCCGGCCATAATAGCGTCATGCAGTTGCCGTACGCTCCGTATAGAGGCTGCTAGAACTTCTGTTTCAAATCCATATTGGTCACGTAGATCACACATTTCTTGCAGCAGGGCAATGCCATCTACGTCTATGTCATCCCATCTGCCTATAAATGGAGAAATATAAGTTACCCCCAGCTTGTTCATCATAAGTGCTTGAATTACCGTAAACACCAGCGTAACGTTAATGCGTACGTTTTCTGCTACTAATTGTTTAATTATGGGATAATAAGAAAGGTGACAGGGAATTTTGACTACTACTTGTTTATGTAATGCGGCAATCTGTTGTGCTTGTTTATAAACGGCTTGTGGTTCTTCTGCTGTTACTTCTACACTAATGTCCCCATTAGGCAGCAGCGAACAAATTTCTAGAATAGTTTTTTTAGGGTCTGCCTGGGTTTTGCTGAGCAGGGTTGGATTGGTGGTTATGCCATCTACTATTCCGGTTTGTACCCACGGTCTTATTGCTGCAATATCTGCAGTGTCTAAAAAGATTTTCATAATTGGGTCCTTTTTTTAGAGAGTATTATTCATCCTTAGGTTTGGTAATAACCTATACTTAGAAATACACTTTTTTCTGCAAGTATTGAACCATTATTTTGTTAAGCACAATTTTTACTAGGCTATGCCTTGGGGGTAGGGTACCGGAGCATTAAGATATTATTTACCTAATTACCCTCAATTTACCCCAAAAAAGGGCTATTTAATCTTGACAAATTGAATATTATTGGTAAATTTATATCTATAATAGGGCAAGTTAATCAAAATGTAATCTTTTTTAGGGGTAATTATGGTCAGGATAAATGTTCCTTATTTTCGTTGTTTTGCGCTGTTTCTGGTGTTATTTACTACCTTTAGCTATCCTTGTGAACCAAAACTAACTAAGGCTAAAGCCACACAACAAAGCTCTGCTCTTTCCGTAGAGTTATTATTGAGTAAAGATATTTATATTACCAAGCAGATCATTACAGAAATTAATGCAGTACCTGCTCATGGCTATGTGGGTATAGATAATCCTTATCTTACCAATCCTCAGATTATTAAAGCATTAGTAGCTGCCTCTAAAAGAAATGTTACCGTTAATGCGAGCGTTGGTCGCGGAACCAAGTCGTCGACTATTAAACAGTTGACGGATGCAAAGGCTAAGGTAAGTATAAAGCCAGATTTGCACGCAAAACGCTGTTTAATTTCTCATCAAGATCCAAAAGATATTCAAAAGAATAAGGGAGCTACTACGGTATGTAGTTTTGCGGGATCTTATAATTTTAGTAATATCTCTTGGGGACATCATGAAGCAATGATTAAAAGCAATGATATAGATGATTTTGTTGCCCAATATAATGATCAGCAAGCTTTATTTAATAGTACCGTTCAAGATAAAGAAAATGCATCTTCGGTAAAATTTACGCCAAAAAAGAAAACGGTATATAATTCTTTCACTAAAAATCTTAATGAGTCTAAAGCATGCCGTATAAAAAAAATGTTAGAAGAGTTGCAACCCGAAGATCGGTTAGATATTACCTCTATGACTTATGATACCCAGGATATTACAGCTGCCTTGGAAGCGGTTGCAAATAACGCGTCCCAGAAAAAAATTGATGGAGTAATTAGATTGTTTTTGGATTCATCTGCCATTAAGCATACTGATTTGTTAGACAGATTACATACTGCTGGGGTCAAAGTTTTTATTTACAATCATGATCATTCAGCAAAAATTTTTAATAAGTTTCCTAAGCTGCAACATACTAAATTGTTAGCACGGTACCGTGAAGCTGCTAATGTAAAACATTTGGTAGTGGTTTCTACGGGAAATTTGGCAAAGCAAAGTAATCGTGAATATAATGTGGATTCATATTATCCTGGAGATGAGCAGTTGTACAAAAGGGTGGTAGAATTTTGTAATGATTTAGAAAAAAACTGTACGCCTTACGGTACTACAACAAAAAAAGTATCTGGCTCATCAAAAGAAGAACAAGAATTAATGGTTCCTCCGGTAGTAAAGAATTTGCCATCTATTGCTAGTACTCCGGTTACTAAGGACCTTACCTTTGCGGCGGTAGCAGCCAAAGCTGCCCTGCGTGTGCAACCAGCACGAGCTGCAAAGAAATAATCTATTTAACGTTGAGTGGGGTATCAAATGGCAAAATTTAAGCTGCATTTACCTTTTAATCCAGCTGGTGGACAGCCAGAGGCAATAAAAAAACTTATTGCTGGTCGCCCGGGAAAATCTGCGTTGTTAGGGGTTACGGGATCTGGTAAAACCTTTACTATGGCACAAGTAATTGCTGCACAAGATAAGCCAGTTTTGGTATTAGCACCCAATAAAACATTGGCAGCACAATTATATGAAGAGTTTTCTCTCTTTTTCCCCGAAAATAAAGTTTGCTATTTTGTAAGTTATTATGACTATTATCAACCGGAATCTTATTTGCCGGCACAAGATATTTATATTCCCAAAGAAACTAAAGTTAATAGTGAAATAGAACGGTTACGGGTAGAAGCAGCTGCGTCTATTGTTAATCGTAATGACGTTATTGTTATTGCATCTGTTTCTGCTATTTATTCTTTGGGTAATCCTAGTGATTATCGCGATCTTGCATTACCATTGCATGTTGGCCAAGAAATTTCACGTGCAGATTTAGTGCGTCAACTTATCTTTATTCAATATGATCGTAATGAAGTAGAAAAAAGTTCTGGTACATTTCAAGTGCTTGGTAATACCATAGAAGTTAATTTGCCGTATCAAAAAGAAAAATTACGCATAGAGCTGTTTGGCAATACTATAGAAAGTTTGCAATGGGTGCATAAACAGAATAATAATGTACTTATGACCTTAGATAATACTCGTGTATTCCCCGCAAAACATTTTGTGACTACAGAAGAAGCAAAGGCTCGCGCTATTAAAAGTATTTTGTCAGAACTGCATGACTATGCTCCTACTATGCAAAAAGAATTATATAAAGAACGGTTAATGCGTCGTGTTACCCATGACGTTGAACTGTTACAGGAAATGGGATATTGCCCGAGCATAGAAAACTATTCAGTGCATTTTGATGGGCGTAAAAGTGGCGAGCGACCGTTCTGTTTGTTTGATTATTTTCCTAATGATTTTTTACTTATTATAGATGAATCCCATATTGCATTACCCCAATTACGGGGCATGTATGCGGGTGATAAAGCACGTAAGGCAGCCTTAATAGATTTTGGTTTTAGATTGCCTTCTGCTTATGATAACCGTCCGCTTAAGTTTGAAGAAATAGAAGATTATTTTAACGATGTTATTTTTGTTTCTGCAACACCGGGGCCGTATGAACTTGCTCATGCCGACCAAGTAGTAGAGCAAGTAATCAGACCAACAGGATTATTGGATCCGGTGATAGAAGTGCACCCTCGCAAAGGGCAAATGGATGATCTTATTGCAGAGATTAATGCAACCACTAAAAAGGGATATCGTTCTTTAGTAATGGTAATGACTAAAAAATTGGCAGAAGAGTTAGCGCGCTATTTGCAAGAACGACAAATTAAGGTGTGTTATTTGCATAGTGATTTAAAAACACCGCAACGCACAGAACTGTTACAAAAGTTGCGCCTTGGTATATTTGACGTACTGGTTGGTGTTAATTTACTGCGTGAAGGTATAGATTTACCGGAAGTGGCATTGGTTGCCGTTATGGATGCAGATTTAGAAAGTTTTTTACGGGATAAGCGATCGTTAATTCAGATTATTGGCCGTGCCGCACGTAATACAGAATCTAAAGTTATTTTGTATGCAGATAAAGTTACCAGATCTATGAAGTCTGCAATGGAAGAAACAAGCCGACGTCGAGCTATTCAGCAAGCACATAATGAAGAACATGGTATTACGCCGGTAAGCGTGCAGCGTGAAGTAACTAAAAGTATTACTGACTTGCAGGCAGCCATTAGAGATGCGTCTAAAGCAACTAAAAAAGCTAAAAAGAAAACAGAAGATGCTGCACAGATGTCTGACGCTGCACGTCAAGCCCGTCTATTTGAGCTGGAGCGAATGATGCAGGCAGCTGCAGAAAAATTGGATTTTGAGACCGCAATTAAATTGCGTCAAGAATGGTTTACACTCCGTGATTCTCAATAGGTGTAATCTGAACAGATCCCTAAATAAAATTCTGCTATACTAATTTGGGTTGTTTGAGTGCTACAAAAAAAATTGCGGAGTAGAGCAGATGAATAAATCTCTTGTTATAATCTTTTTAACCGTATTGGCTAGCTTAACGGTAAGTATTGGCCTGTGTGCAAGGAAACAAGGAATGAAAGAAATTGATGGAACTGTGTACGTGGACGGTATAGCTGATATTAAAGCGTTAATACCCCAATCTGCGGCAGAAATAATGCAGCAAACTGAACAATTAATTGCTCGTGCAAAAAAAGATATTGAAGTAATTTTAGCTATTCCCAATGAGCAGCGTACCTTTGCAAATACTATTCAAGCATTAGACACCCTTGTTGATTTATCACCATTACCGGTTAAAAGTAATATATTCCAAATGTTAGAGATGACCAGTACGCAAGAAGCAATACGCAATGCGGCCCATGATGCTACCTTAAAAATACAAGCATTCTGGGTGGATAATGTAAGTACCAACCGTGCGTTATATAAGGTATGCAAATGGTATGCGGATAACAAGGCAGCTCAAGAATTTCTTACTGATGAACAACAGTATTATCTAAAAGAACTTATTCAAGGGTTTGAGCGCAGTGGGTTGCATTTGCCGGATGAAAAGTTAGAGCTGGTTAAAAAATTTAAGAAAGAGTTGTCACAATTAGCATTAGAATTTGAACGTAATATTGCAGAAGATACCAGCACTATTACCGTTACCAAAGAAGGTCTTAAAGGACTTACGCAAGAGTTTATAGAACAGTTAAAACGTACGCCAGAGGGTGACTATCTATTGGGTGTGGATTATCCAACGTATAATAATGTTATGGAAAATTGCGCGGTAGAAGATACGCGCAAACGGTTAGCAATTACTTTTAGTAACCGTGCATACCCGGCTAATGAGGTGGTTATTAAAAAAATTACTGCGGTGCGCGATCAATTGGCACAACTTCTTGGATTTAAGAGTTTTGCAGAGTTAGATCTTGCTGACCAGATGGTAAAAAATCCTGAACGTGCTCGAGCATTTATAGAAGATTTATGGCAGCGGGCATCAGAAAAAGAAGCACAAGAATTCCGCGATATGATTACTGAGTTGCCAGAGTCTGTTACGTTATTACCTGATGGTAAATTAAAGCCTTGGGACTTTATCTTTTTAAAGACTTCGTATAAGAAAAAACATTTTGATATTGATGAACGTACTATAGCAGAATATTTCCCAATGGAAAGTACCATTGCAGGGCTTCTGGATATTTATCGCGCATTCTTGTCTGTTGAATTTGAAGAGGTACCGGTTTCTGGTATGTGGCATGAGGATGTTAAATTAATAACCGTGTATACCAAAGATAAATCAACGTTGCTTGGGTATCTGTTTTTAGATTTACATCCCCGACCAAATAAATATTCCCATGCATGCCATATGAGCATTATTTCTGCGCATATATTGCCCAATGGTAAAGGGTTACCAGCAGTATCTACCGTACTCGCAAATTTCCCTAAAGCGGTTCCTGGTAAGCCTGCGCTATTAACGCGTAATGATGTAAAAACTTTTTTCCATGAGTTTGGTCATGCCTTGCATGCTTTATTTGGTGCAACTACTATGGGTGGGTTTGCAGGAACTTCTGTAAAGCGTGACTTTGTAGAGTTACCATCACAAATGTTAGAAGAGTGGTTACATGATGCTGCAATACTAAAACAGGTTAGCAAACATTATAAAACCGGAGAACAATTACCTGATGATGTTGTTAATCGTATTATTTCTTTAAAAAATTATGATACCGGGTCATTTATTCAGATTCAGGCAGGTTATTCCCTATTGGCATTGGATCTGTTTGGACCAGGAGCAGATAAAGATCCCTATACTATAGTTAAAGATTTACAACTCCGCTTGCGCCCTCATGTAGCATTTAATACGGACAGCCACATGTACGCAAACTTTGGTCACCTAACCGGATATGGGGCTAAATATTATGGTTATTTATGGTCCAGAGTATTTGCATTGGATCTTTTTTATGAAATTAAAAAACAGGGATTATTAAATCCGGTGATAGGCCAACGATATGTACAAGAGGTTATTGGTAAAGGTGGCAGTAAGGATCCGGATGAACTACTGCGTAATTTCTTAGGTAGAGAGCCTAATAATAGGGCTTTCATAGAAGATTTAGGGCTCTAAAATAGTTATTATTGAATAAATATACCGTGCAGGTGAAATTGTTATTTCATGTGCACGGTTTTTATTTTGTCTTTTTTGTACTAGCTTAACCAGAGAGATCTTATCCCAAAACTTTTTTTATTTTTTTTTAATTCAAGGAGTTTCTGATGAAGAAGTTGCTTATGGAATTTTTAGGAACATTCTTTTTAATTCTTGCGGTTGCAAGTCACGCAGGTGCACTTGCCATTGCAGCAATGCTTATGGCATGGATCTACATTGGCGGGTATATTTCTGGTGCGCATTATAACCCGTTAGTTACATTAGCTGTTGTGCTGCGTGAACGTTTTGGGTGGAAAGAAGCTCCATGGTATATGGCTGCACAAGTGCTAGGTGGTTTTGCTGCGTATGCATTAGTTAAATACATTTACGGTGGAATAGACATTCCACATCCTGCGCCTCAGGTTACTTTCTTGCAAGGGTTTATTGTAGAACTATTATTGGCGTTCACTTTTGCATTTGTTGTTTTAGTTGTTACTACCACAGAACTGTTCCGCAATTCCCATTTATTTGGATTTATTATTGGCTTTACGGTGCCTGCATTGGCGGGCGTTGGCTCGCCGATTACTGGAGGATTATTTAACCCAGCTATAGCCTTGGGCGCTTCTTTAGTTGGATTGGTTCATGGTGTACCGGTAAATTGGGAACATTTGTTAATGTATGTTGGCGGAGCCTTTGTTGGGGCTGCATTGGCTGCCTATGCATTTAGGTATTTCTTTACTGAGCATTACAAGATTGTTATTCGCTAACTAATTGCCAGATGTGTTGGGATAAGATCTTTTGGAAAAATTAATTTATTTTATGAATTTTAATGATTGTAGTTATTTATAATCAGATAATTTATCAACAATTTCTTTCATTGTTTTGTAATAGAGTAATACATGTGAAGCTATTTCTATACTGACTTGCTCACGATAGGTGTGTGAAGTTAGATTTCTGTCAGCAATGCATTGTATTAAAATATTTGCTTCTTGTTCAGTTATTATGCCAGCTGTTTTTGCGTCGCGAATTATAGGCCTAGGTGAATCTAGCTTTGGAATTATTAGTAATTTTTCTTCTAAGAATAATTTTAAAAATTTCCAAAAACTATCAATAGAATATTCAAATCTATGAATTAGAGAGTCGCGTAAGCTTTGATATAGTCTATTGTTTTCTTCAGTGCTTAATATTTCAATAGCATCTGCTAGTGTTGCGAGGGCATCTAATAGTTGTTGCCGCTTTTTGTTTAACTCTTCCATATTATTCTTTCTTTTAGTATGGATTCTTTCATATCATTTTCTACCTTATTAAAATCGAGAACATCAATTTTATAGAGGATGTTGCTACCTTCAAGTACAGATTTTATTTCATCAATGACAACATTTGGAAGTGGTTTTCCTGTATCAATAGCAATATCAATATCTGAAGAAGGTCTTGCTTTACCGGTAGCTTGAGATCCAAAAAGGTAAATTTTTGCATCGGGAACTAATGCAAGAATAAGACGAACTATTTTATCTTTTATTTCCGGTTTAATCATTTGTGTCCTATTGTAAACATGATTAAGAGTTTTTTTTAGTATAACTCATTATGAACTGCAAATTAAGGAGTTGCTGTTCGTGCTCCACAGGCACTTTGATTCCCAAAGGGTGGTAATGCATTATAGGGAGAAGTTGCGGGTTTAGAAACATGTAAGATGTTGGCAAGCGTATTGGCCAGCTGTAGAGTCCATCCTTTATCGCTAATCGTTTGTGCAGGGTACACGCAAGGGCGGTAGATAATAAAAGGAACATGGGTGTCATATTCATAGGGTGATTGGTGTTCAATGCCTGTGTTAGATTCGGTAAGAAAACAGTTTGGTTCTATCTGAATTTGTATGGGGCCACTGCGACCCGCAAAGAGTTGATTTTTATACATGGTTTCTATTGCTTCTTCTGGGTACTTATTACGTTGTAATTCTTGTGCCGTCCACGCCTGTTTTATACCTGGTTGTTTGCATAAGAATTCTTTAATCTTTTCTAATACTTTTTCTTGCTCTACGGTAGTCAGGGTGTTAAACACTGCATTGTTCAGATATAACGATGGCAATTTAATTTTGGTAACTAAGGTTGCCAATTGTGGGTTATAGGTTGCAAGCATCTTGTTGAGATTGTTGATTAAGGGAGCAATAAGAGTGCGATGTGCAGGGGTAGTCCCTTGTGTTTTTTGTAGTTCAGGAAGGGGTGCTGCCCCATGGTCAGAAGTTAGCACAAAGAGCACGTCTTGGGGGCACAGATAGTTCTGAACTTTTTTAATAAAATTACCAATTTGTATGTCTAAATGATACAACATATCTATTGTTTCTCTGCTATCTGGTCCATATTTGTGCCCAATTTTATCCGTAGCACCAATGCATACCCATAAGAGCAATTCATCTGGTTTATGTTTGCTGGTGTAGTGGCGAATGGTATGCTCAGCTAAATCTAGTATTAATTGATTGGCAAACGGCGTTAGCAACAGCAGTTGTTGGCAGTGTTCAGGATGTTTATACGAGCACAATTTTTGCATGGATATTTTGCTATTAACCATACCTTTGGGATTTTGAACGTGATGGTATGTTTTAGAATTATGAAAGGTATAGGCAGAATAATTGTGTGGATATGCTAAGTTCCAGGTAAGTTCTTTTTTATGCAATAAATAATGGTTTGCATTAAATTTGGAAAGCCATGCAGGGATGGTATCAAAATATGCTTTACTTGTGGTAAATAAACCGCTGTCCGTATCAAACCAAATTGCTTTTCCTGATCCACTGCTGCAGGCAACAGAAGAGCGGGGTTTTAACGAGAGCGCTACTACGTGATGAGGAATTTGCGTACTGCTTTCTTGAATAAATTGATCAGATATGCCTTTTACCATGACAGAGGCGGCAGAATATCCCATAGTTTTTGGGTTTTCTTTGGCGCTGGGATTTAACACTGTAGCTTGCGGGCGCGGATCACTAAATGCATGAACTTTGGTGCCTTCTGGGGTAATCCAATAATTATTTACAATGCCATGATCTTTTGGGGTAACTCCCGTTTGCATACCAGTGTGTCCTGCTGCGGTACCTGGACGTGCATAGGGGTAGTAGATATTAAGATAGTTAATTCCTTCATTTTTTAAGGTTTTAAATCCTTGTTTAAAATGGGTAGATAGGCGTTCAAATTGCCAATACGGTAATTGGTCAACCACTAAGATTACGGTAAGCTTGGGCGGTCTTTGAACGGTTTCAGCAAAATTACGTTGTACTAATAAAAGCAGTAATACTGAGCTTAATAATGATTTGCAATACCAATTGTAGTAGTTAGTTTTCTTCATTAAATTCCCTACCCCTTTTTTATTCCCTTTATTGTCTTCCCGTACATTCTTACTGTATAAGATATAAATTACAGTTTGCAATGGTTGTTTGGTAACGTGCGGAATAATGTCCTTTATATACGCATCAGAGTTGGGTACTCTGAGAGAGTAGTAGTATATTGAGATAGCTAAGGAATAAGATAATGGTAACTAATCGCCGTATTCATAACACAGGGATTGTACTTAATTCGCAGTTGGCAAAAGGGTATATGATCACTGTTTTGGATAAAGAGTTAGGCAGAATGGATTTCCAAATGCTTAAGGGAGCGGTATGTGCAGGTATGTTATTAGAGTATAGCAGTATTGACCGTTCCGGGCGGCAGTATATAGAAGAGGTTAATATTATTGCAGTGCCCTCTGATCTTATTCATTCTGATTTTTTATTTCTTCATCATGTATTGGAACTTTGTTTTTATTTTATACCACCAGAAAGTTGTTTTATTGGGGTATTTGATCTGTTATTACGTTTATATCAACAACCATTGGGTTGCCAAACGCTTAGTTCTAAGAAATTTTTTCTGTTTAAATTACTTACTACTATTGGTGTATATCCTGAACTTTCTAACGAGCTAGAACGTAGGGCTATTCGCTTGCATGCTCTTTCTATTGACAGTGCAGAGCATCAGTCATTAGATTTAGAGTGCGAGCAGCTTTTAGATTATTGGTTACAGCGATGCGTCGCGGACCATCAAAAGATATTGCAGTTTAAGACTGTTCAATTCTTAACATTAAATAGGTTACTATGAAAAATTTTATTATTCGGGTAAGTATTTTTTTGCTTTTAGTAAGCATGCATTTGGGCCAGGCAAGTGAATTACGGCAACGGTTAGAAACAGCGATGGGAATTAAAAAAATTCCCCATGCAACGGAATCATTATTTACCAACGTATTAATGCAAGAAAAATTAAAGCAATTAAAAAGCTTGCAAGAAGAACGTGACCAAATAAAAGCTACTCAACAAGAGGAAGCAGGGTCGCTTCGTTCCTTATTAGAATCACTTAAAAATGAATTAGAGGCTACCAAAGAGCAGCAGCGTAAGCGCCCTGAAGATGATACGCTTTCCCAACTGTCTACCGTGCTTAATGAAACCTATCAAGTTACCAAAGATATTCCCCGGTTACGGGAACAGTTGGTTAAATTATTGAGTGAGTTTATAAAAGCACTTTCTAATTTTATAGAAGACAAAGAGTTTTCTGCTTTTCGCAAAGAGAAATTACAAGATTTTTTAATTTATTCATTTGAAGATCTGCAAAAATTACATGAAATGATAGGTGACCAAGAAAAGAGGGTTACCCAGCTTGCAGAACAAGAGGCCAATAGTAAAACAGAATTAGAAAATTTAAAACGTAGCATTGCAGCAACCAAAGATGCATATAAAAAAAGACAAGAGGAAAGAGCCGCTGCAAAGGGTACTCTTTCAGAAAGTAGAACAGACGACCGTTCAATTGCTCTTATTAACGCAGAAGATCGCTTGTTTAAGCAAAAGCAAAAACGGGATGATATTCAGTTGCGCTTTGTCACTCAACAGATTGCCTATTTAACGTTCCAACATTTTATTGCAAAGGCGCAGTTAGATATTCTTAAAGAGCATAAGAATAAAATTAAAGGGTCTATTAAGGTAACGGAAAGTTCAGTAATACAAGCGCAAGAAGATCTCAAGAAAAAACAACGGGAATATTTTGCTACTAAAGAACAGTACCGGCAAGAAATTGACCAATTTACGGTACAGCAAAAAAAGATAGAACAAGAAGTACAGGGGTTAAGTAAATATTACAGTATTCCATTGGGCGCAGATATTGATGATTGGACCTACACGCCAAAAAAATCGGTAACTTCCTATGTTGGTCTTTGTTACGTTGGCCTTGCTAATACGGAGCTGTTAACTATTAAGCTTAAGCAAGAGATGATGGAAGCACAGAGTGCCCTGCTAGACGCACAAGCGATGTATGAAAAAATACAGGTGCGTATTAAAGAGTCTTATTACAAAATTACCTCACGTGCATTAACAACGGATGAAGCGCTTGCACGGGAAATAAAGTTGTATGATGAACCCAAATCAGAAGCACAGGTTGCACTAACAAGGTACAAAGACAAATTGGCACGGGTTTCCACTCTTCTTAATAGTCGCAAAAAAATTCTGGATACGTTGAGCGCCTTAAAGAGTACCATTATAGAGCAACATGAAACCGTGTTTAAAGATAATGAGATGGCATATAACCAATGTCTACAGATGATTGGCATTGCGGAAAAAGACAATCAGGAACAGGTAGCCATTTTAGGTAAATTAACCGGTGTGTACACGGGTATAATTGCAGAATATAATCGCGCTAATCAAGTGATCCAATTTATTGTAGAAGAGTTCCAAACATCTCCACTGTATAATCGATCAGAACTAGCAATTGCGTGGGATGCAGTGCGCAATAGTTTGGCAGACATTCGGTTGTTTATAGATGACGTTGGTGGTTACTTGGGCCAGCTACAGCCTAAAAATTTATTGGGTTCGGTAGTAGGTATTTTTAAACAGCCACAGCAGTTTGCAATGTCTATTATTTTGCTACTGTCTTTAATTGCAGCATTGCTGGCTGTGCGCTGGATTATTGGTATGCTCCATGCAGTATTGGTGCGCTTAAGTGGTAAGCGCCGTGGCTTTGTACGCTTTTTATTCTTGTGGGGCGTAGCAATACTACATTTTATTCGTAATTATTACGTGAGTATAATGATCTGGATTATTTTATTTGCAATGCTTACGTTAGAAAAGAGCACTGAGTATTATCTTCTGGTACTCTTTTATCTTGCTTCTATTCCCTTCTTTATTTATCTGATAAATAGATTTATCCATTATATTGTTAAGTTTAATGAACAGTATGATTATGTATTTTTAGCACCAGATTTTCAGCGAAGGTTTACCTTAGTAATTTCATTCTTGTTGTATGCAACTGCAATTATTTTCTTTTTTAGATCAGCATTTATACTTTCCGGATATTATGGTTCAGAAGTGCCTACTATTTTGTTGGCACTTAACTTTATTATTTTCCAGATTTCATTAATTCTCTTAATTGCAAAAGATCAGATTTTAAATTTAATTCCTACTACGAGCGATTTTTGGATTTGGCTGAGAGGTCGGGTTGATCGGTATTATTTCTTATTATTGTTGTTTGTGATTGCCATAATTGTAATGAGTAATCCGTATGTTGGGTATGGTAAATTGGTACTTCATGTGTTGTTAGCCTTAGTCTACACTACGCTATTGTGCATTGGATTATTCTGGTTGCATGGACTCTTCAAGAGAGTAACGTCCCGAATTTTGTTTGCTCAAGAAGATGAAGGGGTGCGTGAACGGTTTTATAATGCAAAAACATGGTATGGTATTGCAATTATTGCGTCATTCATAATTGTTGGTCTTATAGGAATTATTGTTGGTTCCCATTTGTGGGGTCCTATTTTGCCCGGTTCTATTTTGCCTAAAATAACATTGGGCACCGTGAAAGAATGGTTCTATACACCGCTTATAGAAGGGCTAGAACCGGTTATAAATCTTTCTGCAATTTTTAAGTTAATAATGTTTATTATTGGCGGTATTTTAGCAGCACAAGCCTTAAATAAATTTGTGTTTGATAAAGTATTTGATCTGTTATTAGTAGATACCGGTGTGCAACATACCGTTACTACTATTTCCCAATATTTAGTTATTATTATGGCCATTCTGTTGGGCTTTAATAGTATTGGTTTGGGTGGATCTGTAGGGCTGCTTATTTTATCCTTATCCTTTAGTTTGGGGTGGGTGTTAAAGGAACCATTAAGTGACTTTGTGGCCTATTTTATTATTTTGGTGCAACGCCCAGTTAAAATTGGTGACTTTATAAATATAGATGAAACAATTACTGGTGTGGTACGTAAAATTACTCCTCGTGCAGTAATAATACGGCGCAAAAATAGTACCACGTTAGTAGTGCCTAACTTTCAGATTATTAGTAAGACTATTGTAAATTGGAACTATACCACGGGGTTTATTGCTTTTGGTGATATCTTTGTGCGCATAGATTATTCTGAAGATCCAGAAAAGGTGCGCAAGTTATTATTTGAAGCGCTCGAGTCTCACCCGAGCGTACTTAAAAATCCAAAGCCTATGGTGCGTCTGGATGACTTTGGTATCTATGGGTACACCTTTACCGTACGTGGATTTTTAAGTTCTATGTATGTATTAGATCAATGGGATATTGCAGCAGATATTAGAATTAGAATTTTAAAGAAATTGCATGAGTATAAAATTCGCATTGCGCGTCCCACGCAACCACTGATGGTAGAAGGCGATAGTAAAAAGCAACTTCCTGGTGAGGGCGAGCAATTTAGGGCAGGTGATTAAAAAAGAAAAGCCTCTTATTCAAGAGGCTTTTCTTTAAAAAAAATTATTTCTTGTTAATTACATCAACTACTTTTTGATAGTAATTAGTCTTAAGTACGCCGTACAGAATTAAGCCAATAGAAAGAATGGTAACTATAGGTGAAAAGCGGTGAACGCCCAATGCAAATAATAGAAGTATGGTTCCTACAACAATATAGCCAATACCTTTAATAAGATTAGAAATAATCATACGCTCATCTCCGATTAATTTTATTGAGAATTTAGGTGATATTTATTTATTAAAAAGACGTAGAATGCGGGTATGTAAATCTGTTTGTACTACTCCATATGCAATTAATCCCAGACCAATAAAGGCAATAATATAATTGCTATAGGCAAACAGGTTCAATGTGTACATTAATAAAATGGAACCAACAATAATGAGTAGAATGCCTTTTTGCTGATCATTGAACTTTTTGGGTAAAAGATTGTTGTTGCTCATATACGTCTCCTTAAAATAAAAAAAAATAAGGGTTAATAAAATGATTCTATTTCACTCTAATACGCCTTGGTAAATGAGTGCAAGAGAATATTCTATTCTAGAAAACCCTGAACGGGCCATGGTAAATCAAATGAAAGATGGGGATCTTGTAACGGTTGGTTATGTACCAAGAAGTGAATGCTCACTAAAGGAAGTTTGTTTTCCCGTATTGTTTTTAATAGTCCTTCTAGCAATAACCATTTAGTTAAAATTGATTGCTCTTTGGGTAAGGGATTACGATCAAAAGAAAGATAGAGTTCTTGGCCAGAGGTAGAAAGGGCACAGTTTTGTACGGCAACTTTTTTTTCTATACTGTGTTCTTCTTGGGCAAAGGCAAGCCAGTTGGTTACCAATAAGCGCATATTTTCTGCGGTGTCATTAGTCCAGAGTAATTCTTGTTGTTCAGTTTGCCAGGTGTCGCGGGATCGCACCCATAATGTCACTATTTTTTTTTCGGTGGCAGGAGCTGTAGGATCATGCAGTGGGTTGTAATGATATCCTGGTAGACGCACAATAATAAACTCTCTCTTTACTGCAAAAAAAAATATGCCTGCAAGAGCCATTAAGAATGAAAGCCAGAACGTATTTGATAAGTTCATACTTAAGTTCCCTGTCTTAATTGTGGTTCAATAAGGGCAGTAATGCCGGTAAGCAATGCGGGTACATAATGGTGCCATTGGTCTTGGTTACTAATGCCACACTCTATGCAGATTGCAGGAGCAATAATACCCAATAATAATTTGCAGGGGAATGCATATACGCCTTTAACGGTAAAAAGTGTTTGGTATTCTTTAGATGATAACTGTTTTTTTAGTTGGTGGGAGAATGCACTGCTTAAATGGGCATTAACTAAAAATGATTGGTGATACGGTATAAAAGTTTGCAAAGAGGGTGGTGGTAAAAAAGCAAGTTGGTTGCTGTAGCGGTACAAATAAACGGTTGGTTTGGTTCCCGTGTCAGTAAAGCAAGAAAGATTAATATACAGGTCTGCAGGGAGCCGGTTTGCAAAATTGGCATTTTGCAGAGGATGGATAACTTCTCCTGGGGTGCGTGTTAAGGTAACAGAAACACTGGGATACCGTTCTTCTATTTCTTCTTTAAGTTGTTGTGCAATCAACATGGTTATGCTGCGTTCAAAGGTGTTACCTATGCGGCGTCCGGTATACTTAGCATCTCCAGATGGGTCTATCATAAGTGAGAATGATAATAGTTCACCAGAAATGCAGAGAATAAAAGCAATTAAATTTTTTGTTACGGTGTTTATCGGCATGCTAAATCAGTAGTTAGGTATTGTGGCAATAAGGTAATACGTTTTTGTTCTTTATTATTTTTAATTGCCATGGCAATTGCTTTGGTCTGCCCTATAAAGATACATAATTTTTTTGCACGTGTAAGTGCAGTATAGATTAAATTACGCTGCAATAACATAAAATGCTGCATAAATATGGGTATTATAACTGCGGGGTATTCTGACCCTTGGCTTTTGTGAATAGAGATAGAGTACGCAAGACTTAGTTCATCCAGTTCTGAAGCTTCATAAATAACTTCCCTATCTCCCATGTTTACTGCCATAGTTTTATCTTCACTATTAATTGATTCTACGGTACCAATGTCACCGTTAAATACTAACTTGTCATAATTGTTGCGCAATTGCATTACCCGATCACCAATCTTGTATTGGGTACCTGCATATGATAAGGTATGGTCATTATTGCCGGGATTAAGCAGTAGTTGCAGGTCATGGTTAATGCGTTGGGTGCCCACACTGCCCCGGTTCATTGGAACTAAAACGGTTGCGTCATCTCTACTAATGCCAAACTTTTTTAAACCAGTAGTAAAAATATATTCCAGATGCTGCTGCAGGTTTTCAGGTTGTTCTTCTTTTACAAAAATAAAGTCTCTGCGTGTGCCTTCTTGAGAGGTGATAGGAAATTCTCCTTGGTTAACGCGGTGAGCGTTAATAATGATCATGCTGTCTTGTGCCTGTCTGAATATTTGGGTAAGGCGAACACAGGGCACCACACCACTTGCAATAAGATTTCGTAAAAAGTTACCTGCGCCAACAGATGGTAATTGGTCTATGTCTCCAATAAGAACTAAGTGAGCATTATGGGGCAGGGCACGCAGTAGCGATTGTGCTAAAAAGATATCTATCATAGAGGCTTCATCTACAATAAGAAAGTCTAAATTTAAGGCATTGTTTTCATTGCGACTAAAACTCATAGTTGCAGGATCAATTTCTAATAGACGGTGTATGGTCACTGCAGGTCGTCCCGTACCTTCAGTCATCCGTTTTGCTGCCCGACCTGTTGGAGAAGCAAGTTTATACTCTTGCTTATTCATATCCAAAATGGTCAGCAGTTTTTTGATAAGGGTTGTTTTACCAGTTCCTGGTCCACCGGTAATAATGGTTATCTTGTTTTGGATGCAGGTCATGATACCATGTTGCTGAAATTCATGTAACTCTATTTGGTCAGTACTGGTTCGTAACGCGTGGTAAATTGCATTAACATCAAATATGAATTGTGGCGGGTGAGCAATAAGAGTTTTTATTTTTTGAGCTACCCCTTTTTCTGAAAAGTAGAATTTGGACAGGGTAACATAATGTATGTCTTGGTGCGTAACCAGTTTAATTTTTTCTTGGTTATAGAGATCGTGCAAAGCACTTTTTAATCTGTCTGCAATAGCCTCTTCTTGGAGCTCAAGTAACCCACAGGCTTTTACTTTAAGATCTTTAACCTCATAATAGAGATGGCCTTCATTAACCATGTTGTTAAGTGCAAATAGAATGCCTGCTGTTATTCGTTTTAATGACTCTGGTTCAAAGCCCATTTGTTGCGCAATACTATCTGCTGTTTTAAATCCAATACCCCAAATATCTTCTGCTAAGCGATATGGATTTTCTATTACTAACTCTATGGACTTGTTACCGTATGCTTTAAAAATCTTAGTCGCATAGGCAGTAGAAACCCCTTTGTCTTGTAAAAAGACCATAACTTTAGAGATCTCTTTTTGGGTTTGCCATGCTTCTATAATAGTTGCAACACGTTTGGGACCAATACCGGGAACTTTATATAGGCGGTTGGGTTCTTGATCAATTATTTCTAAAACTTTTTCACCAAATGCGGTAACTAATTTGTCTGCATAGACTGGACCAATGCCTTTAATAAGACCAGATCCCAAATATTTTTTTAATCCTACAATGCTGGTGGGCGCCTGTACGTGGCATTCTTTGGCTTCAAACTGTTTGCCAAATTTGGGGTGCATAATCCAAGTACCAACAACCTGAACCTGCTCACCTTCATGTACCGCCGGTAAAAATCCTTTTACCGTGACAGAGTTGTTTTTATTAATATGCAAGATAAAAACGGCAAATCCATTTTCTGTATTATGGAAAACAATTCGCTCAATGCTGCCCGTTAGTTTGCTTATTTCCATAGATTGTTATATATCGCTTAGCAGCGAACCTCTTTTAAAATTTTTTGTAGGCGGGGAACGGTAATATCATCAATAGAGAGCGTATCTAAGTGCATTTGCTTTACTTGTTTTAAAAACTCTTTTTGCAGTTGTTCTTTATTACTGCTATTAACGCTTTGTAGTACTTGTGGCAATAATCCTTTAATTTTGTTCCATTTGGTCATGCGGTGTTGTAACTGTTGATGAGCTTTTGGGCAGCTGTGTATTAGATCCCCTAAAAAGTGGAATAGATCTAATAAGAAGGTTTTGAATGTTTTTGCAGAAGTAATTTTTTGATCATAGAGTAGTGATTCATTAGCTTCTTTAGTACGTGACCAGACAAACATAAGACTGTCTGTTCGGTTTCGCTTTTGGCAAAATTCTTCTACCAATAAAATTAAGTTTTCTTTTGAACCACCCACTGACTGTTGGAATTGGCGTGCTCGTTTAAGAAAATCTTTTTTTGCAGCGGTTAACGCTTCCTGTATTTCAGTGACTTTAGCGTGATACTGTTCAGTAGTAAGACTGTTTTTTGTACTTTCTATGTGTTCTTCATATTGGGCTAATTCAATCACACTCATATCTTTACCGTTACAATGATAAGAGCCAAAGCGGTGTCCATCATCATTTTTTTTGCCTAATAACACCTCGACCAACAGTCTTTGGAACGACCGCATAATTTCCAAAACGTCTGCATTAATAAAATTACCATCAACAATGGCAAGTACTTTGGATTCTAATTTAATGGGCAGATTACTCATTTCATGGTGGTCAGACGCGCTGATAGTGGTAGCGAAGGGAAATACCAATAACAATGATAACGAAAGTTTATTTTTCATAGTAAAATCCTTTAATTAAAATTCGTATGGCTAACCAGATAATGGTTATAATACTAGAAATTTGCTTCTATGCCGAATGTTAGGGTAAAATCTTTACCTAATCCAGAACTCCAGAAGGTATAATCACCGTTGACAGAAAGGTACCAGGTATGCGTTGGGCGTTCTACTTTGCCCGTAATACCGCCAGTAATTTTTGCCTGATACGCTAAAAATAACTTGGAAGCCGGTATATTAATTAATGATGCTATTTCTGGGCATGCTTTAATATTAGCGATTGCTGGTTTTGTTCTAATATACACGTCACTGCCTACACGAGCGTCTAAGTAGCAGCTGTCATAACACATACTACTGGTCCATCGAAAAATAAAGCCTGGTCTTACTTGGGTAGAGAGTGCTACGGTGTACAATCGTTGGATTAACTGCTCTTGTAAGAATTTTAAATTAGCATCTGCTTGTGATGAATCTTCAAAGTTACGGTTTAGGAACTCTGCAGGGTTGGGATCTATTTTATAAAATTGTTTTTCATTATGGGGAAATTGGTATTCAATTGAGTATCTACCGTTCAGAGAAAGGTGTTCTGCCCACGCATATTTAAAAAGGCAAGAGATAGGAGTATGCAACCGCATGTAGGGACCAAAACCAAAGTGGCCGCCATTACCCAGTTGAGTGTTAAGTAGATTGGCAGAAAGTTGGTCTAAGGCTCCTAAGGCTACGTTGCGCACTAAACCAAATGCCATCTCTTTTTGTTCCGGAGTTGCAATGCCACCTTGCATAGCTACTTGATCTGCAATGGCAAAAAGAGTTTCAAAATCAAACATGGGGTATGCACAGAGTGGTGCATAGTAAGATCCTGCAATACCTCTTTTTAGTGCGAATGCCGTTGGAACGGTGGCAAATAAACCTGCCTTAAGAGTAAAGCCATTATCCTTGCAAATCCATTCCCCGTTACATTCTACCCGTGTGTCACCCACTCCAAATGCGTCGCTAATTAAATGTTTTTTTTGAAAGTCTGCTTCTGCTTTTGCGTCTGTGCCGCCAAATTCTGTTGCAATAAAATCCCGTGCAGCTTCTTGTTGTGATGTGGGAAAGAAATAGTTACGTTCATTGTAATACAGAGGAATCATAAACCGCAGCTCTATCCATTCCCACCGTTTCATTGCTTCAACCATAAAACCAATGCGCCGTTCTTGAATGGTCATGTTTTCAAATAAAGCAAATAGTCGTGGGATGTCTAAGGTAAATTCACCACCTAACAATGGTAATAGTGACGCGGTGTTTTCTAATTTTTCTATAAAAGAAGAGCCAAAGAGATTTAGATAATATTTTATGGCGGTGCGATTAGGGAGTAAGTGGGACGCATTTACTTGGTTCCAGAATAGATCTCCGCCAACAGTCCAATTGTCTTGATAGCAGCATTGTTTTGGCTCAAAGAGTGGTTCATCTAATAAGCTACGCCGGTTTAATCCATTGGTGTGGCAGTAGATGCTTTCTTGCAAAATATCGAGCAGTCCTAGAGAGATTAACAGTTGAATAATTTGTTCCGGCGTTGTCTGTGCACGAAATCCCAGTTCAGAGAGATTGGGAACAGAGTCAGTATAATAATCATCAGGAAATAGATTGTCTATTGTGGGGTCAATGCCGTCCGTGTAACGTATGTCCCCGGTTTCATTGAATTGGGCACCAAAAACTGAGCCATCGGGCGGTGTAGAATTAACAGGTAAAGAAAGAGTGGTAACAAGTACAACAAAAAATAATTTTTTATTTAAAAAAATATATCGCTGCTTCATAATTACTTTTTTATGGGTGAATGTTGCGCGTGATCACTCTTGTGAGCTAGCATGATGAAAAATAAAGAGTAATCAAGCTACTTTTCTATAATCTAATTTAGTTGCGTCACATTAAGGAGCATACTATATTGATAGTTAATTAGACCACTATGATAATAAATATAACCCGACAAAAAAACAATCTTTATTCATTTTATACCAAGGACACACAATGGCAGCAGGAACACCAACGGTTCAACAGTCATATATTGTTGAAGGTAATATTGGCGCAGGCAAATCTACGTTTTTGATGATTCTTAAACAATATTTAAATCTGCAAGTAGTTCCTGAGCCCTGCGATAAATGGCAAACAATAACGGGTGGTCATAATTTGTTAGATCAGTTTTACCGTGATCCAAAACGGTGGGGTTATACGTTCCAAACGTATGCGTTTATAACGCGCGTAATGCAGAAAGAGCGTGCAGAACAAGTAAATAATTTTGGTGTTCAAATTGTAGAACGTTCAGTTTTTTCTGATCGTTATTGCTTTGCTCAAAATTCCCATGAATTAGGATTTATGACTGCAATGGAATGGGAACTGTATAAAGAATGGTTTGAATGGGTTCTGCATAATTATATAAAACCACCACAAGGTTTTATTTATTTACGTACTAATCCAGATATTTGTTATGAACGATTAAAAAAACGTAATCGTCATGAAGAAGAAACGGTGTCATTGGAATATTTGCAATCATTGCACAACAAGCATGAAGCTTGGTTGGTTGAAAGACAAAATATTGCAAATGCGTTAGTTAATGTTCCGGTCTTAATATTAGAAGCAGATGATGAATTTGAACGCAGTGAAAAAAAACAGGCACAACACATTGAGCAGATAATTGCCTTTATTGCAGAAACTTCTACACCAGCTAACCAAAAGCAATCTCACATTTCATTAACCTTGTAATAATAAAATAAAATAGAGTAGAATACTGACTACCAAGTATGAAATACAATAATAATCTGCGTTAATTCAAAACCATAAGGGGTTGTTATGGACGGTATATTTTACATGAAAGCCGCAGCGTTTATGGGAGCAGCTATTGCTATGGGCGTTGGCAGTCTTGGGCCTGCATTGGGTCAAGGGCTTATAGGCATGAAAGCATGCGAAAATATTGGCAAGTATCCGGAAAGTGCGGGTAAAATTAGAACAACTATGATGATTGCCATGGGGTTAGTAGAAACTGCAGCAATTTATTGTGCATTGGTTGCAGGTGCGTTAATTTGGGCGGGAATGAGTGTTTAATAAAAAGATATAGGCCTAAGCAAATGCACATTACAGTTAATGCTACTCTTTTGGTGCAGATGGTTCATTTTGGAATTGCGTACTACTTGTTTAGAGTGTATCTGTTAAAACCTGCTCTTGCAGTTCGTTCACAAGAACAGGCGGTAGAGAATGCTGCATTAGAATTAATTTCTCGCCGTCAGCAGCAGATTGAACAAACAGTTTATGCGCAGCACCAACTAGTACGATCTTGCAACGCCTATTATTCTGCCCATAAACCAACAGTAGTGACCCATGACATTGTACGTAATGTCCACACAGCGGTACCAGAAATTACTATTTCTTCAAAAGAGAAAGAGTCAGCAGTAGCAGTTGCTACAGATCTTATTCAAAAAACAGTGAGTGAACGGTTATGACGACCAGTGCGCTAATTGCAATTGTATTTAAGCTGATTAATTTTGGTGTGGTTATTGGTCTTATTGCGTATCTTTTTAAAACTCGCGTGTTGCCCATGTTTTTAAAAAAAATAACTGAATCCGCAGCAACTAAGCAGGCGTTGCAGCTGCAGCAAGAACAGTTAGAACTGCGTCATCAGGAGTTGGTAAGCCAGCTTGCAGCGCAAGAAATTGCAACGGTAGAACTTAAAAAAAGGGTTGACCGTTGGCATAAGGTAGTAGATAAAGAAAATAATGAACGTAGAACCTATGAAGATGAACAACGAGCGGTGATACAAAAAAAGGTTATCTATCGTTCATATGAAATTGAGCGTGCCAAGGCTTATAAGCAGGTGGTGCGTTCTGCGGTAGCGCACGCAAAAAAAGAGATGGAGCAGGCATTATCTAATGATCAAAAAAGTGCGCATTATTTTGCCCATCTTATTAATTCATTGGCAGAGAGGGAGTAATGAAAAAAGATCCATCCCAATTACTTGCCATTCGTTATGCACATGCATTCATTAATTTATTTATTGAACATCTTTCCCGTGCAGATATTACTGCCATAGAACATGCAGGTACTGCATTAACCAATAATCCCCGTCTGTTATTCTTTTTTAAAATCTCTGTAATACCTGACGCTACTAAGCGCGAGCTGGTTGGCAAATGGTTGCGCGACCAACGGGTGCCAACGGTTGTGGATGACTTGTTAGAGCTTTTAATTGCCCATAAAAGATTGTCCTTATTGGGAATTATTTTTTTGGATATAGCATCACTGTATAAAGATCAAAAAGGTATAATGGAAGTAACGGTAACTACTTCGCATGCGGTAACGGGAGCCCAGCAACAGGCGCTGCAACATTTTTGTGCTGCAACGTTACCAGAAAAAAAATTAGAATATTCATATGTGTATGATCCCCGCCTTTTGGTGGGAATGAGCATGCAAACCAAAACGGTTCGCTATGAACGCTCATTGCGTAAACTATTACAAGAAATTTGTCCCAATTGAGGATTAGCATGGAAATAAAAAGTACTGATTTAGTTTCACTGTTTCAACAGTCGCTTGCCAATATTCCTCAAGATGGTCTTCAAGAGATTGGTGTGGTAATTCAAGTGGGTGACAATATTTGTGTTGTCCATGGATTAGATAACTGTATTTTGAATGAACTGGTGCTCTTTGACGGGGGCAACAAAGGAATTGTGCTTCAATTGGATGATGATTCAGTTTCTGTATTTTTGTTGTCCAATGCAATTTCAGTTGCAGAAGAAGAGGTGGTGAGGCGCACCAACAACGTGTTTACTACTCCTGTGAGCAATTCATTAATTGGACGTGTTATTAACGCATTGGGACAACCTATAGACGGCATGGGGCCAATAGAAGCTCAGGAAATGCGTCCTATAGAGACTGCTATTCCGGGCATTATAGAACGCAGTCCAGTAAATGAATCTTTAGAAACTGGTATTATTGCAATTGATGCATTGGTGCCTATTGGTAAAGGGCAGCGAGAACTTATTATTGGTAATCGTAATACCGGAAAAACGTCAGTAGTGTTGGATACTATTTTGCATCAAAAAGATAAAAACGTAATTTGTATTTATGTTTCTATTGGGCAACGGCAGGCAAATGTAGCCCGTATGGTCCGTTTGTTAGAAGAAAATGGGGCCTTGGAATATACTTTGGTAATAAGTGCCGATGCAAGTGAAGCGGTACTTAACCATTATTTGGCACCGTATGTTGGCTGCCACTATTGCAGAATTTTTTAGAGATCAAAGTCATGATGTGTTAATTGTTTATGATGACTTAAGTAATCATGCAATTGCCTATCGTGAAATGTCTTTACTGTTGCGCCGAGCACCGGGACGGGAAGCATACCCTGGGGATGTTTTTTATTTGCATTCCCGATTATTAGAACGGGCAGGTAAATTAGCATCTGGCGGCTCTATTACTGCATTACCTATTGTCCAAATTCAAAGTGATGATATTACTGCTTATATTCCCACTAACTTAATTTCTATTACCGATGGCCAGATATTTTTGGATACCACATTGTTTAATCAGGGTATTCGTCCTGCAGTAAATGTTGAACTTTCTGTGTCACGGGTTGGGGGTGCGGCCCAAACAAATGCTATTAAAAAGATGACCAAGGCACTCCGGTTAGAATTGGCGCAGTATCATGAGTTGTTAGATTTTGCCCAATTTGGGACAGAACTTGATGATATTTCCAAGCAGAGATTAGCGCGCGGTGCACGTGCGGTAGAAATTTTAAAACAGCACCAGTACCAAACCTATAATTTTGTTGACCAAGCACTTATTCTGCTTGCTGTTGCGTGAAAACTTTTTGGATCCTTTGGAGCTGCCACAGATGTAATACCTTTGTAAGTCAATTTTTAGCTATGTGCAGTCGGTGTACCAAGAAGAGTACGCTATGATCTTTAAAACTCAAGATATGTCTGACTCTGTGAAAGAAACACTTATTGGGGCAGCACAAGAATTTAGTAAGCTTTTTATGGTCTCCTAGGGTAGCTTAATCCTTGGTTTGTGTTGAATTTTTGATCTTTTACAGTACACTAATTAGCATCTTTAGGTATGCAACATCAATTTTTTGAGCCCAAATTGCGCCCGTAGCTCAGTTGGATAGAGCAACGGATTTCTAATCCGTAGGTCATAGGTTCGAATCCTATCGGGCGCAAATAATTGTTCTATCCAGTACACAGTCCTCTTGATGGTTCAACCGATGAACTTTGGTATGATTATTTCTATGCATTTAATTATGCGGCTGCATTGGAAAGAGGAAGATAGCATTTATTGTTTAATATAAAGGAGACCTTATAATGAAAAAGTTTTTATCCATAACTCTTTTGCTAACCGGAACCATGCTATTGCCTGGCTGCGGTAGCGCAGAGAAAGAGCAAAATCAAAAAAACCAACAAACAGAAAGTGCCCCAAAAATGACACGTCAAAAAACAGCTTCCGGCTTAGAATATGAAATTACCAAACCAGGTACTGGAGAGTCTCCTAAAACAGGGCAAAAAGTAACCGTTCATTATACCGGGTGGTTGTTAGAAGATGGCAAAAAGGGCGTTCAGTTTGACAGCAGTGTAGATCGTGGTCGTCCGTTTACCTTTATTATTGGTAAAGGCCAAGTAATAAAAGGATGGGACGAAGGGGTTGCAACTATGAAGGTTGGCGAAAAGCGTACCTTAATAATACCTGCTGCCTTGGGATATGGAGCTACCGGAGCAGGCGCCCTTATTCCGGGTAATGCAACCTTAGTATTTGACGTTGAATTATTGAGCCTTAGCTAACAATAATCACCTAATTGGGGGTTAAGACCCTCAAGAGATAGTGGTAGATATATAGAGATGGCAGCAGTTGGTACTTAAAAGTCCCAGGAGCTGCCATCTTTTTTTGTTCCTTTTTGTGGGTTTTAATAGTGATCTAAAAATGAGCTTTTTGGGCCTATTTTACCCATTACGTATCGGCCAAGGAGGGCCAAAAAAGATTAGGAAAGCGGTCTTTGGGGGTTCAAAGCGGCCTTTTTGATAACTTTTTTAAAATTACAATCGGGAAATTATATATAAAATAGCCTTAATTAAATGCCGTTTGCATGTCGTTACTTTTTTGCGATATTTGTCTGCGGATGAACAACCTAGAGCTAATTGCGGAAAAATGCAGATTTCTCTACTCTTTTTTTAAATTAAATAATAGAAAACATTTCATTCCGAATTTATGTCTAAAAAATAGAAGTACCATTCAATAAGGGCTCTGGGGGGTCATTGACAAGTATGGCTATTAACCTTACCATGGGTTATAGCATTGGAAAGTATCTGAGTATGGTACTGGGAGTAATGCAGCATATGCAGAGTATGTATATGTTAAAAGTTGTGAAATATAGGAGTTCTATATTTCAGTATTATAAAACCATTATAAGTGGGGGACACTTATGAAGACTACACAAATGACCAGCAAGTTTCTTGTTGCCGCTCTGTTGTTATCAGTTGTATCGCCTGTTTTAGCGGTAGAAATGCCTGAAGCGGTTAAAAATGCTTGGACTAAAACCAAGGCATTTGGAACAACTGCTTGGAACAAAACAAAATCAGCTAGTACGACTGCTTGGAATACAACTAAAACTACTGTGCTTCCAAAGAAGTATGCAGAGGGACAAAAAGAAGCTGAATTGGCTGCATTAAGAAAAGTTGCAGAAATAGCTGAACTTAATACACAAATTGAAGCTGCAACAAAATTGGAAACTACAGATGATGCAGGCCTTGCAACTAAGAATGAAACAATTGCAAAATTGACTGCACAACGTGATGCTGCTCAAAACTCTACAACTGGTTTACGTTTCAAATTTAACGAACTTAACATTAACCATCCTAACTACGTTAAGTACGGTGCTATGTCAGCAATTGCAACAGCAATTATAACTGCAGGTACTCTTGCATATAAATATTCATTGCCAAAAAAAGCAGTTGAATTAAGCAAGAAAGCGTTCAACAAGGTTAAATCTTTCTTAGGTTTCAACAAGCAAGCATTAGATCCAATTATTGCGCAAGCAGAAAAATTGGCTAATGAAAAAACTGCAGGTTTATTGTCTGTGTTAGAAACACCGGCTATTAAAGCAGCTTTTGAATCTTTGAAAACAACTAAAGCTGAACTTTTAAATGCTATCAAAGAATTTGATGCTAATGTTAAAACAGCAGCTGACGTTGCATTGTCTGGTGTTAAAGTTGCAGTTGACGCAGCTAACGCTGAATTAGCAACACAAGAACAAGTAAAACAAGCAGCAGCAAAAGCTAAGTTAAATACACCAGCACCAAAAAAAGAAGAAGCTAAGAAGCCAGCAACAACAACACCAGAAAGAAAAGCAACATCTCATTCTAAATTATCATAAGCAAGACGTTAGGTAACTTTGTTACTACACGTTATGCGTTGGTAAATAAAACAGCTTTGCTATAAAAATGTGGTGGGAGTGTTAAATAAACTTGTTTGTTTAATTAACTCCCACCCGTTTGCGTAAGTAATAAAAAAGAGATGCCAGTAGATGATAATAATTTAAAAAAATTACGTTAGATTAATGGGCAAAAAATGGGGTTTTTTATTATGATGCGCATAAGACAATTTCAAACAATATCAGTTAACCAGTTATCTGTACTAGCCATTGGTCTTTCATTGAGCATTTTGTTCTCTACTCCTACAAATGCAGCAACGGGTGATTTTTGGCAAGATAATTGTTTTATAAAAACGTTGTATCATAATCGTACCGTAAGAGACCGTACGCTTATTATTGGCGGCACTGCAGTTGCGGTTTCTATTATGGCATATGCGGCTTATAAAGCTCTTACCCGTTCAGATGTAGAAAAAAATCTTATGGCATTGCAGTCTATAGAGCTGTGTGTTAGAAAGCAATATTGGCACCGTGTTAAAACAGAAGAAATAGACGTGGCCGTTCCTATGATGCCTGCGTTTAAATTGTTATTAGATGCTTACAGAAAAAATGCAGCGCAGTTAACCTTGTTAACCCCTTCAGAAAAAATACAGTTACATACTCATCTTATTGCAGTGGGTACGGTAATACATAATCCAAGGCTTTCTAAAAAAGAAGTAGCAACCGCGTGTGAAGAAATATTCTTTGGATTTATTACAGAGTTAAGAGAGCGCATAGTAGCTCAACAAGAAGAGGCAGACAGTCAACGGAGCAAAGTTCAGAAAGCGCAAAAATAAATAGCAAGGTTAAAATAAATAAACAGTGTTTAAGCAGTGACGATGGGGATTTTATGATGATTTTACATAAGAAATGGTTGTTTGCAGTTGTAATTTGCACGGTGCTTGGTGGCATGTCAGATGTTACATTTGCTATGGACTATAAAAAGTCTTCTAGGCAGAGGAACTTGGATGCAGAAAAAGCAGTATTTAATAAAGCAATTGCTGAATTAAATCTTACTGCAGCTGCAGACAAAGCATTTGTTGATTATCTAACTAAAAAAGTAAACGTACAATGGTCACATTTTGGTAATGCTGGTTATACAAAAAACTTAGCAGAAGCAAAAAGATTAATTCTTGTTGAGCGCAAATTGTTTTTAGACAAACAAGCACTAGAAGCTCGCAAACATTCAAAAAAAGTAAGTAATAATAATGCGGTGTCAACAAATGCTGCGCCGGTTGATTCTATTGAATCTTCAGTGAATAATGAAAAAGCGCTTATTCTGCATCCCACACATGCTATTATCACTGAACCAATTATGCTGTCCAATCAAGAGCGTATTATGTTAGAAAAGACCGCTGTAGCTCTTAAAATGGCGCCGGGTCAGTTGTTAGATGCAGCGCTAGGCATTAAGGTGCAACAAGGTAGCGCTGGTGTAGTAGCCTTTGTTGATTCGTTAGTAGCGCAAAAAAAATTATCTATTACGTTACCAACTGCAGAAATAAAACCTGTTGCCTCTGCGGGTGAGTCGGTAACGGTTGCTGTTCAAGCGGTTACTCTAACAGGGGATCAAATTAGAACTATTAAGAATGCTTGCGGGAAATTAAAATGTACGCCTGATCAAGTAGCTTTAGTTGTCGATGCTGCAAAGAGAGTTATTGGCAATCCTGATGCTGCACTTAAGTTTGCAACTATTGATAGAGCAAAGAGTTTTGCAAGCGCTGTAATAAAACATGCTAATCGTATAAAGCCAACTAATCCTGTTGTTGAATCTAAGACAGTTCAGTCTGATTTACCATTGCAAGAGTCTAGTACTGCAGCTGCCACCACGGCAGATGTAAATAGCAATTCAAACGTACTAGCTTCAAATCCATTAATGCAAGAACAATTGTCATCAGGGTTATTAATGAGTAGTGACTCTAGCTCACTTGCAAGAGGTGGATCTGCTCAAAAAAGTGTGTCAATGGAAGCGGGAATGGATTTTGATTCTACGGATAAGGAAAAATTGACTGCAGCTGCATTAGAATTGGGTATTCATCCAGATGTATTTATTGCGGATGCGCGCGCAGCAAAAGAGCAGGGAGAGATTAATTCTGCACAGGAATTTATTAATGCAAGAACACTTTCTAAGCTAATTGGACAACCAAATCAGGCTTCTGCTGCTCCTTCTGGTAATACACAATCAGATAACCAGGATGATTTGTTCAAGATAGCTTTAGGCGTTCCAGTTCCAGCAGATGATACAGATTTACAGGAACCAGCTGCAGATAATAATAGCGGTGATGGCAAAAATGAAGGTACTCCGCTTAAACCTGGTTCGGTTCCTGGTGGAACTACGCCAGCTGGTACAGGCAACAGTGGTCTACCTAATGCAGGTGTGACCTGGTTAAAAAATCCGCTTACCTACGTTGTAGGTACCACTATAATTCCGGTGGCGTACGCATTATATAACATTATTAAAATAGTTAAGAATCCTGTTGCCTTGCGTAACCATGTTGAATGTTTGGATAACCTTATTACTATTGCACAACAAAAAAATGTTGTGTTATTGCAACAACGCTTGGAGCAAAATAAGGAATATTTAACGGTAATTAGCGCAGAGAGAATGGCGCAATTGCATAATTATGCACAACAAGGAAACTTTACTGAATTTATTACGGTTGCAAATACTTGTAGATCAGAAATTGCAACAGTTATTGCTCCGGTAGTAAAAACATTCTCTAAAGAAACAGCTATTAAATTATTAAAGCGTGCTCATTTAGGGCTTAAAGATGAGCTGCAAGCAACTAAAAATTGGGTTGCTAAAAAAGCGGCAGCGGCAAAAGCAGTTACTGCTCGTGCATAATTGTGAATATGAATAGTATAAAAAACAAATATTAATGATTGGATATAGTATGAAAACAAAACAGATAGTAAGAATAATGGTACTTGCGCAGGTTATCTTAGCGGGTGCAAATGGGTCTTTGGTTGCTATGGAACCAACTGATCCAATACTACAATTAAAAAAAGATGAAGTTATTGCTCATAATGAGAAGAACTTTATTAATAAAGCAGCAGGTGAAATGGATTTAGCTAAAAAAGCAAAACTTGCTCTTAAAGTGCAAGAATGGAAGAAGGCGCACACTAATCAATTAATCAGTAAAGAAATTGCACAACAGCTGGTTGTACAATTAGATCAGCCAGAACAACTTTCAAAGGTTGCAACCGCAAAACAGATTGCGAATAAAGCTTTTGGAAAAATTTCTACAGTTGCAGCGCAGTCATATAAAGATTTATCATGGTATGCAATAGACACATATCTAACCTCCAAACAGGCGTTAAAAAATATTGCCAATACTGTTATTAACAATGCAAATAATGCTCTGCAAGGGAGTAAGATAGCAGCACAAGACGCAGTACAAGCGGTACAGCAAGAAGCTAAAGAAATTTCTGCTGTTGCAGCCGATGAATTGCAGGCAGCAAAAGCTGGAACTCAAGAAGCCGCTTTTGCAGTACGTGATGCGGTTTGTGGTGCAATAACTAGTGGCGCAGGTTATGTTGCTCAAAAAACAAATAATGGTGTAGCCGCCGTTAAACAAGTAACGAACGAAGCAGTTAAGAATGCAACATGGTATGCAACAGACACATATCTAACCTCCAAACAGGCGGTAAAAAATAGTGTTAATACTGTTATTAACAATGCAAATAATGCTCTGCAAGGGAGTAAGATAGCTGCGCAAGACGCAGTACAAGCGGTAAAGCAAGAAGCTAAAGAAATTTCTGCTGTTGTAATGGATGAATTGCAGGCAGCAAAAGCGGGTACTCAAGAAGCAGTAGCTACTGTGTGGTCGTCAGTTAGTCAATTTGTAGTAAATCACAATCCTTTAAACCGTGCGGCTCAACCAGCGATAGATTTGAATAATGCGCATGGAGCTGAACAAGCTGCGGCAGCACCGGTTGAGTTACCTGAGCAAGTTCGACGAGCTGAAATACCAAATGATAATCAACCTAATTCGGGTCAAAATCCAGTACTTACGTCAAATACAGATACTCTATCAAATTCTGGGAATGGTTCTGCATCTGCAGCAGATAAAAAGGAAGATACGTCTAATCTTTCTTCTGATGCTGGTTCTGCAAATGATAAAAATACTGGTTCAACAGATGGTAAAAAACCAAATGAAGATAAAACGGATGGTTCAAAAATTGATAACTCAAAAATAGAAATCTCACGTTTGCACCGTTTATTCACAAATCCATTAACTTATGTAACAACTGCGGTAGTATTGCCTGCAATGCTAGCGATAGCGCGCATTGCACAATTGGCTACCAAGCCAGTTGCTATTACCAAAGCAATGGGTGAGTTGGATGCGCTGGTTGCACTTACAAATCAAAAAAATAATAACCAATTGATTGCTGGTATAAGTGCTCTGGAACATGGCGTATTGCATGCTATTGCTCCAGAAAAATATGCACAGTTGACTAAATATGCACAACAGGCTCAAGTTGCAGAATTTGTTGTATGTGCTACTGATTACAAAAAAGAATTAACTGCTACAGTAACTCCTGCAGCAACTATTTTTTCTAAACAAGCAATGGTAAATCTGTGTAAACGAATTAGCTATGGAATTAAAGGTGACGTTGCACTAGTAAAAAATTGGTTTGCAAGTAAAATTGCGTTATCAAAAGTAGATAGATCAGATGCGCAACGTGCGTAAAAAGAAGAAGCAAAGTAGGAAATTAAGCCACAGAAAGGATGATTATTATGAATAATCGCAGATATATTAATATTGTCCTACTGTTAGTATTGGTAATTACGGGTACGGTTGTTTCTATGCAGGAACAACCGCCTGTCCAACATTCTTTTGTAACGACTTTGTTACAAAAGATTAAAAATGGCTATTCAGTCGTTAATCAAAACTGGAACTATTTCTGTGAAGAAATATTAGCGCCCGCTCTTTCCGGCTATATGCTTTCTGATGATCCGGTGAATGTTGAATCGGAATTACAGCCTGAGCTGCCGCGCCAACTTCTGGCGCCAGTGCCTGGTGATAATGTACCAGCAGTACCTAGCGCTTCTGGATTACCTGATAGTTCATTGCCTAATAGAGGGCCAAAGAATGGGGATGTAAAAAATGAAAATCCCTTACCAAATTCTGGTACTTCTTCAGATTCAGATAAAACTTCCCAATCAGATTTTAAGAACACAAACCAAGATAATAAGACTGGCGAGCTCCCAAAAACACCGGTAGTTTTAAAGAAGCCATTACTAGTATTTAGTACGGTTGGTGGGGCTTCACTTGGAGCAGGTGCAGCTTTGGTTTACAAGGCAATTAGTTATTTGCGGTTAAGTGTAATAGAACGCAATTTAAAATCGTTAGACGTGCTTATTTGTGCTGCAGATAGCTGTGATGAAGCTACGCTTAAAGAAATTTTTGCTCAAGAAGAGAAATTGCTTACCTTGCTCGTATGTTCAGAAAAAGGATTGTTGCTCTATCTAATTCCTAAAAAAGAAGAATTTAAAGAAGCAGTAACCAAACTTAAGCAAGAGATACCTGCACGCGCAAAAGATAGTTTATTAGCGCGTATTGGCTATGGTATTAAAGCAGATGTGGTACGTGCGCAAGGGTGTTGGGGCCGGGCACGCACAGCTATTAAAGAGAAATTGAGTAAAGTTTTTAAATAATCGTAAAGTTTTTTTTGCGGTGGTATTTGGTGATCATATGAAAATTATAAAATGCTCAATTCTTTTGTTAGTAAGTTTTAATTGGCTAACTTTTCCTATGGCCCACCAACCAGCATTTGGAGCGGGACAGAATTTGCCCCAAGCTCAGCAACAATTTGTTGATCAATTAGCTTTTCTGCAATTACGTAGAATTATTGATCAGTTGTTACAGGCCATTGATTTATATGAACATAGAATAAACAGTGTGCTTCCAGAGTCACAGACTGTGCAGCGGCTAATTGTGCATGAATTAGGGACATCGCAACGCCATATTGAGGAATGTAGAGAGATAATTAATGATAGGCGATTAAACAATTTTGAGATTTTGCGGCAAGAACTATTAACTTATGTTCATGAAATGGAGTTGATGCAGGGTACCATTCGTAACTTTTTTCAAGAACTGCAAAACGCTGATCAGTCTTCCTTGCGCGCAAGGCAACAATTGGCTGTTCCGAGTAATCAATTACGTGCTCAATTACAAGGGTATATAGGTCAGATTAATGCGGGTACTTTTTTAACTGCACAAATTCCATTGATATTGAATAATTTGCAAAATCTTTTGGTGATATATGAAGATATATTCAGATCAATTGAACGCCTGGAAAGACCTATTAATGATACTCGTTTTAGGTTAAATGAAATGGCGGGAATTAGACGTAATATTGATCGTAGTGGTGTTGATATTATAAAAAATAATATTTTTTCTCGGATGGATAGAAATATTTTCCAAAGATTATTGCCCGCTTTAGGTATTTTGGGGTTGGGAGCCATTGTTTATAAGTTAACTAGTTATATGTGTTTGGATGCCGTTAGAGAGAATATTACTATTCTTGATACTCTCTTAGAGTATCTGAAAGACGACGATTTGGTTAAATTTAAAGAATTTTATGATCTAAATAAAAACAAGTTAACTCTGTTAACAGATCTAGATAAGAAAATGCTTGAAGCATGTTCTAGTTCAAGATTCACAAAAGATATGCTTATTAAATTTATTATAGAGTTTAAAGTTTCTTTAAAAAAAGAGTCTAAACGGACTGTTTTTCATCGTATTGGCTATGGCATTAAAGCAGATGTGGTACGTGCGCAAGGGTGTTGGGACCGGGTACGCACAGCTATTATCCAAAAGTTAGGTAAAATTTTTAAGGTTAATAAGTAAGAATTAACCCTGCATTTGCTTATAAAAACAGCATAATTTTTTGACCTTGGGCAGGGGTTTTTACCCTATAATGTTGAATAATTTATTCAAATTGAAATTTTAATAGGGCGTAATTGCATGGCTTTTGTAATGCAGTGGTTGAGTTTTATTTTCTAATGGATATACTTAAAGACAGGTTATAAAAATGGATAGCGCTTCGTGGTAAAAAAGAGCGAGCGCAAAAAATAGGTTATTAGTTATGAATAGGTTAAATGGGGGTTTATATGTCATCACGTTCAACGTATGTTGGTAGAGTTTTTGTAACTCTTATTTTGACTGCAGTATGCACGGTATCTGTGCATGCAGGTAATGCCACATTTAAACTGTGGACACCACAAAGTAATCGTCCGGTTTATACCACAGATCTTATGGCTGCTCGCCAGGCATTAAAAACATTTCAAGATACCTTGCAGGGATACCGCAATGGTTCACCAGGAACTTACCTTAATAGTTATTTGCCCCGGTTTATGGACAATGCACATTTAATGCGCAATGCTCAACTATTTATGGAACAATCTCATTGGCAGCAAGCGCGTCAGAAAATAGAACAATTAGATAGTTTATTAATACTGCGCGATACGCCATCCTTACCAGCAGCAGTAGATGCTGCATGTAATTTATTAGAAGAAGGTAAGCGTGACATAGATGAGCGCTTGCAAGCAATTGCGTTGTTTAGTAAAACTGGTGGTACGGGACGTACTGCTCTGGTTGTTATTAATTCTCCTGATCAGTTATCTGCGTTACATTCAAAATGGTTGCAACACAAGGCGCGTACTGCTGCTAAGAAACCAGCAAGAAATGGTGCATTGCCGCAGGTGGCAAGAAATTCTGCCGGTAAAAGAAATTCTGCCGGTAATAGGAATCAGGGGCAATCGTCTTCTACAATTACTAAGGCTGACGCAGCGGATCGCCAACAGGAAGCACAGTTAAGAGGCCGCTTGCAACAAGCAGGGCTATCTGAAGAACAAATTAACCAAGCTATGCAGATTTTACAGCAAGAATCATCGCCAGAGTCGCAAGATCAATTAATTGCCTTTTTTGAATCACTTACACCGGAACAACAACAAGCATTGCTTGCAGTAATGGGCGCAGAGATTAAACAATTTTTAACTAAAGCACAACAGTCATCTGGCTTTGTTGCTATGATTAAAAGAAATCCTGCAGTAATTGGTACCTTAGCGGTACTTGCAGGTGCTGCAATTACATGGGCATTATTGCGAGCTGAAGATCCCGGGACTGCTTTTGGTCAAAAAATACGATCAGTATTTAGTTGGCTTAAGTCATTAGTTATGGGAACAGCTGCTAATGATACTAATAACAACAATAACACTAATTCACTGCAGCCAAACAATGGAGCACCATTACCTGCTCCAAATACTGATACACCAACTAACAGTATTCCATTAATAGGCGCAACGGTTCCTCGTCGCAGCGCGCAGGTAAATGTTCTGCCAAAAGGGGATGCAGTAATTATACTTCCAGATGGTGTTCAACCTACGGTGACTACTGGACAATCGGTTGCAAATAACGTGAATAGTAATGTACAACAAGCCCAACCAAATCAAGGGCAGAACCAGTTACCTTCTGCGGTACCAGTAGGTCAAGTAGGTGATCAAAATCAAAATGTGAGTAAGCAAGAAGTTCCTGTGCAGCAGGCTCCGCAAGTACCAGCTGAAGCAGCCTCTAATAACAACACGGGATTGCGAGCGCGGTTAGGTGGGTGGTTGGCAGATAAATGGCAGCGGTTAACCACTGCGGCACAAAATGTAATTTTGCCGGACAGTATTCTTGATGAAGCATTTAATTTGGGACCAGTTAAAAATGAGCAGTAAGAAGCAGATTAATTTGAAGGTTATTTTTAAACACATTTTACAATGGAGGACATTATGAAGATGTCTATACGTTCAACATTCAGTACTGCAATAATTGCAGGGCTTTTATTGGCAACTGCGCCAATGGTGGCAATGGAGCAAGGTGCGCGCCAATCTCAAGAATCAAAACCAGCAGCAACTCCTTTTAGTGCGCCATTACGAACACTGAGAGAAAACCTTATTAATCCGCTTAAAGATAAGTTGCCAAATTTTGAAGCGGGTGCACAGAATTTTGAAAAAAATCTGGATGCAAATTTACGTGATTACGCTAAGTCAGCAGTAGGTCCTATGATCTTTGCATTAGGATTTGGGGTACTTGGCTTGATTATTTGCCATAACCTATCCAGTGATACCTCTGGTGTAAGTATATTAGATAAAGCCCTTGGTTTGTTAACTACCGTATTTGGTGGTGATGCTGTTATTGAACGCAGTAAAAAGGGTGTACGATCTCTTAAAGAAGATGGTACCTATGGAAATATTATTACTGGTTTAGAGCAAGCACGTACTGCACAAGGGTTTGCTAATTTTACTGAGCAAAAGTGTAAAGAAGCAGAAGAAGGCATAGACGGTTATTTAAATGATGCAAAACAACAAGTAAGCGGGTTGTGGGAATTATTAAGAAAGCCTGTTGTAGCATTAAATGATTTTATTTTTGGAAGCAATTCAGCAGATAATAAAAATACTACATCAGCAAGCCAAACGTCATCTGAGCAACAGAAAACTGCAGCTAATAGTAACAACAATAATAACAATAATGCATCGCACAAATCACGCGCATCTGCTCATACATCACCAGAAAGAAATGGTGCATCTTCATCTGAACAAAGTAAAACTGGTACCGGAGAAGATGATGATTTTCCTAGACAAGGTGCATTTACAAAAACATTTGCAACTTCTAAAGATGCTAAAGAAGAAGCAAAAAAATAATTTATAATTAATGGGTATTGTGACGGGGCGTTTATAATGAACGCCCCGTTTTCGTAGTACCAGAATGCTTACTCAATTATTCTATTTAATTCCTGTAATGCAGCTACCGGATTTGGTTGGTGAAAAATACTTGCAGCTGCTGCAAACTCATCAACTCCCCATTGTGCAAGCTCGCCTATGTTGTGAGCAGTTACGCCACCATCTATACCAATAGAGAAGTTTAAATTATTTTTTGTACGGTGCTCAACAAGCTGCTGGAGCTTTATGTGCGAATCTTTAATAAATTGCTGTCCAGAAAAGCCAGGGACCACGGACATGATCAGTACCTGATCAATGGTGGGTAGCAGGTCCAAAATTTCTGCTACGGGCGTTTTTGGACTTAAGGCAACACTGGCACGCCATTTTTTTGCATGAATGTTATTTATAAGTTTGGAAAAATTTTTTGTTGATTCAATGTGAAAACTTAGGATGCTTTTGGGTGGTAACTGTAAAAGGTCTGGCCATGCTTCTGGATTGTCTACCATAATATGAACCCACATAATTTTGTTGGGAGCGGCGGCGGCAATGGCGTTTATGAAGGCGGGGCCCCAGGTTAAATTGGGTACAAAATGGTTGTCCATAACATCTAGGTGATAGCCGGGGCAGTAGGGATTAAGTTGTTCAATGGTTTTTTGCAGCTGTAATAGGTCTGCAGATATTAAAGAGGGGTAGATCCGTAGGGTCATAAAAGTGTCCTTTTTTTATGTTTTATTTCCGCTTTTGATATACTACCCTATATGTTATGTAAAATAGTGTCTAGTTCAAGGGGGAATTCACGGTGATTTCACGATTAGGTTTAGTAATTATTATGGAGCCAGATATAGACGCGGCAGTCGCTTTTTACGAGAAGCTTGGCCTACATCTAAACTTCCATTTAAAGGGCTCTTGGGCAGAATTTGACCTCCCCAGTGGGCAAGGGGTTAAGATATGCTTATGTCCGGCTGCGCCAGAAGAGGTAGTTCGGCGTACTGGTTTAGTGTTTGAATTGTCAGATTTAAAAGCATTTTATGCAGCTCACAAAGATGATATTCCATTTGTGGGTGAGCTCTTGGAAAAGGTGCACGGCATTATGATTAGTGTGCAAGATCCGGGCGGAAACATTGTAGAATTGTACCAGCCAACCCCAGAGAAGGTGCAACAACTGGTAAAAGAGGCAAAAGAGCGGGAAGATGACTGTGGTCAGACCCCAAATTCAGGGTCCTGTGGAGCAGGGAAAAAATGCTGCCGCCAAGATCAAGTTGAATCTTGATAAGTCCCATTTATCAGGTATAATTTATAGTAAGGTTACAGTAGCACTGTAACCAATCTACATGAGTGCTTAAGTTTACATTAAGTGCTACTTTAAATCGGTTTTTTATGATGTGTAACATTAAAAAAATATAGGAGTTTATTATGTTTCAAAAATTCCGACCATTAGGTGACCGTGTATTGGTCAAACGATTGGAAAGTGAAGAAAAAACCCAGTCTGGGATTATTATCCCTGACGCTGCCAAAGAAAAGGCGCAAACGGGTGCAGTAGTTGCGGTTGGTGCAGGGCGTAGAGATAGCGCAGGCAAACTAATCCCTATGGATGTTAAAGTAGGCGATATGGTTTACTTTGGTAAATATTCAGGAACTGAAGCGGGAGATCATCTTATTGATTCGTGAAGAAGAAATTTTAGGAATTGTAGAAAAATAAAATTGTAAATGTGAACAGGGTGTATTATGGCATCAAAAGATATAGTATTTGGCGCAGCAGCGCGTGAAAAAATTCGTAGAGGGGTTGATACCCTAGCTGATGCAGTAAAAGTTACCCTTGGGCCCAGTGGTCGCAATGTTGTTTTTGAAAGATCTTTTGGTTCACCTGCTATTACTAAAGATGGTGTAACCGTTGCAAAAGAAATTGAACTTGCAGATAAGTTAGAAAATATGGGCGCACAAATGGTGCGTGAAGTTGCAAGCAAAACTGCTGATGTTGCCGGTGATGGCACTACAACAGCAACGGTTTTTGCACAAGCAATTTTCCGTGAAGGTAACAAGTATGTTACTGCTGGTGCAAACCCAATGGAATTAAAACGTGGTATTGATAAAGCAGTTGACGTTGTTGTTGAAGATATTAAAAAGCAATGCAAAGCCAGTTGAGCAGCAAAAAAGAGATTGAACAAGTTGCAACCATTTCTGCAAATTCTGATACGTGCTATTGGTCATCAAATTGCTGAAGCTATGGAACGTGTTGGCCGCGATGGTGTTATCACCGTTGAAGAAGCAAAAGGTATGGAAGATGAACTTGGATGTTGTTGAAGGTATGCAATTTGATCGTGGCTATTTTTCTCCTTACTTTGTAACCAATGCAGAAAAGATGGAAACGGTACTTGAAAATCCTTTCATCTTGATTTTTGAAAAGAAAATCAGCAGCATGAAGAGCATTGTTGCCTGTGCTTGAACAAGTTGCAAAATCTGGCCGTTCACTTTTAATTATTGCAGAAGATGTTGAAGGCGAAGCACTTGCAACATTAGTGGTTAACAAATTGCGTGGCACTCTTAATGTTGCTGCAGTTAAAGCTCCTGGCTTTGGTGATCGTCGTAAAGCAATGCTTGAAGATATTGCTATTCTTAACCGGTGGTAAATTGATTTCTGAAGATATTGGCCTTAAACTTAGAAAATGTTACTGTTGCATGATCTTGGGTACTGCAAAACGAGTAGTTGTTACTAAAGATAATACCACGATCATTGAAGGTCAAGGTAACCCAGAAGCATATTAAAGGCCGTGTAATGCAAATTCGCGCGCAGATTGAAAATACCACTTCTGATTATGACAAAGAAAAATTGCAAGAACGTCTTGCTAAATTAGCAGGCGGTGTTGCAGTGATCAAAGTTGGTGCTGCAACTGAAACTGAAATGAAAGAAAAGAAAGACCGCATTGAAGATGCATTACATGCAACTCGTGCAGCAGTTGAAGAAGGTATTGTTGCTGGTGGTGGTGTTGCATTATTTCGTGCGCAAAAAGCGGTTGAAAGCATGAAGCTTGAAGGCGATGAACAACTTGGTGTACAAATTGTTCGCCGTGCATTGAAGAACCATTGCGTATTATTGCAAGCAACGCAGGTTATGATGCTTCAGTTATTGTTAATCGTGTTAAAGCAGAAACTGGCAACATGGGCTTTGATGCAAAACATGGCGTGTATGTTGATATGGTTGAAGAAGGTATCATTGATCCTGCTAAAGTAACTCGTTCAGCGATTCAAAATGCAGCATCAATTGCGGGATTATTGTTAACCACTGAAGCAACCATTTGCGATATGCCATCAAGAGAAGAAAGAAGTTCAGCCTCCAATGGGTGGTGGCATGGGCGGAATGGGCGGCATGGGTGGCATGTACTAATTCAGCGCCCGTTAGTCAGAATTAAAAAAAAGTCCCTCAAGAAATTGAGGGACTTTTTTTGTTCTTTATTCTTTGGATTTAAGTTTTTGTACGGTGTAGATGTCATCATTTTCTTCTTTATCAGATTTTTCGGCACGCTTTCTCATTTCTAATAAAGCTTGTTCAACGTCCATTTTTTCAGGAATGCAGGGATTTTTGCCTAACGCAAGAAATTTTATTAATTTTGGGTTGTGTTCAAACATGCGCAAATTGATTGATTCTAGTTTATTGTCAGCAAGAAATAATAGATCTAATTGAGTACAGGATTTAAAGGTATCTTTATCGATGCTGTTTATTTTATTCCTACTTAAATCCACTTCTCTCAAGTTATTGCAAGATCCAAAAATATTTTTGGGCAAGTTTGTGAGAAGGTTATGGCATAAATAAAAATGCGTTAAATTGCTACAATCTTCGAGTATTTTTTCATCAATTGATTTTATTTTATTAAAGGTCAAACTTAAAAAAATCAAATTTGAACAACCTTTCAGGAAGTAAAAAGGAATTGAAGTAAGTGAGTTATTGGATAATGTAATACTATGAACTTTTTTAGGAGTGATTCCATATAATGTAAGAAGCTCCCACATACCATCAATATCACTCAAGCCACATTCATGGAGTCGTATGATACATGCCTGAGATAGAGGATTAATAACAATATTTTTATTTTCTAATAAATCGGTGTATTGCGCATATTTGGCGAATGGGATTCCTTGTAAATGCCATGAATTTCCATGATAATTCTTGGGATCAATAGTTTTGATCCAACTTCTTATGGTATTAAATGTTCTGGGTGATACCGTTTCTATATTAGGTATTTCGAATTTGTTGTTTTTTGCTTTGAGTGCAAGCTGTTCTCCATATACTGATAACCATTCATCATCAACATCAAAATATTCTAGAGCAGTCATAATTTTGGCTATGGCATTATAATCAAGATTCGTTAGATAATTACTATTTTTTAGGACTGCTTCATAGACGATGCGATTTTTGGGTTTTATATTATTTATATCTCGCAAAGTGTCATAGGCATAGCAAACGGAAAGTGCATGGTATATATACTTAAAATCTTGGGAAGAAATATTTGGAAGTAATATATTATTCTCCGCAAATTTTTGTTTTGATGCCGTTAACAAAAATTTAGGCAGTGCAAAGGTGCAGTTATCATTAGCCGTAAATTTAATTAACGTACGTTCATCATCTGACAAGGTAGTAAAAGGTTTTCCGCGTTCATGTGCAATATATTCTTTTCTTACTATTTTCCATGTAATGTGGTGAACATTCCCTAAATCAAAACTGAGGTTAGGAGAAGTATAGTTTTCTTTTGCGTGAGTAATAGCAGATTCAACGTGATCAGATAGTTCTACTTCTGATAAATCTATCTGGCCATCTTTAGTTAAGGACTGGAATAGTTCTGCATAAATAGTGATCCAAATTTTATTAACGCAAAAAAAATCCAGTGCAGTCATAATTTTGAGAATTTCACTCTCAGAAAGATCAGTAAGCAAGTCATTAAATATAAACTGGTTTTCATATAAATAGTGTAATAACAGTTCTTTGTTTTGAATATCAGAGGTACCTAGTAAGCCCCAGGGATTTTTCTCTATATTGTCAGTAAGAATGTTACACCAATGAGAAACGGATAATGCATGGTAAATATGTTTAAAGGCTTGAGCATCTACTGTATCAAGTGTAATATTTATGGTGCCCGTTTTGTTTTCTTTCATGCTAACCATAAAAGAGGTTATCCATGGCGTGTTATGTAAGAAAACTTTGGGAACTTTAAATGACTGGTTATCACACGTGGTGAAGGTTATAAGTTCATAATCATCACTATGAGCTATGGGTTGCGCCCAACTGATCTCTTCTTTGCTTGGTTCCATTGCAGATAAATGGCAGCCAGCTATTATCACTGGTAGTATTAGATAAAAAAATAACTTTTGTTTTTTCATATGGGTCCTTTCTTAGTTAACTCTATTCCGGGATTACTCAGTTTTTTGAAATTTGGTTTCATTTGGCGAATTGTTGTTCGATTGTGTTGTCGTGGTTGCATTGTTTTCTTGCTCAATTTCTTCTCTTTTACGTTTTTTTCTCTTTTGTGCTTCTGCCAATACTGACTCGATATACTGTTGACCTTTTTGTGCATTGATCAAAACGCATGGAGCCAATAAGTTTGAATTTAAGACTTCCCATGGGTTATCTTCTAACCAAATCTGCGTTATTCTTCTATTGTTAGAAAGCAGGTTTGGATCAAGGGTTGTAAGTTCATTCGTTGAGAGATTTATGGTTTTAAGGTTAGGACATTGCTTAAAAAAGTCTTGGTGTAAATTAGATAGGTGATTAGAATCTGCGGAAAACGTTATTAAATTTATGCAGCCGGTTAAAAAGTCATGAGGAAGTGCTGTTAACTTATTTCCTTCCAGACAAATTTCAATAACATTTGCAGGATTGATATCAAGTTCTTTTTTGAGCGTTTGCCAAAACTCATCAATGTCGCCAAGTTGTAGGTAAGAAAAATCTATTGAATATCCCGCTGGTTGAGCGCCGGAGATGGCTGGAATTAGTTTTATATGGTGACTTGCTGAATTATGTTTTAAATATTCTGATAATGAAATAGTGACATTATCATCGTCTTCGATGTTGTCTGCTTTGATTGCATAACGCCAATGAGTAATCCAATTTTTTGATCTACTTACATCGTTATCTTCATATTCAAGTGGAGAATCTTTGGTTTTAATCGCAAATTGTTCGGCAAAGGCGGAGAGCCATTCTTCTTCAACGCCTGCATATTCTAATTTGTAGAGAGTATCCAACAATTGCGGGGCAGTTAATTGAGATACCGTCGGGATTTTAAGAAGAGCAGCAGCGAATGTTTTATACTTTTGTTTTGATGAACAACCTACTTGATTGCACGAGCAGCTTAACTGTAGTGCATGCACTATAAGTTTGAAGGTATTAGAATCTACGTCCAGGCAGATGGGGCCAGATTGTTCTTTCATTGCATTGAGTGTAACGCAACCCCAAGGGGTATCTTTAAGCCACGCTTTGGGTACACAAAATGGTTTTTTATCTGCAGTGGTAATGTGAACAGATTCTATAAAATCATCGGGGCTATAGCTTTTTGAACCAGTCTGGTTCATCGCTAATCCTAGTGATCCAGCGGTAAAACTGATGATAATCAGGGCATATTTAAGCATTATAACCTCACAAAGTATCGATAAGTTAGATTTGTTTTTCTTTTAAATTTACCATTTGTATAAAATAAAGCAAGGGCTCTGGTTGACTTAAATGCTTTATAACTAGTTATTTTAGCTATTTTTTGAATAAAAATCGTCACTTTGTCATTGACAAGCTGAAAAATTAAGGTAAAGTGAGAGTATATACAAGTCGTATACTTTTAATCATTTAGGCGTTACAGCCGTATTGAATCATTGTTTCTTGGATACCGTGTGTGCGTTATTCCCCGTTGCTACAAGAAGGCAGCCTCAAGAAAGAATGGGTCAATATCGTACACAAAGGTGTTTTATGAATTTCAAAGATTTGGGTCTCAAACCAGAGATCCTAGAAGCTATTTCGGCCAAGGGTTTTATAACTCCTACTCCAATTCAAGCGCAAATTATCCCCTTATTATTAGCTGGTGACCGTGACTGTATTGGGCTTGCCCAAACCGGTACGGGAAAAACAGCCGCATTTGGCTTACCATTAATTCATGGCTTAGATATGAGCCGTAGAGTTACCCAAGCCCTTATTTTGTGCCCTACTCGTGAATTATGCTTGCAGATTACTTCTGAACTGCAATCTTATGTTGCTAATAGTGCGGGCGTAAGTGTAGTACCAGTATATGGCGGTACAGACATTCGCCAGCAGATCCGTGCATTAAAGCAAGGAGCACATATTGTAGTAGGTACACCAGGCCGTATGTTAGATCATATTGGGCGTGGCACTATTGGGTTAACTAATGTTAAAGTAGTAGTGTTGGATGAAGCAGATGAAATGCTTAATATGGGCTTTCAAGAAGATATAGATAAGATTTTAAAAGAATTACATGAAAATAAAGTTACTTGGTTGTTCTCTGCAACCATGCCGCAAGAAGTAGAGCGTATTGTTCATAGATATATGAAGAATCCTCTTACTATTACAGCGGGGGAAAAAAATAAATCCGCGGCACTTATTGATCACTATTATGCAGTAGTTCCCAGTGAAAATGGTTATGCTGCATTGCGTAGATTTATTGATCTGTACCCTGGATTATTTGGTATTATTTTCTGTAGAACCAAACGTGAAGTACAAGAAATTAGTCATAAATTAATTCGTGATGGCTATGCCGCAGATGGTATCCATGGTGACTTGTCACAAGCTCAACGTGACCAAGTAATGGGTAAATTTAGAACCAAAAAAGTTTCTTTGTTAGTTGCAACAGACGTTGCTGCCCGTGGCATAGACGTAAATGATATTACGCACATTATTCATTACCATTTACCCGATGATATAGAAAATTATATTCACCGTAGTGGCCGTACTGCACGTGCTGGTAAATCTGGTATTTCTATTGCTATTGTTCACACCCGTGAAGCTGGCCGTATTTCTTATTTGGAACGCCGTGCGGGTATTATGATTAATCATGCAAAAGTACCTACTGGTTCAGCTATTTGCGAACAACAATTAAATCACTTTATTACAGAAATTAAGAATGAAGGTACGCAATCTGCAAGCGTTATTGATCAGTTTTTACCGTCAGTAGTTACGGCACTTGCGGATCTGTCTAAAGAAGAGTTAGTTAAACGGTTATTATTACGCGCATGCCAGCCATTATTGGCAGCATACAGCGGACCAGACCGTGATGTAGCCTTAGATGCAGTGCGTTCTACCCGTTCTTATTCAGAAAGATCTTCTGACTTTGGCGGCTCTTCAAGAGGCAAGAGCTTGTACGTTAATCTTGGCCGTATAGATGGCTTTGACAAAGGGCGTTTAGCTCAGTTTATCGCAGAAAAAGCACAAATTTCTTCTGGATCGATGGGTACTATTACTATTGGTGACAAGAGTTCATTTATTGGCGTACAAGATACAGACGCTGCAGAGAAGATTATTGCTAGCTTTAACAACACCAAGCATAATGGTCGCACTATCCGTGTAGAAATTTCTAACGGTGGTAGATCTGGTGGCGGTTCTCGCCGTCCCCGTGCTGGCCAAAGCAATGGCTACCGTGGTGATCGCGGTGGTGCTCGCCGTCCACAACAACGCTGGGCATAATCATTTACGTTGAATTTTAGAAAGGACTCTGTAAAAAGGGTCCTTTTTTTATTGCCATTCTTACCTAAATTAGCCCTTTTTAAGGTTTAATACTCATAAAAATAATTATTTCAAACTGTATATTTTATTATTAAGAATATGCTAATATCTATAGTGTAGATAAGTGTAATACTAAATAAGGTTCCAAGGAGGACTGTATGAAGAAACAATTATTAGTTGGTATGTTGGCACTGGGTTCAGTGTTTTGTGCGTTTGGTGGTGACTTAACGGTGAAGAACGTTGGCGATAGGTGGATTGATCAAGTTTATGTGGGGGCGCAACAACCGTTTGTTAAGGGGTGGCCTGAAGGTGCAGTTTCGCTAGCACCTGGTGAATCAAAGACTCTTCAAATTATTGGTAAACAACCAATTTTAGCCATTGGTCGTTATGGTCAAAGCCAGTATTATATTGAAGAAGGAGAAAGTAACATAACTAAAAAGCCAATGTTAGCTTTTATTTCTTATGGTTCAGACTCTGAGCGCAACTTGGTTAAGGCGGTAGATATAGATGATAATGGTAATGCTACCATAGAAATAGAGGCTTCTAGAATCAAAGACATAGATTGAATTTAGTCATACTTAGTTATTAAATAGGAAGGACTCTGTAAAAAAGGGTTCTTTAATGAGAAGGAAGTATATGAAGAAATTATTATTAGGGATGTTATTAGGGATGTTAGGATTATTGGTGGTTTCGGGATTGCAGGCAACTGATTTGAAAGGAATTTCTGTACAAAACATAGGTACTAAAGCAGTTGAGGTAACAGTATCTTATAATGGCATTCACAAAATGACCATAAATCCCGACAATTCCTTTATATTTGAAATCCCCGCAGGCAACTCGCATGCCGGTTTTTTCACGATTGATTCCACAAAATATCCAATTAAAGTTCAAACAAATAACATATTATTTTTTCCAATCCCTGCAGGCAAAGCCTTTTTTTCTGCCGACATAAACTCAGAGGGGCTGGCAACTATCCAAGTTAGCGGAAAGAACTTATCAAAACCGGCATTAAGTGCAAAGTAATAAAAATTTGAAGAGTAAAAAGGTAAAAACTATGAAGAGATTAATAATTTCAATACTCGGACTGTTGGTAATATCTGGGTTGCAAGCAGCGGAGCTAACAAAGATGATAATACTAAATGATACAGATAAAGAGGCTAAAGTTTATGTTGGTAAATTGGAATGGTTAGAAGGAAATCCATTTCCAGTTATACCTGCTGATCTTAAGTATCGTAAAATTGCTCCGGGAAAACGTGATGAATTTGGAACTAAGGCGGGTGATTCTTTTATTATTAATGATATATCATTTCGCGTTATTCCCTATTTCTCTGGGAAAAATCAGATAATTATGATACCTGGTGGGACTGTTGACATTGATGATAAGGGTAAGGCAGGATTTCCAATATCTGCCCTAAAAAAAAGATGACATCAGTCTGAGTTAATTTCATTTCTGCGGTTTTCAACTTGTTAAAGAGAGCTGCAAATGGAAATGAAAAGTAATAACGGAAAAAGGATAAATAAAAAGGAGATGCTATGAAGAAGCCATTAGTGAGTGTGTTAGGATTATTTTTTATTTCTGGCTTGCAGACGGTTATATTAACAAAAGTGGAAATCAATCCAGTGACTGGATTGCAGGTGCAAATATTAACAAAATTAGTTATAAAAAATAGTGGAAATCAACCCATTGAATTGTGTGTAGATAAGAATGAGGGGTATGAGGTGGGGGGCAGGTTGTCTAAGCTTCGTGAGACGCCGAAATTTCCACCGCTGAGTAAGTTTCGCATGATTAATAAGAATCAAACAGTCGAGTTTGAAATCGAAGGCGGTTATAGTAGCACACAAGCTAGTTTTCCTGGGGAGCAATTGTTTCTATTTATGAAGGATAAGGATAAAGGAGACAGATGGTTTCTTCTTAGCCCAATGGTTATGCAGGGTAGTCTACGGGTAAGAGAATTCACAGGGGGTGCAGCCGGGCCTTTTTCGGATGTACCAATAAAGAATGGAACGGCAAAATTAGAAATATCTCTACCGTACTTTGCTCCATTTTGAAAATTAACTGAAGATCAACATTTTAAGGATTAGTTAAAAACAGATTCTTTTTTGCTTTTTACCGCAATTATTGCGCTTTTATGCTAACTTCATTTATTCTTAAATTAAAAGGGAAAGTCTTAAGGGGGGACGCATGAAGAACCATTTCTATGCTTGGGAACAGTTTAAGTTATTTTTGATGTTAGTAATTGGTACGGTTATTGCCACTGTAGTGGGTTTATTATTATTGCATCAGCTGCGCCGGTGGGCACAGATTAGTAGTAGTAAACAGGCCGTGGTCCAAACGCAAGAAGATTTAAAAACATTGCATGCCGTAGGGTGTACAGATTGCGGCGATGCCTTAGAGCGTTTGCAAGCACGTATTGCTCGTAAAGAAGACCAGGCCAAAATGCTTTCCTATGAATGGCTAATTCCTTCTAAGCGGGATGATCTTGAGCGATTGTATAATAAGCTGCAGTTGCGTCTGACTATAAATAAAAAGATGATGGCAAGTTATCTACGCAGTTTGCGTGAATATGGAAATATGGGTTTAGAAGCTCAGCATTCTACCATTACTTTTTCCCAATATCAGGTAGTAGCCTTGGCAGAAGAACAACGTGATCTGTTGCAGCAGTTACAAGTAGTTCAAGCCGCGCGTAGTGGTAATATTATGGCTGCCTATTCGGTTATAGATACCTATCAAGAACGTATTGATTATTATAAAACTAAATTACAGAAATATTATGCCCAAGGGGTAGAGCCAACTTCACCAAAGATGATGCGTTGTAAATTGGGGTTATGCCAAGTGGTAAAAGAGCGGGATTTGTTGGAGCGTATTTTAGATTATTAATCAGTTCGTTTTTTGGTCTTATCAACAAACTTCCACTCTAATTGGAAGCCAAGGTAGAAATTGTTTTTTCCGGTTTGGTTACCAAAAAAACGTTGAAAAACAGGAAATTCTATACCAACTTGTAAACTAGTTCGTGGAGTAGAGAACCATAAAGAAGGGCCCACATAAAGTACATGGCCACCGGTATTGGGGTCAACGGTTCCGCTTACGGTATCACGTTGGGTGTAAATGCCATTAAATTCTATTAACCAGTTTAGAATAGAGGTATTATTTGGGGTATCAATATTTCTGCCTAACCCACCTTGATAAAAAAAGACGTTTCCAAATTTAGTGCCATTACAGAGTTTGGTAGATAATAGGGTTTCTGCGGAAACAAAATAATACCAAGTAGGGTCAAGATGGCTAAGGGTGGTTCCCAGTAAAAAGTTAGAAGATCCAAAACCGGTTCGTGGTGATTTAACCGCAGATCCGGTGGGAATTCTATAGGTTGCTATTCCCGTTATCTGATTAACATAGGTTTTAGTTACGTTAAGATAAAATGCGTATTCAAATTGAACGCTGGTATCAATAAGACCAGAGGATTTTTCGCAATCAGATTGTATGCGTGCTGCATGGGGAAGAAGATCTACAAATACCGACAGTCTATTAGTAATCCCATATACCAGATACGGAATCATAACGTTAGATTTGTTGTTTTGTCCTTTAAGGTAATCAGCAAAAAAAAGGAGCAGAAGTTCATTTTTGGGAAGAATATTTTGCCCAACGCTAAAGAGTGGGCTGGGGCGTTGCGTGTCTGGCAATAGTAAGTTCCCAATTCTTACCTGGCCAACCGCTTCTGCCAGTTCTTCATCTGATCTGGGAAAGAGAATAGTGGTTGTTAATGATAGAATAATTATTAATTTTTTCATTCTACAATTCCTTATTTTCTCTTATCTTAGCGTACCTTTATGAATAAATAAATAGCATAATTTGTTTAGTAATCGGACAGATATTGGTCTCTATAGTTAATGGTATGGCAAATGCGTTACTCTGTTGGTAATGGGTATTGTTATATCTAAAATTTCAAGGGGGAATCTATGAAGATATGGTTAGTAATTGTTTGTATTAGTACACCGCTTTTTTCTAATGCAATGATTGAACGAGAGAACTCAGATAATTGCGAGCCGGTATCCGCAATTGTAGTGCAATCTCAATCGCTGCAAGATGAAGAATTGGATCAGAACCGTTTTCCCTTATTGGAAAGATGGTGCAGTGCGTCACGGCGTAATACTATTATTACATGTGTAGTTCCAACCGGAATTTTAGCTGCCACATTAACAGCAGTATGGTTTATTATTTGGTATAAATAAGTGCTTACCTTTGTTGTTGTTTATTAAATAGATCAATGGCACTTTCTGCAGATCCATTTTCATATAACAGATCAGCAATTGCATTGGTAAGGGCTACAGCCTGTGGTAATGGCCGTTGGAATATGGTGCGGCCAGTTGCGCAACCCTGAGCTCCGCCGGTGTGTAGTTGTTCATAGAGCTCATGTAAAAAGTGGTGCGCTTCTAGAAAGGTCCCACCTGAACATATTAGTTTGGTGTTACCTGCGGCTGCCGTTGCAATTTGCAGCAGTTGCGCGCTGGTTTGTGCAGCAGTTTTTTGTGGTGGTTGTACTTTTACAAAATCGGCCCCCAAGCTGGTTGCTACTCCGGCTGCTCCGGCAATCAGATCTGCGTCTCGTTCATTGACTACTGCAGATCCACGGGGATATGCCCACAAAATTGCAACAAGGCCAGATTGGTGTGCATGGAAGATAGCCTCTGCGGCTGCAGAAAGCATTGCAGCTTCATATTCACTACCTAAATAGACGGTAATACCAATTCCTCTAAGGGGTACCTTTTGTTCTTGGAGTGTTACCGCGTCTGCAACTTGCCACAATGGTCCGCTATATGGATCTTTTTCTGTGTTTAGATTGGTTTTTGCGGTTAATTTAGCAATAAAATTAATACCAGTATATTGCCGTGCATACCGGGCAATAAGTCCAAGCGGGGCTGCCATGGCTCCAATGCGCCCAGCTTGTGCAATTCTGAATAAATGTTCAGGGTGCATTGCTTGGGTGGTAATTCCTTGTCCGTAAAAATCTGCATTAAGGTGTTCTAATTTGTGATCGCACGCAAACAAAAACAGATTTGCGGTGTCTTGTGTTATGGCGGTGTAATTAATTGCAAACTCTTTTTCTCTATGTGCTGGCACATCTGCAGGTATTAGAATTTCACGGGTATACGGTTTCATAATGGCATCCTTACACTATCCGTTCATGAATTATGGTTTTGGTTGCTACTTTTTCAAACAAAGGTGCTGCAACTAAAGAAGCGTATAAATTAGTTCCTTGGGCTTCTTTGACAAAGGTAACAATTACCCGTTGGTAATCACCTTTTTGTATAATGCCGGCGCAGGTGTAAATGTTACGTTGTAAATTGTATACTCCGTCAATAAGCATGTTAGCCGTACCGGTTTTACTCATTACGGTATAGCCTTTAATGCCTGCACGTTGGGTAGTACCCCGTTCAGTGGTTTGCAGCAGCATATCTTTTATAAGGGCAATTATTTCTGGTGGGTACAGTTGTTTAGTTGGTTGTGGAGTTGGTGTTCCTGTTTTTGTTAATTGGGGAACTATTGGTACCCCATTATTGGCGATCATGCAAAACAGGCTTGCCAACTGTAATAGGCTTGCAGTAACTTCATACCCATATGATAAAGAAATAATAGATTGCTTAGACCATTTTTCTGGTGGATTTACATACCCTTTTTGTTCACCAGGAAAATTAATGCCCGTTTTTTTTCCAAAACCCATGCGCACGTAGTGATCATATAGTTTTGGTCCTAACCGTTTGGCAACTTGTGCAATGCCAATGTTGTTAGATTTTACAATTACTTCAGTAAAGGGAATTATTCCTGCTTCTATAACTGTGTTAATTAATCTGCCATCAATGTAGGCAGACTTTGCATTTTTGCAATCTATTAGTTCATCCGGAGTTACTACTCCTTCTGCAAGGGCTGCCAATGCGGCACATATTTTGATTACGGAGCCCAGCTCATAACTTTCTGTAATAATCTTATTTTTGGTCTGTTCCTGGTTTATGGTACCGGTATTATTAGGATCAAAATGGGGATAACAGACCATGGCGAGAATTTCCCCTGTTTTGGGATCCATTACTAAGGCTGCACCTTCTTTAGAGTTAAATGATGTAAGCCAGTTGTGTAATTCTTCATCTATTAAAAATTGCAGATCAGCATCTATAGTTAATTGGATAGGCATTCCTTCTTTGCCTTCAGAAATCATTTGTTTACTTAAATAGAAATGGCCAGAGCGTGCATCTTTTTCTAAGAAATAGGTAGTTGGAGTTCCCGCAAGTTGATCATTGTACTGTAACTCAATACCAAAAAGTCCATTGTTATCGATGTCTGTTATTCCCACTAGGTTGCCCGCGCTTGCAACGGGATAATATCTGCGGTGTTCGGTCAGCAGATAAATATCGGGCAAGTTTGCCTTGGTAATAAGGTCAATCTCAGCCGCGGACAAATGCCGTTTTATATACATAAAGTGTTTATCTTTTTTGTGGGGTAATTGGGCATGGGCAGCGGGAAAATGCTTGCGCAAAAAAGTTTGCAGTTTTTTGGGATCAGCTATAGATCTTGGCGTAATAAAAGCACTTAAAGCCTGTTTGTTGTGGGCAAGAAATTGATTTCCCGTGCGGTCATAAATGGGTGCCCGTGGTGGCGTTTGTGTGGTAGTTAAATAATATTGTTGTTTTGCTAGTTGGGAAAAAAAATCACCTTGCATAATTTGGATATGGTATAAATTAGCAATAATTATGCCGTAGCATAGACAAAACAGAAGTAGTATGAGTACCGCCCGCATTTTTTCATTATTGGTTATCATGACCACTCAACCGTTTAATTGCGCTTAACTGTATGGGCTTCATTTTGAGTTGCTCCAAGGCAATCTTTTTTACTTCTGACCTATTAATGCGGGAACACCATTTATTGGTTAGTTCCTGTTTTTTTTCTTGCAGGGTAGTTAATGTACGCTCATTTTTTTGTTTTTGAAATGAGAGCGCAACTAACTGGGTATGTTTATAAATTTGTAAAAAAACAAAGACCAAGTGGGTAGAAATAAAGAGTGCTACAAAGAGAGGTTGCTTCATACCGTTCCTTTGGAATTAGAGTTTTTGTGGCAAATCATGGAGATGATCTATCTGGACTATACCATAGACAATTTTGAAATGTTAAGAATTTATCCCTAAGTAGCCCTTTTTAGGGGTAGTCTTGCTGCCCATACGACCTAATTTACCCTATAATATACCATTTGAAATTTTATGAATTGCTGTTAAAATGGTAATTATACAGGTTTTTAAAAGGTTTTTTGGCGCTTTTACTCGTTTAATCATTAATTGGAGGTTTTATGAATAATCACAAGTATCTTATTTTCTGTGCGGTCATTATGGGATCTGCAGGTTGTTATGGTATGGAGTCTAAAGATCCAGATACTAATAACAACAATAATAATAATGCCTTAGTAGATGCATTAAAAAAAGAAGAGATCATTGAACAAAAAATTATACTTAAAAGTAATGATGAATGTTTATTACAGATATCAGCTGGTGCTGCTCGGTATTCAGGAACTTTAAGAAACTTATTTTTTGACGAAGATGAAGATAGGGTAGTTGAAGCTAAATTAAATGATGCACCAATTATTCGATTTGATGGAAAAACTTTATCAATTGCAATTGCTTATTTAGAAGAGTTGTACAAAAAAAATTATTCTGGTGCTTATGAAAAACTTAAAGAGTTAAATACAACAGCAGAAGGACAAGAAACAGTAGATTTTTTACATTTGGCATTAGTGGAGAATTCCATTGTTCGTCTTGCAGAAGGCCCGTTGTTTAGCGGTAAAAACGGATCTGGCCGCCCATGGAGTTCCGATTGGTTTAGGGAATTTACTAAAGATCAGTATGTAAAAGACCATATTCATGAATTTTTAACTAAAGATGAGATAGACGAAGAATATTTTACTGAGGGCGATTCTTTGGCCCATGCAACATTAGTTAACATGGATCTTGCTTGTGAATCTAAGCACGTGGTAAATATTACCGCCAGGGGATTAATTACCAATACGAGCAACAATTATTTCCTTACTCGTTCTGTTGGTAACTATTGCGGGGTTGATCTCTGGAAACTTAATAATGGCTCAGTTGAATTAATCTGTATGTGGCATCCAGAACGCAGTAATTCAGAATGGGTCTCAAAGAATGGAAGAGGTTCATATGATGTTAATTACTATTTACGTGATGCCCTGTTTACTACTAACGGCCAGCAGGTCATAACTGCACATTCTAATGGTGATATTTTAGTGTGGTCAGTGACTGGTGAGAATATTAGATCTTACAATCAAACAATCAATTGGGATTCAGGAAAAGGAATTCAGATTGTTTCTCCATGTATAGATAGTTCTAATGTTACGTTGCAACCAAGAGCAGATTTAAAAAATATTTACAACAAAGTGGTACCTATTTGTGGCGGTAAAACGCTTATTTTGGCAGAAAATAACAGTGGTTTCCAGCCGCTCAAAGAAGTATGGGTTATTGATGATATATCTGTGATTAGTACTTATGAAGAGTTAAAGGATTATTTAAATAAACTTCCATTAGCAGAGAAAGTTTATTTAAAATTGTTTTCCCAAACTGAACACGTATGGCATAAAGAATCTTTTAAATGGCTTATGCCCAAGATTGCTGTAACTGTTAAAGTGCGCGTTGCAGACATTGAAAAACAATTTGGCAAACGGGTAGCGCGAGCATTTGTTGCACAGTTCAATTTTGATGATTTAAATAAGATGTTTAATAGTTATTTTAATTAACCATTATATCTAATTGTTTACTACGGGCGCTCTGAATTTTTCAGTGCGCCCATTTCTATTTGTAAAAAATCATTGCAATAAATTTTAAAAAAGGGCTTAATTATAACTTTTTTTGTGGTATACTGCATTCAGGGTTCTTACTATACTACACATAAATAATTTCCTTTTGTAATGTTATATCTTGTGTAATCTTTCCGATTATGGAGTGTTTATAAATCTCATGAGTATGCGGATGCATCATCTTAAGCCTATCTTGGTAATTCTTGCCAGTATTTCTTTGGTAACGGATCTTTATTGTAAGCCGCGCCGTCATGGCAAGAAGGAACGTAAAGAACACTATAGTAAAAAGAAAATTACAGAACTTCATATGGCAAAAAGTCCTGCTTACCCTGCGTTTGGTAAGGGTCTTAAGTCTTTGTGGAGTTATTTTGATGCAAGTAACCTCTATAGAACTGGTAAATACGGTACCATTTGGCAACCGGGTGTTAGCGAGCAAAAACGGTTGCGTAAAGAGCAACGCAAGCTATTTGGGTATAAGTTGGCTATAGAGCATATTAAAGAAACTAATACCAAATTACAGATTGCTCCTAACCGTCCAACCCTGTATTTGCATGGCTGGCGAGATTATAAAAACAGCGCAAAGGTCCTTAAAAAGTATTTTGATGTTCTTCCCGGTGACGTAGTCACCTTTAACTTTCCAGATGGCAACGGTCTTATCTCTTTATTGCGTAAAACAAACTTTGGCCAGATGGGGGACGTTCTCCCTGCGGTTTATGTACTTAAATGGATAAAAGATAGTCTTAACCCAATTGCCGTAGATCTTTTTGGTGTGTCACGGGGTGGTGCAGTAGCGGTGAACATGCTTGCTGTTCTTAATGATAAAACAGGCGCCTATGATGCTGATTTAGCAAAAATTGGTGTTGATAACGTTGAACGGGTTGCGTTATTGGATCTAATTCAAAAAGGTTCCGTAACCTTGGATTGTCCGCTTACTGATATGAATATGGTAATTAAAAATAAAGCCACCAAATTGTTTACTGAAGAATTTTTGCATAAGGTAGCAGCGCGCTCTGGATATAAAAGAGATGGTTTGCAGGCAATAGATTCTGCTAACAAATTAACTGGATTAAAACTTAATATGCTGGTGCATTTCCAACACAAAGACACTATTGTGTTTAACTATAATGAGGCGGAATTTTATAGGCGGCTTGCGTATCATAATCCTCAAACTACCTACTTGGTGTTAGGGGATGATGGTGGCCATATTCACTGGCACGGTGCATTAAGTAAATCTATCCATACCTTTAGAAAAGTATGTGGTGCTACGTTTGATCCAGTCTATGATCAAAAATACCAACAATTGGCACTGGCGAAGCTGGTAGCTCCGGAGGGTATTTTATTACGGCCTGGTAGTTTGGCAGATCGCTGTATAGAAGAGTTCCATGGGGTATGTAGCAAAAGCTACGCGTAGTTTTTACTTTATGCCAATGTAGATTTCTGCAACGGTATTATTTGGGTTTAAAGCACGTTCATCATACCGTTCAAAATCAACCAAGTAATTCCGCTGTCCGCCCAACTCTTGGGGAGACATTTTCCAGATCTCTTGCCATGCATTAATTATCACCGTGGGCATAACGCCAGGATTGGTTGTAAACTTTACCAACCTGCCTGCAGGGATTATGAGTTTTGCTAACTCTGCGGGAACATTATCAAAAGAAGAGACCTCTTGTCCAAAAAAATAATCATAGGGGCCATACTCATTACTTTCATAATTGGTATAGGCAGAGAATGTTACCCCAGGATTTCTAAGATGGGGAATCTTAGCTGCAACACCTTCTTTATAATACTTATTAATGGTTGGGCTAATTTGTGCCGTTTGTGGATTCATTTCATTGTGTAAGCTGGTTCGTACCAAGAGGCCAACTAACATAATGCTGGGTAATTCAATAATTTCTTTTAACATGTTTTACCTAAGAGTGATGGATGTCAGTTAATTTTTTGGTGATTTTATATAACCATAGATATAGTAAGATCCAATCCCGCACAGCGCAATAGTACCAATTACGGTTAGGGGGTCAATTCCAGTATATTTTTGTATAATTGTTTCATCCTTTTTGGATTGTTCCGTTTCTTTTTCTCTAAGCAAGCGTGCACATTCTACATGGTTGTTGTGACGGGCGTAATCTAAGGCGGTTGCTCTATTACAGGATTGTAGAGTGAAGTTTGCACCTGCCTGGAGCAATGCCTTAACAATTTCAGTTTCTCCCATTCCAGCGGCATGCATTAGGGCTGTGTGTCTATCGCTATCAGTTAGATTAAGATCAATTCCAGGTGCTTGTAGCAATGCGTTGACTGTATTAAGATCTTGTTGCAATACCGCAATAACAAGTGCAGGTATCCAATCTTTATTTTTTACATTGGGTTGTGCGCCGGCGGCTACTAAGAGGGTTACCAAATCAGCACGCTTAGCGATAACTGCCGTAATAAGATGGGGTTGTCCTCCGCCATATTTTGAATCAGTGCCATTAACCTGTGCACCTAATTGTATAAATTCTTTTGCTAGTGGAATATTGCCTGATAATCCGGCCATTAACATAAAGATGGTCATCATTTCTTTGTTATTTTTTATTAAAGGAGAGCTCTCAAGAGTAGTCATTACCGTTGCCGTATCACCTTTTTGGATACCTTCTGCAATAGCTAATGGTACTTCTCCAGAAATGGTAAATACGGAACCATCAATTTCTATTTTGCGAGAAACACTAGGTCGGGTTACTTGTGGAATGGCTGGTGATGGGATGCGGGGAAAATCTGTTTCTCTATTTTTGTCTTGGAGAGAGAGCTGAGCGTCTACGGTAATAATAAATTGTCCGCCCCCTTCTCTTTTAAACATTTTTTCATTAAAGCGTTCTTTGGTAGTAATGTGGCATGTGCCAGTGCAGTGGATAGTTCCTTTAAAATCAAATTTGCTTGCGGTAATAGTGATTAGGGGAGACTTTAAATAACCGCGACCTTGGAATGTTTCTTGGCAGGTTAAGGTAAGAGATTTTGACGCAATGCATTCATCATCCATATTCATATCTTTGCCGGAGCTTAAATTAATGCTGGGTGACTGGAAACCGGCTTGTAACATAAGAGGTAATGCTGCCAATATGGTAACTATGATATGTTTTTTTAATATCATCTGTCGGTCCTTTTGGAAAAAATTTTTCTATTTTCTACCAATCATACGCCATGCCAAAATGTACTTCATACGGAGCTTCATTCCTGCGTGGATCTATTTTGAAACCCCAATCAATTTTAATTGGCATTGGTTGTAATAATCTAATCCCCACTCCAATTGCGTGGCGGTAATCAAATTTATTATCTTGCAATCCAATTTGTGACGCGGGGCTGTTTAAAAAGCAGGCATAGGGATTATGGAATCCGGTACCACCATCATAGAAGGCTACTGCCTTCATATTTAAGTCAGAGGTGATAGGGAATATTAATTCTGCACCCCAATAGATTGCTTTGGAACCACCAATAGGGTCACCAAAGAATTTAGGACCCACTTGTCCAAATAAGAAACCACGTACGGTTCCAGGACCACCAACTAAGAAGAGTTCACTGTATGGGATAGACCGGTTAACATTAAATGGATTGGCAACACCCACTGCACCATGCAGGTGGAATACTAAATCATATTCATTAATAAGAGGCGTAAACCAGTGGCCATCTAATAAGAAGCGGTAGAAGCCAATGTCACTGGCAAGCGTAGGGAACCCAACTTTGCCATACAAGCGCCAGCGGTACCCACGGCTGGTGTGTACGGGATGGTTCACGGTGTTTTGTTCAAGACTGCCAGAAAGCCACGCATAATCGCCAGAGGCAAATTCACGGTTTAGTAGTTCTTGGTAATTTGCTTGTGCGGCAGGGAACGCAAAAATTTGCGCTAATGGTTTTTGGTTGTAGCGAATGCTGTCTATACCAAACGTACCCATAACTTGGGTGTCACTAAAGATAGCGGCACGTGATCGCGTAATAAATCCAAGTGATGCAGATCCACCGGTTAATTTTTGATTAATTGCCGGTATGTTAATGTTGCGGAATTGGTCGTATGACGGTCTACGGTGATAGATGTCTAAGCCGCCAGAAATTGGTTTGTCAAAGAGCCATGGTTGGCCAATATGGAACAAGAGTGTTTGTTCTTCTTTTGCCCAGCTGGCATCTAAACTCATATTAATGCCGCTACCAAATAAGTTAGTGTCAGACACATTACCTTTTACCGTCAAGCCAGAAGCAACAGAAGTTTGGTTACCACCAAAGCCAAGTTGAAAGCTCATGTGGCCGGTTTTGGCTTCATTTAATATTAAATCTAAATCTGCAAGTTCATCATCTACTTTTTTAATTTTCCAGTTTACGCCATCGCGCGGTTCAAAATATCCCAAAGATTCTACGCTGCTTTTAGACATGTCCATTGCAGCTTGGGTAATTAATTCACCTTCTTCCAATAAAAGACGGCGGCGAATTATTTTATCACGGGTCTTTTTGTTCCCTTTAATGGTTAATCTATTTAATGACATTTTATTGCCCAAGTCAGAGAAGAAAGATATTGCAACCGTTTTAGTTTCTTCATCTGGCTGCACAGAGGGTTCAACGTGGGCAAAAATGTAACCGTGGTTCCCCCAGATACCTTCTAATCGCTTAATAGAGTTCATCATCCGTTCGCGTGAGTAGTTCATGCCTGCTTGGATAGGTATGTTTGCCAACAGAATCTCTTCAGACAATACGTCATTACCCGGTGCATGTACTTCACTTACGCAGTACTGTGAACCCTCTTCAATTTCAAATATTAAGGTCATTTTAGTATTGTCGCATTCATCTAACTCTATGCGTACATTACTTACTTTAGCTTGCAGGTACCCATTGTTTTGGTACTCCTGCTCTATCATATGCTTATCCGCTTCTAGACGGTCAGGGTGGAATGTTCCGGATTTATCTAAGATGCTTAAGATCCAATCTTCACGGGTAAATATTGCATTCTTAAGTTGCTTGTCGGTAAGGTGGGTGTTTCCTTCAAACAGAATCCGTTTAATGATAGATTTTTTACCTTCATGGAACGTAAATTCTGCGGTTGCTTTATTATTGTCATCTACAACTAACTGTGCATCTATTTTGACGTTGTTGTATCCTTTTTCTACGTACAATTTAGTAATTTGTGCAGCAATTGCATGCAACTCTTCTGGATCTAATGCGGGAACGTCTAGATCAATTTTTTGGCGAATTTCTTTTTCGGTAAGACTTTTGTTGCCGTCAAATAAAATCTCTTTTAAAATTGGTTTTTCTTCTACCGCAACACGGATATTTATTAAGTCATCAGCAACGTTTTGAGTGTAGACTTTAATCTGGCGGAACCGCTTAAGGCCTTCATACACTTTACGAATTAAAGTACTTGTTTTGGTGGGTTCGTACAGTTCTCCTTTTTTGAAGGGAATATACAACCGAATTGCATCTGTTGGGGTAATAAGTGTTCTGTTTGGTACTGCACTCACAATTTCTATAGAATTAATGCGCCGCTCTGTGGCAGGTACATCTTTGTCATTAGATGATACTGATTGAGTGTCATCATCAGCAATTTCTGGAGCCTGTGCAGGATCGCTGATTGCATTAGTTTGTGAGGTGTTTGGTGTTTTTTTTTCTGGGGTACTAGATGCAGAAATTAAATTAGCATTTATGGTAAGGCCTGTTATTACAATAACAAGAATAGAACAATACCAGTTGCATTGCGGCGTCATTTACATAGCTCCTGTCAGGATCGTGATAGGTGGGTCACGGTTATTTTTTTTTAGCGTGGCAATTAATCACACCTATATTACTATTTTTTGCAAGAATGACTAGAGTGCGCGCTGTTTTTTGATAGAATAATTATTCGTGTTAACTGGTTCAAATTAAAGGCGATAGGTATATCCAATGATTAAGTTTACTAATACGTTAACGGGTCACAAACAACCATTTGTTCCCTTGCATCCAGATTCTGTCACCATGTATGTATGCGGTGTTACCCCATATGATTATGCGCATTTGGGGCATGGGCGTTGTTATGTTTCTTTTGACGTGTTGTACCGATTTCTAACACTTATGGGATATAACGTTATCTATTGTCGCAACTTTACAGATATTGATGATAAATTAATGGTCCGTGCAGAAAGAGAGTTGGGAGATCCGTTACGGTATCATGAGATTGCACAAAAATACATGCACTCATTCACGCAAGAAATGAAGCAGCTTAATTGTTTGGATCCCAAGTACCAACCATTAGTAACTCAAAGTATTCCCCAAATTATTGAATTTATTACAGCACTTATAGAAAAAGGATTTGCGTACCAATCAAATGGAGATGTCTATTTTCATATTAATAAATTCCCAGCCTATGGCCAATTATCTAAACAAAAATTGGATGAACTGCGTGCAGGTGCTCGGGTAGATGTACGCGAACAAAAGCAGGATCCATTAGATTTTGCATTATGGAAATCAGAGAAGGAAGGAACATTCTGGAGCAGCCCATGGGGATGGGGAAGACCTGGATGGCATATTGAATGTTCGGCAATGGCGAGTGATTATTTGGGTGAGCATATTGATTTGCATGGTGGTGGATTAGATTTAATATTTCCTCATCAAGAGAATGAATGTGCGCAATCAGAAGCTCGTTTTGGAGCTCCCTTTGTACAATGTTGGATGCATGGTGGCCTTATTTTGGTAGGTAAAGAAAAGATGTCAAAATCTCTGGGTAATTTTATTACACTCAGGGATCTTTTTGCAGAATATGATCCAATGGTAGTGCGTTATTATTATCTTACTCACCATTACCGCGCGCCTATGGATTTTACTGCTCAAGATATTGCAGCATCACAAAAAAGTTATCAACGTTTATGCCGGGTATTTGAGACGGTTACTGCACCAGAGGGCGTTGTATTATCTGAATTTAAAGCAGTTCCTTTAATTAATAGTATGATAGATGCCTTATCAGATGATTTAAACACGCCTGCTATGTTTGGCATTTTATTTGAAGGAATAGGGGCAGTTAGTAAAGATCCGGAGCAGCTGGCATTAGTTAAGGCATTTATACACCAGGTTTTAGGGCTTAGTTTGGTGCCATTAGCAGAAAAAGAAGTGGTAATTACGCCAGAAATTCAGTTGTTAATTACAGAAAGAGAAACGGCACGTGTCGCAAAGAATTGGAAACGTGCCGATGAATTACGTGATCAGTTGGCTGCGTTGGGAATAGATGTGCGGGATAAGAAGAGTTAAATAACAAGAATTACCCTAGAAGAGCTTCTATTTTTGCTTGTAAAACTTCTTTGCTCATGTAGCCCGTTTCTTTGCCAACAACTTGTTTGTTTTTAATAAAAATAAAGGTTGGCACAGAAGTTACCCCAAATTTAATGGTAATATCGCGGGCTTCATCTACATTAATGCTGGCGAATTTATATTTGCTGCCTAACTCCTTACTTAACTCTTCAAAAATAGGCATCATATGTTGGCAGGGTCCACACCAGGTTGCAAATACATCTATGACTACCGGCTGTGCAGATTGCATAACTTCTTGTTCAAAATTTTCTTGGGTAATTATACGTGCCATAAAAAATCCTTCTACTATTTATTTGGGGGGCCTTAAAAAATGTATGCGGCTCTACGTTCAACTATAACAAGAAAAATAAAAAGTTCCATTGCTTGTTTAGCTGGTAGCATTTTGGTATGACTAGTGTAGTAATAGAGAGTATTAGAGTAATCATTTATTTATAAAAAGGAGAAGAGTATGGATGTTCAAGGGTGGAATAATGGTGGTGGGGTAAGCACTAGTCGTATTACCAATTTTATGTATCGAGTATTTGCATTTATGGCGGGGGCATTACTGCTTACGAGTGTCACTGCCTATTATGTTTCACAGTCTCCGGCATTTGTTAATGCCTTATTTAGAAATCCATTTCTTCTTATTGGTTTATTTATTGCACAACTTGGTTTAGTGTTTGCAATTAATTATTTGGTATTGCGTCTTTCTTTCCCTGCATTACTTGCCTTGTTTGGGCTCTATGCATTATCTTTAGGCCTTACCGCATCTTCTATTTTTTTAGTGTACCAATTGGGTTCTATTTACGTAACATTTTTGGTAACGGCAGCCCTGTTTGCAGCAATGGCGATCTATGGGTATTACACAAAAACAGATTTAACGGCCATGGGAAATCTGTTGGGCTTTGCTCTCATTGGAATAATCATTGCTTTATTAGTTAATCTGTTTTTGCGTAGTCCTATGTTGGATACCGTAGTTTCTGGAATAGGTGTTTTAGTATTTATTGGTTTAATTGCCTTTGATGCACAAAAAATAAAACGCTTAGGTGCGCAAATGTTGGGAGCAGAATCTAAAGAAAACAATGTTGCGCTTGTTGGTGCATTAATTCTGTATTTAGATGTTATTAACCTATTTCTCTTTTTATTGCGCTTTTTAGGTAAGCGTAAAGAATAAGCAGTTATTATTAAAAAAAAGGAGACTTACATGGTAAAGCAATGTAGGCGTTTAAGTATATTGTTCATAATGTATGGATATATAGTTACTGGTCCTTATGATCCTATAGGTTCTGCAGTACAAGAAACCATACATAAAGCGGGAGCAAACCTGGCAGATTATAGGGATCCTTTAAAGGATGCAATAAGCCAACCGACAGCTAAAACAGCAGCAGTACAACCGGTTACCAATGCAGCTGATATTCAAAAAAATCCCGTTGCCCAAGCGGTAGATGCAAATGTGCAAAAAAATATGATTCAGAGAGCAATAACTCCAGAATCTGCCCTTAAGGATACTATTTCAGAAGTTTTTTCTGCAGATCCAGAGTTTGGCATACAGCATAGACGGGTAGAAAAATTGGTTGCTCGCGGTATTGAATTTGCTAACAAGAATTCTTTGGGAGAGATCTGTCACATATTTTCCCATACCAAGGATTTTATAGATGGCGATTTATATCTGTTTGTTTATGATGAAAATGGTATTGCGTTAGCGCATGGGCAAGAACCAGAACGTATTTGGAAGAATTTGTGGGAAATGCGAGATCGCTTTGGTTCTTTGGTAGTACAAGATGTTATTAATAAATGTCGTGAAGGTGGGGGTTGGATTTCTTATGAATGGCGTAATTCTCCCAAATTAACCTACGTAAAAAGTTTCATAAAAAATAATAAAATGTATTGTATTGGATGTGGATATTATCCCCATTCAAAACGGGCATTTTGTATGAATGCTACTAATGGGGCAGTTTCTTTATTTAATACTATGGTTAACCAAGAAAATAAACCACCTATAGATGCGTGGGGATTATTAACCTATCCTACGGGACGCTTTGTCTATGGTGACATAGAGATGGTGGTAATAAATTCTAAAGGAAGTGTGTCTGTTGATTCAACACAACTTTCTCTGGTAGAGACTAATATCTTAGAAGAAAGAGATGATAATGGCAGGTATATTTATAAAGAGATTATTGCAGGAATGAATGAATTTAAGGATTTACGACAAGGTCGTTGGTTTGAATTTAAATCAAATAAATCTAAATTACTTAAATTTTGTCAGCGCGTGCGTCATGACGCTACCGGTGAAATATATTATATAACTGCAGGATACTTTCCTGGTATTACGGAAAAAGAAGCAGTAAGTTTTGTGTTGCGTGGGTATGCATTTATGAAGAGCAGTGGTAAATCAACGGCATCTTTAGAGTTTACAGAAAAACGGTTAACGGGCTTTGAAAGCTATTATGGGTATTTACATTTAATTGTGTATGACTTTGAAGGAACCTGCATAGCTCATGGTGGTAATGATAAGTTAATTGGGTTAAATGCATGGAATGATGTTGATCAAGATGGTGATTATTATATTCGTGAAATGATCCAAAAAGCCAAAGAGCTTCAAAAAACGAAAGCAACAACGGGAGCATGGATTAGCGCTCGGTTACGTAATTCTTTTGCAGCAATTTATCTTATGCCTATAAATTTAGGCGGCAAAGAAGATTTTGTAATTGCGACTATTTTGTATCCAAGTGGTAAAGAAGGGGTTATGAGACTGCTAGCTCAAATTGCAGCTGGGTTTTTAAAATCAAAAGATGTTTCGTTGGAGACGGCATTTAATGCCTTCAATTTAACCTATGGTCAATTTGTACGGGGAGATCTGACGGTATTTGCCATAGATGAAGCTGGATTGTGTTACTCTTGGGAAACTACACCGCGATTAATTTGGAAAAATCTTACGGAAATTGTAGATGATGACGGAAAATATTTTGTGAAAGAGATGATTCAGCGATCAACGGGTGGTTCTGCGACCGTGCGTTACAAACAAAATGGTCGTATGAAAGAGGCCTTTATGTTACCAGTAGATAAAGGTGGTAAGAGATTTATTGTAGGCTCTAGCTATTACACAGATGAAGAAAATAAGACAAAAGGCGGTTCTTCTAAAGGAACTGCGTCATCAGGATCTGCAAAAAAAACTACACCGGTAGCAAAGGCGCCTTCACCTGGAATTAAAAAAGTAGGTATGACTATGGCGGCAGCGGCAGCGTAAAAGAAGAATTGATTTAAAATTTCACAAGAGTCGTAAGAGGGCATCTTACGGCTCTTTTCTATTTAATTTCCGGGTGTTTGTCCGGATGGTCAAGATAATATTGCACACGCGGATGGTGTTCATCCAGTTCAATAAAACTTATGTAGATACATTCATCATAACCACCACGCTCAGCACGTTTTTTTTGACGTATTTCTTCTAGCATTGCGGGGGAAGTATTATGTTTGTGCGCAATTGCGTACATTACCTCTAGCAGATCTGCAAGTTCTTCTAGTAGCTCACTTTTGTTTTGTGCTGCACGTACTTCTTCAAACTCTTCTGCTAATTTTTTGAGCAGTTCTTTGGTCTCTTGGTCTGGTTGTATAAACCTTTGGGTGTGCACGGTAATGCCTTGTGCTCGCAGGGTCTCTATAACTTTAATACGGCCCAGTTTGTTAAATGCAAATTTACGATTCAATTAAAAAATCCTTTAAAAAAAGTTAATAATACAAAAATTGCCACATACAATAGGTGTGGTCTTATAATGAGGACAGTAATAATGAAGGGATATAGGTGAGATGAGGATATATTTTTGATTCATTTCAACCTTATAGTAGGCCGTTTTTTATTTTTTTGCAAATTCTGGGTTATTATAGTTTTGTAGTGCATAATAGTTCAATTATCTAAAGGGTTATTGTCATGATTATTACGTATCAAGAGTTTGAGAATGTAGAATTGCGATCTGGTACCGTAGTTAAGGCAGAGTTGTTCCCAGCTGCTCGCAAACCTGCCTATAAGGTGTGGGTAGATTTTGGCCCAGAATTGGGAATAAAGCAGACCTCTGCGCAAATTACGGTGCATTACACGCCAGAGTCTTTGATAGGTAAACGGGTAATTGGTTGCGTAAACTTGGGCACCAAAAATATTGCAGGGTTTACGTCGGAATTTTTACTGGTTGGTTTTAGTGATGCAACTGGCGCTATTTGTTTGGCAACTGTAGATGGCTCAGTCCCAAATGGGCAAAAATTACATTAAAAATGCTTTTAGGGGGGAATTCAGTTGGAAATGAGAACGTTAAAAGTTTTCATATTTTGATTGGTTGTTCATTATATCAATTAATGAAGGGTATATTTTTTCATCAGCAATCCAGTGGGTTGTTTCTAATTTTTCTAATTTATGTTGTACGCGTTGGTTAGCTTCGCATAGATACACTTTCACGCCGCGTTTATAGTATTGGCGAATAAGCAAGTCAAAGGTCTCTAGTCCCGTAATATCCATAAATGGTACCTGTTTTAATCTAAAAATTATGCATTTAGGGTCAGTACCGGTAGTCGCAAGTGCATGTTCTAATTTTTCTGCAACGCCAAAAAAGAATGGGCCATTAATAGAATAGACTATAGTGTTTTGGGGTAAGTGGGTAATGCCATGGTGGGAAAGTTCTTCTGCCAAATCTTGATCGGTATGTTTTTCTATAAGTATCGCCTGGTGCATACGGCGTACAAAAAAGAGCATTGCTAAAATAACCCCAACATTTACTGCAATTACTAAATCAGTAAAGATAGTCAGAAAGAAGGTTACTAATAAAACTATAACATCATATGACGGCGCTCTGCGTACCATGTCAACAAATTGGGGAATATCACTCATGTTGTATGCAACCACAAATAAAATAGCTGCAAGTGAGCAGAAGGGAATATAAGATGCGAGTGGTGCCAATGCAATTATGATAAGCACTAGAGTTACAGAATGTATTAGAGCTGCAAGTGGACTGTTGCCACCGTTACGAATATTGGTCACCGTTCGGGCAATAGCGCCAGTAGATGCAAAGCCGCCAAAGAAAGGAGCAACTAAATTTGCAAATCCTTGGCCTATTAATTCTTGATTAGAATCATGATGGGTTCCCATAATGCCATCTGCAGCCGCGGCAGATAATAGAGACTCTATTGCGCCCAGTAATGCTATGGTGAATGCAGGGCCTATTAAGGGTATTATTTGGGCAAAGGATATATCAGGAATGGTAAAAGAAGGGAGAGATTGGGGAATGGAACCAAAGGTGCTGCCAATAGTTGCTACATTATTAAATTTGAACATTGTTTGCAAAATAGTTGCAACTACCATTGCAACTAATGGTCCTGGAATTTGTTTAACTAATTTGGGTGTAATAATAATTAGTAAGAGACTTAAAGAACCCAGTAGTGTTGCTTGATAACTAATGTTGGGTAATGCAGCAAGTAATGCAGTAACTTTTTGTATAAAATGAGCATCTAACGGAATTTTTACGGTAAGTCCAAAAAAGTCTTTCCATTCATTAACAAAGATAATAACACCAATGCCACTGGTAAAGCCTACAATAACTGGGTTGGGAATAAATCTAATAACAGAACCAAGTTTTACCAGTCCCATACCCATAAGCATAATGCCAGCTATTATGGTAGCAACTTGCAGGCCAACAATGCCATATTGTGCTGTTATGTTTGCTAAGATTACTACAAAGGCACCCGTTGGGCCTGCAATTTGAACACGTGAACCCCCAAATATACCAACAATAAAACCTGCAATTATGGCGGTATATAAACCCTGTTCTGGGTTTGCACCAGAGGCTATCGCAAATGCCATAGAAAGGGGGAGAGCGACAATGCCAACAATTATACCGGCAATAACATTATTAAGAATATTTGATTTTTTAAATAAACCAGATTTGTATGCTTCTATTATTGCTAACATGGGAACTCCATGCAAAAAAAGATGATAAAGGACGGAAATGTTACAAAATATCCTGGGATATTTTGATTGTAGTATAAGAGATGTGTTGTGAAAGGGAAGGGTAAGCTGTAAAAAAGTTTACAGAAACTTTAGAAACTTTGGTGTGACACCACGCGAGTTAAGCCTTGGCATAAAGCGAAGTTTATCTTGAGCACTTTGTCGAAGGAGCGGACAGGCTCGCCGCAAAATACATTTTTTATGAATGAAAAATTTTTGACTGATTTTAATTTAGTTTCTTTTGCACTTCATTTTGTTTGATAAAGAATAAAGAAACGTAGAGAGGAGCGCCTGGGGAGTAATTGAAGTAAGTGAAGGGCTTATTATTGTATTTGGATCAATTAGTTCGCGGACAACGTCTCTGCGGGGGAATGTATTGTAGTAATCACGCTCTAATCCTGAAAGTTGTTGCCATTTCTTTTTTGGAAATCCACATATTTTGTATCTAAAATTATTTTTATTGGTTTTACGTACTTTTTCTATTTCAGGGATTTTTAAGAAAGAAACTTTTAAATTATTGAACTGTTTGCAGGTTATAAAAAAATCTAATACATCTTCAAAAGCATCGTTAATGGTAGCGGCTTCTTTGTTAACAAGATGATCTGCGATTAATAAAATAATCTCTTTGGGGAGATGATTAATAGTAGTGACCGTGGTTGAGGTATTTTCTTCCATGGTATAAGTGGCGTGACTAAAAAATAAAATAAGTAAAGTGAGAAGCAATTTTTGCATGATTAAGATTTCCATAGAGGTTTTGAAATGGTCAATTATTACTTGATTATTAAAAATGTCTTTTACAGAAGGATCTTCCTGATCCAAATTTCAGATATATCTCAAATTTTTAAGCTTTTGTTTTATCTGTAAATGCAACATAGCTAATTAGGGTCCAGGGTTTAAATTTGTTGGTATGAATTGATTTTCCGGCGTTGTGATCCGCTAATCTAAGATCTACATTTGTTGTCATACCAACATACATAGTATTGCTCTGGATAGGTTCGACTTTGAATTGAATATACAAAATACATAAGTTTTAAAGATTTGGATTTTAATAAGATAAGTCAGACTTCGCATAAAGCTTCGTCGTGACACCACGCCATAGCGCTTTGCGCGACGGCGGGTGGAGGAGAGGGAGGGATTCGAACCCTCGATCCCGTTCTCACGGAATAACGGTTTTCAAGACCGCCGCATTCGACCACTCTGCCACCTCTCCACAATATAAAACCTTCACAAGTTCCGGTTTTATGTTTTAAGAATTTCAAGAATTATATGAACATGCTTTTAAGATTTATTTAGCTTTAACATAAATGTCACCGCTATTCGAAGCTTGCCGAGCCGGAAGGCCCCGGATAAGCGTAGACTGGTGCGCCCAAAAGGAGTCGAACCTTTAACCTTCAGATCCGTAGTCTGACGCTCTATCCAATTGAGCTATGGGCGCATATATTTTTTTTGTCTAATTAGTCCGACTTCGCATAGAGCTTCGGCGTGACACCACGCCATAGCGCTTTGCGCGACGGCGGGTGGTGGAGAGAGAGGGATTCGAACCCTCGTGCCCGGTTTTATCCGAACTCTTGCTTAGCAGGCAAGCGCTTTAGACCACTCAGCCATCTCTCCTTTTTAAACTTAAAAAGCACATTTCAATGATCTTTTTTAGTCACGACATAGCGCTTTGGCGACGTCGGATCAATGATTTTTTTATATTATTATCACCGTAAACATGGGTAGACGGTTAAAATAATACATAAGAATAATAAAGGGATTTCTACTTTTGCGCAAGATGTACTGTTAAATATTTTAAACTTTTTTATGGAATCTTGCATTTTATAGTGGGTACCGGCTAAGCTGAGGGGCGTTACAACTACTTATACAATGGAGTATATATGACGTTAATAGTTGAAGTAAAAGTGGTTCCCAGTGCTGGTAGAGTGGCATGGGTCTATGATAAAAATGGAACATTAAAATGCTTTTTAAGCAGCCCCCCAGAGCAGGGCAAAGCAAATAAAGAGCTGGTTAAATTGATTGCCAAAGCACTTAAGGTGCCCCAAATGGCAGTGACTATTGTGGCTGGCGCTACTAGTCGCAACAAGCGTATAGAAATAGAGGGCGCATTGTCTTTGGAGCAACTAACGGCTGCATTGGGGTTAGAAAAACAGCTAAGTTTGTTTGGTAAAAAGTGAGCAAGTGTTCTGATTAGAATGGATATAATATGCCCTATTTCCAATGGCGTGGTGTAGATATTATAGGTAGTTCCAAGAATGGTAAAACATTTGCTCGTTCTGTGGAGCATTTAGATGCTCTCTTATTTAAGCGGCAGATAGCCCTTATCTCTAGCAAACAGCAGCGCCAACGCATTGTCCATCTTCCTATTAATTTAGCCCAAAAGGCGGCTTTTTTCCGGCAACTGTCCGTGTTGGTTAGTGCTGGGATATTACTTCCCGATGCATTAACTATTGTTAGTGAACAGATAGACAATCGCGAGCTGCAAGAAATTGTGCATACCATGTCTCTAGCGGTCCAGGAAGGCTTTTCCTTAAGTAGTGCCCTTGCACAGTACCCAAACCTATTTGACGCCGTCACCGTACAGTTGGTTCAAGCGGGTGAAGATGCAGGTAATTTGCCCCAAGCATTAAATGCCTTGTGTGAACATTTACAGACGGCCCATGAATTTTATGCGCGGTTGCGTGCGGCATTATTGTTGCCACTACTTACCGTGCTCTTTTTTGTCTTTATTGCACTGGTTATTTTTGTAGCGGTTATCCCACGGTTTCAGGATCTGTTTACTTCTTTGCGGGCACCAGTGCCATCATTTACCAAGTTTTTATTGCGCGTTAGTGTATTTATTCGCAGTTGGCGGTTCCCGGTACTGTTAGCCGGTATTACAGTTTGTGTTGGTGCTGCATGGGCTATGCGTAAACAGTACAGCCAATGGTGGGCAGCAGTGGTCTTGCGCTTACCGTTTGTGGGGCCCATTTATAGAAACCGGTTTATAGCCTATTTGTTTGAATCTACTTCGTTACTATTGGCAGGCGGGGTGCGTTTGGTTCCCGCACTTTCTATAGTAAAAAGTTCGCTCCGCAATTCTGCTTTGCAAGAGTATGTTACGTTAATAGAACAAGAAGTTCTGTCTGGCCATTCATTGTCAGATGCCGTTCAAGCCCATTGTGATGAACTTTGTTCACCAGATGTTATAGCTATGATCCAGGTGGGTGAGCAGTCTGGTCGATTACCGTTTATGCTGGCCAGTGCCGCTCAAGTCTATCATGAACAGGTGCGCAAGGACTTAAGTTATATTACTATGCTGGCCCAGCCGGTACTCATGATTATTCTGGGATTATTGGTAACTGCCCTTATTTTCTCTATTTATATACCTATTTTACACATTTCCCAGGTTACGCATTAATAACTAAATTCAATAAGAAATTTATCTCTGTTATGCACAGGAGGGCATTCGCCAGCCTTTTTGTTATGGGGTATAATAATAGCATTATTAACTAGATAACAAATTATTACCCTACTTGTTCTGGAGGCTTTAGTATGTCTTCTTTGTTTCTTACTTCATTATTACAACAACGCAGTTTCCGTTTCTTTATGTTAAGCGTTTCTTTGTCTCTTCCGGTAACTCCTGTCATGGCGATAGATTTTACCGGTTGGGTTAAAGAAAACATTATGGGTCAAAAGCCCAAAGATGCTCCCAAGCCATTAACTAAAGAAGAGCAAGAGAAGCAAGCGCAAGAAGAACAGGAAGTTCTTAAACAAACTGCGGTTCGCATGTTGGGTAATTATGCATTAACATCAGAAGATCAAGCGGAGATTTTTGCTGATTGTATAAAAAAAGGTGGTAATCCTGATCAAATAAAAACAGCAATCGCGAATGAATTAAAAAATGGGTTGCATCATCGCAGTTCCATTATGACGGAGCATGAAAGAAAAGAGTTAGATTTGGAATGGTTGCTCACAAAAATTGACCGCACCCAGACCAGTTTGGGCCGCTGGGGACTGCAACAAACATTCTATCCCACTGATGATCTTAATCAGATCAAAATTCAACAGGCACGCGTAAAAGCTTTGGTAGAAGATCCCAACCTGTTTGCGTCCGTAGAAAAACTTCTTGCTAGGATTAAAAAGCATGAAAAATCTATGATTATCTATTGGCAGGGCTCAGATCAAGCACAAAGTTTGTACTATAAATTGGGGCTTCCGTTTTTAGGGGACGTGGGGCCATTTAAATTGTTAAATAGGTTTCTTAATAATAATAGATTTGCGTTGGAATTTTCTTCGTTGTGGGCCGTTGGTCTTGCGCTTAAAAATGTTGCGCTTAATTTCTTTTTAATTGGGTTGTGGGAAGAGTTTGAGAATGCGCTTCAGAGTGAGCACCGTGTCTTTGACCCAATACGAGGATTAACCAGAGGGGTAAGAGATTTTAAAAATTCCCATAATCCGTTTAGGTCAGAGGTCACGACAACCTATAAAAATACTGACATTAGGGATGAGCAGGGTCATTTGCGCCAAAGAGATAGACATGGCAATCCCATTATTACTGATGAAAATGGATTGCCTAAGGTATTTATAGATCCTGAAGATGGTAGTCCATATACCAAGGCTCAAGGGTATGTTCAGAGTAAAGAAAGTATAACACGTGCAATGTTTCAAGGTACTTCGGGTGATAAATATTATGCATTATCACGTGGCGTAAGATATCGGATTCCCGTACTTAATATAAATGTTCCCGCACCAGATGAAATGCGAGCTCCCTTGTTTTTTCTTTCTAAAGCAAGTGCCTTTGCCGGTGTTGCTGCAATAACCATAATACGTGATTTGTGGATATTCAATAGTATGAAAGATGCAGTACAGGGATTACAGCATACTATAGAAGTAACTGCAGATTTGCGTGACCGCATGTTTGATGTTGCTGATTACGTTAAAGCTACGCAAGAGATTGCTCAGGTAATTGCATCTCACAATGTACTTGCTAATGATTGTATGGCTGAACATATGGCTCAAGTATTTGCTTCAGAAAGTTCTACCTCTAAAGAATTTAAAGAGTGTTTAGCGTTACTAAAAACAGATACCTTTAAACGGGTATCTACCTTGGGCGCAAAACATATTGCATATTCACGTGGCCGTATGTTATTGACCAATCGCCTATTTATGAAACATAAAAATGATATGTTACCTGCATTGCGCGCTATTGCAGAATTAGATGCTGCCTTTTCTATGGCGCGGTTGTATAAAGAACATTTAAATACCAATGCGCCATTTGCGTTTGTAGAATTTATTACTGCTCCTTCTACTACTATAGAATTACGTGAGGTGTGGATGCCATTCTTTGGAGACAAAGATCCGGTACGTAATGATATTTTATTAGGTGGCAATTTCTCACAACGTAATTGGTTAGTTACTGGTCCAAATGGTGGCGGTAAGTCTGCAATTTTAAAACAGGGTATTCCTATTGCGTTAGCACAATCATGGGGTATGGTACCAGCACGTTCAGCACGAATGACCATTGTTAATGGATTACGTACCAGTACCAATGCCAAAGAAAATATGCGAGAAGGGGAATCTACCTTTATGGCAGAATGTAGGGCTATGGAAAGATTGTATAGCTTTATTAATGAAGAAACTGAACCTACCGGTAAATATATTGTTATTGCCGATGAACCCTACCGTGGTACGGTGAATGATGAAACTGCGCGCCGCACCGGGGCGTTTTGTGATGCAGTATCTGCACATCCTCAAGTTACCTGTATTGTTGCGACCCATATTATGCCAGTAATGGCGCCGGGAACCCAAAATAGCTTTAGTTTCTGGCAGGTGGGTATTTCTGAACCAACGGTTGGTCAATTTGTTCGTAACTATAAATTGTCGCCCGGATTGGCAACTTGGTGGTTTAATGATATGAATCGTCGAAGCCGTTACGTTGATTGGTTAAGGCATATGGGAAATGACAAAAATAAGTAGTCCCAAGAAATAATTTTTTTGTGATTTAAATTTGTGATAGGGTGAAGAGTGTTAAAAATACTCTTCACTCTTTTTTTTATATGTTAAAAAGGGCGTATATGAATTGTCGCGAATTGGGTATTGTATTGGTTTTTACTACCGGTTATGGTGCAGCAATCAATGGTATGGATCTTTCTAAATTAGATTATTTACCGCGTGGCCAATTTGTTTCTATTGTTCCTTATTCTCTTTATTGGTTGCAAAAGTCAGAAATAAAAACTTTTATGTGTACCATAAAAAATCCGGTTGCAACACCTATTAAAGTGCGCTTGTCAATGGCTTGTTCTATGGAAGAGTTAGTTGAACGTATTGAGCAAAAGGGAGATGATTTACCATCTGAACGGGGGTTTGTGGGATTGTTAGGTATGGTGGGAATAGGACTTGCGGGAAAGTTAGCATTAGTTGAGCAAAAAACAGTAACTGGATTGGTGCTATCAATTGTAAGTGCTAGTCTGCTGCGGTTTGCTTGGTGCGGGCATTGTGATTTGCAAGAACATCTAGTAGAACAGTGCTGGCATGATAGCTCCGTAGAAATTCAACCGGGAGATGAGGTTCATAAGTTATTATTGCTCGATAAGCAAGAATTAGCAGGCAATAAGGGCAAAGTGGTAAAATTTTATATTGATAATTTGCTTCATGAGATCCCATTACCTATGCAATAAATGGTTAAACATTATACTTAGAACTAAGTTACCCCTACACAATAATCTCTATTTTAGGATGCATTGCACATGAATATACCGTTTGGTTTACTACTAAGTGCCCTTTTTGAAGGTAGTCTATTAGTTGCTATGGAATCTCAAACTAAAAAACCCAAACCCACGGTGGAATGTACTACAGAACGTGTTAACCATGGTAACGGTATTTATAGTGTACGGTGCAGCATAAAAAATATTGAACCAGTTGAACCTATTAAAACCGCGGATGACTATTTAAAAAAACTTGCTAAAGAAAAAAAAGATCCGGTTAAGCCATTAACGGTTGCATTGGCCAATGTTCCTTGGGAAAGCGGCCAAATTATTAATGAATTGTATTCTCTCCGAACTGATTATTTAGTAGGGGTTATTTTTTTGAATGTGTTGGCTATGGGGGGTATTAAATATTTGTTAACCTTCCCTGATGCACATCCGGTTTTTCGTGGGCTGGCAGCTATTCCGGGCGTTGGGGCTGTTTTTAGTCTTCTTATAAATCTGATTAGAGATTATGATAAAGAGCAGGCAAAGAAAAATAGTTTGCTTTGTGGTGCGTTAGAAATAAAGCCGCAAGAAACCAAATTGTTGGATATCTACTTTGATCAAGAAGAGCGTTCTACCATCAGGCTACTTATTAATGGTGAACCGTTAGAGCTGGATATTCCCGTTTCTAGCTATCATGATGACTCTGAATAATCGTTAATTTTATTTGACGATACCGGGTTTTTTGGCTACCATTACCTCTATATAAATAGTTGAAATTTTTGGTAATGCCGGGGTGGCGAAATTGGCAGACGCACGAGACTCAAAATCTCGCGGTAGCGATACCATGTCGGTTCGAGTCCGACCCTCGGCACCACCCGCCGTCGCGCGTAGCGCTATGGCGTGGTGTTACGCCGAAGTTTTAACGAAGGTTGACAAACTTAGGCCGGCAGAGCCATATCTTTAAAAGACTTTTTATTCAAGTTTTGGGATACGCTCTTTGATCATTAGATCTTAGTTCCGTTCACCCTGAATTTGTTGAGGGTGTGAACGATGAACACAAACTGTATTTTCTGTAAAATTATCGCCAAAGAAATTCCTGCAACCATAATTGCAGAAAATGACCACATGCTGGTCATAAAAGATATTGCTCCCAAATCTCCTATCCATTATTTAATCATCCCCAAAAAACATATTGCAGACGTACAAAGTATGCACCCGGATGATGCCTGTTTAGCAGGTGAAATGTTTTTAATGGCGCAACAACTTGCTAACACGTTAAAAACTAACGGATTTAGAATGGTACTAAATAATGGCAAAGAAGTGGGCCAAAGCGTGTTCCATATGCATTGCCATTTCTTAAGTGGCAGACAAATGTCTGATTTGTAGTTTTCAAATTTAATTGGTAGACGGGAATTAAATGCTTAAATAAGTTTCCTTCTGTTGATTTTATGCACAAAGGTGTAGGGTATAAATCAATTGCAGGATACTAATATTCAAAAAACAAGCTGAAAAAGACTCCTTTTCTTGTAAATCATAGATCCCTCCCCTGTATCCATAAATAGGGTAATTCAAGGTAAAAACTAGAGATATATCTTAGGTCTTATCGTAATAAATTGTTCTTTGTAAAGGGCAAGTCAAAGGGATTTTACCCTGTAATTGGGCTTATTATGGTAATTTTATTGACATTTTGTCAATTTTTGTCAAAATAAGGGTAGGACTGATTTTGATCCTGTTCTTGGGCGGATCAGAGGTTATTCTCACGTTATATTATTTAAATGGAGGATCTATGAATATTATCTTACGTAATTCACTATTATTTATATCTTTGGCTCTTGCCAGCTTGAGTTTGAACGCTATGGAAACTAATAATCGACCATTGGTTGAACCAACCCAGATTATAAAGGAGCTGCTTAATACACGTACTAATGCGGCTCAGAAAAAAGTTAGCCTACGGCAAGCTGCATCATTATTATATTTGCAATCCAATTTGTTCAATCTTTCACAGGTTCTAATCCCTCTAGCTAATGAAATGCAAAAAAACCAAGATGCGCGTTTTCTAGATGCGAATACTCCCATTCAACAAATAGCTACCGCAATTAATAATAGTGATGATCCTGCATATGATATATTTGTTCAAACAATTAATAACAGACCAACTTTAATAGTTACTCACCCGCAAGCAGTTTCTCTTACGTTAGTATTACATAATTCATTAGTTAATCGTTGTATTAACGATGTAAAACAATTTGTATTGTTTAATGATTTGCTTGATTATTATAATCAACAGCCCAATATTGATAGTAGATTTAAACAAGTCATTCAGTTCGCGCGTGCTTTGCAGGCATTTCATCAATTTATTGAACATCTTCACAAACTGCCACGGTTTATTGGAAAGTTAGGTCTGTCTTCTCAAGGGGAATCAGTAGGCATAGAAAACTTTGAGCAAAAAGTGATCGAGACCCTGCTGGGCGAAGATAAATTGTCAGAGTTTCAAGAAATAACTGCAAAAACAGCACAATTATTCAGCATATTTAGCGATGTCCTGCTAGCGACAAATAATTATGATATTTATATTGACCAAGATATAATGCAACTGATCAATGAGCTAGAAAATTGCGGTAAAAAAATTCTTGAGAAAAAATCATATTATAATGCTTTATATACTGCCTTAAAAAGGCAATTTGAGAAAGTAGGAGGCCTTAAGCAACAATGGATTTCTCACGATGATTTTCTAATGGATCCAACTAATAAGGTATTACCCGATTCATTGCAATGGAATGAATCACTAAAATTATATCCAGAACAAGGAAAGAATTTAGTGGTTAATGAACAAGGTGCAAAATTAGCATTAGATTTTTTTATTAAAAAGCATGAACCATCTGCAAAACCTGTCAATAATGCGCATGGAAATAGTTCGTCAAAAAAATCTCCTGCTAAAAAATCAAAAACCAAAAACAAAACAAAAAAATCTAGAGATCTAAAGAATAATAACAATGAAAATTCAATAGTAGATGAAGATTCGGTTGAACAAGAAATTTCTACGTTAGATATAGAACACATTGAATTGGCAGAAGAAATAATTTCCTCTCAACAACAGCTGTCGACCAAAAATGAAGAGCAAGTTGCAGAACAAACAACTACCGATGAACAACAAGAGCCAATCAAAAAGAAAAAGAAGAAAAAGGAATCTAAAACTGAATCAACAATAGTTGCGACTCCTTCTGTTGGATCTCAATTGCCTAATTATTATGATCAGCGCGTTGCTCGATGGTTTAATAATTCATTTTCGCAAAATGAATCTTTTGAATCAGTGATGTATCATAGTTTTTCGTCACTCATAGACAATTACTTGTTTACCTACGGACGTACAGAAGAACGTGAGAATGGTACCAGAGCGGGACAAATGGATACGTCATATAAATTAATGGGACAAGTAATATTTAAAGGTAAAGTTAACAGACACGTTGTTTTCCATGCGACGAAAGATCCGCGAGGTGTTTGCTATCACCGTGGATTGGAATGGAAACCAGATGATGTATTTACGATTTTTTCTGCCGCTAATTTCTGGCAGATTGATCTAACATATAAGGCGAATAGTCTAGCTAGAACTGATTTGGGAGATTATTTTTCTCCAATAAGTAACAAGCCAGATGAATTAATTAAAGAAACGCCATTTCATGTAGAAATCCGTGATAATAGACTTGGCGTATCTATTATTTTGTATAAAGTTTAATGGTAATAATATGGAGTTTATTATGCTAGTTCGGCGAATTATATATTAGTACCGCATTTGTTTTTATTCTGTTTCATTAAAGCAATGGAGCCTACAGATAGTAATGTTCAATAACAATTGGATAAAAAGAACATTGAGGCAGTTATAAAAGCTATCATTGGGACAGCGAAATCACCAGATATTAAATCTGAGCGACTGCAACAAGCGGCAAGTTTTTCTTGTATTTGCAAAATACAACGTGTAATGCTCTTGAAAAACGGTCTTATTACACAAAATCGCTATATAAACGCAGTTTGTTCAAGGGTACATAACTCGATCCATATGTTCCATAAGCATTATTATGTATACTTTAAATTGTTAAGTATATATCCCGCCTGTAGCAATTCCCGCAATAGAGAAAACCATTCATTGCCAATCCAGTGATGTAGCGGCGTGTATCCTTGGTGATCGATAATTGACCAATCTATGTCTCTACAACAAAACAGTAGATACAGTACCATTAATTTATTTTTTTGTTGGCTTGCAATATGCAGTGCCGTTTGCCTTTTTATATTTTGTTGATTAATACGAGCGCCATTGCAGATAAGTATTTTTGCAATCCAAGGTTTTTTATTGTGCAAGGCTGCTTCATGGAGCAGGGCATTATTACCAGTTTTTTCTTCTATGTAATGTACCGGTGTTTCCTTATGTTGAATGCACATAGTTAATTCTTCTTGGTTTTCAGATAACACTGCGGTATGCATCTGTTGTAGATAGGCTGTGGAATTTATACATAAGTTTTTTGCAATTATATTTTTATTGTTATCTGCAATATTTATAGGGGTTTTGTTTTTTAAATCTTTGTGCAATGGGTCTGCCCCATAGCGTAAGAGAAGCGCAACAATATCAACTGTTTTTTGAACCAAGATATTATTTTCAAGGTCATGATTCATAGATTGTTGGGATAAAGAGATAGTTGTGGGAAGATGAGTAACCATTGCACTATGAAGCGGCGTTTGGCCTTCTGAATTGGGAATGTTGCAATTGGTGACTATTTTAAGCAGTCTTTTGAGCGTTTCTGCTTTGCGAAAATATACTGCTTTATGAAGGGCCGTATCTCCCGCTAGGGGGTCAATATAGTCTGGACGAGCTCCTTTACTTAATAGTGCCTCTATTTCTTGGGTTGCTTCTTCATTATTTGTTTTTACTACTTTATAGAGTAGAACGCTGGGATGTTCCTGCTTTTCTGCTAATTCCATGCCAAAAAGGGTGGGGCAAGCTAGTAGCATACAGGTATAGGTTATACCATGCCTAGTCTTGGATAATAGTAGTTTTTTACGTACCATAATCCCTCCTTGGACCCCTAAAAAGGGGTAGCAGTAAGGTAAAAAATGAAGGTCTATCCTACGGCTACTTTAATATAAATCTAGGTTAGATCACAAGCTATGGAGGATTTGGCCCAAAATATAGGCTTATTTCTATTATGATTATTATTGACTTTTTGGCAATTTTTGGCATAATAAGGGTATAACTTATGTTTGCTGATTATAATAAGTTAGTTCTATGAATGGGGTCTTTATTTTGTTTAAATTATTTACTTGAGCAGATTTTTGAACTATTAACTGTGTATTCTAACAATAGTATTTCAAGGAAAGTTTAGGATATTATTGTGAGCTGTTAAGTAGTATTCAATCAGTTCAGATTATAAGAGAAACAGATGCGCATGTAGAAATATAAGATAATTGCTTAGGCATTACTAGTTTTATGTGAAGCATAATTATTAAGTACATAAATGGAGTTTCTTATGAAGTTAAAAAAAATAAGTTTGTTACTGTTAGCCATTGGATTATTATTTAATGGCTTTACGCATGCAATGGAATCTGTAGAGGTAACAAATATTCAAACTAAGGCTGCTGATAATGCAAAAATAGATGAGAAAAAACTTAAGAGCCAAGTTGAAGAGTTTAAAAAAAATATTTTAAAGGGTACTAAAACTAATTTAGAAAAAATAAGGCGCCTTCGCCAAGCGGCTTCATTAATAGCTACCCAAATTGATATGTATAATGCAGCCCAGCATCTAATTCCCTTGCTTAAAGTTCTAAAGCAAAAGCAACCATATCGCGTTATAGATGACTATTTTTTAAAGAAAATTTCAATGGTCTTGGATACTAATGTCCAAGTGCCCAATATTAAACGTGACCCTATCACGACTAATTGGTGGAATATTGAACAGGGAAGCTCTCAAATGCAACCTATTATGGCTCAATTGATTGTTTATTCACCATTGGGTATTGCCTGTGGTATGCGATTTTGTCCTTTGTTTAAAAAATTTATAAGAAATATAGAAGAATTACCTGAATTTAATGCGGTATGTGATTACTTTATTTCTCGCTTTGGTAGCGAATCAGAGGTTGTTGGTGTTGTAGAATTAATTCGACACTTTTTATTTTCAATGGTCTATGCTAAAACGCATTTCACTAAATTACCCTGTTTTATTGCAGGGTGGCATAAGTCTTTTGGGGACTGTACCCCACAGACTTTTCAAAAAAGATTTGAGAAAAGCTTTGATACGGTAGTTATGGACGAACTGTTTAAACATACGCAACTAATACCGTTATCGAATTTGCTCCAAAAAATTAATCTTCACTATATCAATGATGGTTCTAAAAATGCTAACGATGATAGTTTCGATATTAACGTTACTGACGAGTTTGAGAACGTAATTAATGATTTAGAACAATTATGTTTAACAATAAAAGCTGACAAGCTGCGGTACATAGAATTATATAAGGCTTGCAAAATAGAGTTTGAAACGCTTGCTAATCAGGCGCAAAGAAAAAGTATGTGGATGTTTGTAACCCATTATTTTGCCTATACTATTTTTAGTTTTGATTCACATATTATTAATATGCCTCCTGATAAAAATAAAGATTATCCATTGCCGCAGGAATTAACTTTTAATGAGCAATTTTCATTAGTGTATTCGGGTACGCCCTTTACATTAAAAACGGTACATGCTTGGTTGGACAATAGGATTTACCGCGACCAGGTATTAGATACTAAACAATTATTTGCGGATAAAAATTCGCAAGATGCTCATACACCAGCGAAAATAAAGTCTGGGTCTAAACCGGTTCAAATGAAAAAGAAACCAGAACAGAAAAAACCAAAAAAGAAAAATAATAGTAAACTAAAGTCCCCGTCCACTAAAGAGGAAATTTCAGCAGATGAAGAAGAGATTTTAATTGAAGAAGAACAGGGGCTTGATCTGGAGCAAGAAGATACTGTCCAAATAAATGAGCAGCTTTCTAATACTACCAACAATAACAGCAAGCAAGAGCGCGAAGAACAAGCGTTAGATACTATTTCGCAACATCAGTATGCGCAACGGATACTTTCTTGGTTTAATAATGCAAATCTTGCGCAAGAAACGTTTGAGTCTGTATTGTATCATGGCTTTTCACTGTTGGTAGATGACTATTTATTTAGCAGAGGTCGTACAGAAAGCCGTCCAAACGTTACGCGTGCAGGGCAAATGGATACGGTGTATAAACTAGTTGGGCAGATTATTTTTAAAGGTAATGTTCGTAAGCACGTCGTATTCCACGCAACTAAAGACCCTCAGGGTATTTGTTATCATAGAGGGTTAGAATGGCGAGAAGGTAATTTATTTGATACCCATATTGCGCCTAGCTTTTGGAATATATCTCCTCAATATAAATCTAATAGCACTGCGGCGCGTCATTTGCAGAATGAGTATAAGCCAACAAATTCGAATACCAATGATGTGATTGAAGAGGAAAATGATCTGTTAATTCAGATTCGTGATAATAGATTAGGGATAACAATAATTTTGTATAAATAAATGAATAGGTAAATGGAGGACATTATGAAAAACTTTCGCGTATTAGTAATCAATATTTTGATTTTAGGGTTTTCAGTACTTTCGTATGGCATGGAGCAAAAATATTCTATTGCAGATACTGCAGATGCACCTATTAATATCTTGCCATCTATGGGTAATTTTGAACCCAAAAAGATTGTACAGGAAATAATAAAGATAGCTCAGGGTAATGAGAGGTTTGAAAAAAGATTTTTGCAGGAAGCAGCAATACTAGTTGCATGTCAAATGCGTATGCTAAATACTATGGATGAATTGTTGCCGTTATTTGATTCCTTAGCAGAGACGCAATCTGTTAGCTTAGCTGAAGGAAATAGGATACAAGGATTTACCTGTAAATTATATAGTAATAGTACTCTCATAGATGATGAAATATCTAGCAAGTCTTATGAATGGGGAATAAGTCCCAAAACACTAACGATGATTCCATTATTTGTGGTTAGTGAGCCAGAAGCAATTGCCTGCGCTCATAAATTAAATCCTTTATTTAAAAACGGATTAGGAGCTGATGTTTTAAAATTGTTTGGCATATGCAATTATTACGCATCATTAAGTCCCAAACAGCAAGTTCAGCAGGCAATAAAATTGGTGAAGAACTTTCAAGGTTCATGGTATTTTGCACAAAAGATTTATACTGGTTTGCCAATGATGGTTATGGCTCATAAAGATCAATTAATAAACCGCCCAATGAACAGTCTAAATGAGCTACTTTCTAGTCGTTTTCACCTGTTAGTTCTGCAATCATGTCTTTTGAATACTCATTTGGTACCACTAATGCAGGGAGTGGCTCAATTTTTTAAACATTATGTAGTTGATAGCAAATCAAATAGTGCTACAGAGATTTTTATAAATCAAAACTATATTGACTGTGCACGGAACTTAAAAAAAGTGTGTACAAAGATTCACGACATGCAAGATAAATATGTAACTCTTTATGCATTGCTTAAACGTCAAATAGCTAATCGTTGTAAGGATGAACAAGAGTTTAAAAACTTTTGGCAAGTCTCTGAATTAGAGATGCGTTCCTGTGAATATGATGTAAATAGTGGTCAGATTAAAAAAGAACCGCGGACAGAAATTCCAGAATCTTTGCCAGAAGAAATTAAGTTAAATAAGGTCTCTGATACTATCTTTAATGAGATTCCAAATGCTGCAACTGCTAGCCAATGGTATAGACAATTATGTGCATTACAAGAGAATAATAGTAATTCTCGCGATTATCTGCAAAAAGGAATTACAGAAGCTTTTAGTCAATTGTGGGATCAATTTGAATTGGATGCTCAAGAAAAATTTGAACAAGTTCCACAACCAGTGATTCCGGTCTCCCAAGAAGTAGTCGGAATTGGAATTGGAACCTCTTCTGTGCACTCCCAGAAACAACTTGAAGCGCCACAAGAGAAGGTTAAAAAAACTAAATCCAAACAACCATCAAAAAAAGTGTCGGGAATGTCCTTAACAGAGAAACAAATTCCAGAGCAGGGACCAGGCATAGAAACAACTTTAGAGAATAAACCTTTTGAGTCAACTGCGGAAAGTTCTTTAAAAAATGAAAAAGCTCAAAATAACATAAAAATAAAACCTAAAGCAAAGGCCGCAGCTACTAAAGTAATCCCGTCAACCATAAGTAACACAGTTACCAGTCAATCATTACCTGCAGTACTATCTGCCAGTTGGAATTATCATCCCCGAGTAACCCAATGGTTTACGCCATTTGCGCACCAAAAAATAGTCAGTGACGTGGTATATCATAGTTTTTCTTTATTAGTTGATGGGTATTTAGAGCAATGGGGGAAAAAGACCCAATGGCAAAACAGAACACGTGCAGGTCAAATAGATTCTGCGTATCAACTTGCTGGTCAGGTAATATTCAAGAATAAAATTTCTGTACCCGTTATGTTTTATGCAACGGTAAGTGGAGGTGATGGACTTTGTTATCACCGTGGTTTGGAAATTAGAGATGAACGCAGCTTGTTTGATGATGTCATTGCACGTAAATATTGGCATGTATCTTCTGAACATGACGCTTGCAGTCAATTAAAAAGTTATTTTGAAAGCAATGATTTATTTGCCGGTTATTTCTCTAAGGAACCGGATCATGTAGTTGTAGATAATGGCTTTTTAGTTCAAATTCGTGATAATAGGTTGGGATTAACTTTAATCTTGTATAAACCATAAAAAAATTGATCAGTCATAATATACTTAAGATCGTTAAAAAAAGCGCCAGGAATTCCCGGCGCTTTTTTACTTGTGGTTACGACACTACCACTACATTACTTCATCTACAACGAATTGTCTTGGCCCAGTTTGTTTGGATCATCAACTACAAAACTTCTAGGACCAGTTTGAGTTATCTCAAGACCGGTGATTGGTTCATTTTGTGCAACTTGAGCATTTTGCTCAGATCCTGTTGCTGCTTCTTTCATTTCTTGAAGAATCTTAGGGTTTTGCTTTAATTGTCCACGATATCCTGTGTCAGCTTCTTTGTTAATTTCTTGTGTTTGTGCTTGTGCTTCACTTAAAATACCGTTGAATCGTTGCTCTAACTGCCCAAGGTCTTTGCTTGTTACCGCTCTATTATTTAATGCATCAATGTCTCTTTGCAAGCGCGTAGTTTCTTTTTGAAGCTTATTGTTTTCAGCAGTTAATTGGTTTATGTTTGCATCTTGTACTTCTTTAGCCAAACCATTAATTGCGGTTGTCTGTGCTGTTAATCCTTTTTGCAAGGCATCCATACGATCTTCTAAGTTATCAACGCGTGATTGTAGATCGTTAGTTGGTGCAGCTGCTCCCGTTTCATAAACCGGAACTTCTTGAACAACCGTGATTGGCTCAAGATCATATGACCACCATGGGTTCCACGATAATCCCCACCACCACCATGGACTTGACCACCATAAGCCAGACCACCACCAGTTACCCCATAATCCCCAACCCCATGCTGATCCGCCCCAATATCCATAAGCATTTCTGAATGCGTTACGTTGTGCACGGTTTAAATTTCTATTATGTGCTAAGTTTCTTCCTGCGCCATGGCCAGCTCTTGCAGCTCCTGCTGCTCTTGCGCCAGAAACTGGACGTGCTCCAGTACCAGTTCTTGTACCCGCTTTGCCGCCTATTGCTTGACCAGCACCTCTGCCTGCTGCAGCTCTACCGGCTGCTCCACCTGCGAGTGCACCAGCACCAGCTGCTGCTGCAGTGCGACCAAAGGTCCCGGCTCTGCCAGCAGTTGAAGGAGTTAATGATCTAGTAATTGCGGCTGATCTAGCCGTTGTACCGCGACTTGCAGCTGAACGGGCCATTGTTGTTCGTCCTGCAGTTCTGCCACCGGCATAAGAACCTCTACCTGCATAAGAACTTCTTGCGTAAGAGCCTCTGCCTGCGCCTGCATATGATCTGCCTGCGTAACTTCTTCCCGCATAGCTTCTACCATATCCGCCACCACGGTATCCACCAAATCCTCTACCACCGCCAAATCCTCTACCACCGCCGCCAAATCCGTGGCCTCCGCCTCCATGGCCTCCGCCTCCATGGCCTCCGCCACCTCCACCTCTAGCTTCAATGCCGGTAAATGACCATAGGGTCAGTGCGGCAAATAATAATCCGCTTAGTTGTTTACGTTTGGTAATCATAACTATGCTCCTTTTTTTAGTTTTTCTTTAGGGTTAAATAGCTAAAGAGTCCCCCCAAATAAGGGTACTCTACTCTATTTAAAATATACTATTTGTAAATATATAAATGCAATGGTTTTATAATTCTTAACAAGATTGGGGGTTTGATCCTAGTAAGGGGTGGCCTAAATCAAGGATTGAATAACTTTTTTAGTTACTTTTGTTGGTGCGCTATGAAGGAAAGTGATGCATTTCAATTTTATCCGTATTGATTTATTTATAATCCTTTTTCGGCAGAGTATTGGTTTTTTTAAAGCTAGAGTTGAAAATATATGTGCAACAATGGTGAAATGTGATTTTTTTTGACTTGCTCTTGTGAATACTTCTGTTACATTCAAACAAGGTTATTCTCATCTTTTTTTTAATTCTCGCCTCGAAAGTCTTAAGCAATGCCATTTTTTACTATTATTCTTGCTACTCTTCTTTCTATATTTTCTACTGCGGTTATGAGTTACATTTCTATGGCAACCCCTATTGGGCCATGGATTGCACCTACGCTTACCTTAATTGCATTGCTCATAGTGCGCGCCTTATGTGCGGGAAAAAATACGTCGCGAGCAGTTATGCTTGCAGTGTTTTCTGGATCTATTGGGGGAATTTTGGCAACGGGATTGGGGTTTTCTTTCCCTACGTTGTATTTTTTACAACCGGATTTGTTTAACGCCTGGATGGCAAATTCTTGGTATTTTATTTGCGTAGTTGCAGGATTAAGTTTGGTCTCTGGTGCATTTGGATTGTTGCTTGCAAATTTCTTTGAAGATCGATTAATTGTGCAAGAAAAGATGGCATTCCCTATTGGTCAGCTGGTACAAAGTATGGTTGCAGTGCAGCACAGTGTGCGTAAAGCATATGAGCTATTAGCAGGTTTTGTGGGTACCGCTTTGTTTTGTCTATTGCAAGATGGGGTTGGTTCCATGCCGGGAATTATACCCGGTTCACTAACGCTTGCGCGCAGTATGGTAGTTGGGCCATTTAAAATTCCTTCAATTCAGTTTGATCTGTGGCCCATGTTTTGGGCTATTGGTTTTATTACGGGGCATTTAATTGCAGTTCCGTTGGCAGTAGGTGCAGTAGCTAAAATATTTTTGGTAGATCCGCTCAATAATGCACCCTGGTTTAGTACTCTTTCTTCTACCGAATTTGTATTGGCATTTTGTAGTGGTATGGTTTTGTGTGGTGTGGTAATGAGTTTTATGAGCTTACCAAAATTATTAATGGGTATTGCTCAAGGGGGTGCTGCGCAGATGAATAATGGAGCTACAGTTGCTCGTCTGCGTAGGTTAGTACGTGAATATGCTTTGCAAACTGTTGCAGTTATTGCATTCATTTTTGTCTATTTATCTTATTTTGATTTTCCTATTCTTTCTCAATTTTATTTATTGTTGTTTACCGCACTATTTACCTATCAGATTGCAGTAATTGCGGGTAAAATAGGCATTGCTCCGCTGGGTAGGTTTGCTACATTTGTAATGGTTCCGGCAATGTTTTTATTTACCTTGGATCTTACTCAAATTGTATTAATTGCAACCTTTGTAGAAGTGTCTGGTGGCGTGGCTGCAGATGTGCTTTTTGGTCGCAAGGCCGCATATGAAGCGGGAATCAATCGCACTATTATGATGTGGTACCAGTATTTGGGATTGGTGGTTAGTTCTCTTACTGCCGGTATTGTGTTTTGGTTGTTAATTAATCATTTGCATTTGGGTTCCGCAGCTTTATTTGCGCAAAAAGCACAAAGCAGAAAACTTCTTATTTTTGCACAACAGTTTAATTGGTATGTGTTGATAATTGGTGCTATTTTTGGGTTTATTTTAGATAAGGTAAAGATTAATTCTATGTTGGTATTAGGTGGTTTGTTAATGCCACTTAATATGTCTATCTCTTTGGTATTTGGTGGTTTCTTGACCAAATTGGTAAAAAAGAGAGAGGAGTGGGAACCGTTTTGGTCCGGGGTGTTTACTGCAAATTCATTATGGATGATTGTACGTGCCGTATTGCTACGATCGTGAAAGGTCCGACTTCGCTAAGATGCTTCGTCGTGACATCACGCCTTAGCATGGAACATGCGGCGGCGGATGGATGATTGTACGTGCCGTATTGCTGCGATCGTGATTTTCTAAGTTTTTAATTTCAATATCTTTTATTAGCCTCGCCGGCTTGGCCCAGAGATATGCTTGCCCATATCTCTGGACTCTATGCACCAATGTTCCCTTGGATTCCTATACGCTTTGGATGCTAAAGGCCACCACAATTTTTCCTATTCTTGCTGCTCAGTCCAATAACGCAAGGCGTTTTGTCCAGTTCGCTAGCAAGCATGGTAAAAATAGTGTGGCGTGCACTCGCCTTTCCGTTTTATTACTCTTCCGTGCATCCTGAGCTTGTCGAAGGACGCAAGCTGCGTAATAAAACGGCGGCTCACTTCCATTCAAAGCTAGATCAGATTTTTATTTTATTGGAGAGTAGTAATTGAAGCCAGCCTAGCGGCTGTGGAGCGTCTTAAAATTCTTGAACACACAAAACCGTAATTTATGAAGGTTTGTAACGATCGCTCTATGGCCGCGGGGCCAGCTTCACCCTACTCATTATTTTGGTTCTTGTAACCGTGAAGCTTCATTGCAGGCCTGCGCCAAAATTTGTGAATTAGCTTGCGTATATGAACAAATTGTAGGCAAACGGCCGGAACCCGTAGGGCGCTACCGCCGGCGGGAACTTGGGTCCCATTTTCTTAAAATGGGCGAAGTGGAGACGGCAGGATGCGTCATGAAGCGCTTAGGAGATTCTAAAGAACAACGTTCTTTAGTGTCTTGGTTCCAAGGAGGTGGACAAGCACCTCTTTGGTCCTGGCCGGATAGGCCAAAAAAAGATTTTGAAATTAAAAAAAAGTTTATTGTTCATAAAGACAAAAAAACAAGTAAAAAATTCTCTCCCCTGCACGGGAGGTGCGAAAAAGATATTGAAAACATGAAAAGTTAATTCCGCACATAAACCATTGCAAACAAAAAAACATAAAACAAAAAAAAATTAAAAAATCCAATAAAGGTATTATTTTGGCCATTATATTCTTCTTTCTACAATAACTATTATTTTCCCTTATTAACCTTGGTAGTCTGGTGTCACAAATGGGCAATTGTCTTATACAAGGAGTAGTCTATGCAATTTGGAATGCGTTTGGCTGTCAGTAGTATGGTTATAAGTACCACGTTGGTAACCCTTGGAGGTGGTGGGGAAGATCAGTACATTGCAATTGCAAAAACTATTGCCATATTAAAGGAACAGAAACAGGCAGAAGCGTTATGCCAAATTATAGAATTAGTGCATGCGGAAAAGCATATAGCAAACACCCTATTGGGGCAATTGGGCACTGCCTCCCGTAAAGAAGTTGAAGAAGCATTTAATAATCGCAAATGGTTATATGATCAGAGCGTTCCTGCAGCAACTTCTTTGTATACATTAGTTCACAATTATGCAACAGATTCAAATGCTTTTTTTGAGCAATTAATTATGGCAGCCAGAACAAATAATGGTCAAATGCATCAGGTTTCTCAAGAAGAAAAAAAAGAGTTATTGAATGCTATGAAACAACGATTGGAGCGTATTTTAGAGAGCATGCAATAATTTTTGTATTAATATCCATTGACTTGTTTTGGCCAGTTATCTATGCTCTCGATATAGAAGCAAAATGTCATAAAAAAAAGAAAACATTTTTTTAAAAAAAGGTGAGTGTAGTGATGAGTTATAATCGCATCTTCACTATTCTGTGTTGTTTATTGTCATCTTCTCAGATAGAAGCAATTATTATTGGTTCTACTACTGCCGTTTCTGTGCAGCCAGCTGCTTTTTTTCCCGCATCTGATCTTGACAATGCTATGGAAGCATTTGGGTGGTTTAAGTATGGATTTACTTTAGAAGATAATACAACAACCTGTACGTTTCGCAGTGTCTATCCCGTTACTGGCGCGGTACAAATGAACGGTGGTACGTTATTTCTAGATGATGATCTTATTTTTAAAAATACTACTAATGTTCAGGGACTTGGTTCTATAATTGGTAACTTTCACGTTATTGACCTTGCAGCAAGCACTGGTTCCTTGCCAGCTGATGCTAATAATTTTGCTAATGTAACTATCTCTTTTGATTCTGATTTAATTATTACTAGTACGGTGGTCTTTAGTGGTAACTGTACGTTAGTTGGTAATGGGAATGCATTAATTATTGCGGCAACCGGAGCAATAGAAGTTGATAGTAATTCAACTTTAGAATTGCGGGATTTAGAGTTTCAAGGAACTTCTAGCACTAATTTTGAATGTTTAGATGATAGTGGTGCAATAGTACTCAATGGGATTAGTTGGAAGTTGGGAGATTGGTACCATTTTACTACGGGTAGCTTCCAAATAAAAAATGAAGTTACCTTTCAGGGTGTTGGTACATTCTGGTATGACAGTGCAGGTACAACAACCATTTTACCTTTTTCTCAGTTAACTATTGGTGATGATCTTACTTTCTTAATTGGCAAAAAAACTTATGGTGCACCAACGCCAATAGCATTTGTTGATGACACTTCTATTATTAGTTTAAATAACTGTACCTTTGTCATTACTCAATATGGATTAGATCTTTTAGATGGCCAGGTATTGTACCAAGGCAATGCAACTGTAGATATGCAAGGTACGGGAACAGATACCGGGGTTATAATGGGGAATGGAGATCCAGCACATGATATTACATTGAACTTTGCTCCTGGTGCGGCGTTGTTCTTAAATTCTGGGTTTTGGGTATATAATAATGGATCACCAAACAAATTATTATCTACTTCTTCCTCTGCCCATTTGGTACGGGGTATTAACTCTAATTTATATATTCAACAAAGTTTAACGGTACCAGAAATCAATCTACAGTTAGTTTCTGATGAAGTGCCTCCTATTGTTATTGCACCAACGGCTACACTATTGTATAACAACACGTTAGTTACGTTGCCAGGCATAGAATTTACCCTTACTGGTGATCAGCCAACTAATTACACCTATTACTTAAATGGCAATGATTCATTATTTTTAAGTAAGGGTATTTTACCATTGTATATTTTAGTAGGCGGTATGGGTAATACGCTGATAGGTAACGGTGGTATTAGTGGAAGCATTATTTTAAATGACTCATCATCCGCTTTAATGATTGGCATTAATGGATTTATAAATAATGCTATCATGCTTAATGGCGGAACTACCGCATTGATGAATGATATTTCATTGCAGGCTGCGGGAGTTCTATATGGCCCAGGGGTAATGAATCTTGGTTCTAATACATTGGTTATGAATTCAAATACTATTTCTATTTCCACGCCACTTACCTTACAAGGTACTAACGGGGTATATAGTTTGCGGGGTGATCTTACTGTTACCAATACGTTGTATATTCAGGGTAGTTGTACCATAGATGGTGTTGGTAACTCTCTTATATTAGGCGAAAATGGAATTATAATAGTTGAGTCTGGTTCGCAATTAACCTTTGCAAATATTACGGTATTGGGAGCTGGTGATCCTAATATTATTTGTGCAGATAATACCGCAGGTATTGTTTGGAGTAATGCTAATGTGGTGTTTGAGAGTGATTATGCCTTTACTGAAGGAAGCATGATTTTTCAAGGTATTAACAATTTTAGCGGTGCATTTACTTTTACTTATGAAAGTCTTATGACCAGTACCATCCAAACGCAATCGCAGTGGCAAATTTCTGATATGAATTTGGTATTGGGTCGTAATCAAGAAAACGGGGCGCAACCACTTGCATTTACTGATCCAACTTCAGTATTAAATCCAGACAATTGTAACTTTACGGTAACCTCTTCCGGACTTGCTTTGCAAAAAGGGGCAATATTGTTTAGTCGCGCTGTAATGTTGGATATTCAATCAACCTCTACTGATACCGGAATTGTTACAGGAGATGGTGTTAATCCAAGTAATGATTTTATTATTCAGTTTGCTCCCGGTTCTTCGTTAACGTATAGCACTGGTCATTTTACCTACAAAAATACTGATCCAACATTATTTAAATCTTCATCTACCACTGCATCATTTGTTCGGGGATCAAGTGGTTTTGCCTATATTGCAAAAACATTGCAATTACCACAAGTAACTATTCGTTTACTAGAAGATATTGTTCCACCAGTTATTATAGATCCAGCAGCTTCTATTCAGTACCGTGATTCAGTGGTGCAATTGCCAGAAACCCAATTTAGCTTGACCGCAGATCAGTTTAGCTCATTTGTGTATACGTTAGATGGTAATAGTTTGGTTTCTTTGAATAAAGGGACTATGCCTGTTTATCTAATGGTTTCTAATTCCGGAAATCAGATTATTGGTAACGGTGGCATTTCTGGGATGATTATTTTTATGGGACCAACTGCCCAATTAACCTGCGGTCTTAATGGGTTTGTTAATAATTTGGTAGAACTTAATTATGGTACGTTTTATCTGACGAGTAATTTGTTAATTGCACAAGGGGGCAATTTAGTAGGCCCTGGTACGGTGAATATTGGATCTACTACTATTACCTTTGGCATTGCTAATTTAACTGCATCAACTCCACTTACTTGGCAAGGAACTAACGGGGTAATTAGCTTGCAAGGTAAAACAAGCTTGCAGAATACGTGGACCATCTCTGGTAACTGTATTATTGATGGTAATGAAAATAGATTAAGTCTGGATGGTGGTAGCATTGTGGTAGCTCCTAATAGTTCACTTACTTTCCGTAATGTAGAAATCTATGGATTAAGTGGAACTAACATTAGTTGTGCTGATGACACGGGATGCATTACCTATATGAATGTTGATAGTATTATGACAGACACCTATTACTTTACTAATGGTAGTATGCAATTTAATCGTGATAACAGTATTTCTGGTTATTATCGCTTTAGTTATGATAGTGATATGACCAGCACTATTAATGATGCCGCAAAATTAACTTTAAAAGATGGGGTACAATTCTACATTGGCAGAAATAATGGCAATGAGCCGCTTTCTTTTGCAACTAGCACTGCACAATTAAAATTTGATAATTCTAGCTTATATGTTAAAGCAACCGGTATGACCATGACGACAGGGTTGGTAACTGCATCTCGTGATGTGGAAGTTAATGTAAGTTCTATGGATGAACTAACTGGATTGCAGTTGGGAGATGGTAGTCCTGCTGATGACATGACCTTTATGCTAAACCCGGGTGCCACTGCCCGTTTCACTACCGGATTTGTAACGTATGATGTGACCAATGGTGATGGTATCCGTTCACGGTCACAGACGGGATCCTTAATTCGTGGTGCTGGTAGTATTTATCACCTAAAACAAAGTTTGGCCCTCTCTAATTTAACAGTATCTGTGGATCCCGCTTCGCAACTCTTTATAGATAGCGGCAGCATCTTAAGTTATCAAAATGGTCTTATAGAAATTGCTCCGGCATCATTTAATTTGACGGGTGTGCGGTATACAGATTATGAAATACTCTTTAATGGTAATGGTAATATTACTATGGTTAATGGCACCATGCCGTTTGTAATTTTGGCAAGTGGTAGCAATAATACCATTGATGGCGTTGGCAATTTCTTAAATCCTATTATATTAACTGATCCAACAGCACAACTTTCTATAGGCTTAAATGGTTTAATCTTTAGTAATCTTACGTTGAACGGCGCAACCTTAACATTAATCAGTGACCTGTATTTGGCCAATAATGTTTCCATTGCAGACAGTGGTACCGTCAATCTGGGAATTAGTAATCTTAATTTAGGCAGTTCTCCTACAACTTGGAATGGGAGTATTGAATGGATAGGGGATGAATCTTGCTTGGTTGTGTATTCGCAGGTAGATTTGCAAGGCACGTGGACGTTTAGTGGGAATTGTGAAATTAAAGGTAATCGGCAAACTCTAACGTTGGGTGAAGCTGCCAATATTGTAGTAGCTCCGGGATCACAACTTTATTTGCGAGATCTTAAGTTAAATGCTGCGTCAGGGACTAAAATTTCTTGTGCAGATAATACCGCTTCTATTGTTTTAGATAATGTAACTTGGGTAATTAGCAATCAGGATCTGTATCAGTTTACCAATGGCTCACTCATATTTAATAATTCTGTGTTATTCCAAGATGGTATTTTTGCGTATCAGTCTAGTCAAACAAGTACCATTAGTTCTAATGCAAAAGTTACCTTGGATACTGGGTTTACTTTTAGTTATGATCCAATTTATCTAGCTTCTAAGACGTTGCTCGCATTTGAAGATGATACCTCTACATTGGTGTTAAAAAATGCATCATTCCATGCAACTACCACTGGTGCTCAGTTGACGAATGGTACCATAGAAATTATGGGAGTATCATCACTGTCATCAGAAATTGTATATACCGAATCTATGGATGTATTGGTAGTGGCAGATGATGAAGGTATTACCTTAGGAAATGGCAATAGTGCTAACGATTGTACGGTGCAATTAGATCCCGCGGCTATACTGCAGTTGTCACAGGGTTCATTAAATTATAATAATGTGAGCAGTGATTCTTGGATTGCTGGCAATCCTTATTCTGCATTGGTTATGTTCTCCGGAACTACCTTGCGCTTGTACCAATCACTCAACGTAGCTGCGGGTCAGGTACAGTTTAATAATAATACTATTTTGGCTACCGTCTTGGGTGCGGAAATTATTGGTTCGCAGAATATTCAAGGGGCGGTTACCTATGTTAATTTATAATGATTCGGGGTATAGGTGATAATGAAAAGAATAGTTCTGGCTTTAGTACTGACAACTGTTTTTTTTGCTGATCGGGTACAAGCGGCAACTTATGGTTCAAATACTGCAGTATCTATATTAGCTCTTACTACAATCACTGGTGCAAGTAATTCTATTCTGGCCTTTGGTGCAATGCAAAATGGTTTTACTTTTAGCACAGCTGCTACTCTTTGCACCTTTAGTTCCGTTTTCCCAGTGGGCGGTCCTATTACCTTAAATAGTGGTGCGCTTACACTTACGTTAAATATGCAATTGGCTACTAATGCAACGCTTGTTAATGGGGGTACTATTTTTGCAGCTGGCAATTCAGTAATCTTACCTGATAGTATAAGTACCTTTACTATTCCGGGGCCTACTCGTTTTGATAATACTGATTTGGTTCTTAATTCCGATGTGGCATTAACGGGTTCTGTTACTTTTACCGGAACTTCTATTATTGATGGCAATAATTTTACCATTGATTGTATCAATGGATATATTGTCACCGGAACCAGTTCAACATTAACCATTCGTAATGTAACCTTAAAAAATATTAGCGCAGGCAAGGTGTACTGCATAGATTCTACGGGCACTATTATCTTAAATAATATGACTTGGCTGCAAAATAATAATTATACCTTCTCAGCAGGTACTTTAAACATTGCGAATGATGTCTTTTTTAGTGGAGGACCCTATACATTTGCATATACTACTACTAAAACCTGCACCATTCTTTCAAACGCCATGTGGTATTTTGATTCTGGCATGACCTTTAGTTATGCCCCGTCTGCAGGGCAAACATTGCTTACGTTTGCGGATACTACCGGACAGTTTTATTTATATGAAACTACGTTATACGCAAGTGCGGTTGGTCTTAAGTTAACTAAGGGTATGGTAATTATTGAGGGTAACTGTGCATTCGTAAGTGCTGGAGCTTCCCCAGCGCAGGGAATCCTGTTGGGTGATGGCATCTCTTCTGCTAATGATCTGCTGTTAAAAATTATGCCAGAATCTGGTGTGCTGCAGACCTCTGGGTATGTGGTGTATCAAAACGTTGCAGGATAATGAGAGAAGAGTGATTAGTGAAAAAATTAATTATTTTTGTCTTATTTTGTATTCCTTTTCCTGCTGTCGCGGTAATAATAGGTTCCACAACTGCAGTCTCTTCTCAGAATCCAGTGAGCTTTCCTTCCTATGAGACTAATAATACTATTCTTGGTTTTGCCTATTGTGGTCAGGGAGTAACACTTCTTAATAATACTACTAGCTGTGTTTATAATGCGCTGTTCCCTATTAATGGGCCTTTTCAGTTAAATGGTGGCGCACTTACGTTAACATCTGATCTTGTATTTGAAAATGGACTTAACTTCCAATCCACCGGTACGATCATGGGTAATTACCACTCGATAACTATGATGAATGATCAACCTATAGTTTTGCCGTCTATGAATACTACTAGCTCTGCCTATTATTCGTTGGTGACCAGTGTTTTGCGTACTGCTGCGGTAGAAACCGTTGCCTGGTCATATGATAATGTATATGTTACCTGTGGTGATGATGCAAATATAGTGGCGGTGTATTCTTTTAATGGAACGGCTCTGGCTGCTATTACTAGTCAAACGCTTTCTGCACATGTTCTGAGTGTGCGGTGGCACCCGTCGGCCTATTATGTTGCGGTAGGTATTGCGAGTGCTACGGGAAATAGTCAGTTATTCATATACCAATTTAATCCAGGAACTGGAACATTAACTGCTACTTCTAGTATTAATCTGTCTGCAACGGTGGGAACAACCTATACCGTTACAGCCGTTTATTGGTCACGTAGTGGCAGTTATTTAGCAGTGATGACTAATAGTACCACGGGGCCAAGTTATCTATTGGTGTATTCTGTCGCAAGTGGTGTTGCAACCTTGGTTGCTTCAACTCAGATTGTAAATAGCGTTTCTAACAATCTGACGCAGAATGTGTTAGTGTGGGATCCTACTAGTCAGTATATTGCCGTGGGTATGGCAGAGGCCAATGAGAATACCAAAAATACCCAACTACAAGTGTATTATTTTAACGGTTCAACTATTACACCGGTGGTGCAAGCTGCTACTGCCAGTACTTATGTAGTTTCCATTGATTGGAATTCTCTTTCAAATACTATAGTTGCGAGCATATATAATGGAGCGCTTAATGTGTATTCATTTTCTTCTACTTCAAGTACCTTAACCCAGGTATCTACTATTGCCATGCCGGGAACAAGTTATATAAATCAATTAGCCTTTTCTTTAAATGGATACTTATTGGCAACGGTGGGCAATGTGGGAACGGGAGTTAATAATATTTATGACTTTAACCAAACAACTAGTGTGTTGACCCAGCTGTACAACGTTACTACAACCCCGCCTAATACCGGAGAAGATATTCAATGGTCGCCAAATAATACTTACGTTGCCTATGCAGATAGTTCAAACATTGTGAGCGTGTATAAATTTTCTTGGGCTACTACAGACGCAGAATTAATTCTTAATAATGTAAACTGGACGCTTAATTCTGATTTGGTGCTTAATAGGGGAGTTAGATTTCAGGGTACTTGTGCCTTAAATGCAGCAATGCATTCTGTTAACTTAAGTAATGGATATTTTATTTTGGATCTGGGAGCAACACTTTCTTTGCGTAATGTTTTTTTACAAAATGTATCTGGTACTAATATAAGTTGTGTTAGCTCAACGGGTGTGCTGAATTTGTATGATGTTGTATGGCTACAATCGGGAAACTTTGCCTGGTTAAATGGGACTTTAAATATTTTGGGAGATACTGTTATTACGGGAACCCCTTCAGTGTTTAGTTATCAAAGTTCAGTGGCAAGCACTATAAGTTCAAATGCACTATGGTACTTTGATTCTGGAATGACTTTTTCATACGCCCCTTCTGTTTCTGCTAATAATTTGATTTCTTTTGCCGACAGGACTGCGCGCTGGTATTTATATGAAGCAACCTTACTGACGAGTGCCGTTGGGTTGCAGCTTTTTAAGGGAACTTTGGTTATTGATGGTGTTTGTTCTTTTGTGAATAAGGGGACAAGTATCTCACAAGCAATTACGTTTGGTGATGGAGTCAATGCGGCTAATGATCTTACGTTAAAAGTGTTACCGGGTTCTGGGTTATTACAAACTTCTGGATTTGTGCAATATAAAAACGTAGCGGGATAATAGTCAGGTTATTTTTTTTATTGTTGTATCCAGATAAATCTTACGTTTTCAAATTTTTAAAAAAAATTTATCTAAAAAATAATTGCATTTCGTGATGCCGTATCGCTATGGTATCTGGTGAGAGTAGTTCCAAATTTTTTTCTGAAATTTAATCCGATCTAATTTTATTTCTCTTAATGAAGCAAGACAGGGGAGATGTTACTATGAAGCGACAAGGACGACAGTATAATTATTTATACTTTTTAATGGTTGTGTTATTGGTAAATAAGGTCGATGCAACTATAAATTTTCGTGGTAACTCTGCTTATATTCGTGTTCAAAATGGGGCGAACTTTACTATCTCTAATCCCATATTGGGATACAATGGTACCTTAATGAAAGATTCGGGTGGTACCATTACGGGGCAAACGGTATCTTTTGTTGACGGTATTCTTGCTGACAATCAAAATAATTTGATTTTGTATGCGGTCTTAAATCCATCTTCTAATATAATTACTCTTTCTGGTAACCAATCGTTTAATGGACAATATGGTGTCGCGGTAGAATCACTTAATGTGAGTGGTTCTAATAATTTGTTGCAAGGTGCTGCTGCTTATAATAATCCAATTACTTTGCAAGACGTTAATACTACGTTAACGGTGATGTGTCAGCATGCTATAAACCAGAACATAGTGCTTAATAATGGTACTATAAATTTGAATGATAATATGTCATTTAGTGATGGTAAGCAGTTTACCGGAACTGGAACTATTTACGCAAATGGGTATGGTCTCACGCTTGGTAGTTTTGATTTATCTTGGTCCAGTACTATTAACTGGTATAGCGGTGATATTAGATTAAATTCTCAGCAAACATTATCCGGTACAGCAGTTTGGGCATTTAACGGTACCAATAGAATTAATGGTAATGGCAACATAATAGATTTAAGTGCTGGTGGTATACTGCAAGTTCCAGCAAACACTACCCTGTATCTTGATAGCATTACCATAAAAGGTTTGGGTGCAAGTGGTGGCCAGTTATCTTTAGCAGCAACGTCTAGTTTAATTTTATCTAATGTGTCTATTGAATTGGTGGGTAATATTACCACTAGTGCCGGTACGGTAATTGTTAAGAGTCCTTCTACGGTTATAGTAAAAAATAATACCTGGACCTTTAATGGTTCATCATTATTACAAGTAGTTGGTGTAACGTTGTCTATGGATCAGGCAGGTGCTCCAACGGCCGGTAGTATAGCTTTTGGTAGTTCTGCGATTAATGAATCTTTAGTTAATTATGGTACCTTGGCCTACACCAATAGTAATCTATCATCAACTGTTTCTGCGTTACAAACAAGTACCGGTTATTTACAGACAGAGATTAATACATTAAGTGCATCCAGTGCTGCATGTTGCAATGCACTAGCTACAAGTACTGGGTATTTGCAAACGCAAATAACTAATGAAGCGGCAACCAGATCACTGGCAGATGTATTATTGCAAAATCAAATAAGCTTATTGAACACAAGCACTACATCATTAGAAACACAAATTGTTAATGAAGCAACAACAAGATCTACAGCTGATGTGATACTGCAAAATCAAATAACTACTAATTTAAATACCTTAACAGCAGTACAGACAAGCACTGGGTATTTGCAAACGCAGATAAATACTATAAGTGGTTCTAGTGCTGCATGTTGCAGTGCATTGGCTACAAGTACGGGATATTTACAAGCACAGATAAATACAACTAATACAACATTGGGGCAAGTGCAAACAAGTACAGGCTACTTGCAAACAGAGATCAATGCGTTAACGGCATCCAGTGCCGCATGCTGCAGTGCATTGGCTACAAGCACTGGGTATTTGCAAACACAAATAATTAATGAAGCAGCAACCAGATCAATAGCAGATGTATTATTGCAAAATCAAATAAGCTTATTGAACACAAGCACTACATCCTTAGAAACACAGATATTAAATGAAGCAGCAACTAGATCCACTGCTGATGTGATATTACAAAATCAAATAACTACTAATTTAAATACCCTAACAGCAGTACAAACAAGTACGGGTTACTTGCAAACGCAGATAAATACTATAAGTGGCTCTAGTTCTGCATGTTGCAGTGCATTGGCTACAAGTACGGGATATTTACAAACGCAGATAAATACAACTAATACAACATTGGGGCAAGTGCAAACAAGTACTGGCTACTTGCAAACAGAGATTAATGCATTAACGGCATCCAGTGCTGCATGTTGCAATGCACTAGCTACAAGTACTGGGTATTTGCAAACGCAAATAACTAATGAAGCAGCAACCAGATCACTGGCAGATGTATTATTGCAAAATCAAATAAGCTTATTGAACACCAGTACTACATCCTTAGAAACACAGATATTAAATGAAGCTGCAACTAGATCCACTGCTGATGTGATATTGCAAAATCAAATAACTACAAATTTAAATACCCTAACAGCAGTACAAACAAGTACGGGTTACTTGCAAACGCAGATAAATACTATAAGTGGCTCTAGTTCTGCATGTTGCAGTGCATTGGCTACAAGTACGGGATATTTACAAACGCAGATAAATACAACTAATACAACATTGGGGCAAGTGCAAACAAGTACTGGCTACTTGCAAACAGAGATTAATGCATTAACGGCATCCAGTGCTGCATGTTGCAATGCACTAGCTACAAGTACTGGGTATTTGCAAACGCAAATAACTAATGAAGCAGCAACCAGATCACTGGCAGATGTATTATTGCAAAATCAAATAAGCTTATTGAACACCAGTACTACATCCTTAGAAACACAAATTGTTAATGAAGCTGTAACTAGATCTACAGCTGATGTGATATTGCAAAATCAAATAACTACTAATTTAAATACCTTAACAGCAGTACAAACAAGTACGGGTTACTTGCAAACGCAAATAAATAGTACAAATGCCACCTTAGGACTGGTACAAACAAGTACTGGCTACTTGCAAACAGAGATCAATGCATTAACGGCATCCAGTGCCGCATGCTGCAGTGCATTGGCAACAAGTACTGGGTATCTGCAAACACAAATAATTAATGAAGCGGCAACCAGATCAATAGCAGATGTATTATTGCAAAATCAAATAAGCTTATTGAACACAAGCACTACATCCTTAGAAACACAGATATTAAATGAAGCTGCAACTAGATCCACTGCTGATGTGATATTGCAAAATCAAATAACTACAAATTTAAATACCTTAACAGCAGTACAGACAAGCACTGGGTATTTGCAAACGCAAATAAATAGTACAAATGTCACCTTAGGACTGGTACAAACAAGTACTGGCTACTTGCAAACAGAGATAAACGCATTAACAGCTTCTAGTGCGGCATGTTGTAATGCATTGGCAACAAGTACGGGATATTTACAAACACAAATAACTAGTGAAGCGACAATTAGATCTTTTAATGATGTCTTATTGCAAAGCCAAATAAATACGCTTTCTACAAGTACAGTTTCATTGCAGCAACAAATAGATTCAATAGATGTAGCAAGCTTGTCATGCTGTGAATTGTTGGCTACAAGCACCGGTTATTTACTAGCACAAATAATTAGTGAAGCAATAACTAGGTCTATCAATGATGCTCTATTGCAAAGTCAGATTAGCTTGTTGAATACCAGCACCACAGTATTAGTAACACAGATAGTTAATGAAGCTGTAACCAGATCATTAGCAGATGTATTATTGCAAAGCCAAATAAATACGCTTTCTACAAGTACAGTTTCATTGCAAGAACAAATAAATTCAATAGATGTGGCAAGCTTGTCTTGCTGTGAATTGCTAGCAACAAGTACTGGCTATTTGCAAGAACAAATAAATAGCACTAATGCTAACTTGGTAGCAGAAGCAGCAGTAAGAAGCTTGGCAGATCTAATGCTTCAAGGACAGATAGATATCTTATCTACTAGTACCATAAGTTTACAAAGTCAAATTGATGGATTGGATCCAGCCCCTGATCCAGTAGATCAACCAAGCTGCTGTGACCTTTTGGCTACAAGCACTGGCTTTCTACAAAATCAAATAAATGATTTGTATTATGTGTTGGCATTAGAAATAGCAACGCGAGCAAGTTGCTGTGAAACGTTACAAGATCAAATAGATGAAACTAATGCAAACTTAGCGGTTGAAGAAACCACAAGAAGCCTTGCAGATGCCAACTTACAAGAGCAAATTAATGCAATAGACGTAGCAAGCTTGTCATGCTGTGACTTGTTGGCTACAAGCACCGGGTTCTTACAAGATCAAATAAATAGCACTAATGCTAACTTGGTGGCAGAAGCAGCAATAAGAAGCTTGGCAGATCTAATGTTACAAGGACAAATAGATACATTGTCTAGCAGTACCGTAAGCTTACAAACTCAGATAGATAATATTGATTTAGCGGCATTATCTTGCTGTGATAACTTACAAGAGCAAATAAATGTAACTAATGCAAACTTAGCTGCAGAAGCTACAACAAGATCTATTGCAGATGCTAACCTACAGGTTGGGCTAGATGAAGAAATAGCTGCGAGAGCAAGCTGTTGTGAAACGTTACAAGATCAAATAGTTAACTTAAACAATGAATTGGCTTTTGAATCTGAAACAAGAAGCCTTGCAGACGCGAACTTACAAGATCAAATTAATGCAATAGACGTAGCAAGCCTGTCATGCTGTGACTTGTTGGCTACAAGTACCGGTTACTTACAAGATCAAATAAATAGCACTAATGCTAACTTGGTGGCAGAAGCAGCAATAAGAAGCTTGGCAGATTTAATGTTACAAGGACAAATAGATACCTTGTCTAGCAGTACCGTAAGCCTACAAACTCAAATAGATAATATTGATCTAGCAGCATTGTCTTGCTGTGATAACTTACAAGATCAAATAAACAACTTAAACAGTGAATTGTCAGCAGAAGCTACAACAAGATCTATTGCAGATGCTAACTTACAGGCTGGCTTAGATGAAGAAATAGCGGCGAGAGCAAGTTGCTGTGAAACATTACAAGATCAAATAAATGAAACCAATGCAAGCTTAGTTGCTGAAGAAACCACAAGAAGCCTTGCAGACGCGAACTTACAAGATCAAATTAATGCAATAGACGTAGCTAGCTTGTCATGCTGTGACTTGTTGGCTACAAGTACCGGTTACTTACAAGATCAAATAAATAGCACTAATGCTAACTTGGTGGCAGAAGCAGCAATAAGAAGCTTGGCAGATCTAATGTTACAAGGACAAATAGATACATTGTCTAGCAGTACCGTAAGCTTACAAACTCAGATAGATAATATTGATCTAGCGGCATTGTCTTGCTGTGATAACCTACAGGATCAAATAAACAATTTAAACAGCGAATTGTCAGCAGAAGCTACAACAAGATCTATTGCAGATGCGAACCTGCAAGCAGGTTTAGATGAAGAAATAGCTGCGAGAGCAAGCTGTTGTGAAACGTTACAAGATCAAATAAATGAAACTAATGCAAATTTAGTTGCAGAAGAAACAACTAGATCTTTAGCAGATGCAAATTTACAAGATCAAATTAATGCAATAGATGTAGCAAGCTTGTCATGCTGTGACTTGTTGGCTACAAGCACGGGTTACTTACAAGATCAAATAAACAGTACCAATGCTAACTTGGTAGCAGAAGCAGCAATAAGAAGCTTGGCAGATTTAATGTTACAAGGACAAATAGATACCTTGTCTAGCAGTACCGTAAGTCTACAAACTCAGATAGATAATATTGATCTAGCAGCATTGTCTTGCTGTGATAACCTACAGGATCAAATAAACAACTTGTCCAGCGAATTGTTAGCAGAAGCTACAACAAGATCTATTGCAGATGCTAACTTACAGGCTGGCTTAGATGAAGAAATAGCTGCTAGAGCAAGTTGTTGTGAAACATTGCAAGATCAAATAGTTAACTTAAATAATGAATTGGCTTCTGAATCTGAAACAAGAAGCATTGCAGACGCCAATTTACAAGATCAAATAAATGCAATAGATGTAGCAAGCTTGTCATGCTGTGACTTATTGGCTACAAGTACTGGCTACTTACAAGATCAAATAAATAGCACTAATGCTAACTTGGTAGCCGAAGCAGCAATAAGAAGCTTGGCAGATCTAATGTTACAAGGCCAGATAGATACGTTGTCTAGCAGTACCGTAAGCTTACAAACTCAGATAGATAATATTGATCTAGCGGCATTGTCTTGCTGTGATAACCTACAGGATCAAATAAACAATTTAAACAGCGAATTGTCAGCAGAAGCTACAACAAGATCTATTGCAGATGCGAACCTGCAAGCAGGTTTAGATGAAGAAATAGCTGCGAGAGCAAGCTGTTGTGAAACGTTACAAGATCAAATAAATGAAACCAATGCTAATTTAGTTGCAGAAGCTGAAACAAGATCTATAGCAGATGCAAATTTACAAGATCAAATTAATGCAATAGATGTAGCAAGCTTGTCATGCTGTGACTTATTGGCTACAAGTACTGGTTACTTACAAGATCAAATAAACAGCACCAATGCTAACTTGGTAGCAGAAGCAGCAATAAGAAGCTTGGCAGATTTAATGTTACAAGGCCAAATAGATACGTTGTCTACAAGCACTGTAAGCCTACAAAGTCAGATAGATCAAATAGTAATAAGTGCTACAACAACGGATTCATATGCACGTAGTTGCTGCGAAATGTTAGCGACAAGTACGGGATATTTACAAGATCAAATAAATGTCTTGTCATTGGAATTAGCATTAGAGATTGCTGAACGCGCAAGTTGCTGTGAAACATTACAAGATCAAATAGTTAACTTAAACAATGAATTGGCTTCTGAATCTGAAACAAGAAGTATTGCAGACGCGAACTTACAAGATCAAATAAATGCAATAGACGTAGCAAGCTTGTCATGCTGTGACTTGTTGGCTACAAGCACGGGTTACTTACAAGATCAAATAAACAGTACTAATGCTAACTTGGTGGCAGAAGCGGCAGTAAGAAGCCTAGCAGATCTAATGTTACAAGGCCAAATAGATACGTTGTCTACAAGTACTGTAAGTCTACAAACTCAGATAGATAATATTGATTTAGCAGCATTGTCTTGCTGTGATAACCTACAGGATCAAATAAACAACTTGAACAGCGAATTGTCAGCAGAAGCTACAACAAGATCTATTGCAGACGCGAACTTACAGGCAGGCTTAGATGAAGAAATAGCTGCGCGAGCAAGCTGCTGTGAAACATTACAAGATCAAATAGTTAACTTAAACAATGAATTGGCTTCTGAATCTGAAACAAGAAGTATTGCAGACGCGAACTTACAAGATCAAATAAATGCAATAGACGTAGCAAGCTTGTCATGCTGTGACTTGTTGGCTACAAGCACGGGTTACTTACAAGATCAAATAAACAGTACTAATGCTAACTTGGTGGCAGAAGCGGCAGTAAGAAGCCTAGCAGATCTAATGTTACAAGGCCAAATAGATACGTTGTCTACAAGTACTGTAAGTCTACAAACTCAGATAGATAATATTGATTTAGCGGCATTATCTTGCTGTGATAACTTACAAGATCAAATAAATGTAACTAATGCAAACTTAGCAGCTGAAGAAACAACTAGATCTATAGCAGATGCAAATTTACAAGATCAAATAAATGCAATAGATGTAGCAAGCTTGTCTTGCTGTGACTTGTTAGCTACAAGTACCGGTTACTTACAAGATCAAATAAACAGCACCAATGCTAACTTGGTAACAGAAGCTGCGGTAAGAAGCTTGGCAGATCTAATGTTACAAGGCCAAATAGATACGTTGTCTAGCAGTACCGTAAGCTTACAAACTCAGATAGATAATATTGATTTAGCGGCATTGTCTTGCTGTGATAACCTACAGGATCAAATAAACAACTTAAGCAGTGAATTGTCAGCAGAAGCTACAACAAGATCTATTGCAGATGCTAACTTACAGGCTGGTCTAGATGAAGAAATAGCTGCGAGAGCAAGTTGCTGTGAAACGTTACAAGATCAAATAAATGAAACCAATGCAAACTTAGCAGTTGAAGAAACCACAAGAAGCCTTGCAGACGCGAACTTACAAGATCAAATTAATGCAATAGACGTAGCAAGCTTGTCATGCTGTGACTTGTTAGCTACAAGTACCGGTTACTTACAAGATCAAATAAACAGTACCAATGCTAACTTGGTAACAGAAGCTGCGGTAAGAAGCTTGGCAGATCTAATGTTACAAGGCCAAATAGATACGTTGTCTAGTAGTACCGTAAGCTTACAAACTCAGATAGATAATATTGATTTAGCGGCATTATCTTGCTGTGATAACCTACAGGATCAAATAAACAACTTAAACAGCGAATTGTCAGCAGAAGCTACAACAAGATCTATTGCAGATGCTAACTTACAGGCAGGTTTAGATGAAGAAATAGCGGCGAGAGCAAGTTGCTGTGAAATGTTACAAGATCAAATAAATGAAACCAATGCTAATTTAGTTGCAGAAGCTGAAACAAGATCTATAGCAGATGCAAATTTACAAGATCAAATTAATGCAATAGATGTAGCAAGCTTGTCATGCTGTGACTTATTGGCTACAAGTACTGGTTACTTACAAGATCAAATAAACAGCACCAATGCTAACTTGGTAGCAGAAGCAGCAATAAGAAGCTTGGCAGATTTAATGTTACAAGGCCAAATAGATACGTTGTCTACAAGCACTGTAAGCCTACAAAGTCAGATAGATCAAATAGTAATAAGTGCTACAACAACGGATTCATATGCACGTAGCTGCTGCGAAATGTTAGCGACAAGTACGGGATATTTACAAGATCAAATAAATGTCTTGTCATTGGAATTAGCATTAGAGATTGCTGAACGCGCAAGTTGCTGTGAAACATTGCAAGATCAAATAGTTAACTTAAATAACGAATTGGCTTCTGAATCTGAAACAAGAAGCCTTGCAGACGCGAACTTACAAGATCAAATTAATGCAATAGACGTAGCAAGCTTGTCTTGCTGTGACTTGTTGGCTACAAGTACTGGTTACTTACAAGATCAAATAAACAGCACTAATGCTAACTTGGTAGCAGAAGCAGTAATAAGAAGCTTGGCAGATCTAATGTTACAAGGCCAAATAGATACGTTGTCTACAAGTACTGTAAGTCTACAAACACAGATAGATAATATTGATTTAGCGGCATTGTCTTGTTGCGATAACCTACAAGATCAAATAAACAATCTAAATAATGAATTGTCAGCAGAAGCTACAACAAGATCTATTGCAGATGCTAACTTACAGGCAGGTTTAGATGAAGAAATAGCGGCGAGAGCAAGTTGCTGTGAAATGTTACAAGATCAAATAAATGAAACCAATGCTAATTTAGTTGCAGAAGCTGAAACTAGATCTATAGCAGACGCGAACTTACAAGATCAAATTAATGCAATAGACGTAGCAAGCTTATCTTGCTGTGACTTGTTGGCTACAAGCACCGGTTACTTACAAGATCAAATAAATACCAATAATGCCAACGTGTTGGCCGCATTAGCAGCAGAAGCTACAACAAGAAGTATCGCAGATGCTAACTTACAGGCTGGCTTAGATGCAGAAGTAGCTGATCGTGCAAGCTGCTGTGATTCATTACAAAGTCAGATAGATGATATTCAGATATCCACATCATGCTGTGAAACATTACAAGAACAAATAAATATATTGAATGTAGAGTTGGCTGCAGAAGCCACAACAAGATCTATAGCAGATGCAAACTTACAAGATCAAATTAATGCAATAGACGTAGCAAGCTTATCTTGCTGTGACTTGTTGGCTACAAGTACTGGTTACTTACAAGATCAAATAAATACCAATAATGCCAACGTGTTGGCCGCATTAGCAGCAGAAGCTACAACAAGAAGTATCGCAGATGCTAACTTACAGGCTGGCTTAGATGCAGAAATAGCTGATCGTGCAAGCTGCTGTGATTCATTACAAAGTCAGATTGATGATATTCAGATATCCACATCATGCTGTGAAACCTTACAAGAACAAATAAATATATTGAATGTAGAGTTGGCTGCAGAAGCTACAACAAGATCTATAGCAGATGCAAACTTACAAGATCAAATTAATGCAATAGACGTAGCAAGCTTATCTTGCTGTGACTTGTTGGCTACAAGTACTGGTTACTTACAAGATCAAATAAATACCAATAATGCCAACGTGTTGGCGGCATTGGCTGCAGAAGCTACAACAAGAAGTATCGCAGATGCTAACTTACAGGCTGGCTTAGATGCAGAAGTAGCTGATCGTGCAAGCTGCTGTGATTCATTACAAAGTCAGATAGATGATATTCAGATATCCACATCATGCTGTGAAACCTTACAAGAACAAATAAATATATTGAATGTAGAGTTGGCAGCAGAAGCTACAACAAGAAGTATCGCAGATGCTAATTTACAAGATCAAATTAATGCAATAGACGTAGCAAGCTTATCTTGCTGTGACTTGTTGGCTACAAGCACCGGTTACTTACAAGATCAAATAAATACCAATAATGCCAACGTGTTGGCCGCATTAGCAGCAGAAGCTACAACAAGAAGTATCGCAGATGCTAACTTACAGGCTGGCTTAGATGCAGAAGTAGCTGATCGTGCAAGCTGCTGTGATTCATTACAAAGTCAGATAGATGATATTCAGATATCCACATCATGCTGTGAAACCTTACAAGAACAAATAAATATATTGAATGTAGAGTTGGCAGCAGAAGCTACAACAAGAAGTATCGCAGATGCTAATTTACAAGATCAAATTAATGCAATAGACGTAGCAAGCTTATCTTGCTGTGACTTGTTGGCTACAAGCACCGGTTACTTACAAGATCAAATAAATACCAATAATGCCAACGTGTTGGCCGCATTAGCAGCAGAAGCTACAACAAGAAGTATCGCAGATGCTAACTTACAGGCTGGCTTAGATGCAGAAATAGCTGATCGTGCAAGCTGCTGTGATTCATTACAAAGTCAGATAGATGATATTCAGATATCAACATCATGCTGTGAAACCTTACAAGAACAAATAAATATATTGAATGTAGAGTTGGCAGCAGAAGCAGAAACAAGATCTATAGCAGATGCAAACTTACAAGATCAAATTAATGCAATAGACGTAGCAAGCTTATCTTGCTGTGACTTGTTGGCTACAAGCACCGGTTACTTACAAGATCAAATAAATACCAATAATGCCAACGTGTTGGCCGCATTAGCAGCAGAAGCTACAACAAGAAGTATCGCAGATGCTAACTTACAGGCTGGCTTAGATGCAGAAATAGCTGATCGTGCAAGCTGCTGTGATTCATTACAAAGTCAGATTGATGATATTCAGATATCCACATCATGCTGTGAAACCTTACAAGAACAAATAAATATATTGAATGTAGAGTTGGCTGCAGAAGCTACAACAAGATCTATAGCAGATGCAAACTTACAAGATCAAATTAATGCAATAGACGTAGCAAGCTTATCTTGCTGTGACTTGTTGGCTACAAGTACTGGTTACTTACAAGATCAAATAAATGTAACCAATAATAATTTAGTAGCAGAAGCAGCAGTAAGAAGCTTGGCAGATCTAATGTTACAAGGCCAAATAGATACACTATCTACAAGTACCGTTAGTCTACAAAGTCAGATAGATGCTATAGATTTAGTGGCATTGTCTTGCTGTGATAGTTTACAAGGTCAAATCATCAGTCTTAATAATGCATTGGCTGCAGAAGCTACAACAAGAAGTATCGCTGATGCTAACTTACAGTCTGGCTTAGATGCAGAAATAGCTGATCGTTCAAGTTGCTGTGATTCATTACAAAGTCAGATAGATGATATTCAGATATCAACATCATGTTGTGAAACCTTACAAGAACAAATAAATATATTGAATGTAGAGTTGGCTGCAGAAGCTACAACAAGATCTATAGCAGATGCAAATTTACAAGATCAAATAAATGCAATAGACGTAGCAAGCTTATCTTGCTGTGACTTGTTGGCTACAAGTACCGGTTACTTACAAGATCAAATAAATGTAACCAATAATAATTTAGTAGCAGAAGCAGCAGTAAGAAGCTTGGCAGATCTAATGTTACAAGGCCAAATAGATACACTATCTACAAGTACCGTTAGTCTACAAAGTCAGATAGATGCTATAGATTTAGTGGCATTGTCTTGCTGTGATAGTTTACAAGGTCAAATCAACAGTCTTAATAATGCATTGGCTGCAGAAGCTACAACAAGAAGTATCGCAGATGCTAACTTACAGTCTGGCTTAGATGCAGAAATAGCTGATCGTGCAAGCTGCTGTGAGTCATTACAAAGTCAAATAGATGATATTCAATTGACAACATCATGTTGTGAAACATTACAAGATCAAATAAATAATATAGTAGTGACTATTCAGTCTTGCTGTGATCTAAATAATCGGTGTTGTTCGGTTGTAGAATCTGGATTAAATAATCTAGGATCTATTGTAAGCACCTTTAATAATAGAATAGAAAATGTGGAATCTTGCTGTGATGCAAATAGTGCATGTTGCTCAGCAGTTGAATCCGGATTAAATGCGGTTGAATCTTTGGTTAATACCTTTGATGGTCGCATAACAAGGGTAGAATCCTGTTGTGATGTTAACAGTGCATGTTGTTCAGTAGTTGAGTCTCAAGTAAGTGGTATCATCTCTCTTGTTGATAGTTTGCAAAGCCAAATAGATACCATTCATACAGTAACGGCAAATAATAGTTGTTGTGACACGTTATTTGCGCTTCTTGCTCAATTGCAAAATCAGATAAATCAAGTTGCAGCTTCAAGTGCAAGTTGCTGTGATGCCTTAGCAACCAGTACTGGTCAGTTAGCTCAAGAAATTGCAGATTTAGAGATGCAGATACTCTGTTCACAATGTATTAAATGTTACTGCACTGATTTTGAGCAATTTAATGCAGGAGATACCGTAAATACCATTAATGCCGGGCTACATGGAGTAGTGCTCTCTTCTAGTTCTTCTTATGCTAAGGCAGGTCCATTAATGATCTTTGATAGTGCAAACCCTACCGGTGGTGACTCTGCGTTAGGTTCTCCGAATGAAGATTGTTGTTCCGGTTGCCCAGGCCAAGGGGAAGGTGGCGAGCCGGGTAAGCCAGGAGCAAACTGCCGTCCACTTGGCAATGTATTAATTATTTCAGACAATAGTTCTAAAGTGCCAAAAGCATTTGCACATGGCGGTGTTATTACCATCCAGTTTGCAACACCGGTTATGTTTAGAGAAATTGGATTGTTAAATAATGACGTAAGTACTGATACTATCCAACTATTTGACGTCAATGGCAATCCATTATTAAATCCAACTCAACAGGTTATACCTAACCTTGGCTGCAATGGGTATCAAACCTTGTGCTTTAATACGCCAGGAGTAACTAAGGTAACGCTTACCATTAACACTCTGGCAGCCATTACTCACTTCTGTTGGGCTGTGGACATGAGTGATGCGGGACCTTATTTTGGGGATGATGAGTATGGTAGACGTATTATTGCCTTAGAGTCTTGCTGTGACCGCTTAACGGTAAGAAAGTAAAAAGAGATACCCTCAGAGTTTTCTGCCTGAGGGGTCTATTTTTAAATGGTATGGTGAGAAGATAAGTTGGAATGCGAATGAGGGAAGAAGAATGAACATAAGCATTCATTAATCCAACGTATCTAACCTTAGTCAAATATATTCAATTTGGAAATTATTAGCATGTTAAGAGGTAGAAACTGTTGATTTTAAAGGCTATTTTAGATTGGTATGAATGGGCAGTTGTGCCATATCCCTTATCTGATATAATCGAAATTGATAGTTAAATGGCTACCTTTCCATCATAAATTAAGGACATTGTATGTATATGTTTGCAAAAAGAATAGCCGTATCCTTGTTGCTACTCACAAATGCATTAACATTTTCAATGGATTACGTACGGTCATTACGGGATTATATTAGTAAAAAAACATTTTTCACCTCTTATGTGTATCAGCATGCAGTACGTGACTCTAAAGCTAATCAAGAGAATCCAATTGTTATGGAAAATCCATTACCGGATGTTAAAGAAATTGCAAACCGTATGCATGCTGCATTAGGGAAGGGTACTCATTTCTTGTGGGGTGCTTCTACTGCAGAACATCAATGTAGCATGCAATGTAATGAAAAAATTTGCAGTTATTCACGGTATGCACAAGCGCAGGGTTTTCCAGAACCAAAAGACGCAATGAGCATGGACATCTGGAAGCATTATAAATCTTACATTGACTATGCCCATGATGTAATGGGATTAAATGCATTGCGTGTCTCTATTGAATGGGCTCTGGTTCAACCAGAAGGTTTAGAAAAATGGGATGAGCAAGTGCTTGCTCATTATGCGGAAATGATCACCTACTTAATTAAAAAAGATATGACGCCCATTATTTGTTTGCATCATTATACTGATCCGTGTTGGTATATTGATCGTGGGGGGTTTGAACAAGAAAAGAATATCTCTTACTTTGTTGCATATTGCACCAAAATCTATAATACGGTAGCAAATGAAATAGTAAAACAAAAAATCAATGTTACTTATCCACCATTATGGGCAACCTATGTATCACCAGAAGGGTATGCATTCAAGGGATATCATTTAATGGATAATCCACCCGCAAATCCTGCTAAAAAAGGATTATCATGGGTAGCAGTAGTTCTTAAAAATATGTGCGAAGCACAAGTTCAAGTACACAGTGCGATTCATGATGCTTTCAAAAATCTTTCCCCTGATCAGCAGCAGCTCGCCAAAGAACCAAAAGTTGGTTTTCTAAAGAATATTCATCAACTGGATCCGGCAACTAAAACGTTCAAACAGTGTTTGTACTCACCGATTAGCCGTTTAGTGTGTACTGTTGGTGATATGTTGCAGAATGAATCTATTTTTAGATTCTTTACTCAGGGAAAATTTCAGATCCAATTACCAGGATATTTAAATATTTATCATGAAAATCCTAAAGCAAAGCAGGCATTGGATTTTATTGGTCTTAATTATTATTCCAATACACACATGGAAATGAGCAAAAAACTAATAGAAGAGAATCCAGAAATTAAAACTGATAATAAGAATTATCATATGTATCCACAAGGGTTGTATAGGGCTATCGTAGAACTTACTGAAAGTTTGGCAAAACCATTAGGAATTAATATTTATGTAACAGAAAATGGTATTGCAACATTAGATCACGCAAAGCGTACCCGTTTCTACCATTCTTATATGTATTCATTAATGCGCGCGGTAGAAGATGGCTATCCAGTTCGTGGTTATAGCACGTGGACATTAGCAGACAATTATGAATGGCCAAGTCACATTAATACTGAACGTAGATTCTATGGACTATGCACGGTAGATGAAAAAGATCCTAGTAAAATAGTGGTCAAAGAAGGTTCACAAGTGTATGTTGATCTAGTGAAAGCATATCAGCAGTAGTTTTGTAGTTTATTTAATGTAAATAAAAAGGGGACTTGGTGAGAGTCCCTTTTTTTGTTTAGTCCTGAGTTTCTGGGCGTAAGATTAATGATCTATAGTAATCACATTCATCATCAGTTAATGCGAGTTTTTGTTGTCGTTGTTTTGGCCACTGCAGTAAAAGTCTGGTTAATTCTTTAAACAATTTCTGTTCCTCTGGGGTGCGGTTATTGGCAAAGGGTTTTTTTAATACCATGCTTAACCGAGTAGATAATGATTGGAGAAAAATTATTTTCTCAGCGCTATAAGAAGTATTTTGGTAAGATTGCAACGCATCTAGATATTTTTTTATGCCGATCAGGCAGGTTGATTTAGCTTGTGGATTAATTATTGCTAAGGAGTCAGCACTTTGATTATAAGTAAATGATTGCTCTATGGTACTTGGTTCAGAAAATAATTGTGTAGGTAATTTGCTGGGATTTACCCACCAAATACTGAGCTCATGGGGTAATTGGATAATAAGTTTGTCTTGATCAATAAATGCGCACAATATAGATCGGCGATCATCAGGTTTTGTATAGGAGCACTTTTTACTGTTGATGAAAGCCCTTTTTATTATTTCTCCCGTATTTAAATCAATCAATAGCATTTCTGTATTAGACAACGTAAAAGTTGCATTATCTTTTTGGTTGCGCGTAATGTTTGCACACATGACGGCAATTGTAGCTTTATTAGGACTTAGGGCAGCAGCAATGGGGGTACGGTTATTTATTTTGTTGTGCAACTCAATAGTATTAATGGTTTCCCAATCACTATTAGACCATTTTATAAATTTAATAGCTTCACCGCAGAGAGCAATGATTGTATCTGCAGATAAAAATTGTATAAAGCGAATGGAATTTGATGAGTATGAAGCAAGGAGTCCCCCTGACATTGGAATGACGTAAAAATGCTGCTCATAAAGATTAATGACCTTGGCTTGGTATTCATCTGCGTAGATATCACCTACTCGGGACAAGTAGAGAGTATTATTTAAAGATGTAAGATTGTTATTTTGAAGCCGAGATGATAGATAAATAAATTTCATGTCATACGATTGGTTTTGTTCAAAGTTAACCATTCCATTTATAACTAAGAAGCTATTATTTGGTGAAAATTTTAGTTCACAGATTTTTGCATAATTAGTAGGAATGGTCGAACAGGTCTTGTTTTTGGTATCTATAAGATGAATAGAGGAAGGTTGGCTGGCTAGAACGTATGCTTTAAAGCTGCCATCCAGACTGGATTGATAGTTGAGCACCGCCTGGTTATTATTGTTTACTGAATCTACGCATAATTCATGTAATAAATCGCTCTCAGTAACATGTTCTTTATTTAGTTCTAGTTGTTTTTTTGGGGGGATTGTTATAACGGGAGGTAGTTGCGGAAGAAAGGAATTAATTTCATTCGCAATCTCTTTAGGTATATCTAGATATCTTTTAATTGTCTCATCTTCTATTGCAGATGGTTGGTTATGGTTTCTTATGTTCGCCACGTCACTGCGCTTTTCATAATTTATTGATACTTTATTAGGCAAAATTGGATTGCTGGGTTCTGTGTTGTTTTTTAATAATAAAGTATTATTTGAGTTCGGAGATTGCGTTTTTTGACGCTTAGCTGCAATTAGGTTATTAATAACCGCTTTCTTACCACAAGAGCTGTCTTGGTCAGACATACTTTCTTCCATAGCTAATATAATCTGTGGGTTAAAACTGGTAATGATTAATAAAAGTAATAACTGTTTTTTCATAGGTTCTCCATTTAGTTATTTAAATTATTTTTCTCTGTCTTGTTTTCAAAAGTTAACGTTCCATACCTGTTAACATAGTTATCGTGAAACCATTTCCATACCTGAGGATCTAAATACCTATTTTAATAAATTATTTCTTTGTGTATTCTTCTTCAAAAACTAATGTACCGTGCTTTTTGGCATATAGGTCATGAATTTTATTCCAGATTTGCGGGTGTATAAATTTAATCAGTTTTTTTACCATTTCATTGCTAAAAGTTAGAGGTATTAACAATTCTGTATTTCCTTTTCGATAGCTTTGGCAAATCCATTGGGCGAGCAAGAAGTTTAAATCATAATAAAGCTTTTTATTGGTATTTTTTAATTCAGTAAATTTATGCAGCTGTTCAAGAAATATAGATTGTTCAATAGGTAGAAATTTGTTTTTACACTTTAAATCTAATTTTGAAAGAAACGCTGTTATATCTTGCGCCAACTGAGTAATTACGGAGATTGGTTGGCTGGTATTACTATTTATGATGCAACTATCGTTGCCATTATTGTACTGCAAGGATTTCAATGTGGTTTCTTTTTCAAATAAGCGGAGTGTGTATTCTTTAGGTTTAAAGTTCCAGATATTCAACTGCTCAGGAAGTTTAATTAACAGATTTTCATTATCAATTAAAGAACATTGTAGTAGCTCTTTGTGCCGTTTTTTAGTGCAATAAAAAAGACCATTATAGGCATTAAAACTATGGACTTGTTCTTGTTTAGTTAAATCAACAATGCACACCTTGGCTTTAGTAATTAATTGTTTTTCATGTTTATATTTGGCAGGACATTTTTGCTGATCGTTATTAGTTTTATCACGCAGATCAGTGCACAATACCGCAATTGTTGTACGGTCAGGACTTAATGTAGCACAGCAGGCGGATAGATTTGCCGGCAGTTTTAAATTAATTTCTTTGAATAGAACCCACAGTGGAACAGCATGATTTGTATTATTTCTTTTCCACCAGCGAACAACAGAATCAGTGCTTACTGTTATTATCGAATTATCAAAATTTGGTAAAAAATCTCCAAAAATATATTCTTCTCCTTTTATCCAATTTATTTGTGCTGAATAATCTAAAGACTTATCAATTGTATGAAATACTTTAAAATAAGTTCGATTTAATATAATTGCTGATGCATAAGCATTTGTTTCAATGTATCCACCGATTTTTTCTAAATCATTGTTATTAATTTTTTTAGTACGACCATTTGTAAATTCAACAAAGAAGAGATCAGGAGCTTCATTATTAATTTCTGTAGCTATTACTAAAAGTGAGTGTTTATTTAGAAATTGTATTTGCTGTATTGATTTAGTATTAAGAATGTTAAAAGTAGAGTTGATTTGATTTGTAGATTTATCAAATATTTTTATTTCTTTGGGCGTATTATTTTCCACGTATGCGATTAAATTGCCTTGGGGATGCAAGCTTATTATTTGAGCGTTACCAGAAAAATGTTCTGAAGGAAGATTAAGTAAAGAATGTATTGAGTCTGTCTTTAATTCAAGCTTTTCTATATCATGTTTGTTTACATTAAAAAAATTGCCAAAAATGGGAGAGTCGAATGAGGGTAAATAACGAGTAATTAGACCTTGAACTTCTTGAGCATTGTTTTTTAGTTTGTTTACAAAAAAATCTAATGCTTCAAGAGGCTTGCTTTTTTTGACAGGGCTTTCTTGAGCAGCACTTTCCGCGGATGCCGGAATTTCTTTGGTTGGCGAAAGGGATCTTTTTTTTTCACGAACTTCGAGCCTTCTAACAATGAGCCATTCATGGTCAGAATTATTTTGAGCACGGCCAAGTTCCTTATCCATGGAAAAGGTAGGCACATTGATCAGGCAAACGGTCAAAAGAATGAATAGTAATTGTTTCTTCACCAGCAAGGCTCCATAAGTATAAATCTTTATATATATTCTATTTTGCCAAAACCATAAAAATAGTCAATCTAGTTATTTACATTTGAAATAATGATATTGGGGCCGTGGTGGCTTACTGTGCCCTTTTCTAGGTTCAAATCAAGGGGGAGGGGCTATTTGGCGCAGGGGGCTTTTGCTAATATCTGTGGGTACGGTACCCTAAAATACAGTAATAGGGCTTTTGGACCTACTAAACATATGCATTTGGGTTTCTCGTAAATGGAGGAATTAATGAAACCGTTACGATTACTGCGTCCTTTTTCTTTGTTTCCCTCTACTTCAGGTAGTGAGCATGATTCGTTATCTATACCTAGATCGCGTATATCATTTTTATCAAAAAAGGCATTGCTTGGGTTAGCACTTATAGGATTATTAAGCATTGCTGGTTATTATGCATTGTTACGCGCAGGTATTATTGGTACTACTGAACAGCAGCTCTTTGGTTATCCATTAGATATTGAATATTTAGAAGAAGCAAATCCATTAGTTACGGTCGTTGATAAACATCCCACATTGTTCTTACATGGTTGGGGAGGTTCAAAGCAAGATGCCTTTGTGCTTAAGTATCAATATCAAGTGTTGCCGGGCGCCGTGGTAGCCTTTAATTTTCCCGATGCTCACGGATTTCTCTCTATTCTTTCTAAAACAAACTTGGGACAGCTTAATGATGTTATGGTAGCCCTGTATGTACTTAAGCAGATACAAGAAAGGCAGTGTCCTACGGCTATAGATATTTATGGTCATTCACGTGGTGGTGCGGTAGCAATTAATATGATTGTGGTACTTGCGGATTCTTCCGGTGCATATGATTACGCACTAGGACGCATTGGTATTACGGCAGCGGAGCGTGGAAAATTACTACAATTAATTTTAGCTGGTTCAGTTACGTTGGATTGTCCATTAATAGATGCAAATACGGTGCTGCAAAAACATTCAGGTGGTGGGTTAAAATCGTGGATATTATTGCAGTTAATGCGTATTGGTGGGTATAAAGCAGATGGTATGCAGCCAATAGATTCAGTTAAAAAATTAGCGGGATTACCGCTGCATATTGTGTACCATGGTCAAACATATGATCAAGTAATTGGTCATGACAGAGAAGATGAATACTGCGCTCTTTTGGCAGAACTGTTTCCTCAAACGGTTTTTATTCGGGGAGATGATGGTGGCCATAATCATACCCATGAAACATTAGCAAAAACAATTCACGTGTTACGTAAAAACAGGTCACACAATGCGCAGTTAGCAGCAAAATATGCCGCAACGCACAATGGTATTGGTACCATTTTTACAGCAGATCAATTAACGCAATTCTTTGCAACACGGGATCTGTACAGAAAGCCGTTATTGTTTAGAACGGTGTAATCTTTGAAATTTTTTAGTGTTGGTTGCTTCGCCATACCAGGAATGCTTCTATAAATCCTTCTAGATCGCCGTCCAGCACTAAATCTGGTTGAGGAGATTCGTAGTCAGTGCGGTGATCTTTAACCATTTTATAGGGGTGCAATACATAGGATCTAATTTGTGATCCCCATTCAATTTTCTTTTTTTCTATACCAGCGTGTGCTTGTGCTTCCTGTTCTTCTTGTGCTTTTTGATATAATTTTGCTTGCAGCATTTTAAGCGCAACTTGTTTATTTTGCTGTTGAGAGCGCTCATTTTGACATTGCACTACAATATTTGTTGGAAGGTGAGTAATGCGAATTGCAGAATCTGTTTTATTAACGTGTTGTCCGCCAGCACCACTTGCTCGGTAGGTGTCTATGCGTAAATCTTTGGGATCAATTTCAACTTCAACGTCGGGAATTTCTGGTGTGATCATAACCCCTGCAAAAGAAGTATGGCGACGTTTGTTTGCATCATAAGGTGAAATACGTACTAAGCGGTGAATGCCATGTTCACTTTTAAGCATGCCATATACATTTTTTCCTCTAATAAAGAGGGTTGCAGATTTAATGCCAGCTTCTTCACCTGATTGGTAATCAACTATAGATGCTGTAAACCCTTCACGCTCACAAAAACGCATATACATGCGCAAGAGCATGTTTGCCCAATCTTGGGATTCCGTACCACCAGCTCCCGCATTAATATTTAAGAATGCGTTTGAGCTATCACGTGGATCATTTAATAGGAGTGAAATTTTAAAGTTAGTGATTTGCTTGCACAGGTTTCTAATTTCTGGACGTATGCGGTTAAGTTCTTGTTCATCTTCTGCAAAAAGATCAATAAGTTCACTTAGTTCTTGGTGATTTTGAATAGTAGCAAGATATTGGTCGCGAATTAGTCTAATACGTTGTAGTTCTTTTAATACTGCGGTTTGATCGGATGCTTTCCAAAAATCTTCTTGAGTACTTTGTGATTCCAGTTTTTTGAATTGCTCTTCTAGTCCACTGTTTTGCCAGAATGATTTAATAGTAGCAAGATCGGGTTCAACTGCTTTTAACTGTTCTTTGAGTTCATCAATAAGCATTAAATATTCCTATATAGTAAATAAAGGCCAATGATATGCCGATAGATTTAGCATACCATGGCATTGCTTTTCTGGGCAATTTACCTTGTTGCATACCTTTTTTGATAGTGCAGGGCATACTCTAACCGTTCTTGGAGCAGATTTTTTGGGTCGAGTGTCTTACAATTGCATAATGGGCATTTGGGCTGGCAATGACTGCAGGGTGTTGGATCGAGCAGGTAACTAACGTGTATTGTTCCATCTATCTGGGTTGTTACGGGGATATCATTGCGTTCTCGATGTTGTATTAACAGATCATGAAAACAATGACTGCAAATATAATGTTTAACCAGAGATGATTGGTCTTGGTGCAATTGAACAGGTATGCGTTGTTCTTGGAATTCTTCTAAACATATAGAACAGGTTTGTTTGGATGTAATGAGCGCGCGTAGTTCAGCATCAAGTGGTGCGTAGTGGTGTTTATAATAGTGTTGTGCACGCAGTACACCTGCGTAGATTATCGCAATCAAGGGCATATATTGATAGCTGCGCCGTAGTTTGCATTCAGTACATATGCTATTACAATCTTTATTAGTACATTCAAAAAAAAGATCGAGTATAGGAAAATGACTACAAAATTCACACCATGCTATTCCTTCTTTTATTATAGGAATGGCATTTAGTTTTTTGATTATAATTTCAGTAAGTAGGCTTGCACAAACGGGTACTATAATACTGGTAGCTTGTAAAAAACGTTGTGTTGGCTTATGAGGAATCAGCATACTAATGGTCCATAATGCGCAGCTAATGCTTGCCGTAACACGAACATCATTTGCATTTAAAGAGACCTTTTTGGTAATTTTTTCTAATCCGTGGTCAATTGGCGTTCCTTCTCCAAAAAATAAGAGCACTGCCGATACTCCCAATACGCGTGGCATTATGGTGCGGGAATTAGGAACAATGGGCCAATAGTAGAGCATGTTGCATAAGAAGATAGAAATGATGAGATAGAGTGACGGTAAACGGTATGGTAGGGTTTTGATGATGGAATAAGACATGTATTCCCCCTTTGTAGATAGGAGTATCGCGATGTGGTTGGTTGTTGATCACAAACTACTGCTGGTATAATCCAGAGTCAAGCCTAAAAGTAGAGAAAATTCAGGGTGAAATGAACCCAATAAGGGAAAATGAATTATGGCACACAGTATTAATGCGCAGTTTTTTATTATCTCGGCACCATCAGGTGCGGGGAAAAGCAGTTTAGTGACAGCGTTAGTAGAACGTATAGGGCAATCACACTCTCTTCAGCGCGTAGTTACCTATACATCAAAAGAACCCAGACCAGGGGAGCGACCGGGTGTTGATTATCACTTTATCCCTGCAGATGAGTTTAAAACGCGTATTGAGCAAGGTTTTTTTATAGAGCACAGTCTTGCCTATGGGACCTATTATGGGTCACCTATAACCGCATTTGAGCTCTTATCCCAGGGCATTTCTCCGGTAATGATAGTGGACCGGGTGGGGGCAGAGCGCATAAGGGCAGTCTATAAGTCTGCGGTAATGATATGGATATACCCCCCTAGTATAGAGGTGTTAAGACAGCGCTTGACGGACCGAAATACTGAAAATAGGGAGGCCATAGAACGGCGCCTTGCTCGGGCGGCTTTAGAATTGGATATGGAAGCTCAAAAAAGTTTGTATGATTTTCACATCTTAAATGACAATTTTATGTGCGCATTAGAAAAATTAGAGAAAATTGTGATTCAAAATTTAAAAAATTAATTTAATGTTTTAAAAGATCTCAAAAACTTTCAAATAAGGCTGTGGCAAGTTGATTTGGAGATATTGCATTGTTAAGAAAAAGTGGGGATTTTGCAGTTCAGAGGTACTAATTTCAAAATATTTTTAAAATTTTGTGAAAAATTGTTGACAGGACTTATGCCACATGTATAATTTTACCTGTCGATAAACGAAAGTGCATCGGCAAAACATCGAAAAAATCTTTGAAATACACAAGAAACAAAAATTTACCTGACACGTCTTATGACGGATCCTGAATAGATTCTGTAATGAAGAGTTTGATCCTGGCTCAGAATAAACGCTGGCGGCGTGCCTAACACATGCAAGTCGAGCGAGAAAATTCCTTCGGGAATTAGTACAGCGGCGGACGGGTGAGCAACGCGTGAGAACCTCCCCTTTAGTGAAGAATACCTCCGAGAAATCGGAGACAATACTGCATACGTCCCTTCGGGGAGAAAGGTGGCTTTATGCTGCCGCTAAAGGATGGGCTTGCGTACTATTAGCTAGTTGGTAGGGTAAAGGCCTACCAAGGCAATGATGGTTAACCGGCCTGAGAGGGTGTACGGTCACACTGGAACTGAGACACGGTCCAGACTCCTACGGGAGGCAGCAGTGGGGAATATTGCGCAATGGGCGAAAGCCTGACGCAGCGACGCCGCGTGGAGGATGAAGGTCTTCGGATTGTAAACTTCTGTTAAGCGGGAAGAAATCTCAGTTTTTAATAGAAGCTGAGGATGACGGTACCGTTAGAGAAAGCACTGGCTAACTTCGTGCCAGCAGCCGCGGTAATACGAAGGGTGCAAGCGTTATTCGGAATGACTGGGCGTAAAGGGTGTGTAGGCGGTTTGTTAAGCTTGCTGTTAAATTCTCCGGCCTAACTGGAGACATGCAGTGAGAACTGGCGAGCTAGAGGATGAGAGAGAGAAGTGGAATTCCCGGAGTAGCGGTAAAATGCGTAGATCTCGGGAGGAACACCGATGGCGAAGGCAGCTTCTTGGCTCATTCCTGACGCTGAAACACGAAAGCGTGGGGAGCAAACAGGATTAGATACCCTGGTAGTCCACGCTGTAAACGATAATCACTAGACGTCGGTCTGGCTTAGCTGGATCGGTGTCGAAGCTAACGCGTTAAGTGATTCGCCTGGGGAGTACGGTCGCAAGATTAAAACTCAAAGGAATTGACGGGGGTCCGCACAAGCGGTGGAACATGTGGTTTAATTCGACACTACGCGAGGAACCTTACCTGGGCTTGACATGTCTTTGACAGTTGTAGAAATACAATCTTCTAGGCTTCGGTCTAGACAATTACACAGGTGCTGCATGGCTGTCGTCAGCTCGTGTCGTGAGATGTTGGGTTAAGTCCTTTAACGAGCGCAACCCTTGTCTCCAGTTGCCACTTGCGTAAGCAAAGCACTCTGGAGAGACTGCCTGGGAAACCAGGAGGAAGGTGGGGACGACGTCAAGTCATCATGGTCCTTATGTCCAGGGCTACACACGTGTTACAATGGTCGGTACAAAGAGATGCAAAATCGTAAGATCAAGCCAATCTCATAAAGCCGATCTAAGTTCAGATTGAGGTCTGCAACTCGACCTCATGAAGTTGAAATCGCTAGTAATCGTATATCAGCAACGATACGGTGAATACGTTCTCGGACCTTGTACACACCGCCCGTCACGTCATGAGAGCTGTTTGTACCCAAAATCACTTTAGCTAACCTGAAAAGGAGGCGGGTGCTTAAGGTATGAATAGTGATTGGGACGAAGTCGTAACAAGGTAGCCGTAGGAGAACCTGCGGCTGGATCACCTCCTTTCGAGGGAGATTTTCTTGCCAAATATTTATATTTGGTTTTTAAGGTGTGAAATTCGGTTTGTCGTAAGATGTGTCAGGTATTCAATTTATATGTATAGGGTTATTATGCGGGCCTATAGCTCAGTTGGTTAGAGCACCCCGCTGATAACGGGGAGGTCAGTCGTTCGAGTCGACTTAGGCCCACCATTTAATCGTGGTAGGCTATAGTCTCCTCAACTAATAATCTATACATTAAAATCTATAGCAGATGATAACGGGGGTGTAGCTCAGTTGGTAGAGCAACCGTTTTGCACGCGGTAGGTCAGCGGTTCGACTCCGCTCACCTCCACCAATCGCCGTAACGGGAAAATTTGGTTGCGTGTAAAGTCAATAAATAATTTTTAAATAAAACTTGTTTCAAATAAAAATTATGTTATGCTTTCACTCTGTCGTTAAAATTGACTAATTGTTTGTTTGTTGTGTGTAAATCAAAGTAAAATAAAAAAAGTTTGTTGAGAGTAGTGATATAAAAAGTTTCTTGTGATCTTTGAAATATTTGTAGATTAGTACTTTAAGCCTAAGGTAGCTAGTATAAATTATGATTAATTGAAAAGGGCTTTTGGTGGATGCCTTGGTATCAAGAGGCGATGAAGGAGGCGGAAGACTGCCATAATCCTCGGGGAGCTGTCTAACGAGCTTTGATCCGGGGGTATCCGAATGGGGAAACCTACTTTGGAAAACCCAAAGTACTCTTACCCGAATATATAAGGTAAGAGAGTCAACGGCATGAACTGAAACATCTAAGTAGTGCCAGGAAAAGAAAACGAAGTGATTCCCTAAGTAGTGGTGAGCGAAATGGGACCAGCCTAAACCTATATTACGTGATAACCTGTGAGTGTTGTGATGTAGGTGTTGTGAGATATAAATGTTCAGATGTCACAGTGTCTGAGTTGTATTGTTTATTTTATTTGAATTGTTCTGGAAAGGACAGCCATAGAGAGTGACAGCCTCGTAAAAGAAAAAATAAATCAAGCAATAGTTTGTATTCTCGAGTACCACGGAGCACGTGAAATTTCGTGGGAATCTGCCCAGACCATTGGGTAAGGCTAAATACTACTTGATGACCGATAGTGAACGAGTACCGTGAGGGAAAGGTGAAAAGAACCCCGGAAGGGGAGTGAAATAGAAACTGAAACCAATTGTCTACAATCGGTGGAAGCACGATATAAGTATGTGCGACCACGTACCTTTTGCATAATGAGCCAACGAGTTATTATACGTTGCGAGGTTAAGTTTTGAAAGAACGGAGCCGTAGCGAAAGCGAGTCTGAATAGGGCGTCTAGTAACGTGTGATAGACCCGAAACCTAGTGAGCTATCCATGTCCAGGATGAAGTCTCGGTTAAACGAGATGGAGGTCCGAACCGGTGTGGGTTGAAAACTGCTCGGATGAGGTGTGGATAGGAGTGAAAGGCTAATCAAACTGGGAAATAGCTGGTTCTCCCCGAAATATATTTAGGTATAGCCTTGTCGGATGAATTATGGCGGTAAAGCACAGTTGAAATTTTGGGGGCGCAAGCTTACCAGGTTTTTACTAACTCTGAATGCTATAATTATTAAAAGACAGGAGGCAGACTGCGAGGGATAAGCTTCGTAGTCGAGAGGGAAACAACCCAGACCATCAGCTAAGGTCCCTAAGTGTTTGTTAAGTGGTAAAAGAAGTGAAAATACACAGACAGCCAGGAGGTTGGCTTAGAAGCAGCCATCCTTTAAAGAAAGCGTAATAGCTCACTGGTCAAGTGTTTTTGCGCTGAAAAACGAACGGGGCTAAACAAACCACCGAAGCTATGGCTTGCGTGAAAATGCGTTTTCATGCAGGGGTAGGGGAGCGTTCCTTGATAGATTCAAGCTTGACTGTAAAGACAAGTGGTGTGGATCAAGGAAGTGAATATGTTGGTATAAGTAACGAAAAAATAGGTGAGATTCCTATTCGCCGAAAACCCAAGGTTTCCGTGGGAGCGGATCATCCACTCAGGGTTAGTCGATACTCTAAGCCGAGGCCAATTGGAGTAGGCGATGAGAAACAGGTTAAATATTCCTGTACCACTACATGACGTTTGAGTGAAGGAGTGACGCAGGAGGGCAGGCTGATTTGGCGCATGGATGCCAAGCTAAGCATTAAGAGGAGTTTCATAGGTAAATCCGTGAAGCTGTTATCCTCGAAGATGTTATGGGCATGTCGATTCGTAAGAAGAGGCGTGTTCAGCTGATCCCACACTGACTAGAAAAACTTCTAGCGAGTTATGCGAGTGATCGTACCGTAAACCGACACAGGTGGGTAAGTAGAGAATACTAAGGCGTTGAGATAACTATCATTAAGGAACTCGGCAAAATAGCCCCGTAACTTCGGGATAAGGGGTGCCTATATTGTGACTAGAGCTTGTCTTTAGAAAGCGATGTTAGGTTTCAACAAAGAGGCCCAACCGACTGTTTAACAAAAACACAGGGCTCTGCAAACTCGTAAGAGGAAGTATAGAGTCTGACGCCTGCCCAGTGCTGGAAGGTTAATAGGAGGGGTCAGTCCTTCGGGACAAAGCTCTGAATTGAAGCCCCAGTAAACGGCGGCCGTAACTATAACGGTCCTAAGGTAGCGAAGTACCTTGTCGGGTAAATTCCGACGCGCATGAATGGCGTAACGAGTTGGGCGCTGTCTTGATGATAGACTCAGTGAATTTGTAGTGCCGGTGAAAATGCCGGCTACCCGCGGCAGGACGGAAAGACCCCGTGCACCTTTACTATAACTTGGCATTGATTTTTGGATTGATCTGTGTAGGATAGGCGGGAGACCTGTGATGTTGAGGCGCTAGCTTCAGCGGAGTCAACCTTGAAATACCGCCCTTATTAGTTTGAAAATCTAACTTCGTACCGTAATCCGGTCGAAAGACAGTGTCTGGTGGGTAGTTTGACTGGGGTGGTCGCCTCCCAAAATGTAACGGAGGCGTTCAAAGGTCTCCTCATGACGAATAGAAATCGTCTGTAGAGCGTAAAGGCAGAAGGAGGCTTAACTGCGAGACATACAGGTCGAGCAGATGCGAAAGCAGGACTTAGTGATCCAGTGGTTCTGTATGGAAGGGCCATTGCTAAACGGATAAAAGGTACGCCGGGGATAACAGGCTGATCTCCTCTAAGAGTCCATATCGACGAGGAGGTTTGGCACCTCGATGTCGGCTCATCGCATCCTGGGGCTGAAGAAGGTCCCAAGGGTTTGGCTGTTCGCCAATTAAAGCGGTACGCGAGCTGGGTTCAGAACGTCGTAAGACAGTTCGGTCCTTATCCGCCGTGGGCGTAGGGTACTTGAGAGGAGTCTGTCCCTAGTACGAGAGGACCGGGATGGGTAAACCTCTGGTGTTCCAATTGTTTACCAAGAGCAACGTTGGGTAGCCAAGTTTATAAGAGATAACCGCTGAAAGCATCTAAGTGGGAAACTCGACCTAAGATGAAGTACCCCGTGTCAGGGTAACTTGACACATTAAGGCTCCTTGAAGACTACAAGGTTGATAGGCTGGATGTGTAAGTACAGTAATGTGCTCAGCTAACCAGTACTAATAAGCCGAATGTTTTAGTCGTAAACTAAAACGCTAGTGAATTTAGACTTAAAATAGTAATCTACAAATATTTCTCCACAAGAAAAACTTTGAATTTTTCAGATTTGTATTTGATTAATCAGTGTTACACTGTATCACATGATTTGAAAATAGTTCTTATAAAATTTCTGGTGGATATAGCTGTGGGGAAACACCCGTTCCCATTTCGAATACGGCAGTTAAGTCCATAGCGCCGATGATACTTGGCTGGAGACGGCCCGGGAAAGTAGGTAGCGCCAGATTAAATAAAAAAAGCCTCGATGTTTTACACTCGAGGCTTTTTTTGTCTTTTTTATGCTTGGTTTATACAAACAACTTAAAATAGGCCATTTTCTAGCAAAGTCTTTGTTTTTAATTCTTTTTTTTCTGTTAAGATTAAGATATAGGGGTACATTTTGTTCTAGGACATTTTTTTGAAGGGTGCCAAAAATGAGAAATAGAATTAGTGTTATTGCTTTTATAGCTCAAGGCTGTATTGTTGCCGGTCTGCTATGTGTTCCATTACTCGCCCGTCGCACTGCATTTAATCATGACGGAAATACTGAATCCAAAGTTGTGAGTATCGTTGCAGAGAATAATTTACCAAAAACTTAATAATGTTAATGTGCTAACTAGTCAAGGTTGGCAATCCAGAAGAATTCTTTTTTACAAATGACGTTGAATATAGAAAAAATATCGCTTAGAATCTGAACGATAAACTACAAGTTGACAACTCTTATATTCTGTTGCTACCTTTTATCTGTACTATTCACTCTTAAATAGTATGCTCAATAAAATTAAGTTATGAAAAAAAGGTCAGACGATGGAAAAAGGGAGAAGAAGTAACGGGCTGTTATTGCTTGTTGCTACGCTGTGCAGTGAACCATTTAGTTTGGTACAGTGTTCAAGTAGAAGTATCATTTCCCGTACTGGTTCCGCTGTTACTATAGAGCGGGTTCCTCAGTTGGTTGATATAACTACCGTGAATCCTCGCATTCAAATCTCTTTAGTGTATAAAACAGAAGAGAATTTCACTAAACAGATAATCTATCCCAAATCAGCAAAAGCGTATCTTGATGAATTAGTTGCCAAAGCTTTAAGTGAAGTGCAATGTGATTTAGAAAAACAGGGTCTTGGACTACTTGTTTGGGATGCGTATCGTCCACTCTCTGCACAGTGGGTTATGTGGCAAGCGGTTCCTGATGAACGGTATGTGACTAATCCACGAAAAGGGGGCCGTCACACCCGTGGAACTGCGGTTGATGTAACATTAGTAGATTTAAAAACTGGTAAAAAATTAGAAATGCCAACCGATTTTGATGATTTTACAGACAAAGCATGGCGGTCTAATGTTGATTGTTCATTGGTTTCACGAAAGAATCGTCAATTATTGCAAGATAGTATGGAAAAACATGGGTTTGAGGGAATGCCTTATGAATGGTGGCATTTTGATTACAAAGGATGGAAGTCATACGTGGCCATTGATGACCCTTTTGATGCATTAGCTAAGAAGTCTCTGAGTTTATCAAAAAAATAGCCTCATTAAATCTTGAATTTAAGCCTTTTCCTATTTTGGGAAGGCTTTTTTATTTAATGACATGATTTCAGTCTGAAAATAAATCATTGACCCCAATGGTATTTTTTATATATACTAAAATCAGGTATATTGTATGTTTGTAATCATTTAAATTAAGAAATCAATATGAACTTAAAGATGATTAATTATTGGTGGTTTATCGGTAGGTAATGAGTAGTAACTTGTTTAACTTGTTACGTGTGAAATACTTATTTATTTATACCAAGAAAAGGTGGGTTTGATGAACTATTGTTCGTTGTTCATTGCAAGGTTAAAGACGCTACTGTTGGTTGTGATAGCTTTAATAGGAATCGCCCAGCCTGCTGCAATTCTTGGCATAATAAAAAAATCATCTGTGCCTGAAAATTTTTGGATTGGGATTCGGTTGCCTACTGATAGGGTTAGGTTAGATGAAGTTCAGGGTGATCTTGCAGATAAGTTTAAAAGTATTACGGGACAAAAAGTGAAATTTAGGAAAGTGCAGTTTCCGCATATAACCATTGCACAAGGTACCGTTGCTGATCAAGCTGCAAAAGATCGCTTAAAAAAAGCGCTTAAATCTGTTAATTGGAAAAATGAACTAATTAGATTTAATGATAGCGGTAATATTTTTGGAAAGCCAGAGCGGTTTATTGTGCTTGAGTTAGATGAAAAAAAATCAAAGCATTTGGTTGATCTTGCGAATCGTGTTCGTACTGTCTTAAAAGCTCAAAAAGGAATTTCACTTAAGATGGCAAATAAGCCAATCAAATTGCATGTAAGTTTGGGGACCATGTATCCCCATCTTGCACAGTTATCACCTGTTCAGAAAAGGAAGATAGACAAGATAGTGGACGATCTTGATGTCCATAACATAAAGCGGTATCCGCGAGCAGCAACAACGCTTAAGAATTTTAAAGTTAACGAGTTTAAGTTGGTAGTAACGCCTAAAGCGGTACGTTTATCTCCCAAACAATTAGTGAGCAAGCAGTATGTGTATGGTACCTTTAAAGCACAATAGAAAGGATTAGTATGAACGGTAAGTATGTGATGATTATTAATTTAGTTCTGTATTCTGCGGTAGCAAATGCTTTGGTTCCACCGTGGTGGATAATAGATGGCGCAAAAACGTGGCCAAAGAAATATTGGATTGGAGCCCAATTTGAGCCGTTAAATCAGAAATCTTTTGCACAAATTAAAGAAGTACTTAATAAAAAATTTGCTGAGCATAAGGTTACCATTCACTATTTTGAAAAGCCTCGCATTACGCTGGGTGAAGGGATAGTTTCAGATGATGATGCAATTCGTAGTTTGTATCATGTATTGGAAGGAATGCATTGGGACGCTGAAAAGTATGAATTGCAGATTAAAAAAGTTGCAGTAGATTCCGGGGTGGTTGGATTACGAATTTCTTTTGATGAATTACCTGAATGGCAAACGTTAAGACGTCAGTTTAATAAAGCACAAGCTCAAATTCAAAATTTGGCATTTTTCGTGAAAAGGCATGGTTTCATTGTCGAGCTTGGATATATTAAAGAAAAAAATTCTGGTTTTATAAGGCCAATTGATTTGTCAGAATCCATGTGTTTTAGTGCACAAATACAACAAATTGAATACTTGGTAATGCCTTCATTAGATCCGTATATTAAAAAAGAATTTGCGCAGGCTGAAAGTGATTATAATAACGCATTGTATCATTCTGGTACTTTTTATGCCAATGGGGTTTCTATACCTAAACGCCCCAAAAATCTGCTGATTGGGCAGTCATGGAAAGCGCCAAATAAAAATGTTATTGAGATAACGATAAATAATAAATAATTATACCCATGGCAAATGGTTGTGAAGTTTTTCTAAAAGACTGTTAATAAGATCAGCAAAATTGTTTATTATGTTTATTTCCTAAATGGGGCAGAAAAAACACTAAGCGTTACAACTTGTGGTGAGAATAATGCTTTCACTTCTTGAAAGTTATTATTTAAACGGCCTAGGTTAGTTTAATCTCAATAAAAATAAATTATTGACAAATTGAATATTAAATTGATAAATTATACTGTAGTAGCCTAGAGTTTAGGTGCTATTTATTGTAGTAATAATTTATTAAATTTCTAAAAAGGAGTACTTATGAAGAAATTCATAAAATATGGCTCATTAGGATTAGGTTTAATATTGGGCATGAGCCTTGGATTAAATGCTATGGAAAAGAAGGCTGGCCAAGAAGGCGAACAGCTTTGCTTGTTGAGATTTAAAAAAGAGGGCGGTCAATCAGTGCTCGATGTTGCAACCCTCATTACTCTGATTGCTGAGAGCAGTAATCCCGACAGTGCCGAAAGTATCATGCTTGATACATTAGTTTCAAATAATATCGCTAAAGCGCTATCAGTATCACCAGATTTTATTGAAGCATTGAGAAATACTGCTGCAGTGTTGAAAAACGATGGCTTAGAAAAATTAGCTAAAGCAATAGAAGCAGCACAAAAGTAATTAAACAGAAAATAAACTTAATAATTCGTATACATTATTGAAGGTTCGTGCCGTTTGCGAACCTTCAATTTTTTGGTTTTTTGCCACTAACAGTTGGTTGATACCAAATTTTTGTGCTTCTTTTATAAATAGATTTATTTGGTTAATAGGTTTAATTTGTCCAGTTACGCTAACTTCTCCTAATGAAAGTGATCGTTCCGGGAGTGGTTGTTGAAAATAACTAGAAAGTAGTGCAAGCGCAATACCCAAGTCAGAGGAACTTCCCTTAATTTTAAATCCTCCACCAACTTTAAAAAATATGTCATGAGTGCTCAACTTTACTTGCAGATGCTTTTCTAAAATGGCAGCAATTAAGATTACCTGCTTATGATCAATGCCGGAAATAACGCGCTGTGGCATGGCAAGTTTAGAAAAAATGGTAAGCGCTTGCAATTCAAGTAATAGGGGGCGGGATCCTTCAATTACGCTTACTAATGCAGATCCTGCTGAGTGGGAAGCCTCATTAATAAGATGCTCATTAATGTTGGGCATTTCTACTAAGCCATTAGTTTGCATTTCAAAAAAACCAAGTTCATTTACGGTTCCAAATCTATTTTTAACCGCGCGCAAAACACGCATTTGCCAGCGATCTTCACCTTGCAAATAAAATACTGCGTCTACCATATGCTCCAACGTTTTAGGACCTGCAATAATACCTTCTTTGGTAATATGGCCGCTCACAATTATGGTGATCCCTTGTTCTTTGGCCAAGCGCATAAGTTGGAAGGTAGTTTCGCGTAGCTGTCCAATACTTCCGGGCAGTGAGTGCGCATGGGGAAGGTAGCAGTTTTGAATAGAATCTATAATAAGAAGATCCGGTTTTTCTTGGTCCGCGGTAGTAACAATGGTCGCTAAATCTGCTTGGTCAGAAAATAAAAGATTTTCATGAAGGCAGTCCAGTCGCTCTGCACGTACTTTTACTTGTTGCAGAGATTCTTCTGTAGAAAAATAAAATACGCGATATGAATGAGCAAGTTGGTTGGCAATTTGTAGTAGTAGCGTAGATTTTCCAATGCCAGGGTCACCGGTTAGAACAATGAGAGAGCTGGGCATAATTCCGCCACCCATTACCCGATCCCATTCGTCAATTCCGGTGCACATGCGTGATTGGCTTGCAGTTTTTATGGTGCTTAGTGGATGCATAAGGGTAGAAGCTCCGCTACCGCTTAGACGCATGCTACCCCCGGAGCTAACAACAGCTGGTTTAACTTCAGTCAGGGTGTTCCATTCATTGCACTCTGGGCAACAGCCAATCCATTTTACGCTTTGATAGTTGCAGCTTGAACAGGTAAAATAACTTTTTTGTTTGCTCATCTATGTATTCATACCGCCATTATTTAAAAAGTAGGGAATTTATCAATTTTATAACAATATCTACAACGTGCTTGGTACGCTTCTTGAGCGCCCACCATAATAATAGGATCATCATATTTAGCAGGGTTGCTATTGACTAAACGCTGAGTAAAGTGCGCATCTTGGCCACATTCAGTGCAGATTGCTTGTAATTTGGTTATTTTGTCTGCAATAGCAAGTAGTATGGGCATGGGACCAAAAGGAACACCACGAAAATCAAGATCTAGCCCACCAACTATTACTCGTTTGTTGGCATCCAGCAGTTTGCAGATAATTACAATAATATCGTTGGTAAAAAATTGCACTTCATCAATACCCACTACGGCTACCTGCAATGCCATTGCTTGGTCATAAATGATCTGAGCATTCTCTACCGATTGCGCTTCTATGCTGTTACCTGCGTGGGAAGAAACGTGTTCTATGGACCCACGGGTATCTAATGCTGGTTTAAACACCGCTATAGTTTGTTTAGCTATTTTTGCACGCCTCATGCGACGAATAAGTTCCTCTGATTTGCCAGAAAACATGGGGCCGCAAATAACCTCTAGTACTCCATGATGGTGGGACAATGATACCATATTCGTGCGCTCCTGGTATTAATTAGGGTTTAGATCTGTTTTTAACAGGATAACGGCGTTACTATTTTTTTCAAAAGAAATCTGATTTATTATAAGAATGAAAAGCAAAAAATATAAAGGTGTTTAACTCGGGAGGCGGGACATGCGCATACATTATTGCAGTCTTATAGGCATTGTTTTATTAGTAACTAGTGGCTATGCGCAAGCAATGGCAGCGGATGATCTTGTTAAGGTATGGAGTCAGCTCAAAGAAGACGTTCGTTATGGTAAGGAATTTATTCGCGGGCATCCCAAAGCAACTCGGCATCGTAAAGACACGGAATTAAGACGATTTAAAAATTCTTGTGATCTTTTAAAGAAGCATTTGCAGGATTTAACTAATTTGGATTATGATCGTGAGTTAGTTACTGGACAAAAAATAGCCCAAATGCTCACTGATTTGAATGCAATATATAAAGAAATAGAGTTGTTGCCTTTGCGTAATCCAAATGAAAAATGTGGACTGTTGCCTCCTAGTTTTGTTAACAGTAGTGAGCCAGAAAATGATCAACACTCAAATTCATCAGGATATAGAGAAGAAGATGAAGGTTCTGGTAGAGGCGAGCAGAATGATGATTTACTTGATCCTGATCTACAAATGTTGTTTGGTCCAAACCTTAATTCTGAGGAAACAGACCCTCTTTTGTCTGAAAACCCCTTTCGGAGCTATTCGGCACCAAATCTTAATGAATTTGATGATATTAGGTAATCCTGTATCATTAATAAAGAAACAAACAGTATTTTAGTAGGAATTTACAAGGTTTATGCAATTAAATAAGTTTTTAGCGCACGCTGGGGTCTGTTCCAGAAGACAGGCTGCAGAATATATTAAAGAAGGCCGGGTAACAGTAAACGGTGTTGTTATCAAGGAACCGGGACATAGGGTTAACCACAAAGATTCTGTTCTGTGTGATAATAAGGTTGTTGTGGCCGAGCATTTGGTCTACATTTTGCTCAACAAGCCAAAGGATTATATTACCACGCTCTCGGATGAACGTGGCCGTAGAACAGTTATTGACCTTCTTAAGCCAGACATTACCGAGCGCGTTTATCCGGTAGGGCGTTTGGATCGCAATACTACGGGCTTGTTGGTGCTCACCAATGACGGGGAATTTGCCCAAAAACTTGCCCATCCACGCAATGAAGTATACAAGATTTACCATGTAACCTTGGATTCTGCGTTGACTAATAATGATTTGCAGAGAATTGCCAAAGGGGTGGAGCTAGAGGATGGTGTTGCGGCTATAGATGATATTTCTTGGGTAGCGGGTCAGTCTAAAAAGCAGGTGTACGTAGCCTTACATAGTGGCAAAAATCGCATTGTGAGGCGTATATTTGAGCATTTAGAATATGAAGTAACAGCCCTTGACCGGGTGGAATATGCCGGCTTAACCAAAACCCGATTAGCTCGGGGAAAATGGCGTTTCTTAACTCAATTTGAAATAAAAAGCTTGAAAGATCTGAAATAAATCATTTTTGTTTATTAAGTTTCCTGTTATACTGAGGATACTATTTTAAGTATGTGTGTGTTTATTGAAAGGATTTTATAGCGAACGATTAAAGAAAAAGAGTTTTTTTACCCAAATTAGAATTTTTATTGAATCAATTTTTTATTTAAGTGAATTATATATATGAATATTTATGTTGGAAACGTTTCATTCAATTTATCAGAAGACGAATTGCGCCAAGTTTTTGAAGCTTATGGCGAAGTTTCATCAGTTAAAATTATCAAAGATAAAGTAACTGGTAACTCACGTGGTTTCGCTTTTGTTGATATGCCAGACAAAACACAAGCAGCAGCAGCTATCGCAGGAACAAATGGTAAAGAAGTTGGTGGAAGACCACTTCGTGTTAACCAAGCTCGCGAACGTGAAGAAGGCATGGGCAACGGCGGCGGCATGGGCGGCGGACGCTCAGGCGGTTCCCGTGGTGGAGATCGTGGTGGACGCTCAGGCGGTTCACGCTGGTAATTTGATCCAGTAAATTTGAATTAAAAAGCAGCATCGTTAACAGCGATGCTGCTTTTTTTTATACGCAATGTTTTAAAAATTTCTATATCTTTGCAGACATTTTTTACCAAATCTGCCAATATTTAGTGTTAAGAAATAATCAATTTCAACAACTAAATGAATTGGTAAAAAAATTATGGAAACTGCATATCTTCACATTGAACAGTCCCCAGAGCTACGTGGCCAACTACCTACTGTTGGTGCAAAAAATGCTGTTCTTGTTATTATGGCCTCGTTACTACTAACCCGGGGTAAATCACGTCTTTATAATGTTCCAGGTTCGTCAGATGTATTGTTGATGTCTCGCGTTCTTGAGCAATTGGGTGCAACAGTTACTTTTTTTGCAGAAGAACATTGTTTAGAAGTAGACACAACCAATGTAAACTCGTGGTCAGTGCCTGCAGAAATGATGCAAAAGATGCGTGCATCTATTTTGGTGATGGGACCATTGCTTGCTCGGTTTGGTAGAGCGCAGGTTGCAGTTCCGGGTGGGTGTGTTTTGGGTGCACGTCCTATTGATTATCATCTTAAAAATTTTATGCGCATGGGAGCAAAAATATCTTCAGAGGGCGACTATTTAGTTGCATCTGCGGAGCAATTATCTAATCAAACAATTATGCTTGATTACCCCAGCGTAGGTGCTACAGAAAATATTATTATGGCTGCTACCTTAACACCTGGTATTACCCGGATTGTAAATGCGGCGTTAGAGCCAGAAGTTTTTGATCTTATTTCTATTTTGACCAAGATGGGCGCGCAGATTTCTATTCTGCCCCCTGCTACTATAGAAATTGAAGGGGTGCTTGATTTGCAACCTGTTACCCATGAAATTATTATGGACCGCTTAGAGGCGGGTGCGCTGTTGTGTGCAGCAGCAATTACCGGTGGCCAAATTAATCTACCCCACGCTCCGGCCAATTTTATGGAAATGGTGCTTTATAAATTTGAAGAGATGGGACACACGGTTGTTGTGGGTAAAAATGGTATTGGCGTAGAACTTATTGCTACTAAGGCCCCAAAGGCGGTTTCATTTAAAACGGGTCCGTACCCAAGTTTCCCTACTGATTTGCAGGCGCCATTTATGGCTATGCAAACTATTGCAGAAGGCCGTTGTGTAATTGAAGAAACGGTTTTTGAAAATCGTATGGTACATGTGCGCGAGCTGCAAAAGATGGGTGCACAGGTGCAGGTAGAAAATAATGTAAAAGCAATTGTAACCGGCGTAGATGAGCTGTACGGTGCTCAGGTTATTGCAAGTGATATTCGTGCGTCGTGCGCATTGGTGCTTGCAGGGATGGTTGCAAAAGGAACTACCATTATGACTGGCATTCACCATTGGCAGCGGGGTTATGAGGCGTTAGAAGAAAAGCTTATGCTTATGGGTGCCAAGGTTCGTTTATTTGAAGCTCATAAAGATACACCGGCGGTATATCAACCGCAAAATGAATTAGAGCAGAGTAAGCAATGAAATGTTCATTTGGTGTAAGCAAATCAACCAGGACGAAATATAACTCTAGTTTAGGAACTTAAATTATGAAGTTCAATACAATACGTTTATTAGCGCTATTATTGGTGCTTCAATTAAATGTTCTTGATGCCATGGAAAAGAGAGAAACTCGTGGAAGACGTATGGAAAAGAGAACAGAATCTGGTAGAACAAGAAGCATTAGATCACCTAATCGCTTAACTTTTGTGTCTGAAGAAAAGCATCAGAGTAATTATTCAACTCAGGTTAGTCCTGAAGAGGATTTTATATACTGCTGCGGCTGTTGTGCCTTTTCTTGTGTTGGTTTGACCATTGCATGTCTCTATAAAATTTTTGATAACTTAAAAAGTTAATGCGATTGGTAAGGTTGGAATGAGAGGAAAAATGTTTTGCATGTTGATGTTTGGTTTATTTGTAGGTGTGTCTTTGTTTGCGATGGAAACGCTTAATGAAACAAACAAAAATAAAGTAGATTCAATTATCCTATTAAGTAAAGATAATAAAGAATTTGATGTTAATGAGGAAGCGATAAACAATTCTGAATTTTTACTTAGAAACAAAAATTGTGGAAATAAGAAGATTCCATTGGAATATAGTTCAGAAGTTGTAGAATTTGTAACTCAAGTATTAAACAATCCATTGGATAAAGAGTTATCGATTCGCAAATTAATTGTAGAGTTGCAAAATCAGGAAAATCAAAATAACCAACCACTTTGTGACTATACTCGAGCTCTAGAAGAATTTGGTGTTTCAGTAAAAAATGTAGTTGATGAAATGGAAACAGTTAACAAGCCAGCTAACATGGTAATGATAAGGGATCAGGCTACAGTTAACACCGGAAATACTGAGGAACGCAGAGATGTGAGAGCAGCTCAACAAGAAGCTGTATTTACAATTGAACAATCCTGTTGTCGGAATTGGCAATGTTGTCCGCAAGTTCAAGATAGACGTTCGTTAGGCGATTTATGTAGTTTTAGTGTTTTAAAACTATTTAAAAATCGTAAGTTTTGTATACCCCCTTTTGTATGTCAAGAGGATAATGGTAATTGTTATTTAGTATTACCTGGTGGTGCCGGTGTTGGTATGTAAAATATTACAAACTACCGGCAAGTTCAGTCAATTCTTTAGTAATCTTAGCTTGTCGCATTTTGTTGTATTGTAACTTAGTTGCATCTAATAAATTTTTTGCATTGCGCGTAGAACTGTCCATAGACACAAATCGCGCGGCATGTTCTGCAAGTAAAGATTGGAAAAGTAACTGCTCTATGCCCGCTTCAAGATAAATAACTACCAGATTATTAAGAACTTCTGCTGGTTCTTGTTCCCAGTAATAACCTTCATGAGGCGCCTGGGCGTCAGAGAAGCTCATAGTGTTTGTGGGAACAAGTAGGGTAGTTGTGGGTTTTTGATAAAAAAAACTAATCGGAATGTTACTGATTACGCTAATAGTTTTATAAATGATTCCCGAATGGATAATGTGATCTATTATTTCTTGGGTTATGATAAATAGATTTTGAATGGAGAATTTTTCATAAGAACTAATGACCGTAACGCGCTGGTCACGTTTGGTATGGTCAACTGCTTTTTTACCTACGGCAATAAGGTCTATCCCGTCTTGAGCAATAGTTGCCATTGTAGCGTCGTAATGGTGCAATACAGTGGTATTAAAGTTACCACATAACCCTTTTTGGGATCCAACTAAAATTACAAGGTGCTTTGCATGTTCAGTATCATTCTGATTGGGATTTAGTAGGGGGTGGCGCCAAGTGGCATTACCAGCTTGGGCTTTAGTAAAAAGATCTAAGGTAGAATCAACATAGCTGCGTAGGGGAATTTCTTGATGTTTTAACTGTGCATGGGATGACATGGCTATTAAGCGCATGGCATGCGTTATTTTTTTTATGGTCTCAATTGCTTTCATGCGCTGACGCAGATGAATAAGCTCAGACATAGTGCACCGTTTTTTGCAATAACTATTGATTTACGCGGGCTACAAGATTACCCTTTAATCTACTGATAGTTATTGCATTTTGCAATGACCTTTAAAGATTGGGGCATAATGATTTTAGTAGTAGATGGCTATAATGTATTAAAACAAGTGTGGACGGGACGGCAAATAACCCAAGCGGAGCGCAATGCATTTATTGCTCAGCTGGGTAAATATGGCCGTTTAAAACACCATGAAATTATTTTAGTGTTTGATGGCGGACCATCTGATTGGGTATACAAGGAACGTATAAATGGTGTTCTGGTAGTTTATTCCGGACCATTGCAGTCCGCAGATGATTATATAAAAGAATATTTGGGTAAGCGCAGAACAGATGATCTTATGTTAGTATCTAATGATAGAGAATTAAAGCAACGAGCAGCTCAGCTAGATATACCATCGTTAGAAGCCGTTTATTTTTATAGACTGGTTCAAGGTACTCTACAAGAAACGGTACAAACCCATAAAGTTGCGGGTGGTGGACTGGTAAAGCTATCGCAAGAAGAAAGTCCAGAACTGGATGCATTAATGGAACAAGCAAGTAAAAGAATAGCGACTAAGCGTGAAGATGTAGCTCCCTCAGAGATAACATCTCGCAAGAGCGCTGCACATACCTTGTCAAAAGAAGAACGTAAAAAGCAGAAAAAATTAAGAAAATTATGAAGATTGCTAAAAAATTTATTTGTATAACTTTGGTAGTTCAGTTACATGCTTCGCATATAATAGGTATGGAATTGGATCCAACAGAGCCCTGTGATCTGTTTCATACGGACTTACAACGAAATACAGGTAATTTCTTTGCTCTGGCAAGTACAGCTGTTTTTTGTGCACAAGCTTTAGGCGCTATGGTTTTAAAAAGAAATAATCAATTTTTTGGTGATGGATCAATTAGAGAATCCGAATGTAAATCTCTCTTAGTGCCTGTTACTATGATTGCGTCACTTGGTTTGGGTATTCCTTCGAGCCTTGTATCGTCTTCGATGTGTGAACGCAGTCTATTTCTTTCTTTGGCAAATAGTTTAATGTTATTTGGTGGATTGGTGTTTTTAATAGCACGTTCCTATGACCATTTTACTATTAAGAATTACAAAAGATGTATTGTTGATCTTAGATCAATAAGAACATTTGATTTAGATATTTTAAAGAACAAAATCTGTGCAATATGTTTAGCGCAACCCAATGAAGACGCCGTTAGCTTATGTGGAGATGAGAGGCACGTTTTTTGCCGCTCTTGCATGAGTGAATGGCTTACCAAGGTCAATGAAGACATTGTATATGAAGATAATTTTATTTTTAAGTGTGCAATATGTAGAAACGATCACAATCCACAAAAAGTTACCGTTTACAAAGTAAGGCAAACGCCTACCTTTAAAAATATTGCTTGGGATATGTGTGGAATAAACGGGGTTTGGGGCTTACTCTTATCAGTGATTCTTATGTATAATCTTACAGCTCTAGTAGGTCATTTTCTATGAATAATCCATTTCAAAAAACGTATTCCAAAGATCAAATCGGCGAAGTCGCGCTAAAGCTCAAAGAGTTTTGGTCACATTGTAAGGTTATGACTTTTACCGGATCATTGGGAGCGGGCAAAACAACGCTAATAGGGACTATGTTGCGGTATATGGGGGTAACTGAGCACATTACCAGCCCTACGTTTACCTATGTTAACATATACACCTTGCCAGACGGCAAAAAAATATATCATTTTGATTTATATCGTATTAATACCGTGGATGAGTTTATAATGGCCGGGTTTGATGAATATTTATATGCACCTAATAGCTGGGCATTAATAGAGTGGCCTGCCGTAATTATGCCATTGTTGGACCATGCGGTATGTAATGTTACTATAGATCATAATGTTAATCAGCCCGAAAGTCGTGAAATTAGGGTTAGTTGTCCAGAAAAGTAAGGTAATAGGGAAAATACGGGCTCGCATAGCCTTTAAGGATGGAAAAAGTCTTAACCATGGATAAAAATAAAAGCTTACTTGCACAACGGCCAGATTATATAGTTTGCACTTGTTTTGAAGTTATGCATTCAGATATTGTTGCGGCTATAGAGCGCGGGAACAACAGTTTTAAGGGCCTTTCTCAAGAGCTGGGCGTAGGGACAGGGTGCTCAAGTTGTGTGGATGAAGTGCACCAAATTTTGGATCAAGAATTAAAAAAGAAAAAAAATTAAAACATTCTTGTTGAAATCGCTTAAGAAAAACAATATTATATTCAGGTGCTTGCAGCAGAGATTAATCAAAAAAAACAAAAAATGTACGGCGAGCTGTAGTTACGGCGAGGTTCCCGAGCGGTCAAAGGGGACGGACTGTAAATCCGTTGGCTCTGCCTTCGAAGGTTCGAATCCTTCCCTCGCCACCATATATCCCGTAAAGGTGACCCCTGAGCGGAAAATACGGTACGGCAGGCTCCAGTAAATAACTCGCTTTGGTTATTGGGTAGATTGACCACCTGACCAGTAATTAAGGAAATAAACATTGAAATATACAGATACAGCGCGGGAATAGCTCAATTGGTAGAGCGACAGCCTTCCAAGCTGTAGGTCGCGGGTTCGAGCCCCGTTTCCCGCTCCAGAATTCATAAAATGCTGGCGTAGCTCAGTTGGTAGAGCAGCTGATTTGTAATCAGCAGGTCGTCGGTTCAAATCCGACCGCCAGCTCCAGTTTGTCAAAAAATGGTTGTTCTAGGGGCTATCTGTGATAAATAATTTGTTTTTTTGATTTTTTTAAATTAATCTAGTTTGTAAGCTGTGTTGGAATAATTTCAAAGAGAAATGCCCACGTAGCTCAGTCGGTAGAGCACTTCGTTGGTAACGAAGAGGTCACCGGTTCAAATCCGGTCGCGGGCTCCATGTTTTGGTAACCCCGAAGTTTTACCGTCTTATTGTCCAGAATGTAATGTATAATAACGGATTGAGTTAATATTATGGCAAAAAATAGAGTAACTACTCACTTGGTCTGCGGAGAGTGTAAAGAACGTAATTATTCACAAGTTGTGACTAAGAAGCGAACCATTGGTACGCTTAAATTGCGTAAGTTCTGCTCGCGCTGCCGCAAGCATCAGGATCATAAAGAAGCTAAGTAATTAGTCCTGAGATTGTAGGCCAGTAGCTCTAATGGTAGAGCGGCAGACTCCAAATCTGCGGGTTGGGGGTTCGAGTCCCTCCTGGCCTGCCAAGGCTTTTTGGGGTTTAAAATGGAGAGTAAGTGGGGGAAGATAAAGAAGCCGGCAAGCAAAAAATAAAGTAGTAATGTATTAAGAAGATTAACAAGTACAGTTTGGGCGGTGCGTTATGACAGTAAAAAATGTGGTACGGTTTCTTCAAGAAGTAAGAATTGAATTATCAAAAGTTGAATGGCCAAAATTTGATGAATGGGTTGGTTCAACATTGATAGTTCTTTTTTTAGTAAGCGTGTTCGCGATCTATTTGGGAGCAATTGATTTTGGATTTAATCAATTAGCTATATATGTAATTAGAATGTTTAGTGGAATCTAGAATAACTTCAGGATAAGCGCAGATGAAGCGTTGGTATGTCGTTCAAGTCTATGCGGGATATGAAGATGCAGTGAAAGCTGACATCCTTCGTCAGGTACAAAAAGAAGGCCTGCAAGATTACGTTGGTGAGGTTCTGGTTCCTGCAGCAAAATTAAAACAGTTTTTTGCGTTGCAAGATCCGGGTGACCAGCAGCTCTTTCCGGGGTATATATTAGTGGAAATGGAGCCAGCGCAACAAGCAATTCGCTTGGTTTCTAAAACACCACGCGTCATTCGATTCTTGGGTGGAATGGAGCCAGTGCCGTTAACACAGCGCGAAGTAGAAAAGATTATCTCTCAAATGAAGGGTGAGATTACAGTTGCGCAAACTGAACAAGAATTTTCTGTTGGCTCAGAAGTTGATATTAGTGATGGGCCATTTGCAGGTTTTGTAGGTGTAATAGATAAAGTGGATAGTGAAAATAAAAAATTAACGGTTATGGTAAGCATCTTTGGTCGCATGACACCCGTTGAGCTCGGTTTTCATCAAGTTAAACGATAAAAGGTATAGGTTCATACAATGGCAAAAGAGATCAAATCACAAATTAAGCTCCAGATTCCTGCTGGGGCAGCGACACCAGCACCGCCAGTTGGTTCTTCGCTTGGTCAACATGGTGTAAACATCATGGAATTCTGTAAGCAATTTAATGCTCAGACCGCAAGTAGAAAAGGCGATACGGTTCCCGTAATAATAACGGTCTATGTTGATAGGACGTTTTCCTTTATAACCAAAACTCCTCCTGCATCAGAATTGATTCGCAAGAAAATTAATATTGCCAAAGGGTCTTCAGTTCCCAACAAACAAAAAGTTGGCACTATTACCTGGCGAGAAATTGAAGAAATTGCACGTGTTAAGCTTCCCGATTTAAATGCGGTTGATATTAATCAAGCAAAGAAAATCATTGCTGGAAGTGCACGTAGCATGGGCGTTGATGTAGTTGATTGATTATTAGGAATAGTGCTATGAAAAGACATGGTAAAAATTATAGAAAAGTGTTAGAAGCAGTGGGTCCCAAAAAGACATGGTCTGCTGATGATGCACTTAAAAAAGTTAAAGAAACTGCACATGTTAAGTTTGATGAGTCTGTTGACGTAAGCATCAAGCTTGGTATTGATCCTACTAAAGGTGAACAAACATTGCGTGGTTCAGTTGTTTTGCCCCATGGTCAAGGCAAAAAAATCCGTGTGATCGCTTTTGCAAAGGGTGAACATGCGGAAGCAGCAGAAAAAGCTGGTGCTGACTATGTAGGGACAGATGACTTGGTAGAAAAGATCAAAAAAGGTTGGTTGGATTTTGAATATGCGGTTGCAACACCAGATCTAATGGGATTGGTTGGTGGGTTGGCGCGTATATTGGGTCCCCGTGGTTTATTGCCAAACCAAAAAACTGGTACCGTAAGTTTTGATCTTGCTCCAGTTATTAAAGATCTTAAAAAAGGTCGTGCATTCTTTAAGAATGACAAAAGTGGTTTAGTGAATTTTAGCATAGGAAAAGTATCTTTTGATGCGAACAAGCTTTCAGAAAACTTTGCTGCGTTTATTAAAGCGTTAGTGAGTGCAAAGCCTGCCGCGGCTAAAGGTAAATATCTACAGAAAGTCACCCTTGCTTCTACTATGGGTTTGGGCTTTCCTGTAAATGCTGATGAGTTAATGCGTTCTTAATGAATTAATGAAAAGAGGTTGCGATGAATCGGCAACAAAAAGAAATAGTAATACAAGAATTGCGTGATTTGTTTAAAAACAATCAAGCGTCCTTCTTAGTTCAATGCAAAGGAATGACGGTTGCGCAAATGCAAGTATTGCGTAAAGATTTGTATCAAAAAGGGGGTAAGTTACAAGTTGCTAAAGCGCGTTTGATGAAGCGTGCGGCTGAGCCAGTTGATGATGCACAACAGCTAATGCCGTACTTCAAAGAGCAAGTGGCGTTGGTGTTTGCACAACAAGAACCAACCGTGATCGCAAAGTGTCTGCATGATTTCTCTAAAGATAATCCAGCGTTAAAACCAGTTGCAGGCATTTTTGAATCTAAGCTATATGACGCTAAAGCTCTTGCACGAATCGCAAGTTTGCCATCAAGAGAAGTATTGTTGGCGCAATTATGCGGTTTATTAAAATCCCCAATCCAGTCATTGGCGGTGGCCTTGAAAGAGGTTGAAAAGCAAAAGCAACAAGCAGCATAAAGCTAAAGTAATAATATAATTGTGTTGAATATTTTTGGAGATTCCCATGGCAACCAAGTCATTTGATAAATTGATTGAAGAAATTAAAGGCATGTCCGTAATGGAAGTAGCTGATTTTGTAAAAGCAATAGAAGACGCTTTTGGTGTTTCTGCTGCAGCAATGGCAGTAGCAGCTCCAGCGGGTGCTCCGGTAGCAGCAGCGGCTGAAGAAAAAGCAAGTTATCAAGTTAAATTAGTTGATGGCGGCGCAAATAAGATTCAAGTTATTAAAGCATTGCGCGCAGCAGTTCCATCGTTGAACTTGTCTGATGCTAAAAAAGCAGTAGAAGAAGTTCCAACTGTTGTTGTTGAATCAGCTCCTAAAGATGATGCACAAAAGATCAAAAAAGCGCTTGAAGAAGCTGGCGCTAAAGTTGAACTTGCATAAAAATCTGGAATAGTTGTGGTAAATGGAGGTATATGCATTCGATCGTGGTCACCATCTTAAGTAAGAAACGAGGGGCGGCTTAATGTCTAACTTTTGTGCGGGCAAAGAAAACATTCGAAAGTCGTTTGGCAAGATTAAAGATATTGTTCCAGTTCCAAATTTAATTGAGATACAATCTTTATCTTTTAACGACTTTATTCAGCTTGATTTTCTGCCGCAAGAACGCAAACCTATGGGATTAGAAAAGGTTTTGCGTGATATTTTCCCAATTGAATATGAAGATAAATTATCTCTGGAATATGTAAGTTATGAATTAGGCCAATGGGCTTGTGTATGCGGTAAGTTAACCGGCATAGAAAACAGGTATACTTGGTCTTGTTCTGCTTGTAAAAAATCGGACTGTTCACGGCTAGATGCAAAGTTTAGTTGTACATTCTGTAAAAAGCACACAGCACGTTATCGCACGTGTTCAAATTGCTTTACACGTGTTGCAATTAAATTACCAATGACATTAGAAGAATGCCGATCCAGTGGTAAGACTTTTTCATTGCCCCTCAAAATTGCTATTCAACTTATTAGTTGGACCTTAGATAAGAATGAAAAGAAGGTTGTCCGGGATATTAAAGAACAGAATATTTTCTTTGCAGACATGCCCGTTATGGCAGATTTGTATGAAGAAAATAATCAATTTAAGCTTGGTAATCTTGGCACGTTCTTAATCAATGGTGTTGATCGCGTTATTGTTTCTCAGTTACACCGGTCACCAGGTGTGGTGTTCTCCCAAAGCAAAAAGATAAAAGATCACCGTGGAAGACCATATTATCTAGCGCGCATAATTCCAATGCGTGGTTCTTGGTTAGATTTTGAATTTGACAGCAACGATTTGTTGTATGTACGTATAGATAAGAAAAAGAAATTATTAGTCACAACGTTCTTGCAAGCACTAGGCTTTTCTCGTGAAGAGCTGATTTCTCGTTTTTACGGTTTTGATACCGTTCGCATAGAGAAGGGTGAATTCTTAAGAGCGGTTGATGATACATTAATGGGTCAACGGTTAGAAAAAGGTATGGTTCCTGAATCCTTAGCCAAAAACTTGGTGGGTAAGCGCGTAACGTCTCAGATTCTTGCCTTGCTACGTAAAGAAGGTGTTACTGACTTAACGCTTAAACGTTCAAATTTGGTAAACCGGGTGTTTGGTCGTGATGTAATTGATGACCAAACCGGTGAAGTGATTATTGCGCAAGGTGAATTATTCACTGAAGAGCATGTTGATCTTCTCAAGAAGTTTAAAAATTTAGAAATTCTTCTTATTCAATCTTCTGGTTATGCCTTTCATCCAACTATTGCAACTACGTTAATGCATGATCGTTGTACTTCGCCAGATGAAGCACTCAAGGAAATCCATGCTAAGGTATGGCCCGGAGATTCATCATCTCTAAAAGAGTTGCGTGAACGTTTTGAAAATTTGTTTTTTAATAATCGTTTTTATGATTTAACTAAAGTTGGTCGTATTCGCATGAATCGTAAACTTGGGTTAAATACGCCAGAAACAGATTTATGCCTAACTCGCGAAGATATTCTTGCAACAATCCAATATTTGGTTAATTTGCGCGAACGCGGTGAAGGTGAATTAGATGATATCGATCACTTAGGAAACCGTAGAGTGCGTTTGGTGGGCGAATTGCTCAATAACCAAATGTATTTAGGTTTTACGCGTATAGAGCGTATTGTTCGTGAACGATTCCGTATGCAAGAAACTCATGGGGCGCTTATGCCACAAGATTTCTTGAACGTAAAACCGCTGAGTGCGGTTCTTCGTGAATTCTTTGGTCTTGGCCAGCTTTCCCAGTTTATGGATCAAACAAATCCATTAGCAGAGCTAGCTCACAAGCGACGTCTTTCTGCGCTTGGGCCCGGCGGTGTGTTAAAAGATCGCGCTACGTTTGAAGTTCGTGACGTTCACACGTCTCACTACGGCCGTATTTGCCCTATTGAAACTCCGGAAGGTCAGACTGTTGGTTTGATCTCTTCCTTAGCAACCTATGCGATGGTAAATGATCTTGGATTTATAGAAACTACCTATTTACCCGTAGAAAAAGGTAAAATCCAAGATGATGTTGTATTCTTGGATGCATTCCAAGAAGCAGATAAATATATTGGCCAAGCTGATGTAAGCCGTAAAGGTAATCAGTTAGAAGCTAATGACATGGTATTTGCTCGCCATAATGGTAACTTTATGTACGTAGATTCTAATAGAATTACGCATATTGATTTATCTCCTAAACAGCTGGTTTCTGTCTCTTCTGCTCTTATTCCGTTCTTGGAACATGATGACGCAGTTCGTGCTTTGATGGGTGCAAACATGCAACGTCAAGCAGTTCCATTAATTAGAACAGAAGCTCCATTGGTTGGTACTGGTATGGAAGAAGAAATTGTTCGCGCATCTGGCGGTGTAATTACTGCTCGCCGTGGTGGGGTTGTTGAATATGTTTCTTCTGACAAAATTATCATCCAAGTAGACGAAAAAGAATTCCACAATGAAGAAGATTGGATTACTCAAGGTATAGATGAGTATAATTTAAAGAAATTCCTACGTTCTAGTTATAGTACTTGGATTCATCATACACCTATAGTTAAGCGTGGTGATAAAGTTAAAGCCGGCGATATTCTCACTAATGGTTCAGCAATTGACCATGGAGAGTTGGCGCTTGGTGCAAACGTCTTAGTTGCATTTATGCCATGGCATGGTTACAACTTTGAAGACGCAATTGTATTAAGTAAGCGATTAGTGTATGACGATACGCTGACCTCTGTTCATATTGATGAATATGTGGTTGATGCGCGAGATACTAAACTGGGGCCTGAAGAAATTACTCGTGATATTCCTAACGTAAGTGAATCAATGCTTGCAAGCTTGATGAAGATGGCATTGTTCGTGTTGGTACACGGGTAAAAGCGGGTGATATTTTAGTGGGTAAAGTTACCTTAAAAGGTGACATTCAGTTCTCACCAGAAGAAAAATTGCTTCGTGCTATTTTTGGTGAGAAATCGCGTGAAGTACGTGATACTTCTTTACGAGTACCACCTGGAGTAGAAGGTACAGTTACTGATGTTAAAATCTTCTCACGTAGTGGTGTTCGCAAAGATAAACGCTATAAGCAAGAAGTAACTCAAAAGGTTACCCGTTTAGAATCTGATTATGCGCATCGCGTTGCTTTGTTTGAGCGTATGATTGCAGACAAAGTTATTGCAGAATTGAGTGATCAAAAAGCTGGAACTGCAACTGCGAATAAAAAAGCAGTTAAAGGTTCAAACTTTGATCAAGAAGTTACTCAAAGATATGACGTTAGTAGATTTATTTGCTCTTAAAGGCACACGACTAAAACGATTAATGATCGTATTAAGTACCTTAAAGATGCGTATGAAAATCAAATACGAATTTTAGAAGAATTAAAACAAGAACAAATTGCTAATCTTAAAAAAGGTGATGTTCTTCCGTCTGGCGTTATTAAGATGATCAAAGTATATATTGCCATGAAACGTACTGTTTCTGTTGGTGATAAAGTAGCGGGTCGTCACGGTAACAAAGGTGTGGTTTCTACTATTGTACCACGTGAAGATATGCCATACTTAGATGATGGTACAACCGTTGATATTGTTCTTAATCCATTGGGTGTTCCTTCTCGTATGAACGTTGGTCAAATTTTAGAAACAGCGTTGGGATGGGTTGGCAAAGATCTTGGTAAGCAAGTACAAGAAATGCTTGATAATCAAGGTTATGCTGAAGTTAAAAAATGGATGGAATCTTTCTACGGCAAAGAATTAATTGCGGATTATGAAAAGTCTCTATGGTAAAGAAGGGTTATTGGAATTTGCCCGTAAGACCGCACAACGTGGTGTGTTCTTTAAAACACCAGTGTTTGATGGCGCGGACTTTGATAGAAGATATTAAACCATTAATGGATGAATTGCATATTCCTGAATCAGGTTCATGTAAGATTCGTGATGGGAGTACCGGTGATCATTTTGATCAACCAGTGACCATTGGTTACATCTATATGATGAAACTTAATCACATGGTTGATGATAAACTGCATGCTCGTTCTGTTGGGCCATACTCTCTTGTAACTCAACAACCATTAGGTGGTAAAGCACAACAAGGTGGTCAACGCTTGGGTGAAATGGAAGTATGGGCATTAGAAGCATATGGTGCTGCATATACTCTGCAAGAAATGTTAACCTATAAGTCTGATGATGTAAGTGGTAGACATAAAGCATATGATGCTATTGTTCGTGGTGAAGATGTACCAGATCCAGGAGTTCCAGAATCATTTAACGTATTGATCAAAGAGTTACAAAGCCTTGGATTACGGGTTGATTTGTTGAAAATTGGCAAGGAGAACACCAGTGAATAATCGAATATTAGATCGGTTTAAAGAATATATTAATATTACCCATTTTAATGCGATTGGAATTGGGCTTGCTTCTCCAGAAAAAATACGCGCATTATCTTATGGCGAAGTTAAGAAGATAGAAACTATCAACTATCGTACATTAAAGCCGGAACGTGATGGCCTTTTCTGTGCTCGCATTTTTGGTCCGGTAAAAGACTGGGAATGTAACTGCGGTAAATATAAACGTATGAAACATCGTGGCGTAACTTGCGAAAAATGTGGCGTTGAAGTTATTCAATCTCGTGTTCGTCGTGAACGTATGGGGCACATTGAATTGGTAGCACCCGTATGTCATATCTGGTACTTAAAAGGTATTCCAAGCTATTTAGGTTTATTATGGATATGCCAGTTAAGGATTTTGAACGCGTTATTTATTTTGATGCTTATACATGGTAATAAAACAAGGTAAATCTCCTTATGCTATGAAAACTCTTTTGAGCAGTGCTGATTATGAAACTTATCTAGATAAGCATCCAGAAGATTTGGAATTTATGGCAGAAACGGGTGCAGAAGCAGTTCGACAAGTTCTTAGCTTTATGGATTTAGCATTAGAGCATAGTAAATTGCGCGATGAATATGGCCAAACAAGCTTCTGTTGCTGTGCGTCATAAGATTATGCGACGTATTAAAGTATTGTCTAGTTTATTGCACAGGCAAAACTACGTCCTGATTGGATGATAATGTCGGTGTTGCCGGTACTTCCACCTGATTTACGACCATTAGTACCATTAGAAGGTGGTCGCTTTGCAAGTTCAGATTTAAATGAATTATATCGCCGTGTTCTTAATCGTAATATTCGTTTGCAACGATTAATGGAAATTGATGCTCCTGCCGTTATTATCAAAAATGAAAAACGAATGCTGCAAGAATCAGTTGATGCCTTGATTGATAATGGTCGTCGTGGACAACCAGTTCGTGGTTCAAATCGTCGTGCATTAAAATCATTGAGTGAAATGCTTCGTGGTAAGCAAGGTCGCTTCCGTCAAAACTTACTTGGTCATCGTGTTGACTATTCTGGACGTTCAGTAATTGTGGTTGATCCTGAATTACGTTTGGATCAATGTGGTATTCCAAAAGTTATGGCATCTTGAATTGTTTAAACCATATGTGTTTGCCGGATTAATTGAACGGGAATTAGCACCAAACATGCGTGTTGCAAGACGTATGGTTGAAGAACTGTCTCCAGAAATTTGGGATGTTCTTGAAGATGTGGTAAAAAATCGTCCAGTACTTCTAAACCGTGCACCAACATTGCATAGACTTGGTATTCAAGCATTTTATCCAATCTTGGTTGATGGTAAAGCTATTAAAATTCATCCTTTGTTTGTGCTGCATTTAACGCAGACTTTGATGGTGACCAAATGGCTGTTCACGTTCCATTAAGTTTAAAAGCTCAAGAAGAATCTAAGAATGCTGATTCTTTCTACACATAATATTCTTTCTCCTTCTAATGGACGTCCGGTTACGGTGCCTATCCAAGATATGGTTCTTGGATTGCACTATATGACTAAGATTCGTTGTGGTGAAGCAGGTGAAGGTATTGTATTCTCTAGCACTCAAGAAGTAATTACTGCATTTCAAATGGGCCAAGTTGCATTGCATGCGACAATTAAGTTGCGTATTGCTGATGGTAATGAATTGTTGAAACTACCGTTGGTCGTGTGTTGTTGTTTGAAGCATTGCCAGAAGGTTCAGATTTTAACTGGGTCAATAAAGTTATTAAAAAGAGTGACTTAGCTAAGTTAGTAGAAAAGATTTATTATCGCTTTGGTAGTGATAGCACCGTTATCTGCCTTGATAAAATTAAGAAATTAGGTTTCTACTATTCTACGATTGGTGGAATTTCATTCTCATTAGCTAACTTAGTAATTCCACCTGCAAAAGATGAGATTATTACATCGAGCTGAAAAAGAAGTTGAAAAAGCATGAAAAATTGTATATGGATGGTGTGATTACCAATGGTGAACGCTATAATAAAGTAATTAGTATTTGGGGTCATGCGACAGCTGATGTTGCTGCAAATGCCATGTACCAAGAGTATGAAGATCAAGATCAAGAAGCGTTATGAAAATGAAGATAAGACAGATAAGCCATTCAATCCTATTTTCATGATGTTGAATCTGGAGCGCGTGGTTCTAAGGATCAAATTAAGCAGCTGGTCGGTATGCGTGGTTTGATGGCAAAGCCAAATGGTGAAATTATGGAAACGCCGGTTAAAACTAACTTTAAAGAAGGTTTAAGTGTATTTGAGTATTTCATTTCTACTCACGGTGCTCGTAAAGGTCAAGCCGATACTGCATTAAAAACTGCAAACTCTGGTTATTTAACCCGTCGTTTAGTTGATGTTGCACAAGATGTAGTTATTACCATGGATGATTGTAAAACTCTTGGTTATATAGAAATTGAAGATTTGAAAGAATCGGGTGATGTGATTTATCCATTGGCAAATCGTGTCTTTGGACGTGTGCTTGCTGCAGATGTTAAAGATCCGGTTACTGGTGAATTGCTATTCTCAATCAAGGCACATTAGTTACACGTGATGATATTCCTAAGCATTGCTGATTCAGCTGTTTCAAAATTATTAGTTCGTTCAGTACTTACTTGCCAAGCAAAACGTGGTGTATGTGCGCATTGTTATGGTTATGATCTTTCTAAAGGTAAATTAGTTGATGTTGGTACTACCGTTGGTATTATTGCAGCACAATCGATTGGTGAACCAGGTACACAGCTTACCATGAGAACCTTCCATATCGGGGGTACGGCAAGTGGTTTGGCTGAACAATCATTCTATCGTTGCAAAATCAGATGGTATTGTTGAATTGCGTGGTGTTCGCGTAGTGACTAATCGTCATGGTCAGATCGATTGTTATGAGCCGTAAAGCACAATTATTAATTATTTCTCCAGATGGTCGTGAATTACAACATTATGATCTTGAGTATGGTTCAATATCTCTTGGTACAAGATAAACAAGAAATTAAAGCAGGTACTAAACTTGCTGAATGGGATCCAACAAGCAAAGTATTGCTTACTGAAAAAGCAGGTAATGTTAAGTTTGTTGATTTTATTGAAAATATTACTGTTCAAGAACGTTTTGATGAAGCAACAAATAAATCAATCGTATTGTTCTTGAACATAAAGAGTGAAAAATATCAACCAGCATTAAGTATTGTTGATGATGAAGGCAATGAAGAATTGCATCATTACTTCTTGCCTGCTGGTTCTTATTTGGATGTTGCAGAAAAGCAAGCAGTTGACAGTTGGTGATATTTTGGTTAAAATTCCACGTGAAGTTTCAAAAACAAAAGATATTACACGGTGGTTTACCACGTATTGCAGAACTCTTTGAAGCACGTATACCAAAAGATCCTGCAATTATTGCTGATATTGATGGTGAAGTGGTATTTGGTGGATTGCATCGTGGTATTGCGTAAAATTAGCGTGTTATCTGGTGCTGAATCTTTTGATTATTTTGTTCCGCGTGGTAACAATTAAACGTGGTGAATGGTGAACAGGTAAATGCAGGTGATCCATTAACGTCAGGTTCTCCAGTTTTCATGATATCTTGCGTATTTTGGGGCCTGATTGGTTCAGCGATATCTTGTTGATCAAATTCAAGAAATTTATCGTTTACAAGGTATTGATATTAACGATCGTCATATTGAATTGATTGTTCGCCAAATGTTGCGTAAAGTGCGTGTTGTTGATCCAGGTGATACTGATTTCTTGATTGGTGATCGTGTTGATCGTATTCACTTTAAAACGGTAAATGCATTGCTAAAAGCTCAAGGTAAAAAGTGTTGCAATGGCTAAACCATTGCTTATGGGTATTACCGCAGGCATCATTGGGTACTGAAAGCTTTATTTCTGCTGCATCATTCCAAGAAACAACACGTATTTTAGCAGAAGCTGCAATTTCTGGACAAGTTGATCATCTTTATGGTTTAAAAGAAAATGTAATTGTTGGTAAATTAATACCAGCAGGTACTGGTATTGCATCATTTAGAGAAAAATATTTAGGTGATGATGTTTCATGAGCTTGAACGTCAAGCGCATCAAGAAGAGATGCGTGAGAGCGAAGAACATGGAACTGAATAGAACTAAGCAGGCGCGTAGCTCAGTGGTAGAGCATTGCTTTGACGTAGCAAGGGTCAGCGGTTCAATCCCGCTCGCGCCTACCAATAGGTTGCTAGAAATAAGTGAGTATAAATATGGTTTATAGGATATAGTAAAGCTGTTATATCAAAGAGGTATGTCACTATGGTTAGAGCTAAAGAAGAAAAAGCGAAAGTAATGAAAGAATTTGCGATTCATGGTACAAGATACTGGATCTACGCAAGTTCAAGTTGCTTTGTTAACAGAAGAGATTAATGAATTGACAGAACATTGCAGAAGACATCATAAAGATCATAGTTCACGAACGTGGATTGCTTCAAAAAGTTAATCAACGTAAGAAGTTTTTGAAATATTTAGAAAAGAATAATTAAGCAGAGTATAAAGATCTGATTGAACGACTTGGATTACGTAAATAATAACAGTAATGATCTCAAATATTTAGATAAGTATGTAGGTTTTTGCAATGATAAGAACGTTTCGTTTAGAAGAATTTGGTTACGAAGTAGAATTAGGTAAAGTTGCGCGGCAAGCAGATGGTGCTGTTTGGTTTAAACAAGGCGGTACCGTTATTTTGGCCACAGCTGTATCTGCTCCATCAAAAGATTTTCCGGGTTTTTTACCACTTATCAGTTGATTATCGCGAACACTTTTCATGCAGCAGGTAAAATTCCTGGTGGTTATTATAAACGTGAAGGTAAGCAAACTGATCATGAAGTATTAACGGGTCGTTTTATTGATCGTGCGATTCGTCCGTTATTCCCTTCAAATTTCTTTGATCAAGTTCAAGTTATTGCAACGGTCTATTCCGTTGATAATGAACATACTCCTAATACGTATGCATTATTGCAAGTTCTCTTGCACTTACTCTTTCTGATATTCCCTTTTTAGGACCTGTTGGCGCGGTTGAAATTGCCGCGTTGATGGTGAATGGATTGTTAATCCTTTGCATGCTCAAATACATTAAATCTGATGTTCGTTTGGTTGTTGCCGGTACTGAAGAAGGTATTTGCATGGTTGAAGGTTCTGCTGATCAGATTTCTGAACAAGAATTTATTGATGCAATTATTCCGTGCTCATGCCGAGATTAAAAAAATTGTTGCATGGCAAAAAATGATTGCACGGGAAATGAATGTTGAACTTAAAACAATTCATGATGATACGTATGATTGGAAAGATTGGGAAAAAAGCGCAGATGCTTTCTTGACTGATGATTTAGTTCGTAAGCGTGTTTATAGACAGATAAAGTTGCACGTAATGAGCGACTTGCAATAATTGCGTGACTCATTTTGTTGAGCAATATAAAGAAACAATTACGTTAACAGAAGTTCCTGGTTCCGTAGTTGAATATATTTTTGATGCAGCTCTTAAAAATAAATTGACTGAATTATTTGTTTCTATTGAAAAACGCGTTGATGATCGCTCGTTTGATCAAATTCGACAAATTTCCGTAGAAGTTGGTATTTTACCATTTACTCATGGTTCAGCACTCTTTACCCGTGGCCGTAACACAAGCTCTTGTTACTACTACCTTAGGTGGTGGTCAAGATGAGCAACGTATTGAAAGTTTCATGGATGAAGATGAAGAAAATAGAACCTTTATGCTGCATTATAACTTTCCTCCATTTTCTGTGGGTGAAGTTAAAGGTCATTACGTGCACCTGGCCGTCGCGAAGTGGGACATGGATATTTGGCAGCATCCGCATTTCGCAATATGTTTGCCAGATAAAGAATCTTTCCCTTATACCATTCGTATTAGTTGCAGATATTTTAGAATCTGATGGTTCAACATCCATGGCTACGGTGTGTGGTTCAACTATGGCATTAATGCAAGCTGGTGTACCTATTAAAAAAATGGTCAGTGGTATTGCTATGGGACTTCTAAAAAGTAAAACACGGTGATTTTGCCGTGTTTCAGATATTTCTGGATTTGAAGATGCTTTTGGATTAATGGATTTTAAAGTAGTTGGTACTGACTGATGGTATTACCGCTATTCAAATGGATATTAAGTATAAAGGTGGCTTATCACGAGATGTATTTGAAGTAGCTCTTGAACAAGCACGTCATGGCCGTATGCATATTTTGGGTGAAATGCAAAAAGTTATGGATAAGCCAAATCCAACATTATCTGATTTAGTACCTAAAGTTGTTAGCTTTAAAATTGATACTGATAAAATTGGTGCGGTTATTGGTGGTGGCGGTAAAATTATTCGTGAAATTATTGATGTAACCAAGACTGACTATTGATATAGAAGACGATGGCACCGTTAAAATCTTTGGCGGACCACATGCTGACCTTGATAGAGCTGTTTCATGGGTTAAGACTCTCGCAGGACAAATTGAGCGAAATGCACGCTATAATGGCATTATTCGTCGCTTTGCTGATTTTGGTATGTTTGTTGAGTTGGTACCTGGTCTAGATGGTCTATTACACGTTTCTAATATTCCCAAGAATTTACAGCGTACTTTTGCTAATGAATATAAGTTAGGCGATACCATTCCGGTAGAAGTTATCGAATATGATAAAGTCACTGGTCGTGTTAGCTTGCGTTTACTAGCTCAGTAACGGAGTGAACATGAGTACGGATTTTAAACGTCATGATGGGCGCGGCGTAACTGCCTTGCGCCCCATTAGCATTACGTATGATGTTTGTGAGGCTGCTGCAGGTTCTGTTCTGTTATCAGTTGGCAAAACAAAAGTACTATGCACCGTGATGATGCAGCCTGGGGTACCTTCATTTATGCGTGGCAAAGGCAATGGGTGGTTAGCTGCCGAATATGCAATGTTGCCTGCATCTACACAGGAACGCACCCCGCGGGAAATTTCTCAACTGCGTAGAAGTAACCGTTCGGTAGAAATTACTCGCTTAATTAGCCGTGCATTGCGCGCAATTGTAGCGGTAGATTCTATTGGAGAGCGCACCATTATGGTTGATTGTGATGTAATCCAGGCCGATGGTGGTACTAGAACAACTTCTATTATGGGTGCTTATCTTGCCCTTAAGCAGGCGCAAGAGCGTTGGTTAGCAGCTAGGATTATTGCCAAACCAATTATTATGGATACTATTGCAGCAGTTTCTGTTGGCGTACTTCATGATATGGTAGTGTTGGATCCGGATTATAAAGAAGACTCTCAGTTGCAGGCAGATTTTAACGTGGTAATGACCCGTTCTCAAAAAATGATAGAGATGCAGGGCGGCGCTGAAAAATCACCAATATCTTGGGAAATCTTTGATGAAATTAGATCTACGGCCTTAGTTGGTGCTCAACAGTGGTATTCATTTTGTGATGAGCAGTCTGTAGGCAATAATCATCCACAGCCAAAAAAAGAAAAAAATGCACTATTCAGTTTGCAAAGTCGCTTGCAATCAGCTTCGTGAGTCTATAAAATTTATTTGTGTTGCTTGTTTCTAGTCAAGATGTGTGCTGAGTGAAAGTGAATAGTTATGCATTTAGAACAATTTATTCAGCAGATAATAGTTACGCCCGCGGATTTATTTAAGCACCCGGTAATTGCTTTTTATGGAGCAGAATACTCTCCGTTGTTGATGTCTCATCTGATAAAGCAGATTAGTAATCGTAATGCTGGCATGGTAACTTCTTTATCTATGCATGATCATGACTCTTCTACATTGAATGCTCAGTTCCAAACATCTTTTTTAGGAAGAAGTTCAATATATTGGCTAGCTGATAGTTTGGTGCAAACACCCCGTGCAAAACAGCAGGAATGGCTTGCTTATTTGCAACAGTACCAAGGCCCTAATACCATTATTTTTTTTATGACGGGTCAACCATCCAAATCTATCCCCGCATCTTGGGAAGTTATTTCTATGCCTGATCAACTGTCACGGGAGCTGATTACTGCAATGGTTAAACTGTATCAGCAAGATAGTACCTTTAAAATAGATCAACCATTTGTTCGGTATATACAATCTATGGCTCATCAACTTACCATTGATCAGGTTTGTTTGTTATTGGAGTATTCAACCGTAAGCGTTGGTGGTGCGACAGAATTTTTTAAAGATTGGGTACCGCATCTTATTACCCCTGAGCAATCGCTCTTTACCTTAAGTCAGAATTTCTTTGCGCGCAAAGTACCGGCATTTATTAACCAATGGATGGAACTTAAAGATCATTATGGTACGCCATTTTGGATTAGTTTTTGGTCAGAACAGATTTGGCGTGCGGCTTTTTACATTCAGTATTCAAAAGCTGGTGATCGGGGAGAAGCTAAAAAAATAAGTTATAAATTGCCCTTTTCTTTTATTCAAAGAGATTGGACGCAGTCTACGGTTGCGGAATTACAAGCAGCTCATCAGCTCTTGTATGATCTTGATTGCAAATTAAAGAACGGTGGAGATGAACTATTTCTTGATTATTTTTATCTACAATTTTTTACCCGACAGTTGGGTAAAGTTACTTCTGAACTTCGTTCATAAACCGTTCCGGCTGCACAATACCACCAGAAATAATATAGGTCATTGCTTCTTGTGGTGATAAATCTATTTGTATCACTTCCTGTGCGGGTACTAAAATTAAAAAACCGCTAGTGGGGTTTGGAGTGGTTGGTATAAATATAGTACAGTATTGGATGTTATTTTGAGGTGAAAGATTTGTGGGCAATTCGCTGGTCATAAAGCCAATAGTGTATGTTCCGCTCGCTTGATAGGGTACTAGAACAACTTTACGGGTAGGAGATTTTTCTGGTGAGGTACTAAAAATCTGTACCAGTTGTTTTGCACTAGAGTATATAGGACGTACTAAGGGTATTTTTACAATAAGCTTCTCTCCGGTTTCTATGAGAGAACGCAGAATAATAAATCTGACTAAGGTTCCCATTAATAGAATTATTACAATAGTTATTACCACTTCTATATAAGGTATTTTAGCTAAGGGAGTTACCGAGATGGCGGTACGTACTGGGGTTAGAATCCAATTATTGATTAAGTTTATCGTAATGCTAAAGATCGCTAACGTGAGTGCCAAGGGCAATATCGCAAGCAATCCATTTAGAAAGATACTTTGTGCATATGAACGAACGGTTTCTATGAACTGCTTCATTACTTCTCTTTATATATTAGCTAAATTTTTCTGTAATTCTTGCGCTAACTGTTTGCCGATTGTTAGTGCAATTGCTTCATTACTATCTTCAATCATAATTCGCAAAATATGTTCTGTACCAGAGTAGCGTACTATAACTCTGCCATTGGGTAGTTGATTTTGATACTCAGCAATAATAGTCGCTATTGGTTCTTGTTCAAGGCTTTTTTTAACAGAAACCGGTACATTAATAAGAACTTGAGGAAATTTACGAAACGTAGTCATTTCCCAGTTTCTGGTATAACGCATGGTTTCTAGAGCGCGTAACGCGGCAAAGATGCCATCACCAACGTTTAAGTAGTCGCGCATTATTATGTGACCAGATTGTTCACCACCAAGTAGTAGATTTTTTTGTTCCAGTCGAGCACTTACAAATTTGTCACCCACCGGGGCACGCGTAAAATTTTTATGTTTTTCTTTGACCAGCATAGCAAGCCCGTGATTGCTCATAATAGTGCCTACAATTCCGTCTTGCTGGGTATAGTGGGGATTATCTAATAATAAGGCAACCATGTCATCCCCATCTTTAAGTTCACCCGCGCGGTTTACGGCCATTACTCTATCTGCATCACCGTCAAATGCAAATCCGGCATCTGCATGGTGTTCTAATACTGCCTGTTGTAATAATTCCGGATGGGTGCTCCCACAGTTTTCATTGATATTACTTCCATTGGGTTGATTATTTATAGCAACTACCGTTGCTCCCAATTGTTTAAATAGATCGGGTGCTATCTGGTACGCAGCTCCATGAGCACAATCAAGAACAATAGTAAGACCAGCAAGCAATCGTGGTTCAAATTCCTGAGCCATAGCTTCGCGATAGGCTTCTGCAGCCTGAGGCCAAAAAGTAAGCGTTCCAAAAGTATTATAATTTATGGAAGGTTGATGTGAATAAAATAATCGTGAAATTTCTGCTTCATCTTCTAATGAAAGTTTCCCTTCCCGGCGGTCAATAATTTTAATTCCATTATCTTGATAAGGATTATGTGAAGCAGAAATGACTATGCCAAAATCAAAGCTGGGGTTTAACGTAAGTAATTTACAAAGTCCCGGTGTGGGTAATACCATGGAATCATGAATAGTTACAGGATACAAAAGCATGCCACTGGTTAATGAAGATTTAACAAAAGAGGCAGAGATCCGTGTGTCAGTTGCTAATAATATTTTTGGCGTTGCACCATATTTTGCGAGAGCCCAACGCGCAATGGCATGGCCAAGTTGTGGCAGGTCTGTAAACGTAAAAGGTGAGTTTCCTACATGACTACGAATGCCATCGGTGCCAAATAATCCTGCGTTCATGTAATGGGTTCCTTTACTATTTCTTATGTTGTTTTAATTTGTTTTTCGATAATCAATGGTGATGGAACATAGTGTACCAGTGCAATACTTTCTGGCAAAAATAATTGTGCTGAACTTACCGGGAGTATGGTTGTTTGTTTGCTTAAAGATGCAGCGTCAATATGTAATGCAAGATCATTAAGATACGCGTCAGTAAATTGTGAACGCTTGCCACGCAAGGTTATGCGCAGGGATTCTGGTGCTTTGAGCGTGTATTCTTGAGAGGTGTTATAAAAGCAAACGGGAATAGTTACACAACGGCTAACGGTTTGATGTGCACTAAGGATGTGCCACAATAAATATCCCAATAACAATGAAAATAGTTTAAGGGGTGAATTGTTCACTAGTCGACGAGCGACTGTTTGTGCCATGATGAACTCCTTTTTGTAATGATCCTTGTATAGTAAATGGTAAACGGCAGTGTTGAGCTATAATCTGAAATGCCTGTGAAGCGGTCAATTTTTCATGCTCAGTTCCATGAGCGACTATGGTGAATAATCCATTATTGGGATGTATCCAAAATACTAATGCATCTGTTTTAGTGGTGTAGAGTAATACATCTTGGTGCCACACTTCGTTATTGTCTTCTAAGCGGTCAAGCAAACCTGCAACTTTAGATTTGTGCCACCGTACATTTACGCCTATAAGCTGTCCCGAGCTATTGACCCAGAGCATATTAGACGGGTGATATGATTTGCTTTGTAAAATGAGAGACAGTAATTCTGGTGTTAGTGGCGCGTTAATGGGGCAGGAAGTCATGACTAGTTCTTGCATGCGGTCCGTGTGTTCAATTATGCAGCGCAACTCTTTATGTTCATTAAGTGCAATCAGGGTTGTTTGTAACAGGGTAGAAAGCCAGTCGGAGGTGTCTGCTTTTTCAGTGTGAACATTTTTTAAAGCAACAATATTGCGTTGTAACGTTTCTTGATGTATGAGCGCAAAAAACATTATTACACAGGGGGAAAAGAGAAGGAGTATGGTATTTAGTGTTGCAAGATCCAAGAAATAGGAACCAATTGTTAGAAAAAGATAGCTATAAAAATAAGGAAGTAGATTATAGGTATGGTCTTTTTTTAAGAACAAAGCGATATGGTAGATTATTGTTGCAAAAAAAACAATTTCTATACTGTCTTTTGCAATAGAAACCAGTGATTCGTAATTCATTCTTCTCCTTTGTTGAATGATCAGAATTTTTATCATAAAGAATTCTCCTCTAATCTAAAAAAGTTGTTGTTGTTTGTACAGTAGTTGAACATAATTGGGGAATGGGTTGTAATGGGTCCTCTTTTTTTTGAGTATTTTATCCTGCAGAGTATGCTAAAGAGGTATTTTAAAAAGAGTTAGTTCATATAATTTTTTTAGGCGAATAATATGGTAGCAAAAAAAATAGTACTTACTGGTGATCGACCAACAGGACCGCTTCATTTGGGACATTATGTGGGATCGCTTATGCAGCGGTTGGTTTTACAAGAACATCATATGCAATATGTAATGATTGCAGATATACAGGCGCTTACAGATAATGTTGATAATCCAGAAAAGGTTCGTGAAAATGTATTGCAGGTGGCTTTGGATTATTTAGCGGTTGGTATTGATCCAAAAAAATCCACCATTTTTATACAATCTATGATTCCACAAATTGCTGAATTAACCATCCTTTATTTAAATTTGGTAACGGTTAGCAGATTGCGCCGTAATCCTACGGTTAAAAATGAGATGGATCAAAAAGGATATGGGGATACCGTAACTGCAGGATTTCTTATGTATCCGGTAAACCAAGCTGCAGATATTACGGTTGTTAAAGCATCATTGGTTCCAGTAGGTGAAGACCAAATTCCTATGATTGAACAATGCAATGAAATTGTTCGTAGCTTTAATAGAATTTATAACACTAATGTATTAGTAGAAGCCGAATATCTTAAAGGGCATGCCGCTCGCTTACCAGGTCTTGATGGTAAGGCAAAAATGAGTAAATCCTTAGGTAATGCTATTTTTCTTTCAGACTCTTCCGATGAGATAGCTAAAAAAGTTATGAGTATGTACACGGACCCTAATCATTTACGCGTAGAAGATCCAGGCCGAGTAGAAGGAAATACCGTATTTTCTTATCTGGATATTTTTGACCCACGTAAAGATGAAGTGCAAGCACTTAAGGAGCATTATCAGCGTGGTGGCTTGGGAGATGTAAAATTAAAACGGCGTTTAATTGAAGTATTAGATGCGTTAATTGGTCCTATTCGCGGTCGTCGGCAAGAGCTTGCGAAAGATCCCCGCTGGGTAATGGATCTTCTTTTACAGGGTACTCAAAAGACAGAATTAGTGGCCCAACAGACCATGAAAGAAGTTAAAGAGGCTGTAAGGTTAAATTATAAATAATTTCAATAACCGTTTAAAAAAGGAGTAGTGTAATGGCTACCGTTCCCTCATCAAGTCATCATCGTATGATTTTGATTTTAAGTTCTTTGGTACTGGGAGGGTTATTGGGCTTTACCGCCTATATGACCTTGTTCAATGTTAAAAAGAATAGAGGTGCATTAATTGCCCAAGAGGTTGCAGAGCTTGCAGAAATTTTTAAGAAAATTCATAAAACTGCAGTAATCAAAAGCGTTGACCATCCCCGCAGCGTTATTAATTTCTTAAGTGTAAAATCATTTTCTGGATCACAAGTAGGGCCCTTAAATTTGCTGTATCCAGATAAATGGACTGGTTATTTACCCGATAATACAACCATGCAAAGCAAAGAGTATGAACTCTTAGCTACAAAGAATGGGTACTATATTGTTCCTGGCGAAGGGGTAGTATTACCTAATGGTAAAGTAGTGGGTAAAGACATACTATTGGACGAAAACACAGACTTTGCTGCGTTAACGCAAAAAGATGGCGATCTTAATTTTGAAGGGCATCCTCTGGTAGCTCTTATAGATCTTGCACAAGAAAATCCAACGGAACTTGCAGTAGAAGCCTTAGATGAGTAACGTTAAATTAATTGTAAAAATTTAGAGACAATTTTCTTAATTCCGGTCTTAAATTTGGCGGTGATATAGAGAGTGTCATCAGTTTTGGTTTCTACTTTTTGTATCACCCCCATTCCATATTTTTCATGCATAACGGGTTGGTTTGGTTTCCATCGTCCAGTTGGTTGGTAACTTGCAGTAGCAGATGATCGTGCAGTAGATTCATTTTTTATTAGTTTAGTTACTTTTGGTTCTATAGTTGGGCTTGTCGAGGATTCATGTGAAGGTAACCATTGTGCAAAAAAGGATATCATTTGATCGGTACGCCAAGAGGACGCTTCTTCTCGTGGCATTAAACGGGAGGGGATTTCACGTAAAAAGCGTGACTGTACTTGGTCAAGCATTCTGCCGTAGGTATATCTATACCGTGCATGGGTAAGGAGTAAATATTCTCGAGCGCGGGTAATGCCTACATAAAAGAGTCTGCGTTCTTCTTCTAAGGCTTGTGGATCTTCTAATGAGCGCGCGGCAGGTAAAATTCCTTCTTCTAAACCGGCTAAAATTACTAGATCAAATTCTAATCCTTTTGCGCCATGTAAGGTCATAAGAAGTACTTGCTCAGTGTCATGGGCAGCATGGGCTTGGCGGTCTTGCATAAGGGCAATATCTTCTAATACTTTTTCTACTGTTGTAGTGCCATAGGTTGCAAAATGGATAAATGCTTCTTGCAGTTCTTTAATGTTTTCTATGCGCGTTTCTGCATCTTCTGCTTCATATTCTTCTTTTAAATGATTTAAGTAGCGCGTACGCACTAAAATAGCTTCTAAGGCTGTTAGAGAAGAATCTGTTGCTTGTAAGTCTTTGAATATTTTAATAAAGGACGCAGCGGCATCTTTTTTGGTTTTGGTTACCACTCCGGTATCTATTAATTTTTGAACTACTTGTTGAAAAGTTAAAAAGGGTTCCTGATGCCAGAGTGCATAGACATCTTCCTCAAATTTGGTGCCTAATCCCCGTGCCGGCACGTTAATAACTCTAAAAAAAGAAGGGCGATCAAATGGATTAACAATTAGCCGTAAATAGGCGAGTAAATCTTTAATTTCTTTTCGTTCATAGAACTGCACGCCCCCTACAATGCGGTAGGGAATGTTTTCTTTAATAAGAGATTCTTCTAATGCGCGTGACTGTGCGTGGGTACGGTATAGAATTGCCGCAGTCATCTTTTCTTTTTTATTACGAACTCGTTTGAGTAATTGCGCTATAATGTCACTTTCTTGATATTCAGATAAGCAGGTAAGAGCGCGTGTACGGTCTTTTGCCTTTTTTTCTGACCACAAGTTTTTAGGATTACGATTATCATTATTGCTAATTACTTGGTTTGCGATATCTAAAATCTGTTGCACTGACCGGTAGTTTTGCTCAATTTTAATAATTGCGGTGTTGGCGAAGTCATGTTGAAAATTGCGAATATTGGCAATGGTCGCTCCGCGCCAAGAATAGATAGATTGGTCTTCGTCTCCTACTACACACAAGGAATCGCCAATGTAGATGTCATTCTTGAGTGTTAATTGTTTAAGCAGTTCATGCTGTATAATATTAGTGTCTTGGTATTCATCAACCAATACATGGCGTAATTTTTGTTGTAATTCTTCCTTAAATTCTTTATTGGTCTTAAGGAGCTTGACGGTCTCAATTAATAGGTCATCAAAATCATAACATCTACTTGCCCGTTTTTCTGCTTCATAGGCGGTATAAATATCATACATAAACGGGTGAATATGCACTAACTTTTGGTAGGTATGCTGTGTGGGATCAATCTTATTTTTTATCTGCGAAAGATAATAAATCGCTTGTCGTACATTAAGCTGTTTTTCAAGATGATTGCGGTGCAAAATATCGTTAACAATTTTGCGTTGATCATCTTCATCCAAAATGGAAAAAAAAGGTGATTCTAATAAATGAATATTTTGTTTGAGTAGTTGCAGACAATAGGCATGGAAGGTACCAATAAAGGGAAGTTGCTTGCCTTTGTCTAAGAATAGTTGAATCCGTTCCTTCATTTCTTGTGCGGCTTTATTGGTGAAGGTAAGTGCAACTATCTGTTCTGCCTGTGCCCCATGGTTGAGCATTAGGTTGGCAATACGTGCAGTAATAACACGGGTTTTACCAGACCCTGCTCCGGCAATTACTAGTATAGGGCCCTTTAGATGCTCAACTGCTTCTTTTTGTGCCGGATTTAATTGAGTAGAAACAAATTCATTAAATGAGGAATATTCTTTTTTTGCCATAGTATTTTCGGGATTTAGTGTGGTGAATCACAGCATTAGTTTACCCGGACCTGGGTATAGGGCAAGTTTTTTGGATTCATTGTGCAAATTGTTTGTTTCTTATGTTTTTTAAATCTCCTCGCATTTGTTCAATAACTTCTGGTAAATCATGTAAACTTTTTCTTCTAAATAATTTCATGCTGGGATACCACGCCGTATCTGAACGGTCGCGGAGCCAGCGCCAGTCATTTTCTGGCATTAAGATAACCCAAACCGGAGTTCCTATTGCTCCGGCTAGATGCGCTATAGAAGTGTCTACACTGATTACCAAGTCCATGTTTTTTATAATGGCAGCGGTGTCCATAAAGCGCCCTTGTTCAGTATCAACCCAATCCGGAAATTGATGAACAACAAAATTATCAGGTAGATCAGGTAATTTGCCATTGTATTTTTGTAGACTATAAAAACTAACTCCAGGAACTGTGGCAAGTGGTGCGAGTGCTTTTAATTCTACGCTACGGGGAGGCGTTTTAGAGGTACCAGAAAAGTAATATCCAAACATGCTGCTGTTCCAACACAACCCAATTTTAAAATTAGTGTCACTGCTTAACTGCCTTTTCCAATGGGTTACTAAGTTATTGGTTGGGAAAATATAGGGCTTAGGCGTTGTTCTTTTTTGGAGTTCTTGGGTTGCAAGAAGTGTAAATGCATGTAGGCCAATGGGTATTTCTTTGTAGCATGTTGGTTTGGGACTATTGGTAGAGATAACTTGGTCAAAGTAGGGGCAGCAGCTGAATAATGGTATTAAATAATCATTGGTGCGGCCAATAACCAGTGCTCCTGCTTTTTTTAAATATTCTGCATATTGTAACATTTGGATTGCATCTCCAATGCCATTGCTGCCGGGGGTAATGGTCAAGTCCATTAAAATGGTTTTATTGGTAATGTTTTCATTGAACCACCATAGCTTGTCTATTTTTACCCAGTCTTGATGTATGGCGAGTAGTTCGCGGGCATTAGACCAATCCTCGTTTCTGAGTGCTAAAAAGGAAAGAGCTAGAATTACATCTTGCTTTGGTTTTTCGCGTAAAAATATATGTTCTAAAATTCTTTGGCCTTCATCAAACTTTCCCATTGCTGTTAACATGCGTGCTAAATTAATCTGTGCATCACGATGTTCAGGCTGCAGTTTGCAGCATTGCTTATATAATGCAGTAGCTTCCTCTATGTCACCGTCATACTGGTGAGCGCGCGCTAAGTTAAATAATGCAATAAACGAATTTGGTTCAATTTCTAAGGCTTTTTTAAAATTTGCTATGCATTCAGTTTTATTTTTTGCCTTAAACGCGTTGGCAGCTTTTTCGATATAATGTTCTGCTGATTCTTGTGTAAAGCAGAAGAAATGGAAGGTAATAACACCTAAGAATATTTTTTTCATAGTTTTCCTACAATTTCATCTACTAATAGTCTACATGCATCTTGAGAGTTAATGTTATGATTTTTGGTAACAGTAACCTGAGCTTTTTTCTTTTGTGCCATAATCTCTGGTAAGGCATTGACCATGTCTTGTACTACTTCATCCCAATTTCCAGGATTATGTTGTCTAAATAAACGCATGGTTGGATACCACGGTGTATCGGTCCGTTGAATCATCCAGCGAAATTCAGGAGCGTACGGAAGATAGAGCCACGTTGGTACTCCTAAGGCTCCTGCAAGATGAGCAGGTGCCGTATCTAAGGTAATTATCAGGTCCATGTTTTTCATAAGGGCAGCGGTATCCATAAATTGGCCATGGCTTTCATCAAAATCAGTATCAAAACTGTGTATTTTCATAGCGGCGGGGGCTTTTGTTAACTGTTCTAGCCCATCAACTTTTTGCAAGCTATAGAAACTTATTCCAGGGATTGTGGCAAGAGGTGCTAATTTTTCTAGTGGCATACTCCGTTTGCCGTATGCGCTTGTTTGTATTAAAGCATATTGTGGTTTTTCTCCCCAACTAAGACCAATTTTAAAGTTAGTATCGTGGGCAATTTTATTTTTCCAGTGGGTTATTAACTTTTCATCTGCGAATAGGTAAGGTTGATTTGGAATGGTATTGGTGGCTATATCGCAGGATAGAGGAAGATTCATAAGAAGAATTGTTTTATCGCAAGAAGGAAGCGCTTTTTTTTGTGAGGTTAATCCATTCAGATAGGGACACAAAGAAAATATAGCTGTTAAGCTTTCCGGAGCTTGAGCAATAACCTTTGCTCCGTGATCCTTAAGCACTTTTGCAAATCTGATCATCATCATCCAATCTCCCAAGCCGCCAAATGCTTCATTTGCAATTACAATTGTTTTACCAGAAATTTCTTGCATATTGAGTGGTGTGTAATTACGTGCGCTATCATTTGCTAATCGGTGTTCAAATAAGGGAAGGCCTTCTTTAAAGTTACCGGTTGCAAGATAAGCATGTGATAAACCTAGGCGTGCATTGCTATTGTTAGGATCTGCTTCTAGTACTTTTTTATAATAAGAGATAGCTTCTGCGGGTTTGCCCGTTATTTTAAGTAAATATGCTTTGTTATAGATTGCACTTAAATAATTGGGAGCTGCTTTAAGTACTATCTCTAAATGTTCTAGTGCATGATCAAATTCTTGAAAATGTATTAACATATTGGCGCGGTAGAAATGATTAGTGATTGTATTTGGGTCTCCGGTAATTTGTTCAAAAATATGTAACCCATCTTTGATAAATTGAGGGGGTTCCGTGTTAACTGTTTGTAATGTAATTGAAAGAGCCATTGTAGTAATTTGTTTTATTTGTTTTTTCATTGTGGTTACCTGGTTTTTTTGGTTAGTGTTAAATATAGAATTTTTTTATACGTTAGCATTTTGCTGTTTATGTTTGTTCACCATTTTCTTTAATTCGGTGGTAATTTGTTGAACTACGTCATCCCATTTGCCAGGGCTTTTTTGTCTAAAAATACGCATTGTAGGATACCAAGGGGAGTCAGAGCGATTGGTCATCCAACGCCATTCCCCGGCTGTGGGAAGCCACATCCAAACTGGAACGCCGAGTGCCCCTGCAAGATGAGCAGGAGCAGTGTCAAGTGTAATAACTAAGTCAAGGTTCTTCATTACTGCTGCTGAATCCATAAAGGCACCATGACTAACGTCAAAGTCATCGTTGAATGTTTTAAGCTTCATAGTTTCAGGAAGGCGATTAATTTGATCTATACCATCAATTTTTTGCAAACTATATATGCTTATGCCGGGTATTTCAAAAAGAGGAGCTAGTTGAGAGAGGGGCATGCTGCGTATACCGTGTGGTATGTTATTAGCGAGCAAGGACTTTGCAGACTCTCCCCAGCAAATACCCACTTTAAAATTATTATCCTTGGCTAATTCAGTACGCCAATAGCTGACTAATTGTTCGTTAGCATATATATAAGGAATTGGCGCGGGGATTGTTTCTAATGTTGTGTTAAATGATAGTGGTAAGTTAAACAGTAAAATAGTTTTATCATGTGGGGGCAATTGTGTGTAGGTGTTGTGTTTTACAAATTCGTCAATGTATGGACATAATGAAAATAGTGTTTTCAATTCATTGCGCGCCTGAACAATAACATAAGCTCCATGGTCTTTTAATAGTTTTGCATAGCGCATAAGCATTATCCAATCACCCAGGCCATTAAAACCTTCTTGTTGAATAAAAATTTTCTTCCCTGCAATAGTTGAAAGATCGAGCGGTGTGAAATTGCGTCCTTTTTCAGAAGCTAAGCGGTGCTCATATTCATAAAAGCCCTCCTTTAATCTTCCTACGGCAAGTAAGCATTGACTATAACCAAAACGAGCATATGTGTTTGAAGGGTTTGCTTCTAGCACTTTTTCGTATAATGGAATTGCTTCTGCATATTTTCCGATAGTTTTAAGAATGTATGCTTTATTATAATAAATTGATGTGATATTGGGATTTTCTGCAATGACTATATCAATATGTTCTAATGCATGGTCAAATTCGAATAAATTAATAAGCATATTGGCGCGCAGAAAATGGTTGTTTATGCTATTGGGATCGCCTTGAATTTGTTCAAAAAGCTTTGCTGCCTCTTGTGCAAATTGAGAGGGATCGGCATAGAGTGTTAATGCTTGAGCAATACATAAGAGATATGTTATTTTTTTCATAAGGCAGTTCCTTTATTAGATATAAATGCTGGTAGCGCCGTAATAACTTGCTTAATAACTAAATCCCAATTGCCCGGTGATGATTGTCTAAATAAGCGCATTGTTGGGTACCATGGCGTATCAGAACGGTGCGTCATCCAGCGGGTATCCGCAGTATATGGTAATAGAACCCAGACGGGAATTCCTAATGCTCCAGCAAGATGACCAATAGAAGTATCAACGGTAATTACTAAATCTAAATTTTTCATAAATGCAGCGGTATCCATGAATGCACCATTATGTTCATCAAAATCATTTGGCAGAGGATTAATAGAAAAACCACAATTGTTAATCTCATCACTTCCTTGGCCCTTTTGAAGGGAATAGAATTGTATATTGGGAATAGAGCACAATTCCTTAAAAAAGGTAAGAGGCATTGATCGATTACAATAGGCAGTTCGCTCGTTAAATAATCCTTGTTTTGCTTGCCAACAAATTCCAATATTTAAATGATTTTTAGAAATGAATTGTTTGTAATAAGTTAATAGCTCATTGTTAGTATTTATATAGGGAATAGTTCCTGGAATTGAATCAAGGGTAACTTGGAGTAAATACATAAGTTCGTCTTGCCTAAAAATAAAATCTGCAACCGGGTATGGCTTTTTGTTGATTGAGATCACTTGATCAACGAGGGGGCATTGTGAAAGGAGAGGAACTAACTTTTCATGGGAAGCAAAAATAACTTTCGTTGCTCCATATTGTTTAAAAATATTTGCTAATCTAATATATTGAATTTGATCACCAAAGGCCCGGTCTGCCAGAACAAGTACAGTTTTGTTTTGTACTGTGTAAGGATTTAATGGTTTTTCATAGGTTGATGAACCGTTTAGCCTTCGCCAAGTTTGCAATGCAGCAACCGCCTCTGGGAGTTTTCCAAGTCCGTTTAAACTGTTGTATAGTCCATAGCAATATTCTTTTTCATTGTTGGTCAGCTTTATAAGTTGTTGTTGCACCATAATTGCTTCATCAAATCTACCAAGAACCTGTAAAATCTCACTTTTGAACTTTAAAGCAGTTATATTTTCTGGTTTTAAAGCCAAAACATTATCTAAATATTTTAGCGCTAAATCAAACTCAAATAAATTGTATAACATCAATGCTTTATTTAAATCTTTAGTAGGTGATTCTGGGTTAGAACAGGTTAATTCCCAGTATCGTGCTGCTGTATCTTGATAACGTCCTGGTAGATAACATTGCATGGCGAAGGTGACTGATAAAGTCGTTAGGTAAAATGTATGTTTCATTCGGGCTCAAATGCTTTGAAGGTTAATTAGTTTTTTTCTTACTTCTTTAATTACTTCTTCCCAATTGCCGGGTGTTGATTGTCTAAATAAGCGCATAGTAGGGTACCAGGGGGTATCGGTACGGTCGATCATCCAGCGGGTGTCTGCAGTGTACGGTAGTAGAACCCAGACCGGAATTCCTAATGCTCCTGCAAGATGAGCAATAGAAGTATCTACGGTAATTACTAAATCTAAATTTTTCATAAATGCAGCGGTATCCATGAATGCACCGTTATCTTGGTCGAAATTTGCAGGCAACAACTCTAGTGGGAATGAAATATTATTTATTTGATTTTCCCCAATACCCTTTTGCAGTGAGTAGAGATGAATATTTGGTAAGGTACTTAATTTTTGGAACTGGGAAAGCGGCATACATCTATTGCAGTGGGGAAAAAGTTCATGCAATAATCCTTGTTTTGCTTGCCAACATATACCTATTTTTAAACCAGGCGCAGTGGATAATTGTTGGTTCCATTGTTTTTGCAGGTTTTCATCTGCAGTAATATAGGAAGTTGGTTTTGGTAGGGTATTCAAGTCAATATTGAGTAAAAAAATAAGCTGATCTTGCATAAATTGAAGATCAGTTGGTGGATATGGTTTTTTGTTGAGAGGTAGTACCTTATCTACATAAGGACATTGAGAAAGCAACGGTACTAATTTTTCATCAACCGCATAATAAATGCTGTTGGCTCCCATTTCTCGAAAGCTTATCGCAAATCTTAAGTATTGTATTTGATCTCCAAGAGCTCGCTCTCCAATAATGAGTACTGACCTATTTTTTATTACAGTTGGATCAATTGGTGTTTCAAGATTGGTTACTCCGTTGAATTTTCGCAAAGCTTGGTCAGTCACACTAGATTTGGGCAAGTTTCCCAGAGCTTGTAAGCAACAATGAAGACCATGCAAGTTGTTTTTTTTATTGTAGTTAGTTAATAGTAGCTGTTCGTAAATGGGGATAGCTTGACTGAACTTGCCTAATCGCTGCAGCAAAAGACCTTTGAGGTTTAAAATGGAATTATTTTGAGGTTCTATGGCACAAGCATAATTGATATGTTCAAGAGCTAATTCAAGCTCAAAAAGATAATAAAAAAGTAGTGCGCGATTATAGTGCGATTTGGCAGATTGCATGTCAGTGCCCCGTTCCAGCCAGTGGTCTATAGCATTTTGCTCATGTTGGCCACTCGGATAACCTAGTGCATTACTGGTTAAAATAATTAGAAAAAAAAAGAGTATATAGTTCATCGTGTAGCTTTAATAAATTGTATTAACGCTTTTTTTACTTCTTCTACAACTTCTTCCCAATTTCCCGCGTGCTTTTGTCTAAACAACCTCATAGATGGGTACCAGGGGCAATCTGAACGGGTTTGTTGCCAGCGCCATTCTGCAACAGCTGGTAGCAATAGCCAGGTGCGTACTCCTAGTGCGCCTGCAAGATGAGCAACAGAAGTATCAACCGTTATGATAAGATCAAGATTCTGCATTAGGGCGGCGGTATCCATAAAGCTGCCATGGGATTCATCAAAGTCATCATTAAAAACAGTGATAGAAAAATTGGCAGGTAAATTGTCTAATTCTTCTAAGCCATTAATACGTTGTAATGAATAAAAACTAATTTCCGGTATTTTTGCTAAAGGAGCTAATAATGTTAATGGAATAGAACGTTTGCGAAAGGGTGAAAATTCGAATGATGCATCTTGAATTTTAGTATGCCAATTAAGACCAATTTTAAGACCGCTGTCCTTTGAAATCTTTTTTTTCCAGGTATCGAGCAATTCTTGGTCAAGGCTAAAATAGGGGATAGGTTTAGGAATAGTTTGTTCGCTCGTGGTGTTGCATACGACGGGTAGACTAAAATAACAAAACCTAAAATCAGTTCTAATGCTCTCCGTTTCTTTTGTAATAACTTGGTCAAGATAGGGGCAGCGTTTGAACAAAGGCACTAGGACTTTATAGGTTTGTGCAATTATATAGGCTCCATGTTCCTTTAATAGTTGGGCATACCGAAGGCATTGGATTTGGTCTCCAAGGCCAGATTCACAATACAGAAAAACTGTTTTATTTTGAAGATCTTGCAAATTTATAGGTTTGGTTTGTCGATAATTTTTGTTAACTAATCGCCATTCATATTCCTTAAACCCTTCAGCGTAATCACCGTTATCAAGTAGAACATGTGAGAGACCTATATGGGCAAATTGATTGTGAGGGTTTTGTTTAATAATTGTGCGATAAAGAGGGAGCGCTTCTGTTGATCGTCCAATTAATTTAAGGGTGTAGGCTTTGTTATACAATATTTCCGTAGCATGGGGCATGGCTAACAATAGTTCATCATACAATTTGAGCGCAAAATCATATTCGTGGAGTTCGCTGAGCATTGTTGCACGGTAAAATTTATTTAGAATGGTATTAGGATCGCCATTAATGCGTTCAAAAAAAGTGAGTGCTTGTTGGGCATCTGGCGCAATGCTGTATAGTTGTGATGAAGAGAATAGAAGTGCTAGTAATAATGTGCGGCCCAAGTTCATACAATTTCCTTTTATTTTGTTGTCTGCGTTCGGTAGTCGGAATAAGATTTTTCTTCAATTAAGCGTGAACCAGCGGCCATGTTCATTTGGCGTTTGATTTCGCAACGACGGTCATTAGTAAAGTACACTTTGCGGGCAAGTTCAATGAACGTTGCACCAAAACGTTGGTGACGTTCCTCTTCACGTATTGCATCTTCAATATCCCAAAGAGCTTCGTTTACTTGTTTTAATTCTGTAGTTAATTGATCTAATTTGGCAGAATGGGGAACATGATCTTTGAGGGTTTGTTGAAGGGACTGTAACTCGGTAGTAATATTTATTAATTTTGCCGGGTCTTTAATGCGTTCTGCTTTAATTTGTAAAATGGTGATCTTATCAATAAGTTCGCCAACGGCTATTTCTGCGGTTACAGTTGCGCAGTTAATTAGGTTATTAGATATTATTAAAGCTACAATTATACAATATAAGTTCTTCATTTTTTCCTTTTTTTTGCTTTGGTTACTTAATGTCTTTTTTGTAACAATATCAGCAGGTTTTTTTGTAATTTTTCTACTACACTGTCCCAATCAAATGGAGCTGGTTGTCTAAATATTTGCATGGTTGGGTACCAGGGTGAATCGCTACGGTTGTTAATCCACCGCCAATCGCTAGCGAAAGGGAGCAATAGCCATACTGGTCTTGCCAATGCACCCGCAAGATGTGCAATTGCGGTATCTACACTAATTATTAAATCTAAATGCATCATTACGGCAGCCGTATCCATAAAAGGATCCGTATCAAATGAACTATCAGGGATCATTACATTGGTATACGATTGCACGTCTTTAAGTTGTTCAAGACCTTCTACTTTTTGCAAGCTATAGAGGGTAACTCCGGGAATAGTTGCTAAGGTAATAAGTTTATTGAGCGGAATACCGCGGCGAGCAATTGGCATGCGAGAAACGTCATTATGTACACTTGCTTGCCAACAAATACCAATTTTAAGATTTTTGTCTGCAGTAATTGGTTCTCTCCAAAATGCAACCTTTGTTGGATCTGCAGTTATATATGGTACATTTTGGGCAATAGCTGGTTCGGTGTCACACAGAATTGCGGGTAAGCTCATAAGGGTAGCGCGAGCGTCATGGGGTGGTATGTTTTGTCCAGGACTTAACAGTTTATCTATATAAGGGCAGCGGGAACAGAGCGGTATAAGCTCTTTTTGAACAGCAACGTAGATTGTAGCGCCCATTTGTTTTAATCTTTCTGCGTAGCGCAAAAAATTAAGAGAATCTCCAATGCCGCCTTCCATAGTGAGCAGAATCTTTTTTCCAGCAATGGTTCCTTCTTTAAGTATTGTACGTAATGCGTCAGCATTTTTCCCTTGGTTTTTTAAATTGTATTCATGCGCTTGCCAACCTTGTTTATAGTTTCCCATCATTAAATAGGTAAAAGCGCGGCTTAAAAGTGCCGGTGAGTAATTAGGATCTTGGGTAAGTATTTGATTATTGATCTGCAATGCTTCGTTTAGAAATCCTGCAGTTTTGAGGGTATATTGCAAATTATATAATACTTGAATGGAGTTATTACCTTGTTTAATAATTTTCTCATATGCGTCAATGGATTCTGTCATTTTGCCAACTTTACAACACATAATTCCTAAGTTAAACCAGGCATTACTATCATTGGGTTTAAGAGCCGTTGCGGTTCTTAATTCGGTAATTGCTTCCTCAAACTGTTCAAGTTCACCAAGTAACACACCAAGTTTGTAATGGGCTGTTGCGTTATCTGGATCAACAGAAATCTCTGCGCGGTAGCGCTCAATTTCCTGCGCCTGTTTGGAGATTTCTTCCCCAAACAGGCTAACGGTTACACATAAACAAAATATTAAAATCCGCTTCATTCACCGCCTCATTTATGCACGAGCTGATTGCTGGGTAATCTTGGTTATTTTTTCTTTAGTGATTGTTCTCATTTGGGATAGAACATAGAACTTGCGGACACTTTCTATAAATGTGTCATCCAATGGTGAGCTGTAGTTTTTGTTTTGAATATCTGCGCCTAATGTGTATAATTTGCCATTGATTGCTGTCAATTCATCTACCAGATCTTGCAAGTTTTCGGGTGATTTTTTTTGTTCATGGGTCATGGTAGGTTGTTGTGAGACACCGTTGAATTCAGCTTCTATTGTTTTGCGGCTTACTGATTCAATGGCATTGACTAGAGGTGTTATGGGTTGGGTTTGCTCTTTAGATAAGAGTGCTTTTACATTTTTAAGAAGTTCCTGTTTTTTTGCACGTAATTCTTCTTTGCGTGCAATCATAGTAGGTAGTTCACGCACAATTTCTTGAATTACACTGTCCCAATCACCCGGTTTTGGTTGACGGAATAGTCTCATGTTTGCGTACCATGGAGTATCTGTGCGTTCAAGCATCCAACGCCAGTCGGGAGGGTTTGGAAGCATGTTCCAGGTTGGAATACCCAATCCAGCTGCCACATGGCAAATCGAGGTATCAATAGAAATTACTAAATCTAAGTTCATTATCAGAGCGGCAGTGTCCATAAATCGGCCATTTTTGTTATCAAAATCTTCTCCAAAGGTCACTAATTTAAAGTCTGCAGGAATATTTTTAAGTTGGTCTACACCAGTTTCTTTTTGCAAGCTATAGATAGTTATATTTGGTACTTTTCCAAGAGGGAATAATGTTGAAAGCGCCATCGATTTTGCTTTTACTGCAGCACGTAAAAATGAAGTGCTGTATTTGTCATTTCCTTGCCAGCAAATACCAATTCTAAAGTTAGTATCTCCAGCTAGTTTGTCTTTCCATTGCGCAACTAGGTCTGGACGTGCAAAAAGATAAGGAACGCGCGCGGGGACATTTTTTAATGTAGTTTTCATAATTAGCGGAAGAGAAAGTAAGGGTGCATGTTCATCAAATTTAGGGTTTTGTTCCAACATGCTGATTACTTTATCAATATATGGGCATTGTGAAATAATATCTTTGAGTGCGGGTTGTACAGAAACAATAACCGTTGCGCCCATTTTTTTTACTAGTTCTGCATAACGAATAAATTGGAAGGTATCACCAAGGCCTTGTTCTGAATGTAAGAAGACGGTTTTCCCGCGAACATCACATCCATTCCACATAGGTTGCGCAATACCGCGCGGTTTGTCATTTTTCCCTTCTTGCTTCCAGCGCCATTCATAATCTACCCACCCTTTTTCCCAATCTCCCGTTACCAAATAGGCTAGGCCTCGGCTAAAATGTGCTGATGGGTGATTTGGGTCTTTTTCTAATACTGCACTGTAGAAGGGCATTGCTTCTGCAAGTCTGCCTAATTTTTTAAGTGTATATGCAATGTTGTACATTATTGAGGGGTTTTCAGGTCGTTTGGTAAGTGTTTGGAAATAAAGCACTAATGCTTCTTCTGTTTGATTCGCAGTATTTAGCGCGTTTGCAAGTGCAAAAACCAGGTCTACATTGTCTGGTTTAATGCTTAATGCATGACGCCAATGAGCAATTGATTGTTCAAATTTGTGATCTTCTTGATAAATGCCCGCAACCGCTTGATGTGCGTCTAAATTGTTAGGTTCCAATTCAACGGTGCGTTCATAGTGGGCAACCGCTTGGGTCATTAGTCCTTTTTTTTGCAGCACCTTTGCAAGTTGTAGATGTGCTTTTGCATAGTCAGGCTTAAGTTCAACGGCTTTTGTAAAACAGTCAATTGCTTCGGAAAAATTGTTTTTGGTGGTATAGGCAATCCCTAAATTAAAATGGGTTTGGGGGATATTGCCGTCAATTTTAATACTTGCTTTATACCGTTCTATTGCTTCGTCAGTTTTTCCGGTTTGTAGAAGTTCAGTTGCTTGGTTAAATAATTCTACCGGATCACCAGTCCCTACTGTTCTCTGTTCTACTTGCGGTAAAGAAGCGGGACTACTTGCAGGGGTGTAGGTTATGGTTTTTTGTTGTGGCGTTGGTGTAATAGCTGGTACATATGGTGTTGTTTTTACGGAATCAGGCAGTGGTTGTTGTGAAGTTGGTACTTGAGAGGTAGATAATGGGGTAAATCGTGGTTGGTATTCTGCAAATAAAAATCCATTTTGTAGAACAAGTGCGCAGGCTAAGGGAACCATTATCTGTAATCGTTTCTGAGTCATAAACTATCCTTTTATGTAGAAATGTTTTTTATTCTTTTTTCTTTGTTAAAACTGATAATTCTTTAGTAACTTCTGCAATAACTGTTTCCCAATCACTAGGAGTAGGTTGTCTAAAAATTCTCATTGTGGGGTACCAAGGTGAATCGGTACGATCTTGCATCCAGCGCCAATCGCAATGGGCAGGTACCAATAGCCAAACTGGTTTTGCAAGAGCTCCTGCAAGGTGGGCAATTGCGGTATCCGCAGAAATTATAAGATCAAGATTGCTAATTACTGCAGCACTATCCATAAATCTTCCATGGGCAACATCAAATGAATCATCAAAAGTGTGAAGCATTTTAGGGTTAGGCAACGCTGCAATTTGTTCAATTCCTAATTGTTGTTGCAGACTATAGATACTTACGTGTTCAACGGCACTAATACCCATTATTATTTGTAAGGGAATAGATTTTTGTTGAACAGCATATTTAAGTGGTTGTGCATGATAAATATCATTGCCTTGCCAGCAGATGCCAATTTTAAATTTGGTGTCTTCTGCAAAGTATGAGCGCCAGTACGCAGTAATATGCGGATGCGATTTTAAATAGGGTGCTTGTGCAGGTATAGTCTTAAGGGTTGTTTTGAATTGATGGGGCAGGCTCATTAGAGGGAGCCAATAATCAGTGTCAGGTGTTGGTTCTTTAGTGCTTAGTACGTTATCCAAATAGGGACAAAGCGTTAACAATTTTACTAATGGTTCTTGGGTCATAAGGATCACCTGTGCACCCATTGTTTTTAATTGTTGTGCATAGCGTACAAATTGTAATGTGTCTCCTAATCCTTGTTCTGAGAGCAATAGAATAGATTTATGCATAAGATCTTCACCTTGCCAGCGTGGTGCCTTAACTTCGGGAAGGGGTTCCCGGTACAGGCGAGTGCGCCATTCATATTCTTCTAATCCCTGTTCAAAGTTACCTAAAGTTAGATACGTAAGTGCTAAGCTAAAATGGGCAAGTGCATAATCTGGCTGGTCGGCGAGTACTTGGCTATAAATAGAAATAGCGTCGGGCAATTTACCTTGTTGTTTAAGCGTATATCCGTAATTATATTTTGCAGTGACGTTGTGAGGATCTTTGGTAAGAACTCTTTCATATAAGTTAAGAGCTTTTTCTGGTTGTCCACTCAAATTGTAGACATTTGCAACGGCCATCATAGTGCAACAATGTTCAGGTTCAATTTTAAGAGCAAGTTCATAATGGGTTATGGCATCTGACCACTGTGATAAATGACTGTAAGTAGTTCCTAAGTGGTAATGCACATCGAACGAATAGGGATCTTGCGCAAGTGCAGACTGGTAATGCAGAAGTGCTTGTGAGAACTGTTTTTCTTTTTCTGCAATCATCCCCAGGTGTAGTTGGGCATCAGTTTGTCTGGGTTGTAGTCCAATAGCTTGCGTTAGATGAGTTTTAGCCTCTGCAATTTTTTGAATGTGAAAGTAGCAGATACCTAAATTGGTATGGGCGTCTGCGTTAGTGGGCTCTAATTCAACAACTTTTTTGTAATATTCTATGGCATGGGTATAACGGTGTAGTTGTTCAGAAAGCTCTGCGAGTTTACATAGTGCTTCTTTATTTTCTGGAGTTCGTTTTATGACCTCCTGGAAGTATCCAATTGCTTTTTCATATTTTTCTTCTTCTACGCAGGTGTTTGCTAATGAAAGATATTCTCTTGCTAATATTTTAACTTGGGGACTTAAAGAGGCGGGTTGGGGCGTTCCTGTTTTATCTTTTTCTGGTACCGCGGTAGAAAAGGAAAACGAGGGTAAGGAAATGGACGGTATTTGCACCGTTGCACCGTATAATGGGAGAGGAGTCAGAATACTAAATAATAGTCGCTTCATTCAATGGTCCTTTTTTTATGCAAAGATCTTTCAATAGCTGCTTTCTGTGATACTAAAAATTAACAAAAAAGTAAAATTCATTTTATCCAATAAGTAGTATCTTTTAAAAAGATTGACAATATAAGCCGGTGCATTTTATGTTGTGTGGTCAGTTAGATAAACTTCTTTAAGTAAAAAAGGCATATGAAAACATCCATTTTGGTAATTCTAGTATGTTGCTGTTATTTAGAATCAATTATTGGTATGGAGTTATTATTGAAAATGAAGTATGAAGAACAGCAAACTTCGCAAAATAGTAATCTTTTGCCAGAGCCTACTGAACAACAATTAGAAAGTTCAGATGACCTGTCTGTAAAAACACGGGTGCTATTGGCAGTGTTGCAAAAAAATCGACCAACGGAATCTTCGCAATTGCGGCAAGCAGAACATGCAGAAGAACATTCAACTACACAAAATTCTGAACTGGAACTAAATAAGCAGAATGCGAGTGGTAAAGGTAATTACCCCTGTACTATTGTTTAAATATAAATTGCCCAAGTTTTTTTAGCCTGTAATGAAAGGTAACAATGAAATATATCAATTCTATACTTCTGTTGGTAACTGGCTGCAGTATTCTAGCAATGGATACCGGTGTGCAGCAGGCGGAATTGCAATTAATTCAACGTGTTAAAGTGCGTGAGTTAGCATATCCATTGTTCTATGATCTGGTTAGAAATAATGTAGTGGTTCCTTCTTCTATACAAAATCAAAATAAAATTGGGGTATTTGATGTGCAGGGCCCAGAAGTTGCACAGTTGGTTGGCAATAGTAGTTTAGTGTGGGATGTACAGGGGGTTCAGGGTAATCCCTATTTGCTTATTTCTTGTTCCTGTGACCTTGAAGGTAAGCATGGCAAGGTCATAAGTTGGAACTTAGCAACACAAAGGCTTATAGCAGAACACAAGACAGAAAGAAAAGATTTTTTCATGAGCTTGTTGGGTTACAAAAATGATCGGGATGTATACGTAATTGCTGCAGCCGGAGGAGTAGATACACCTGAAATCTGTTTATTGAATGCGCTGACGGGTGAGCTTATTAAAAAATGTTCTAGTAACCATACCAAGCCCGTATTTTCTATTTATAAGCTTTTGGCTCATGATTGGTTTGCAACAGTGCAGTTAGGTGGGCAGAGCATATGCATTTGGGATTTAGAGGGTAATAATTGGGCAACCATAGCGGCAAGTTCAGATTTTATCCATAAATTAAGTCCGGTAATGGCAGTGTTTAATAAAGATACCGTCGGATCATTTGTGGTTTCTCACGATGCGCAAAAAGCCCTATCTTTTTGGCGCAAAGAAGACAAGTTTGCGTTATATGCTCACTGTTCATGGGATGATCTGGTGACAGCCATGAGAGTTTCAGATGATAGTAATTATTTAGCTACTGGTGGCAGTAAAGGTACCTTAACCCTCTGGAAGCTTAATAAAATAACTGATTGCACCAGAGTTGCGGAGTGTATTGGGCACACGTTAAAAATAAACGACATCCAGTTCTTAAAGACTAGCAAACTATTTGCAACGGTTTCTGGCAATGATGAGGAACAATCCAAAGATGATATTTCTGTTCGCATCTGGGATTTCTGTGGTCATCAGTTAGCATGTTTTAAGCCCTCCAATCTATTGAATGAATTGGAATACATTCAGAAAACTGAACAAGACAATTTTGTTATTGGTTCTAGTGGTGGAGACTTGTTATTTTTTAAGGTTTTAGTTCAATCCGGAAAGGAGCCTGATAATCAGAAAGAGTAGATGAAGGGGTAGGTTGTATTTGAAAATTTCATGTTTAACAAAACTTACAAAGGTAAAAGTATGAACAGGTCTATATTTTTTGGTATTGGGTTGTTTTTTTGTATGTCAGTTGTTGCTATGGAAAGTAATCAGGTTAAGGCATTAAAAGAGAGTAGTGCATTATCTCAAAAAATTGTACTAAAAACAATCTTTGATAGAGTAGGTGGTGCGCCAACTCAAGCGGTTATTGATCAGAAGCGTAATCAATGGATTACGGGATGTATAGAAGATTCTGATGTCGCCGATGATTCATTAGGAACTTATGATTTTAATGGTAACCAAACAGCAAAATTGTCTGGTCCTATTAACGAAACAAGGACTCTTTGTAGACTTCCCATTGATGATAACACATTAGTCTCTTCTGGGTTAAATGGCAAGCTCATACAGTGGGATTTGACTAACAACGCTCTGGTAAAAGAAATTGATCTAAAGAAGGCGATTTGGATGGTATTACCCTTGGGCAAGAATTCCGAAGGGCAACAGTTAGTTGCAGCGGGGGGAGGCTATAATTGGCCTATGATCGATAACCCAGATACAATAGTAACAATTTGTAACTTGGAAACCGGAGCTACCATTGAATGTGTTGGACATACAGATCCAGTGTGGCGTTTAATAAAAGTTAGTGAAAAGGCGTTTGCAAGTAGTTCTAAATGGTTTACTAAATCTAATAATGCTGGAAAGTTTGATGGCTATCGTTATGAAACGCGTGTTTGGGATTTTAATGGTAAACAATTGTTAAAGACTCCGTTAAAAGCCGGAAGCGACTGTTTAGAAATTATTATTCTTAATAACAGATCATATTTAGTTACTGGAAATAGCTCAACAAAATTGAAAGCGAAAAATGGTTCTATAATCTTCTTTGATACAACAGATAATTCATTCAATCCAGTAGCAGCGCAAACGGTCGCTCAAGAAGCAGTTACGGTGATACGGTTTACTCATGATAAGTCAAAAATGATTATTGGGGGTCAAGATAATCAGATAATTATTTACGATATAACTAAATTTCCTGAAATTACTGAACTGGTTACTTGTAATGGGCACCAATCGACTATTAATGACATACAATTAATGGGGAATTATGTTCTTTCCTGTTCTGGACATAATTTTTGGGGAACTGCTTGGGGTACTAATGATTATAGTTTGAGGGTTTGGGATTTCCAAGGTAATCAATTAGCACAAAGTGAACAAGGTCAGTGGCCATGTCGTGCAATTACGCAATTGGATGATCAAGGTACTATAGCAGTTGGTTGCGAATATATGCTGTTTTTGTTGAAACTATCGGGAACTGATGACGCAGCAGATCCTAAATAGTTTTCTCAAGAAGTTGATTCATGGTCACAGTGGCGGCTTAATGGCTGATTGTTAGCATAAGGAAATAAAAAACTAAGAGCGCGGAGTAAAAAGTACCAGCTACGTAATGATTTACGGGGTTCAGGATTTGGGTCCGGCGATCCAATGACGGGATAGGTAAGTAACAATAAGAATAAGATTCGCTTCATAGTTATTCCTCCAGAATATAAAAAAGGGTATACCTTAATTAATGTTGGTATACCCTTTTTTTGTAATCAGGTGCAACTAATTATTCAGAAGGCTTTTTTTCCCAGGCATCTAAGAAATTAATTAAATCCTGTAACCCATCTTTGGTGGTTGCATTAGTTAATACATGCGGTTGGAACAGATTTAGTGTTGGTTGTAATTCTTCTAAATTTGTTGCCATATCTGATTTGTTGAACACATAAAGCATATCTTGTTGTACGTTTAAGTCCTCCAAAATGTCATGTACCACTCTGATGTGGTCACGCCAGTTAGGGTCAGAAACATCAATTACTTGGATTAATAGGTCGGCATATTGTAATTCGGTAAGCGTAGATTTAAATGCGTTAATAAGTCGCGTTGGTAGCTGTTGAATAAAGCCAACCGTGTCTGACAAGGTGCCTTTTTTCTTGCTGTTAATATAGAGTTCACGAGTAGTAGTGTCTAAGGTTGCAAACAGTTTGTTTTCAGCCAGAACATCACTTTTAGTGAGCGCATTCAAAATAGTAGACTTACCAGCGTTGGTATATCCAATTAAACATATTTGAGGAACTTTGTGTTCTAGGCGCCGTTTTCGTTGCGTTTCTCTTGTTTTTTCTAGTTGTTCAAGCTGTTTTTGCAGACGGTGAATGGCATTATCAAGATGCCGTTTTTCAACTTCTTTTGCAGTTTCCCCTGGTCCGCCACGTATGCCAACACGACCTTCTTGCTGGGCCATGTAAAGGCCTTTACCCGCTAGGCGAGATTTGCGATGTTGTAGCATTGCAATCTCAACTTGGGCTTTACCTTCTGCAGAATGGGCAGATTGTTCAAATATTTGCAATATGAGCAGGGTGCGGTCTATAAGATGACAATCTAGAAAGTCGGTTAAATTACGTTCTTGTTGTGGACTTAATTGCTCAGAGAGCACTATTTCTTCTATTTTATGTTCTTTGCAGTAGTCAGCTATTTGTTGTAACTTCCCTTGGGTAAAAAAATAACCGGCATCAATGTCACGTAACTTAATAAACATTTCATGGTTAGCCGTAATACCGCGCGTTTTAACCAAATTTTTAAATTCTTGAAAGTAAGAATCTATATTACTGGTGCGATTAGTAGGTGCATAAACACCAATAATAAGCGTTTCTGGTTTTTTATGGGGATCAAAATAAGAATTTTTTGCCATGGATATAGTTCTCTATTTAGTAGGGGTAACAGTGTACTTTGCGCGTAAATAATGGGCTCTTGTTTCTGCGGAAAATTTTTCTATTGCATAGCGTAACATGGTACGGGGCATTATCGCCGCATTTTCAAGAAGAAACTGTTCCAATACCTGAGCATCTTTTTTACCCATTTCTCGCAGCATCCAGCCAGTTGCTTTGTGGATCAGGTCATGATCGTCTTGCAATAAGCGTTTTGCAATAGTGAGGGTAGGGATAAAATGGTGCTGCTTAATGTAATGCCACGTTGCTACAATAGCAATTCTACGCCTCCATATATTAGTGGAGTTGGATAATTCTATCAAGAGGTCATCGGTTTTAAGATGGGGTCCAATTATTAAATGGGCAGAAGAATCTACCAAATCCCAATTATTAATGTGATCTAGATGAGCAAGGTAGCATTGGTAAATACGTTCTTTTTGATCGTCTTTGCCCTTTTTATAGGCGTTAACCAGAAGGAATAGGGCTAGTAACCGTTCTTCATGAATGGCAGAAGTAAGAAGGATTTGGATTTCTGGTAGAGGTAGTCCATTGAATGTTTTTGCAAAAGCCCTTAACTGTGGAACGGTAATTCCTATGAACTTATCATGCGCGGCATACTGCCCTTCACCAGTTTTAAAAAATTTTTGCGATTGTTGTGCCCGTTCGTGATTTGCGCAGTCGGCAAGGATTAATTTGATTTGAGAGACAGTGGGTTGTTTATTCATTGCAAAGAAATATAGGGGACTTAATCGTATACATTGCTCAGTTAACAGTTTTAGTTTAAACAATAAATTCTGTCTGTCAATAGATTTTTACCTGTAATCTTGTCACAGCCGACCCTGTTTAACTTTTTAAAATAACGTTGCAAATGCTGAGTTATAGGGTATTATTAGCTTGTTAGGGATTTCATTTTAATAATCTTTAAGGGGGATTTTCGTTCTATGAAAAACAAACTTATATCCAGTATCGCACTTGCTATGGTGATCAGCTTTTCTGCAATTGCCTCTATGTCAGTGAATTCTGCTGAAAAAACAGGAAAATTATTAGCGCGAAAGTTAAATCAGGACCAAAAAGCCGAATTAGTCAAATTTTTAATTTCATTAAAAGAGCTCTATGATTTTTTGTCTCAGGTTTCTACTCAACATACATGGGAAAGAATGAATCAGTCGCAAATGAAGGAATTCCAGGAAAAAGTTAATTTATTGATTAATAAAGTTTCTATCTGTTCGCTCCAAATTATGGATGAACTAAATTCTTGTAACCCTCGGCCATTAGAGCTTGAAAGTTTGGTTCTAGAAATACTGAAAAATTTAAATCCCCTTTCTGCGATTACGCGACTTGGTGCTCGTTCTGATTCTAAAGACATGAATCAGGTAACCAGTACTTTAATTGCTCAATTACAATAGTCAGAGTTGCTATCAAATATATTACTCCATATTACGTAGGAATCATTATGAATTATCGTAAATTTTTGATGGGCATAATGCTCTTTTCAATCTATTTAAATCAACCACTTTATGCCATAACTTTAAATAAAGGCACAAATCCGTTCTCTAGAGCAGCTTATGCGGTGGGAATCGCAATTGCTTTACCATTTGCATATGCATATTCTGCAATACACAATGCAGTAGTGTGCTCAAATGAAATGAAAAAGAAGTTAGATATTCTTGAAAATATGGAAGAAATATTTCGAAATATTAACGCTAATCTTTGTCTTGTTCAGAAAGTTAATCTTCTGCATTTTATAAACAAAGCAAAAGAAGTTGGGGCTATTCATCTTGAGTGTTATCAATATCGGGAGCTATTGAAAAAAGATCAAATTACCGTTGATCTGGTAAAAGAAGAAACTATGATATCTATGTATAAAAGCAAATATAAAGAACTATGTGAATTGCGTGCAGCATTTATGCTAAAGCAAACGATTATTCAAGATGCTATGCGACATTATAACAAAATTACACCATCAAAAATTGATGGATATACCGTCGACCGTTACTTCAGTGAATATTCCAAGGCTTTAGTCAATCATCTTGCTTTTTCATCTAATGACTTTAATAAGGGTAATAGTTTAATTCTGAATCAATATTATCTACATTCCGATATGCAAAATTATATGAATAAGTTGGTATTAACTGAAAAAGCATTGCAAACTTACTAATTGATTTTTAGAGCACATTTTTTATGAATAACAAGTTATTAATAGTGACATTATCAGTTGTATCTTTGGTCGCAATCGCTCATGCCGAGCCAAATTGTGATTTGATCATTCAATCCAGTCAAAAACTTAAGGGGACTTTGCATAATGAAATTCGAGGTAAGTTACTTAATTTTATTACCGCCTTTAAGGAAATGATGCAACGTGCTATGCAGATGCAAATTGAACTACAGCAAGCAGAGAGAAGTGGTATTAATTATGCACTTCGCAATCAAATGGACCAAGAGTTAGTCAAATTAGCAAGTAGGGCACATAGTGCTAATGCTCAGCTTGAAATTGCGCAGACTATGCATATCTCAACCGATAACCCGGCTCAAATAAATGAATTTATGATGAACCTTACCGGGTTAAGTCAGGTTATGCTAACAATGCACAGTAAAAGGAAAATCATTGTTAGTTGACTTGGCTTTGCTGGGTTCGGTATAATTTCAATTAGAAACATATTTAATTGAAATTTGTGAAAGGAAAGTTATGTTAAAGAGATATTTTATGATAATCGGACTTATTTTTGTAAATGGCTCTTTATTAGCAATGGAACCAAAACAGGGACAAGTTCAAAAAAGCAGAAAGCAAAAGCAAAGAAAGACGGTTCAGCAAATTCAACGGCAAACGCTTAATGAGTCTGAGCAAAGAGAGTTATGGGATATGTATATTCAATTTTTAGAAAACCATAATCAAAAAATTGTTGAGATATATTCAAAAAATGCCAATGAATGGCTTAATAACGAATATTTTTTTTTAAGGACAGAAGATTTGCAAAATTGGGATTATCAATTAATTGGCCAACAGATTACTCAATTGACAATAGAATTACCTTTTGATCAAATTAAAACTATCTTTAAAGAAAAAGGAGTAATACAGCTGCGGCCAGCTAATTCCGCATCAAAATTGTTACTAGGTTGTGGAAATAGTCCAATTGTATCTGCTTTGCAAAATAATTACGGTAATGGAGTGGAAAAAATGTTTAAATTCCACACTCATGAAGATTTTATAACCATAAATCCAGAAATCTTTATGAATCCAACTATTGTGGCCTATTTTGGAATAGATGATTTGGAAACTATTTTGCCAAAAAATCATTTTAATGAAATTGCGACTGAGTTGTTAGCCTATCTAAAATACAATTTAACGTTAGTAGAACAGATAAAATCGATTATTAAACTACCATTCCGGGCAGTTGAAATTTCGGATGATAGAAAACTTTATTTTGAAAAGAAGAAGAATACAATTAGCTTTAAATATAATCTTATTCCTAAACCATCACAGTATAATGAACTTGCGTATGCTATTTATTTTCTTACTGCTTTTCAGAAATCAGATTCCGATTTGCAGCATTTTAGTATAGATACAAACCTAATTGCACTTTCAAAAACAATAGTGGGACACCCATTCAATGCTTTTTTTTCGATCAACATGGATGATAAATTGAAAAGGTTTATTGAAGCAGTGAATTATTTTAATAAGTACGGTTCAAATAAGTTTATTGAAGCTTATGACATTGGTAATGATGGGTTGTTTCAAAAGCGCTCTGGGTCAAAATCAGAGTAAGTAGGGACTGTTAACGCAAATTAAGCATTAGCGTTAGCCTATTTTTATGGTACAATATGCATCGTAATTGCTAGAAAAACCAATAATAAAAGCTCGTTAAATACCTATGTTTGATTTTTTATCTACTAAGTTTTCTTCTATATTCGCCCGGTTTAATGGGCAATCCAAGCTAACTGAAGACAACATCAAAGATACCCTAGAGGCTATCAAAGACGCCTTGTTACAGGCAGATGTACCCTATGATGTAGTGCAGTCATTTGCAGAAACTGTTGCAAAAGAAGTGGTGGGTAAGCAGATAACTGCGTCATTAAAGCCAGCGGAATATCTTGCCAAAGTAATGAATGACCGCCTTGTTGAATTTATGGGGGGCAAACAAATTGCGGAGTTTAGTTTTCAGTTGCCTTCTGTAGTCCTAGTTATGGGATTACAAGGGTCAGGTAAAACTACTACGGTTGCCAAGATGGCCTACCAGGTTAATCAGCAAGCGCAGAAACGGGGGAAAAAACGTCGTATTCTTATTGGATCTGTGGACTTTTATCGCCCAGCAGCGATTGATCAATTAGAGATATCATCTGCGCAAAGCGGGGCTACTTTTTATCGTGCCAAAGCCACCAATCCAGTCGTTGCAGCTCAAGAAATTTATGATCAGTATAAACAAGGCCAATATGAAATTTTGTTCTTAGATACTGCTGGTCGCCTGCATGTAGATGGACAAATGCTAGATGAGCTAAAAGCAATTAATGCGCGGTTAGAGCCCCGGTATAAATTCCTGGTATTGGATTCTATGACCGGTCAGGAATCCTTAAATGTTGCTAAGTCTTTTGAACAAGAAATAGGCTTCCAAGCAGCAATTCTTACTAAAATGGATAGTGATACCCGGGGTGGGGCAGCGTTCTCATTCCGTTATTCCTTAAAAAAGCCCATTATTTTTGTGGGTACAGGTGAGAAAATAGAAGATTTGCAGCCATTTTACCCTGAGCGTGCTGCAAGCAGAATGCTGGGTATGGGGGATATGCAAACCCTTATTGAGCGGGCCCAAGAAAAAATTAAACAGTCTGAACAGGATTCCCTAGAGCGTTCTTTTTCGGCTGGGCGGCTTACGTTAGAGGATTTTGCCCAACAGATGAATATGATGAGCAAATTGGGCAGCCTTACCCAGTTAATTAAGTATATTCCGGGTATGAGTGGTGCCCAGATCTCTGCCGATGAGTTGGAACGGGGAGAAAAAGAGATGAAGCGGTTTAAGGCAATTATTGGTTCAATGACCCCAAAAGAGCGTCGGGATCATAAAATCCTAGAGGGCAGCCGTAAGCTCAGAATTGCCCGTGGGTCGGGGGTAACGGTTACGGAAGTAAATCTTTTGCTAGAACGCTTTGAACAAGCTCAACAATATGTTAAACTGTTTAAAAAATCAGGTATGTGGAACAAAAGTCGTTAATATCCGTACGCTCATGGTGGGCGTACATTATTTTTTAAAAGGTTACACACAATGGCAGTTAAAATTCGTCTTTCTCGTATTGGTAAAAAGGGTATTCCATTCTATCGCCTTATAGCGGTTGATTCACGTAAAAAGCGTGATGGTGCCTTTTTAGAAGATTTAGGAACCTACGATGCAGTAAATGCAAAAGTAGTTGTTTTCCATAAAGATCGTTTTGATGAATGGGTTACTAAAGGTGCGCAGCCAACCGATTCAGCAAAAAAAATCTATCGTTTACACAATCGTTCTACTGGGACTGCTGCAACTACTGCTGTAGTAGCAGGAAAAGCAAAAAGGCAATCCAGTACTAAAGCGGCTGCAGCAGAGTAAGCAATGGGCTGCTTGCATGCAGTATTAAAACGCAAGCAGTTTAAATCTTTACGGTAAAAAATAATGATCAAAGAACTTCTTGAGCACGTTGTTAAAAAATTAGTGAGCAAGCCGCATGAAGTGGCTATTGCAGAGCTAACCAAATCACCTGATAAACAGGTATATTCAATTACCGTGGCGGCACAGGACCGTGGCAAAGTTATTGGTCGTCAAGGCCAAACTATCCAAGCTATCCGTGCGTTAGTTTCTGCTGTTGCTCCCGAAGGACAGCAAGTTGCTATTGATATTGCACAAGAATAGACGCCCATGGACATTTCTATTCTTACGCTATTTCCCGAACTGTACACACCTTTTATTAATACCAGCTTGGTTGCAAGAGCACAAGAAGCGGGTACCGTTTCATTTACGGTAACTAGTCTTTTTTCCTTAGTTGCTCCCAAAGAGCGCATAGACGCTCCTACTTTTGGTCCAACCGCTGGAATGCTTATTCGCCCAGAAGTTATAGATAAAGCAGTTGCCAATGCAGAACAAACACATGGCAAAGGATTTAAAATATTCTTTTCCCCGCAAGGGAAAAAGTTGGATCAACGCTTGTTAGAGGAAATCTATCAGAAAGTTACTCAACAGGGACATGTAATATTGTTGCCTGCGCGGTATGAGGGTATGGACGCTCGTGTGGAAGAGCATTATGCAGATGAAATGGTTTCTGTAGGCGATTTTGTTCTTATGGGTGGTGATATCCCTGCTATGATGCTTATAGAAGGGTTGTTGCGTTTGTTGCCAGGGGTTGTGGGAAGAGCAGAATCAGTTAAAGAAGAATCTTTTAGTGGGCCATTTGTTGATTATCCAGAATATACAACTCCAGTAGAATGGAAGGGGTTACGGGTTCCGGATATTGTTCGGTCTGGTAACCATGCGGCTATTCAATTGTGGCGCATGCAGCAGGCGGTTAAAAAAACAGTGGGTAATCATTTTTCGTGGTTACGGAGTCAACCGTTGACTAGTCAGCAAAAAAAAATGGTATCCCAAGCAGTGCCTGCGCATTATGTGGCATTAATGCATACTAATGTTTTGGTAGGTGGGCCGGAAGTTAAAGAGGGGGAAACCTCTGTTACTTCTATAGATGTTCATGATATTGCCCGTGCATGTAGAACATATGGGGTAAAAGGGTATTTTGTAGTTACACCCCTCATTGACCAACAAAAAATTGTAAAAAAGCTTCTTGATTTCTGGCAAACTGGCGTGGGAATTAGTTATAACCCCAGCAGGCATGAAGCGGTCAAGCATACCATGGTATTAGATTCATTAGATTCCGTTGTTGCTGCGGTAGAAGAGCAGGAAGGTTTAAAGCCTCTAATTATTGCAACTTCTGCTAAGGTTGCAGAGCATCAACAGCTTATTGGCTGGCAAGAGCAATCTAAGGTATGGGCCCAAGGACGGCCAGTAATTTTTCTTTTTGGGACCGGCCAGGGGTTAACCCAAGAGGTTTTGGCAAGAGCAGACTATTTGCTGCTGCCGGTGCATGGTTTGACAGATTTTAACCATCTCTCAGTTAGGTCCGCGGTTGCGGTTATCTTGGACCGGTGGTTGGGTTTTGCAGAACGCACGGGAAATAATCATAAAAGTGGCTAGATTTTTACGAGTGAGTACGGTATACTAATTGCAAGTCTTGTCTTGTTATCATCCAAAGGAAATTTGCTATGAAAGCACAAAAATTTACAAAAGAAACTATTAAGCATGTAGCAACAGTTAAACACGGTTTTCCCGATTTTTCTGTTGGTGATACCATTGCCATTTCGCAACGTATCAAAGAAGGTGACAAAGAGCGTTTGCAGGTTTTTGAAGGCGATGTTATCGCTATGCACAAAAACGGCGCCTCTTCAACCTTTACCGTTCGCAAAATTGGTGCGCATGGTGTAGCGGTTGAACGTATTCTTCCTTTCCACTCTCCGCTTATTAAGTCTATAAAAGTTATTAAGCATGGTGATGTTCGTCGCGCTAAGTTATATTATGTTCGTGATCGTGAAGGCAAGAGCGCACGTATCAAAGAACTTGTTATGACTCGTGAACAAAAACAACAATGGGCAGAAGAACAAGAACCAACAGAAGCTCCAACAGAGTAATTGTTGTTCTGTAGTGGCATTCATCGGAGAATTATGATGTTGCCTAACTCTTTGCACATTAAAAAATTGGCGATTTGTTTATACTTAGTGAGCATGCTAACTGCATGTATCACGCATAAAGGTAAACGATCGCCTTCTTCTTTTTCTTCCCCTGTTTCTGCCGTTATACCGGTGCCAGTTGCTCCTAGTGCTGACCAATCATTCTTGTCGTTGTCACAGGTGCGCCAGTTAGAGGCAAAGCATGCTGATCTTCCCATTCCCATGAATGCGGTACCAATACCCGCGCAATGCGTATGGGATATAGAACCCACTGAACAGTTAAAATTGGCTTATCGTTGCCCAAGCGCACCAGCTGAAATTGCTACTTTTTATGACCAGCGAATGGAAGGATGGCAAGAGGTTGACAGATTTAGTGGTGCTGAGCTTTTAATTAATTATCACCGCCCAGACCGTTGGTGTTCTGTTTTTATTCGGCCTATAAGTAATAAGAATGAACCCAATTTGATCATTTATATGGCACCATCATCAAATACTATAGTTCGCTAAAAAATTGTTAATTCATGCTGCATTCATTTTTAATTCACCGTAATTCATTGGTGGCTTGCAAGGTTTCCCGTTTGGAATTATTTCGATAGAAACAACTGTTGATGCCGGGACATCAATTTCCCGACCATCTTTAAGAATTTCTTTAGTAAAAATACGGTAAGGGCTAGGGCTACTAGGACGACGTGCAAGTCCACCCCCATCAAAGTCAAAAGTATCGCCTTTTTCCGCTAATAATACACTACCCCGTAAAGTTTCTTTAGTATAAAATTCTTTTTTTGTTGTATCCAAAGCACTAGTAGCATGATAAGCATATAATTTGATCTTTTTCTGTTTACTCCTTGGAGTAATCTTAATTGTACCACACCATATATTAGAAGAAGCTTGAACGCTTATTCCTTCAGCTTTTCCAACTTTAGTATCACTAAAAGTTTGGAAATTAGCATTCATATTTATCGTAATACTACCTATGATAGATATGACTAGTCCCTTAAAATGTTTTATTTTGATATTCATAAACGACTCCTTATATTTAATAATTATATTTAACAATTGGACAATTCTAAATTAAAGTTGGTCTTTCCTCTTGCTGTAAATCATTATTCATCTTCCCTAATTTTGGTTTTTTGTGCATGTCATAGACACCTGATTGCTTCTAAAATTATCTCATATGCTCAGCATCTAATTATGGCAGGGTGGCAAGAGGTTGACAGATTTAGTGGTGCTGAGCTTTTAATTAATTATCACCGCCCAGACCGTTGGTGTTCTGTCTTTATTCGGCCGGTAAGTAATAAGAATGAACCCAATTTGATCATTTATATGGCACCATCATCAAATACTATAGTTCGCTAAAAAATTGTTAATTCATGCTGCATTCATTTTTAATTCACCGTAATTCATTGGTGGCTTGCAAGGTTTCATGTTTTGAATTATTTCGATAGAAACAGCTGTTGATGCCGGGACATTAATTTCCCGACCATCTTTAAGAATTTCTTTAGTAAAAATGCGGTAATGGTCAAAGCGTGGACTTCCACCCCAATCAAAGTCAAAAGTATCGCCTTTTTCCGATAATAATACACTACCCCGTAAAGTTTCTTTAGTATAAAATTCTTTTTTTGTTGTATCAAAATCATTAGTAGCATGATAAGCATATAATTTGATCTTTTTCTGTTTATTACTTGGAGTAATCTTAATCGTACCACACAAACTAGTAGAAGCTCGAATGCTTATTCCTTCATTTTTTCCAACTTTAGTATCACTAAAAGTTTGGAATTTAGCATTCATATTTATCGTAATATTTATCGTAATACTACCTATGATAGATATGACTAGTCCCTTAAAATGTTTTATTTTGATATTCATAAACGACTCCTTATATTTAACAATTGGACAATTCTAAATTAAAGTTGGTCTTTCCTCTTGCTGTAAATCATTATTCATCTTCTTCCCTAATTTTGGTTTTTTCTGCATGTCATAGACACCTGATTGCTTCTAAAATTATCTCATATGCTCAGCATCTAAATTATGGCTTTTTTGCTGCACTTATCCTTAGATGCTGCAAGTTGATATGAAGTCTAGCAGCTATCTATCCTCATTCAATCCGGTATTAACATCATTTGCGCATAAAGGTACTGTAATTATGTCTAAGCCGAATTTACTTAAATTCTACGAGCATTCATTTTCAATTCACCATAATCCATGTTTAAATAACATGGTTTCAAAGTAATTTGATATGAAATGGTTTGTGAAGCATCTAAATCCTGTTCTTGACCATTGTCTAAGACCTGTTTAGTAAAAATACGATAATGTGAATTTCCAAACCCTGCCCAGTCAAAATTAAAAGTATTACCATTAGGTGGTAATATGGCACTACCTCGCAAGGTTTCAGCAATTGGATTTCCAGTCGCAAGATAGGCATACACTTTAATTTTTTGTGACTTAAATTTTGGAAGTGGAACAATTGTAATTGAACCACAGTTATCTGCTGGATCTTTAATAGTCAGGCCTTGGCCTTTTCTATTAGTATAGGTTTGGAATCCTGTTGTAATATCAGCGTAAGCATTAAAAGCAATACAACTAATAGTTAATAAAAAAACTCTGTTAACTTTATTCATATCGTTTCCTTTCTTTGTAACTTTATTAATTTTGTTTTCCTTATCGTATTTATTTTTCAAGACAGGAGAATTAAGGCAAAGCCTCTATTCTCCTGTCTGTAAGTGGGATGGGTATGCTTATAAAATATTTAAACCCTATTCTTCCACTTCAATTTCTTCTATCTCATTATTATCAATGTTATCTTCAATAGCAGATTCAACGTCTTCCTCGTAAGGATCTTCATATTCATAAATCACTTCACGATACTGTGGTCTTCTGCGGTCTCTAGATGACCCAATAAGTCCGCCGGTTAATGCCCCAACACCAAGACCTATTCCTGCACCTTTGCCTCCGCCTGCTAATCCGCCAATCATGGCACCGGTTGCAGCTCCACCAAATACACCTCGTGCGGTTGATCCGCCACGGTCTGTACGTTCATAGACCACTCGTCGCCGAACGGGTGCTGTACGTGCTGTACGGGTTGTATTTACTATGGTTCTAGCAGCAAATAGTTCAATTTGAACCAGTGATCCTAGAGCTGCTATCCCAAATATAAAGTTTTTAGTTATAATTTTCATAAAAATACCCCTAATCTAGCCTTAAAACCACTATTTCTCCTTATCTTCAGGTTAGCAGGTAATTATTCAGATAGTCAATAAAAAATGTATTTGAGTAGGGGGTACCTGTAAGCGGTATGGCTACTAGCGTCTAAACCAGCAAAAGCTGGCATATTTGGCTTGGCTTTTTTTAAGGAGAGCCGTAGGGTTGGATTATGAAAGCTCAGGATAGCAATATGCAAAACGATTAATGAAACCTTTTTTTATTCTTGCGCTAATTGGTGGGCTAATTTATTTATTTTTCCTGCCCCTAGAAATAGGACTAAGTCATCTTGCGTTATCTGCCCATCCAGCGCTTTTATGATCTGGTCAAAATGTGCGTCATAGGGAACGTAGGTGACCTTGTAATTGGGATGTTGTGCTTGTAGTGCTTTGGTAAATTCTGCCGCGGTAACGCCGTTAATGGGTTGTTCACTTGCGGCATAAATGTCCGTAATAATCAAATGATCAATGGGACTGTGCATAAAAGTATGAATAAAGTTGTCCCATAGTTTGTGGGTTCGGCTATAGCGATGCGGTTGGAATACTACGGTAAGTTTATTTTTTGCGCGGGCACGTGCCACCGTAACGGTATGCTCTATTTCTTTAGGGTGATGACCATAGTCATCAAAGAGCTCTGCGCCTTTGAACAGACCCCTATAGGAGAAACGACGTTCAATTCCTTTAAACGTTTTAAGGGCAGACGCAATAATGGAGAAGGGTATTTCCAAATCTAACGCCAGGGCAGTTGCTGCTAGGCTATTAAGCACATTGTGAATTCCGGGCATGGGAACAACTAATGTTCCTAAGGTATCCTGTTCATGTTTACGGTGGACCGTAAACACGGAATGGTCCGGCTTTAATTGTATGTCAGATGCTTTTAAGTCTGCATCCGTTGTAATTCCATAGGTTATGGTTTTAATATGGGGTATTGGCAAAATAGTTTGAATGACCGGGTCTTCTAAGCACATAATTGCTTTGCCGTAGAAGGGAAGATTGTTAATAAACTGGATAAAAGTTTGTTTAATATCTTCTAGGTCTTTGTAGGTTTCTAAATGTTCAAGATCAATGTTAGTGATCACAGCAATGGTTGCATGTAAATGGAGTAATGTGCGGTCGCTTTCATCTGCTTCTGCAACCAAAAATTCACCCTCACCCATGCGGGCATTGGTGGAAAGGTTTTTAAGATGGCCACCAATAATTATGGTTGGGTCCATCTGAGCTTCCATAAGAATGTGCGAAATTAAAGAAGTTGTGGTTGTTTTACCATGGGCTCCGGCGATAGCTACGCTATATTTGGTTCGCATTAATTCAGCCAACATCAGCGCACGGGGAATGGTAGGAATGCCCCGTTCCTGAGCAGCGATAATTTCTGGATTTTTTGCGGCAATTGCAGTTGAATAGACCAAAATATCAATAGAAGAATCATTGCATTCAGGGGTGTTGTTTCCATGGTAAACGGTGCAGCCAATTTGTTTAAGAAGTTCAACGCTTGGTTGTGCCAAATCAGCGTCGCAGCCAGAGATTTTGTAGCCTTGATGCTTTAAGATAGTGGCAATACCACTCATGCCAATGCCACCAATTCCTACAAAATGAATATGACCCTTCTTACGATACATATGGTTATGCCTATTAATAATGCGTTATCAAAATTATACAACCCTATTTAGCATACGGTAAAAAAGATTTGATTTGCAAATAATCTGCACCAATTGAGTAAAAAATTTCTAAAGCAGGTCGCGTAATTTATAGAGTTTCTTTTTAAGGCTCATAATTTGATTAGTGGTCTCTTTATCCAGTACCGCTGGCTTGGAGCGTGTTGGATCATGCGGTTCTGGGTTGGCTGCTTCAGGTGCAGGGGAATGGTCAAGGACTGCGGGCTTATGTTTTTTTAAGGTAATCTCAATTTGTTTTTTGGCGCCTGCTATGGTAAACCCTTGGTTGTATAGAAGTTCTTTGATTAGTTTAAACGTTTCAAAATCTTCTTGAGAGTAAAAGCGTTGGCCCCCTTCTGAACGGGTTGTTTTAATGCCAAATTCCTTTTCCCAAAAGCGGATAACAAATCTCTCAACGTTTAATTGATCGGCTAATTCACCGATTCTAAACTTAATTTTTTGCATTTTCATAACTATCACCTTTTTTCATGATCGGTTATTGATTCATTTATTAAAGTTATAGCGTACACGGCCTGTATTGTAAAATAGTTTTTTGATTTTTGATGCTAGCTCAACGGTAGTTTCTATGTTATTATTTGAGTTGTTTTTGTCTTTATTTTTAATAGTCACGTCCATCAATTACCCGATCATTAAAGGAAATATATTCTATGAGTATTAAAGAAATGATATTGCCATTAAGTTTGGCCTTATTAACTACGTGGGCGCTCCAATATTTCTTTTTGAACCGTCCTTCATCAGAAGCGGTAAGTCAGACTTCTACTAGCTTTGTTGCACCAAAAAATGCTCAAGAATGCCGGCCGCTTAATACGGAAGTTAACTTTGTTGACACCCAATTAAGTGGGTTTAAAGAGGTAGTAACTGGGGTAAAAACGGCCTGGGGTACTGCAACTTTCTCTAATCGGGGTGGTACGCTAGAGCAGATTGGGTTTACTAGGAACCTGAATGGAAGAATGCAAGAAATTGATACCGTGTTCCCGCCAGATGAAAATCAGCGAGAAACCAGATGTATGTTGGTGGCTCTTGCAGAGAGAACACCATATGTGTATCAGTTAGTTGATAAGAAAGAAAATGATCTTACTATAGAAATTACGTATCAGGCTTCAACTGATCAGGCAACTATAAGCAAAACCTTTGTAATTGCAAAACAGTTTCCCAAAATTGATCTGGTATTAACTATTTCCCCCGTGGCTACTGGAATTAATCTACAACCGCGTATTTTCTATACTGCTCCTGTAGTCCCTGCATTAGAAAATGAAGATGTTGTCTCTGGAGTTATTGTAGATTCTAAAGGTGCATTCTCTAAGATTAAAAGTGATGCTATAGAGCTTGATAAAGGGTGGTACCAACCAACGTTGTTTGGGGCAGACAATCGTTATTTTGTGCATGCGTTGATTGGTGATAGTAATAACTTTGTGCAACGAGCATATTATATGTTTAACACACGCAAGCAATTGGCGTCTGTGTTAGAGGGTCCAACGGTAGATACAGTAACTCAGTGGACTATTTCATTTTTCTTTGGACCAAAAGAAATTTCTGCGTTACAGGCGGTTGACCCTCGCTTAGAGCAAACATTAGATTATTCTGGTTGGTTTGCTCCAATAGCTAAACTTCTACTTAAGATTTTGCAATGGTTGTACTCTTGGTTGCATAATTACGGTCTTGCTATAATAGTATTAACCTTTCTAATGAAGCTAATCCTATTGCCGTTTACTATTCGCAGTGAACAGAGTATGAAGCAGCGTGGGGACGTTCAAAAGAAGCTTGCCTATATCCAGCAAAAATATAAAAATGATCCCGAGCTGCTGGCGCAAGAACGCGCAGAAATTATTCGTAAGCATGGATTGCCCGGTTTAGGAGGTTGTTTGCCGGTCTTATTGCAGATCCCAATGTTTATTGCATTAAGCAGATTATTAGCTAGTTCTATTGAACTGTATCAAGCCCCATTCTTATGGATTAAAGATTTATCTGCAAAAGATCCCTATTATATTTTACCGATATTGGTAACGGTTGGTATGCTTGGTCAGGCGGCAACTACAGAGCCTCAACAGCGTACGTCTGTATTAGTTATGGCGTTTATTTTTGGGGCAGTAACGGCTAACTTTTCAGCAGGATTAGCATTGTATATTTGTGTTAGTACGTTATTGAGTGTTGCGCAAACCTATGGGATGCGTTTTGTTACTAGAGGGTAATAACTACCATGTTAGAAAGTACTCCATCATTACAGCAATTTATTAATACATTGCAGCAAGTACCATTTTTAGCGTCTAAGAACTTGTACCGAGTGGTATCACATTTTTTAGCAATGGATAAAGATAAAGCAGAACAGTTTTGTGTTTTATTGTTAAAAGCAAAAGAACAACTGACTCCTTGCAATGTTTGCTATTATTGGCGAGAAAAAGCTAGAGACTGCGTGCTGTGCAGCTCCAAGCGCAGGGATCAGCAGATTGTGTGTGTAGTAGAAGCGTGGTATGACGCATTAGCTATAGAAAAAACACAGGGATTTAATGGCGTATACCATATTTTGGGTGGCGCTATTTGTCCGTTAGAAGGAATTGGGCCAGAAGATCTAACTATTAATCCTTTAATAGCGCGTGTTGAACGTGGGGTTAAAGAGATCATTTTGGCAACCAATCAAACACCAGAAGGTGAAGCAACGGCAGCATTTATTGCAAGCAAATTGAAGGGAAAAGAGTTAGTAATTTCTTGTTTAGCGCGGGGATTACCGGTTGGTTCTTCATTAGGAGCAATGGATAGACTAACGGTGTTTAAAGCTCTTTCTGAGCGTAGGCCATTTTAATTATTGAATTATGATAGGTTAAAAAAATGAACGAAATGCACGAATTAATTGATTCTTTAACACAGCCTGATTATTCCATTCATGCAGCACGCAGAGATGACTTGCTTGCGCTGGTAAGAAAAAAATATCCCGAAATAAAACAGGGTGCTATTGTTTTATTAGCAGGGGTAGAAGAAGACTGCATGCCATTTAAGCAGGACAGTTCTTTTTATTATTTCACTGGTCTCCATGAGCCGGCAATGGCTGTAGTAATTAATTTAAATGGTAAAACAACTTTTTACGTACCCGAATTTGCCGGTAATAGAGAGCAATGGGTAGAATCTGCTGATATTACGAGTGAGCATGCAGAGCAATTGGGAGCTGACTTAGTAATGGCGTTAGGTGATCCTTGTTCGGGGTACCAGGTTCACAAGTTTGCAAAGAAAGAAACCTATAAAAATCTACTTGCAGATTTAGATTTAATGGTTAAAGAAGGGGGTAAGTTATTTGTGCTTGCGCCTGATAATGAACATGGGCATGTCCAACAACGTCTGCTGTTGAATACTTTTAGTAACTGGCTTCCAGGATTAGCGGGAGCATTTGCAGATATTTCTGATCTTGTTGCTCAGATGCGCCGTGTTAAAGATGCTCATGAATTAGATGCTTTACTTAATGCAATATTGGTGACAAAGCAAGCTCAAGAAGCGGCGATTGCCACAATCGCAGAAGGCGATGTTTTGGAGGCAGATGTAAAAGCCGCAATAGAGCATACCTATATTGCATTATTAGCTCGGGCAGCCTTCCCCAGTGTTGTGGCTACGGGATCAAATGGTACCATTCTGCATTACATGGGTAGCAAACGCCAAATTAAGCCAGGTGACTTGATAGTTGTTGATATTGGTGCAGAAGTTATGGGTTATTGTGCAGACATTACGCGAACCTACCCTGCCTCAGGTACTTTTTCAAAACGTCAGAAGGAATTATATACTATTGTGCTAGAAACGCAGGAATATATTGCTAGACTTGCAAAGCCTGGCATGTGGCTTTCTAATGCTCAATTTCCACAACAATCATTAAATCATCTTGCAAAAGCCTATTTAAAAAATAAGGGGTATGATCAATACTTCCCTCATGGTATAGGGCACTTTTTAGGATTAGATGTGCATGATGTTGGTGATTACTTGCAACCGTTGGCGCCGGGAGATGTTATTACCATTGAACCGGGAATATATATTCCACAAGAAGGAATTGGCATTCGCATAGAAGACAACTACCTTATTACCGAAAAGGGCGCTGATTGCTTAAGTGCAATGATTCCTAAAAGCATAAGGGAAATTGAATATGCGGTTCAAGAAGGTGGGTTTGGTGATGACAATGACAGTTATGAAGTTGAGCGCTTAATGGGCAAATCTTCAGAACAAACTCATTAATGGGTAGGGGAGAAGAGCGGTAAAATAGAGCAATATTTCAGTTTGTATCATTAAAAGTTGTTATTTCTGTTTCATTCAATTTGACCAGACGATAGCTTTCTTTTATATTAGAAACACAGATAGATTATTAAGTATAATCCGTAGAGAAACAATCTATAAAAATTACGTCGAAGGTTCACTATGTCAATGAATAAGGCCTTTTTCTTAAGAAAAGAAGATAGAAATCCCCAATGGCGCGTGATTGATGCTAATGGGCAGGTTCTTGGTCGTTTAGCCACTCAAATAGCGGATATCCTCCGTGGTAAAGATAAAGCACATTATACTCCCCACACAGATTGTGGTGATTATGTTGTTGTTATTAATGCTGATAAGATTGAGCTAACCGGTAATAAGTGGGAAGGCAAAGAATACGATCGCTACACTGGATACATGGGTGGGTATAAAACAACTACTGCTCGTGAACTCTTTAAAAAAGATCCAACCTTATTAGTGGAACATGCAGTAAAAGGTATGCTTCCAAAGAATAAATTGAATGCGAAGGTTTTTTCTAAATTAAAGGTATATGTTGGTGCAGAGCATCCACATATAGCTCAACAGCCAGAAACACACGCTGTTTAATTTAGTTAATAATTATTAAATATAAAAAGGGGCTTGTTAAAAAACAGGCCCCTTTTCTATTGCGTATAATTAAGATTCTATAGTTATTTTCCAGATACGGTGTTAATTAAGGTGGCTATCCATTGGGACATGGTAGGAATAAGCTCTCTGCCAATTAAATAGAGTGTTAATGCCATAATAAGAAGCCAAGAGGTTATGTGGATAGCATTCTTAACTTTGAATGGTAATTCTCTGCCAATGATCGCTTCAATGGTATAAAAGAGTATTTGACCACCATCAAGTATTGGTAGTGGGAAAAGATTAAGGACTGCAAGGCTTACGCTAATTATTGCCATAAAGAGCAAGAATACTTTTAATCCTTGAGCGGCCCCTTGCATAGTCATAGAGATAATTTTTATGGGACTCGCAAGTCCTGTTGTATCTCTTTTTTTGATTACGCTTGCAAAGCCTTTAACGGTTTCAGTAATAAGTTTGTTGGTTAAAGCGATGCCATTTTTAAGCGATTCAGCAAGGGATTGCGGTGCAAGTTCCTTAGTTGCAAAATCTTCCGCCCCTAGGTAGCCAATCGTTTTTCCGGCAACTTCTCTTGCCCCCAATAATACGGTGAAATCTAATGGTGTACCGTTACGGTCAATTGATATAGTAACTTCTTTATTGGGTTGTAACAGTTGTCTTCTATTTTCTATGGTTAGTTTATCGCCTTCAATAGGACTAGAATTTATGGCAGTTATGCGGTCTCCAGCCATAAGACCTGCTTTAGCGGCAGGGGAATCAACTTTAACTTCTTGAATTACAGGACTTACAAAGAATGGAGATGGTGGTAATCCTGCCATAAAAAGACCAACAATTGCCATATAAGCAAAAAGTAGGTTGAATAATATTCCCCCCAGCATCACCAGCAATTTTTGATAATAGGGCTTATGAGCAAAAGAGAATTCATCGGAACGGTTAGCTTCTTTCTGTTCTCCTTGACCAACCTCTGCAGATCCGGCAATCTCTACATAGCCGCCCAAAGGAATGGCGGATATGGCAAATTCAGTTTCACCAATTTTACGGGAAATCAGTTTGGGGCCAAATCCAATGGAAAATGAGGGAGTGCTGATTCTGAAGAGCTTACAGAAGAGAAAGTGCCCCATTTCATGAAAACCAATAAGGAAGCCAATTCCTAAGATGGCTAAAACTCCAAAAAACAGGTTAGAAGAAATTGTTGACAGCTGTGCGAATAGATCCATATGGGCTCCTTAATCGTGAAAAAATTGGTAATTTTGTTGCTTGATACCTTAACATGTCTCCTGTTATAAGTCTATGTCAATTGCAGGTCAGTATGTGCTATTTGTATTGTGGAAGCTCTTTTGAAAGCTTTACAATTGGGCAAAAGATCGGTTTTGAGTGCTTGATTACTAATTAGACAGGTCTAGGGTAATATTTCTTGAAAAAATTCACAAAAAGGGTAAAATAACAGGGAGTGTCTCTGTAATATTGCCCGTCAAAAGCCAATCGGCTCGATAGCCATAAGTGCTCAGCTTCTGGAAGTTTAGGCGATAGAAAATCGAGATTTTTGAATCAGTTTTGTGATTAAATAAGCGAAGTTACGTTTATTATTTAACTAATAGGAATGGTATACAATGCCAACGATTAATCAGTTATGTCGTAAGGGAAGAATAAAGATTAAAGCGAAATCCAAGAGCTCTGCGCTCAAGGGTAATCCGCAAGCACGTGGAGTATGTACTCGTGTGTTTACTACTACTCCAAAAAAACCTAACTCAGCATTACGTAAAGTGGCTCGTGTAAAGTTATCAACGGGCATTGAAGTAACTGCTTATATTCCAGGTGAAGGCCATAATTTACAAGAACACTCTGTAGTATTAGTACGTGGTGGTCGTGTAAAAGATTTACCTGGTGTTAAATATCATATTGTGCGCGGTACATTGGATACTGCAGGGGTAGAAAAGAGAAAACAAGGTCGTTCGCTGTATGGCGCTAAGCGTCCAAAACAGTCGAAATAAAGGATTAAAGTATGCCAAGGCGTCAACGTAAAATCGAAGCGAGAGATATTGGTGTTGATACACGCTTTCAATCGCAATTGGTTCAAAAATTTATTAATATTCTCATGAAGCGAGGCAAAAAAAGTATTGCTCGCGCAATTATTTATGATGCATTTGATTTAATGGCTAAAAAGCTTAATAACGACGAAAAGAAAGCCTTTGAGTTGTTTAATAAAGCCATTGATCAATTAGTTCCACAAGTAGAGGTACGTCCTCGTCGTGTTGGTGGTAGTGTGTATCAAATTCCGGTAGAAGTTCCTCAACGTAGAGCTCATTCTTTGGCATTGCGTTGGTTAATAGCAGCTGCATCGGATCGTACAGACAAAACCATGAGCGATCGCATTGTTAAAGAGCTTTTTGACGTTGTTGAAGGTCGTGGTGGAGCTGTTAAAAAGAAGTCAGATGTGCAGCGTATGGCAGAAGCAAACCGCGCATTCTCACATTATGCTTGGTAATAAGGGGAGTTTATGAGTATTCCATTACGATCGATATAGAAATATAGGTATTGCAGCGCACATTGATGCGGGCAAAACTACCGTAACTGAACGTATCTTATTTTACACCGGTGTTTCTCATAAAATTGGTGAGGTGCATGAAGGTGAAGCAACTATGGACTGGATGGAGCAAGAGCGTGAGCGTGGTATTACCATTACCTCTGCTGCGACAACCTGTTTCTGGAAAGATCATCAGATTAATATTATCGATACGCCTGGTCACGTTGATTTTACTATTGAAGTAGAGCGTTCGCTGCGTGTGCTTGATGGCATGGTTGCAGTGTTTTCAGGTGTTGATGGTGTACAGCCACAATCAGAAACGGTGTGGCGCCAAGCTAATCGTTACAAAGTTCCTCGAATTATTTTTGCAAACAAAATGGATCGTACTGGGGCAGATTTCAAAGAAGTTCTTGATGACATTAATGACAAGTTGCGTGCTAATGCGGTTGCAATGCAAATTCCAGTTGGGCAAGCAGAAGATTTTAATGGTATCATTGACGTTCTTTCAAATAAGATGGCAACCTTTTCTGGTCAAATGGGTGAAATAATTACCTGGTCAGAAGTGCCAGCTGAATATGCTCCCAAAGTTGCAGAGTTGCGCGTTAAGTTAATTGAAGCCGCTTCAAACTTTGATGATGCGCTTGCAGATAAATTTTTAAATGAAGAAGAAATTACTACTGAAGAAATTAAGGTAGGGTTGCGTAAAGGAACTATTCTTCAAAAGGTAACTCCAGCATTTTGTGGAACAGCCTTTAAAAATAAGGGTGTGCAGTTAGTTTTGGATGGAGTTGTGGATTATTTACCATCTCCCTTGGACGTACCACCATTAATGGGTATGATTCCAAATTCTGATAAAAAAGTAGAAATTACGCCAGATCCAAATGGTAAATTTTATGCTTTGGCATTTAAAATTATGACTGATCCGTTTGTTGGTAGTTTAACTTTTACGCGTATTTATTCGGGCAGTTTAAAATCCGGCTCTTATATTTATAATGCGCGTACTGGTAATCAAGAACGAGTAAGTCGTCTGCTTAAAATGCACGCAAATAAACGTGAAGAAATAAGTTCAGCACATGCTGGTGATATAGTTGCGATTGTGGGCTTAAAAGATGTTTGTACTGGTGACACATTGTGTGAAGAAAACAGTATTGCATTGTTAGAGTCTATTACCGTGCCAACTCCAGTTATTGCTATGTCAGTTGAGCCAAAATCTAAGGCTGACTATGAAAAAATGGGTATTTCCTTACGTAAAATGATGCAAGAAGATCCTTCATTTAGATTTTCATTTAATGAAGAAACGGGTCAAACCATCATTGAAGGTATGGGTGAGTTGCACTTAGAAATCGTAGTTGATATCTTGCGCAGAACTCATAAAGTGGAAGTAATCCAGGGTAAGCCAGAAGTTGCGTATAAAGAAACTATTCAGTCATCCTCAGAAGCTGAAGGTAAATATATTAAGCAAACTGGTGGTCGCGGTCAATATGGTCACGTTTGGATTAAACTTGAACCATTAGAGCGCGGTAAAGGCTTTGAATTCCAAGATAAGGTTGTTGGCGGATTAATTCCTCGTGAATTTATTCCTGGCATAGAAAAAGGTATTCGTGAATCTTTAAATTCTGGCATCTTGGGTGGTTATCCTGTTGTGGATTGCCGTGCGACCTTATTCGATGGTTCATACCATGATGTAGACTCTTCAGAAATGGCTTTCAAAATTGCTGGGTCTATGGCTTTTAAAGCTGCAATGGCTAAAGCATCTCCGGTATTGTTGGAACCAATTATGAAGGTTGTTGCAGAAACTCCTGAAGAATACATGGGTGATGTTATGGGCGATCTTAATGGACGTCGTGGCAGAATACTTGGTATGGAATCATCTTCGGGCGGCAAGCATGAAATTACCGCAGAAGTACCATTAGGAGAGATGTTTGGCTATGCTACAGACTTACGCTCAATGAGTAAGGGTCGTGCAGCATATACTATGGAATTTGAATGTTATCGCGAAGTGCCAAAAAACATTCAAGAATCAATAGCAGATAAAAAGAAATAGAAAAAGTGCTTATTATTTTAAATCGTAGGAGAATTAATCATGGCTAGGAGTGTTTTTCAACGAACGAAACCTCACGTTAACGTTGGAACAATCGGGCACGTGGATCACGGTAAAACAACGTTGACCGCTGCCATTACAAATCGTCAAGCATCTAAAGGTCAAGCGACAGCTATTCCTTTTGATCAAATTGATAAAGCGCCAGAAGAAAAAGAACGTGGTATTACTATTTCTACGTCTCACGTAGAATATGAAACTGCAAAACGTCACTATGCACATATCGACTGCCCAGGTCACGCTGACTATGTTAAAAACATGATCACTGGTGCGGCACAGATGGACGGCGCAATTTTGGTGGTGTCTGCAGTGGATGGTGCTATGCCTCAAACTCGTGAACACATCGTATTGGCTCGTAACGTAAACGTTCCTGCATTAGTTGTCTTCCTTAATAAAGTTGACATGGTAGATGACCCAGATATGGTCGACATGGTGGAAGAAGAAATCAGAGATTTACTTAAAAAGTACAATTTCCCTGGTGATACCATTCCAGTTATTCGTGGTTCAGCATTAAAAGCCTTAGAAGGCGAAGATTCAGAAATTGGTGTAAAGTCAATTGATCGTTTAATGGATGCAATTGATAATTACATTCCAGATCCAGTTCGTGAAATTGATAAACCATTTGCAATGCCAATTGAAGGTGTTTTCTCTATTTCCGGTCGTGGTACTGTAGCTACTGGACGTATTGAAACAGGTAAAGTTAAAGTTGGCGATGAAATTGAAATCGTTGGCTTTGGCGATACTAAAAAGACTATTGTTACCGGTGTTGAAATGTTCAGAAAAACAATGAACGAAGCTCAGGCTGGTGATAACGTTGGTCTTTTAATGCGTGGTATCAAGAAAGAAGAAATTGAACGTGGTATGGTTGCCGCTAAACCGGGAACTATTAAGCCGCATAGAAAATTCCGTGCAAAGCTTACATCTTAAGTAAAGATGAAGGCGGACGTCACAGTCCATTCTTTACTGGTTATAAACCACAATTCTATTTCCGTACTACTGACGTAACGGGTGTTGTAACCTTGCCAGCGGGACGTGAAATGGTTATGCCAGGTGATAACGTGGAAATTAGTGTAGAATTAATTTCACCTATTGCTATGGAAAAAGACTTGCGTTTTGCAATCCGTGAAGGTGGCAGAACGGTTGGTTCAGGTGTTATTATTCAGATTTTAGATTAAACATACAAAGCAGGCTATGATGAAAAAACAGCGAATACGCTTAAAATTGAAATCATATGATCACCGCTTGCTGGATAAAGCAGTGAAACAAATTGTGTTGACTGCGAAAAGAACAGGTGCCCAGTTGATGGGACCTGTTCCTCTTCCAAATAAAAAGCGTTGTTTTACGGTGTTGCGTTCACCCCATATTGATAAAAAATCTCGGGAGCAATTTGAACTTGTTACCCATAAACGCATATTAGATATTGTCTCACCATCAGATAAAACTATGGACGCCCTAATGAAGTTGAGCATCTCTTCCGGCGTTGACGTGGAAATTAGGTAACGGAAGGAAGATTGTCTCATGATATCAGGAGTCTGGGGAAAAAAAGTTGGGATGACCCAATTGTTCGTAGGCGATAAAGTTGTGCCTGTTACTGCAATTAATGTTGCAAACTGGGTTGTAACTAAAATTCGTACTACAGAACGTGACGGGTATGAAGCAATTCAAATGGGTCACTTGCGCGATCGCTATAGTGATGCTCAATTTGTGCCAGAATGGCTAACTAACTCTCGTAAATTCTTTAGTGCACTTAGAGAAGTTAGATTAAATGCCAAAATAGAAGGTATTGAATTGGGTAAACCGGTCGATATTCAATCAATATTGGCAGAAGGTGACGGCGTAGATGTATTTGGTACGTCTCGTGGTCGTGGATTTGCCGGTGTTTATAAACGTCATGGTTTTGGTGGTGCACCAAAAAGTCACGGTAGTACCATGGGTAGAAGATCGGGTTCCATTAGTCATATGAGAAAGCAAGGACGCGTTATTAAAGGTAAGCGAATGGCTGGTCATATGGGTAACGTTCGTTGTGCAGTGAGAAATCTTGCGTTAGTAAAAACGGAAGGTAATGCTCAACTGTTGTTTATCAAAGGGGCTGTACCAGGACATGCAGGATCTTTGGTATTTATTCGCAAGACAATCAAGGCGTAATAGGTTAAGCAATGACTAATCGAAAAGAAAAAAAATCAACGCCAGCAACCAGCACAGTCCAAGCAACTGCGGAATTATTGCAGCATATTAAAGAATCCGGAGCTTTACCAAAGACAAAACTTGATAAAGAGTTTTCTGTTTGGGTGCGCGTATTGTTGCAAAATTGGCGTCAAGGAACAGTAGCATGTAAGGGACGTGGAGATGTTATTTCCCGTTCAAATAAAAAACCGTGGAAGCAAAAAGGTACGGGACGTGCTCGTTCCGGTTCACCAAGATCCCCGCTATGGCGTGGTGGTGGTGTATCGTTTGGTCCGCAAGAGCGTACTAGAGTGTTATCTATGCAAACGGAAAAGAAAAAACAAGTCTTGTTGAGCATGATGAATAATTTACTCACTAATGATAGAGTTATTGTTGCTGATTGGAGCTTGCAAGGAGATCGTCCAAAAACGTCTTTAGCAGCTGCAGCCTTAAAACAAGCTGGGATCATTGATAATCGTGTAGTATTGTTGTTATCTCCGTATGATCAAATGACGTATGCTTCATTCATCAATATTCCAAATGTGAACATTGTTTTTTTTGATCAGGTGAATGCATATAACTTGGCACGTGGTGAACGCGTACTTGTGTTGCATAAAGACTTAAACCAGTTTAAAGATATGGTGTCAAAATGGAGTTAACAGTATACGATATTATCAAAGGTAAGATTGTTTCTGACAAAGCGTATAAGCTTAATCAAAAACAACAACAGTTGGTACTCGAAGTGCATCCAAAAGCAAACAAACCATTAATTCGTGATGCCTTAAAAAAACTGTTTAATGTAGAAGTTGAAACGGTTCGTACGTTAAATCGTAAAGAGATTAACGCGCGTAGTGTATCACGACGTTTTAATGCTTTACCATCAATACGCATTCGCAAAATTGCTTATGTAACCTTGGCGGAAGGGCATTCATTAAATCTGTTTGAGCAAACTGAAGTTGCACCTAGTTCTGATACTGCTCAATCAGCATAACGCGCGGAGATTTATGACATGGCTATAATAAGAAGAAAACCAAGAAATCCGTCTTTACGATTTCAGACCTATATTACTTCCAGTGATATAACTAAAAAGAAACCTGAAAAGGGTTTGGTTTTTGGTTTAAAACGAACAAATGGCAGAAATGCATACGGTAGAATTACCGTAAGTCATCGTGGTGGCGGTGCGGCAAGAAAATATCGTATGGTAGATTTTGCTCGTACTGAACGTGATGTACCTGGAAAAATTGTTGCAGTTGAGTATGATCCAAATAGAAACGTTCGTCTTGGATTAGTTTCTTATTTGAATGGCTGCTAAAAAGTATATGTTATTACCAAATGGTTTAGCCGTTAATGATATGATTATTGCTGGTGAAAGTGCTGAAGCTAAAGTAGGAAATTGCATTGCCATTGGCAAATATTCCACTTGGGTTTATGGTGCATAATGTTGAAATTAGACCGGGATTCAGGTGGAACATTTGCTCGCAGCGCAGGTACTTCAGTTCAGATTATGAGTAAGGGTGATGATTATATTACTCTTAAGATGCCATCTGGTGAAATTCGTATGGTATTGCTAAATTGCTGGGCTACAGTAGGTGTTTTAGGCAATGCGGATTATAAGAATATTGTCATGGGGTAAAGCAGGTCGTACTCGCCATCGTGGTTTTAGACCGTCGGTACGTGGTATGGCAATGAACCCAGTTGATCACCCGCATGGTGGTGGTGAAGGCCGTTCTAAATCCGGTTCTCACCCAATGTCTCCATGGGGTAAAGGATGTAAGGGTACTAGAACACGTCGTCGCAGAAAGTCATTTGATTATTCGCCGTCGTAAGTAAGTATTCATGTATTGAATTGTTAAAGCTAAGAAGGTATACATATGGCAAGGTCTGCAAAAAAGGTCCTTATGTACAAGAAAGCTTGCTAGAAAAAGTCCGTAAGGTCAAAGCAAGCAACAAACGTGAAGCCATTAAAACATGGTCACGTCGCAGTATGGTAATCCCTGAATTTGTGGGGCTTACAATTGCGGTACATAATGGCAAAAAGTTTCTCTCTGTGTTTATTACGGAAAACATGGTAGGCCATTATTTGGGTGAGTTTGCACCTACCCGTACATTCAGAATGCATAGTGGGCAAAGAAAATCTGGTGCAGAAGCTCCAGCTAGTTAGAAACCCATATTGCCAGTTTGTAGAAGTTTAGATAGACTAAACGTGTAGAAATAGACGTTTTTTAGAAGAAAATACATAATTTAACGCATGAGTTGAGGTTTTGGTGATGCAGTTTGTTTCAAAAGCACGATATGTTAGGCATTCGCCGTATAAATTACGGCCATTAGCTGATGTAGTGCGCGGAAAAAATGTTCAGTACGCGCTTAACTGGCTTGCGACCACTCGGGTTCGTAAATCAGTTCCTATGACAAAATTGGTCGAATCTGCTGCTGCAAATGCGAAGAGTCTTTCAAATATGGAAGCTAAAGAGCTTGTCATTAAAGAACTTCGTGTAGACCAAGGGCCAATTTTTCGCTATTTTAAGCCGGGTGCTCAGGGACGTGCAAATGTCCAAAGAAAACGGTTTAGTCATTTAAGTATTATTTTAGAACCGGCGGTTAAGAAAGAGGTATAAGCGTGGGACAAAAGGTTCACCCAATAGGGTTTAGAGTTGGTGTTTATCGTGATTGGGATGCTCGCTGGTATGCAGTGGGTAGAAATTATGGTAAAAGCTCACTTGAAGATATTAAAATTAGAAATTTTATAAAAAAGAATTTAGATAGTGCAGAAATTGCACGTATTGAAATTGAAAAAGCAGGTGACAGTGTTCGCGTAATACTTCACTCTGGTCGTCCTGGCGTTGTTATTGGCAAAAAGGGACAAGAAATAGAAAAGTTGCGTAATCAACTTGCTAAAATTATTGGCAAAGCAAGTGTGGAAGTTTCTGTTCAAGAAGTTAAAAAGCCAGAAATTGATCCAATGCTTATTGCTCAAGCGATTGCAAAAAAATTAGAGCGTCGTGAAAGTTTTAAGCGTTCTATGAAACAAGCAATTACAACTGCAATGCGTAGTGGAGCAAAGGGTGTTAAGATCCGTTGCGCAGGTCGATTAAATGGAGCCGAAATTGCACGTGCAGAAATAGTTCGTGTTGGTTCCTTACCGCTTCATACGTTACGTTCTGAAATAGATTATGGGTTTGCTGAGGCTCATACAACGTATGGTGTAATTGGTGTCAAGGTGTGGATTTACAAAGGTGAATATCAGAATATTAGATATTCGTAACGAAAGATTATTACCATGTTGATGTCCAAAAAAAACTAAATTTAGAAAAGCAGCAACGCGGGCGGATGAAAGGGCGTTCCAAAGGAGCTCGTGAGCTTGAGTTTGGCGAATATGGCCTTCAGGCGGTAGAACCTGCATGGGTAACGGCGCAGCAAATTGAATCTATGCGCGTTACTATGGCTCGTCATATGAAAAAAACCGGTCGCATGTTTTTGCGCATTTTTCCTGATAAACCGTTAACCAAGAAACCTGCTGAAACACGTATGGGTAAAGGTAAGGGTGGTGTAGAAGGTTGGGTGTGCGTTGTGAAGCGTGAACGTATTTTATGTGAAATCGCCGGAGTTGATGAATTGACTGCGCGTATGGCATTGACCAAGGCTGCTTATAAATTGCCTATCAAAACTCGATTTGTAAAAAAACAGGCTGAGGCAGCCGAATAACTAGTGAGTTAAACTATGAAAATAAATAAAGCAAAAGAAGAGTTGGCGCAAATGAATGTTGCACAACTGCAAGAAAAATTAAATGGGATGCGTAGAAATCTCTTTAGTTTGCGGTTGGGTGCGTTGACTGCCCATATTAAAGATAACTCACAATTTAAGAAGCTGCGTGCAGATATTGCGCGGGTAATGACGTATATTAACCAAAAGCAAAATATACAAAGTTAAAGGTTAGATACAATGCAGGTAAGCGAAAATAAAGATAAAAAAATATATAGTGGTCAGGTTGTTTCTGACAAAATGGATAAAACCATTGTTGTGAAAACTTCCCGTCTCTATAAGCATCCAGTTTTTCAAAAAATTATTCGTACTTCTAAAAAGTACAAAGTGCACGATGAGCAAGGGATTGCAAAAATTGGTGATGTCGTCGAATTTTATGAAGGCAGACATCTTTCAAAAACCAAATATATGTATCTGGCTCGCGTTGTTCAACCTCAATCTCGTTAAGGTACATAGGGTAATCATATGATTCAAAAACAGAGTTACCTCATTGTTGCTGACAATTCCGGAGCCAAATTAATGCAGTGCATCCATATTATTGGTGGCACAAGAAAGCGCTATGCTCGCATAGGTGATCGCATTAAATGTGCCGTTAAGAAAGCAATTCCTGGGGGAACTATTAAGAAAAGTCAGGTCGTCACAGCGGTAATAGTGCGTACAGCAAAAGAATTTCGTCGCGATGATGGCAGTTATATTAGATTTAATGAAAATGCGGCGGTTATTATTGATGATAAAACAGGCGAACCAATAGGTACCCGTATATTCGGTCCTTTAGCTAGAGAGCTTAAAAGCCTTGGCTATGGTAAAATTGCATCTTTAGCGCCAGAAGTATTATAAGGAGGTCCTATGGTAGCCAGAATTAAGAAAAAAGACAGTGTTGTTGTAATTGCCGGAAAAGACAAGGGCAAACGCGGATCTGTCATTGAAATTTTCCCTAAAAAAGATAAAGTAGTAGTTGAGGGTGTTGCGATTTCAACCAAACATCAAAAAGCTCGACGTGCAGGTGAACAAGCCGGCATTAAAAAAGAAGAGTCTTTGATTGATTTAGCAAAAGTTATGCCTGTTTGCACCAGTTGCAATAAGCCCTGTCGCGTGAATGTTAAGTCAGTTTCTGGCAGAAACGCTCGCACATGTAATCGTTGTAAAGAGATTTTTTAGCGTAAGTATTTACGTACGGGAAAGACAATAATGGAAAAGCCTCGCTTAGAGAAACGCTATGAGAATGATATTAGACCTAAGTTGCAAAAAGAACTTGGTGTAGAGAATATCATGCAGATTCCACGTATATCCAAAGTGGTATTAAACGTCGGAATAAAAGAAGCGGCTAGTGATAGTAAAGCTATTCAACACGTGTTAAAGGTAGTTGGCGTAATAGCAGGACAAAAACCTGTTAGAACTCTAGCTCGCAAGTCAATTGCAGGCTTTAAGTTGCGTGAAGGTATGCCTATTGGTGTTAAAGTTACTTTGCGTCGCAAAAAGATGTACGAATTTTTAGATAAATTGGTTACTCTTGCATTGCCCGCAATTCGTGATTTTCAGGGAGTGCCTCGTAAGCTAGATGGAAGAGGAAACTACAACTTAGGAATTAAGGAGTGGACAATCTTTCCAGAAGTGGATTATGAAGTTAGCGAAAAAGCATTTGGTATGAATATTACCATTCATACTTCTGCAGAAACAGATGAACAAGCTTCGGTATTGCTAAGAGAAGTTGGCATGCCGTTTCGTAAATAAAAATCACTGGTAATTGAGGAATTAACAATGGCCAGAAAGGCATTAATAGAAAAAGCAAATAAAACTCCAAAGTTTGGAGTAAGGGCCCGTAATCGGTGCCAATTATGTGGCAGGCCACGAGCATTCATGCGCATCTTCCAAATGTGTCGTATGTGTTTTAGAAAAAATGCGCTTGTAGGAATGCTGCCTGGCGTAAGAAAAACGAGTTGGTAACTCATCTCTAGAGGAATGATCTAATGTCAATTGATTCAATAGGCGATTTTTTAACTATTATTAGAAATGGAACAATGATTGGTAAGCCATTTGTTGTAGCTCCATATTCAAAAATGAAGCATGCGATAGCTAACATTTTGCTTGAAGAAGGTTTCATTCGTAATGTTCAGGTAGTATCGCAAGAAGAGGCGCCTTTGAAAGCGCTTAAGGTTGTATTAAAGTATGTTGACAACGAATCGGTTATTCACGAAATTACACGTGTTAGTAAACCAAGTCGCCGCCTTTATAATGGTAGAGATACTATTAAACCAGTAATTGGTGGACTTGGTCTTTCTATTTTAACGACTGATCGCGGCCTACTTTCTCATAAAAAAGCAAAACAAATTGGTGTTGGCGGTGAAATCATTTGCACCGTCTGGTAAATTAGGGTAACGCTATGTCTAAAATTGGCAGAAAATCGATTGATCTTAATGGAATACAGGTTGAAGTAAAGGGCCAAGATGTTCTTTACAAGGGACCAAAGGCTTCAGGAACTTATGTGTTGCCTGCGGGCCTTAAGCCAGTTGTTGAAGGTGGCAGTCTGTACATTAAGCCTGACGTGCAACAAAAGAATGCACCAAAAAATACTCGTGAGCTAAATCGCATTTGGGGCTTGCATAGAGCTCTATTATCTAATGCGATAAAAGGGGCGGGGCAAGAATTTGAAAAAAATATTGAAATTAATGGATTAGGATTCAAGGCAGCGCAATCTGGTGCTAAACTTGTATTCTCCTTGGGTTATACTCATAAAATTGATTTTGAGATGCCAAAGGGAGTTTCCGTTGTTATTGATAAAACCGGTCAAAAGTTGACGTTTAAGTCTGCTGATCGTGAGTTGGTAGGACATGTGTGCAGTAAAGTGCGCTCATTAAGACTTCCTGAGCCTTACAAAGGCACAGGTATCAAACTAGCGACGGAAGAAATTATTCGTAAAGCTGGAAAAACTAAAGCATAATTAACGAGGTCGAACAGTGGCAGTAAATAGAAAAGATAGATTGCGTGCGGAACGCCGTGCTTTTAGAGTGCGTCAAAGAATTAAGCGTGACACGGTTTTGCCACGCGTTTCTGTATTCAGAAGTTTAAAGCAGATCTATGCTCAGGTTATAGATGACGCAACCAGTAACACAGTGGTGAGTTGTTCGTCACTTGAAGTTAAGGTAAAGAAAGGTGACAAGAAAGCTGTTGCCCATGCGGTTGGCGTTGAGCTGGCAAAACGCATGAAAGAAAAAGGAATTCAAGTTGCTGTCTTTGATCGTGGTTCATATTTGTATCACGGAAGAATTAAGGCGCTTGTTGACGGTTTGCGTGAAACGGGACTAAGCATTTAACAGCGTTTATTGTGTAATTAGGATAGCGATATGGCAGAACATAGAGAAAAAGATTTTAATAAAGATTCAAAAGAATCATTTGTTGATCACGTAGTAAGCGTGCGAAGAGTTACAAAAGTTACAAAAGGTGGCAAAAGATTTTCTTTTTCAGCTTTTGTAGTCTCTGGTGATAAAAAAGGTAAAGTAGGTATTGCTTTGGGCAAGAGCAAAGAAGTTTCTTCTGCTATTGCAAAGGCTACTAACCGTGCTCGCAAAAACATGATCACTATCACTTTACGTGGAACAACCTTGCCTTATGAGTCTAAAGGTCGTCATGGTTCTAGTTTAGTAATTATGCGTCCGGCTTCTAAAGGTACTGGTAACATTGCAGGTGGTGCGGTTCGTGCTATTTTAGATGCTGCAGGAGTTGAAGATGCTTTAACCAAAGCATTGGGTTCATCAAATAGCCAAAATGTGGCAAAAGCAGCGCTTAATGCCTTGGCGCAAATGAGATCAGCAGAGCAAATATCAAAATTGCGTGGCAAATCAATTAAAGAGATCGTAAAGGGCTAAAGATGTTTACCTTAGAGAAATTGACGCCGTTAGTAAAAAAACGTAAACGAATTGGTCGTGGTGGCGATCGTGGTGGCACTTCTGGCCGTGGTAATAAGGGTCAAAAGGCTCGTACCAGTGGACAAGTGCGTGTTGGATTTGAAGGCGGTCAAATGCCTATTTACCGTCGTTTGCCAAAACGTGGATTTAATAACTATATGTTCCAACCAGAAATCTGCATTGTAAACCTTGGTCAGTTGAATGAAATATGTCAAGATGGTCAAGAAGTTACGAAGGAATTTTTGATTGAAAAAGGTGTTATTAAAGCTGCCAAGAGTAAGAAAAACTTACTTCTGAAGGTTTTGGGAAATGGCACATTAAAGAAGCAATTAGTAGTTACTGCAGATCGATTTAGTCAATCAGCTATATCAGCAATTGAGAATGCAGGCGGGAAAGTTCAGCTCATAGCGTAGGAGAGGTACGGGAGTGATCTTACTTAAGAATTTTCTTAACATTTTTTCTATTACTGAATTGCGTAAAAAGGTTCTTTTTACGCTTGGTGTTTTGGTAATATTCAGATTTGGTAACCATATTCCAGTTATTGGATTGGATATCGAAAAATTGAAGCAAATCATGGATAGTACAAATCTTGGCGGATTATTAAAATACTTTGACATGTTTTCTGGAGGTAGCCTTAGTCAGGGTATGTTATTTGCGCAGGGAATTGGGCCCTACATCACTGCATCTATTATGATGCAAATGTTGACCCTTTCTATTCCATCTTTGGAGTTGTTAGCAAAAGAGGGTGAATACGGTCGTAAAGTTATTAATCAATATACGCGGTATTTAACGCTTGGCGTAGCAATTTTGCAGAGCTTTGGTATGGCCATATTGATGGAACGTTATAATCTTGTTATTGATCCGGGTTGGTCATTCCGTCTTATGTTTATGCTTTCCTTAACCGTTGGCTCTATGATAGTCATGTGGTTGGGTGAGCAAATTTCATTGTTCGGCATAGGTAATGGCAGCTCAATGATAATCTTTGCTGGTATTGTATCCCGTTTGCCGGATGACGTTATTAAGACCATATCGGCGGTACAAGAAGGGCTTATGGATCCATTCTATGCCATTCTTTTATTGTTAATTTTTATAGCTATAGCGGCATGCATTGTGTTCCTTGAACGTGGTGAGCGTAAGATCCCTGTGCAGTATGCGCGCCGTGTTGTGGGTCAGCGCATGTATGGCGGGCAAAGTACGTATATACCCTTCAAGATTAATACTGCAGGGGTAATGCCGGTTATTTTTTCACAAGCAGTGTTGCGTATTCCTATTTTTATAGCCTCTTTGTTGGCTACGCGTTTTGCGGTTTTACGTTGGTTTTCTGACAGTATGACGCGCGGTGGGCTAATGTATAATGTCTTTGATTTCTTCTTAATTGTCTTTTTTGCTTATTTTTACACTGCATTGGTATTCAATCCTGATGAGTTGGCGGAAAATATTAAAAAGGGTGGTGGTTTTATACCTGGAATTCGTCCCGGTAAGAAAACTTCTGAATTTTTTGCCTATTTACTTAATCGTATTGTATTAGTGGGTGCTATTTATTTAGCGGCATTGGCAATTTTACCTAACATTATTTTGTCTGTCTTTTCTTCCACGGTGACCTTATCAACGCTTATGAGCGGTACTTCTTTGCTTATTATGGTTGGGGTTGCATTAGAAGTGGGTGCTCAACTGGAATCGTATCTTATTGAACATAGATATGAAGGATTTTTGTCTTCTGGGCGTATGAAGGGAAGGAGCTCGCGTTGAAACAAGGAGATGTCATAATCTTTGTTGGTCCTCCAGGGGCTGGCAAAGGATCCATATCCCAACGGTGCTGCCAAGAGCTCGGGTGGGTACATCTTTCTACCGGGAATCTTTGCCGGAAGCATATAAATGAGCAGACGCAGATAGGCAAAGAGATAGATTTTGCGATTAAATCTGGTAAACTAGTTTCAGATAAGCTTATTGTTAGCATGGTTGTTGATTGGTTTGAGGGTCAGCAGGGGTCATACCAAAGGGTAATTCTTGATGGCACTCCACGGACCGTTCCCCAAGCGCAAGCACTTGCGGAACTTGGGGAGCAAATGCTGCAGGGGGTTAGATTCTGGGTAATTCGCCTTGTCATTCCAGATGAAGTGGTGATTGAACGACTCAGTTCGCGATATATTTGCCAGGACAATAACTGTCAGGCGGTATATTCTTATGTTTCTGGGTCTGTTTTGGCACCAAAACAACATATGATTTGTGATCGTTGCACTATGCAGTTGGTTAGACGCAAAGATGATGAACCGTCTGCGATTGGTGAAAGACTGAACACCTATTATAAGCATGAACAGGCATTACTAGATTTTTATCGCAGTATGGGCCAAATGATAAACGAGTTAAATGTAAATGCGCCTTTAGAACAAGTATTTGAAGAATTTAAACGGATAATTGGTGTATGATAGTCATCAAAAATAAAGATTCTATTCGCAAGATGCAAGAGGCTGGAAAGCTTCTTTCATCTATTTTTGATGAGATTTCATCAATGATAACTCCTGGTATTAGTACTTTGGAGTTAGATAGTTGGATTGAACAGCAACTGCGTGCTAAGGGTTTGGTGTCCAAAATGAAGGGCTACCGAGGGTACCCCCATGTAAGTTGCGTGTCTGTAAATGACGAAGTTGTTCACGGAGTTCCTCTTGCTGCCAAGAAATTGAATAACGGTGATTTGGTTAAAGTGGACGTTTGTGCTTCTTGGCGTGGTTATTGCGCTGATATGGCACGTGTTTTTTTTGTAGGCGCTGAAAGTCAGATGCCCGCTCAATTAAAAAAATTGGTAGAAGTAACACAACAGGCATTAGCAAAAGGTATTTCAAAAGCGGTAGTTGGTAATAGACTTTCTGATATTTCTGCTGCAATTCAGCAGGAAATCGAAGCTCATGGGTTTGGGGTTGTTCGTGATTTTGCGGGACATGGAATCGGAAAGCAAATGCATGAAGATCCAGAAGTGCTTAATTATGGCAAACCGGGCCAAGGTCCAATTCTGCAACATGGAATGGCTTTAGCTATAGAACCAATGGTAACTATGGGAAATTATGATGTGTATATAACCAAAGATCGCTGGACTGCAAAAACGGTAGATAAAAGCATGGCAGTTCACATTGAGGATACCGTTGTAATAACTAATGATGGTCCACAAGTAATAACACGTAGTATTCAAGCTCAATAATGGTGGAAGGATTTTGCTATTATGAAGCAAAAAGAAGATGTGATTAAAGTTGATGGAATAGTGAAAGAAACATTGCCAAATGCAATGTTTAGAGTTGAAATTGAAGGTGGTCATGTTGTTTTGGGGCATGTATCTGGCAAGATGCGTATGCACTATATTCGAATTTTACCAGGTGATCGTGTAGCTTTAGAGCTTTCGCCTTATGATTTGACCCGTGGAAGAATAGTGTTAAGGTATAAAGATTAATAAATATTGTCGGTTTTTTAAAAGAGACGTATAAAGGAACGGCACCATGAAAGTGCGGACATCGGTTAAAAAGATTTGTAAAGATTGTACGTATTATTAAGCGTAAGGGCGTTGTGAGGGTAATTTGTGATAAAAATCCAAGACATAAACAACGACAAGGGTAAGGATACGGATATGGCAAGTATAGAAGGTGTAAATTTACCACATAATAAACGAATTGAGTATGCACTCCCGTATATTTATGGTATTGGTTTAAAGGCTGCTCAAGACATTTTGACTAAAGTCGGTGTACATTTTGACATTCGCGTCAAAGATCTGACCGATGCGGAAGTTGCAGTTATTCAACAAGAAATTTCTAAAAATTATGTTGTTGAAGGTGAGCTTCGTAAAGAAATGCGCCAGAATATTAGCCGTTTGCAAGAAATTGGCACTATCGTGGTATTCGGCATAAAAAAGGTTTTCCGGTGCGTGGTCAACGTACTAAAACAAATGCGCGAACACGTAAAGGTCCTAAGAAGCAACCAGTTGCATTGAAGAAAAAAGTAACTAAGAAATAATAATTAGTTGTGGAACGTGATGGTAACAAACAGCACGTTCCCTTTTTGTTGTTGTGGTGGAAAATAGTTATTAGTTATTGTACTACGTAAAGTATTGATTTGCGGTAAAGGACAGAATGGCATACAAAAAGAAAACCAAAAAAATCAAAAGACATGTTGATTCGGCGATTGTGCATGTAAAATCAACTTTTAATAATACGATGGTTTCAGTTACTACAACTGATGGTGATGTGTTATTAAGAGGTAGCGCTGGTAAGGCAGGATTTAAAGGGTCTCGTAAAGGAACTCCTTTTGCAGCTGCTCAAATTGCAACTACCCTGGCTAAAGAAATGGCAACCATGGGTATTAAAAACGTTGAAGTTAACTTGCAAGGCCCAGGTTCTGGACGTGATTCAGTAGTGCGTGCATTGCACTCAGCTGGTATGAATGTTTCCGTATTGCGAGATGTAACTCCGTTACCTCATAATGGATGTCGCGCTGCGAAGAAACGTCGTGTATAACTAAATGGTGATATTAATATCTAACCGTGAATTAATGTATAGGTTATTATGGAAGCTTTTGATAAAAAATTAACTGATCGCAATCCACGATAATCCGGAAGAACAACACGGAGAAACGTGCGAGTAAAAAGAAATTTCTGAATATGGTAAACAGTTGCAGGAAAAGCAAAAAGTTAAAGAAATGTATGGAATGCGTGAAAAGCAATTTAGACGCTTCTTTGGTATTGCTATTAAAAGTCATGAAGGTGCTACCGGGCGAATTGCTCTTGAGCATGCTTGAACGTCGATTAGATAATGCGGTGTATCGTCTTAAATTTGGCAACATCACGTGCTCAAGCACGCCAAATTGATTGTTCATGGGCATGTGATAGTTAATGGTAAGAAAGTATACTCACCGTCATATCTGTTTCTGAGCAATGATGTAATTACGTTTGATGCAAAGTGTTGACAAAAAACTGCTTTTCTTGAGCAAGTAGTTGATAAGCGTCTTAAAATTGGTATTAAAGTTCCTGAATGGTTGGAACTTGATAAAAAAGACGCGTAAAGGTAAAGTATTGCGTGCTCCAGTTCGATCAGATATTCAAGTGCCAATTGAAGAGCATTTGATTGTTGAGTTGTATTCTAAGTAATTTTGAGTGCTAAGGATTAAAAACATGACTTTTTTGCTTGGGATCCAGGAGGTTTGATGGAAAGAAATAAGGAGTATAGACCATTAACTATTCCCCGTTTAACGTGGAATAAAAAAACCTTAACCGATTCATATGGCGAGTTGGTTGCTCAACCGTTAGAACCAGGTTTTGGTATTACGCTTGGTAATGCTATTCGACGTGTGTTATTAGGGGCGGTAGAAGGTTCTGCTGTTACTTCTGTTATTATTAAGAACGTCAACAATGAATTTTCAGCAGTAGCATGGTGTTGTTGAAGATGCTATGCAATTGGTTCTCAATATAAAGCATATTGTTGTTCGCAATAAAGCTGGTAAACCGGGCAAAATGCATTTGAAGGTTAAGGGCGAAGCAACTGCTACGTGTTGCGGATATTATAGCTGATGAGCATTTGAACTTGGTTAATAAAGATCATGTTATTGCGCATGTTGCACCGGGTGGAGAGCTTGATATTGAATTTTTTGTTGAAACTGGTCGCGGCTATGAAGCCGCACAATGGCCACAGGTGAACCATTTCAAGAAGATGATCGTATTTATATAGATGCGATGTTCTCGCCTATCAGAAAAGTTATGTTTGATGTTGAAAAAACTCGTGTAGGTAAAGATATTGATTATGATAAACTTACCTTCCGTATTAACTACTGATGGATCGGAAAATCCTTTAGATGTATTGCATTATGCAGTTTCTGTTTTACGCACTCAGTTAGAACATTTCTTAGCAAGCGCAGAAATTCCATTTAATGAAATTTCCAGCTTCCTGAAGCAAGAAGAAAAAGTCAGCCAGTTGAATCAAGAAAAATTAGGCTTAAAGGGCGTTCCCGCTGAGCTTTTACTTAAGCCAATTGAAGAGCTTGAACTTTCAGTGCGAGCTCACAATTGCTTGATCAATGCTGGGATTAAAGCGTATTCTTGATTTTGTTAACTTATGCCAGAAGATGAGGCTTTCAAAATTAAAAACTTTGGCCGTAAATCTTTGAATGAAGTTAAAGAAAGCATGAAAGCATTTGGACTTTCTTTTGGTATGAATATCAAAGAAGAAGATGTCAAAAAGGTATTAGGCATTCAGGAAGCGGTTGCACCTATTGTGCGCGGCTAAGACTGAGTGAATTTAGTCGAAGGTTAGATTATTATGAATCATCAGAATGGTAGAAAAAAGCTTAATCTTAAATCATCACACCGCACGTCATTGCTGCGCAACCAAACAATTCATTTAATTACGTTTGGGCACCTTACTACTACTAAAGCACGAGCTAAAGAAGTAAAGCGCTATGCGGAAAAGTTAGTGACTATTGCGCGTGATGGTAATAATTTTAATGCACGTCGTCGTGTACAGGCATTATTGCCGTACAAGATGGAAGCGGTTATTAAATTATTTAAAGAGATTGCTCCTCGCTATGTTGAACGTCCAGGTGGCTATACCCGAGTGATTAACTTGGGAAGACGCCAAAGCGATACAGCTCCTATTGCTCGTCTTGAGTGGGTGTAACAGATGTACGATAGCGCAACCATTGAGCACGTAAGACAAGCAGTAGAAAATGTTCGTTCTTTTGCTCAACAAGATGGTGGCGACATTGAATTTGTTTCTTTTCAAGATGGTATAGTCTCTGTAAGAATGCATGGAGCGTGTACCCATTGCCCCGTTTCTTCTTTTACCCTTAAGTTGGGTATAGAAGAACGCCTTAAGGAATTAGTTCCTGATGTGCAGCAGGTGATTGCGGTACCGTAAAATTGTTTTATTGAGAAATTAAACCCTTTATTGAGTAATATCAATAAAGGGTTTTTTTGTTGCAAAATTAATTGACGTTACTGGAGTTTAACGGTAGATTGGGCTCGGTTTAATGGTTTTTATTTGCAGGTAATGTATGGCATACAAAACATTCGTGCTCATTTGTGTTTTCTTTCCTGCTTGTCCTTGCTTTTCTATGGAAGATGCAACAGAAGTTCACATTAGGCGAACATATTCCCCACAGAAGAGCTCAAAAGAAATTGAGAATAAATCCGAAAGAAGTTCTGTTGCCGTAGGTCATTTGGTGGATCAAGAGAAAACTCTTAATGAAAAAACTGACGAAACTGCAGAAATTAAGAATGCTGAAACTTATTTGCAAAGATGTAAGCGTTATTCTTTATCTGCTGTTCCTTTGGTGAGTAGATTTTCAATTTTTGTATTCGGTTACCTTATTATGTATGGATGTCTATTAGTGCTTCATGAGGATAATAATCAAGCTTTTGTTAATAATATTTGGGCTGAAGCTGCACGGTATATTTATATTGGCACAAAGACATATTGCAAAGGTAATACAACGTTAACAATAGTGTGCTCCTAAAGAGGTTGCTGTGATTGCAAAATGTTTTGTAATAATGGGTCTTTTCTTGTCCTTTACCTGTGGTGTTGCAATGAATAATCAAAAATTTAAGAGGGAAAAGCCTGCCAAGACTTTCAGTAAACAATTGTGTGAATCCTTTATTCTTCCTTTCAGAACAGTAATTGTATGGGGTTTCATCGGTGCAGGATTCGCGGCCTTTATTGATTATTTGTATCCAAGAGAATTCGAGTTTACCATAGATCTACACTCAACGAGTGGTATGCCGTTACCAACTCTGATGTCTGAATTTAGTTGGGAGAATTTTCAACAAGTGATGTGCGCTTTTACGAGCGGAAACACAACAATCAAATGTCCTTTCAATTGACATCATCGTTCTATTTGGATGAGTTGTTATCTAATTTTTTAATGTTGAACATGCTGTTATATTTGCTATGGTGTTGCTATAGATGTGCAAGCTTTCATTGTTCAACATGATTTAATTCGATTATCCGATTTTAACTATCTCATATGCGTTCCAGTTCTTGAATAATGAAGCTATTTTGATTGTTTTTGAAAGGAAAAGTTGATGAAGCTTTATTTGCCGCAAGATCAAGTTTTTTGGTATGTAAATAAACGAGATATCAACCCACTTAAGCAAGATCTTACTACAGATGTTTGCGTGGTGGGTGGAGGTATTGCAGGGCTGACTGCAGCTCAATCTTTTAAAGAAAAAGGATGCAGTGTAGTTCTTATAGAAAAAAATTTTTGCGGATCCGGCGCAAGTGGCAAAAGTTCTGGTTTTATAACTCCCAATGCAGAATTGTCGCTGAGCGATCTTGATGCAAAATGGGGCATGACTGAAGCTAAAAAAATTTGGCAGTTCACATCTAGTGGCGTCTTGCATATTAAAACTAACATTAAAGAATTTCAGTTGGACTGCGATTATAAGGAAATGGATTCTTTGGTGGTAGCCAATTCTAAGCGTGGTTTTAAGTCTATTGTACTTACGGAATTTGAAGCGCGGAATAAGGCTCAATACAGCAGTGAGTTATTCTCTAGAAATGAAGTGCAGAGTGTAATAGGTTCCAATGCATATCATGGTGGGATCTTATATGATGGTACCTTTGGTATTCATGCATATCGCTATTGCCAAGGATTAAAAGATATTCTTAAAGAGCGTGGAGTTTCTATTTTTGAAGAAACGCCTGCAATAGAGATTAAAGATCAAAAGGTAATTACTCCCAGCGGAACTATCTCCGCAAAATATATTATTGTCTGTATGGACTGGTGCGCTGCAACTCTGCCAGCGATGTGGGATAAAGTATACCGAGTTCAGAATTTTTTAATGCTTTCCGCTCCACTTACAGATAGGCAAGTTTCCCAGTTATTTCCAAGAGATCCTTATTTGGTATGGGATACTGATTTGGTATATCAATTTTATCGCTTAACTGGTGAGAATAGATTAATGTTAGGTGGTGCTCCATTATTTGATACCTACTTTGCTCGGGAAAAGCACAACAATGCACATGCAATCAAAAAATTAACTAACTATTTTACTAAAAACTTTCCGCAAGTATCTGTTCAATGGGAATACATATGGCCAGGATTAATTGGGGTCAGCAAAGATGTTTTCCCCATCGCGGGTTTTGATGCACAGCTACCATCGGTGTACTATATTACTGGCGTTACCGGATTGCATTGGGGGTCTGCGTTAGGGAAATATGCTGCTGAACGCATTCTCAATAATAATAGCTCCCTTGATCATTATTTTTCACCGTATCGATCTGTGCCCCTGGGAAAATGGGCAAACTATGTTATGGGCACTCGGATGAGTTTTGCTCTTTCAAATTTCTTGGCAGTTGGCAGTATTTAGAATGTAATCATAGTTGATTGCGCATTATAAAGGATAGAAATGAAAAATGGTAAAGTAATGATTGTTTTGGGAATCTGGCTTGCAGCATCTTCTCTTAATGGTATGCATGATGCCGATCCCTTGGTGCAACCAGGATTTGATGTTGGGATACGTCCACGAGTTTCTACAACAAGAGATGAAGGATCACAAGATATTAATGTGTATTCATTTCAGCCAGGAAACGGGAATCCGCAACCGCATGAGCAACAGGTAGCCTTGGGCACACAATCGTGGAAAACCTATTGTAAGAGAAAATCACTAGAGTGCGGTTTGTCTCTTTTGTCAGGGGTGTTGGTATTTTTTCCAGCATTGTGGGTAATGGTTCAGTGTAATTTTGGTGATCAATGTCCCGTTAATCAATAAGAATTACAAGAATGTTTTTTGTATTATCCTTGTTCCATAACTTTGACTACACTCCCTTGTGGTTTCTTTTCTACCACAAAGTGCACCGGAAATTGGTCTTTCATTGTGGGTAAGTGTGATACAATAATGATTTTTGCAAAATCATCTTGTATTTTATATAACGCATCCATAATAAAACCAAGGCCTTCTTCATCTTGAGAGCCAAATCCTTCATCAATTATTAACGTTTGCAATGCCGTACCAGCCCGGCGTGCAAGTAATTTAGAAATGGCAATGCGCAATGCAAAGTCTATTCTAAAGGCTTCACCGCCAGAAAATAGTTCGTATGGGCGAATGCCGGCTGCGTCGGATATATTAATATCTAATGTTTCTTTGGTGCCCCCACTCTTTAAATCTCTAAGAGATTCTAAAAACAGTTGCGCCTGGTTATTGGTTAATTTTGCAAGTAATACATTTGCTTCTTGTTCAATTTCCGGTATGGCTTCTTCTATAAGTAAGGCTTGTATACCATCTTTGCCGGCTGCGGCTGCAATTGCGTAATAATCGTCATTAGATTTGGTCAGTTCTGCCAGACGGGATTGCTCTTGAGTTAGTTCTTGTGCAAGTTGGGTCAATTTTAGCTGTTGGGCTTCTATTTTCCCTTTTTCTTGGAGCGCAGTTTCTTTATTGGTACTCACATGTTTTAATTGTTCTTTAAATTCACTAATCAAGTGGTTAAGCTCTTTTTCTCTTGCTGCCAATTGAGCAAAGGCGTTTAATTCTTGAGCGATTGCCTGTTCTTGAGTTTTGATTTCTTTTAATTTAAGACAATGGCCATGAACATGTTCTGCTCGTTGATCTTGCCCATGTATTTCTTGTTGTAAGGCATAGGCCTCTGTACGTAGCTTTTCTACTGTGTGTAGTTGCCGCTCTGCTTCTTGATGTGTTGATGATTGATAATTTATTGTTTTGGTTTCTTGTTCAAAAGAGCTCAGTTGTGTGGTAAGCGCGTGATAGTCTGCATTAGTTTCTAATGAGGACGTTTTGTTTTTTTCTAGTTGTGCTACTTCATGCTCAGTGGCTTTTAATTGATTATTGAGTTGTTGGATCATAGTGGCAATGTTTTGAACATGAGCAATTGTTTTTTGCAATTCAGCGGTGTTTTTGACCAGATTAGTACGTAACGTTTCTTGTTGTATAAGGGCAGTCGCAAATTGTTCATTGCCTTTTTGCATTGTCTTTAGCTCGTCATTTTGTGCAATAAGTAGGGGCTTAAGAGTGTTGATTATTTTTTTTATGCGGGAAAGTTGATGTTGAATAGATTGTTGGCTTAAAGAGAATTTATTTTTTAAAAATTTTTTACGCGATGATGACAGGTTTTGCTCGCACAATGGACAGCTGGGATCTTGTTCATTATGGGTTAGCAGTTCTTTTTGTTGCAGGGATTGTAATTCGCTGGAGAGCATATTACCCAACGTAGCCATTTTTTGGTAAAAGGCTTTGCGCTTATCAAATTGCAGTTCTAGAGCTGCAAGTTGTTTAGAGTAGGTTTCTTTATTTTCTAGCAATTTACTTTGCAGATTCTGTTCTTTGGTAATCTGAACAAGCTCTGTTTCATAATTTGCTATAATAGTCTTTAGTTCAGCTTCTTTGCGTTGTGCATTTGCCAATTCTGTCTTTGCTCGCTCACCGACTATTTTTTGTTCCTGCAGCTTGGTATGGTATTGTTCTTGTAATTGCTGTGCTAGGCGATGCATCTCTTCTTTAGTTTTTAATATCTGCTCTCGCAGGGTAAGAGTACGTTGTAATTTCTGTTGGTGTTCTTTAAGGGCATTGGATAACTGAACAAACTGTGCATCGAGCACCGTTGTTGGGGGTAGTAGTAATTTTTTACGGTGAATAGTACGCCATTCAGAAAGACTGATTCTTAGTTGTTGCTGTAATTCCTGTTTGTTGGTTATTAGTTGCTGTTGCTGAAATTGTAGCATTTCGTACTTTTTTTGATCTGCACGTAATAATTGTTCTTGTTGTTCTAAGAGTAGGCGCTTTTGTTCTGCGTTTGTTTCAAGTTGAGCAATCTCTTTTAAACGACTTTGCAGCGTTGTTTTTTGCTCTTCTAACATGGTTTGGGTGTTAAGTTCTGTTTGAATCTTTTCTATAATTGTTTGATGAGCAGTCTTAGCTGCTGCTCCTAGTTTTATTTTTTCTAATGCGCGTCTGCGAAGTTCATCATAATGGTTTAGACCCAAAATAGCGGCAAGAATTTCTTTTCGTTCTTTAGGATTTTTTTGTGAGAATTCATTAGCAGACCCTTGGCGCAGGAATGCAGAATTTACAAAAGATTCAAAGTTTAATCGTAATGTTTCTTCAATTTTGTGTTGTGTCTTTTTTATTGTTTTGTCGGTAAGCGGAATAATGACATTGGTTTCTGGATTTAATAATCCAAACTCTAATTGGGCATAGGGTTTACCATAGGTCTTACCAAATTCGCGTTTAATCCGGTACAATTGTCCATTAAATTCAAAATCAAAAGTAACCATCATAAAAGTTTGGCCAAGATGTAATAGGTTTGCATCTGGTTTGTTGCTCATGGTTGTTTTGCGCGCCTGTCCCCAGAGAGCCCAGGTCATGGCATCTAACAATGCAGATTTCCCATGGCCATTTTTACCGGAGAGACAAATAAGATGATATGGCGAAAAATCTATGATTTGAATTTCAGGACCATAGCTTAAAAAGTTCTTGAGTTGGAGTTTTAATGGGATCATGGTTTCTTATTAAAATAAGGTAGAACAAATAGAGACCAACATAGTCTATCATTTTGGTATAAAGTGGCGAGACGTAAAAAATCTTAAGAATGATTATATCAACTCACTAGCCGTGAAAGTCAATTCTTGTTACGTTAGGGGAAAGAAAGGGCTACACATGAAAGATGTAATTTTTAGAGAATATGACATTCGTGGAATTGTGGGTACGGAGCTTATTATAGAAGAAGCCTACCCATTGGCGCGGGCTATTGTTTGGTATTTTAAGCAACATAATGCGTTGGTAAAAAAGATTGCAGTTGGTCGTGATGGCAGGTCCCATTCTTCTGCGATTGAGTATGAAGTAATGCGCGCACTAACAGACAGCGGTATTACTGTTGTTCGTTTGGGTGTTTGTCCCTCTCCGGCGTTGTATTTTGCATTAAATACTATAGACGTAGATGGCGGGTTAATGATAACGGCTTCTCACAACACCCAGGAATATAATGGAATAAAGGTTTGCTTAGGGAAACAATCTTTATGGGGTGACCAAATAAGAGAAATTAGAGATGCCTATAAAGCAGGTAAACAGATAGAATCTGCAGAAAGAGGTCTTGTTGCGGAACACCTTATAGTTCCTGATTATATTGCATGGTTAAAGAACCATTTTGCCCATTTAGTTAAGTTGCCATTAAAAATGATTATTGATTGTGGCAACGGTGCAACTGGCGCTGTAATTCCTGAATTGGTTGCAGCTATGGAATGGCCTTATGTACAACTGCAGTATTGTGAAGTTGATGGAACGTTCCCTAATCATGAAGCAGATCCCACAATTGAAGAAAATATGCAGGATGTTAAATATGCGTTGGCGAATTCTGATGCGCAGTTGGGTATTGGTTTTGATGGAGACGGAGATCGCATGGCAGCAATGACCAAGCAAGGGGAACTGCTATTGGGAGATAAAGTTCTTGCGTTGTATGTTCAGGCATTAATAAAAAAACATCCGGGATTAACGGTAGTATGTGACATTAAAAATTCGGCAATCTTGAATAATCTTATGAGAAGTTGGGGGGCGCACCCGGTAATATCTGCTTCTGGACATAGCTTAATAAAAAATGCGATGCGTAAAAGTAGTGCATTAATTGCCGGTGAGTTGAGCTGTCATTTCTTTTTTCATGATCGTCATTTTGGATTTGATGATGGAATTTACGCTATGATGCGTTTATTAGAAATTTTAGTAACTACCGGACGGTCACTTGACCAGTTGGTCGCTCATTTTCCCCAAGCCTATTCTTCCAAAGAGTTTCGCGTGCCCTATAATGCAGATCAGAAGAAAGAGATTATTGAACATTTGAAAGAATGGTTTGCAACACATACCGATGGTGCAATACTAACTATAGATGGTGTGCACGTTACCTTTGACTATGGATGGGGTATTGTGCGACCATCTAATACGCAGCCAGTTCTTTCTATGAGGTTTGAAGCTAATAGTATGCAAGATCTGTATCGTGTGCGAGATCATTTTATAGCTGCGTTGAGTACATATCTTGATAAGCAATCACTAGAATCTCAGCTACAGATAGAATAATTAGAGGAATTATTTGTGAAACAAGTTGGTTTACATCTGCGTCTTAATGAAAAAATTCAAGAAGTTGCACAAAAAGCAATTAGACTTCAGCTTCCTTTTTTTCAATGTTTTTTGGTGCGCCAATTCACTGGCAGATTAGTGTCTTGCCCCAAAGAGGATATTGCAGAATTCCTTGAATGCCGACCACATTTTGAGCAACTCTTTTTGCATGGTTCATATTGGGTCAATCTTGCCAGTGCTCAGCATAATGGTTTTCCTGCATTGAGACGGGAATTAGCACTTGCTCGTCGTTTAGAGTTTTCTCACATTATTTTACATCCTGGTGCAGCCAAAGGGTCAACTCATTATAAAGAAGGCGTTGATATATTGGCTCGGGCATTAAATATGTTGGTTAAACAAGAGCAGGATATAAAAGTGGTTTTGGAAAATACTGCACATGGTAATCTTACCGTAGGTAGTGATTTGAGTGATTTTTACGAATTACGGCAAAAATTGGACAATCCTGAGCGGATTTTATTTTGCGTTGATACTTCCCATGCGTATGCCTATGGCTACGATATTGCAGATCCCAAATCGCAAGATGAGTTTGTTAGGTTGTTAGATGAAACAATGGGAATTAATAATATAGTACTTATTCATCTTAATGATACTCGTCAGAAATTGGGGTCTTGTATTGATAAACATGAAATGATTGGTCAGGGGGTAATTGGCTTGGATGCTTTAACCCGTTTTGTTACTCAACCTCTATTAGCCTCTATTCCGGTACTGTTAGAATTGCCAGAAATAAGTGAAGCGGATGAAGTGGCGCAATTAGATTTAATACGTAATTTGTAATAAAGGAGAATGCTTTGATTACTATTGCTATAAATGGATTTGGAAGAATTGGCCGCAATTTTCTGCGCGTTGTGTTGCAAGACCAAAAAGCAGTTGAACGACTAAAAGTTGTGGCGATAAATCTTGGCCCTTGTAGTACAGAATCGATCGCTCATTTATTTAAATATGACACTATTATGGGAACCTATCCGGGTAACGTAACGTTGGATGGCAATCGCCTGTTAATTGATAATCATGCGATCGAAATTGTTGCAGAATCAGATCCATTAACTTGTCCCTGGGGTAAACTAGGTGTTGATTGGGTTGTAGAATCTTCAGGGCACTTTACCAAGCGCGAGGGCGCAGAAAAGCATTTAAAAGCAGGAGCACGCTATGTCCTTATTACTGCCCCAGCTACTGGTGAAGATGTTTCTATTATTCCGGGAGTGAATGAAGCCCAATTTAATCCTGCAACGCAACATATTGTATCGTTAGGCAGTTGTACTACTAATGCTATTATGCCATTAATCAAATTACTACATGACTCCTTTGGTATTGCACAGGGTGCCATGACTACCGTGCATGCATACACTAATTCACAAGTTTTGCTGGACATAGAAAATAGGGATTTACGACTGGCACGTGCAGCAGCTCTTAATATAATTCCCACAACAACCGGCGCTATGAAAATGTTGGGAAAGCTCATCCCGGAATTGGAAAAACATATTTCCGGGGTTTCTATACGGGTTCCAGTGGCAAAGGTTTCATTGGTAGATTTTACTTTTGTCGCTACGCAAAAAATTACCGTTGCTGCTATTCAGGATGCCTGTGTAAATGCGGCTGAGCATCGTATGAAAGGTATAGTTGCGTTAAGTATGCTTCCCTTAGTTTCTAGTGACTATAGTGGTAACCCGTATTCCGTAACGGTGGACGGGCTACTTACCTGGGCAGATGGTCCAATGGGCAAGATCTTTGGCTGGTACGACAATGAGTGGGGATATAGTGAACGGTTAAAGGATTTTCTTATTTTTGCCAGCAAACAGAAATACGCATGAATAAACAATTGTTAGTGATTATAGTAACCTTTTTTTCTGTTAGCAACCTGCAAGCAATGGAATTTGCTGAGTTGGACCTAGGAGCCTTTGGAATGCATTTAGCAACAATCTATTATGCGTGCTGTGATGATGACTTACAGGAGCCAACACAGGTAAAATCAGTAACAACTGTTTTAGAGGAAGAGGCAGTAGAAAAAAAGAGAATTGGGGTGCGTGATTGCTTGGTCTCATGGTATGCGTCTTTGAAAAAAGATCTTGATGAAGATTCCCAATATGCTGAAAATGGGGAGTTCTTTACTTTTTTACCATTATGGTTTTTACGGTAACCAAACTATAAATAATGGTAATGATCAATTTTTATTTAGATTTTAGAACTTCACAAACATAACCATTTAAGGTATCATTGGTCCAAGAATTACTAACGTCTTTTACATGTATATTAATTAGTGGGCCCATAGCTCAGTGGTTAGAGCAATCGGCTCATAACCGAAAGGTCCCAGGTTCAAACCCTGGTGGGCCCACCACTTTTTCAGGCGCATCAATAGTACAAATGCTTGCTGAGCACTTAATTACAGAAAGGCTGCCATGAAAGAACATCCTTTTCATGCGTTCATTGACCTCATCAATTTTGACCAGTCTATGCAGGAAATTCAAAATCAAATCGACACCCTTAAACGGCAATTGGCAAGCAATCGGGAATTGCAGATGCGTATGCAGCAGGAATTAGATCTTGCAAAAAAACAGGTACATGAGATGCGTAAACTGGTTGATGCTCAAGAGTTAGAAATGAAAACGCTCGATGAGCGTGAGAAGGAAGCCAAACAACGCTTAGATGATTCCTCTAATCAAAAAGAATATTATGCTATTAAATCAGAAATTCAGCATCTTAAGCGTTCACAAGCCGGTGCGGAAAGCACCTTGATTGCTGCCTGGGATCAGTTGACCAGTAGCGAGAAAGAACAGGAAGAAAAAAGAAAGCTCTATGCCGATAGGCAAGTTGCATTGAATACGCAGATAGAGCAGATTGAAAAAGAAGTGCAATCAAAAGAGCAAGAGCTGTCAGGTCGCCTTGGTGAGCGCGCTGGTAAAAAGCAAGCGGTACCAGATGAATGGTTGCATAAATATGAAATAATGAAAACCCGAGTTTCTGATCCAGTAGTGCAAATGGTCCAGAAAGCATGCGGTGCCTGTTCGTATACTATTCCCCATCAAGACTTATTGCGGCTAACACGCGGGGCATTAATTCAATGCAAAAACTGTTTTAGACTTATTTATAGCCAAGAAATAATGGATCAACAACCCGACGTGCAAGCTAAGGTTTAAAATTACATGGATATTCAACAGTCACTGTTTAGCAGTTCGCCGGAACGTAATCAAGAAAACAGTCAGCAAAAACATCATTGGACGTTGTTTGTTGATGGAGCATCTCGTAATAACCCTGGCAAAGCCGGCGCGGGGATCTATTTGGTCAAAGATGGGCAAGCAGCCAAAAAAGATGGATTTTTCTTAGGTATTAAAACAAATAATCAAGCAGAATATTTGGCATTGCTAATTGGTTTATTTTTTCTTAGACAACAGGTGCAGTCTTTGGATACTGTTCGTGTTGTTTCTGATTCTGAATTGTTAGTAAAGCAGATTAAGGGTGAGTATAGAGTAAAAAATGAAGAGCTTAAGCCATTGCATAAGCTTGCACGGATTATACTGCAAGAGATTAATGGGCATATGGTGCACGTGTTGCGAACAGAAAATCACGTCGCTGATGAAATGGCCAACTTTGGCATTGATACAAAAAGAATTGTACCACCTCAATTTGCGGAATTGCTAAGACAACATGATATTTCAATCTAATCTACGTGTTACCGTTGTTATCTTTTGTTTACTGAACACCATAGCAGTAATTGCTGATGGTGGTTTTAAAGTTCGTGTTCTTCTTAATGAAGGGGAAGAAGATTTTACGTGTGAGTTGTTCAGTGGTAAAGGGTTTGCATTATGTGATCCAGCACAACCCCAAAAAAAAATTGCAACTCAACAGCATAAGTTGCTCGTAACGGTTAAAGATCAAAAGCTCTACATTAATAATAATAAATTATTAAAAGAGAGTGTGCTGATTATTCCCCAAGAAGGAACAGCTCAGTTTGAGGATTCGGTATATAAAGGTAATTTCTTACTTGTACCTGATGGTAAAAAATTTCTTCTTATTAATTTAGTAGATCTAGAATCATATGTGTTTGCTGTTTTGCGTACGGAAAGTTGGCCTGGTTGGCCGTTAGAAGTAAATAAGGTATTTGCGATAGCTTCCAGAAGCTATGTTATGAACATGGCAATGCGTATGGAAAAAAATAAAAGCCTGTACCATGTAAAAAATACTAATGCCCATCAGACCTATAAAGGGGTTCATGATACTCCTATTATTAAACAAGCAGTAGAAGAAACCAAAGGAATGTTTATTGCAGATGCTAAAAAACAACCAATATTGGCTATGTTTGATATCTGTTGCGGGGGGGTAATTCCTGCTCATATTGCTAATTTTAATTTTGCAGACGCACCATACCTTGCTCGTAAATATCCTTGTACGCATTGCAAAACTACCGCTCGGTATTCGTGGCAGATGCCTCACAATACACAGGACCTGGAAAAGAGATTAGGCTCTTTGATACCCCAAGGCAACAAATTGCGCGATATAAAAATTACTAAGAAAGACAAGGCAGGCTTAGTAACTGAATTGCTACTTAGGTGTGTGGGTGGCAAAACTGTTACCATATCTGGTAGTAAGTTTTATTCTGCTATGAAGTCCAAAGTAAAGAGCCTTAGTTTCACTATTACCAAAAAAGGAAATTTTAAGGGAATAGGCTATGGACATCAAATTGGGTTATGCCAGTGGGGCGCTCGCGAAATGGTGCGTGATGGTTGGGATTATCAACAGATACTGCGCTTCTATTATCCTGGTACCAGTTTTATGAGATTATCGTAATTTTCTGTTTGGAAATAATAATCTTGGTGTGTGATTGTGGCTGCTTTTAATTAAATTGGCCGTTTTGCTAAAAATCATTTCAATTGATTATCGGCTGTTATGCATTTGAAATTGCCATCAAAAGCAGTACAATGAGAATGTTATTGTACTTGGTGTCCTTCGAATACCTTTTTGAGGGGCATTTGTTAAGAAATAGGCATCTGGTAAAGATAAATGGGGGATGATCAATCCTTGTGTAATTTCCCTCTTTTTGGTGTGTATGATAACTGTTCGCAGATGAATGGTTGTACTATTTCTTTGTTAATAGCTTAGCTCCATATGGGATAAGCAATGGTATTAGATAGTATGCTGGTAATAAAGAAGCAAGAGGTAATAAACTAATACCTGAGAATAAAGCAAAAATAATGAAATATATTGGATTATTTTTGTCTACCATATACAGTATAATGTGCGTGATAATTGGTATGCAGATAATGATCCTAAGGAGTATTTATTAGTATGTCGCCTGAAGGCCAGACAAACGTTCCCCGATTTAAGCATTTATCGCTTATCATAAAGCTTTTACCCTTTTTGTGGGTGGATGAATGGCGTTTACGGGTGCGTATTTTTATCTCTCTATCTATTCTTATGGTAACCATTGGCTTAAATGTCCTGGTTCCTCTTATGCTTAAAAAAGTGGTTATTGTTCTTTCTGATGTTTCTGCATTTGCTTATATGCAAGGTATATATCTCTTGCTGGTCTATGGCATACTATGGACCTTATCTCAAGTAACTGTGCAGTTACGGGAGATGGTCATGTGTAGAACAATAGAACGGGGTATTAGATTACTTACCCTGGCACTCTTTAAACATCTTCATACCTTATCTATGCGTTTTCATTATGAGCGGCGTACCGGTGCCATTATTAATGCTATTGAGCGGGCAAAGCATGGTCTGAATGATGTGTTTACCGGGGTATTTCTGTATATTTTACCTACGGTGGTAGAGTTATGCATGGCCATTGCAGTTTTATGGTTTTTTTATGGTCCTCTCTATGGGTTTGTGTTATTTGGGGTGCTCTGTGCCTATGTAGCATTTACTATTCCTGCCATGGCATGGTCGGTAAACGCCCAACGGTTAAGTAATGATGAAGAACTGCGCGCTGGATCACGTGTGGTAGATAGTTTGCTTAATTATGAGACGGTTCAGTATTTTAATAATCAAGAATATGAATATGAACAATGTGACACAGTATTGCGTTCAAGAGAAGACGCTGCAACAAGAAAATTAGTGAGTTCTCAAGTAGTGTATGCTGGTCAAGGTATTATTGTGGGTATAGGGTTAATAATATTAACCATGCTTTCCGGCAAAGCAATTTTAAATGGCACTATGGATGTAAGTGATTTTGTACTGCTGAATGGCTATTTACTCCAATTTGTAACGCCACTTAACTGGTGTGGGTACTATTTTAGAGAATTGCGAAAAGGTCTTGCTGACATGGAAGATCTTATGAGTATTCTGTATGTTAAGCCAGAAATTGTAGATGCTCCAGATGCCAAACCGCTCTATATTCACCGTGCAGAAATTGTTTTTGATAATGTAATGTTTGGATATACCCCGGGCAGACAAATTCTTGAAGGTGTTTCTTTTACTGTTCCTGCGGGTAAAACGGTGGCTATCGTTGGTGCAACGGGAGCGGGAAAGTCTACCATACCGCGATTATTATTTAGATTTTATGATGTGCATAGTGGACGTATTTTAATTGATGGTCAGGATATTCGTGAAGTAACGCAAAATTCTTTACGTAAAGCAATAGGAGTGGTACCACAAGACACCGTATTGTTTAATAATTCGTTCTATTACAACGTTGCGTATGGTCGCCCATCAGCAAGCAGAGAAGAAGTAGAAAATGCTATTCGTTTAGCACATTTAGATACCTTTGTTGCAAAATTGCCAGAGGGTTATGATACCTCTGTTGGTGAACGCGGCTTAAAACTTTCTGGTGGTGAAAAACAACGTGTTGCAATTGCGCGTGCATTACTAAAGTGGCCACAAATCTATGTGTTTGATGAAGCAACTTCTGCGTTAGATATTAGAACTGAGCGTGAAATTCAAAAAAACTTAGAAGAGATTTCTTCTGGTTCCACAACACTTATTATTGCCCATAGACTCTCTACGGTAGTACATGCAGATGAAATTCTGGTTTTAGAACATGGCAAAATTGTTGAACGAGGTACGCATCAACAACTCCTTAATAAACAGGGAGTATATGCCCATTTATGGTCACAGCAGGGCAGACAGTTGCCAGAAGTTGTTCGGTGATCAGAAAATAATGTATTTTTGTATGTTTTTTTTATGCAGACTCTTCTTAGCAATTTCTTAGTTGCCAAAAACTGTTCAGAACACGGTGCTGGTTATCTACTATAATATACACATATTGTCACCTTAAAGGTAATTTGTTATACTATTATTATAATTTTTTTACCTTTAAAAAGGGCAGCGCCATGGTGTCCAAGAATCAATCTAAAACACAATCAATTACTCAATTTTCATTGCTAAAATCTTTAATCCCCTATTTGTGGGTAGATGAGTGGCGATTACGCATTCGCATATTTTTTTCATTCTTTTTTGTTATTACTACCATTATTCTTAACATGTGTACTCCTTTGGCTCTTAAGGCCGTGGTTAAAATGTTAAGCAGTCCCGGACAAACATTGTATGCTCATGCAATGTTGTTGTTGATTACCTATGGTGCATTGTGGACATTTGCTCAGCTTACCCAGCAGATGCGTGAAATTGTTATGTTCCGTACCATGGAAAGAAGTATACGGTTGTTAAGCATGGCGATCTTTAAGCATTTACATATGTTATCTATGCGCTTTCATTTGGAACGTAAAACGGGGGCTATTACTAATGCAATTGAGCGTGCTCAACATAGCATTCCGGATATTTTTTGGGGTGTTTGTTTGTTTGTTGTGCCAACCATAATAGAGATTATTGGTTCCACATTAATTCTTATTTATCTTTATGGCTTATATTATGGCGCTGCAATGTTTAGTATTTTTGTGGTCTATATTCTCTTTAGTATGCGTGCGATGGAATGGTCAGTAGAGGCTCAGCGTATGAGCAATATTCAAGAGGTGCGTACCCAATCAAGGGTGGTAGATAGTTTACTTAACTTTGAAACGGTTAAATATTTTAATAATCAAAATTATGAAATTCAGCAAACAGATGAGCTATTACGAAAGCGCGAAGAAGCGGCAACTCGTAAGCATATTAGAATAGAAATGGTGCACTTGGGGCAAGGGATCATAATTGGTCTTGGGTTAACTCTTATGACTGTTCTTGCGGGATTGGCAGTCTTTCATGGCACTATGGATGTAAGTGACTTTTCTTTAATGAATGGGTATATACTGCAGTTTGTGGTACCACTGAGCTATTTTGGTTATTTCTTCCGTAAGATGCGCAAAGGCTTAACTGACATGGAAGACATAATGCGAATATTGAACATAAAACCAGAAATAGCAGATGTTCCCAATGCACCAGCTCTGGTAGTAACTAATGCAGAAATTGTGTTTCAAGATGTGGTATTTGGGTATGACAGTCGTAGACCCATTTTAAAAGGGGTTTCTTTTACGGTTCCTGCGGGAAAAACCGTTGCAATTGTCGGTTCTACGGGTGCGGGAAAATCTACCATTGCTCGTTTATTATTTCGGTTCTATGACGTTACATCGGGGCACATTTTTATTGATAGTCAAGATATAAGCAAAGTAACACAGCATTCTCTGCGAGAGGCTATTGGCGTGGTTCCACAAGACACTAACTTATTTAACAATACTCTGTATTACAACATTGCATATGGTTATCCAGACGCAAGTAAAGAAGAAGTAATGCAGGCAATTCATTTAGCACATTTAGATTCCTTTGTAGCTACCCTACCAGATGGTATTCATACAGAAGTTGGTGAACGGGGGCTCAAGTTGTCTGGTGGTGAAAAACAACGCATTGCTATTGCACGCGTAATTCTTAAACGTCCGTATATTTATATTTTTGATGAAGCAACTTCTGCATTGGACACTAAAACAGAACGTGAAATTCAAAAAAACTTGGAAGAGATTTCTGAGGGGTCAACAACGGTAATTATTGCACATCGCCTTTCTACTGTGGTGCATGCGGATGAAATAATTGTATTAAGTCATGGTCAGGTTGTTGAGCGCGGTACTCATCAGCAGTTACTTGCGCAAAAAGGGGCATATGCTCGCTTGTGGGCAAAGCAATCTCATGAAGAAATAGTTCCCTAAGAGCGTGGTTGCCACTGTTTTCTGGTAACTCTTGATATTTGAACTCGTATTTGGTCAAAGTGGTTTGCGAGATACATATCTTTCTAACCTCTTTTATCAAAGGGAGTTTTCATATGATGCGTAGATTTTCTATTCACTTTATAATTACACTTTCGTTATGGTTTCCAACGTTGTTTGCTAAAGATGCAGTTGATTCAACGCGCGTGGGTTGGCCACAGTTATTTGGTAATCATCAATCTACACCCACAGAGCCTGCAGTGGTAAAACCATCTCTTGCACAACAAGACAAAAAGCAGATTACCTTTTTGGTGTACATAGCTGGGGATAATAATTTAAATCCATTTATAGATGTTGATATGAAAGAGATGATGAAGGTTGGTTCTAATGCCAACATGAACGTTCTTGCATTTATTAATACTAAATTGCCAGGCAAGGCAAAAAGTACTACGCAGTATTATGTAATGCCTAATAAAATAGTGCAACAAGGTAATTTGGCGGCAATGGACAGTGGATCTCCGCAGACGGTAATGAAAGCGCTAGAATGGGCTATCAAAAATTATCCTTCAGATATGTTTGTGCTTATTTTATGGGATCATGGATCAGGAGCCTTTAATCGTTTACCCCAAAGTTTGTTGTGGCGGGCTGCATGTTATGATGACACCACCGGAAGTTATCTGACTGACGCTGCAATGCAGCAGGCATTGGCATATGGACAGCAATTGCGTGGTGGCAAAAAATTGGACATTGTTGCATTTGATGCCTGTTTAATGGCAGACGTTGAAGTTGCGTATGCTTTAGCACCCTACGCAAATTACTTGGTTGCATCACAAGAAACAATTCCGGGAGATGGCTATGGGTATGACCAAATGCTTATGCGGCCATCTTTGGGCAATATGACGGTACGTCAACTTGCTAACTACATGGTTGCTTCTTATGAAACGGCGTATCATGGCGTTGTAGACAATTATACCTTGTCTGCGTTGGATTTGAGCAAAATGAGCGCGGTTACCTATAATATTAAAACCTTGGCCAAATTATTGTCAGATGCTATGAAGGGTTCACAAGGCAGCGCATTGGTTCAAGCAATTAGTGCCAGCAGAAATGAAAATAACTGCACCCATTTTGAGGCGGCAGGGCATCTTGATATTATTCACTTCTATTCTAACTTAATTGTTGAATTACAAAAAATTGTAAATACTGCTCCCGCTACCTTTAATCCGATTATTAAAATGCTTAAAGATGGCATTAAAGTCTTCTCGCAAATGATTGCCTCTCGTGTACATGGTGATGCCTATCCGCTTGCTCATGGTCTTTCTATTTATTTCCCGGGTGATGTGCTGGATGACAGTTATCCAACAACGCTCTGGGGACAGAACACTGATTGGGTAGCATTTATAAAACAATATTTAGCTGCTGTAGTAGGCGCATAAATAATAACATTTAGGAGTAAAATGAAATTAATAGTATGTAGAGCATTGCTTGTGCTGATAGCTGCAAGTGGAGCTCTGTTTGCGGTAGATAAATATCATGTTCGTAAAAGCCATGTTACTTTTTTAGTGTACATTGCGGGTGACAATGATCTTGCAGAATATGTAGAACCCAATTTGCACCAAATGGCAACGGTTGGTTCGGGAAGTCAGATAACCGTTTTAGCATTTGTAACTCATAAATTGAATGATGGTCCCAAAACTACCCAGCGCTTTTATATAGATAAAGGTCGCATTGTTCCTCAAGGTCCTGCTACTCCCATGGATAGCGGTGATCCTGCAACGGTAGTGACTGCGTGTGAGTGGGCATTGACTAACTACCCTGCAGAACATTTTGTACTGGTATTTTGGAATCATGGATCAGGGGCTTTTAATCGTACGCATGGTCATATGCCGGGTGGCATTCTTGATAAGCGTGGTGTGTGTTATGATGATACCACTGGTCATCATTTAACTGACGGAGATTTGCAGAGGGCGCTGTCTTATGTGTGTACCAATCTGCTTGGCGGCCAAAAGGTGGACATTGTAGCTTTTGATGCCTGCTTAATGGCAGATATAGAAGTTGCGTATGCATTACAACCCTTTGTCAATTATATGGTTGCATCCCAAGAGACAATCCCAGGGGAAGGATATGACTATGGCAGAGTGTTATCCCGTCCATCAACAGAACGCATGGAAATGCGTAATTTAGCAGCACACATGGTCTCTGCATACAACCAGGCGTATCATTTGGAATTGCGAGATTATACCTTAGCAGCTTTTGATTTGGCGTTTATTGAACCGCTAGTAAACAATGTAAATGCAATTGCGCAACAACTGGGACTGTTTTTACAAAGTCCGTCACGCGCGGTAGTGAAAAAAGCAATTCAAGAGAGTAGAGCTTCTGGCGAGTGTACTACCTTTTCTGCAGAAGGGCATATTGATTTGGCACATTTCTATGCCAACTTATATAAGAATTTACAAATGACAGAAAATCCGGCATTGTTTGCACCATTATTCGTCTTATTGGAGCAAGGTGTTACTGCAATTGATCAATGTGTAATTGCACGCGTACATGGCAAAGATTTTCCAGAGGCGCATGGGTTATCTATTTACTTTCCGGGCCGATTTGTGGATAAAACCTATCCAAGCTTGGTATGGGCGCAGAATACCGTTTGGTTACCCTTCTTAAAACAATATTTACATACAACTGCGCGTGGTTATTTGTTATAACCGCTTTTTTTAAGTTGGGCTATTTTATAGGGAATAAGAGAGCTCGCAATTACGGCAGTGGTGGCAGAGGTTTTTTCATTAATCATTAAAAATGATTGATTGTACTTCTGTTGCCACTGCGGGTCTTTTTTATTTGGTTCGGATGGAAAAATAATGCGGCGAGAAGCAAGGAGGGGCTTAAGTTCTTTTATGTAGTTTTTATGATCTTTGATGTTCGTCAAAAGCTCTTTTGCCAGTGCTATTTCTTGTGGGAACGCTTGGAGTACATTGGATTGGTTGTCAGTCTGCAGTTGGCCAATTTTATTGTGGCATTGCTCATACACTTTAATAATGGTATTGTGTGTGCGGTTGGGCAATCCTTGTGACCATTCTACCATTTGCTTAATTCCCTGTGCCCATTCCTTCTGCAGTTCTGTGGTTAGAAATTGGTCTTGGCTAACGGGTTCTTCCATTGCCAGTACTCTGTGGGCTACACTAATAAGTAATAAGATAATAAGACTTTTTTTCATGAATTTCCCCCCGGAAATAAACGGTTTATTGGTATTATTTTTATAATACCGACAAAATATAAAATATGGTAGAGTTTTTTATTAGATAGAAGGGTTAAAATGCCTAATTATAAAGGACATTTGGTAGGTGGCGTTGTTGCATATGGGCTTGTGCTGTATGTTTTTTATGCCTATTGCCCATCCGCAGTTATGGCAGGGGAGTGGTTTTTGTGTACCCTTGCAGGAGCTTTATTTCCGGATGTGGATGTAAAAAGTAAGGGACAAAAATATTTTTATTGGGCAGTGTTGGCATTATCAGTGCTAGCGGGCTTTTATAAACGGTATGATCTGGTGTTGGTCATAAGTTTTTTCTCCGTGTTACCCATGTTGGTTCGCCATAGGGGCATTTTTCACCAGTTGTGGTTTATTGTAGTTCTTGCCGGCATTGCTTGGGTAATAGGAGTGAGCGTTGCCCCATATTTGGGACAACGTCTGCTGTATGATCTTATTTTTTTTGTACTTGGGGCCTTTTCACATTTGTGGTTAGATCTTGGGTTGCGCAGAGCAATAATCCCTTAAATTCCAAAAAGTTGTTGTGCATTGGTTGTGGTTTGTAGTGCTACTTGCTCAAAGGTCTCATTGCGCAGCTTTGCAATATATTCTGCAATGGTTCTTATATAGAGCGGGTGGTTTTGTTTACCCCTAATAATTTGGGGCGGTAAAAAAGGGGCATCGGTCTCTAATACAATATCCTTTAAGGCTACTGAACGAACAACCATTCGTAATGTTTCATTTTTAGGATAGGTAATAGTGCCGCCAATTCCCAAAATGCATCCCAGCCCAATGGCATCTTGTGCAATAGCTTCATCATAAGAAAAACAATGCATAGTAGCTTTTGTTAGCTGCCCACGATATTCATCCAGAACAGTAAGAGTTTCATCAGCGGCATCACGGGAATGGATCACCAGTGCAAGATTGTGTTCAAGTGCTAATTCAATCTGAGCTTTGAATGCGTCTGTTTGCCGGTTTATGTCATATTCTGTGTAATGGCGATCTAATCCGCATTCGCCAATACCAACAATTTTATTAGCTTCTTTATTTTGTACCAGGCATTTTATTTCTTTAAAATCTTTTTGCCATTCTGGGGTGCAGTCATTAGGGTGAAGACCAACCGTTGCAAATACTTTTGTATAGTGCCGGGCAAGTAGTACACAATTTTTACTTTCTATTAAACTGGTCCCCACATTAATTATAATGTTAACATCTTGGGCAGCTGCTTCATCAATTAAACGACCTGCCAGAGCTAATTCTTGTGCAGTTAAGGCCGTATCAAATTCTGTTTTTACCATCATATTTAAATGACAATGAGTATCTATTAACACAAAAAATCCTAATTTGAATGATAATGAATAATTTTTTTTGATATCAATTTAGCATAAGTTAATAGTAATTTGACAAAAATAAACGAAATTATTATATAATACACTGATGACAAAAAAAAGTTAGCGTAACTTTTTTTTGGTAAAGCAGTGTTTTAATAACCATTACTAACCCTCATGTTAAGGAGTAGCCGATGAATAAGAGCGAATTGATAAATGAGCTCAGTGAAGAAACAACCTTTAGTAAGAAGGATGTTACTCGCGTTATAGACTCATTAACTCGCGTGATCGGCAGAACATTAAAAAAAGGTGAAAAAGTAGCGATCACCGGCTTTGGAAGTTTCTGGAGCTCATACCGTCCTGCGCGTACCGGTATTAATCCAGCTACAAAAGAACGTATCAAATTACCGGCAGTAAGTGTACCTCGTTTTAAACCAGGTAAAAACTTACGCGAAGTGGTCAAAACAGTTAAAATGGGCTAATTGCGACATTTGACCAAGAAAAAGCTTTTACCTAGCAAGCACAAGGCTGTCGAAAGACAGCCTTGTTTATTGTGGAGCCTCCATAAATTTCTGCTTCACGGTTAAGAACTCAGATTTGATTATTGTTTATTATGAAGAGCTTATAAAATCGCTCTTCATGTTTTAAAAGAGGAGAAAGATATGGAAGAAAAGAATATTGAGACCTTAATAAAGAAGATTGAAGATTTAAAGAAGCAAGTTGACTTGTTATCAAAAAAAATAGAAGAGCAGGAAAGAGAAGAGAAAATATATCAATCTGAAGAATATCTGCAAAAATTAGAGCTATTTATGAAAGATAAGCTAGAAATGAGTAGATTTAGCAATGGGCTTCGTTATTTTTGGTTACCTTATACCAATGAAAAAAGGGAACGTGCGATTGTAATAAGAAGACCTGGATGGAAATTTTTCTCATGGTTTAAAACAGAAGTTATTAAACTTCCAGAACCTGATAATAAGTAAGCCTAATTAGATATTATCTTAATGTTATAATAACTTACATTTCGATCGTATCGTAGTGGCTAAAGCTTGGGTGGGCAGGCCTTAGCATTAACCTTGTCGACGTGTCGGCCAAAGCCGCGGCGATGGCGGAAGCATACGGTAGGATTAAATAGACCAAAAGCATAAAATCCAGATGTTTTAAAAGAGGAGAAAGATATGGAAGAAAAGAATATTGAGACTTTATTAAAGAAGATTGAAGATTTAAAGAAGCAAGTTGAATCGTTATCAAAAAAAATAGAAGAGCAAGAGAAAGAGTCGATTGCTTATAAAAGTGAAGAGTATCAAAAAAAATTAGAAAAATTTTTAAATGAATCTACTTGGAATGTTTCTAAACGTGATCTTATTACCATTGATGAAAGAAGCAGGAGTTTAATTAAATTGGATATTGGAGCATTCAGTAATAAGGTAAAAGTCATTAAACTTCCTGAACCTGATAATAAGTAACTTCTAATCTTGCAACTATACAAATAATACTAATATTCGCTCGTCTCGCCGTCGCTAAACCTTGGGCGCGCAGGCCTGAGCATTAACCTTGTCGACCTGTCGGCCAAAGCTAAGGAGACGGCGGAAGCATACGGGCGGATTAAATAGACCTAAAGCATAAAATCCAGTAATATAAACCAAGTTATTTATATAAAATCAACAATCATTCTAATCAATTTAAGATCATGTATGTTTAGACAAGCAGCTGGTAATTTAATTATCTTTTCTTTATGTTTGCATAACGTAGTTTTTTCAATGCAACATCTTGCCTTTTTAAAAGCTGGCCATTCATTATCACGTACTCATAAACTCGCAAAACTTGTTAAAAGTAGCAGCACTTGTTTTGTAAATAGCCGTTCACCATCTTCAGAAAAAAGTTTTTCAACAAGAGAAAAGGCAGATACTCTGTGCGATGCAGTAAAGAGCGGGAACAAAAAATTAGTTAAACAATTTTTAGAAAATAAAAATTTTATTGAAGAGAGAGACCGTGAAGGTAATACGCCTTTACTGTTAGCGGTTGAGCGTTCCTATAGTGAAATTGTTGATCTATTATTGCGGGCTAATGCAAGTGTTCTGGCAAAAAATGCCAACAATAAAACTGTGCTTATGGCAGCTGCAGCTAAAGGACAAATAAATTTAGTCCGAAAGCTTTTAAATAACAAAATAAATGTTGATGAGAGAGATAATAATGGCGTTACCGCATTAAGAATGGCTGCAACAAATCATCAGATAGAAATAGTAAAACTTCTTTTGGAATTTGGTGCAGATACTTCTAAAGTGTTTAATGTGCCAGCGAATAATCAAAGAACTATATCCTTTAGACCTATGATAAAAAGTACAGAAATAATAAAGATATTTTTAGATAAGTTAGACAATGTTAATGCGGCACCTGTCCTAAACGGTGCCATTGAAGCCAGTAGTTTAGAGCTTGTTCAATTGCTTATTGAACGTGGAGTAGATCCAAATTTTGGTAATGAAGAAATTCAAAACCCCTTAATATATGCTATTGATCAAGGAAGGCATAGCATAGCTCTTTTTTTAATTAATTCTGGCAAAGTTGATATCAATTTTAAAAATAACGAAGGCAATACCGCGCTCATTGAAGCTGTCAGGTCTAGGGATTTTGAAATTGCAAAATTGTTAATAAAAAATAAAGCGGATATAAATGCAACCAATAATATGAGTAAATCAGCATTTTACTTTGCTTTACAAAATAGTCGCTCACAATTAATGGCTCTTCTCTATAAGCATGGCGCCGACATATTCAATGGTGGTGAGCCAGTAAGTATAGAAACATTGAATCATTATGTAGCGCTATATTTAGAAGAAAAAGAATTAGAAGAAACTAGCAAAGAAGTAATTTCGCGTGAAAAGAAAAAGGATGAACTTAAGGTAGTGGAGATAAAAAAAGCTGGATTTAAGGCATTAGCAGGTAAGATTCCTGTTGAAGTCCATGAAATGGTAGAGTTTTTAAAGAGAGCAGAAAAATTTAAAAAAATAGGGGCTAAGATGCCCAGGGGCATTTTATTTGTTGGTCCTCCTGGTACGGGCAAAACATCAATTGCTAGGGCAATGAGTGAAGAACTTAATATTCCTTTCTTATATGCATCAGGGACCGAATTTAATGATAAATATGTCGGAGAAACGGAACGTCGTATCCGTGAATTTTTTGCTAAAGGCCAAAAAGAAGCTAAAGAGAGAGGGGCCTGTATTTTATTCATTGATGAAATAGACTCTTTTGGTTCACGGAATAATGATGGGCCTCCTTGGTATAAGCAGCATTTGAATGAATTATTAACGCAAATGGATGGATTTCATAGAAATGATAATGTTGTCGTTATGGGCGCTACCAATGCAGCTTCTTTGCTAGTTCCGGCTTTAAAACGCCCAGGGAGATTTGATCGCATTATTAAAATTGGGTTACCAGATTTAGAGAGTAGATTAGCTATTATAGAATTGTATGCAAATCAAATAGTACATGCGATCAGTAAAGAAGAAATGACTATGTTAGCGTCATTAACCAAGGGATTAAGTCAAGCGGAACTGGGGCACCTACTCAATGAAGCTGCAATCGTCGCTGTTCGTGATGGCTTTGATGTTACGCACTATAAACATGTTCTGGCTGCATTAGAGAGTCTCTCAAGAAGAAAAAAAGCTTCAGCATCAGGGTTGCACCAGTATCAGCATGAATCAATTGAGGACTTGGATTAGGAATATTCGTACCTCTTTATGTGAGTATCACACATAGACCAATCCCTCATTTTGCAGTATTATAACCCATAGCGTGTTGATAAATTGCACTCCCATTATCTAATGAAATAGGCAATACATATGATAGATTTAGGACTATTAAGGGAAAACCCAGAGCTAGTAATCGGATTACTTAAAAAAAAAGATCCTTCTTATGATGGTGAATTATTATATGAACAGGACAAAGCGGTTCGTGATTTGCGCCAAGAAGTAGAAGAGTTGCGTAAAGAAAAAAATGAACTGGCACGTGCAGGTCAAAAGGGCATTACCCAAGAATTAAGAGAGCAGTCCATCACCATAGGTAAACGCCTTAAAATTAAAGAAGATGAATTAGGGGAAGTTGAACAAAAATTCTATCATCATTACTTGTTTGCGCCCAATCTGCCAGAAGCAGATATTCCCGTTGGTGGCAAGTTAGAAAATAAAGTAGTCAAAACTGTAGGCTCAAAACCATCGTTTGCTTTTCCTATAAAGAATCACGTTGAATTGGGAGAGAAGCTGGGATGGTTTGACTTTGATAGAGCGGCAATAATAACCGGTAGCAACTTTGCATTATACAAAAAAGAATCCGTAGATCTGTTATATGCACTCACTATGTTGATGCTTAAAAACAATCGTGAATTTGGATTTGATCCCATTATTCCTTCTGTTCTTATTAATGAAAAATCATTAGAAACGGCAAGTAACTTTCCTCGTTTTAAAGACGAAATGTATGCCATAACGGCAGATAATCTATACTTAACTCCTACGGCTGAAGTTAATTTAGCTAATTTATATCGTGATGCTATTTTATCCCAAGAGCAACTGCCTATCCGTATGACCGCATGGACTAGCTGTTTTAGAAGAGAAGCAGGTACGTATGGCGCAACTGAGCGGGGATTAATCCGTATTCACCAATTTGAAAAAGTAGAACTTTATTCATTAACTGAACCTGAGCATTCTAATGCGGAATTAGAGCGTATGGTTGCCTGTGCAGAATCTATTTTGCAAAAGTTAGGGCTGCATTATCGCATATCACTATTGGCTGGCCAAGATTGCTCATTTGCTTCTGCTAAAACCTATGATATAGAAGTATGGTTGCCGGGGCAAAATGCCTATTATGAAGTTTCTTCTGCTAGTAACTGTACGGATTTCCAATCTCGTCGTGGCATGATACGCTATAAAAAAGCGGGGGAACATAAAACGCGCTTGGTGCACACGCTAAATGCTTCTTCTCTTGCCTTACCCCGTTTAATGGTGGCATTAATGGAAGTGTATCAGCAAGAAGATGGGTCTATTGCGCTCCCTGATATTTTGAAAAAAGAAGGAATATATCGGTAATATGATGACTACAAGTTCTTTATCTCCAGAAACACGTCGTAAAATTAGGCATCTAGAGATTTATACTCGTAGGTTATTAAGTGGTTCTCTTTCTGGGGACAATCGTTCTTCTGTTAAAGGTACCGGTTTTGATTTTGATCAGATCCGGGAATACCAAGAAGGTGATGATGTACGGTTCATTGACTGGAATGCTTCTGCGCGCATGAATACGTTGCTGGTGCGTCAATATATCCAAGAGCGTAACCGAACCCTCATGTTGATGGTAGATGTGTCAGCTTCCAGTTTTTGGGGGTCTGGTGACAGCCTAAAACATGAAACGGTTGCCCAAATAGCAAGTGTGCTTTCTTTAGTTGCTTTATATGGCAATGACAATGTGGGGTTAATATTGTTTTCTGATCAGATAGAAAGCTTTATTCCACCCGCTAAAGGCAGGGAGCAGGTGCATCGTATTATGCAGCAGTTGTTTGATTTTAAGCCTACAAATAAAAAAACTTCTATTGCGGTTGCTTGTAAAAAATTAATTGAACTTAAGCGCAAAGATATTATCTGTTTTTGTATTTCAGATTTTATAGATACAGACTTTGAAACGGTTATGTCTTTTGCTGCACGCAAGACAGATTTTATTGCCGTGCGTTGTCTGGACAGTAATGAAAAGCAATTTCCTGCAGCAGGTTTTATTACCGTGGAAGATGTTGAAACTGATCAGCAGTTGTTGTTAGATGTTAGAAATAATGAGGTGTTAAAGCAGTTTTTTTCTTCCCGTTTGTACGACCAAGAGCGCAGTTTTAGAAAATGTGGTGTTGAGTGTATAGATGTGAATGACCGTAAAGATTTTATGCCGTCATTGGTGCGGTTTTTTAGACGTCGTATGCATTACTGAACTGTTTAGTTTTGAAATAGTTTTAGTGAAAAAAGAATTTTCTTTGATTTAAATAGTATCTAGTCCGTTCGCCCTGAACTTGTTGAAGCGAGCGAACGGACTAAAGCTTATTTTAGTTTGCAAGAATTAAGAATTAGTCACGTATTTTTTAGGTAACATGAAAATGATGGATAAAAATGGATTGTATGATATTTATGGAATTTGGCACCAGCCATTTTGGCAGACTCGGTGGTTTTTCTTTGTATGCGTGAGTGTACTAGCTCTAATTCTTCTTTTGTTCGCTGTTGCCATTGGGTATCGATTGTATCAATGGATCTGTCGTAAGCAGCATACTGCTTGGGAAGTTGCCCTAATGAAATTGGAACAACTCAAAAAAAATCATTATGCAACGCAGGATGAAGCTAAACAAGCGTATGGAGTAATTACTGCAGTACTTAAAGAATATTTGTCTAAACGGTATGGATGGTCAGTTACCAGTGCCACAGATGATGAGCTTGCGCAGTATGTGCAATCATCGTCATTGAGTGATGAACTTACGCAACAAATTAAAACAGTGCTCTCTGGTGCTGTTATGATTAAGTTTGCAAATCAAGCGGCCTTAGCGCCCCAAGTACTGGCAGACGTTGACCGGGCAATGCATATTGTTCAGGTAACCATTCCTCAACCAAAAAAATAATACATTTTCACCAAGGTAATAGTTGTGTCTACATATAACATCAACGCAGATACTCGTTCTTTATATATTCATTGGCCATTCTGTCCTTACAAATGTCATTTCTGTCCGTTTGTAGCGATTGCATCGCATGATCAGTTCATGGAGCAGTACCATAATGCCCTTATGACTGAGTTGCGTACTTTTGCACAGCAAGGGGGCCTCAAAAGCCCGTTAAATACGATATATTTTGGGGGTGGAACACCGAGCACTTATCCCGATAAGTTGCTACTTGACACATGGGTTACACTAAGAGATGTGTGTACAATTGACCCAAATGCTGAAATTACTATAGAGGTAAATCCGGGGACGGTACGCCCAGAGCAGCTTATTCTGTGGAAAGAGCTTGGTATAAATAGGCTCAGTATTGGGGTACAAAGCTTAAAAGATGAGGTGTTGCGGTCTCTGAATAGGCATCAGAAGGTAGAAGACGTAACCAACTTGCTTACCGCTGCATCGGCTCTTTTTGATAATTTATCGGTAGATATAATTTTGGGATTGCCCGGAGTATCTGCAGACGATTGGCGAATGCTTATTAATACGTTGGCAACATGGCCAATTTCACATGTTTCGTTATACTTTTTAACGGTCCATGAAGATACACCGCTCTTTTACAAGGTGCAGACAAAAAAAATGACGTTGCCCAATGATGACGCACTTATTGATTTATATTATTGGTCTAGAGATCAGTTAATGTCATTTGGATTTGAACATTATGAAATATCTAGTTTTGCACGACCAGGTAAAAGATCGCGGCACAATGGTGCGTATTGGGAACGCAAATCCTATAAAGGAATTGGATTAGGAGCATGTTCATTTGATGGAAGGACACGTTTTGCAAATGAAAAAAATCTTGGAACCTATATGCAAGGTATTGCACGGGGGGATGATGTAACAACTTTTTTTGAACAATTAACCCCAGATCAAGAACGGTTAGAGCGTCTTATGCTCCGGCTGCGTAGTATGGAAGGGGTTGATCAATCAATGTTGTATGGAGGTCTTTCGGGTGATCAGCAAGTGAAGGTGCAAGAACAAGTAGCGTTATTGGTTACCCAGGGAAGCATAAAAATTCAGGATGATTTGGTAATGCTAACGCCGGTTGGCTTAACCATAGAGAATGAGATTGCCGTGCGGTTGTCGCCGTAAGCAATCATTTTTTTCGTTACATTATAGTGAGTTGATATTTATAACATTTAATTTCGGTGGGGATATTATGGCAAAACATGTGGGCGTAAAGTTACCAGAAGATTTAATTAAGTTTTTAAAGAGTGACTATGCCTTTGGGATTTTGGCCACTTATTCAGAAAAGGGGTTGCCGCATACAACACCAATTCAATGTCTATATCCACGGGGTTTAGAAAGCATTCTAATGACTATTCATAAAGATCATACTGGTTATCACAACATGGTATGGCAAAAGAAAGTTATGCTGTGCTTTTTGGGACCAGATAACGTTGCATACAGTGTTTTAGGACGTGCGGGCGTTGTTCGTGCACCTTCTCAAGTGCATCCCCTTATGAACGTAGTTCGGATAGATATTATTGATATCAAGAGTGACCGTTCAGTGTTAACTCGGGTAGAAGATGGTGTTCGTTGGACTTATACCACCTGGGAAGCAGAAGAGTTAACTAAAGCCTTAATGACAGAATTACATGAACTTGCTGAGCAATTATAATTATTAATGAATGATAAAAAGGAGTGCCACATATGTGGTTTACACGTATGAATTACTTAGAGTTTGTAATAAGCATGTTTTTAGCAATCACCGTCCCAACATTGTATGCGGGGCAACCACCGGCTTTAACACCGGTAGCCCAAGCTACGGGAAGTGCAAATCAACCAGCAGCTGGTGCGCCGGTTCAAGCGGCAGCACCAGTCACGGCTCCAGTTCAGAATGCAACTGCAGCTGCAGCGCCACATGCAGTGGTGAACGGTCCTGTAGCACCGGCAGTTATACCTGCCGCTAACTTGGCCCCAGCGCCCGCTAAAGCGCCTGCTCCGGCAATTGCTCCTGCACCAGTAACCACAAAACCTGCTCCGGTAGTTCCGGTCACGCCTGCGGCATCACAAGCAGCTCAAATCCCCGCGGCGCAATCCAGTTCGCCAGCGCCTGCGGCAGCCGTTACCACACCATCCGTAACTGCTCCAGTAGCATCTGCGACAGCTGCACTAACCGCACCCGCGGTAGTTGCTTCTCCAGCGCCTGTTGCTGAAAGTAGTGCTCAGCCTGCAATTGCTAATGCGCCGCAAGCGCCGGTTGCACCCACTAATCCTGTAGTTGCTCCTTCAGCAAATCCCGCGGTTGTGTCACCAGAGGTTAGTGCCCCTGCAAAGCCAGCAGAAATTCCAGCACCTCCTGTTGCTCAAGCACCAAGTAAGCAGGAATTAGAATTGGGTGAGCAAGCAAATATAATTGGTATAGATACGGTTGAGTTGCAAGAGGGTCAAGGTAATTGGCTCTTTAAGCGCATGTGGTGGGAACGGTCAGAAGATAAATATGAAAAAATAAGAAAAACCGTTGCTACTATTATGGAAGCGCGTAATCAATTCTTTGAAAAACGGACCACCGCAGAGAAAAATATCTTTGACAATATTCATGTGCAGACTGGTTTTGAACGGGGAGAATTGGAAGATTTAGTTAATCGGCTTATGGATCGCATGAATAAACTTCGCGAGAATGAACCAACGTTAGATGAGAAAGAACGTGAGTTTTATGCCCAATTGCAGACAGAGAAAAAAGCGTTGGAAGCCCTAAAAGCAAATGTTAATACCATAAATGCCTTAGAAAATAGCATAGACGACGTACTTGCAAAATTGATGGAAACTATCAATAGAGTGCGTGAATATGAACAGGAAGCATGGCAGAATTTTAAAGACATTGCACGTCTGTTGGATGATCGCAAAGCTAAAGAAATGTTTTATAAAATAGATGCAACTTGGCGTAATGTTACTAGCTTAAAAGAGTATATTCAAACCCGTCTTTCTGCCCATTTTGATCAGTTGATTGCAAAATCTAAAGAAGAGGCAGATCGCGTGGCTAAGAATCTGAAAGATCTCAAAGAAAAAGGGTTTAATCTGCAAAAGCAGGAAGAAGCAATTATACAATATGATCGCGAAAAAGAAATTGCTAAAATCCGTGCGCAAGAAAAAGAGCGTTTAGAAGCAGAGGAAGCTGCTAAAGAAGAAGAAAAAGAAGAAGAGGGCTTTTTTACTGCGTACATTTGGAATCCTATTAAAGCAGTCGTAACGTGGCCATATTATGCAATTTTTGGAGAAAGCGAACAGGAAGAGGAAGAAGCTGAAACTAAAGCTAAACCAGAAGATAAAGTGCCAGCGAAAGAGGGTTCAGCTGTTGCACCGGCAGAATCTCAAGCAAATAAAGCGCAGTCTGAACAAGTAACGCCAGAGAAACAGCAAACTCCCGGTGCAGACAAAGCTCAGAAACCTCAAGAACCGGAAGTTGAGCTAGAAGGCTTTTTGACTAAGTACATTATTAATCCGCTCAAAGCAGTGTGGAGTGGTATTGTTTCTGTAATTACTTGGCCTTATTATGCATTGTTTGGTGAGCAAGTAGAACAAGAGACAGAAGCGCCAATGGAGTCTACCGCAGCAGTCACATCAGAAGTTCAAGCAGTGCCCGTTACACCAACAACTACACAATCAGAAATTGCTCTATCACCTCAAGAACCATCTGCTCAGCCAACTGCAGAAAATACGGCTGTAGCGCAACCAATGGCCTCTGACGCACCGGTTGCCAGTTTGCAGCAATCACCACAGCCAGCAGAGACAACTAATCTGCAACTGCAACAAGAACCTGTAGCAGAAATGGCTATACTACCAACTAATGATCAAGGTGCAGCATCTAAAGAACAGTTGCCTCCCGTAGTTGAAGCAGCTCCCGTGGTGCCTACTACAGCGGAGAGTGCAGCTGAATAATAGTGAAGAGTTGGCGCGTAAAAAATGTAATTCTTGTTTGATTAGATGCGTTAAATATGGTACATTTCCCACTATGAATTGAAATTTGCGCGCCGAAGTGGTGGAATTGGTAGACACGCAGCTTTGAGGTGGCTGTGGGAGAAATCCTGTAGGAGTTCGAGTCTCCTCTTCGGCACCAGCCTACGCCAAGGCTTCGGCTGGCAGAGCCATAAGCTATTGTGGTTACAAAAAAAATTTTAAAGAAAGATTGTAGGCTGTCCGTTAAAGTTTGCCTAGCCGGAAGGCCAGGATAAACGTAGGCTGGACTAGCAGGCCATCACCCATGCTCAGTTTTGAACTAGTTGAAGGGTCTGGTGCGCCATCTCTTTAAAGGAATAGTTATAAAAGATTATTAACAGTGAAGCAAAATTCTTATGATCAGTTTTTCCTATAAACTGATTTAGAGAGAGTAATAACTAAATAAAAAAACTCAAAGGAGCTTAACGCATGACCTTCTCAGCAAAACGCTTTTTTTCTTCTGAATTAATTTTTTGGCTTGCATTAGCAGGTTTGGGCTTATGGTATATTTTACCTATTAAGCAAAAACTACGTTATGGTATTGACCTTGTGGGTGGTACCTATCTAACGTTAGAAGTGCAGACGGATAAAGCGGTAGAAACAGAATTAGTAGAGCGGCTAGAAAGCATAGAAGAAAAATTAAAGGCAGCTAACGCTCCAAAACCTCTTTCAAAAATTGTTCAAAATAATGAAATTGTGTTGACCTTTGAAAACGTTGCAGACGCACAAGCAGCAGCATCCGCTTTAAGGGATGTATTTAAAGATCTGAGCTTGAGCACAGATACTAATAAAGTGACATTTAGATTTTCTGATCGTGAAATTAAAAACATAAAAGACAATGCAGTTAAGCGTAACATAGAAGTATTACGCACTCGGTTACGTTCAGAAATTACTGAAATTCCGGTAGTTGCTCAAGGTGAAAGAAATATTGTAGTAGAGTTGCCAAATGTGGCCAACATACAAGAAGAAAAAGCTAAGATTGTACAAACTGCAAAATTAGATTTTCGTTTGGTAGAAAAAACAGCCGGAACAGAAGAAGAACTTCTTGCAGAATATGGTGATGATTTACCGGCAGATAAAGAGATCTTGAGTTATAAAGACAAGCGCCGTGGCTATTATTTAGTATCTAAATATAGTGACATCACTGGTAAATTACTTAAAGATGCTCGTGCACAATTTGGTGGCCAAAGTGGTACAGAAGCAGTTGTGGCATTTAAGTTTAATGATGTTGGTGGCGAAAAGTTTTATAATCTAACCAGCAAAAATTATGGGCGTACTTTAGCTATTGTATTGGATAATAATATTGTGTCTGCGGCAACTATCCAAGCAGCAATTCGCGATGAAGGCGTAATTACCGGTAATTTTACCATTCAATCAGCTAAAGAATTAGCACTTCTATTGCAATCCGGATCCTTTGTTGCACCAATTACGTTTGAAGAAGAACGTCAAATTGGTCCAACTTTGGGTGCAGAATCTATTCGCCAAGGGTTAATTTCATGCGCAGTGGCATTTGGTCTTATATTCTTGTTCTGCATTTTCTTCTATAAATTCGCTGGTCTCTTGGCCTTTATTGCCCTGCTCTATAACTTACTCTTAGTTTTAATTGGTCTGGCATGGTTAAATGCTTCTCTTACCTTGCCGGGTATTGCAGGTATAGTGCTGACTATTGGTATGGCAATTGATGCATCTATTCTTATTTTTGAACGTATTAAAGAAGAATTGGCAAAGGGTGCTCCGGTAAAGAAAGCGGTAGAAGCTGGTTTTGGAGGATGCGCGTTCGGTAATTTTAGATGCTAATATTACTACCTTCTTGGCTGGGTTGGTGCTCTTTTATTTTGGTACTGGGCCAATAAAAGGATTTGCAGTAACTATGATGCTGGGTATTATTTCAACCCTAATTACCGGTATCTTCTTCTTACGGTCATTATTTAATTTTATTTTAAGTAACTTTAATATTCAAAAATTACAGAATTTAGTGTATAATTTAAGCATTATATTGAATAGTGTGGCTGCGTAGCTCAGCTGGTTAGAGCGGCGGAATCATAATCCGTAGGTCCGGGGTTCGAGTCCCTGCGCAGCCACCAATAACAAAGTGGAAGGTATATCAGTGAATGTACCATTGGCTCTTACATTAACGCGTCTTATAGTTTCCCCCTTAGTTCTACCTTTTTTATTAGTCTATTTGTTACCCTATCATCTGGGGTTTGTTAATTCACTACTGGCCTCTTTTTTTGTCCTGCTCAGTCTCACCGATTTTTTTGATGGATATTTAGCGCGTAAATATCATCAAGAAACCGCATTGGGCAAATTATTAGATCCTATTGCAGACAAGTTCTTATTCTATTCAACGCTTATAGCGCTGGTTGCAGCGGGAAAGCTGTATTTTTATTGGGGCATTATCTTAATTGGCAGAGAATTTTTTGTTATGGGGTTGCGATTGGTTGCTCTAGAAAAGCAGATAGAAATTCCTGCATCTTGGTTGGCAAAAATTAAAACTGCAGTGCAAATGATTTGGTTAATGGTAGTTATTCTTAATCCCTATCATCAAATGGGTTTTATGGGTGAATTTAGGTGGAATGGAACTGAATTGGGATTGTTATTGCTGACCCTAGTACTGTCTTTGGTTACTGCGTATCAATATTATCAATTATTTATGGGCCGTTACTCCTTACAACAACAAATGCCGCCGGAGTGGTCCAGTGAATCTTCTGACTAATGAGTTACTACATCTTCTGTTGTTTAGTTGTGCTTATGCTATTGGCGCAATTCCTACGGGTTATTTGCTAGCGCGGTTGGTGGGTATTGCAGATATTCGCAAGCGCGGATCTGGTAATATAGGCGCTACTAACGTGGCACGCTTGTTGGGAGTTCATTATTTTGTTCCCGTCTTTTTTATTGATTCTGGCAAAGCCTATTTTTATCTGTGGTTTGTTGCAGTAGCAACCGGTTATAATGTCTGGTCACTTTTTATAGCAACAATGCTGTTGTTAATTGGCAATGGCTATTCAATTTTTTTACAAGGAAGTGGCGGCAAGGGAGTTGCCACTGCGGTAGGTATTGTTTTTTTCTTAAATCCATTTGCCGTTGTAGTTACCGGAATTGCGTGGGCAATTGGCATGATTGTTACGCAAACCGTAGGTATTTCTTCTGTTATTGCTGCTGCAATTCTGCCCTTGTATGTTTTTTGTTCTACGCATGAAAGTTCTCTTTTTTTTTTAATGCTTTTTATAGCGGTTTGGGTAATGTGGCGACATCGCAACAATCTGAGCCAATACTTTTTGACCAAAAAAGCATCTATCTAATAACTAAAAAAGGACCAGAGATGAAATTTAGTGCGGTTTCTAGTGTTTTTGAACAAATAGAGGCGGTTAGTGGAAGGTTAGAAATTACCCGGTTGCTGGCAGATCTTCTTAAAGATGCCACGGGTAAAGAGGCTTCTATTATTTGTAATCTATCTATTGGCCAACTGCATGCGCCTTATATTGGTACTAAATTTAACTTGGCAGAAAAAAATCTTATTAAATCTATTGCATTAGTTTTGGATGAAACGGATACCGCGATTGCAAAACGGGCTAAAGAGATGGGTGATTTGGGAGCGGTTGTTGCACAAGGTACATGGCGTACTACTAAAGAATATTCTATTACCCAGGTGTATGAAATACTGTGCCACATTGAACAAATGAGTGGTACCGGAGTTCAAGAAGAAAAAATTTTGGCCTTAAAAGAGTTGCTTCAAGATCTTGATCCTGCATCTGCTAAATATGTTGTCCGTATAATTTTGGACAAGTTACGTCTTGGTTTTTCTGACATGACCATTATTGACGCATTGTCTTGGATGGCAGTTGGCAATAAGTCATTACATGCAGAAATAGAAGATGCGTATAATGTTTGTGCGGATATTGGATTAATTGCCCAAACTCTTAAAGAGGGTGGTATTGCTGCAATTAAACAAATGCATATGCAGGTAGGCATTCCGGTGCGTCCTGCAGCCGCTGAACGCTTACCCAATGCGCAAGCAATTGTAGAAAAATTAGGCCCATGTGTGGCACAACCCAAACTGGATGGCTTTAGAGTTCAGATTCATGTAGATAACACTAAAAAAGAACCAGAGATTCATTTCTTTTCACGTAATCTGCAAGATTTTTCTTCTATGTTCCCAGACATTGTTGACCACGTAAAGCATTTAGATGTTCAAACACTTATAGCAGAGGGGGAAGCAATTGGTTATGATCCTCATACCGGCGTCTTTTTACCGTTCCAAGAAACCGTAAAACGTAAGCGTAAACATGGTATAGAAGAGGCTGCTGCGGAATTTCCCCTTAAATTCTTTCTCTTTGATATTTTGTATTTAAATGGGAAGGAACTATTAGATGAAACCCATGCTCAACGCAGAGCAAAATTAGTTCATTTGACCACGCAGCTTGCTAAAGAAGACATTCAAGTTATAGAAGAAAAAGAAATAACCACTCCTGAGCAATTAGAACACTATTTTACTAATTCTATTGCTGCCGGTTTGGAAGGCTTGGTAGTTAAACGGCCAGATGCTATCTACCAACCAGGCAAGCGGAACTTTAATTGGATCAAATTAAAGCGTTCAAAAGGCGGAGAGTTAGAGGATACTATTGATACGGTTATTCTTGGTTATTATGCTGGTGAAGGCAAGCGTGCGCAATTTGGCGTTGGTGCTTTTTTGGTTGGCGTGTACAATAAATCCCAAGACTGTTTTGAAACTATTGCAAAAGTGGGCACAGGGTTAACCGATGATGAATGGAGAGAGTTAAAGAAGCGCTGCGACAACCTCAAGGTGAAAGAGCAACCTAAGAATGTGGTTTGTGACAAGGTGCTCATTCCTGATGTATGGACTTCGCCAGAAATAGTTTGCCAAATTAAGGCAGATGAAATTACCATGTCCCCAGTTCATAGTGCTGGCAAAGAGGCCCAAACGTTGGGCTATGCGTTGCGCTTTCCCCGTTTTATGGGCTATCGCACAGATAAATCTGCTTTGGAATCTACTACTGTTGCAGAAATAAAGCGGCTTTATGAGGATCAATTTAAGGGGTAAGAATTTCAAATGTTTTAATAATGCTGATATTTTGATAAGTGGCAAAAATTATCTAAGTTTTAGTCGATGATTTGTTTTTTTGTATGACTATTAATCTATCACTTGGTTTTCTAGTTTGTAGTTATTTATTTATCTAATTGTTGTTCATCTAGGAGGTTGTTTATGCAAAATAGATACTTATATATTCTCTTGTTACTAATATTACAGAGCAATCTAATTGCAATGGAAATAACGCTAAATAGCAAGGCTGCTAACGGCAGTGCTCTGGTCACAACTCCTGAAATAATAAAGTCTAAGCTTAAGTTGCCACAAGAGATAAGCCAATCAATTAAAGAGTTGAGTGTATCAAAAAGCCCTACGTATTCGATAAATAATCCAGTGATTAAAGAAGTGAATGATGCATGTGTTAATGACGATATCACCTTAATCAAACAGCTTATTGTAGAACATAATATCACCCGGCGTTCATCTTTTATTCAAGATAAGTGGTCTTTAATTCATCTTGCTGCTCAGCATAATGCTCATACAATTGTTAATTTTCTTATTAATGATAAAGGGTGGCCTTCTACGCTATGGTCTGCAACGAACAAGACATCTCTAGAAATCGCGGCAAAATGTAATAGTTTAGAATCGTTTATTCTTTTATTTAATAAAATGAATAAACAGAGACCCCTAACTATTGCAGAAAAAAAGAATTTTTTGCATGCAGCTTGCCTTTATGGTGCTCTCAAGATAGCGCGTTATTTGATTGATGATCAAAAAATTAGTCCAAAGAAGCAGCACATTCTTGAAATACCAATTTTATGTTCTGCTGTAGCAAGTGATAATGTAGATTTGCTTAAGTATCTTATTCAAGATTGTGATTGCGATACCTATGAAAGTAGTGAACGGTTTGGATCTGCAGTTGAGAGTGCAATGCTATTCGATTCATTGCAGGCTATCAAATATTTTCATGAAGTACTCAAGCTCAATCTCAAAGAAATACGTTTGGAAAAAGGGCGTACCCTATTGCATGAAGCTGCATATTATGATGCTCTAGAAGTATTTATCTATTTGCATGAAGTGTGTGGTATAGATCTTTTTGTCCAAGATAATGAAGGACTAATCCCCGCATTTAGTGCTGCAGATACAAATGCGTTAGATATTCTAAGATATATTTGTGTTACAAAAAATCAAAAAGAGGCATTAGTAAACTTTCGTACAAAAAGTGGCGAAACAATGCTGCATGCGACCGTCAAAAATGATTCTTTGGAAGCATTTAAATTACTTCTTGAGTGGGGAGTAGATTTGCAAAGTGTTAATAATGCGGGCAGTTCTGTGTATTCATTCCTGATTTATTATGAAGCAATTAATATTATGAAGTATCTTTCTGAGATTGTAGATCTTAAATCAATTAAAGTAGGTAAATTTCAGAGTAGCTTATTGCATATTAGTGCTCGGTCGAAGGAATTTGGAATGTTTAAGTTTCTGCAAAATATTGGCGTTCCCTATGAAAGTGATCAATCTGGGTTTACACCACTATTGGAAGCTGCTCATGCTAATGCTCTGGAGATCATGGCTTTTTTAATTGAGCAGATGAAGATTCCGGTTGATAGAAAATATAGTCTTAAAGATTGTGATAATATCTTGATAGATAATTATACCGCATTGCATTGTGCCGCAGAAATGGATGCTATTGATGTTTGGATCTATTTAGTAAAAAAGGGAGCGGATTTTTATGTTACCAATGGATTTGGAGAAACGCCGTTACATAATGCTGCTTTCAATGACTCCATTAACATAATGAAAGATTTTATTTCTAAAAAACCCGATTATAAAAAGATGAAATCAATTTGCGATAAGCAAGATCATAATTTAATGCACGCAGCAGTGTTTGGAAAAGAACATAAAGTATTAGAGCTATTGATAGACAAATATTTTGATTTAATCTATCAAGTTAATAAAAATGGCAAAACGCCACTTATGGTTGTAAAGTCAATTGAGCCACGACTATTGGAAAAAATCCTAAAAAGATTAAAAGATGACAACTGCACTTATCATCCAAAATGTGTGGAATGTGATAAGCAAACTATCAGCAAAAATAACTACGATGACTTTGATATTACAGATTTTAAGTGTATGCGTGTTATTTGTAATGCTTGTAAGCAGAAGACTATGCTTTGTAGGCACTGCGTAATCACGCCCCTAAGAAAATAAAAGTCTGTAGAACGATCAATTTAAGCGTAAATCCCCCTCCAATTACCTTATTGTTGATTTTGACAAATAGAATATAATAGGTATAATCATAATATAATAATGTTTTTGTTTGGTCATATAATTAATTCTATATGTCTAGATTGGTGTTCTATGGAAGGTAAATGCATGAAGGTTAAATTTAACTATTTCTTGAGTGTCCTATTCTTTTTTACAATGGCAAGAGCTGGAAATCCAATACCAGAATTGGCAAAAGTGCAGTTTGAGTATTGGTATGAACAGCTGTCAGATGCCATATTATACAACAATCTTAATGAAGCAAAAAAACTGCTACAAATAAAAGAGTTTGGACAATCACCCATTTGGGATTTTGACGATCAAAAAAAATGTCTGTATATGGCTGCATTCAGTAATGCGCCTGCTATTGTAGATTTTCTTGCAGATTTTTTTAAATTAAAGGAAAAAATAATTGAACTAGATGATCTTGGACTGCTTTTATTAAAGGAGGCACTTGTTGTTAATTCGGTAAAAGTTGTAGATTATCTAATCGGAATACAAACTAAAGAACTGGCGTTGAAACAACGTGAATTTCTTTTGCTGTTGGTTGCACAAAAAGGTGCACTTAACTCCTTACAATATTTGATAGAACAACAAAAATGGAACCCAACAGTTGTAAATAAGACAAATGGGTTTTATTTAATACACGAAGCCAGTTTCTCAGGACATGCGCATATTGTAGAGTATCTTATTGTTGATTGTGGCGTAGATCCAAATCTAAGAACAGCAACGGAAGACCAAAAGACGGCTTTACATGCAGCTTCCAATAAGGGTCATATTAACGTAATAAAAACACTTTTGAGCAGGTCTGCGGATATTATGGCTAAAGATGCAAATGGCTTGTTACCTCTTCATGAGACTACAATAAAAGATAGTTCATTTGATGCATTAAAATTTTATTTGGAAGAAAGAAAACTAGATCCTACTGTTACTACTATTAAAGCTAAAAAAAGTTTGTTGCATTTGGCAGCTCAAGGTAATTGCTTAAGAACGATTGCGTATTTGCTTAAAAATACACCCTTAAACAAAGATGTTACTGATGAAAATGGGGCAACGCCGTTTAAAGAAGCGGTTATTTGTAGTTCAAAGGGGGCTATATCGCTGTTGCGCAAGAATTAATAATTATACGCATTTTAAAAGTGGCGGTAATCCAGAGAATAAATGATCGATTTTGTGATAGTTAGTTGTTGATATAAAAAGGTATTAAATAGTTCCCAAGCGGTAATTTGTGTCTTGGGTAATTCCCCAAAATGTAGGAGGTTTCTATGTATTTGTATGTTGTTGCTTTGGTTTGTTCTGTAATGTTCTCCTCAACCGTTATTTTTTCTATGGAAGAACTATCAAAAGAAAAAATTTCCAGCCCTCACTTGGCTAGTTTTCGCATGCCCAATTCTGAAAAAGAAAAATTAACACTTAAACAATCAATATATCAAGCATGCCGTGCTGACGATGTTTCTAAAATTGGCGAGCTGATTGATCGTCATAAGATTAAGCCTAATTCTATAGAGGTATGCGGCGGGTGGAACTTGCTCCATGTGGCTGCTCAATGTAATGCATCAAAAATAGTAGATTTTTTGGTAACACAAAAAAAATATGATATTAATGCCCTTACGCCTAATGGATCCAGTCTTTTGGCTATTGCTACTAAAATGGATTCGCTTGATGTGGTTAAATTATTGCTAGATAACATGAGTTCGCAAAATAAGGGTCAAAAGAAACCAAATAATGCCAAATATTCTGTGGAAGAAGCTCTAGAAAAGATTTTGCAAGAAGCGCAAGCACTCGGTTCTGCAAATGCGGTTAAGTATATAGTAAGTTTGCCTAAGCTCCATATGATCACAATACTATTGGCTATTATTAGCAATGATAATGTTAAATTTATAGATTTTTTGGTTAATGAGTGCAAATATGACTTTTCAGCAATCCTTAAAAAAGGTAGTCCAGTAGAAATGGCGGTAGCTGCAAATGCTGTGCGAGTGTTAAAATATTTTAAGGAAAATAACCTGTTTGAATTTGCAACAATTACAAAAGGGCTTGCCCCCTTGTTGCATATAGCGGCAAGTAACAATGCGAAAGATACTTTTGACTATATCTATACTGAATGCAGTTTGCCGTTATTTGATAAAGATAAGAAAGGTGAAAGCCCTGCTTATTACGCTGCGCTTAACAATGCCAAAGACATACTAATCTACATTGGCATGGATAAGGGAAAAAAAGAAGAGTTGCTTACGTATCGCTCTGTTAAAGGAGAAACGTTGTTGCATGTGGCGGCAAAAAATGATTCAATTGACGTTTTTGCCCTATTAGTTGAATGGGGTGCAGACATTAAAGCCGTTAACAACAGTGGTAATACTCCGTTAAAATCAGCGGCATTTCATGATGCTATTTCCATTATGACCTATTTGGTAGAACAGCATGGCTTAGATGTAGCTGAGAAAGATAAGTATAATATCTCGCTCCTGCAACTAGCGGCCCAATCGGGTGCGCTACGTGTCTTTAATTTTTTGGAAGCTAAGGGTCTTAAATCAGAAACTAAAGATTGTTTTGGCTATGATGCGTTGGTAGATGCGGTTAGAGGTTGTCAAGGATTCACTATTGTTAAATATTTGATCGAACAAAAAAATCGCGATCCTAAAAAGAAATATTCCATTAATTATCAAGACTACGGTACCGTTCGCGATGTCACCTTAATGCATATGGCGGCTGCAGAGGATGCTGATAAGGTGGCTGAGTATTTACATAAATTTGGCGTAAGTGAGTATTCTAGAAATAGTGATGGGGACACTGCACTGCATGAAGCGGCTTATGAGGACTCAATAGCGTTTCTAAAATTATTCTTAGAAAAAAAGAATGCGCCTAAACTAAAAGAATTAAAGACACTTTGTTGTAAAGAGGGCAAAAATCTGCTGCATGCTGCCGTTATTGGCAGTGGGTTTGATGTGGCTCGGTATTTGGTAGATAAGTATCCAGAGTTATTATTTCAAGTAGATAGCGAACATAAAACGCCGCTTATGTATGCTTCAAAAGAATTTAGGGCAAATGAACTGTTTAAGTATATAGAAGAGAAACTTTTGGTTATAAATATCAAAGAGGCTAAAGTTTGTACTGGTTGTCGATTAATGATTACTAACGCAAACAAAGCTTTTTTTTCTATTACAGATACCCTTTGCCTAAAACCAATTTGTGAAAAGTGTAAAGTAGTAACTAAGGTCTGTAAGGGCTGTCTGAGCCCATTAGATTTTGATACTACTAATTCCCAATCAGAAGAAGAACAAGAAGAAGAGCAAGAATAATTAAGAGTTGCTGTCTATTATTTGTTTAAAATAGGCAGCTTCTACTTCCGGTTGTTGCGCGTCAGTAATGCTTTGCCCAATAATAATCCCTGCTGGTTTTAATGCAGTGATCTCATCTATAGTAGTGCGGGTAATGTTAGCAGAAATAAAGATAGGTAGTTCCGTATTTCCTTTAATCATTTCCCATTTATCCAGAAATATTAATGACTGTTTTTCATCATATGGTTGGTGGAATAGCAAGGCGTCTACGCCTAAATTTTTAGCTTCTAAAGCCGATTGTCCTACAGAGGCAGAATCTAGGAGATCCAACATAATTTTCTTATTTAAGGCATTTGCAGTTGTACAGGCAGTGTGAATTACCTGTTTGCCAGTTCCTGCAATTACCGTAATCCAATCTGCTCCTGCATCTGCAAGCAGCGTTATGGCGTCTTTAGCTCGGTCAGCAATTTTTGCATCTGCAAGAATTGTTTTATCCGGAAACTGTTTTTTAAACGCCGTAACTGCTTGGCTGCCATGGTTATAAATCAGCAGTGTGCCTACTTCTAAAATGTCTACATGCGGAGCAACTTGTGATGCTACTTGTAATGCGTGTTGTAGGTCAGTTACATCAAAAGAAACTTGTAATTTCATGTGCCTTTCCTTATTTCTTGTGCATCAGGGTCATGAGGTCAAAAATTGGGTTATAGAGATCCAGGTTAGTATATCAGTATTTTTGTTGTTTGAAAAAACTGTTCATGGTAGTACGCCTATTTTGCCTTTGCATGGTGCTTACTCTCCAACAGTAGTGCTCAATATGCGTAACGCCTCTTTTTTATACGCAATGTCTACGGGTCTAAAGAAGCTACTAATGGTAAGCACATAAAAGGCGTTTGTTACTACATTAATTCCTTTTTTAACGTAAATATCAGGGAACAACAGATTAGGGTTATTGAATGTAGGTATAATTCCCGTAGGAACATGGATGTAACTTGGTTTTGCAAAGATAATAATAGATTCTAAGGGAATGCGGTTATCTTTTGGTAATGATGCGGGGGTTATTTCCCATACCAATTCCTTAGGATTGGTAGCACTTGGTTTACGTACTGCTTTATAGAAGGCAATCTGTTTTGTTCTATCAAATTCCAAATGGTGTACTGTTAGTTCAAACATAAGAACCGGGATAATCTGGGGTGTAACCACAATATAAAGATGGGAAGAACTGTGTTTGCGGGGAAATACTATTTCATCATCCACACTGGCACTTTGTAAAAATCCGCCATAAGAGGCAAATATACCGGTAGCTAAGGTGTTTCCGGTTATTGCTTGCATATAATATTGGGCAGCTTTTCCTGGTTTGGCAATTTTTTCAACCATATCTTGGGCGGTCTCATTCCAGTCGGGATAGGGGCGCAAGTAGAAAGAAATTATGTTTGCGTAGGCCGATTGCTGCAGTATTAGCGTAAGAAAAATAAGAATAATAGCTCTTTTTTTCATGGTAATCTTTGTGGTTTTTGTTTAACATGAACATTGGTAAACCGCCTTAGTACCCTTACGGTATCATACTCAAAAAAATAAACGCTATAGTTGGTAGGATTTCATGGTAAATAGTGGCATATTGCAGCCGCAAACCCCAGAGCAGTTGTGGCAATCTTTTATAAAAAAAAATGACTTAAATAGTACCCAGGTTAAGCAGTTAGAGCAGTATCTTTCCATGCTAGATGCCTGGAATAAAAAAATGAATATTACCCGCATTACCACCCGGGAAGAGGTAATTTTGTATCATTTGCAAGATTCATTGCAGGTAGATCAGTATGTGGATATTCCCTCCAAAAAAGGTATGGCAGATGTGGGCACCGGTGGTGGTTTTCCGGGTATTCCGTTAAAAATTAAATATCCTCAGTTACCGGTAGTATTAATAGAGGTTAATTCCAAAAAAATAAGTTTTTTAGAAGCCGTTATAGAACAGCTTGGGTTGCAAGGTATAGAAGTCTGTTCTCTTGATTGGCGGACATTCTTGCGCAAAACAGCATATGACATAGATCTCTTTTGTTCCCGTGCGTCTTTACATCCTGATGAGTTAATTCGGGTATTCAGTCCTACCTGTCGGTATCACCATGCAACACTCATTTATTGGGCATCAGCTAATTGGCACCCTCAAGAGGCAGAACAGCCATTCTTACAAGCTCAAGAAACGTACCAGGTTGGGGATAAAGAGCGCAAGTATGTTTTTTTTGCTTCGCCAGAGGTTATTGAGTAGGTAAAAACATAGGAATCTCATTGCTTTTGGTATATATTAATCTGCGGATCGTAAAAATAATCAATTGTAGAGAAATTAAACATAGACCTGCTGGCTATCAGCAGCTTAGAGGTTGTCATGAAAATAAATATATTTAAAAGCTATTTTGCTGGTATTTTTGATGCAACCAATTCAGAAACGTTTCAACGCATTATTCGCTATTTTATCCCCGAATTTATTACCGCCTTTGTGCTCTATTGTCCTACGTGGGTAGATGCCGCATTTATTGCCCATTTAAAGTCTACGCCTACCTACGCAACCTTGGGTGCAACTAATAACTTTATTCACCTTATTATTAAAATTGCAGAAGCATTTTCCGTTGGTACGGTCATTATGGTGGGTCAACGTAACGGTGCCCATGATTATCCAGGCGTGGGTAAAAGTATGCGGGATGCCTTTTGGACAACCATTATCTTGGGTATTTCGGTGGCTTCTTTTCTCTATTTTGGTGCCTATTGGATTTATAAATGGTATCAAGTTCCCGATGAAATAATTGCATTGGGAATGCCCTTTATGCGTATTCGGGCGTTGGGTGTTTTGTTTATGTTTATTGCATTCGCTTTTGTTGGGTTCTTGCGTGGTATAAAAAATACGCGCGTAACTATGTATCTTTTTTTATTGGGTGGGTTGGCCTTTGTTACAACCGATTATTTATTAATTTTTGGCACCGACTTTGGGTTTTTTAAAATTCCGTCTATGGGGTTACAAGGATCCGCAATTGCGTCGGTAATGCAATATGGGGTTATGGTAATTGCGGGTATTTTGTATGTAACGCTCAGTGAAAAAACCCGCAAATATAGTGTGCATCTCTTTACTGGAACCCGTTCATTTAAACAGATTAAAGAGTTAATTTTGCTTAGTTTACCAGTAGTAGCGGACAAAGCAGTGCTTGCTATTTCTTATGTATGGCTCCTTAGATTATTTTGCCCACTGGGAGCTAAATCAATTGCAACCTACAGTGTAATTAAAGATTTAGAACGGTTTGCCATAATTCCTGGTGTTGCCTGTGCACAGATTATTACCTTTTTGGTCAGTAATGACTTTGGTCAGCATAATTGGCAACGGATAAAAAATAATATTAAAAAAATAATCTCCTTGGCTGTAGTCATGGTTGTGCTTATTTTAACTATTTTTGTGTGGAATGCAGAACGCATTATAAGTGTTTTTGACAAGAAGGGTGACTTTACCGTTTTTGCAGCTACGGTATTCCCTTATTTAGCAATCTTTTTATTGTTTGATGTAATCCAATTGGTGCTTTCTGGTGCCTTGCGTGGTGCGGGTGACGTGCGAACGGTAATGATTGTTCGTATGGTAATCTGCTTGGGTTATTTTGTTCCGGGATCTTATCTACTTTCTATGCTACCAATAGAAAATGAAGTTACCCGGTTTGTTCTGGTGTATGGATCATTCTATGCAGGGAACGCATTAATGAGTATTATATATATCCATAGATTCCGTAGTGGCAAGTGGAAAAAAGCAGCAGCCAAAGAGGCGGCTACATTAGAGGAAGCAGCAGCATGAAATTAACCAGAGAAGAGTTATTTAAGATTGCTAAACATTCAGCAATCACTTTGCATGAAGATGAGATAGAATCATTGCGTAATCAGTTAGAAACAGTGCTTACCTATGCAGCACGGGTAAAAGAGGTTGCTCAAGAGGTGCAAGAATCTTCTACCAAAAATGTGAACGTATTCCGTGAAGATGTAATTATCAGGACAGATTACGAACCAATTTTGGCCCAGGCTCCTGTTCGTGAAGAAACCTATTTTGTGGTACCGGTAATTTTAGAAAATGAGTAATTAAGGATTAAATTTCCCATGAAAGAACTTGCATTTAGTACCATTAAAGAGCTTAAGTCCCATTTGGCTGCAAAAGAAATAAGCCCTGCAGAATTAACTAACTATTTTGTTGCGCGTATTAAAGAGCTAGACCCTAAAATAGACTCTCTGCTAGAAGCATACACCGCAGATGCTATTGGCACATCAAAAAATGAATCTGGTTCTTTGTCCGGTATTCCCGGCATTATTAAAGCAAACATTTGCATGCAGGATCGTATTACGTCCTGTGCATCAAAAATTCTTGCAAACTTTAAAGCTACGTATAACGCAACCGCAATCTCCCGTCTTAAAAATGCCGGTGCGTTGTTCTTGGGTTCAGCCAATATGGATGAATTTGCAATGGGAAGTTCATGTGAAACTTCAGCTTTCAAAAAAACTAAAAATCCCTGGGATCTCTCTCGCGTTCCTGGTGGCTCTAGCGGAGGTTCAGCAGCTGCAGTTGCAGCGGGATTAGCTCCGTGGTCTTTGGGTTCAGAAACTGGTGGGTCTGTGCGTCAGCCAGCCGCATTTTGTGGCATTGTGGGTGTTAAACCAACCTATGGCTTAATTTCTCGCTACGGGTTAGTTGCGTACTGCTCATCATTTGATCAAATTGGGGTCTTTTCACGCACCGTCTATGACAACGCCTTTGTTCTATCTGCTATGACTGGTCATGATCCACAAGATTCTTCGAGCTTAGCCATTAATCCACAAGACTATACCCGTAACTTAACCGGCAAATTGCCAGAAGGGTTGCGCATAGGCGTGGTAGAAAATACGGTAAACGCTGAAGGTATAGATCCAGAAATATCTGCTGCAATAGCGGAAGGTATTTCTCAGTTTGGTGCCTTAGGCGCGCACATTTCTAAACTTACATTGCCCATCTTAGATTATAGTGCTGCAACCTATTTTATTTTGTCCCGTGCAGAAGCAGCATCTAATTTGGCTCGTTTTGATGGCGTTCGGTATGGTGTGCGCGACAAAGAAGCAAAAACATTGGAAAAAATGTACTTAAATACCCGTCATGATGGCTTTGGTCCAGAAGTACGTGCTCGTATTATGGTTGGTAATTATGTATTATCTGCCAGTTATGCTGCAGATTACTATGAAAATGCACAGAAAGTTAAAGCATTAATTCGCAAAGCATTTATAGAAGCGTTTAAGAATGTGGATTTGCTTATTATGCCAACCCATCCGGTACCCGCATTCAAAATTGGTGCCTATGACGGTGATAAACTTCAAATTGATTTGCAAGATTATTTTACCTGCGCAATGAACATTGCCGGTATTCCTGCCATATCTATTCCCTGCGGTATGACTAAGGCGGGCATGCCTATTGGTTTTCAGTTAGTTGGTCCGCATCTGTCAGAAGAGCGTATATACCAAGCAGCACATGCCTATGAACAAGCAACACCATGGCACACCTTTCACCCTAAAGGCTTTTAGCGCTCGGTAAATCTTTTTTCAAAAAGAAATACTAAATGCTTGTGACCCTCCCTAATAATTTTCTATTCTAGATATAGGGTAAGTTTGTAGAGGTACAAACTTTAAGGGGGAGGGGATCATGCGGCACGCAGCACTTTTTTGTGTGAGCATCTTAATTACTAACACTATTGGTGCACAGTATTGGAATGCAGAACCAGCAACAGAATGTTTGTCTCAAGCGCAACAGCGCTTACAAGAAGACTGGCAATCTAGTCTTGGTTCACTTGCACGTCCATGCTTGCCAGATACTTGTTTAAAATCTTGCAAGCGGTCTTCTACTAATTATTGGGGCCCCAAGGCAGGGCAATTTTTTGGAGAACTTTTTACTGATGTGGTGGAGTTGGGTAAAAATCTCTTTAGTTGGGATTCCTTCAAAATTCTTATTGCTACGTTTCCTTTTTACGTAGCCAGTCGCATGATAGATGAAAAAATCCAAAACTGTTTTTATGATCGTGAAAACCATAAAAATACCAATCAAATGCCCCATTGGTGTTATGTTGCAGCAGAAAAAGGTATAGCCGTTCCTATTATATTTTTTGGGTTAGAAGCCTTTTTTTCGCGTGATTCAGACATGCGAGAAACCAGCAAATTGTTCTTGATTGGGCTGCCATTTGTTATTTGGACTAAAGATTTAATTAAACAAGTTAGATTTAAAGCCTGTTTGCGCCCGTGGAATGAAAATTTTGATTGCAAACAACGTTCAATGGGCGGTTTTCCTTCTGGTCATATTGCAGAAGCAACCTATGCAGCAGTGCTCTATGGTATGCGCTTTGGTCCCAGTTATGCCATACCGTTAGGGTTATTAGCTGCTGGTGTTGGTGCAGTATTTTTAAATTGTAACCGGCACTATGCATCCCAATTAGTGGCTGGGGTTGGTTTTGGTGCCATATTTGCCGTAGCTGCCAGCAAAGTGGTAGATACCAATTTGGGTAAAAATGTTGAATTTGGTCTGACAATGCAAAGTAACGGTAACCCAGCATTTGCGGTTTCTTACCGGTTCTAAGCCATTTTTTGACCTTAACCTTCCTGTAATTCTTGCGTATACTAACTCATACAGTAACTTATTGGTTTTAGCGTTAAAGGTTTGTATGAGCTATTGGCAAGAGAAAGTTAAGATTGGCAATTTGGAGGTCCCCCGGTTTATGGGCGGTCCATTGGACGGCATTACGGACTCTCCGTTCCGGCAATTGGTACGTGAATTTTCTACTAAAGAACTATTATTCACGGAAATGCGCCATGTGGGTACTATTGCTAATGATGTGGGTGCAGCAAAGGCACTCCGTTTTGCCCAAGCAGAACGGCCGTTAAACTTTCAGGTAGCGGCAAATAAGTTAGATTTTATAGAAGTGGCCTGTGAGCGTATTCTTGCAGCAGGTGTTGATATTTTAGATCTTAATGCAGGTTGCCCGGCAAATAACGTGGTAAGTTCTGGTGGCGGCTCTTGTTTAATGGGAGATTTGCCCCGGTTTAAAGCAATTGTTACCAAATTCCGGTCCACCGTTTCTATTCCATTCACCGTTAAAATACGCGCTGGGTTTAAAGAAAAAAATGCGGTAGAGGTTGCCAAAATGTTGCAAGATTGTGGGGTAGACGCTATTTCTGTGCATCCCCGGTTACGCAATCAATTTTTTGAAGGGCAACCCGATTATGCCCTTGCAGCACAAGTTAAAGCGGCAGTACAAATTCCTGTTTTTATTTCTGGTAATGTAGTTAATTTTAGAACGGCCCAAGCGGTGTATGAACAGACTGGTGTTGACGGTTATTTAATTGGTCGCGGCATTTGGGGCCGTCCGTGGAAATTAAAAGAGATGACGGAACACGCGCAGGGAAAACCCTTTGTAGTTGATCGTGATCTTACCGGTACTTATGCCTTAAAACAGTTAGATTATATGCTTTCTTATTACGGTGATCATGGATTGTACATGTACCGTAAGCATTTGCCTTTTTATATTAAAGGGTTGCCATCAGCAGCAGCATTACGCGCAATGTTAGTACGTAGTACCTCTGCGCAAGAAGTAAGACAAGGAATCATAGATTTTTTTAGCACCAAGGAGTAGTAGAGATGAAAGAAAGGAACTATCTAAGACAATGGTTAGTGTGGGGATTGTTGTCAGGGATTGTGTTGTGGAGTAGTTACCGTTTTCTTATAGCACCACCACCTGCCTTGGTTATGGCCGCTTCTTATGCCGCATACCCGGTATTATGGGTTCAGCGTTCCTGTATTGAACCTATTTGTTCATGGAGAGAGTACAGAAAAAATAAAGATGATCTAGAGAGAGAGTTGTCCCAAAGCCGCATGGATTATGGCCAGTTGTTGGCAGAAAATATTGCATTAACCAGTCAGATTGCTTTTGCGCAAGATACCCAAGATTTACGGGATTTTAAAGCACGCTATGCGCCAGAAAAAATGAGGTTAGCCCAAATACTAGCGCGTCATTTTTCCCCTGATGCACAGTATATGTATCTTGATGTGGGTGCAAATGTGGGTGTAGAGCCGGACATGATTGTTATTCACAATAATTGTTTGGTGGGTAAAGTGACGGACGTGTACCCGTGGTATTGCAAAGTAATTCTTATTACGGACAAATCATGCAAGGTTGCCGCCTATTGCGACGCAACCAAGGCGCGCGGCATTCATGAAGGGTTAAACCAAGAACAGAGCGCTATGCTGCAATTTGTGAGCCATTTGGCACCTATACAAATTGGTGACCGGGTGCTTTCTAGTGGAGAAGGGTTAGTCTTTCCTCGTGGCTTTGCATTAGGAACCGTTAAAAGTTCCCAATTAGACGGCTTGTACCAGCAAATAGAGGTGCAACCGCTCATTAATTTTAACCAGATAGACTATTGCTTACTGTTATCCAAAGATGTGCATGATCATGTTTCTTTAGTACCAGAACTGCCAGCTGAACCAGTGGTAGCAGAATCGGTATCAGTACAAGCAGTTGATCAGAAGGATAAAAAGAATACTGTTGCGTAGGGTCTGTTATACTTTTACCAAAAATTGATCCACGGTATCTTGGTACTCTTGTGCATATTCGGGAATGTAGGGCAGATCTAATTTTTTATAAATGGCATGCAGCGCATTCTGGTAGAGTTGCCGGTCTTGCTCATTATCTACGGTGTAGCCGCGGTGACTGGAATAAGAAAGTTCAATAAGATACACATCATTTTTTCCACGAGCAGCCAATGTTCTGGCTAAATTGCGGGTGCGTTCGGGTGGCACTACCGTGTCTGCGCGGGAAGTTACAAAAATTACGGGAATATCTGCGGGAAAGTTCTCTACAGATTTAAGGGGAGATATGCCAAAGGGGTCATATTCTGTAATTTTCCCAATTAAAGAATGTAATTTCTTATGTAATCCCAGTTTTTTGACCATGGGGTGTACGCGGTCAGAAATGGTATTAAACAACGTGTCATAACAGCCTTCTAATACTACTCCTGCAACATTTTTATATTCTGCACCCCAGTATGCCAATGCATTAAAGGTGGTAGCAGCACCGCGGGAACCGCCAAAAAAGAATTTGGGATTTTCTGGGAACTGTTCTTGGCAGGCATCCACCCGTTTTTTGTGGTTAGCAATATCCCGTTCTTGTCCAAAATTAAGCAGAGATAACGCGTTGGAATGTTTTATAAGTGTTTTTGCTAATTTTTTTTCTGGTGTGGGATTTTCTACGGAAATGGTTAAATACTTATTATCTAAATATGCTTTCCGTTCCAATTTTTTAGTAAGCCAATGGAGGGGATTTAAGCATTGGTACCAGGGGGTTTTTTTGTTCGTAGATGCCGGGTATACTTCATCCAGTTCCACTCCAATAAAGGGATGCAGCATAACGGTAATATTTTTTTTGCAGCGTGCTACTTCTCCCGTAGTGGTAGGCAGTTCTAAGGGTCCAATATATTTAGCACATTGTACCTGGGAAGTAAAAATTCCTTGGTAATAGATGGTAATGGGAATTAACGGATTTTTAATGAGCCATGCAGGGTTTGCAATGGTTACCAGGGGCAGTATTATACACAGATAGGTACTGCTGCGGGCAATACTATGTATTCTGTTCATAATCATCTCCGTTAATTCTAAAAGAAATTAACATTGATATCTATAAATCAATTATTTTCATATAAACAGGTTACTACACAAGTTGCTACTTAGGCAAGCAATTTGTGATGGTGCGATCAGTACGCTAAATTGCCGTAATTAGGACCGTATTTGGGCCCTTAAATGGTCCTTTTTTGGGAGGGGGGCTTGTGACAAGCGGTTCATAAACTGGTAATTTAAATTATGATAATTGTTGAAGAGTATTATATTTCAATAAAATGGGTTAGGGGGAATTTATGATAACCTTACGTTTAAAAACAGCTATGATTATGTCTCTTGTGTTGTGTTCGGGTATGGTAGTTGCGGGCGGTAGAAAAAACCGTGGTGGCTGTGCCAATGGTACCTGTGCTAAACAAGTACGTTTTGCACCTGCACCAATGCAACAAGGCGCTCAGTATTCTGGCCGTTGTACAACAGGTACTTGTGCCAAGCAAGCCGGTTCTACTAAACAACAACCAGTTCAACAAGATGAAACTGCTAAAGCATTAGCAGCAAGCAAAGCGCAGTTTGAACAAGAACAACAGCAAAAAGAAGCACAAGCTATGGCAGAAAGTGCTAAAAGCGCTGAGCAAGAAGAATTGTTCGAATTGCAAATGCAACATGCTATCGCAGAAACAATGACTCAAAAGGTTTCTAATACCAGCAAGAATACACCGTTAAAAGAGCGCGTAAAAAATTGGTTCGCCACTAAGTGGGAAAATACCAAAACATATGCTGCTTTAGCTAAAGACTTTGTTGCAGAAAAAACTGCTAAGGGTTGGGCAAAAACTAAAAATGGTTGCCAACGTGGTTGGATCAGAACTAAATTAGCATTCAAGAAATTGTGGAATAAAATTACTCCAAAGAAATATGACAATGTTTCAGATGCTTATTTGGCATCAAACGCAGGTCAAGAATAAGTAATTATAGATTATGATGGGTATTACAAAGGGCTATGTTACACACATAGCCCTTTGTCTTTGTATAGAATTTAAATGTATTCTTTTATTACACCCGTGGAGCACTGCACCGTTGTTCTAGCTGTGTGCACACGTTGTGTACTGCACTTGCAATAAATGAGCCATCTTCATCATCATCTTGTCCCAACAGGTAGCTCCATATACTGCGGGGGCGGGAAGATTGAACCCATTCAATGTCACCTTCAATTAACGCTTTTTCTTTTAACACGCTAATAGCAGTTTGTAGTGAGCCAACGTGATCTATAAGGCCCAGCTTAATTGCTTGCCGTGCGGTGAATATTTTGCCATCTGCCCATTCATTCATAGTGCTTAATGATAGTTTGCGTGCAGAGGCCACCGATTGCGCAAATTGGTCATAGGTATCATCTAACACCCCTTGTAAGTGGGAACGTTCTGCTGGGGTCATGTCCGTAAAGGGATCAGTGGTAGATTTATAAGCTCCCGCTTTAACGGAACTATATTTTATCTTGTATTGCTCTATAAACTCTTTTAATTGGAATAAGTAGGGGAAGTACGCACCAACGCTGCCAATAAGGGCAGTCTCTGGAGCAATAATGCTGTCGGTGGCGGTTGCAATCCAAAAGCCCCCGGATGCGCATACGTTTTCTACTAAGGTTATAATGGGCTTGGAATATTCTTTTTTAAATTCCATAATTTCTCTAAAAATTGCTTGCCCAGTACCAGCGGCGCTGCCAGAACAGTCCATTTGCAGCAGAATTGCTTTAATTTCTGGATCTTTAAAAAAGGCATATAGTTGTTTGGTATACGGGGCAGAATTGTACAACACCCCTTTAACAGAAATTACGCCTACAGAGGTCTTTGGCTCAAAATAGCGGCCATATTGTGTACGGATGCCGTCTAGCAAAAAGGGTAAAAATTGAATAAAAATGAGTACAAAAAAGATGTTTTTTAGATAATCAAAAAATGACATTATAATATCCTATTTTGTGGGCTTTTTAATGTTTTTGGGGTACACTTGGTACCATGATATCCAAAATTAAATTTTTAATAAAAGAAAATATTGTAAATGTTTTTGACTTTCGTCTGTTTTTTCTTTAGAATCTTGTGCATTGAGTGACATTTTTTAGGGGCGGTTAGCTCAGTTGGTAGAGCATCAGTCTTACAAACTGGAGGTCGCAGGTTCGAGCCCTGCACCGCCCACCACCCGCCGACGCTCCCAAGGTGCTATGGCGTGGTGTCACGACGAAGCAGTGCGAAGTCGGACTGGCGCGGCCAGCTTTTTAAAAGACTGGTTTAAGTTATGAAAATTTTCGTGGAATGTCCTCCGAGTCGAAGTAAAAATTACGCCGTAGCCTCAATGGCGTAGGCAAATGAAATCTATATTCCTCGGTAGCTCAGTCGGTAGAGCAAACGACTGTTAATCGTTGGGTCGCAGGTTCGAGTCCTGCCCGAGGAGCCAAAAATTCCCATATCTTATGGGGCTGTAGCTCAGTTGGTTAGAGCGTCCGCCTGTCACGCGGAAGGTCGCGAGTTCGAGTCTCGTCAGCCCCGCCATCGTTTACGATCGGCGGAATTCAGAATCAAATCGAATGGTTTTTGTACGTGAAAATAGCACGTTTTCTCCTTCGATTCTCAAGTTCGATAGTATCAGCTTAATTAATTGCCTTCTCTCCTCAACTTCAGAACTTATAAATAATTCATATGCCTTATTAACTAAGTTTCATTACGTATTTTGCAGTGATATAGTAGTTTTGCTTCTGCTTCTTGCAGTCTGCTTTGGCGATTGCCAATTTCTGTGATCTCTTCACGGAATTGTAAGTAATATTTGTCATAGTCGCTGTCAGTAATACTCCCCTTCAATTTATCCATGTACAAATTATCCATCATTTTAGTGATCATTTTTTGTTCGCGCGCGATCTTGTCATATTTCTTTATTATGGAATGCAACTTTGTTTTCATGCAGATGATTAAGAGTTTCGATCGTCTGTGCTACAATGTCAGGCGGCATTTGTAAGCTTTTAAATACTTGCCCCAATTGTTCAGTTATCTTTTCTTCACGTAACCATTTTGCGCCATGTTTACCATTGTATTGGGTGCAATGGTAATAGACGTACCCTTTATGCTGTTCTGGAGTTATAGCAGAATCGCATTCTCCACAACGTATAAGACCGCGATAGATATAATTATGTCCGGCATATTTAAATGGCTTTTTTTGAACCGTCTTCTCACGTATCTTTTGCACATCATCAAAAATGCTTGGCTAATAAGTGGTTGGATATCGATGAGGATATTCAACTACCTTTAATTACCATAACGCCATAATAGAAAGGATTAGTAAGGAGCTTTCCTAAATATCCTTTGGGCCATTTAAGACCATGTTCTTTTATGTATCTTTTTGCATAACAGTTCTATTGAAAAGGCGCCTGTGGCATACAGCTCAAAAGCTTTCTTTATTATGTTGCATGCATACTCATCTACAATGATATCTGTGTTGCCGTCTTCTTAGGTGATATTTTTGTAGCCATAGGTGGCTTTAGATAACCATTCACCTTTGCGAATCTTTTGTTCTTGTGCACGTTTAACGTTATCACTTATAGCATCGGAATAATATTTTGCTAATCCAAGACTGATGCTGAATTGGAATTTTTCTACTGCAGAAATGCGACTGGTGATTATTTGACCATCAGACACAAAATGCAATTCTATCTGATCGCTCAATGCTTTTTCATATAAGACAGAGATACGTTTATCAAATACATTACGAGATATTCTATCTACTTTATCGCAGCATACTGCAATCTTCTCTGTTTGTGCCAAGATAAGATCAATGATGCGGTCAAACTCTGTGCGGTCATTGGTATAGGCGCTTTCATCAAAGCTGCAGGTTTGTATAACTTCAAAGCCTTTATTTTTGCAATAGTTCTCTAAGCGAGCAACTTGTGCAGGCAGAGAATTGCCTGCCTCACGTTGTTCTTCTGTGCTAACGCGCGCTATAAGAATTGCTTTCATAATAAATACTCATGCATCTGGGTGGTACAATTTTTATTTAGAGCATTGTATCAGAAGTGTTCTATTTGGTGAATAAATTATAGAACGCACGAACCAATTAACGGTTATGTGCTGATTATGGGTAAGTACCAATAGAACGTATTTAGATATCTGTATAGGCGGCTTTGGTAGGGGGTTATAAGTTAAGAACCTTAAACGGGAAGGGCATAGTGGGTAATAGACGGCAATATTTGTTAGATTCGATAATTTAGTTATAGGAAGAAGGCTTATTAGATGTTTAAAGTTTAAAAATTTTATCGTATTTGACCAAAAAGTAACAAAGCAATAGTATGATTATATATTTAGAATTAAAGCATTAATAGTGATAAAATCCTATTTGGCAAATGATAAAGTTGCCTGGGGATAACAGGGGGAAATGGCATTCTTATGGCTAATAAAATTGATAAAACTACTTATGTTAAATATTTAGAATGTCCAAAAAATGCTTGGCTTGCATTGCATAAGCCCGAAATCGCTAAGTTATATAAGCCAAAAGATTCTGTGGAATACCGTATGGATCAAGGTAATCTTGTTGAATCTTATGCCAGAAATAGATTTATTAATGGTGTATTAATTGAGAAGCATGGACAAGAAGCCGCCTTTGAGACGCAGCATTATATTATGAAAAAAGCACCTGTAGTTTTTCAAGCAACATTCGTATCGGATGTTTTTTTGATACGTTGTGACGTACTTGAATATGATGTATTGACGGGAAAATGGAATTTTTATGAAATTAAAAGTTCAAGTTCAAAAGAAGAAGAAAATTCCAAAAATTCAAAATATGTGAATGACCTTTCTTTTCAAGCAGTTATTTTGAAAGATCAAGGTATAGAGTTAAATAAGATTTCCTTAATTACGATTAACTCAGAATATGTTTTAGGGGAAACCCTTGAAGTTAATAATCTTTTTATATTTAATGATATGACATTAGAAGTTAAAGATTTGGAAGCAGACACAAGATCAAAAATGCTTCAGGCTCAATCGGAATTACTGCAGAATGAAGAAAGTAAGTTGCTTTGCTCTTGTCATTATAAGAGTAGTGGGAATCAATGCGAAACTTTTCCTTATTCTCATTCGTATGTACCGGCCTATTCTATTTATGACATATCGAGAATTCATAAAAAAAAACTTGAAGCTTTAGTAAATGATGGTATTTGGGATTTGAATGATATACCTGATGACTTTGATTTATCTCCCAAGCAAAAGAAACAAGTGAGTGTCTATAAGCAGCAAGCAGTTTTTCTTAATAGTGAAGCAATTACAAATGAATTAAAGTCATTGCAATTTCCATTGTATTTTCTTGATTATGAAACTTATGCTCCTGCAATTCCCTTATTTAAAGGGACTTCACCCTATACTCCTATACCATTTCAGTTTTCATTACATATGCTTAATAATCATGATGCAATACCTGCGCACTTTGAATATCTACATGAAGTTAATAGTGATCCATGCTTAGTTTTTATTCAAAAATTACAAAAGCACGTTGGATCAACTGGAACAATAATTAGTTGGTATAAAAGTTTTGAAATTTCACGTAATAAATATTTAGCATTAAGGTATCCACAATATAAAGAATTTTTAGATGACCTTAATAATCGCACTTATAATTTAGAAGATATATTTACAAAGCAATATTATGTTCACAATGGGTTTAAAGGAAAGACTTCTATTAAGAAAGTACTACCAGTTTTAGTACCAGATCTTAGTTATAATTCTCTTGCTATACAAGAAGGTATGACAGCTTCGCAAAAGTGGTATGAGATGGTTTCTGAGCAAAATACTATTGAAGACAAGCAAAAAATAGCTAAAAATTTAAGAGAGTATTGTAGTCTTGATACTTATGCCATGTATGCAATTTGGAAGCATTTGATTTCTTTATAAAATTCTAAAATATATGGTATTAAGTATTAATTTTAAAGTCGCCTAAATTTAACGGTTTAAATGTCATCAAAGATATTCTAATTGCTGCAAAAGGATCTTGGGCAGTTGGTAATTTTACTTGGTTAACTAAGCTCATTAACCTGTACCACCCGCGCTGATTAGAATGAGCAAGCATTGCTCGTAAGTCACGCAGGGTCATGTAATTCAGCGCCTGTTTTAGTCCAAAGAGTTGGAAGATTTGTTTTGCATTCATATCAGGATTATTAAAGATAAGATCCGCTATTAATCCTCTTTCACTTGTTGGTCTGTAATCTAGTAAAATAGGGCGTCTGCTTTCTAGTTCATACAAATAATGGAGTAATACTTTCTTCGCAATAGTTGGTTTAAAGAGGTTCTTAAAGGTAAGATCATTCTTTATGCCCATCTTTTTGAATAAATGCTTCATTTTGTCACGTTTATTCAAACGTACTTCCATTCGTAAAATTTCTAACATTTTTCTTTTTCTAAATCGGTTCAATACACTTAGTTGTAAAGCACTATCTTTTTCCATAGAGCGCTTGCTGCTTTGCCGTGCTATCTCCAGTTCGCGTATCTTGTCGTAAAATGCAACCTCGTAAGAATTACAGTGCCATCTGTAGCTGTGACCATCATTACGGTATTGTGTTTGGTTTACATCCAAAGAAAATTTTATGTTTGCTTCTTTAATCTTGTTAATAAAGTAGTGGGGTGTGGATCCGTCTGTGAGTGCAATGTTCTTAGCGTAGTGTATGGCGGCTACAGGCGCCTGTGCTAAAACATCAGTAGCAACAATAACCCCCATTGTGGCTAATACATCCACAAGTTCACTTACAATAGGCAGAAAGTCTTTTAATCGCAGCTCATCAAAATTATTCCCAAAAAGCAGCTTTGGCAAGGATAGATCTATTTTTAGCATTATTTCTCTGCCGCCTGTATGGCTTATGCGTTTTGATAACGTTAGGCGCGGTTTATAGACGCCATGCAGTAGTTCTTTCTTTGTGGGGTTTTGCTTTGATTGCATGCCAGATTTTGTATGTGCATGCTCTGCTAATACCCATGTTGCCGTGGGGGTAAATTTATCTGGAGCAGTGATCTGGAATTTATCTTTGGTAAGTGTCAATACTATTGTGTCTATCATAGTTTTTTGTGTTTTTAGGTTGCGGCAGCCTGCTCCTCAGAAATCAGGATGAACTCCGTTTCAATTGACGAAGACAGGCTTAAAGATACATGATAGGTGGCAAAATAAAAAGGCTTGCTTTATGCGAGAACTAGGTTGGCTTATGGAATGGAGGTTATTTTAGTTTTTATTTAGTGATTCTGCAATAAAAGTAGCTATTTGTTTCAGATATATTTATCTTCAATAGCCTAATGTTTTTTACAAATTGAAAATTAATTCAAATAAATGGCTTTGTATGCTTTAATATTTTTGAAAATTGTTTTATTATGATAGAATATTTAAATATGGGTTAATCTTTGACTGTTCTAGGTCAGAATAAATGGAGAATTATGGAAAATCTTACAAACTTTATTAAATATTGCTTGTCTTATATAAAATTAACAAAAAAGAATAATTTGAATGGTCAACAAGATGGGACTATTTCATTGTCTTCGCGGCATTTGAATCTTTCTAAGATTTTTGAAAATGATCTTGAATCTGAAAAAAAATTAAATAAAATTTTGATTGATTTACCAATTTTTTATAAATACAAACCAGCCAATGTTCCTGAAAATGAAAAAAAAATTTATGAAAAAGAACAAGAGCTAGCTAATCAACTTGAAGATATTTATAACAAATATCGCAATGATACTTATACTAAACAAATTCTTTTGCAGTTTGGTTCCTGCAAAATTGAATTATCAAATGAAGTAGCGAACACAAATTTAGAAATGCCAACATATTTTCATCTTTTTGCTTTACCAGTAAAAATTGAAAAAGAGATCGATGGTGAAATCGGTAAATATTACGTTCTTCCAATTGACTCTGAAATTCAGATAAATACAGCAGCGGTTGATAATGTCCTAGGAGAAGATTTGTATTTTCAGCTAGTGAATGAAGTAAGTAAGTTAGAAATGGAAAATCGATTCTCATTGCCATTGGTAAGTCTTGGTATTTTTCAGGAAATGTGGAATAAGCTTAAATCATTTCTTTCTTTAAAAAATGTTAAATATTTTGAAGAGTCTTATGCGCTAGATGATATTACATTAGTGCTTAGCCCCCGGGTTAATTATTTTTTAACTGAAGATTTAGCTAAGCTTGCAAAGTTAAAAGATGATGAGTTAGAAGGGACTGCTTTATCTGGATGGACGAAAAACGATGATTTAAATATTAAAGATAGTCTTCCTGAGGAAGAACAGCTTTTTTTTCCTTTCCCTTATGATCGTTATCAATTAGAGACACTTTCTATTATAAAAAATGCTGGCTCTATAATACAAGGTCCACCGGGTACTGGTAAATCTACAACTATTGCAAATATTTTATGTCATTTAGCTGCGAATGGAAATCGAGTTCTTTTTGTAAGTCAAAAATCGCAAGCATTAAAGGTTGTAAAAGATAAACTTAAAAGTATTAATGTAAGTTATTTATTTAGTTATATTCCAAATCCTGCGTCTACACAAATTGGTGAAGAAGATGAAGCTGATGGTGTAGCTCCTCAATTAAGTTCTCTCGGTAACTATATTGATAAGCTACATAATAAGAATGAGCTAAAAGCACAAGGTATTTTTTCTAATAAACAAGATTTTGTAATGTTTGATGTTGTTCAAAAGAAAAAAAAAGAAAGATCATATTTAAATAGTGCGATTGAAAATCAACGAACTTGTTTTAATCTTGAGCAGGAATATTCGAAACTCAAAGAGTATCATTTGGAAATTATGGATAATCATAAATTTCAAACCAATGCAACTGAGGAAACGTTTCAAGATATACGATATATCAATGAAACAATTTTTAATCTTCAAAAGCAAAGAGATAATTATCAAGAAAATTATCCAATTGATAAAGCAGCTTTTGAACAAGAATTTGGGACACTTAAAGGTGAAGCTAATTACTACTCTATACTTTCTCAACTAATAAAAGATTTTAATGATATTATGCCTACAATAAAAATTAAACAGGTAGGTATTGGGTTGTTAAAAAAGCAGCTAGAAAGTTGCACAAAGACTAATGTTATTTCAAATTCTATATTTGCTGATTTAAGTATTAATAGCGGTTCATTTTTAAATGAATTGTTATCTTTAAGAAATGACTTAGAAAAAACCGCCTATGATGGGCATTATAAGTTATTTAGAACCATAAATAATTCTTTCAGGAACCTTCGGTTAACCAAAATCTTTGTAGCGATCCCAAGAGAATTGCGTGATGAGATTCAAGATTTTATTCAAGCGGGGCATTCGCGTATTGAAATTTTACACTTTATGGATCAGATAATCGCTGGGTATAAACAAATCGTCTATTCCAAAGAATTAGAAATTAAAGAAGTTGAAGTTTTTGATTTGTTATATTTTCAAATAGAGCGCTATCAAAAAGTGCTACCCGAAGAACTAATTTCTTGGCTTAAGGTAAATATATGCAAGAATGATATTTCATTAACGGAAATAGAAGAAAAGCTAAATAAGATTTTATTGTATTTTCAATATTGTCAGCATTCTTTAGAATTAATAACCTCAAAAGATAAATTGATTGCTAGACTTAACTATTGCGGTATTTCAAAGGAAACCTTTTCTAAAATAATGCAAAAGGAAGTTGATTTAAATGGTAAGGTCTCATTTGAAGAATTGCTTAATAAATTGAAATTAGCTGACGGGCTTAATTCCAAATTAAAAGATCTTAAAAAGCTTCTTAATGAAACTCATGATATATCGCAAAAAACATTTCTACAAAAAGAACATGAAAAATGTATTTCGTCTTATCTGCAAAATAAGATTAACTTAAAAATTATCAAAATTTGGGATGGGAACATTACTTTAAAACAAATAGTGCGTAAATTAGCGAGTAGCTTAGGTAAATCAAAAAAAGCTTTTAAGACTTTTGATAATTTGCGTAGAACGCCAGATAACTTCAAACAAATAGCAAATTTAATACCGATATGGATCATGGAATTAGATGATGCTAGTAGGATTATCCCTTTAGAGCCTAATTTTTTTGATTATGTGGTTTTAGATGAAGCTTCTCAATGCAATATTGCTTATGCCTTGCCAGTAATGTATCGCGCAAAAAAGGTTATTTTTGTTGGAGATAGCGAGCAAATGCGAGACAGTACTGTGACTTTCAAATCAAATCGTGATTTTGATGAATTGGCTACACGATTTAAAATTCCAGAAGATAAGCAAATTAAAGCTACGGGAAGTTCTGTTCAGTCAGTTTTAGATATTGCATATAAAAGAGGCTTTCCTGATAAAACTTTACGTTATCATTATAGGTCCCCAATTGAGCTTATAGGATTTTGCAATGAAAATTTTTATAAGCCTAAAGGAAAAGAATTATTTGTTGTAAATAATAGTCATCTTATGTATAAAAATACGAATCGAACAATGTTGGTTCACCCTATTATTTCTGATTGGAAAAGTGAAATTGATGATCACATTAATGTTGCTGAAGCTGAATATATATTAAATTTTTTTAGAGATTTAAGGTCTACTAAAGAATATAGCAATAAATCAATTGGCATTTTATCATTTTTTAGTAAACAAGCTGGCTATATAAGATCATTGTTTGAAAAAGCAGGGTTTAAAGAGGATGTAGATAATTATAAAGTAACAAATATTGAAGGCGTTCAGGGAGATGAAAAAGATATCATAATTTATTCTTTTGTTATTCGAAAGATTGATCAAAAAAATAAATATGTACCACTTACAGGTGAGGGTGGTGATATTAAGGGTGATATTAATAATGGTAGGGTGAATGTAGCGTTTTCGCGAGCACGTGAGCAAGTTCACGCTTGTGTCAGTATGCCAATCGACGAAATACCTGAGAATATTTGGATCAAAAAATATTTACAATATGTTGAAGCGAATGGTGTTATTGATAATGATACAATTAAGTTAAAGCCGTTTGATTCATACTTTGAAGAAAGTTTTTATAATACATTACGAAATAATTTAGATCAGAAGTATAGAATACAAAATCAGATAGAGAGCTGTGGGTTTAAAATTGATTTTGTTGTTAGCAATATAGCATCTGGAAAACGTATTGCTATTGAATGTGATGGTCCGTGCCATTTTGCAGATGAGGTAGATGAAGCATCGGGTATGTATATTGAAAGTGATGAGCATCGTCAAAGAGTCTTAGAATCAGCTGGGTGGAAGTTTTTTCGAATTAAATATTCTGAATGGATTGATAGGTCCTTTGATCGAAAACAAGTAATTCAAGATATTAAAATACTTATTGATTAATATTTTTACTGGCTAATTTATACATTATATGACTGTTAGCGGGAATAGATGTTCTGTGGATGTTATAACTTTCAATTTTTATTATTCTGGAAAGATAAAATGGAATCACAATATAATGCTCAAAGAAAAAGAAATATTTTTCTTCCAACTGATATAAAGCCTTTTAAATTAAGTCGTTCAAAAATAGAAAGCTTTATGCGCTGCAAGCGTTGTTTCTTTTTAGACCGTAGATGTGGTACTGAACAGCCGCCTATGTTTCCTTATACTTTAAATAATGCTGTTGATTCTCTATTAAAAGATGAATTTGATAAATATAGAGCTGAAAATAAACCGCATCCATATTTAATTGAGAATGGTATTGATGCTATTCCCTTTTCACATCCGGAACTTAATGATTGGCGCATGAATCAACGAGGTATTAAATATCATCATGAGGTTACTAATTTTAATATTACAGGCGCGATTGATGATGTATGGATTAACTCGCAAGGCGAGCTTATAATTGTTGATTATAAAGCTACGAGCACAAAAAAAGATGTTACAATAAATGACCGCGCATCTTATAAGCGACAGATGGAAATATACCAATGGTTATTCAGAAGAAATGGTTTTAAAGTTTCTAATGTAGGTTATTTTGTTTATTGCAATGGAGATTCAGCTAGTACTGACTTTATGGATAACTTACAGTTTAAGGTTACGTTGTTGCCTTATGAAGGTAATGATTCATGGATTGAGCAAGTTCTATTTGATATAAAGAATTGTCTAAATGGCAATGCTCTTCCAAAACCTTCTGAATCTTGCAATTATTGCGCATATTTTGTAGCTGTTAGCAATCATGTTAGTGAGTATCAAATTACTAGGTCCAATTTATTAAATGATGAGCATATGCTTTCTGCAAATAAAAAGACTCGCTTTTTAGGCGAGCCTTATCTAGGTAGCATATGGAGGTTATTTTTGTTGGGTCTTTTGATTTTTGGGATTTGGAAGATTTTTTTCTTCCACTAATGCGTTTATCTATCTGAATCAATATTATGCAAAGGTCAGCAAATTTCTTGCTTTCTTGTTCGTTTAAAACTACATTAAGTTGTATCGCACTGCGTGCCATGTGAATCTCTTATTTAGATACTATACGAGTATCTTGGTGCTGACATTCATCAGCATAGTAATATAAATATATTTCTTAATTAAATTGGTTGGCTTATTGAGCTGGTGTACAGGAGGGTTGTACATTATCGTAAAAGCTGTAAGAGCTTTTATCGGGCGTAAGCCAGTTTTTGGATGTGATCAGGTATTGTTGCCTGATAATATTGAAAGTTTTCATATGCTCCCCTCCCTTTACGATAAAGGGGTATTTTGTATAATTGCCATGATAGTAGCTCAAAGTGTAGAAACTTTCAAGTAAAAAACTTCAAAGTTTTTACATTTCTTGGTTGCTCCTAAAGGTAAAGAGGAATAACTTGAATAATATTATAGAGAACAATTTTTTTCAAATGGATTCATTAGTGTAGAGGCGTTTACTATGTCTTGTTTTAGATCAAAAATATTTTCATTAATAGATTTTACGTTAACTTATTTGACCCTAACACTTTGTGTTGTTTTTACTTTTTCTATTATTCCATATTATTTGTATAAATCTTATAGTCTAAATCAACCAATTAATATTGGAGAAATTGGAACTTTTTTGGGTGGTATGGCAGCTTTTTTAGCGATATTCTGGGTTAGAGCTTATTGGATAAAAGAACGTGCTCAAGCTGCAGCGCGTGTTTTAGTTATATATTCGCAAAAAATAGGCTATATAAGCGAAATAATAGGCAACCCAGCTCAATTTCAATTTGAGGGTTATTATCCCAATGAAATCCCTGAAGTACCACAAGAAAATGCGAAATCATTTTCGCAAAGACCGAATCGCCTTTTATGTAATGCAGTAGGATCTTTAAAAAACGAATGCAGTGCATATTTACCTATTATAGGGGGGAAAGAAATGCATTCTTTAATTGATTTAGAAGCAAAGCTTCAAAAGGTTTGTAATCAGGCTTGTGGCTTAATACAAGGTATATTAGGTAATCATCCTAGCCGTGATGCGATTGTTGCAGTGCATAAAGATAATAAAGAATATATTCAAGATTTGAAAAATATTTTAAGCCAGGTAAGAGAATTACTTACTCCATTAATTAAAAAAGGATAGCAACTAACAATTTTTTTATATGAAAAATTCAGATATTCTAGGTAGCTTTTATTGATAGAGAATTTAATATCTCATTGTATCTTAAGATTAATATTTTTATTGGTGCAGAATCATTAAATTTATGATGTTATTAATTATTACTTTGATTTTATTCAATAATTAATTCCAACTCAAACGCTGTAAAGACCCTCTGGATATGGCTTAAGCTAAAGTCGAACGTTATTTCATTAGTTCCGAATGCGTCAACTAGGTACCGCCATTCGTGTTGATCACGCGAAATGGCTATCATTTTGAATATCTATTGCATATCTAGGTCACGAGTTTCTTTGTTTAGGTAGTAATCTTATGTACCAAGCTAATTTTTTAGAGAATAAACAACGCGTTCTTTCATTCATCATTACAAGTATTTTAGTTAGCCTATACTTTCTACCAGACATATTGGGTGAACTTTGGCTTCTAATGCATCTAGCAATAATGGATTTATTTTCAAATTTAATGTTAATACAATCTTGTCTTTTGAATCTTTTAATACTTGGGGCAATGGCTATTGCTTGCTAATTTTTATTTTGGTTTTGTAATCTATTTATCCAATTGTATCTAGGGCAAATTAAATGCGGTATAAGTCAGTTCAAGTCCTTAGGTAAACATATAATTGGTTTTAGTATGTCTTCTGCATTGTTTAGTCCCATTCTTTACTTTTTTTGGGCTTTTCTATCTCTTGGAATAGTAAACTGCCAAACGCGCCTAAGCACTTTTCAGCTACTTACAGCATATTCATATGTGGGTGGAATAGTTTTTTTGATTGCGCTTGTTTTCTATCGGTTTGTGCTGCATTTTGTTAGATTGTTTACTACTAGGCCAAAATACTAAAACTCAAAATTAAGCCAGATTTATAGCTGGCTTGGGTGTTAGTAATCCTCTGTAGCATTTTTTTATCTGTTCAAGAATCAACAGGTTATGTGAAACCTTACCAATTCTTGCTTTGGAGAGCCATCCCTCCTCTTTGTGTATCTTTTGTTTTTGCAGTAGTTTTCTAAGCGAGCAATTTGCGCGGGAAGAGCATTGCCTGTTTCGGTCGCCTGTTCGGCGCACTTCGATCCTGCGTCAAGCTCATGACTCAGTATGTGCGGAAGAATTGTCCTGCTGTAAAGCCTGGATAAACGAAGTCGCAGTTTTTCTGTGCTGGATCAGGATTGCTTTCATGTTATCTTAAGTTAAATGTACTTATTAGTTCTTATTAATGCTGTGTTATAGCCCTTATTTCTCGGAGAATAAATCATGGCAATGGACTTAGATCCAAAATTAAAAATTATTTTTGAAGCAATAAAACTTACTAACAAAAAAGAAAAAAAAGCTTTAGCAAAAAAACATGGTTTAAAAGTGAAAGAAATTGAAGAAGGGATAAGGACATTGTATGAGGCAGGAAATAAGTTATTTAGAGAGTCCAAATTTAGCGTTGAAGACCTTTTACTATCAACAGCGGTTACATTAGAAAGTGAATTTAATAAAGCCAGAGTTGTATCGCATTATGCTACTTCTGGCAAGCAAGCAGAAGACCTATTGATAAATTTTTTAAATAGACATTTGCCAAAAAGATTTGCAGCTACTACCGGATTTGTAATAGATATTGAAACTAAAATATCTTGTCAGACTGATATTCTTTTATATGATGCTCTCAATAGTCCACATTTTCCTATAAGTACAGATGGTCAACTTATACTAATAGATTATATTGTTTCAGTAATAGAAGTAAAATCAAATCTAACTATAAAACAATTAGAAGATGCAGCTATCAAAATTGCAAGAGTAAAATCACTCAAGCAAGATGACGACATTAAAAGTGAAACAAGAACTGATAATTGTTTGGGGATTGTATTTGCATATGAGAGTCCATTGACTTTGGAAGTGATAGCTAAGAAGCTTCATGCTTTAAATGTATCAAAGCCGAGAAGAAAATGGATTGATGCAATAGTGGTTTTAGGTAAAGGAATGGTTACATATACTTTACAGCTGCCAAACGAAAATAAAAGTAACATATTCATTGTTACTAAAAATTTTTTGCCGCCTGCAGGTTTTATAAACTTATCTATTTTTAGTAATCCAGAATATCCGTTGCATTTATTCTTAGCGAAATTGATGGGCGAGCTTGGAGTGTTTGTTGGTCATTCAATTCTTTCTAATAACATTGTTTTAGGGGCTATATCTGCCTCCCAAATTTTTAAAAGATATGTCTTTGATGCTGATGGAAACATAATTGAATTTGCTGAACAAGTACTTGAAAAACAATATATGTTTGATGTGTTAGGATTTACGAGCATTGTTGGAAGATACACTATTTATAAGTGGGCTAATGGGTTTGTGTTTCATACAGTTAAAACTAATAAAGCATATGCTTTCTTAAATTATCTTATTATGACCCAGAGTCCACAGCATTTTGCTTTTATTGAAGGGCTTTCTTTAAACAATGTTTTTGCATATACGACGATTTTAAAAGGACAAATTCCTACCAAAGAGGAAATCACTGAGTTAGTAAAAAAATATGGCTGCAGGGTAGAATTTAGGTAATCCGGTTCTACCATGCAACTTCGTCAAGCTTTGTCAGCTTTGTTGATTAGAATGGGCTAACATTGCTAATTAGATTTTATCACAAACTCAGTTTTTCAGTAAAAAGATTACGCGTTTAGAAAAAAGAGTTCAAAGTCCCATTCCTAGAGGTTTTTTTCAATAAAAACCCTTGATTTATCCCTTCTTAATATATTACTCTGAATAAGAGAGAGATAATTTAAAAGAAGGAAGGTTCGTATATGAAATATATGTTTAAAGTACTTATTACATTTGGATTGCTATTTCAAGGTTATTATGGGCTTGCGATGGACCCATTGTTGATTGAAAAAAACAAAAAAGAAAAAAAAGAAAGAGAGCAATTTACAAGCTTAAATAATTTAGTTATTGAAGCTACTCGGCATCAAATTTTAGCAAGGTCAGAAGATATTTTAAAAGTACTTGCAGCTTGTAAGAAAAGCTCTAAAGCCTTAAATGATGCCATAGATAATTTTAATACAAAGTTGCACACATACCAACGGAATAATAGTACGGCTAATCAAGCTGATTTAAATAAAGCCATTGGAGTTGTTAAAGATGCGGTGACTGATTGCAAGTATGAATTAAAGGAGCAAGAAGTCAGCATGCGGGTAGATGAACAAGAGGAATTGAATAAAATTGCGGAAGAAGCCATGCAAAAGGCTATTGCTCAATCAATTATTGAGTCAAAATATCGGCAACAGCAGGAAAAAATAGAATTTAAAGACTTAAATAGTTTGATTGAAAATGCAAAAAGGCATTATTATTTGGTTAAGTCAGAAGAACTTATTAAAGATTTTACTCACTGCAAGAATTTCATATATGACGCTATAGAAAATTACAATGAAGGGTTACGTATCTATCAATTGGCTAATACTGCAGAAAATTTAGCAGCCTTAAATAAAGTAATAGAAAAGGTTGGGTATGCTGTGAGTGCCTGCAGAATTTTAACAGCAGAGCAACTAGCTCAAAAAGAAATGGAATCTAAAAAAGTTAAAGAAGAAAAAAGACCCGGATGGTATTTAGCTCCCGGACACTCTATTCGTATTAATGGATTACTGGATCGCATGAATGCTTTGCTTGGCCAAATAAGTCGTGCTAATCGCAGAGCTACTCGCAGTGAATTAGATCAAATACGAGGTCGTTACGATGAATTGATGGATATTTTAGATCAGTATGAAAATGTCACCCCTAAGCCGCAGGGATGGGAACAGGTAAGGCAACAACTGGGGGGTATTGAGCGGGAATTCAATTACTGGGCACAATTAACCAATGAACCTTATTTGCCTGAACCACGTGAAACAGCAAGGCAAATTCAACGACAGAAGCAAGAAGAAATGGATCGAATAGAAAGAGCTATGATTAAACAAAGTGTTGAGCAATCAATTGCCCAAAGATCTCAATCAGATGAAGAATTAGCCCGTATTTTACAAGCACAAGAGAATGAGAGCTATGTTCAAGAATTACTCAAACAAAAACAGGAACTAGCAACTCAAAAACAATGGCAATTCTCAAATCAGACAGAAAGAATGGTAACAATACTCACATTAGTTTCTCCTGGAAACTTTCAGAAAGTTATTGTAAACCCGGGTATGGATTTTGGGCCTATCGTTATCAATTCAGGCGAAAAACCAGAAATGTATTTATCCACGCTAGCAGGAAGTTACCAATTAATGATAGACAACACCAATCTAACATTGGCCAAAGAAGCAGATTTAGGGCAAGGAAGATATGGGTATAAAGTTTTTAAAACCATACCTTTTCAAGAAGCAGCCGATATTTTGTTCATCATCAATCCAGATGGTGATGTAGATTTCGCTAAACGTGGTCGTAGTAAATAAATAGAAAAATAAAGGGCATATTTAAATAGATTATAAATTTATGAAATGGAGGTAATTATATGAAGAAGAAATTAATGATGAATGTGTGTCTAGCGGCAGTTTTATTGTTGGCATCGCCAATTTCTTTAGCAGGTGGCGCCCCAAATCCGGAATATGCATACATTTATAATCAGACGGTTCAAAGGGTTAAGCATGGAGAAGCGGTCAATTTTGACGCTCACAGTGAACTATCTCAAGGTATTATACATGAAACTGGCAGTTCGGATATTGTCTTTAAGAATCAGGGATCTTATTTAGTTACTTTTTATGCTATCGGTATTACTAAGACCTTTGGTCTTTTTTTAGACGGTAAGCCCGTAGAAGGTGGTGTATACGGTTACTACACTAGTGGTCAGATTGGTGTTACAGGACAAGTGCTGATTAAGGCAGAAACAGGGTCAGTATTGACTTTTAGACCATATAGCCCTGATAAGGATTATGCAACAGGAGCCTTGCTTACTATAAGCCTTGGTGAGCAAACTGTTGGTAAACAGCAATCATTAGTAAACGCTTCACTTGTTATTTTAAAAGTAGATTAAGCATTTGTGGCAGAAAATAGTATTAAAAAGGAATTTTTTATGTTTAAAAAAATATTATTAGGTATTGCCCTTGTCTTAATATCTAATGGATTAAATGCAGATGTATATCTTGGGAATTTAAATACTAACAAGTTTGATCCTAACTCTGTAAATAACCCATTTGGTAATTACGGAAGTAAATATAGCTCTCTTAGTATCAACAATGAGTTTGGTAAATATGGCAGTCAGTTCAGCATGTACTCAGCAAACAACCCTTATGCCATACATGCTCCAAAGCTCTACGATCAAGATGGTATTTATCTTGGCAAGTTAAGTGCTAATAAATTTGATCCCGAATCCATATTTAATACTTTTGGTATATATGGTAGTAAATTTTCACCAAACTCTATATGGAACGTCTATTCATTAAAAGTAATTAGTATCATCGGTGAATAGCTGCTACGCCTCACAGCTATGTGCGTTCGGTGCTTGCAGCAAAGAACCTAAAAGGGGAAATTTAAGTACCACAAAAAAAGGCTTTAAACTTGGTTCAACAAAAATAGCCCTATATTATGATTAAATATGATGAATAATCTCTAACTATCATAAATATAATTACAAATATTAAATCCTTGTAATATTATTTGGATTTATAAAGCTTTTATTATTGCGCTACTTATTTAGTAGTGTAGTATTAATAGTGTTATTGGGTTTAGGGGTGTTTCAATTTTAGGGGATTTTTTTATGGATATAAGCAAGGCTTTATTCTTTTCTATTTTAATATTAGGATTTGCATCACAAGTAACTGCTACTCTTATCTTTGACCCAATAAATTATCGTTTAGTTACCGTGAATCCTATTTACGGAGAGATTAACCCAGTTAAATATCATGAACTGTGTGTTAATTATTTAAGGCATGAAAAAATTTTTGTTGAAGCAATTATATATAACGAAGAAAGCTGGAAAAATTTTAAAACGTTCTATTATAATTATTTAAAAAAAATAGGATCACCAGAGGCATTGCAATTAATAGAAGATTTAAAAACTTTAACCTTACAATTTACAAGTAAAATGATAGATAAGCTTATCAGTCGTTAAGGGTTCATTTTAGGGGGATTTATGTCAGACGTGTTTTTAACTATTACAGCTTTGGCTACTGTGGCTGTATACATTAGCGTTATCTTAACACCTTTCATTTGGTTGACATGGTTAGTTAAGTATGTAGTTCACACTTGGCGCGACACTGTATTAGAAATAAACAAGAAATAACTCGGGAAAGCTTATGAAGAAACAATTATTCTTACTCATTTTAACTACCATTTCATTGAATGCGTTTGGTCAACTATGTATGGATCAAAAAACTAAAAAGTTTTATTGCTTAAATCCACGTTATACAATTGACCAAAGAGAATATGATAAGCTAGTCAGAAAGTTTGCAGAAATGGCTAAAAAAAATGAACCAGACATTGCGCTTTTTGGTTTTTTAAGAGTAGTTGGAACACCTACTGCATTGCAGTTAATTGAAGATATCAAAGAGATGGTTCAACTAGCTTTATATGACACGTACAGTCAATATAGAGCATAGTGATAACTCATATGAGCTGACTATTAAATGCATTTTTTTGCAATTATATTAATTTCCATTGTTCTTTCAAGGTGCTCCATCTAAAAGTTCCATGTGTGCCACATGTCTGCCGCCATCATTTCTTTCTGTAATGCTTGGCATGCAGTCTCATTAAATATAATTTTTCTTGGGGCTTACATTAAAGTTTTTATAGCGTTGTCCATCAAAATTGCTACCAAACATTGATTTTGGCAAAGAAAGTTCAATTTTGAACATTATCTCTCTGGCGCCTGTATGGCTTATACGTTTTGCCTAAGTAAGGCGAGGTTTGTAAATTCCCTGCATTAGTCCTTTTTTAGCGCCAGCCCGATGTAATTCTAGAAGGTAGACAGGTTGGGTTTTTGCGTTAGCAAGGAGCTGTAAGCCCAGAAAAGCTTGGATTGGGCAGAAGAAGCTGCTCTGCTTTGGTATGCAAATATCCAGGCGGTAGATTGTCCGGCTCAGCGCTTTGGAACCTATTGCTGGTGAGATTAAGTATTATTGTATCGATCATAGTTTTCTATACTTTTAGATTGTGACAGCCTGATCCCTCGATATGACTCAGGATGAAATCCCTCTCGATTAACGAAGATAAGCTTAAAGATACCCAATAGGGCAAAATATAAAGGCCCGCATTTGTTTGCGAGCCTTCTCGATATTTTTTGGATACATTTTTACAAATGTTTATAACTTGTACGTGTATTTTTGAGCATATTACGATTTTGATCCCAATAAACTTTGTTTGTATTTGATGATAGACATAAATCTCCTGCTACTTGCGCAGGGCCAAATCTTGTGAAGGTTGTACTGTCAACGTCTTGTGTATCCTTTGTAGTCAAAGAAAGAAGCTGTGCTTTATAAATTTTCTTTTTGCCGATTATTTTAAAATTATTTTTATTGTATCCAAGATATGCTTCAAATCTTATGTTATTCACATTATTCTTTCCACGTACAACAACAATAGTAGATATATTAGCATCAGTTACTTCTACCGCTTCGCCAGTCATTGGTACTTCGCCCTCAATTGCTGAAGTAATAAAATAACGAATAGTACGAGCGTTAGTACTAAATGTATTTAATGGTAATGGGTCACACGCCTTGGCGGGGAATGATACAGAACCATTATTAAGTCCTGTTAAAAATTGAGCTCGATATTCACCATAGAACCTTATTTGTGTTCCGGCGTGCCACTTAATGTCAGTAGTATCAAGATCAATATACTCATTGAAGTGATTGTTGTTCACGCTAATAGGGCTATTAGTTTCCATAGCGGTTGCATATGTTGAGATGATTAAGAGAGTGCATAAAAGAGACATGTTTGTCTTCATAAGTCTTATTCCTCCAAATAAAGGTTATATAAAATATTAAATACAATTTTAATTGCAAAATAATATACGGATGTATCAACTGCCACTATTTGGCGAAGATGAAACTATATCTTAATTTTTGTAGCTCTTATCTAATGCCGATTTATAAATATCTTTAAAAGCTGGAAGGGTGTTATTATTTTCTTTATCTTTACGCACCCAAGCATTTTTCATACGCATACATTCTGGACGGTGCCAGAAGTATCTTGCGCCAAAAGATGCAGGAACTTCAATTTTTTCTCTTTCTATATATTGTTGCAGTTCGCGAACTTGGTACGTATAAATATCTTGGAGTAGCTTTTCCTTTTGCACACGATTAAGAGTGTTCATATTTAGAATTCTGTTGAGCAAACGTACTTCCTCAGCATTTAATTTATTGCTTAATATTTTAACCCATTCAAAAACGTTTATACCTTCTTTATCTTTTAGGGCTGGGTTTGCGCCAGCGCACATTAATAAAAATGAGCATGGCAATAATTCTGACGTTGACAGATAGCGCGCGCCTTTTTGTTTTGCTTTTTTATGCATTCTAATTATCCAATGCAAAGCAGAACGTCCTTTTAATTTATCTAATAAATTAACATCAGCGTTTTGCTCAATAAGATAGGCAATGGCTTCTATGCGGCCTTTGGAACATGCCTGATTTAAGGCCGTATCATTTTTAGAATCATAAGCATTAACTTTAGCCCCCATTGCCAATGCACGATTGAGTAATTCTTTTCTGCCCATGATAGCCGCTTTAGAAAGCTGGTCTTGTACTGTGCATCCTCTATAAATACGTTCATCAAATAATTTAAATATGCTTTTTCTAATATCGCGTGATTTCATTGCTGCTTGCCAGAAGAACTCAGAATCGCGAAAATTAATATCAATACCGTCTATATCTGGATTATCGTAATTATTAAATCGTGTAAGGTAGGAACACATTGCATAATCTTGATTGTTTAATGCAATGAGTAATAGTGGGTTTCTGTGCACACCTTTATCTAGCTTTGCACCGCATTGTTTAAGAATCACTACTTTTTCTATATCTCTATTATTTACAGCGCATTCAAGTGGCGTGATCCCTTCATTATTAAGAAAATCTAGGTCATAACCTTTATGATTATGCAAGAAATTTGATAAAGATGTATGATTTTGATTTTTTAGAATATAGAACAAGCGCTCACGATATTGTTTTACATCGGATTGGCCGTGAAGCAATGCCAATAGCATTGGGCCATTAGATAATTCAGTTGCGCGATCGAAAGGGTTTTTATGAAGGCGATGATGACTAAAATTAACGCTTTTGCCGGGATTGTCTTTTAAGAAATTATGTAATTCTTTAGGGTTTCCTCTTTCCACTATTTCCATAACTTTATCTTCAAATGCAAATCTAAGATCTCTGCCCAGATCTCCATCACGAACATTAGTTTGCTCATTGGTTGCATTGTTATTGTTATTTGATTCCATTCCAAAAGAGGTTGCAAATGGCGTGAGGGCTGTTAGTGAAAAAAGTAATAACTTCTTTAAATGTAAGACACCATTCATAATGTTTTTTCTCCATATTAAGATTTTTTAAATGCCTATATATCTCTAATAGTAATATATATTGGGCAATTGTCAACTGGCATTGGGCTTTCTAGGCCATTCTTCTTAAATATTAATAGTATTTGGTTATTTGCTACTTAGGCGGGATAGGTTAGGCAATAGAGCATATGGGGATGGGTTGGGGGGATGGCTTATAGACGTCATAGGGTATTCTTTCTTGGCCTTAGCCTGCTTCTTAGACTTGTTTTCGCTAAAGAGCTATATGGCGGCCATAGCAGGATAAACTCTGCTTAGGCGATGGTGGGAGCTTGTCGAAAGGACGTCTGGCCATGCCCAAAAAAGCGAAGGCGGGCTGTCACTAATCGATTAAATATTTATAATTAAAGAAATATTTAGAGTAAAATAGCAAAGACTATCCAAGGTAATCAGATTTTCTGAAACGATTGGCGAAAAAAAAGATAAGCAATGGCTATTTTGAGATTTAAAAAAATGCAATACCTAGAAAGGTTCTTATGAAAAAATTCGCATTATATTTTTTGTTGATTATTTCTTATTTTGGTTTTAACAATATAGTTGCTGATGGTATCCGCTTATATCAAGAAAATGATCGTGCTTGTTTGAATGCTATGTTAGCTGGCAATAAAGAACTATTGCTTCCCGGAGATAATCTAGAAGAACAAGTTGCAAAGACCACAAAATTTTTTGGCAGTAAAAATTATACTACTAAAGTATTTGTTAAAGATGACATACCAGTTGGTTTTATTACATATCAAAAAAAGGTACAGGGCAATTGGCTTATAAGATGGATTACAGGCTCTCTTGGCGTTATTCAATTGTTTAATGTACACGAAGAACATCGGCGGAACGGAATAGGTACCGCATTATTCAATGCTGCATTAGCGGATATGGAAAAAAATGATTTTAAAGCAGTAATGCTTCAAACTAAAGTTACCAATACGACAGCGCGTAGTTTCTATGAGAAGAAGGGCTTTACTCTATTAGTCTCAAGTTTTTCAGATTGTTTCTATAAACGTAAATTGCTTAATTAAGAGCTTTAAACATTTCTGTAATCCGAAATTTTTTTAGTATCGTTTGAAAATATCCCTATAAGGATCTAGAATGGTAAGCCGTATTTAACCTGATTGGTGCCAAAACATGAATCAAGATCACAAAGAAATAAAAGAGATACTTAATAAGATAATTGGGCAGGAAGTCACTGTTATTACATTGGGACATGGTAGCTTTTTAACTATTGATTTTGGCAAGCTTACTTCTACGGTAAAAAAACTAAAAAATAGAGAAGTTACTTGTACATTTGGTGAGTGGCATTTGTGGATCTATATGTGTTCGTGGCGGATTGATAAAGATAACAAACCATTAATTGCGTCAAATGATCCGCGTGACAAAATCGCTGCCAAGATCCAAGAAATAGCAGGAACTACCATAACAACATATGAGATGAATGCTTCTCTAGATGCCAAATTTTATTTTGGCACATCATTAACCTTGACGCTGTTTAATACAAGTACCGATGTGGATGAGAACCAAGAACAGTGGATGCTTTTTACTCCTGATAAAAAAGTTTTGATTATTGGTCCAGGCGATAGATGGGATTACCATCTATCATCAAAAAATTATACCTTACAAGATGTTAAACGATTGTGGATGGCCTTTGATCCAATAGGGGTGTATGGATTAGGCTTGGATTGGCCCGATGACGAATATGATGATTATATAGTGCCTACACTAAATTTGCTCAAAGACGGTGCTTCTTTTGATGCATTAAAGAGCTATATCACTTATATAGTGCATGATCATATGGGGATGGGTGGCATAGATAGTATCGCCATCGATGATTTTGTTAGAAAGCTTTTAAAATTATGAATGGAGGTCTTTGTAGGTTATTTGGTTTTTTTTTCTTTCTTTAAGTCCTTAGAAGCTTGAGCGGAGTAGGATGATTTTGTTTTTGCTGCTTTTTTACTACGGTTTACGCGATCTGTCCAAATCTCTTATCTTTTAGATTCTTAATTATTTATCCTGAGGGTAGTAATCATGTTTTAAAATCATATTTGGAGGTTCAATTATGCAATCTTTTCTCAAAAAATATTTATGGTTAAGTCTTTTGATCGTTATACCGACAATTGCAATGAAGCCTAAAGCTGAAGCAGAACCTGATATTGAGCGGCAGTTGCAAGAAATTATAAAAGGGCTTTCAGAAGTAAAAGTTCCTGAGCAACAACACGGTAAGGCTTTTTATCCACAACTTGATAAAGAACCAGGCAAAACTGTTGCTATGCAAGAGGTTTTAGAACGGTATTTAAATCCAGATAATCCATTGGCTTCTTCCTTTAGAAGAAAAATATCTAACACAATTAATACATTTGTGATCTGGGTAGCTTATGATAGTCCTTCTGATCCCCTTTCCGTAGCATTTAGTCCAAACAACAGAACATTAGCTTTTGGAGCTGAGGACAAATATATTCGATTATTTGATGTAATAACCCAAACGAAAAATCTATTAAAAGGCCATACTAAAGATGTCTCTGCAATAACATTTAACTCAAATGGTAGAATGCTTGCTTCTGGATCTATGGATAAAACTATTAAACTTTGGGATATGAATACTGATAAATTGATTAGTTCTTTAGACTGTCCCTCTTTTGTAGAAGCAGTCGTATTTAATCCTAATGACACAATACTTGCTGTTGCATTATTTGATTATTCTATCATGCTCTGGAACTTGGATACCAAAAAATTGCTTACTACCCTAACTGATCATACTGGTGCTGTATTCTCATTATCATTTAGTCCTGATGGTAAAATACTAGCTTCTGGATCTGGTGATAGCACAGTTAAGCTTTGGAATATGACAAACAATTCATTTATTACGACGTTAAAAGGTCATACTGCGGCTGTTAGATCAGTGGCATTTAGTCCTGATGGTAAAATACTAGCTTCTGGATCTATGGATAAAACTATTAAGCTTTGGGATATGAAGACTAAAACGCTAATTACTACATTAACTGGTCATGATGGTACGGTGATTTCAGTTAAATTCAGTCCAGATGGTAAAATATTGGCTTCTGGATCTTGGGATAAAACTATTAAACTGTGGAATATGATAACTAATACATTAATTACTACATTACCTGCTCGTACTCATGTAATATCTTCAATAGCATTTAGTCCAGATGGTAAAACATTGGCATTCTGCTCTGGTTCAGCTCTTAACCTATGGGATATGCGACCGCTTACTGAATTTCCAAAATTCTTAAAATCACTATATGCGGATCCGAAAAAGTTCCTCTTATTGAATGCTATTATTGATAACTTTGAAAAAACAAAACAACCACTTGATCTTTATCAACCAGAAGCAATAGAACTTTTGGAAGATTTGCCAGTATGGTTACAGAAACAATTGCGAGATAAAAAAATGGTACGGGTGTTTACAAAAGTTGGTGACAAAAAATAATCTATAATGCATTGTTACAAAAAATTAAGTACCCGCCTACGCGCAAAGGCTATGGATTGCTTGCCACGAAAAAGCTCAAAATGAGCGAAGTAGGACACTCCTGAATGAAATTTTGGGAGTGCTTTTCTTCTTTAAAACTAAAATATTAGTTTCAGCTTTAATGCCCCAAACAGTCTCTGGATGCTGGTTAGCAAGACTTTATAGGCTATTTCCTGATTACTATATGGGTCTAGGAAGGACGTCTGGCTTTGCCATTTCCTTAACGGAATAATTAAGAATTAATAAGATTACGGGTTTATAAAAATGAGGGAAAAGCACCATTCCTAGAGGGTTTTTCCCATCAAAACTCTTGATTTATCCTTTTTGAATATATTACTCTAAAATAAGAGAAATAATTTAAAGAAGGAAGATATAAATATGAAGTATATATTGAGAGTACTTATTGTGTTAGGGCTGGTGGTTCAGGGTTATTATGGGTATGCTATGGACCCAAGACTGTATAATTTAAAAAAACGAATGTTACTACTAAAAGAAGAACAAGAAAAAAAAGCAGCTCTTCTAAAAGCAGAACAATTAAAAAAAACAGCATCTGTAGAATTACCTTTTGCAGACTTACCAATTAATTTACATTTAAAAAATTTACTTCTAACGGCATCTAATAATGGCACTATAATTATATCGAGTGACATGTTTACCGTGCTTGAATCATGCCCAAAAACTTCTAAAGCATTAAATGATGCTATACAAAACTTCAATGTAAAGTTGTTGATTAATCAATTTGCATCAACTGATAAGAGCTCTTTTGATTCTTATCAAAAAGCTCGTAATGAACTTAAAGCAGCTGCGCTTGCTTGTGATGCAGAATTAAATCAACAAGCGGGCAAAATTAATGCGATAACTGCAGTTGAAAAGCAATGGCAATTCAGTAATCAGACAGCAAAGCTAGTAACAGTTTTAATATCAATTTCTCCCGAATCTTGGCAACAAATTATTATTAATCCAGGGGATGATTATGGACCTCTTAATCCACCTAAGCAACCAAACATGTATTTATATACCCAAGCTGATAGCTATCATCTAACGATTGATGCCAACAGTAATCTAACATTAGCCAAAGAAGCTGATTTAGGGCAAGGAAGATATGGGTATAAAGTTTTTAAAACCATTCCATTTCAAGAAGCAAACGACGTTCTTTTTATTATTAATCCCGATGGGTCAGTAGATTTTGTAAAACGTGGTCGAAGTAAGTAAAAGAAGAAAGGTATAAATATGAAGTATATATTGAGAGTACTTATTGTGTTGGGGCTGGTGTTTCAGGGTTATTATGGGCATGCTATGGACCGCAGTATCTATACCCAAGATAAAGCAGAGCTACAAAAAGAAGAACAAACAAAAAAAGAAGCTCTTCTAAAAGCAGAAAACGCATCGCGCCAAAAAGAAATTGAAAAATTAGAAGCGAGTGTTCAAAAAATTGAACAATTAGATGGTAGTTTAAGAGAAGTTAGTCGTGTAGCTGACTTATACCAGGGCTACATAAGCATAAATGATGGCCTTTTTAAAGCATTAGGATCTTGCCCGGCAACTTTTAAATCTTTCTATGATGCTTTTGAAAACTATAATAGTTCATTAAGTACACCAACTGTGTATACAGGGACAAGAGAGAAACTTAAGGAAGCAGTTAATGCTTGTAGGGCTGAATTAAAAGAACAGGAAGAGCTAAAGCAACAAGAAATAGTACAGCTTAAACAGGGAAAAGTTATTGAGCAGCTAACTCAAAAAGAATGGGAAATAAGTAATAAGTCGGAAAAAATGGCGACACTATTTACATTACTTTCTCCCGGTAACTATCAGCAAGTTATTATAAAACCAGGTATGGATTTTTGGCCTATCACTATTAAACCAGGCAAAAAAACAGAAATGTATTTATACACGCCAGCGGGAAGTTATCAATTAACAGTAGATAATAAAAATACGGTTTCATTAGCAAAAGAAGCTGATCTTGGGCTAGGGAAATATGGCTTTAAGGTTTTTAATACCATACCTTTTCAAGAAACAAACGGCTTGCTTTTCACTATAAAGTCTGATGGTTCTGTAGATTTTGCAAAACCGAATAAATAACGCAAATCATTAAAACTTCCAAGGAAAAAGTTCTAAATTTTTCTTGCTTTGGAATGTGAACATACTTATTTTGGAAGTAGTCAAATGTTGAATATCAGGTAACGCGTGGTTTAAAGCAAAATTAGGTTTTTATAATCTTTAACTTATTATTCTTTTTGTAGCTGCAATTCAAGTGTGCATTGTAATCATATTTCTAAGGATAAAAATGAAATTCTATTTGTTTTTGCTTGCATCTTTTTTGGGTATTAATTCTTTACATGCGACTATTATTATCTCTGATTATGAATCGTCAGATAGAAGTGCAGTTTTATCAATTTTACTGCAAGATCCCTTTATGATTTATCCGGGAAAAGAAAGTGTGGAAAGCGATGAGATAAGCATGCAGGCTTTTCTTGCGAGCATTAAAGATAGTTTTGACAACCACATATGTACAGATTCTTTTTTAAAGAAGGTTGTGCGTGATCAGGGCAATGTCATAGGATTTATTTGCTATAGTAGCAAAGGAATGTTAGAGGAAGAACATATAGAACTTTCTCTGATAGCTGTAGATAGATTAGCGCGAAGGAATGGCAATGCAACGTTGTTACTAGAAACCGCTATTAAAGATAGTCAGCAAAAGTGGCCTACGATTAAAAAGATGCAAGTTGATCTACTTGCTTCTAATGCTGACGCACAAAAGTTTTACCAAAAGCGTGGGTTTAAGTCTGATTTATTGGTTGATTTTTGTGGGTTGATTACATATGAAAAAAATCTTAAGGAAGAAGAACTATTATTATAACTTCTTACGTTTGGCATTTGTATTTTTTTTTAATTAAAAGGTCAGTCCTTTCCGCTCACTTATCCAATTACGTTATTTCCCACTTGTTGCTTGCGCTTGGCATCAACTTTATCTGTCAGTTCTAAGTCATATAGAATGAAATACAAAAAGCTCTTGCGTATTTGGTAATCTATAGATTACTATTTTTATAAAACGTGGTGATCTATAGGTATCCAAAAGGATTGTATATGCAAAATAACTTCAAAAAATTAATGCGTAAACAAGTGCAAGAAAATGTAAATGAGCTTTTAATACTTACACGCAAATCTATTCCCCAAAAGGGATGGATAAGAACTATTCGCGATGCATTGGGAATCTCTAGCTATGTATTAGCAGATCGCTTTGGGTGTAGTAGAGCTAATATTACTAAAATGGAACAACGGGAGAAAAAGAAAACTATTAGTTTGGAAACCTTAGAGCAAGCTGCTCAGGCCATGAATTGTAAGCTGGTATATTGTCTTGTGCCAATAGAGCCACTTAATAAGCTGCGTGAAAAACAAGCAAGATCTTTAGCAAAAAAAAGAATCAATTTAATAAATCATTCAATGAAATTGGAACAACAAGGATTAAGCAAAAAACAGTTGAAACAACAAGAAGATGATTTAGTACAAGAATTACTACAAGGTAATCCAAAGAAATTGTGGAATGATAACTATTAATAATTAAATAAGGTCAAAACACATGAAGATTGAAAAAACGCAACAATATGTAGAGTTTCTAAAAGAGATTAACGATCGCATACGGGAAGCCCAAATTAACGCTCTTAAATCAGTTAATAAGCAGCTTATATTGTTATATTGGGATATAGGCAAGCGCATAGTTGAAAAGCAAAAAACAGAAAAGTGGGGTGATTCTGTAATAGAGGGGCTTGCCTATGACCTGCAGAATTCCTTTCCGGGTATTAAAGGGTTCTCAGCTAGAAACCTATGGAATATGCGTGATTTGTACGTCTCATACGCTTCTAACGAAAAACTGCAGCCACTGGTTGCAGAAATTAGTTGGACCCATAATATCTATATTTTGAGCAAGTGCAAAAATCCATTGGAACGTGAATTTTATATTCGAATGGTACGTAAGTATGGATGGAGCAAAAACCAGCTTATTAACTACATTGACAATCAAACCTACGAGAAAACACTTCTAGGACAAACTAATTTTGATAACACGTTACCAGCAGAGATTAGGGACAAAACAAAGCTGGTTGTTAAAGATGAATACACATTTGATTTTTTAGAGCTAGGCGATGACTTTAGTGAACGCCAATTAGAAAATGCTTTAGTTGCACGTGTGGATGATTTCTTAAAAGAAATGGGTGGAATATTTACCTTTGTTGGAAGACAGTATCGTCTTGAAATAGATAATAAAGAATACTTCATAGATATTTTGCTTTATCACAGAACACTCAGATGCTTAGTAGCAATTGAGCTTAAAATAGGTGAATTTATTCCTGAGTACATTGGTAAGATGCAATTCTATTTATCTGCATTAGATGAGCTAGAAAAAATGCCTGGAGAAAATCCGTCTATAGGTATTATTTTGTGTAAAACAAAAAGCAAAGTGACGGTGGAGTATGCGTTAAGGGACTCTCAAAAACCTATAGGTGTTGCAGCTTATACTGTTGTGAAAAAGTTACCTAAGGAGCTTAAAGATCAGCTGCCAAGTGCTGAGCAGATTGCAATGCTTCTGGGTAAGATTGAGTAATAAGACTTGTTGCAGGTAAATAAAGCCATGGCTTTTAAGCCGTGTGTGGTTCACGATACCTAACTTGTAGATAAATACACAGGTCCGTTTTTAAAGTGATCCTTATTGGAGTTTGTTTATGGATACTCTTATTAAAATATATCAACAACGCCTTAATCTTGTGCAGGCAACCTTCACTCGTATAGAACATGAAGATGCAATGGTTGCCATTGTATATAAAGTTACAGAACCTAGTGGTAGAGACTATATTTTAAAGATCTGTACGCGTTCCCAAGATTACCGGTGTGAACGGTATTTTCTAAATAAGTTTGCAGGTATTTTGCCAGTTCCAGAAATTGTAGCGTTGGTAGAACCAGAAGCAGGTATTATGGGAGCTATTTTAATGGAGTATGTAGCTGGTACGTTGCTTAAAATAACAGACGTTACTGAAGCATTGGCTTATCAGATTGGTTCATTGCTAGCGCGTATACATCTTAATGTTGCAGCAGGGTATGGCGATCTTACGCAACCAGATACTTTAACCCAGGACCCGCGTGATTATTTTACCTATAAGTTTAACGAAGGTCTTGCTGAATGCAGTAATCATTTACCCAAAATGCTTATTGAACAATGCAGTAATTATTTTAACACGCACGTTAATACGTTGTTTGCAGTTGATGGACCATGTATAACACATCGCGATTTTAGGCCCGGCAATATTATAGTTAATGAAGGTAACGTTAAGGGAATAATTGATTGGTCATCAGCGCGCGGGAGCTTTGCCCAAGAAGATTTTGTTACTTTAGAACAGGGTGAATGGTCCACACATAAAGATTCTTTTTTAGCGGGTTATGCAACAATCCGTTCCGTTCCTGAGTACCAGAGTATTATGCCATTGTTACGGTTAAGTAAAGCGATTGCGACTATAGGGTTTACGGTGAAAACTAATACCTGGGAAAGTAGCAATAAAAAAATTTATCAATCTAATCGTCGTTTTATTGATGATTTTTTTGGTTAGTTATTGATTATTACTAATCATTTTTTTGATGGTGTTTTTACTTCTTAGAATTACGTAACCTTTCAGCAGCTTTTGCAAAATAATAGCTGCGAATAAAAGGACTTGGATGTGTTGAGAGAAGCTCAGTTATTATTATTTTATAGGCATTTGAACCGGTTTCATCCTTTGTATGCATCCAGTCTGCCATAGCTTGCAATAGTGCTGGATCCTTGGATCTTTTAATCACATTCATATCTGCATTAAATTCATGGCTTTTTGATTGTAATTTTTGCAGGATGGTTGGTAATAACCCAATTCCTAATAGCTGTTTGGTTTTTAATGATTTTTTTGCATGTATATAATAGAGAGCAGTTAAATTGCTCACATTAATTAAAAAATCTTTTTGTGCGATGTGTTTATTATCAAGATGATGCATTTCATGTAAAAGGATAGCTTGCCATAATGCTTTCTTATTTATGGAATTTGCAGTTGGTTGCGGCTTTTCATAGTATTCTAAGGAGCTATCTGTGATAGGTGCTCTGATAGTTTTAAAGCAGCTTGCAAAATTAAGATCATCAGAAGTGTAATTAAATCCAATCTTATTTACGTGTTCTTTTGAATATCCTGCATCTATTAAACTATTTTGAATAAATTTTCTTGTGTTTGGTTCAATATCATCAGGAAATATTTCTGATTCGCTATGGCGAAGATATACTGCACAAAGATCTCTAATAAGCGTTTTATACCCTATATAGGCGGTAAGCGCTCCTTTTAGCATTCCACCCATGACATGACTAAAGCGATTACATGTTGTCTGTTGGGTTATAGAAAAACTGATTAGTACGCTAATCATAATTATATTAATTCTTTTCATAACAATTCCATTGGCTTGATTAATTTGATGTTGAATTCTATGACGTTAATAGCGTTGTTCTAACAGTATTAAATGTCAACCGGTTATTTTATAAAGAGTGGGGTAAAAGTATCAAATTGATTGACGGTGTTCCTTAGGCAGGGGGGTAGGCCAGAAAAGATCATTAAAGGGGTATTTTCTAGGTTTAAACAGGGTTTTTTGTAATAATTTAGCCCAATTTATATTGACAAATATAAAATAATATATAAAGTCAGAATATATACTATTTAACCCTGAAACGGAGGTTTTATGAAGACTTTTAATCGTTCACTTTTAGCCATAGCGTTACTTGGCGGTATTATACCAGCACGAGCTATGGAGTCTCAAGATCCAGATAAGCAAGAGAATGCAGCAAGCAATGGGTCAAAGTTAACTTTTGAGAACCCAAATAGAGAAAACGGATTGGGGGCTCTTCAAAGCTTACCTGATGATAAGATTTTTGAAATTATGTTGTTTTGTATTGATTGGGATAAAACAACTCTGAAAGAAGCATTTAGCACAATTCAGAGTCTGTGTGAAAGCAGTAAGTTTTTATATAATTTTGCGCATGAAATGTTGTTTAATGCAAGGTTAGTAAGAGAATTATGTGAGCAAATTAAAATAATGTGCGAAATGACGAATTATAAACAAGAGGCTCTGAAAGAAGCACGGCCAGAAGCAAGAGACTTTGATGCCAATTTAAATGCTATTCATATTGCTGTTGCAAAAAGAGATCTGTCTTTTTTAAAAAAGATTCTGCCGAAATTAAAAGAATATAATCTTTTCCATTTGATGGATAAAGTCACCGTGCGGACTAATGTCGATAATGTTAAACTTTCCCACACGCTTGGTGATTTTTTACCTGGAACTTTCTCATGGTCTGGAATTTTCCATAAAGGATCAATCCCGATACTTACATCAGAGCTCAACGAACAGCATTATGTAGTTGCTAAACTATTATTAGAATATGGAGCAAAATGTGAAAAAAACAGTATTGTATCCGCATATCGTAGGGAAAACGTAAAGTTAATTGCTTTTTTAGGAAAATATCTGCGGTGTGAACAGATTAGAGATTTTTTTACTGATGAAGAAATGCAGCAACTTTACATCTTTAGTAGCATTAAATCTACATTTAAAGAAATGCACAAATGTAATACCTGCACATTTGAGTAATGATTAAAAATAAATATAACCCTTAAACGGACGTTTTTATGAAGACTATTAATAGTTCATTGTTAGCCCTAGCTTTAGTTGGTAGTTGTATACCTGCAATAGCCATGGAACAACCTAATGCAAATAATAACAATAACAACAATTCTATTTCCCATAAGTCCAAATTCACTTTTGCGAATGTAAATAGAGACAGTGGATTAGGTACTTTATGGCAATTGCCTAATGAAAAAATTCTTGAAATTATGTTGTTTTGTATAGATAGGGATAAAACAACATTAGAAGAAGCATTTAGGACTATTCAGAGTCTGTGTGAAAGCAGTAAGTTCTTATATAATTTTGCGCATGTAATGTTGTTTGATGTACCATCTGTTGCTGAATTACGTGAGCGTATTCAAGTTATTATTGTAATGGAGCGGTATAAACAAGAGGCGCTTAAAGCTGAACCAGATCTATTTTATTTTATGGGCTTTACAAATAATGATGTAAATGCGTTACAGATTGCAGTTGCCAATGGCGATTTAGAGTTCTTGAAACAGATTCTTCCAAAGCTTAAAAAGTGCGATTTATTAAAATTGTTAGAAGTGACAAATGTTGCTGGGGATGGGATATTAGTTAATTTAGTGGATAATCTTATTTGTAAAGGGCATCCACAATACCCAAAAAAAGTGTTATCCACGGTAAAATTATTGTTAGAATATGGCGCAAGTAGTGGCCCTTTGGCTTTTATGGCTGCTTGTTCTTCACAAGATGCAGATGTACAAGAGTTGTCATCTCTTTTAGCAGTTCATTTAACTTGTACACAAGTGTCGCAAATGCCACAGATACTAGATAAGATTGGTATGCCTTTGGATCGTTGGGTGACAATTAAAAATAAAATAAAACAAAATCATAAATGTAATACCTGCAAATTTGAGTAAAACATAATCTTTAAAAAGATGTTCTATGAACACAATTTAATAAATCGATTATTAAATTGATCTAATCCAGCAACGGTTTAATTTTTTTTAGAGCACCATTAATTGTTGGATGCTTTTTCCATATTGCCTTTAATAGACTTAAGCAATTCAAAAACTGGTCCTTGTTTAACGTAATCAAATACTGTTTTACCATAGGTATCCCTGGCATGTATATCTGCTCCGGCAGTGATTAATAGGTTAACCAAGTCTACGTTGCCAAGCTTAGCTATATGTATTAGCAGTGTTTCCCCGCTTGTTGGGTGTAGTAGCGTGAGATCTGCCTTTGCTACTAACAACTGTTTTATAATGGGAATATCTTTATTGGTAACGGCACGCCATATGGCAGTAAACCCTTCAGGATCTTTGGCATCTACTTGTGCTTTCTTTGCAAGTAATGCACTAACTAAGTCAGCATTTTTGTTTTTAACTGCGACTATGAGCGGAGGGATTGTTCCTTTAAATTCTTTACTGTATCCGAATTCGCGATATTCTCCCCCTTTATTGGGATCTGCACCAGCGTCAAGTAATAGTTTGGCAATGTCGTTACGCCCAGCTCTAACTGTTAGAAAAAGAGGTGTGCTGCCATACTGATCGCTGAAATTTAATTCTGCTCCTGCGTCTATTAATTTTTGTACCATTTCTTTATTGCCATTAATGCTGGCGATAAGAAGTGCGGTATTTGGTTCTTTTATATTATCGCCGCTTGCATTAACATTGGCTCCGGCTTCTAACATTGCATTAACTATATCAATTTGGCCACTTGCAACTGCCGTCATAAGTGCTGCGCCATTTTTTTGCTCAAGATCTGCTCCTTCTTTGATTAAGCGTAAAATAGCTTCTCTGTTGGGGTAAATCATGTTTGGATATTTCATAAGATCTAATAATTGTTGTCCTTTTTCGATAGGTGTATACATTACGGGAGGTTCTGGAAAATCATTTTTAGTAAGTTTTTCAGATTCCTGAATAATATTGTCTAAAATAGCTTTAAGTTGCTCTGAGAAGGAAAAAGAACAGGAAGGGTTCCAGAGGTCGTAATTCATTAATTTTTTTCCCTCGGGAGTGAAATTGGCTGTTGAAATGAATGAAGTGCATCTTTGATCACAAGATCGCAGCATCGCTTTTATATGCATTAATTTTTCATGACCTTGAGGCGTTTTTTTACTGCCATCTTTATTGAAAATGTATACCGTAACGCCCGCTGTTACCAGCGGTTTTAAAACAGTGGTACGCAATTTTTCATTTTTCCAGTTTTTGCCATCAAGAATAACGGTGACCGGTCTTTTTGAGGTCTGTTTTGAACCGATTAACAGCTGTAGAATTTCTTGATCTTCAAGCGTATAGGCTGCAAAATAGAGATAGTCATGAGGGTGTATGCATAATTCAAATTCTTTAATAAATTTCTTTTTTGCGTCTTGAGCTTGCGGATAGGAACTATGTACTATTTGGAGTGAGGCAAAATCAATAGGTTTTGGTTGGTCATAAAAGGGTTGTCCTATCCTGTACTGATCATTAAAACTATACTGAAATAGGTTAGTGTCAGTGCAGCGCATCATTATTTCATGATTATAGGGAGCGTTTTCGGATAAATTAAGCGAACCTAAATACACAACTCTATTATCTACTGCATCTATTTTTTTTAAGATTACAATACGTTTGGCATGTGTATCTACGGGAATAATTTTAATATTTTTTGTAGTTAAATCATCGAACTGGTCTTTATATGGATCAAATGATTCGCTTTTATCTATCCAGATTTTTACGTTAACCCCTCTTTGTGCAGCCTCTATTACACTATTTTTTACTAAACTGTTATTGAAGTATACGGCTTCTATTCCTATGTAGCCATCCTTTGCAATAGCATTAATATCACGGACTATAATATCTACAATATTATCACGTGGTGTTGCCAGAAACTGGCATGTTTCTATTGGATTGGGTTTTACTTTTTTTAATGGAGGTTCCATTCCAATAGTAACGTGTGATAGTAAAGCAAGATACAAATAAAATAGTTTCTTTAACATATACATTCTCCTTTTTTGTGTGAAAATAATCATAGTTGATTTGCATATGCAATATCAATGGATTTATGGTGTAGTTTGCTAGGGTGTAGTTCTGCAGTTTGCATTGATAGACCGGATTGTGATGTTATTTGATTGGTTGTTATGATTTTGTAAATGGACTAATTTTGTTGTCCTTTTTTAAATGAATAGTATATTTTTTATGTAAGGTACAATCATCAAAATCCATTCGGAGAACTTATGAATAAATCACTTAAAGTCATACTCTGTATAATTTTCCCACCATATCTGTTATATAAAATCATCTATTTTTTGGATGAGAAATTTCATTTTCTTTAATAGGGGGTTTGATTATTTTTTTACAGTATATTCTCTTTCACTAATCCATTCTTTCTTATACTGTGATAATAATTCTGAAACTTTACTTTTGATGTCTTGTATATTTTGACTTTCCGTAGTTAGTTTTTGGCGTATTTGTTGTAGTTTTGCATCTTTATCTAAATTTACCGGGATATTTTTTTCTATCTTTTCTGCAAGAGCAGTAATTTGAGTCTGCCGGGAAAGTGATATTTTTTTTTCTTTACACAGCACCAATACCTTATAACGACTTACGGTATTTGGCTTTGTTAATTCTTGAGTTATAAAACGATTAATGTAATACGATGCCCCTTTGGATACTTCTGCTTGTGAGTTCTTTTCTTGTGCTACTGTTTGCTGAATTCCTTGTGCAATATCTTTATATTCTTGCCATGTTTGCAAAGAGGTGGCTATCTCTTGCATAAATTGTAATACAGTAGTTTTATTACTAATTATTGTGCCAAGTTCTTCTAAAATAAAATGTTTAGCACTATCATTCAACGTGGATTTTACAAGCAGTTCGCTTTGTATATTGAATTCTTTAACATTGCCGTCTTCAATAGCATGTTCTATGGCGAGCTGCTCGGGGGTTTTAGGTTTTGGCTGATGCGTCATTGACCAGCAAAATGATGTATACAAAATAAGAATTAATGGAAGAACAGGTACTTTCATTTGATTTCCTTTACTAAAAGTTTAAAGAGCAGATTGCTTATCTATTTATATGGTTATCAAAAAAAAGAAAATCCACACAAGAATACTATTTTCTCTCATGATTTCTCTGGAGTTTGCACTAAAAGCTTTTGCTTAAAAACTATTGCATTTTGAGGTATCTAAATGGTATAATTTCAAATAGGATATAGAGTAGTTGGTTATAGGTTCAAATAATAATTATTTAAAAAAGGGTCCATGTATGGCAAAAGCAAAAAAACAAAAAGAAAAGAGTGCTTTACGGTTAGAAAAAACCAGGTTCAATGAAGAATATTCATTACCAGATAATGATTCAGATAACCACAAAGCCAAGAAGAAAGATCATAGAAAGCAGCGGCGTCTAAAGGAAGAATATCATTTTGATTTTGATTTCAAAAATAAAGCACAATATTTTTCCAAAAAATAGTGCATTGTATCTAATCTGTGACGTTCACTTGAATTGCGCTGGACGTATTGCCTTCATTGTCCACAGAAACAATGTAGTACGTATAGGTTAGGCCAGGTAATCGGTTATGATCAAAATAGAGTAGTGGGCTAGTTGCGTTAATGGTTGCAATTAGTTGGGTTAGGGCCGCATCACGGTATATTTGGTAACTTACCGGCGCATTGCCACTGGTAGGTGCTGTCCAGCTAATAACATTAATAATATCTGTTTGGGTAAGAAAACTATTTTGCGTTTTTTGTCCGGTTATTGCTGATGGTGGTAAAACTAACGATCCAAATAATAGTGGTGGATCTTTAAGGGTAATAATGCTTACCGTGTTGCCATAATGGTTAGGAACATACGCAGTAGTGCCATCTGGTGTAATACAAATGCTGTTGGGATTATTGAAGGTATTATTGGGATCTGTAACAACGCCGGTAATGGTGTTAGTGGCAATGTTAATAATACTTACGGAATTTCCTCCGCCATTAGTCACATAGGCGGTAGTACCATCTGGAGTAATCGCAATGTCTGTAGGATAATAAATTGTGTGATTGGTATCGGTAACCGTTGCAACAACGGCATTTAAGGTAAGATCTATAATGCTTACTACTTCAAAATTGGTTACATATGCATAGTGGCTGTTGGGAATAATAATAATACTGGTGGGATTGTAGAAAGTACTGCCTGGGTCAGAAACGGTTCCAACTACCGTATTGGTTGTTAGATTTACAATACTTACCGAGTTACCAATATAGTTGGTAACGTATCCGGTGGTGCCGGTAATTGCCATGCTGCTGGGATAATTAAAGGTGCTGTCTGGATCAGAAATAGTACCGGGTACCGTATTATTGTTCAGATTAATAATAGTGACTGAATTGCCATAATTATTGGTTACATATCCCATAGAACCATCTGGTGAAATTGCAAGGTCAGATGGTTGGTTAAATGATGCATCTACAATAGTGCCTACAACGCTGTTATTAGTAAGATTTATAACGCTCACTGAGTTGCCATAAAAATTGATTATGTATCCGGTAGTGCCGGTAATTACCATGTTACTAGGATCAAAAATACCGTCACCAGAAATAACGCCGGTAACGGTATTTGTTGCCACGTTTATTATGCTCACTTCACTGGTTCCCAAATCTGCCACATAAGCGGTGCTGCCGGTGGTATTAACAACGCTCCCCGCTGGTTGATTAAAGGTGATAGGATTTAAATCTGTAACAAGACCGGTAACCGTATTAATAGTACTTGCTGTGATTACATTGTTTGCGAGAAGTACTACTACGCATATGAGATGGCTTTTTTGCATCATAAGCACCTAATTGTTAATTAATTAAAACGGTAGCCTACACCTGCACCAATCCAACATCCGTTTAAGTTAGCTTTCTGGAACTGAACACCGGTATTGGGACAGCATTTTGGTTTAAGACTTACAAAAGAATAATCAACAAAGAGATCAACAAAGAATGAACACGGTAGATCAAAATAGGCGCCAACTTTTGCTATGCCACCGCACGTCCATTTTGATTGTTTGCAAAGCACATAGGACGATGAATTTGTGGTTGATACATGGGTAGGTAACGCCCCTAAACCAACATAAAAGTCACCATAGCAGAAGGGGAATAGATATTTAAGCCCTAAACCTATGTTAGAAATAGTTACTTTAGTGGGAGTGCAATATCCTATAGAATTGCCTTTTTTGCTTAAGAAATCTGCACTTACAAAACCATACAAATTAGAGAGCCATTCCCAACAGCCGCAGTCATCCCATGCATTAAAGGTAAGCTCTAATCCGCCAATACCCGCTGCACGACCATAAATATTTTTAAATTTATTTCCGGTAGCTATGAATCCAGCTCCTTTTATTTCTAAAAGAACGTCGTGTGCTCTGACAGAAATAATTGAAAAAATAAACAATGCAGTCATAAACAATTTATTTTTTAAAAACATATTATATTCCTTTATTAACCAACAATAGTTGTGCTTATGGGGCTAGAAACATTTCCTGAAGCGTCAATAGAAACAATGTAGTAAGAATACATTACACTCGGTTGGCGATTGTGATCTAAATAAATTAGTGGACTGGTTGCGGGAATGGTCGCAATTAACTGAGTTAATGCTGCATCGCGATAAATGTTGTAATTTGCAGGTGTTGTTCCCGATGATGGTGCGGTCCAGGTGATTACGTTAATGATATCAGTTTGGGTTAAGAAAATATTTGCAGTTTTGCGTGCAGCAATAGTTGCTGGTGGCAAAATAGGATCAGAAGTTGCGGTGTTTACAACAATAACAAAAGGATCACCCGCGGCATCCTCACCATAAGGTTGTACTGCATACAGTGCATTTCCATTGGGAGTAATAGCGGCACCCCAAGGATAATAGATAAGGGGAGGATTAAGATCCGTGACAAGTCCGGTTACCGTATCTGTTGCAACGTTTACTATGCATATTGCTCCCTGAGTTTCTCCTTCATAACTGATTATATATGCTGTTTTACCATCTGGGGAAAATACAATGCTATTGACATCGTAAATACTTGGAGGATTAAGATCAGTTATGGCACCAGTAACGGTATTGCTTGCGATATCAATAATTGCGACCGGTGCGCCAGCAGTGCCTACATATGCCTTGGTGCCATCGGGACTTATTGCGATGCATTGAGGATTAGTGATGCCACTTATTGATTGTGTTACCGCGTTTGTTGAAGTATTTATGACGAAAATGCGTTGTCCAGCCGTATCAACTACAAGTGCTTTGCTGCCATCTGGGGTCACTGCTATTGACGGGAGCTGTGCACCGGATATTCCACTTACCGTCCCAATAACCGCATTGTTTTGCACAATGCTAACGCTGCCATTATTGCTGCCACCATAATTTGCCACATAAGCGGTCAATGGGGAGCTATTGGGGATAAATACCATTGCCTGAGGATTTTTAAATGTGCTGTCAGGATCAGATACAATTCCTGTTACGGAATTGGTTGCGGTATTAATTATACTGACTTTATTATTATTTTGATTGGTTATATATGCGAGAGATCCATCTGGACTGAAAGTTCCATTCAATGGACCTGCAAATGTGGCGGGATCAAGATCAGTTACAAGGCCAGTGATAGTGTTGTTTGTGGTATTTACAATGCTTACTGTAGTGGAAGCTTGATTGGGCACATAGGCTAGTGGTTGAGTAGGGGAAATTATTATATAATTTGGACTGGCAAATGTGGGTGGATTTGCATCAGTAACTTGACCAATTACAGAGTTTGGCGCATCAGCCAGAAGTCTAGAACTTATCGTTATCAACATTGATAGCAATAATTTTTGTAGTTGGTTCATTATTCATTCCTTTTTTTTAGCGAAAAAGATTAATTGAACAGGACAATTAATTAAATCTATATCCCAATCCAAGTCCTGCGATAACGCCGTTTAAGTTAGCCTTTTGGAATTGAACTCCGGTATTGGGACAGCATTTTGGTTTAAGGCTCACAAACGAATAATCAATAAAGAGATCAACAAAAAATGAGCAAGGCAGATCAAAATAGGCGCCAACTTTTGCTATGCCACCGCACGTCCATTTTGATTGTTTGCAAAGCACATAGGACGATGAATTTGTGGTTGATACATGGGTAGGCAATGCTCCCAAACCAACATAAAAGTCACCATAGCAGAAGGGAAATAGATATTTAAGCCCTAAACCTATGTTAGAAATAGTTACTTTAGTGGGAGTGCAATATCCTATAGAATTGCCTTTTTTGCTTAAGAAATCTGCACTTACAAAACCATACAAATTAGAGAGCCATTCCCAACAGCCGCAGTCATCCCATGCATTAAAGGTAAGCTCTAATCCCCCAATACCCGCTACACGACCATAAATATTTTTAAATTTATTTCCGGTAGCTATGAAAGCGGCACCTTTAGCTTCTAATAAGACATCATAAGCTTGCAGATGAACTACCGGTATTGCAGATAACATAAGGTACATTATTTTCTTTTTAAAAAACATAGATATCTCCTTTGTTCAGAAAAAATAAGACTATGAAAGAATGGTAATCGATTTTAACCATAGTTAATGACCCTTGCATTTGTCAAGGGCTGCTCAAGTAAAAGATAGGTTCAGATCATAAAAGAATTAAGCAATCAGTCATTGTTTTGCGCTTTGTTTATTTTTTCCCTAGCACAATTCGAAGATTTTGAGCACTAAATAGTAAACCCTTTATAGCACACTCTTAAATATGTAATAATCGTTATGATTAGGTACAAAAAAATTAGGGTGTGGGGAGGGTAATAGAATGCTTAGGGGCTCAGCGTTTATATTAGTTAAAAAAATAAGAGTGGGGTTAGCATTATTTGTTTGTGTTCAGCAGGTATATACGTTTGAGCCAGAGCAGATTAATCAAGAGTTCAGAGAAGGGCCAGATGGTCCTATTCTTCTGAGTAAACATTTTCCCATGTACTACTGGCAAGATGCAATTTTTAATTTTGGGGATTATATATCATTAAAATTAGTAGAAAGAATTGTACAACAAAAAGTCGCAGTGGTTCCTCCCGGAGCGTTAAGTACTCCTAAACTATTGGCGATTGGCTCTATTATGACCTTTGCGCGTAATAATGATGTTATTTGGGGTTCTGGGGTAAATGGTAAATGTTTAGATTTAAGTGAATATAAATTTACCAAGTTAGATGTCCGTGCGGTGCGTGGGCCACTCACTCGTGATTTTTTAATGAAGCATTTTAAGATTGCATGTCCAGAAACATATGGAGATCCTGCCTTATTAATTCCTTATTTCTTTCCCGAGTTTAAACGGAAAAAGAATCCAAAGTACAAATATCTTATTATTCCCCATTATTCAGAAGAGCATTTCTTTCCTAAAAATCTTTTTGCAAATGTAGTGTATCCAACAGAGCCTTGGGAAGTAGTCTTTGACAAAATAATGGACAGTGAACTGGTAATATCCAGTTCGTTGCATGGCGTTATTGTAGCAGAGGCGTTTGGTATTCCTGCACGGTGTTTAAAGATTACGTTGAATGAACCCATGTTTAAATATACGGACTATTATTTGGGGACGGGGCGTCCCGATTTTAAAGTTGCTATTTCCGTAGAAGAGGCAGTAGCAATGGGTGGTGAAAATCCGGTTGTTTGTGATCTAAAAAAATTATATTTAGCGTTCCCTTTTGATCTTTGGCCAGAAGTAACTTTTGTAATGCCCAGTTTTTAACACGTAATGAGGATGCAATGACCATCTTTAAAAATTGCGCTATTGCACTAGTAGTGGGTATGTGTGTTCAGCATAGTTCTTTTGCAAAAGAATTAATTGATTTGGAAAAACATACCCAAGATTTTGTTCTAGAAGCAAAACAAATTATAATTCCCGGATTTCCTGGTGCGTTTAATGCATCTTTTATTCGATGGCAAGGTTCAATTTTAATGGCGTTCAGGGTTAGAGATGCCAAAATGGTTTCTACTTTTCAGATTGGTTTTGTGTGGTTAGATGAACAGTTTACGCCCATAAGTAAGCCTCAGATTCTCCAAATAATTGGTGATCCTTCTACCTTTTCCCAAAATCAGGACCCACGGCTTATTATAGTTAATAATGAGCTCTATATTCTCTACAGTAATTTTATACAGATTGGTGAAAAAGAGGCGCGTAGAATGTTTTTAGCCCAGGTACAGATAGCTAAAGAGAAATTTTTTATTAAAAATCCGGTTAGTTTGCATCCGTATGAAAATTGGAGCCATCGCTGGGAAAAAAATTGGGTGCCATTTAATTTTAAAGAAAATTTATTGGTTGCTTATAGTCTTACTCCCCATCTTATTTTTAAGCCTTCAATGTCTTTGGGTGAATGCACAACGGTTAGTTCAACTACTTCTGTGTTTAATTGGAATTGGGGAGAATTGCGCGGCGGAACACCTGCTTTATTAGATGGTGAGGAATATATCGCCTTTTTCCATTCTTCTATAGATATGGAGAGTGTTCATTCCAAGGGTAAAAAAATTCAACATTACTTTATGGGTGCGTATACCTTTGCTGCACAACCACCGTTCCAAATTACGCGCGTAAGCCCAGAACCAATTGTGGGTAAAAAATTTTATCATGGTCCGGAATACCCAACCTGGAAGCCAGTGCGCGTGGTGTTTCCTATGGGCTTAATGATTGATTCCCAGTATTTTTGGGTAAGTTACGGAAGACAAGATTTTGAAATTTGGGTAGCTAAAATAGATAAGAAGGGTTTGTACAACAGTCTTGTTCCTTGTGCAGAGGTTAAAAAACAGTGTGCAGTACCACGTCATGAGCAGCTGTATAACGATGAACAAGTTGTGATATATGATCAAATGAGTTGTTGTTAGATGGGAAAAAAGGGGGCACGTAATGGAAAAGAAGTTTTACGGCAACTATTGCCGCATGTTGATTATTGGGGTTGCAGTTATCGTTTTTGTAACTGCGCAGAGTGAAGAACTGTTTGATTTACAAACTATGGTTCAGAATGATTTAGTGTTGGAAACAAAACAGATTCTTATTCACGAATATCCGTGGGCATTTAATCCTTCTATTATTCGCTGGGATAATAATTTATTAATGAGTTTTCGCGTAATTCCAGATCCCAAGCAAACCTTTACTTCGTGGGTAGGGGTAATTAATTTAAATGAAAATTTTGAGCCCAAAGGAAAGCCGCAACAACTTCAGTTGCGGGATCCCAAATCTAAGGTACCTTCACGGGCAGAGGATGGCCGGCTTGTTGCAATAGGTGATCGTTTGTTTTTAGGATATACAGATTGTGAAGATGTTATTATCACCAAGGCTGGCTGCAGGATGTACGTTGCGGAATTAAAATATGATGGCAAGAAATTCTGTCCAGTGAACATTAGAAGTTTTTCATCGTTAGAAGATGAATTAAATCTGCGCAATTGGATTCCTTATAATATGGAATGCTTGTCCTCTTTTGAAGACAATAGCAAAGATCGTAGGGAAAAAAATTGGGTGCCGTTTGATTATTATGGGAAATTACTTCTTGCGTATAGTTTGGCGCCCCATAAGATTTTGTATCCGTTATTAAGTACCGGACATTGTGAAACCTTTGCGGTAACCAATAGTGCAATTTCTTGGAATTGGGGGGAATTACGGGGTGGCACTTCTGCATTATTAGATGGTGACCATTATCTAGCATTTTTTCATTCAGCAATAAAGATGAAGTCAGTCCAGACTAAAGGTAAAGAAAAGCTTCATTATTTTATGGGTGCGTATACCTTTAAGCGTGATTATCCATTTACCATTACCCACATAAGTCCACAGCCTATTGTAGGACATGATTTTTACATTGGCCCCGAATATAAGCCCTATTGGAACCAGGTTAAAGTAGTGTTTCCTGGTGGGTTTATTTCTGATGATCAGTACATTTGGGTGGTCTATGGCAAAGAAGACCATGAGATGTGGGTGGCAAAATTGGATAAAAAGAAACTGTACCAGTCGCTAGTGCCGGTAAGTTAGGTTGTTTTCTGGTACAAGAAAGCAGTCCCTGAATAACCAATTTGTACCCAGAACGGGTTACAACCTCCCCCCTTTTTTTTGCATAAACCAGCTAGGAGGCTTACCCAGGGGAGATCCGGGGCATTGAGAGTCTTTTAAGTGGGGTCTACCCTTTACAAATGGGCATTTTTACCCGATAATAAGGAACATGGGACTTGGAAACGGTCTCTAGTACTAGTAGTTAAATTAGCCTATTTTATCCCATTTTATAGCATTTAGGAGTTGTCAGATGAAAAAAGAAATTCATCCAGAGTTATTTGAAGTTATGGCCAGCTGTGCCTGTGGAAACTCATTCAAAACCAGTTCTACCAAGAAAGATATCCACGTAACGCTGTGTTCAGCATGTCACCCATTCTATACGGGCGCTCAAAAGTTTATTGATACCGCCGGCAGAATAGAAAAATTCGAGAAAAAATTCCAAAAAGTTGCCCCAAAAAAAGCAAAAGCTTAGGCCTGTTACGCTATGTCCCAACACCCAGATATCATGTTAAACGCATGGGAAGCTATCCGTGCGCGCCATCAGGTTGTGGAAGAGCAACTTTCTAATCCAGGACTTGCAAGTTCAGAGCGGAACCGTCTGCAGAAAGAACATAGTCATTTAACAACCTTGTTGGAACAACACAAAACAGTAACTCAGTTACGGGAAGAACGTCAGCAGATTGCTCAGCAAGTTGAGCATATGAATAATGATGCAGATATGAAAGAGCTCTATGAACTGGAGCTCATTGATCTGCAGGAACGTATTAAAAAAGAAGAACATGCCCTTGAGCATTTAGTAGCACCCCCAGATGAATATGATGATCGGTCCGTATTTTTAGAAATTAGAGCAGGTACTGGTGGGCAAGAAGCAGCATTGTTTGCTTCTGATCTGTTACGCATGTATTCCAACTATGCCCTTAAAAAGGGTTGGCAGGTTAAGGTACAGAGTGAAAGTCATACGGACTTGGGCGGCTTTAGAGAAGTTATAGCTTTTATCCAAGGTAAAGGTGTCTATGGGTGCCTTAAACATGATTCTGGTGTTCACCGGGTACAGCGGGTTCCTGCAACAGAAACCCAGGGCCGTGTTCACACTTCTACTGCAACGGTAGCAGTGCTGCCAGAAGCAGATGAAGTGGATGTAAAAATTGAACCTTCAGATTTACGTATAGATGTATTTAGAGCAAGTGGCGCGGGTGGACAGCACGTAAACACTACGGACTCTGCCGTGCGTATTACCCACATTCCAACGGGTGTTGTAGTAAGTTGCCAAGATGAACGGTCACAGCATAAGAACAAAGCAAAAGCAATGAAGATTCTATCTTCCCGTATATTGCAGGCACAAAAAGAACAACAAGAAGCTGCAATGAGTAAGCAGCGTAAAGAACAGGTGGGAACGGGTATGCGAGCGGAAAAGGTACGTACCTATAATTATCCCCAAAATAGAGTAACTGATCATCAAGTAGACATTACGCTCAAAAATTTAGACGTAGTAATGGAAGGTGAATTGGATGAGATTGTGGAAGCATTGCATGAGAGAGAACGTACTACACGCCAAAAACAGTTTCTTGCGCAATTTATAAAGTAAAAAAATTATATGAATTGAATTAGGTTATGGCCGGCAGAGCATTAGTTCTGCCGGCCATCTATATAAAGGACGTTTGCAAATGAATATTTTAAACTATTTTATTGAATACAATCGATTTTTGAATATTATTGGCATTCTCTTTATTTTGGGCATTGCAGCCCTCTTTTCTAAAAAAAGAGCTCATATTAATGTTAAATTAGTTTCTCTGGGGTTATTGTTACAATTTCTTATTGGGTTTGTGGTTTTACGAACTACTATTGGCAGGTCGGTTATAGATGCCGTAGCTACCTTTGTTACCAAACTGTACCAATTTGCAGATGCCGGTTCTAGCTTTGTGTTTGGTGGTCTTACCAATGCAAATTCTGCCTGGGGATTTGTTTTTGCATTCAAAGTATTGCCGGTCATCATTTTCTTTGGTGCCTTTATGTCACTCTTGTTCCATTTGGGAGTAGTGCAGCGGGTAGTTGCTGGTGTTAGTCATATTATAAGCCCGCTCTTGGGAACCTCTGGAGCAGAAACGTTGTGTGCTATTGCCAATAGTTTTTTGGGCCAAACAGAAGCGCCATTGCTTATACGGCATTACCTTAAGGGACTCACTAAATCAGAAATGTTGGTGGTAATGGTGAGTGGTATGGGAAGTATTAGTGGAGCTATTTTGGTGGTATTTGCATCTATGGGTGTTCCACCGGAACATTTGCTTGCGGCCAGTGTAATGTCTATTCCCGCTTCTTTGCTTATTGCAAAAATTTTATATCCTCAGACAGAAAAGACAGAGACGGGCGTTGGTGCAGATGTGGAATTTAAATCACCTTCTACTAATATTTTTGATGCCGTTGCAAGCGGTACAATAGATGGGTTGCATTTGGCACTTAACGTGGCTGCAATGTTAATTTCTTTCTTGGCATTATTGGCAATGTTAAATTACGGTCTTGAATATGCAAGTCATGGCATTAACTATTTGTTGGCTTTAACGTCTGCCGCATGGCGTCTGCCGTTAATAAATATGGGCTTTATTTTTTCTTATTTATTTGCTCCCTTTGGCTTCTTATTAGGGTTTACGGGAACTGATATTTTTGCCGCAGGCCAGTTAATTGGTACCAAAGTTGCCGTTAATGAACTTATTGCATACAGCCAAATGATGACTATGAATTTGTCACCGCGTACGGTTAGTATTATGACCTATGCGTTGTGTGGCTTTTCTAATTTTTCTTGTATTGGCATTCAAGTAGGTGGCATTGGTGCGCTGGTTCCAGAAAGACGCGCATGGCTTACTGAAATGGGACTCCTTGCAGTAATGGGTGGTGCATTATCTAACTTATTATCTGCAATGGTTGCCAGCTTGCTCTTGTAGGCAGTTGGGTGTATGGTTGTTTATAGATAAAATGTTCGAAGGCATGGAAAACCACCATGCCTTTTTTATGTGAAATCAATGTTTAGAATTAGTTGGGAGATGTTCTATGTTTGGTGCAATACAGAAAGATACACGGTTCATTGTAGTAGTTGGCGGAGTAATGTCTGGGGTTGGTAAAGGTGTTTGTACTGCCTCTATTGGCAAAATAATGCAAAAGCAGGGATATAAAACCACACTCATCAAAATTGATCCGTATATTAATTATGATGCGGGAACCTTGCGCCCAACGGAACATGGTGAAGTATGGGTGACCGATGATGGTGGTGAGATTGATCAAGACTTGGGGACCTATGAACGGTTTATGGATGTTGATTTTCCCAAAATAAATAACATTACCACCGGGCAAATTTATAAAGCGGTTATTGATCGGGAACGTGCGGGTGAGTATTTGGGCCAAACCGTTCAATTTATTCCCCATATTACCGATGAAGTTACCCGTAGAATTTGTTTGTCTGCTGAGGGGTATGAAGTAGTAATTATAGAAATTGGTGGCACTGTTGGTGATTATGAGAACGTTCCGTTCTTATTTGCTATAAAGGCGTTGGAACGCGAACTGGGCGCAGATCATGTTGCCTATGCATTGGTAACCTATCTTCCAGTACCGGGACATATTGGCGAAATGAAAACAAAACCAACTCAGCAAGCAATCCGAATGCTTGGTGAGCAGGGTATTATGCCAGACTTTATTATTTGCCGTTCAGAACAACCACTGGATGTGTCTCGCAGAAAAAAAATAGAAGTGTTTGCTAATATAACTGCAGATCACATTATTGCAGCACCGGATGTGCCGTCAGTGTACCAGATGCCTATAGAATTAGAACGTCAGGAACTGGGCACTAAATTGTTACAGCATTTAAAACTACCACATCGCCAATCACCTAATTGGAGCTCCTGGCAGCAACGGGTGGAACAGATGGTTCATCCAAAGCACCAAGTACGTATTGCCGTAGTGGGAAAATATGTGGATAGCGGTGACTTTAGTTTAACGGATAGTTATTTAAGTATTTGCCATGCATTAACCCATGCCGGGGCAGAACATGCAACGGGAGTTGATATTGCGTGGATAGATGCAAAGCAGTTTGAATTGGATCCCGCGTCTGTTGCTCAATTGGACCAGTATGATGGCATACTTATTCCGGGCGGATTTGGAACAGCGGGGGTAGAAGGTAAGATAACGGTAATTAATTATGCACGTACCCACGGGATTCCATTTTTGGGATTATGTTATGGCTTGCAATTGGCGGTGGTAGAATTTGCGCGCAACGTCTGTGGACTTGCAGGTGCGCATACTACCGAAGTTGCACAGAATACTCCGTACCCGGTTATTGATATTTTACCGTGGCAAAAGGAGTTATTGGAACATCAGCAATATGGTGGTACCATGCGTCTTGGATTGTATAAAGCGGCAGTTAAGGATAATACCATGGTCCATAAGGTATATACACAAGCAGGGTTTGCGGACAAAGCAACGGAGCCTATGTACCACGGAGCATTACTGGTTGGGGAACGCCATAGACACCGGTATGAAGTTAATCCGCTGTATGTGCCCGCATTAGAAGAAGCTGGCTTTGTATTTTCTGGGTACTATTTACGTGAAGATAATATGCCGCTTATGGAATATGGTGAAATTACCGAGCATCCATTTTTTGTGGCAACCCAAGCACATCCGGAATTTAAGAGTAGATTAGGGAATCCTAATCCATTATTTTTTGGCTTTGTTAATGCCTGCAAAGATAAGGCAATGCAAAAGGGAAGCTAACAGTTTTTTGATAAGTAACAAAACGGGGATACGCATAGTGGTATCCCCGTTTTTTGTTTTTGATTACTAAATACAATCTAATCTTTTTCTAAAGCGGTATAGGCCATGCAGTGTGCACAGGAGTGTATAGGCAAGTAACATGGCAATACATATCCAGAATGGTAAATATTCTTCTTGTCCCAATAAAGCTGCTCTACTGCCTTCATACGCATACACCCACGGCGTTAGTAACAATAGTTTACCAATCAAAGGCATAATAGTGTTCATAACAGACCATGATGCAGTCCAACCACATAGAAAAAACAGTGGTCCGGTTAGGCGCATTTCTATTTTGCTGTACCGTTCAATGCCTTTTGAATTGGCCACTGCCCAGGTTGCAAAAGAAGCAAAGAACAGGCTAGACATAAGATAGATAAGTATAAAATAGAACAGATTAATATGGGGTAAAGAAAAGGTACTTCCTAAAATAATTCTGCCAATAATGAGTGGCATAAAATTAAAGAGGGACGCGCGAATTGCAAGTGCAATAATATATTTTAGCCACACCATCCAATAAGGAACGGGAAGGGTAAGCTCATATGATATTGCTTTTGGACCTTCTAAATCACTGCACAGGGGCATTGCACTGGTCCACGCGGCAAAAGATGCCATAATAACCATCATACTAATGCAAGAGAAGGTTCCGTAGCTTGCGGGCATTCCTAATGCCGGCATAATGTACCCATTAGCTAAAATAATTACCAGAGGCCAGGACAATGAATCAAGAAAATAGTCTTTGCTATTTTTAAGTACCGCGCGCAATTCATAATACAGTAACCAACCAAATACGCGCAGTTGGATAGAGGGATATAATAGTTTCATATTAAACTTTCGTAATAAAAAAAGTTACTCGCGTTCTTTTTTTTCTTCTTCTAATAAATGTAAGAATACGTCTTCAAGATTTTTTTTATGGTATGCATTCAAAAGATTTTGCGGTGTATCTACCATACGGATTACGCCTTGATCCAGCACGCAAACACGGTCAGACAAATATTCCGCTTCTTCTAAATAGTGGGTGGTTAGTAAAATAGTAACGCCGCTCTGTTTTAATTCTTTTATCAGCTCCCACAAACTGCGTCTAATGGGAGAATCTAATGCTACGGTGGGCTCATCTAGAATTACTAATTCCGGACTATGTATGAGTGCGCGGGCAATTAACAGCCGTTGTTTGTACCCACCAGAAAGAACATCAGTAAGCGCATTAGCATAGGGAGTAAGACCAAATTGCTCCATAAGTTTGTCTGTGCGTGCAATAATCTGGTCATAGGGCATTAAAAAATACCGCCCTGCGCAAATGAGTTGCTCTCTTACCGTTAAATGGGGGTGCAGGTTGGGCTTTTGCGGACAAAAGCTAATAATTTGGCGGTAGCCAATAATATCTGAGTATATGGATTTATCTTTATACATAACATCCCCAGAAGTGGGCGGGTTAAGAGAGGCAATAATAGAAGAGAGGGTTGTTTTTCCCGCGCCATTAACCCCCAAAAGACTTACAATCTCACCTTTGTGTAGTTCCAGGCTAACGCCTTTTAAGGCAAGTTTGTCACCAAAGCGTTTGGTAACGTTTTCTATGGTCAGTAAACGGTGTGACATGTGCGTATCCGTGAAATAAAAAGATTAACAATATGGAATTGCTTTAAAGAAGATGAGTTGGGGCTTCAATTGCGCGTTGTGCGCAATGAATATGGCGGCAGTACAGTAAGTATAGCAGAAAATGGCATAATGTAGCAAAAAAAAGAGCCAGCAGGTGTTGTGCTGGCTCAGATTGGTTATATTCTAGCGTTTTTTTTAGTGAGTGTGGAGCGCATCTTTTGAATGGGATTTTTTATCCATTAAGCCAAACAGGGCATGTTCGCTAGGATGTGCAGTGGCTGTTTTGTATACCAAGTAGCCCAGTCCTAATCCGTGAGCAGCATCTTTTATTGGTTTAATAAATTCATTTAACGTACCTAATACACCAGAAGCGGGTATTTCAGGATGTGATTCCACTGCCAACTTTTCTTCACTTGTCATAACCAAATATCTATCTCCTGCTTTTTGACCTACAAATCCGTCATAATATAAGTACCATAGATTTTTAAAATATTTTTTGCTAAGTGCTTTGTTAACTTCTGTTATTGCTTTTAAATTGTAGCGTGGAGTGAAATCTTTTTCTGGAGAGCGGTGATATAATGCAACAACACTTGCTACTAAAAATGCCATTGCGCTCCATTTGCCCAAATGGGGAACGCATTTTAATTCTGTGCGGGTACTGTTTGTTACGCTGAGTAATAGGCCAGTAATAACCAAGCTGGTGTATGTTTTGTGAAGGGTTATCATAAAAACCTTTCGGTAAATGGGTTAGGGAAATTCTTTGCTTGGGTATATTACTAAACTGACTGTGCATTGTAAATTGATCATGTAAAAAGTTGATAAAGACATAGAAAAAGGGCTGGTCTTTTACAACCAGCCCTCGCTATTTAAGATACTAGTGGATAATTAGTCTACGTGTCGGGTAAGTGCGTTACCGGTCCACTTAAATGCTTTTTCTGCTTTTCTAAGCTCGCCTAGACCATCGGAGACTGGTTTAATGTAATACCATAATGTTCCCATAAGACCGTATGGTCCTGCATTGTTGGCGGTGAATAGCTCAACATGTTCACCATCTTTCATAACTTTTTGCATTTTAGCATCAACGGATGGTTGTCCATCAGGAGTTATTTTGGAAGTTAGCACGCGGAATCCACGTCTTTTACCGGCATAACCAACAATAACATCATCTATAAACTTTAAAGCATGTTGCAAGTAATTTTTGGATAGTGGGTTTTTTGTTACAAATCCCTTAAGCCCTTCAGTTAATCCCATTGGATTAGCATCTGGTTCGTCTTTAAAGCCGGCAAGATAGATAAAAGAAAGAAATCCAACAGCCGCAGCAACTCGTTTTGGTGTATTGACCCATGTAGGCAATTCACGTATGTCTATTGCTGCAACACTATATTGTGGTGTGGCAATAGAGATCATTATAGCGGCAGATAATAGTACTTTCATGTTTTTAGTATTCATTTTTGGTATCCTAATTTTAATATATTTTTATTAACTATTTACTACTTGGTGTAATGGTATCAAGAGCCCATCCAGCATTTCCAACACTCGCTTCAAACTCGTCCACTCTTTTTAGCGTCATGATATAGCCTAATGCATTTCCTAATAATCCATACGGCATAGCATTGCCATAGGTAGAATAAGCAACTTTTTCAGTTCCCGTGCCATTTGCAGTAGGACGGGTAATTTCTGCTACTACTTGTTTTTGGCCATCATAACCAATGCGAGAGGCCCCAACTTGGAAGAAGCCACGTTTTTTGCCTTTAAAGCCAATGATAACGTCATCAATGAAGCGCAAAATATTGGTGTAATATGCTTTTGATAAAGGATTAATAGTTACAAATCCTTTAAGGCCTTCTGTTAATCCGAGTGGCTTTTCTGCAGGTTCGTCTTTATGTACTAATCGTGCAAATAATGGAATGGCAATGCATGCAGCGGCTAGTTTTAAGGGTGAAGTTATAATATGTCTAAATTGTGCTTTGAGTTTGCTTATTGAATCATCTTTTTGTTGTAATTTTTGTAAGGTGATTGCTTGCTGCTGTAGAGTAGTTTGTTGCTGTTGTATTTGTTGCAATAGATTTTGTAATTGTGGGTTAGGTTGGTTTGCCGCGTTAATTTGTTGTTGTAGTAATGTAATGGTTTGAGCGTTTTGTGCGGTTAATGTTTGTAGTTGTGTTTTCAATTGTTGAATTTCTTCTTGTAGCTTGGCATTGTCCTTTTGTTCTAGGGTCGTTATCTTTGTTTCTAAAGCTTTTAGTAATTGTTCTGTTTGCTCATGAGTTTGCTGTAGGTTTTGTAATGATTCGGATTGTTTCATTGCTTGTAGGTTGAAATTGGTAGCAAAAGCAAAAATAGCTACTACTGCGTATAGTGGCAATAGCGTGCGTTTAAAAGTCATACAAAGACTCCTGGGGGTAATGGGGCTAATTAATTTGTTTTTTACTGGTTTTTTCATAACGTTTTAAGTGTAAATATGGCTCAGGAATTGTCAATTAATGCTTATAATTGGGCTAAAAATTGGTAAATGACCAATAAAGTTGTATTTCAAATTGTATAATATTTTGCAATTGAAATAAGTTATGTGGATTAGGTAGTATTTATGCCATAGTAGTAAAATAGTGTGGATTGACCGGTATCTTGATTTTTACTACGGTATTTCAAATTTTGGTGATGCAGGATAATTCTTACAGAAAAGGAATAGCTACCATATCAAAAATGATCAATAATAAGGAGTAGTAATCGCTGTAATCAAGAAGCTCTTATACAAATTAAGGTACTATTAGATGAACAACAAATATTTAGTAATCGGTACAAGCCTTTTTATAGGTTTAGCTAGCTAGGCTATGAATCAACCAACTCCGTAATTTGGTGATCCAGCAAAAGCCAGTAATTAAGAATGTAATTAGGTTTGTTGAAAATAATTAATTGTTGATTACAATTGATTAGGTAAAAAAGGTCTTTAATGTGAAGGCCTTTTTTTATTCTTTAAAATAGTGGATGAAACTGGTGTTGTGGGGGTGACTTGTGATTTCTATGAATCCCAAAAAAATAGCGAGGGTGTTTAGCGTTTTTTTTCTGTTATTGGGTGCATTTGTTTGGTCGAAAGAGAATGTCAAAATTTTTTTTCTTCGCGGAACAGCCTGCGCAGGTAAAACGGCATTATGCATGGCTGTTTCAAAAATTGACCCTTCTTGGAAGTTGATTATAGAAGATGATCTTTATCATGAATACTCTAGTTTACAATGGCGCGATTTAATGCCTAAAGAGTTTTCTTTAATACTTCAGGCTATTGAATTTCAGAATATTTTTCATGCAGTTAAGTTTGATCAAGTTTGTTGGAAAAAGAATTTAACTGAACAGGTAAAAGAATATGCAATTAATAGCATGCGTAATCTCCGCAAATACTTAGATGATCCAAAGAATGGTTCATTGCTAGATTCTTTATTCCAAGAGCTGCGAGAAAGAGAATTACATTTGATAGATGAAAGCTTGCGGAATAATGTTAATGTAATAGTTGATTCATGGTTATTGAAGCCGGTTGATTACGCTAAATATCAAGAGCGGTATGATGTGGTAGAAGTTCTGGTATATTGCCCTTTTGATAAATTAGCATGCAGAGTAATAGAGCGTAATCAGTGTTCATTGTCCTCTGGCAATATGAATGAAATGCGTTTTTTCCGTCATCCATTAATAAATTTTAATGAGCGATATACGTTGAATATTACTCCAGATAAGGCAATAGATTGTCTTTCACGAGATGTTGTAGAACAAACATTGGATCTAGTTGAAGTCTCTTTAGTTAAATCTTTGCATGCAGACGGTAATGCATGCCAATTTACTCGTGGTGAATTTAGTAGTCAGCAATTTTTAACGTATAAACATACAATGTTGAATTTATTTACCAATAATCAAATGTATGTAATTCCCCGTTTTTCTTACGATTTGCTTATTCGTACAGATCATAATACTCCAGACGAATGCGCGCAGGCTTTACTTAATTATCATGGTTAATCTTTTTAAATCATTACCAAGGAGAAGGGCAGTGTATGATTAATGAATTGTTACTATTATTATTGTTTATTTGTTCTTTCAATATAAATGGCATGGAAGGCAAACTACAGGAAATATCTAATGGCGATGTTGGTCAGAAATCTATAGATGGAGGAGGCTTTGTATCTCGGTTTAGAGCTAATAATGATAGAAATGCGAGTAAGCAAAATGATAGTAATATGCATAATCCTGTAAGTCAGTCGGTGGTAGCCCGATCGCAAAGCAAATCAGAAACAATAAAAAAATGGGTTTTTCAAATAGGACAATACACCAATCCAGGTATTGTGGGTGGCATTATTGTAGGCGTTACTCTTATTGGTATGTTGTATCTACTTAATAGACAAGCGAACACTATTGAAGCCTTGGAAAAGATCGAAGAGCGACATTTAGATTACATTCAACATCTGCAAGAGTATTATGAAAGACAACTTGATCTGTGCTATCACTATCGCCACAAATAACACAACAACGCGACCACAAATGTAAACAGTACGGGAACTTTAACTGGCTTAAAACCTACGGTCATGTATGCAATGTTGCAAAAGGTTAATGTAATAATTACGGGGTACCCAATATAGGTTAATGGTCCTTGGCTAAGTCCCAATACCGTTTGTAATCCAAACGTAGACAACGGTAGACAGAGTAGTAAAGAAAGTGCCAGTGCGGTTTCATAACTAATTCTGTTTTTTGTAAGATGTGTTTGCAAATATTCCGTGAATATTGTGGTTAAGGCAACAGCGGTACAAAGGCATGCGGTAAGGACTGCGGTTACAATTACAAAGCTGCCACTGCCGTGAGGAAAGACGGTATATGATACTTCTCTAAAAAGTTCGCCTTCATGTGCGCCTGCAAGACCATGGCCATGGTACATGCCTAATAGAGACAATCCTGCGTATGCAAGGCTTAAAAGGGCAATGCAAATACCACCAGCGTACGTAATGAGCAGTCCAAAGGAGTGCTGCGTCATTCCCGCGCGTCCACCATAGGTGTTGCGTAAAATGCGCAAAATAATTGCGGTAAAAAATATGCTTGCCAGAAGATCTAAGGTGAGATATCCCCGTATTATATTGTGGGTAAAGATTTCTGTAAGAGTTAGTGATGTTTCTACGGGACGTTGTGCGGTAATTATTCCACGCAATACAATAATAAATAATGACAACAGGAGCAGCGGGCTAGCTACGTAGCCCAGCACATCAATAATCCGGTTAATTCTAAATGAGAGTATGAATGTTAGACTCAAAAAGAGCAGTGCAAATAGGAAGCATGACAAAAAACTGGTTGTGTCATGTAAAAAGTGCCAGGGAATAAATGGTGCAAGCATAATGTGGCACAAGGTTACCAGTCGCGGAATTGCAATTATGGGCCCTAGCAGAAAGAGAGAGATGGCTAACAATAGTTCGCCGGGCCAGTCGCCTAACCGTTTAAAAAATTGAACATAATCACCATGAAATAAAATAATGCCAATAATACCGGCGAGTGGTAACAAGACTGCGGTAATACAAAAGCTAAGGTAGCCCAAAAGGGTAAATTCACCGGAGTCCATACCTACTTTAATGGGATACATAAGATTGCCTGCACCAAAGAGCATAGAAAAAAGGGCAAGGCCAATAGTAAAAATTCGTAACGACGAAATTGACTTCATATCTACTCACTTCTTTGTATTTAATTATTGTTATTTAACTTATTTCTTTTTTAATATCCCTGGAGAGGAATTCTTTGAAATTTAAGAATAATAAGAGAGAATCAATTTGGTCAATTTATTATATCAGAAAATCAGATGGCTGTTGAGTTAATACCAGTTCATTTTTATAACTGTTGTATCAGATAATTTTCATTATGTATTCTGTGCAGTGGCTAGGGAGTCCATTAACGTAAAACAACTTTTTATTTTCTATAAAGGAGCAGTATGTATTTTCTTTTTATTATTATTCCTGTTTTTTCCCTTCTGTTTTAATGACAACATAATTGTGGTAGTCATGGCTAAGATTAAACTTCTTAGCCTGGCCCGCTTTTACTGCAAATGGTGATGCTATGAAATTTATTAAATGGTTTAAAGACCTTACGCTTGCAGATACGCCATTGGTGGGTGGTAAAAATTCTTCACTGGGGCAGATGGTTAGTCAGCTTTCTAGTGAGTATGTACAGATTCCCCAGGGCTTTGCTATCACTGCAGATGCGTATTGGTATTATTTAGAACGTAATAATCTAAGAGATCCTCTTGCGCATCTTATGGCGCAATTAACTGATTATCAGGACATTGCTCACGTGCAAAAAATTGGGCGGCAAGTCCGTATGTTAATCTTATCGGGTACTATTCCTGCTGATTTAAAGGAAGAAATAGCCCAGGCGTATCATGAGCTTTCTGTACACTACAAGCAGACAGATGCTGACGTTGCAGTGCGATCATCAGCTACTGCAGAAGATTTACCCACTGCTTCTTTTGCGGGGCAACAAGAAACGTTTTTAAATATTCATGGGTTAGATGCATTGTATGAAGCATGTAAAAAATGTCTTGCTTCATTATTTACTGATCGTGCCATAGTGTATCGGTATCAAAATGGGTTTGATCAGTTTAAAGTTGCATTATCTATTGGTGTGCAAAAAATGGTGCGTTCTGATCTTGCCAGTGCTGGGGTTGCCTTTTCTTTGGATACAGAAAGTGGTTTTCCTTCAGTAGTTACTATTGATTCTTCATTTGGTTTGGGTGAAACCTTGGTGCAAGGGTTAGTAACGCCAGATGAATTTGTGGTGTTTAAAACCACGTTAGAAACAGGATATAAACCAATTATCAAAAAGCGTTTGGGTGCTAAAAAGGTAAAGCTCATCTACACCACTAATAGTCAACATCCGGTGGAACAGGTGGCCGTGCCAGACGTAGCCCGTTCACAATTTAGTTTAACAGATGCTGAAATTCTTTTTTTAGGCCATGCAGTGGTAGAAATAGAGCGTCACTATTCTAATCTTAAGCAGCATTGGAGCCCCATGGACATTGAATGGGCCAAAGATGGGGTAGATGGCAAGTTATATATTTTACAAGCGCGTCCAGAAACAGTACATGCAACACATGGTAATGGGACAACATTGTTGCAGTATCATATTGCAGACGTAGAAGAGAAGAAATTGTCTGAACGTATTCTATTGACCGGCATTAGCGTAGGTCAGCAGATTTCTACGGGGAATGCACGCGTAATACACGATGCTTCTGAAATTGATCAAGTACAGCAAGGGGATATTATTGTTACTGACATGACGGATCCTGATTGGGTACCTGCTATGAAGCGCTCTGCGGGCATTATTACCAATCGCGGTGGTCGTACGTGCCATGCTGCCATAGTTAGCCGCGAATTGGGCATTCCCGCGGTAATAGGGACCCAGAATGCTACTACGGTAATTAAGCACGGAGAACCAGTTTCTATAGATTGTAGCCATGGCTTAACCGGGTACGTGTATAAAGGACCCGTTACGGTGGTAGTTGATCGAATAAAATTAGATACTATTCCTACCTGTCCGGTAGATCTTAAAATAAATATTGCTGAACCGGAGAACGCGTTTGTTGCTTCATTTTTACCCTCCATGGGTGTTGGGTTGGCACGTATAGAATTTATTATTTCTAATGCTATAAAAGCACACCCCATGGCCTTTGTGCAACAAGAGAAAATTACAGACTCAACCGTACGTGCACAGTTAGATACTATTACCAGCGCCTATAGTTCTAAAAAAGATTTTTTTATAGATACCCTTGCGCAGGGCATTGGTATGATTGCGGCGGCATTTTACCCTCGTCCGGTGTTAGTGCGCTTTTCTGATTTTAAAAGTAATGAATACCGTAATTTACTTGCCGGCAGTTTTTTTGAGCCACTGGATGAAAATCCCATGATGGGATTCAGAGGAGCATTTAGATATTGTCACCCAATGTATACTACCTGCATTTGCTTTAGAATGTGCTGCAATAAAGAGAGTGCGTTCTATAATGGGACTTACAAATGTGCAAGTAATGGTTCCCTTTGTTCGTAGCGTGGATGAGGCTCTCTGTGTTCTTGAAAAAATGTCAGCTAATGGCATTGAACGGGGCAAAGATGGGCTGGTGGTTTATATGATGTGTGAAATACCCTCTAACGTACTGGAGCTAACGGAATATTGTGCCTATTTTGATGGATTTTCTATTGGATCAAATGATTTAACTCAACTTACTCTTGGCGTGGACCGGGACCAGGCTCTGCTGGCACCGTTGTTTGATGAAAGAAATCTTGCAGTAAAAAAATTAATGGCACAGGCAATTGTGGCTGCCCATTCTTGTAACAAAGATATTGGCATTTGTGGCCAAGCGCCGTCAGATTATCCCAAAGTTGCGGACTTTCTTATTGAGCAGGGTATAAATTCTATTTCTATTGATTCAGAATCAATATTGTCTTTTTTGATGCGCTTTAAATAAAGAGCGGGGCATACCAAAAAAGTATGCCCCGTTTAAAATTCTCTGTTGTTGTACCGTGGATTTTTATTTCCAGATATCTTCGCCTTCTAATGCGGTGATAACTCTTCTAATGATAGCATCATCAATGTACCGTCTGTTCATTGAATCTGTAATGATGTAGTGACGTGTGCCATCAGCTAACTTACGAACAACTAGGGTGATCCAATGTGCAAAGCCCCTTTGGATTCCTACGGTGTCACCCACTTGTTGCATGTTTCCCAGAACAAATGCATGCATATATTCGCCGGGTTGCACAAACCTATTTTTTATGCTGGTAAAGAGATGATTTAAGGCAATAGGATTGGTAGAAGCTGCGAGCAGTTGATCAGGAGTTGGTACTAATTGTCCAGGAGCATCAATCACCGTAATATTTGGTGCATAGGTTGGGTATTTGCTCTTAATTAAATCATCTATAGTGGCCCCGTTTATAAACTCTGCGTTCTGATCAATATTATTTTGATTGGTTACTTGTAAAGTAATATATTCTTCTTTTTCTTGTGGAGTTAGCTGTTCCAGCAGAGGATTAATTAGGTTACGCATATTTGTTAGTAAGGCAGTTTCATGATTATCAATTAAGTCGTTAACCTGCTTTTGCAGTGCTTCTATACCTTGTTCAGTAAGTTCTATGGTGAGTGCTAGTTCGGTAATTTTTCCGAACAGTTCATGATTATAGATATCAAGGCGTTGTAAAATAGCAGCGAGATGTTGGCGTTTAACATCTTCAGTTAGGTCTTTATTTTGTTTAATTTCTTTAATTACATGTACCGGACCAATATGTCCTAATTCTTCTGATTGGTTAAATAAGTGCATAAAATCGGGAAGATTAAGTTTGTTTTTTTTCTGTAAAAACTGCGCGAGGGGTAGTAGGTCCCCTTTGTTTAATGCGTCCCCTTTGTTTAATGCATTAGGTGTGGCAAGTTTATTGGTGAGCGCTGCACGGGTTTGCGTACTGACATTATGTACCCTAGTAAGCAGACTATCTTTCATTTCAGTAATAGTAGCAGAAGCGGTTGCAGAATTATTGAGTTCGCTAGACAAATTAGGGCTATTAATTGATGATAAAAGGGTAATTGCATTCAAGAGCGCGTGATGTCCACAGGTAGATCCCGATTGACCGGTAACTTTTAGTTGTATTACATGAACATTATTTTTTAAAGTGACCTCTTCACCTTTGCACAGTGCGGTTCCTATGGTAACGTCTTTGTTTAAGGTGTTGGAGGAAGGGCTGTTCCACCACTCCCAAAATTTAGCTGAAAGCCATTTATTCCATAAAAATATACTGCAAATTGCTCCAGTAACTAGTAATGCGGGAACAACATATTCTTTGCGGAATATAGATTGGATAGGTTGATCATTTTTTGCTTCTTGCTGTAATGCTTTTATGGCATCACGTGCATTTTTAGAGGTAATGGAATAGGTCTTAGTAAATTGGGAAAGGGCATCATGTGCTTTTTTTAATTCGCCAATTTGTTCTGGACTAACCGCTGCAAAGCTTGCTTGTGTTATAGATCTAAGTTGTTGATTAAAAGCTAAAGATAATTTAACCAGCTCCGGAACAAGTTTATCTTTTTTTGATGCATGGTTTATGGTTAAATCTAAGCAGTTCTGAAAGTCATATTGTAGTTCAAGATAGTTGTTTTGACCAAGTAGGGTAGTAAATCCTGATTGACTACGGGTGTCTATAACTAAATAGTAGTCGTTTGCTTTTTCCTGCAGGTCACGCAGTAAAAAGCCTTCTTTTTGTTGATTAGGTAATAGCGAACTCATGGCATGTGACCAACGTATTTTATCAAGAAAAGAATACGCTTGGGTTGTGTTGTACCCTGCGGTAACTACGGTACCTACAACGGCACCTAGTACGAATTTTTTAAATCTATTCATGATATAACCTCTCTGTCTTAAGTATAATGTGCATTGGATATGCGCATTTTTTTAGTGCGATAATATAATAATGGATTCTATCATCTCTTTTTTTAGTCCATCTGTTTGTATTAATCAGTATACGCATAATTCATAATCTGTAAAACACCCTGCATTGAGCTATTTTCTATTAGAAATTTTAATTAACGGGTGTTCTCTGGCTATCTCTAGCGATAACCACTTCTATTAGCGTTGTATCTGCAGGTCCTGGTATGTCTGCCTTTCCAGTTTGCGTTGCAATCCCAGCAAAATTCATACTTACAATTTGAGCATGGCATTCGCTCGCACCCGCCGTCTTTTTCTATTGGAGCTTTGCATTGCGGGCAGGGTTTGGTGTGCTGAGCGCGCCATGCAGTAGATTCTTTGTCTTGGGCTTCCCGTACCGATTGGCAGTTAACCCCTTGGGGGTGATTATTTAGGCAGTTAGTACAGAACTGGCGGCTGCAGTCCGGGCATTGGATTATCTGGTTCTGGTGTTCGTTGTGAATAAACATGAATTTACAATCCCGGGTTGGGCAGTTTCTACCATTAGGGTTGCGCGCTATGCGTTCTTTTTCTTTAATTTGGTTTAGGGTTCTTAGAGCTTGGTCATTGTACATCATAATGTATTCAATATCTTGTGTGGTAAATGGTTGTTTGCAGTCGGGATTTGGACAGCGCAACGTAGTGCTGTTTTGTTCTTTGAACGCCAGGTCAATTATTCCCCGCAAGCAGGTGGTACAGAATTTATGGTTACAGGATAATAGTTCTAATTCTTCTTCTGTTTTTTCATCTGAGCAGATACTACAGGTGTTATTTTCTTTGTCGGTATCTTGTGCGGCTCTACGGGTTCGTTCTGCTGCTTTGCGTTTTTCTGGTGATTGGTAAAAAAAGGTATGCCAAATAAGTTGATAACAGATAATAGCGGTTACCACTGCTGTGGGAAGGAATAGTTCATGACGCAGTAGGCTGGTTATTGGTTTGTTTTCACTAATTGCTTGTTGCTGTAATTCTCTTATGCAGCTTGCAGGTGACAGACCACGTTGCAGTCGGTTTAGTCTATTGCGCATTACAAATCCTATTAGTGCGTCGTAAGCGTTATTAATTAGCTGTATTTCTTGCGAGCGTACTGTTTGTAGGTTTGCGGGTGTTATAGTATTAATGCACTGGTTAAAACGGTTTATTAGTTGAGCAAGTTCCTGCGTTACGTTGGCATTCGGATTATTAAACATAAGGTCAAAGCAGTTGTCTGCGTTAAAAGAGAGCGCAAGATGGGTCCTATTTTGTTCTGTGCATAATCGGGAAAATTCAGCGGTATTTTTTACGGTGATTAGTGCACGCAGTTCTGCTGCCTGTCTGTGCAGCTCATCTAATAAAAATCCAGATTTCTGTTGGGCAAGGGATACGCCAGCCAGTTGGTATCTCCAGTAGCATTTGGATATAAATGCACTACTGGTGCTGCTTATAAAGAGGACGCTCAACAGGGTAAATGAGATACCTATAGTACGAATGTTCATGATAACCTCTGCATTTTAGTTTTCCATTAATTAATGATCAGTATAGAGGTGCGGTAAAGTTTGTAAAATGGCTAAGTTCAGGTTTTTTCTATTGGGAAATAAAAATCCCCTCGCGCGATGCAAGGGGATTAGATTGTTCAGAGTAAGAAAGGTTAGGTTTAGCGCAGTATGGTGTCCAAATATGCTAAGAATTCTGATGCTTGTTGGGAATTACCCCCTGCAGAGTCAACAAAATAAAGGGTAGGTTGTTGGCCCTGTTTTTTTACTGCACATACGGTAACCCAATGGCCGCCGGTGTTATAGATAAAATTAAGAACGCCCACATCAGAACGTTTGAATTCTCTGAAGTTGCTGTAATGGTCATGAATGCTTTTTTGGCAACTGCCATCAAGAAAGGTTACTGGATTACCTTTCCAAGGTCCATAAAAATAGAACCGCGCATCTTGTAATATAGGCTTATGTTCTGATTTGTTTTGTAAATCATTTAAAACCAATTTAATTTCAACATTATCAACATTTTCTTTGGGTAGTTTTGCAAATTTTGGTTGGTTCATTATTTGTTTAATTTCTGCATAATAGGTAATTGCTAATGATTGCATTGACCTATTTGTTTGAGGAATATCTTGAATTACGTTTGTATAAATTGCTAGTGCGTTTGCAGCAGCGTGAAGTCCACAGGTTGCGCCTTCCTGACGCACTGCAATAAGCTGTTGTCTTGCTAATGGTTGTAGCCTATTACCAGTTGACGGTGGTACTTGCGCTAAAGTGGTATTAGTTGTTGTGCTGGTACTATTGGGTTGATTATTGTTGTTACTTACGGGATTACTGTCTTTTCTGTGTTGGGCTTGGGTAGGATTTTTTATCGGTGTAGGTTCTGCTTTTGGACTCTGTTGGGAAAACTCAGCATTTAATGCGTCTTGTATTTGACGGGCAACCACTTCATCAGAATTTCTAGCAACAGCTGTGCTCTGTTGATTTACTTCTTGTAAGCTCATCAGAATTGCTTGTTTTATAAGTTCATCTTCTGCATTGCTTCGCAACTGGCGTCGTATGTCCCCAGGATTTACGGGCTTAGCGGCACTTTTAGCGCGTTGCATTGTTTTTCTGCGTTCCATTGGTTTAATGAATGGGCATACGCTTAAGGTAAGGGCTAGGGTAAATATAAGATATTTCTTCATGGTAAACCTCCAGGTTTCATGTTCAATGTAAGGGTAATCTTACCCTCAGTATGCCATAATCTGGAGATTAGTCAATAGCTGAATTTCTATCTGAAATTTTTAGGATAAGAAAGGCTCAATTAAGGAGTGTTTTTGTGATTTACCCAGGGGATTATGAACCCTGAAACTGTACCGTAGTTGCTAGTTTTTCCAAAATGGTCTTAACGTTTCTGTTTGCAGGGTTTAATACCATTTTGGGAGCATGGTAACTCTCTTTTATTTGGTTGGGACGGGGTTGAATTATTTCCCAGCTTGGTCCAGCGTGGTAATGCTGACAGAAGAGGCATTGGTTGTGGGGCTGAACTATTACCTTGCACGGGCAATTGCATTCCACATAATGCAGTTCTTTAGTGTCAAATTTTTCAGCTAAATATTTGCTGTCATCCATACAGCCAACCTTGGCTTTTACGGTCCCGGTAGTTGCCATGTCCAGCATGCCAATAATAAGCATTGTGATTATATACATTCTGTTCTTCATACCATACCCCCTTAAACTAATTATTTATTCGATATCTTCTCTTTGTTCGGTCTCTTCTGGCTCATGATTTCCCGATTCTGGTGCCGGCGTTTTAATATAAAAATCATCATTAAAAAATGCGGGACTATCTTTTTCTATGCGTCCCACACAGGTTGGACAGCTTATACTTGCTAATGGTTGGAGTGCAATAATGATCAAACATACGGTAAAAAGCTTCATACGTTTCTCCTTAATTGTTTTTTGCCTTCTTAAATGGAATTTAGACACAGCAAGGCATTTGTATCTTCAATACCTACTATATCAAAACAATTTTACAAATAGCAATATTAATTTGGCAAAAAATAATGAAATGGCTTATGGAAAGGAAAGCGGGCATCAAGTTGATGCCCGCTAATTAAACTAGGTGCGATTTTGGTTAATTTTTAGAATTCACGCTGAAAGTGAGCCTATTAATAACAGGATCAAAAAATGGAGTTCCCTGTACTGCCGTCAGCAATGATCGTATAACGGTTTGATTTTTTGGTTGTGGGTCTAGACATTTGCCAATAAGAAGATTCTTAATGTCATCGGGAGCATGCGGGTTTTGAATTATTGGTAAGAATAGAGTTGCATGAGCTTCAAAGGTTGGTTGGGAAATGTTTTCGATGATTTGCGATATAACGTCAAAGTTCGGATGAGATAGGTACGTTTGCATTATTGCGGGGTTAAACTGGTTGCAGATGGTTTTAAGGCATAATGCACCTAATCCAGATGGAAGTTCTAAGCGATTAATTTTCTGTTCTATCATGGCAACAAGAGCTTCTTGGGTACTGGCAAGTGATGCATAAGTTTGTTCTGTTTCCATAGATAGTAAGGCATTTGAAGTCGGATTAGATTTAAGTAATTGAGTAACAGTGCTGCTTGCCGGCCTAAGAGATATGATAACATAATCAGCTAATTGTCGTATGCCATTTCTTAATTTGGCGCTTTCTTCCGGGGTCATTTCTGTAAAATCAATAGAGATTGGTTTGCATAGATGAGACGCTCGAGATGTGTAGGCTTGTATACATTGCATAGCAATCTTATTTTTATCTATATAAAAAGAGAAATTGTATGCATGAAAAGCTATGGAAGCAATGACGCCATTTTGTGCAGCATGACTTCTTGTATCTTCATTATAAGTTTGGGCTACCCTATTTGCATTGGCATGTCCAAATGATGCCCAATCAGCAACCGCCTCTTTAAGTTTTTTTAATTCTGCAATCTGTTGCGCAGGGGTTGCATGAGTAGCAATTTCTGTTTTGTCCATTGTATGAATATTGAGTGCCGTTGCAACTAACAATGTAGGAAGGAGCATTGATTTAATGTTGTTCACTGGGATTCCATTGGGGATAGGGTTTTATTTATGCAATATTATTTTTATTTAATTTATGTGATTGAAAATAATTTGCAAGCTATATTAGCTAATTATATTGGTTTTTAGACCTTTTTTTGATTGCTTAGTCCGGTGGCTAAGTATTGGATTGTTATTTGATAACATTACAATAAGAAAACCCTGGATTTTATACCAGGGTTTTTAATGATCTAGTGTAATGTTGGCACGCTTATATAAGCGGTGGGCCTTTATGAAAGAATAGGCGGTATATAACCGTGATTGCCAATAAAATTAAGAATACGTAAAACAATGTTCTTGCGATTTCTACAGAGATAAAAGATACACCAGAGAATCCTAAGAACCCGGCGATCAGAGCAAGAACAAGGAATGCGATAATATATTGTAACATGATCTACTCCTTAGTTTAGATTATAAAACTCCGGGGCTTGGCACTGCAAACAGGCAGTATTCCCGGTTCTTTTTAATGAAGTTATTTTGCGGTATCATCAGATGGTTTTTTAAGAAACTGCATAAGACTGCTGGTTGTCTTGGTTGTTTTTTGAGCTTGTTTCTTATTTGCAGACAATGGGCCTTCTGTGTTGTTTGTTTTTAAATGAGCTTTATCCCCGTGCGACTTTTTTGCCGTAGGTGATTTGGGCTTTTTATCTGAAGTTATTCCATTCTCTTTTGTTGTCTTTGGCATAGAACTATTTGCCTTCATTTTTTTTGTATTCTTTGCTCTGTGCTGCATTGTGTTCTTTGCCTGCTGCATGTTGAGGTTTAATGGTGGCATGTTCTTTAGAATGAGCTTTTGTTCCTGAACATTTGTTACATGGTTTTGGGCATGAACAGTTTTGGCATTGTCCACAGTTGCAGTTTTTACTATGACATTTACACATGGTAAACTCCTTGATATTGGTTTTAAACACTAGCTTCTCTTACCTTTATAGTATTAAATTTCAAATAGAAAAATCAATGGTTTTTCGCTATTCTTTTATATCTCAGGGGATCTGAGGTTAAAATAGGGTATTTTGATGGTTTTAGGGGCTAAAAGGTCTACTTTTCTTGGCAAGCTTTTTCTAGTTTTTTATAAAGAGCGCTTATGCGTGAATAGAGGTTAGTTAAGTAGGTGTTGGGGCTGCCTTCAGAGGTTATTAATTGGTCAATATCTCTCTCTGTTTGGGGCACGGTCTGGCGGATTTGTTTTAAGGCGTCTTTAATCTGATTTTGTTGTTCAATAAAAGATTCTTTAGAAGCATGTTCAAGAATAAGTATACGTATGTCTGGGTCATATTTTTTCTTAAATGCTTTTTTAAAGAGATGCGCTTCCAAGAGAGTTTCTTTTTTTTGCGGATTTTGGAGTTTGCCATTAGAAGTATTGTACAATGTTGCGAACCTTACTACCAGGGCTTCTTGGGCTGCTTCTGACATGCTGCGCTCTTCTTTGCTGTCATTCAAAAAAAAATTTGTAAGTTCTTTTTTATATTGAATAATTTTTTGATCTTCAACCGCATATATAACTTCGTGGGCAAATTGGTTTACAACTAATTGGGCCAGTGATTCAGATTTAAAGTTATTAACCAAGCTTTTTAATGCTGATAACGTAGAGTCATTTGACCATTGTTGGTGGTTGGTAAGGATTAGTTGAGTGATCTTGTTGTAGGTTCTGCTAAATGATTTAGAAAGTTCTATATAGGCAACGCGGTGTGCATCTTTATTCTGCGATTTTAAAAAGCGAATTCTATTTTCTACTATTTCATCACTTAAGCTATATAATTTGTGTAAGGCTTCTTTTAAATCATTAAAAAGAGCGCTTTCTTTATAATAGGGTTCATGGAGAGTTATGCGTGATTCAATAAGATTGCGGATAAGGGAACTTTGGTCTTTTGTTGCATTAAGATGAAAATAGTAGGTTATTTCTTTTGGATTCTGTTCATCTTTAATAATGGTATAGGAGTGTTCTCCCAAATCTTCTTGTTTATAGATAATTTCCATGGCGTCTCTTAGGGTGGCTAGTTCTGTTTCTAAAGTATAGAATTCGTAATATATTTTGCCATGGGGAACCATTGAATTTCTTTTTTCTGTTTCCATTGCAGATAGGTATATTGAATGTAGAACCACAGGTAGAAGAATGGTGTACCACGTTTCGCCTATTCTTATCATTTGTTCCCCCCTATAAAAGGATGTGTCATCTATACAACGGTATCAGACTGGCAAACGATAAGGCAAGTATGGTAAAAAGAGTTAGGAACATAGAGTGGTAGTTTGATTAAAAGCAAAAAAAAGAGCCGGATTTTTTCCAGCTCTTTTTTAGTAAATTCAGAAGAAACTATTTTTTTACGGAGCACCATGCTATCCAATGCAATAAATTTCTCTGGGATTTATTTCATTTTGTGTTTGGCTGTTCGGCAGGTTCTTTCTGTTGGCTTTCGCTAAATTCTGTGAGCAAATTTTGGATATCTTTCAACATTTCAATTTGCTCAGCATGGAGTTCCATTAATGATTTGTGCTTCAGGTGATCGTACTTTATTATTTTGGGAGTGTTACTTTCTACATCTGGTGGTAACTCTTTTTCAAACGTTTCATTTGGTAATGGAATGGCATTCAGTGAATCTTCATCATCATCTGCCTTTGAAAAAATGCGGATTAAGAGTTGTTTATTGAAGCGTACTACTTTCTTTTTTTTCGTAATGCCAGGCAGTTTGCTTTGTTCCATACAAAAAAACGGAGCCCCAAAGATTAGTGAACTAAAAAAAATTAGTTTGTTGAACATTACCTATTCTTTTGTACTGCTTCTACAACAACATCGCGTAGTTGCGGGTCTTGTAATGCTAGACGAATGTTTGCAGCAAGCCACCCTGCTGGAACGCCAAGGTCATACCGATCGCCTTTAAATTTATACACAATAAGCCGCTCCCCGTTGTTCATCATATGGATAAGGGCATCTGTAAATACCACTTCACCAATGGCATCTTTACTTACTTGTTCAATAGAATCAAAAATTTTATTAGATAATACGTAGCGACCAATTATGGCTAAATTAGAAGGTGCTTCTTCTGCTTTTGGTTTTTCTACCATGCCACTAATTTCCCACATGTCAGTGCCCACTTGTTTGGTAGGGATAACCACGCCATAGGCAGAAATTTTTTCTCTTGGTAGTTCCATAACGGCTACTACGCTTGCTTTCTCACGTTTTGCAACTTCTATTAATTGGTGCATTGCGGGAATATTGCCCATAATAATGTCATCTGGTAAGAAGATGCCAAAATAATCACCTTTTATAGAGTCACGTGCAAAAGATACCGCGTGTGCAAGGCCAAGTGGTTGGGGTTGTTCAATAAATGAGAAGGTTGCTTTTTGTATGATCTGGTTAATGGAACTTATCCAGTCCAATTTTTTTGCTTTAGTTAATTCTGCATCTAACCAGGCAGCGGGTTCAACGTAAGCTTGTAGTGTAGGTTTGCGTTTGCTGGTGATAATATTAAAGTGGTTAATGCCAGATGCAAGACCTTCTTCTATAATATTTTGGATTGCAGGTTTATTAATGAGTGGTAACAGTTCTTTGGGCGTAGATTTAGTAAATGGTAAAAAGCGTGTTCCCAAACCGGCGGCTGGAATTACTGCTTCAAAAATATTCATATTTTTTCCTTGTGCAAAAAGAGAGATGCCTAACGTGAATACTACTATCTTTTTCATTGCATTTTTCCTTAAAATTGTGCAAGAAATGGAATTTTACTGCTATGGAATAGTCTAATATCATTAATACCATAGGTAATCATAATTAACCGTTCTATACCAAATCCCATTGCAAATCCAGAATAAATATTCGGATCAATGCCCCCATTACGCAGTACCGTTGGATGTACTAATCCAGCTCCCATTAACTCTATCCAGCCAGTATGTTTGCAGATTGAGCACCCATGTTTACAGAATGGGCATGAACCATCAATATCTATGCCCGGCTCTACAAAGGGATAATAGTTGGGACGAACCCTAATATTAAGATCTTTTTTATTAAAAATCTTTTGTAAAAAGGTACGGGTGGTGGCTAGTAAATTGGCCATAGATACGTTTTTATCAATAAACATTGCTTCGCCCTGGGTGAACATAAAATCATGGGACGCATCTGTTTGTTCACTACGGTATACTCTGCCGGGGGCAAATATTGCAATAGGGGGAGTCTGCTTTTCCATGGTGTGTACTTGTACAGAAGTGGTGTGAGTGCGAAGCAGGCTCTTGGGATGGTTTATCCAGAACGTGTCTTGCATATCACGGGCAGGATGGTTTTCTGGAACGTTGACCGCGGTAAAATTATAGTAATCATTTTCTACTTCTGGTCCATCAGCAAGGGTATAGCCCATAGAGATAAAGATATCTTCTAGTTGTTCAATTATTTGGGTATAGACGTGCAGGCTTCCGGTAAGGGGATGGTGCCTGGTCGCAGTAACGTCAAAATGTTCTTTTTGGAGTTGGGCACGTTGATCTAATTGATGTTGGAGCTTGTTTTTATGCTCATCAAAGGTTTCTTGTGCTGCATTTTTAAATTCTTGAATTAATGGCCCGTAGGTCCTTTTTTCTTCCGCAGGCATTGCTTTAAGCTGGTCCATAAGGTGTGCTATGCTCCCGCTGCGGCCTAGATAGCTTATACGTATCTGTTCAAGGTCATGTAAATTGTGGGCAGTTTGAATAGCTTGGTAAAATGCAGATCTTACTAACTCTATCTGTTCTTTAAGTGGTTTCATGCCTGTATTCCTGGCTAGATAATGTAGTGGTACAATTGCTGTAAATCGTAGCAAAGAGCATATAAGTTGGCAATGGGGATTAGGTACTGCGGGTATATTGGCAGCCATAAAGAAGGATTGTTTAGGGGGTGATTTTGGAGGGAAAAGTGAGTGGGAATAATTTATTTGGCGGCCTGCCAGCCAAAGCCTGTCCGCCTTCGTTAAACTTCGGCGTGACACCACGCCATAGCGCTGTGCGCGACGGCGGGTGGTGCCGGGGGTCGGAATCGAACCAACGACGCTCAGCTCTTCAGGCTGACGCTCTACCACTGAGCTACCCCGGCATATTGATTTCATGGTCTTTAGTATAAAGACACTGTGAAATAGTACCGATTCAGAGCTGCTTTGTCAATAAAAATTGATCATAAAGCAGGGGTTTATTATAACCTTTTAATTACTGAGCGTTACTTCTCATATGAACTATCATTTGGTACCATTATACAGTGCTTTTAAAAGAATTATCAAAACAATTCTTGTATTTCTAATGAATAATAGGTAGTAGTAGAGTGAGTATTAAATGTAAGGTGTTAGTAGTAGAAGGGTGAAGGTAGAATGAAGCAAGCAATTTCAGATAAATATACCATAGCATGGTTCACTATTGCGCAATGTGTTGCACGTAAAGAAAAAGAGCGTGCGTTGGGTGTCTATAGATTATTGTCCCATTCATTTGATGATCTGGCATTTGCGCGTCAATTAGAGGGAGACATATTTCTTTCTTTTAATGATACTGATATTGCATCTGAAAAATATGAGCAGGCTGTTGAGCTGTATAAAAAAAGTAATAGGTTACGACAAGCAGCTGCAGTATATGAACATTTGTTAACGATACATCCCCATAATAAAACGTATCGTGCAGACATTATTGAGTTATATGACAAGTTAGGTATGCCAGAAAATGCACAGGGCCATGCAAGATTATTAAATGGATTACGGCTAAAATAATTAGTTAAAATATGTTGCAAAGATATTGGCTAGCTATGGATTTTTTATGGAACTTTCTGATTAAGAAGTTCTGTTCTGTTATTTAATAGACCTTATGCCTAATTATTTTTCTTCTTTACTCAATGTAATTCTTTTCCCGGTTTGTTCTGACAGTTCAACACTCACCGTAGCGACGGAAGCCCTTTGGCGTAGTTGGAAGCTTACTGGTAAACGTGCTTCTTCCGTTCATATCCTTCGACTCCTTCGACGGGCTCAGGAAAGTTTAATGTTCTTAATTCGGTGGCGCTTAGACTCTTTATTCTGCTTGCAGCACCGTTAGTTTTTGCAAAAGAACCTTTTTTCATTCTCAGTTAAGTTTTTCAAACACTCATTACCAAATCTATCCATAAAATAGGTAATTATTTCGCTATATTGTTCTTTCACTTGTGGTGATAGCAATTGGATTACTTGGCAATAGAATGTAATTGTTTCTTTTGGTATGTATTCAGTCTGTTGCAACTGGTCAAGAGAAATTTCTCGTAAGGTCTGTATTGCAAATGTATCTAAGATAGTAAGACCCGGATTAACTCCAGAAGGTTGTGTGGCCAGTTTCTTAATAAAACAGTACCAATACACTGCATAGTTAAAATTATTCCCTAAAAGACCTGCATTTTCATTTTTAAATTTTGTCCATGCTTCTTGGCCATGGATTTCATGCCACGTAAATGGAAATTGTTCTAATGATCGGTCCAGATGTTCGTAGTGATAATTTTTGATAAAACCTCCTATATAGGCCACTGCCAGGCAAATGAACTTGTCTTCAGGATTGGTACAATGGGCAGCAAGGTCAATTAAGTAATCCATTATCTGCTTAGTGTCTTTGCGAAAAAAAGTTTTGAGAATTTCTTCTTCTAATTTTAGCCAATTAGTGATGCAGTTAATTTGCCTATCCCTAGGTAGTAAGCGTAGACATGGTAGTATTAAGTCTGCTTCTAAGCAGCGTGGAGGCAAGCAGTAATTAATAATGATGCCTTCTAGGTTAGCTATTTGGTTACCATTTTTATGGTGCTTTAATGTGGTAAGACAATTAATTAGAATTTGTTTTTCAATAGAACCAAGTGAGTAAAGTACAGACGGTACACAGCGAGTAATAATTGCTCTTTTCACAGAGTCTGGTGCATGATCTTCATTAATGATAGGTATAAGTGTTTGTAGTGCGTGCAGGTTAAAGGTGTTTTGAGGTAAGTCTGTTAGGATTTTTTCTAAGGACTCCCATGGAATTTTTGAATTGAGTGCATCCGCTATAATTGTGGGATTGAACTTAGCGCAATAAGCTATTGTCGCTAAGTGTGATAACGTTTTTTTATATTCTTCTTTTATGCAAGAATTAATATAATCATCTAAATCGGCAATAATTTGTACCACAGACGGCAGTGGATCTCTTAATACGGGTTTCTTCGATTCTGGAAATAGGTTAGTGAATCGTAGTTCTATTGAATTTTTAAATCCCCAAGAATGACCAGGATTTAGAGCAAAAATCTGTGTCTCCATGTATTCAGTTAAATAAACATTGATCTTATAGCTTATTTCTTCATTTAGAACTGAATTATTAATTGTTATGATAGGACAGTATAGCAGCGGCTTTTTCCCATAATCACCGCTTAGATCTTTACCTATTTTATAGATAGTGGAATCAGAGCGCCAATTAATTTCAAAATCTATTTCATGCGTTGTAAATGATACTGAAAGATGATTCTTATGGTGCGAACCCCGACTCCATGGCGTAGGAAACCCCTCATGTTTTTTCTGACTAAACTGGTGCCATTCAACTAAAGCAGCTTTTATTTTTTTTAGTTCATTAAGCTGCTGTTCTGAAGGACAGGTGTCTGATAGTAAGGCCATTGTTATTGTCTTTTGCGGTGCATTATTGTTGTTATTGCTTTCCATGGCTTTTATGTACGTGGTTGAACAGAGTGCAATGGCTGCTAGGGTATGTAAGAGATTATTCATTTTCATATAATTCCATTTTCTGACATTGATTAAATGGGTTTATCTATTTCTTAATTATGTTCTGTTGTCGGAGTAAATAGTTCTGAAATGTTGAAACCGAGCTGACTAAGTATCGCATCTAGTTCTTGAGTACCAACGCTTTTATAGTTGTTGAGCATTCTGAGATATCTAAGAATGTCTTGTCTGTTTTCTTGTATTATCTTGGGGGAAAAATGTTTGAATATACATAACATAAAATCCCCAGCAGAAGCCGTACAAGTGTCAATATTTCTCCCCAAATAATCCAAATTTTTTGAGAAAATAATATCTAGAAGAGAATATTCTGGTTTTGTTGTACATTGAATTTTTGCCAAATGCTTTATTAGCAGGCTGATATTATTTTTTTGCTGGTAAAAATAATCATATATCCAAACAAAAAATGGATCATTACTGATATTTCTAGCAGAGCCATTGCAAAAAACGTTGAGTGTTTTAAAAATATCAGGACCTTGCTGTTCTATCCAATCCAATGGCAATAATTTAATGAGCATTTGAACTAAATTGGGGTTAATCTCTGTAAGTTTTATTTCTGAACTGTTACCATCTTGATCTGGGATTATATTTAAAAGATAAATGAGTGCAAGGCAGAGGAATTTCTCTTCAGGGTTAACGGTGTTGTTTGCTAGATTGAATAAGTACCCATGAAATTCGTTTATTTTTTCTGATGTTGTTATAGCACTATGCTGTTCATAGTTGATGAGTCGTAAATGTTTTATAGCATCCAGCTGGCGTTCTAATGGTAGGGTTGGCAAGCACATAAGCATTATGGGAACGTTAAAACATTTTGGAGGTAGGCAGCGATTTATGATTAATGCGCAGATTTCTTGAGCATCTTGCTTGTTTTGGTTGGCTGGTATTAGTTTAAACAATGCTTTTGCATGCCATTCAAATAAAACTTGCGGTAATTCAGCAAGTATTTGCTCACACATTTGCAACGGGATATTTCCATTGACAATCATTAGTGCCACATCTTCATTAAAATATTTAGCTGCTGAGCGCGCTGAACAGTGCGCTAATGATTTCATTTTTTGATTGCTAGATTTGATCAGATTATCAATAATTTCAATAACTAGCTCATAGGATTCTTGTAAATTGTCTGGTTCTTCTGGTCGCTTATTGTAAAATGAATTAATAAAATGGCTTTTTTCTGGGCATGCGGTTTCAACAAAATGTTTAATAAAAGTATTTAAGTGATAATTTAATTTTTCTCTAACGGATAATGTCAGGACTTCATCCGTCAGACTAATTTGTGGAAAATATTTTTCGTAGGAAAACTCAAATTCTTTGTTTGTTAATTCCGCCTTTTTCCGACATTGCACATAATAAATAGATTCTTGCATGTTTGAATAGTGGGACCAACCTACAGTAAACTTTGCATTTCCAAAACGACCAGCGGAACTATGCCAAGAGGGGCCGCAAATAGTATGGCCGAAAACATTTTTTGGTAACCACTTAATATTCTCTTTCCATGTGGTAATATTATTTTTAAGTTCTAGTAGCTTGGCAATACGCTGTTCAGATTCAGTTAATAATGCGTCAGTAGCTTTTTGATTTTGATTGTTTGTTATTAATGCACGGTTGTTGCTTTCCATAGCACGTATACAAGGCGCAACGGTTAGTAATGCCAAGATTAAGTGAAGACGTAGAGTAGTGGTCTTCATGAGAATCTCTATTCTAATTTTTAAACAGTTTTATTGTTGTTCTTCTTTTGGATTTTCAGAGTTATCATCATCTTGATTGAAGTAATTACATTTACCAAAGAGGGTAGTAAATTTTGTTATTACATCCTTGTACTGGTTTTTTAATTTCTCTGATAAGTGTTTTATAACCAAGAGGTTATATGCAACATTTCTGTCATGCACGGCATCAAAGTTTTTTTCTAAATCTTGCATGGTAATGGTTTGTAATCTGGGCATAGCGAGCGCATCTAATATGCTGTATCCTGGTTTAAGAGTCGAGGGCTCTATTGCTAGTTTTTTAATAAATTGCGTTAAATGTTTGGCATATAATGGTTTGTTTTCGACAAGATGTAGAAGACTAATATGAAAATCAACTACTTTAGGCAAAATTAGTATTAAAAAATCATTCCATGCTCTTTGGCCGCCCTGTTGTTCATACCATGCAAACGGAAACAGTTCTAATAATTGGTGGTATAAGTTTGGATTAAATTCCTTTGGAGTAAAATTGGACACATAATCTGGACTAAAATTGGACACATATGCCAATGCTATGCATGTGAACCGATCTTTAAGACTATCGCATTGTGTAGCTAGTTTAATTAAATACGGTTGTAGTTGTGAAAGTTGCTGCGGCTGTAAAATAGTTTTTAGCATTTCTTTTTTTAAATCTAACCAGCTCATAACGCAATTAAACTGTTCTTCAACAGTCAGCAAGCGTAGGCAGGGTATTATAATGCTCATTTCCAAGCAGTGGGGTGGCAAACAGCGATTAGTAATAATTATTTTAAGATAGTTTGGGGTTTTCTCATTGGTAATTAATGGGATAAATGTTTCTTTTGCAAATAGGTTAAATGTTGCTTGCGGCAGATCTTCTATTATTTGCTCCAACGCCTCCCAAGTACATTTTCCTATGAATACTTTATCTACTATGCAAGGGTCAAAATTCTTGCATAGAGCCCTGGTAGCTCTTTGTAACAGTGAGCCAATTTTTTGTTGCTCTGTAGCTATGCAAGAGTTAACATATTCACTAAGTTCAGTAAAAATCTGTTGTAATGAATAGTGCTGATCTCTAAATTGGGGTTCTAGATTAGTAAATAAGCTTTTGCAACCTATGTTACTTGCTAGTTTTCTTTTTATAATAGCGCTTAATGTCTCATGATTAGGAGAAAGGGTTAAGAGATGTGCATCCATAAATTCTATTAATAGAGAATGAATTTTACGGGCAATTTCTTTGTCCAAAATATTACTTTCAATAACAATTGTTGGGCAGCATGGTTTTTGTGTAACAGTTTTAATAACTTTGTGAGAAACTAAATCTGAATCGCACTCAATGTTATATTCTAATTCATGGGTGTAACATTTTACCCATTCAGTTTTATGGGTGTTGTGATCATCGTGGCCCTCGTAATCAATTTCACCATTTTGTGGCTTTTGACTAAATGCATACCATTTATCTAAATCAGCTTTTATTTTTTTAAGATACTGCAGCTTTTTTTCTGAAGGTGTGCAGCTATCTGACAATAGAGCAGTTGTTACATTATTTTGGGGAGCATTGTTATCGCTTTCCATAGCACGAGGCGCAAAGGTTAGTAAGGTTAGTAATGTCACGTTATTGTTATTGCTTTCCATAGCACGTATACAAGGCGTAACGGTTAGTAATGCCAACATTAAGGGACGTAGAGTAGTGGTCTTCATGAGAATCTCCATTTTAGAAATATGATTAGTTATATACCATTTTAGTCAGTATGTGTTTTAGCCTTATAAATCAAAATAGACAAATAATATTAAATTAATTACTTATTAATATATCAGATAGGCAATAATAGTCAATGGAGGGGTAGGCCTGTTTTATAGGGATATGGTAACCCCAACCTGAAGACTTTCTAGCCATTTTACCATCTCTGGGTCCAGGGCAATGCGGTTTTTGGTCGTTAATCGTAACTGTTTGCCGTTTTCTGAGAAGGTAAGATCTAAGGGGATAGTGCCTTTGGCAAGCTTAGTGCGCAGCTCTTCTAAGAGGCCGGGTGTAACTTCTGGGGGTAGTTGCAGGGTTGCTTGGGTAATGCGCGGCCATTCTTGCAGCACCTGCTCAATAGGTACACATTCATTGGCCTTAATTTTAAGTTGTGTGGGGGATGTTAAATCAATGGGTCCTTTAACAACAAAGACGTGGTTACTGCTGTTGAGCCACTGTTCTGCTTTGGCAAATGTTTTGGGAAACAGAATTACTTCTGCGGCACTTTCTGCATCTTCTAGTTGTACAAATGCCATACGGTCACCTTTTTTGGTAACAATCTCTTTTTTGCTCCGGAGTAGGCCACAACCAATACCAACAAATTCTTGTTCGCCTTTGTGGTTCATTGCCAGCGTAAGTGTTTGGGTAAAGGGTAGAATGCCCAATAGTTTTATCTGTTTGCGGTAAGTTTCTAGTGGATGTGCGCTTACATAAAAACCCACTACCTCTTTTTCTTTTTCTAATTTTTCCCGTTCTGGCCATTCTGCGCGGGGAGCGAGCACATAGGTTTCATCTGTTCCTTGTGCATTATTGCTGCCCATGTCAAACAGTCCCATCTGTCCGGTTGCTTTATCTTTTTTGTAAGCAACGGCATGATCTATTACTGCTTCCACTTCTGCAAATTGTTGCGCACGGTTGCCGGGCAATGTATCCAATGCACCGGCACAAATTAGATTTTCTAGCACCCGTTTATTGGCGGTACGTAGGTCCACTCGCTTGCACAGGTCAAACAGGTCCGTAAAGGGTCCTTTTGCAGTGCGTTCAGAAACAATAGATTCTATGGCTGCCATACCCACGTTTTTAATGCCGTGCAGTCCAAATAATAATTTGCCGTTTACTACAGAGAAATTAACGTCAGATTGGTTAATGTCTGGGGGTAAAATTTCTAATCCAATGTCCTTTGCTTCTTGTAAGTAGAAAGACATTTTGTCTGCGGCAGTTGCTTCTAAAGAGATTAAGCAGGCCATAAATTCTGCTGGGTAGTTTGCTTTTAAATAGGCGGTTTGATAGGCAATCAATGCATAGGCTGCAGAGTGAGATTTGTTAAAACCATAACCAGCAAAATATGCCATAAGGTCAAACAGCTCGCCGGCTTTTTTACCGTCAAAGCCTTTGTCTACAGCTTTTTTATAAAATATCTCTTTTTGTTCCGCCATTACTTCTGCTTTTTTCTTACCCATTGCACGGCGTAAGATGTCCGCTTCTCCCAAAGTATACCCACCAATTACGGAAGCAATTTTCATTACCTGTTCTTGGTACACAATAACGCCATAGGTTTCTGCCAGTACTTCTGCAAGTTCGGGAAACAGGTATTTAATTTCTTGTCTGCCATGGCGACGTTCTACAAAGTCGTCTACCATGCCAGATCCCAATGGTCCGGGGCGGTACAGTGCATTAACTGCAATAATATCTTCAAACTTGTCTGGCTGAAGTTTGCGCAAAACTTCTTTTAATCCATTAGATTCTAATTGGAACACCCCGGATGTAATACCTGCACAAATAAGTGCAAAAGTTTTGGCATCATCCAATGGCAACTTGTTCATGTCCAGTTTTATGCCATGATTTTTCTCTATTAATTTAACCGCTTGGTCAATTAACGTTAAGTTTTTAAGCCCCAAAAAGTCTATCTTTAGAAAGCCAATGCTTTCTAATTCTGTCATTGCGTATTGGGCTACCAGTTCATCACTTTTGGGGGGCACGTATACGGGGAGTACTTCATCTATTGGTTCGGGTGAAATTACAATACCTGCTGCGTGTTTAGAAGCATGGCGAGTAAGGCCCTCTAATTTAAAACCAATATCAAATATTTTTTTTACTTTGGGATTATTATCAATAAGTTCTTGTAGGCGTGGTTCTTGTTCAATTGCTTCTTTAAGCGTGATTTTAAGTTGTTCGGGAATTAAGTTGGTAATGGCATTAGAATCTTCAAACGGCAGTCCCAAAGCGCGGGCTACGTCTTTGATTACTCCTTTTGCCATCATGGTACCAAAGGTGATAATGTGGCACACTTTGTCATGTCCGTATTTACTGCGCACATATTCAATCACTTTGTCGCGACCTTCTATGCAAAAATCAATATCAATGTCGGGCATGGTTACCCGTTCAGGATTTAAGAAACGCTCAAAGAGCAGATTGTATTTAATAGGGTCAATATTGGTGATTTGTAATGCCCATGCAACAACGGATCCTGCCGCAGAACCCCGGCCAGGACCCACGGGAATACCATTGCGGTGTGCCCATTGGATAAAGTCACTTACTACTAAAAAATAGCCAATAAAGCCCATCTTAGTAATTAAATCAATTTCTAATGCTAAACGGTCTTGATATGCGGGATAGTTCTCTGTGGGTATTAATCCCTTGGTAAGTAACTCTTCTAACCCTTGTTCGCAGAGGAGTTTAAAGAAGGTGGCTTGGGTATGTTCTTGGGGGATTTCAAATTGGGGGAAAAAGAGCTTGTCTGTCTCAAATTTAAAGTCACACATGTCTGCAATTTTACCCGTGTTCCAGATTGCAGCTTCATGATCTTTAAAGAGACTGTGCATTTCTTCTGCAGTACGCATATGCACGCGGCAGTCCCCAAAAGTGTATCGTGCAGGGTTGTCTAATTTGTCATGGGTTTGAATTGCCAACATAATTTCATGGGCTTCACGGTCTTGCGCATGTACATAATGGCAATCACCTGCAGCAACTAAAGAAAGATTGCGGCGTGTTGCAAGTTCATACAGTTTGTTATTTAAGTTAATTTGTTCTTTTTGATCTTCTGGTTGAACTTCCAGATAAAAGCGTTCTGGACCAAATACATTTAAAAACCAATCTACGCGTTCATCTACTACTGCGTGATTGTCATTCATTAACAGACGTGGAATGTGCCCACCCAAGCAGGCAGTGGTGACAATAAGGCCTTCTGAATGTTGTTGTAATATGTTGTAATCTATGCGTGGTTTAAAATAGAAACCATCTTTGTAGGCATATGCAATTAGTTTGCAGAGATTTTTGTACCCAACCTTATTTTGTACCAGCAAGATAAGGTGATAATATTTGTTGTCTGCTTTTTTTATAGAAGCATCTTCAGTCAGATATGCTTCCATTCCCAAAATGGGTTTAATGCCCTCTTTTTTGCACTGTTGAAAAAACTTAACGGCACCAAACACATTACCATGGTCGGTAATAGCAAGGGCTTTAAAGCCGTGTTGCTTTCCAAAACCAACTAAACTATTAATGCTGATAGCACCGTCGAGCAAGGAATAGTCAGTATGCAGATGTAGATGGGTAAAATGTTGGGACATAGTTGTTTTTCAATGGGGTTATAGTCTTTTTTACAGTGGATATTAGTGTACGGTATATTATAAAAAAAGTTGAGCAGTTTTAGCGCTAGGTTCTGGAATAAGAGGGGTATACTTACCTGAGAGATAAAAGTGGTGTAAAGAGCAACAAAACCGCTCTGTTTGACATATTTTCTATTTGGGTTAAAATCAATAATAGCAATGTAAAATAGTACAAAAGCCTTTTTGGGGGTTATTTAATGAAAGTATCACTAATTTTAGTGAGTGGGTTGGTTATAGGTGTTAGCAGCCATGCTATGGAGCAGGCACGTGTAATGCAGCCGGTTGAAAACCGGGGTGTAGATACCCTGCACAATCTTTGCGTTAAAAAGCTGGAACAACAGGGCGTAGAATATTTTAGTGAAGAATTACGCAACTTAGATGAGCACCAGGCTTTTAAGGCATTGTGCTTTTCTTTACTTAACTCTAATTCCTTTACTGTTGAACAAAAATTAAAGTTGTTGGATAAAATGCAAGATGGATCTGCGCTTTCAGATGATGATGATGTAAATTTTGCAGATAGTGAAGATGAGTCTAACCGGTCTGAAATATCAAATATGTCTGATATAGAGATGGGATCGTCCTTTGGTTCTATTACCTCTACGGGGACTATGATAGTTGATAATAGTTCTCATTTTATAACTCATTGTTATAAAGACATGGTTAAGTTACTAGCCTCTTTTTTTGGAAAGCGTGAAACACCTACTATTAATAGTATAGGTTTTGATGATCGTACCTTACTCCATGCAGCGGTATACGGAAGTAAATTTAGTTATGCTAATCCGCGGACTCTGGTAAGAACGCTTCTTTCATTGGGAGCGTCTTGTACAGCTAGAGATATTCATGGAAATACCGCATTGCATGATGCAGTAAGCATTTTGAACGTAGGGATTGTAGAAGATATTTTAGAGAGTATTAATGGTTTACATGCGGTGCACATAGGCGATGCAAAAAATCAAACTCCATTGCATATTGTCTTAGAAGAATGTAAAAAAAATCCGAATTCATTTCAGCAGGCAGCTCAGATAGTGAGATTGTTACGTGGAGCAGGTGCAGATATCACTGTCCACGATAAAATGGGCCATACGCCATTAAGCATTGCCCAAGCAATTGACCAGCAGTCTAATCGTGGAATGGAGAAATTGCTCAGGGATTCACAAAAATAGTTTAGAAATTAATGATAATAAGTTTGTAATAATGATGGTTAGTTGAGGAGGTTATATGAAACATTTTAGTATCTATTTTTCCCTTTTGGTAAGTGTTGCTCTTTTTGTTCCCATACTTGCAATGGAAAAACCGGTTAAGTCTTTACAAGAATTAAGTTTGGTAGATTCTGAAGTACCGTCATTGCTAGAGTTAAGTTCCCAAGCGGTAGTCAAATTGCTGGTGAGTTATATTGAGCAAGAGGTTAACAATAACAATAATACTGTTAATCATTCCGCTATAGATGATTTACCTGCATTTGTACAATTGTATTGTCCAGACACTGTTCGTCCTTTTGAATCTATTTATCAGCACGTTCTTTGTGAGTTGGTAACAAGTTCTAGTGTGCCCGCTAGCGCAAAAATTATATTACTAAATAATCATATGCATATGATCAGGCAAAAGGGTAAAACAACTGTAGAGGTCGTAAATCAGGAATTGCTGGATAAATGTAATTTAGAATTACAGGCAGATATTATAGACAATATATTGGTGAAGTTTAATGAAAAAAGTACCGTTAATGTAACTGCACAGGAGCTGTGGGCGTTGGTACAGGAAATGTTTAATTTTAAGGGAACAAAGAGTTGCCCATTCGATTTTTTTGTTGCGCTGGTTCACAATTTTCTTACTATGAAAAACGCATGCACGATTGATCAGAAAAATCGATTTCTTGAATCATTTGTGAAAGACTACAAAACATTTGGTTTAAATGAAGTTGAATTGCAAGAATTCTTAGAGGACATTGCACCATTATTAATTGATTTTGCGTTGCAGACAATAGACCCTAAGAGTTCCGCCTATGTGGTGGTTCATCAGATTGAAGGTGCATCACAGGAAATTGCAAAACGTGCCGGGTTAAATGAAGAAAGAAAGCGCAGTCTTCTGGCGCAATTATTTGCGGCGTTAATGTTAAGCGATAAGTTTACGTTAGCTCAAAAAGATCAAATTTTTGAGGAAATGCATAAGTCGTATGGCCATTTCTATATTGTTCACCAGGCAAAATATATTTTAAAAGTTATAAAACAATACCGTGTAGCTACTCATGAATATGTTTCGATTAAGAGTCCAATGATAACAGAATCGGGTATTACTACGACATTACTTCATTTGGCTATTATAAAGATTAACAGCAATCCACAGTTCTTTAAGCAATTGCTACAGTTGGGTGCAGATGTTAATGCTGTAGACTCATTGTTGAGTAGAACACCGCTCTACAACGCATTAGCTATGGGTTCACGTGACGCAGTAAAATTATTGTTAAAACATGGCGCGCGTGTAGATGTTAGGGATAATAATAATCAAACCCCACTACACATGTTCTTTATAAGTTTAAGCCAGTATGCATTAATGGAAGATGTCATAGAAATAATTCTAGATGAGCTACTTGCTCATAATCCACCGTTAAACGTCAAAGACAACAATGGTAAAACACCATTACAATTATGGCGAAATGTGACAGGCCTTAGTGCAGAGTTTAAAGCAAGAATAGAACAGTTGCTCATAGAAAAAGGGGCAGAATAATTAGACAATATTTTGTACTTGCTCTCGCATTTTTTCTATTTCTACTTTTATGTTAATAGCGTGAGTCCCAATTGCAGCGTCTGAACATTTTGCAGAAATAGTATTAATTTCACGGGAAAGCTCTTGGAGTGTAAAATCCAAGCGCTTTCCTTTTTCATTGGTATGCGAATTAAGCTGATCTAGAAGATTGTGTAAATGGCTTTTAAAACGGGTTATTTCTTCATGAATATCTATTTTGTCTAACATTGAGAATAGGGCATTTTTACGCGCATCTGCCATAGTGCTTTCATCACCTTGTAAGGCTTGAACTGCTTGGTTTACTTTTTCTTTGTGAGTTTCAATAAGAGTTGCAGAAGCCTTTTCTATGTTCGCCATTTCTTGTGCCATTACTGCAATGCGTTGTTTTATATCTTCTGCAAGCTCCAAGCCTTCTTTATGACGTTCATTTAATACTGCCGTAATAAGACTGTTAATGGTAGTCATAATGGGTTCTAGAGATGCTGCATCCAGTTCTTTTTCTTCTACATAGAAAATATTAGGCAGCGTTATTATTTGTTGTAAGGTTATGTCTTGTTGAATTCCAGTTTCTTTTTTTATACGGTCTATTGCTTGTACATACCCTTTAACCGTGCCTAATTCTGGTTCAATGCCGCCGCTAAAGATATTGGGATTGCTCATATGAATGGTGCAAGAGATATTGCCACGGCTTAGTTTTTCCTTAAATAGCTTGGTGAGTTTTGTTTCTAAATGGGAAAGAGTATAGGGTAGACGACAGTTTACTTCAAAAAACCGCGAGTTTAATGTTTTTAAACTGATAGTTACATTAGATTTGTTACCATCTTTGGTTGAAAGTAATAAGGTTCTGGTTGCAAAGCCAGTCATACTGTATACCATAATTTCCCCTGCGTATATTACGCTAAATTAGTGTAGACGTTTTGAACGTCATCTAAATCCTGGATTTCAGAAAGAAAGTCTAGCGCCTTGTCAGATTGATCTTCAGAAAGTTTCATGGGTGTTTTAGCAACCCATTCCAATTCTGCGCTTTCTACTTTGATTCCGGCTGCTTCTAATGCTTTCTTTACTAATTCTAGAGATTTTGGATCACAGATGATAGAGAATGATTCTTCATCTGCGCGAATATCGTGAATATTAAAGTCTATAAGGTTTTCCAATAGACTGTCTTCTGTTACACCTTTGTTACCAATCCGCACAACACCGGCGTGTAAAAACATCCAACTAACTGCTCCATTTTCTGCCAGGTTACCACCGTTTGCAGAGAATGCATGGCGTAATTCTGCAACGGTACGGTTTTTGCTATCAGATAGGGTATCTACTACAACAGCAATACCATGCGGGCCATATCCTTCATAGGTATAGTTTTCATAGTTAACACCGGGTAGTTCACCGGTACCGCGTTTAATTGCTCGGTTTGCGTTATCAATGGGCATGTTTGCTTCTTTAGCTTTTTCTAATAAGAGACGTAAACGAGGGTTACATGCAGGATCTCCCCCTTGTTCACGGGCAGACACGGTAATTTCTTTAATTAATTTGGTAAATGCTTTGCCCTTTTTGGCATCTTCTTTAGCTTTTTTATGTTTTATCTGGGACCACTTATTATGACCGGACATGGGAATTCTTTCGTAAAATTCTATTCTATCAACGTTTTTTTTGACATAAATAATATATCTTATTTGTTCCTAATTGTCGATTTAAGCTTCAAAATTGATCATGCTGATACAACGATACATGCCTATTATTGACTTTTCAATTTGAAATTTATTATTATATTTCTAAAGGTAGTATAAAATTAAAATAAATAAATTAAGGGTTGTACTAATGAAGCGGATGGTTATTTTATCTAGGACCTTTTTTTTCATGTGTTTGGTGATGACTGTAGGTTTTTATGGAGGACAAGTACTTGTAGCAGCCACTGATACTTCCAGCAGTTCTGCTACAAATCCTTTTCCTATTATTTATTCGCTTTTTTCTTCCGGAGGCAAAGATGCTGCCATTGAAGCAGCTTTTGCTGGTATTGATATTTTAGTTCAAGAAGCTCTACAAAAAAATATTGCATTAAAATCTCCACTTTATATTCCTAATAGTAGCAATCCAATAGTAACGCTTACAAGTCCAAAACTTAAAAATTTAACTTCGAGTGATCTTAGCCAAGTACAAGGTGCCACAGGTGGGTATGTAATTACTGACCAGATCACTGGGTTTAATAAAACACTTAATATTGCTTGGGTTACCTATTTCATGAGTGATGGTACAAAAAATCGAGCTTTGGTGCTTGACTATCCAAGTGTTAAATTATCTCAAATTGTAAAGAGTTTAGGTGTATCTAATCCGCCAGCTGTTTTAGATAATCCTTCTTTTTTTCCAACGATTCCGGCAGGAACTATTATTGCAGGGAATAACGGGTTTACCTTCAATGATTTTAAGACTAAAATTGGCCTGAACGCTATTCAAGGTGTGGCATTTACTTCTTCTTTGCCTAATACCGGTATCATTAGTCCAATAGGTACCTTGTGGAATTATATTGGAAAAAAAACAAGTGGCAGTCCTACTTTGAAAAGTATTTTTCAATTTTCTCAAGATCCGGTAACCCATCAAATAAAATCTCCCGAAGTAACTATTAGTCTTCCTTCAGGTTCAAACTTATTGCCTTCTAGTGTGGGGTTTGTAATTAGTTTTCCTCTTACCATAAATCTTGATTTTGCAACATTTGAACAAATAGCTCAGCAGAAAAATTTACCAAAAGTTCCTATTACTAAATTTGTGCAAAAACTTATTTCCAACAACGCTCAATTTTCGGCAACGTTATCTGATAGCCCTACGGTTGGAATGTCAGGAGATATATTTGTTTATTTTACAAGTGTTCAGAATCCTTTGGATTTTAAATTGTCCGGTGATATAGCTAAAACTAAATTAGAAGCTACAATTGAACTTCAAAATACTCTCAGCATTGCAAATAGCGATTTTGCAGCCACTCTCAGTGTTCCATGGATTTATGGATCTTTTGATTTATCAAAATTGCTTCCGGGTTTTGGATTGGGATTTGGATTGAATCTGAGCGTTGATAATCAAGTTGTCGATTTCACCACCGCTTTTAAAATTTCCTTTGGTACGGACAGCCTTGATTGCGCATTATATTTTAATCTAAATAAAGATCTCTCAATAACGGGCTTACTTAAAGTGCTCTTTAATCATTTGAGTATTGCAACTGGAGGCAAAGGAATTAATGATTTTAAAATGGCAAATGTATCAGTAAGAAAAGATTCTAAATTTGCTCTTGCCACTTCCGATGGCTTTAGCTTTGATGTTGCAAAGCCAGGCACAACTACAAGTAAACCGGGTAATAGTGTTGGTACAGTAAATACAACTACTATTACCGTAAGTAAAGGTCTAGCTGCTAAATTGGATGTAGATATTCAAGGATTATTTGATGCTTTAGTTGATTTAAATCTGGTTGTTGATGATTTTAGTCAATTTTATATTAAGTATGATCTAAAATCTAATATCAAAGGTAAGAGTATAACGCAGACACTTGTTGATCAATTAAAAAAGAATAAAACAAAAATTCAAGACGCCGTAGGGCAAGAACTTAAAGAGACAAATGATCTAATTCAGCAGGCAACTAAAGATATTCAATCTAAATTGAGTTCTGATATTGTTCGTAATGCTCGGCAATTACGGGACGCAACTCGTTGTTGTCTAGATTCTAATTGTCCTAAGCAAGTGGAAGCTTGTAAAGATAAGCTTATTCTTCAATTAAAAGTAGCGGAAGAGGAAGCAGTAAAAAAAGCAGAAAAAGAAATTAGTGACGCAAGTAATAATCTCAATTCCCTTAATCAAAAATATAAAATAACAAGCGATTTTGCCAACGCTGTTGGAAATGATATTGACAAAGCAAAAAATACGCTTGCAGATGCCTTAAAAACTTTTGATTTAACGGAAGCCGGGATTTCATTTTCTGGAGCAGATTTAAAAGCAGGAAAAACCCCAAAAATCACCCTGATTGGAAAAGTTAATATAGCTTCAAAATCTATATCATTTAATGTTAAAGATGAGCAATTTGATTTTAGTAATGTTGGTAAATCGATAGAGAATGTTTTTTCAAAGATCCTGGACGCTATAAAGGCCGAATTGAAAAAGTTGTAAATAAAGGATTTGTTAAGCAGTGACTGGGTATTATTTTAATCGCACCGTAATGTTCATTTTTTTCTTAATTACTGAACATTTTTTCCGGTTATATAAATGAGGTTACTTTTAGAGCTCATAATATTGTTTTTTATGTAATTCACATTCTTTTGATAAAGACATCATTTTTTGTGAAAAACACGTTAACCATAATACTGGCGTAGCTCTTTTATACAGTTTTTTGATTGTTTTTTGGCCAGTTGACGGATGATGCACCTTCTGATATAATTACTGTTAGTAATAATTTTAATTGAAAATAGTGCTACTATTCATGGGTGCTATTGACAGAGTGATTTCTATTGGTACTATTTCAATTTGAATGCGTAAAATAAATATTGGTTATATTTTTTGTACTTTAAATTAAATGAGGTTAATTGTATGAATATGTTTGTGAATTTTGTAGTTCGCAGTCAATTGTTGATAGTAATGTGCAGTTTTTTGTTTTTTGCTAATGCGTTTAGCATGGAAGAAACACCAGCACAGCACCTAAAATCAGCCCTAAAGAAAAATGATGCAGAAAAGACCACTAAATCTGTTCGATTTAAGGTAACCGCAGAAGCCAAATGTGATTCTAATACTAATTATGCAAGGCAACCAATTGAAGTTGTTGTGGAGCCTAAAAATAGTAATAACAGTTGTTCAGCTTGCTTGCAAATTTCTACCGAAAAATGTCCCGTTTTTGAGAACCTTGAAACGCTACAAGGTCATTCCCGGGAGTTTGGTGCTAAAGGACCGTTAAGTGAACAGATTGCATTATTGCTTAAAAATCTATCTAAATACTCAGTTGAAGAAATGAAAATACGAGCGCGGTATATAGATAACTATTTAAACGAAATCCCCATGAAAAAGTCATATCAAGAGAAATTAAACCAAGCTCGTGAGTATTCAAAGTTGTTAATTGATCATTTAAATAAATGATCAATTAATTTACCACAATGTTTCTTGTCCCAAGAATTTCTTTTTAAGGAATGGGATCTGTTTGTGATGGATTTGGCGGCCGCGTTTTTTTATTAATCCTTTAGAGTGTTTTGGACAAAGATTAAGCAATGCATTTTGGTAGTAAAAAAAGAGAAGGCATTCTAAGAAGTCACCTTCTCTTTTTTTAAAAGAGAGTTTTTTTCTATTTTTTTGATGGTGAGCAGAGTTTTATTGGTATGGTATTGTAATGCATATTTTTGCTATAATCACCAAATAGTTTTCCGGTGGTATATGTTCGATTACTTTTGAATGTTACAATATCTATTTTTTTGTATTCAGTGGTATTTATTTTGGTGACAACATCATCATTTTTGGATTGTATGGTTTGATCTTTAGTATCAAGTGTATAAACAAGGTTTTGTGGTGCTAATGATTCTATTATCAAATCTTGAAATGAAATGTATGCATCTGACCCAAAGCTGAGAAGGATTTTTGAATTATTAAGTTCTAGTAATTCGAATGATGCTGGTAATGTTAGACCAGTGCTTATTTCTTCTTCTTCTTCGTCTTCTTCTTTGGTTGTTTTTCCTAATTCTTCTGGCTTGGCTTTTAACAATTCAGGAAATGATTTGGCAATTTCTCTTATTACCAATAATTTGGCTTCAGCTAGTTTTTGGCTTAATTCTTCATCTTTTACCTGTTGAATATATTTTTCAATATAACTATTGCTCAACAGTTCTTGAACTAATTTTGGTGTGTATTTTTTATCTGCACCGGTTTTTAAGAGAATATCAATTAAGGCACATTTTATGTTGTTAATAGTTGAATTTTTGAGTGTGAGGCGTAGTTGTAAGAGTTGAGCTGGTCCATGATGCGGCATAAAGATAATAAAGGGCGGATTTGGATTATTATCCCAGAAAATAAGCACATTTGCATCCCTTGGATAAGATTCAATGCCAAAAAAACCAACGTTTGGATCTGTTAAAAGAAGAATATTAGTGCGTTCATCAATGTTTGGTTTTTCTGCAATTAAGCTTAGCCGTCTAATATACTCATACGCACTATCAAAGATACGAATGTTTGTATGGGGAGCAATCTGAGTGATCAATTCTTTGAATTTGGTAATCGCATTACCGCTGGTATTAAACAGATAATCATTAATAAAATTGATATGGTTCCATGCTCGGTTATTTGCAGCAGGGATCCATTGTAGGCGCGTAGAAGCTTCAGTTTGAAGTAATGCATCAAGCATCATTTGCTCTAATTCAGTTATTTTTTTCTCACGAGCAAGCTTTTGGTATTCAGCAGGGCTTAAATATCCAATATCAATAAGATTAACTTCTATATTGTTAAATTCCGATATTAATTCTTTGAGAATTAGCCAATCTTGCAATAGCGATCCAGATGCAAGAGAGGTGTACACTATTTTCTGATTGCGGTCTTTAAAGGTTTGCTGAGCATCATTAATAATAGTAAGTGCCAATAAGATTCTGTTGACTGGTTGCATACAAGGGCATGCAAAGAGTTCAGATTGATTGTACCGGAATTCCAACCAGTTAGTGATTAGACGTACCAAAAGATTTTTAATGTTTTTTTCTTCATTTTTTTCTTTTATAGCCTTTAAGAAATTAACACTCTGTAATTGCTCTTCAACCGTTTTGCGTATGTAATCAATATCTTCTTTTGCTTTTGCCGGTTTACGTGTAGTTGTAAATGGTAAAGCTAAGGTAGGCATTTCGCCAAGTCCCTGCAATTCAGGAGTTGAAGGTGTTTCTTCTATTACTTCTTCAGCTTCTTCTTCTAAATTCTTTTCATATTCATACATTGGTATTTCTTTGCCTTCAGATATCACGTAAACATGTTCAAAATGTGGATCAAGTATTTGAATAGAATTTTCAAGAACTTTTTGAATGTTCATTCGTAATAAGTCAGCGTTTTTTATAGTGAAAGCAGAAGTTGTTGAATAAATAAGAATTAAGATACAAAAAGTAAAATGAAATCGTGGGTACATAGAGTTCCTTTTTTTGTGAAAACTATACTATCGATTACTACTGTAGAAAATTAATCCTCTTCACCACAAGGTTTCCTGTCCCAAGAATTTCTTTTTAAGGAATGGGAGCTGTTTGTGTGGGATTTGGCGGCCACGCGGGGTTTTTTCCAGTAGACCTTTGCGCAGTAAGAATGGTTCATAGACCGCTTCTAAAGTTTCTGCATCTTCACCAATTAATGATGCTAACGTTTCCAATCCTACCGGGCCACCGTTAAAATTTTCTACTAATGTTTTTAATAGCATATTGTCTAATTTGGTAAGTCCGGTATCTTCTATGCCTAAGAAATTAAGCGCTTCTATTACCAAATCTGGGGTTGCAATATTTTCATTGTGCACTTGGGCAAAATCCCGAACACGCCGTAAAATTTTTTTTGCAACACGCGGGGTTCCGCGAGCAGATTTGCCAATAAGCAATGCAGATTCTGGCAATAGTGTAAGTTTTAGAAACTGTGCACTTTGCAGTACAATGTCTCTTAATTCTTCATCGGTATAAAAATCTAGACGTTCAGTAATACCAAATCGGCTGCGCAATGGTGCCGACAACATACCACTTTTGGTGGTTGCGCCAATTAAGGTAAACGGGTTTATTGGTAAGCTAACGGATTTAGCACCTGGTCCTTGGCCAATTATTACATCTACACGGAACTGTTCCATGGCGCTATATAATACTTCTTCTACATTGCTTGGCATGCGATGAATTTCATCAATAAATAATATATCCTTGGGGTCTAACCCAGAAAGAATTGCTACTACGTCCCCAGTGCGCTCCATCATAGGCCCACTGCAGATTCTAATGTGTACCCCCATTATATGAGCCATAATTTGTGCCAGTGTTGTTTTTCCCAAGCCAGGAGGTCCAAATAGCAGCAAATGATCAAGTGGCTCATCGCGCATTTTTGCTGCTGTGGTATACACATTTAATTTTTTTTTAAGTTCTTCTTGTCCCAAGTAGTGATCAAATGAGGTGGGCACAAAATCATGTGCACGTTCTTCGGGAGTTTCTTGCAGAGTTATCAGTTCAAGTGGTTGTTCTATTTTCATAAATTTCCGTAGGTTATCCTTTTTAACAATGCCAATGTAATCATATTCGCTGGTTCTAATGGTTAGTAGAGCTCATCAAAGTATGATGCTTATCATGAAAGTACGCGTACTGTAGAAATTTTATTTCTATACACGGTCCCATAAGAATCTAATTCTTGGCGCTGCATAATAATACCTTGCAGCCATCCAAAACTTGCGAAGGTAATCCACAAATTACTTAATCCATAGCTCATGAGTGGTAATGGAATGCCAACTATGGGCAATAATCCTACTACCATGCCACAGTTTATGCAGGTAGACAGGGCAATATGCATTAGAATTCCTGCTGCTAGTAATTGTACATGGGGTACCCCAATACTGGCAATACGAAAGAATAATCGCGTAAACAGAGTTAAATATAAGAAGATAATAAATGCTGCTCCTGCAAAACCCCATTCCTCGCAAACTACGGCAAAAATAAAGTCGGTCCTACTTTCTGGCAGAAAACGTAATTTATTTTGTGTTCCTTTCATAAATCCTTTTCCCCATAATCCGCCTGAGCCAATGGCAATTGCAGCCTGTTCAATTTGGTAGCGCTCTTTTTTTATGTCCCCATAACCTAAAAAGACGGCGACCCGTTGTTTTTGATAATCCTTTAGGCCATGCCATAAAATTGGTGCTGCTAATAGTGATCCAATAAAACCAGCTATAAAAAACCAACGGGGCATGCCCGCCAGCCAGATAAGTATTAATCCAGAGAAGGTGATGATTAAAGCGGTTCCCAAATCTGGTTGTTTTAAAATTAAAATAAAACTAATACCTAATATGCACAGCAATGGCAAAAAATCTTTAAATCCAAGCCGGTGTTCTTTGCGATGGGTAAATACGTAATAGGCGCATAACCCAGGGAACAGTAATTTTGCTAATTCAGAAGGTTGAAATTTAAAAATTACCAGATTAATCCACCGCTGGCCGCCCATGCCAATGCTTCCTTTAATAAGCGTAAAGATCAAGAGTCCAATCACGGTTAAATAGCCAAAATAACTTAAGCGCATTAAGGTTCGGTGGTCGAGCATGCAGCATATAAAATAGATTAAGACTCCGCTGAGCATTCCCATTGCTTGTTTTATAAAAAAGAGAGAGAGGGGAACTTCTGGTGTGTAGGTAGCACTAAAAACAAACAGCAATCCAATGCATGCTAAAAGGACTACCAATCCAACGCTTATCCAATCAAATAAGGCTAATGATTGTGGTGAAAACAAACGCATAGAAACCTTTTTTTAGTAGGTAAAATAGTGATCTTTTGTAACGGTACCAGGATAATTCTATAGTAATTGTGTTTTTAATTCTAAACATTTTATTACTGTCCATGGGGCAAGGCGCATACTGCCAAGGATTCTCGTATTAACTTTTGTATGGTCGTTTCTGAAAAACCGGCGGTTCGCAGTACAGAAACATGATCAAGCACATCTTTGCATAATACAAAGCCATGTTCAATAAACAATCTTTTTTGTCTATGGGAAAGGGTTGTTAATGCGGTAATGGGGTGCAGGCCATAGTAGTCAACTAGATGCGCCAGCCCTTTATTTTCTGGGTAGTTCCAGCTGGTTAGCGATATATTTTTGCACAGCGCATATTGTATTGCTTGATCAGTAAAACTGGTATTGGTCATAATCCATGCATGGTGAATTTGATTTGAACTTCCTTTTTCTTCTTTCCACGCTTCTTGTACATCTTCAAAACGTGCTTGAATGTAAAGTGTTACTTTAACGTCTGACTTTAATCCTGATTGGTTGTGAAATTTACATTCCACGATTATGCGTTGGTTGTCTTTTTGGGCAATAACATCTACTTCATGATCAATGCAAAACCCTTGAACAATTTGATCAGTTTTAGTGTGGTATCCCATGTCATCCAGTACTCGTGCGGCAAATTGTTCAAACGGGAACCCTGCGGGTCCCAATTCCATTAAGGCTCGTTTTAAGTTATAGCGTGCGGCAATTGGTTGTTGTTGGTCTTCCAGCATGCGAACCACTAATTCATGAATTTCATTACTGCTTTTGGGTTTTTGACGGTAGATTTCATCAATAATGTGGGTAATAAGTGCATTAGGCGCTCCTGCTTTCTGCAGAGAGCGACGTAATTTATTAGTATCAAATAGTTCAGTGTTACCAGATGATTTACGAATATAATAGGGCATTAGAACCTCCTTAAAAGGACGGTTGTAAGATAAGTGCAATTACCTTAGCATGGGCTTTAGTAGAGATGCAATAGTGTGTTAATTATTCTTTGCTTTTTTGTAATGGATACCAAGAAATAATTACTAAAAAAATTAGAGCAATTAGTTGTATTACTGATGCAGCAACTATGGCAGTCCAAGGTGCAATATCGTAGAGCAAACCCAAAAAAGAACCGCCAATAAACAACGCAAGGCCATAGAGAATATTATAAATGCCGTAGGCAGTTGCACGCTGTTGAGGGAGTACTATATCTGCAAGTAGGGCGCGTACAACCGTTTGTGCCCCCGTAATGAGCCCAAATAAAATAATTGCGGTAAAAATGAACCAATGGTTGTCGGAGAAGGCTGCTATGGGTAAAAAAAGAGAAAGTAGAATGCTGGGAACAAAGATATGCGTAGCTGCCGGTTGCCATCCAACACTCTTTTTAAGAATGTCATAGAATTTGCCCGTACCAATTGCAAACAATCCTTCTATGCCCATTGCCAGAGAATAGAGTAACGGAATTTGCCATTCGGGGACTATTCCCGTTTTTTTAAGATGATAGCCAATCAGCGCAAAATTTATAAAGCCTACCGTGGCAATTGCTATGAAAATTAGATACAAGTACACGTGTGCAGAAAAAGAGGTTGGTTTAATAGTTTGTTTAGTTACCGGTTCTGTTTCAAGTTGCCTTGGTTGGGGAAGTAATAATCTAACCGTAATGAGAACTATAATCATGCAGAGATATGATAGCCAAAAATATGAAAAAATGTGTTGGTAATCAGTGAGGGTATTAGTTGAACTATTTGCAAGCATATAGGAGAAAAAGAGTGGGCCAATTAAGGCTCCTACTTGATCTAAAAATTCATGAATGCCAAAACCAAGACCGGTGCCTATTTGTTGTGAGGCAAATGAAAGAATGGCAAATTTAGCAGGGCTTCTAATGGATTTGCTGACCCGTTCCATTATCATTAAAAAGGCGGCAGCATGCCAGGTATTGGCAAAAGAGAGTAGCGGAACAACAAAGAGAAGTCCGTAGCCAATGTACATAAAGAGCCAGTATTTTTGGGTGGTATCTACCAAGTAACCAAAGATAATGCGCAGTGCGTAATTAAGAAATTCACCCAGACCAAAAATAAAACCAACCCAAAATGCAGTTGCGCCCAATAATTTTAGATAGGGGCCGCTGATGCTTCGGGTGCCTTCATACATTATATCGCCAAATAAACTAATTATTCCCAAAAGAAAAATAAGACCAAAAAGTTTGGTTTTATTGTTAGTATTCATAGGATGAATGATGTACAAGATGCTTGGGGGAGAGATAGGATCTTCACTACGTTACTTCTCCGGTACATATAAACTGGTCGGGGCGGCCAGACTCGAACTGGCAACCCCTCGCTCCCAAAGCGAGTGCGCTACCAATTGCGCTACGCCCCGACACAAAAAACGATCTGGATTTTAAAGAATCTGTAAAGTAATGTAACGGTTTTTGGTATGGATTGCAAGTGAAAGTTGTATAAAAAATTGATCTAATGTTGCGTTACTATTGCGTGGAACTATATTAATTTGTTTCTGGTACAACTGTTACAGATCCTAGAACGGTTGTAAGATGAATTTCTAGAACCGGTTGAACATCTGGACCATGCGTTTGGAATGTTGCATTCCCCATAGGAGTAACTGAATTATTTGGTAATTCTGCATTCGCAAGAACGGTACTGACAATAAATCTGGTAGGCACTTGGGGATTAGTAATTACTATGGTAGAGCCCATGACGGTATTTATTTTAACGGTGGTTAGTCTGTCAGCTTCTGGTTTTATATGTGAAATGTCTACGGTTTGCTTGGAAAAGACCACATTATATTCATGGATGGTTTTGCGTACATCTTGAGTTATTTCGCCTTCATATTTGGTTTGGTAAGAATAGTTAATGGTAGAAGGAGCAAAAATAATGGTAAAACCAAGATAGAGAAAGAACAGGCCTATAAGCGGTTTAAAAATGGGAATATCAATTCCCCAGAAGGCTTTAACAATGAATGAAATACCAAGGACAATTAATAAGCCGCCCCAAATGAGTTTGCCGATCATTGTTTTGTATCCTTTCAAGAAAAGAGAATATGGTGGTTAGTCTATTAGCTTCTGGTTTTATACGGCGGGCAAGATCTATTGTAGTTTTGCGTCCGTATTAGGTTATTTCGCCTTTAAGTTTTGTTTTGATAAGAGTTGTTAATAGTACAAAGCGCAAAAATAATGGTAAAACCAATTATAGAGAAAGAAAAAGCCTATAAGTGGTAGAAAAATGGGAATATCAATTCCCCAGAAGGCTTTCATCATAAATGAAATGCCAAGAACAATTAATAAGCCGCTCCAAATGAGTTTGCTGATCATTGTTTTGTACCTTTCAGGAAATGCTAATTAAGAATTATATTCTACTAGACGGGAGTATTTGGGGTGAATGGTGGGGATCGAACCCACGACCCTCAGAGCCACAACCTGATGCTCTACCAACTGAGCTACATTCACCATATATCAATGCTAAGTAGTATACGAATTTTGGGGTAAAAAGCAATGGTTGGTTTGGATAAAAAATGGTCAATCGGAATTCTTATGCACAGAAAATAGTATAGAGTGTATTTATAAAATGGTTACGTGATGGTGTAGAGTTATAGAGTTTATTTAAATTGTCATAGACAAATAGCGCTCTATGAGTACCTTCTAGTTGAACTACAGAAACCAGAATAACGTGTTTTTCATCTTCTAAGATGCATCCAAAGTTAAGAACGGCATTTTCATGCTTATTTAAGACAGTATTAAGGCTGAGTAATTTTTCGTATAGTTCGGTGTGTACTGCATTTTCTACGGTTTTATTAATCTGTTCTTGGGTAGTGTGGAATGGCGCTTGAATAGTTACTTCTACATTATGTTTGTCAGTAGAAACAATAGAGGATATTGCATTAATATTGCTCGCTTTGTACACATTCCAAAGAACTGATTCTGGCATGAGCGATACCTGATCTTGCTCATTAATATGAAGCACATTAAAGTTTTTTATTTTTACTACTTGATCAGCAAGTGAAACCATTTGTTTATTGCTTAAGCCATTGCCAGGCTTTATGCCGTTGTCGTCGACGTAATTATTGCATTCTTGTTTAATATCACAGGGTTTGTTGAATCCCATAAGACTTTCTAGATCACGTGCGTTTTTAAGGGTAAAAAAGCCGCAGGTCCAACCGCCAAGGTCCGTTATGCTGCCTATTTGGTAAATAGAGCGGTATTCATCTTTGTGGACAAGGGGAAGATTGTAATTGCGAATAAATTCATAAGGAGTAACCGGATACACCTGGGTGCAGGTTGCGGTTGCAAAGATTGCTACTATTAAATAGTTTTTAAAAATATTCATAAAATCCCCCACTAGCGGTAAATTGATTAGAATGCCTAGATTTTCTACATTCATAAGCAGTATACCACATAAAATACCTTTTTAAAATACCTAAATTAATTTTATTTGTAATATAATAGTTCTGGCCTAGTCTGAGGGATAGGCTTAAGGGGGTATTTGGTGCTTTTTGTGATTTCTGGTATTCTTTATACTATTGATCAATAAATTAAAGTAGTAATTGAACTTTTTTAATAAAGTAACGTTCTGGGGGGATTTATGACAATTAAACCAAATCAAAAAAATGGCTGGATTAAGGTTTTTGGGGCTCGTGAGCACAATCTAAAAAATATAGATGTGGCCATTCCTAAAGAGACCTTAACGGTGATCACAGGGCCGTCTGGCTCCGGTAAAAGTTCCTTGGCCTTGGATATCCTATTTACTGAAGGCAAACGCCGTTATATGGAATCCTTGTCTTCCTATGCCCGCCAATTCCTGGGTATTGCCAAAAAGCCAGATGTGGACCATATAGAAGGGTTATGTCCCTCTATTGCTATTGAACAACGGACCGTGGGCTCTAATCCCCGATCTACGGTTGGTACTATTACAGAAATTTATGATTATTTGCGGGTGTTATATGCTCGTATAGGTGTTGTGCATTGTCCAAACTGTAAGTTGCCCATTAGAGCAGAATCTCCAGAAAATATTACTTCTATGATTCTTACCAGCTTTGAAAATAACGTTATTACCATAGCAGCTCCTATTGCCCATGAGAAAAAGGGTGAGTTTGTTAATGATCTTATAAAATTGTTCCAAACCGGTTTTTACCGTTTTAAAATAGATGGCCAGAAGTATAAGTTTACCTCAGAAGCGGAAATTCAAGCACTTAAGCTCCAGAAAACCTACAAGCATAGTATTGATATCTTAATAGATTCTTTGGAAGCTACCGGAGACGCAGATGACAGAGCCCGTTTGTCTGAAGCGGTAGAGCGCGCATTCCAATATGGCAAGGGAACATGTAAAGTTATAGTTGGTGACAAAGAATACCGCTATTCATCTGAGCGCATGTGCATGGAATGTTCTATTTCTGTGCCAGAATTAGAACCACGTTTGTTTTCCTTTAACTCTCCCATTGGTGCCTGTGCTCAATGCCAAGGGTTGGGAATAATTCAAGAGTGGCCGTGGAGTGAAAATGATCCCGATGCCTGGAAGGCAAAATATCCCGATTTTTTTGGTCCTAAATATGCAAAAGAACATACCTGTTCAAGCTGCTTAGGCAAACGTCTTAATAAATATGCTATTGGTGTTACCGTAGGTGGTACGGATATTCATGCCGTCTGCGAAATGTCTATAAAGCAACAACTTGAATTCTTTAAACAGTTAAAACTGGATGAAAAGTCCCACGAGATTGCACAGGGACTTATTAAAGAGATTATTAATCGCTTAAATTTCTTGTATAACGTTGGGTTGTCCTATTTAACCCTTAATCGTAAGGCCCGTACCCTTTCTGGTGGTGAGGGACAACGTATTCGCTTAGCAACTCAGATTGGGTCTGCGTTGAGCGGGGTATTATATATTCTTGATGAACCGAGTATTGGTTTACACCAACGTGATAATGACCGTCTAATTAATACCTTAAAGGCCCTGCGTGATCAGGGTAATACCGTTGTTGTGGTAGAACATGACACTGATACTATGGAACAGGCTGATTATATTATAGATATGGGACCAGCAGCAGGTGTACTTGGTGGCCGTATTACTGCGGTGGGAACTCCCCAGGAATTGGAAAAAAATCCTAATTCCTTAACGGGGTCTTATTTAAGTGGCAAGCGGTTTATTGCAGTTCCAAAACAATACCGTACTCCTAAAGGTTTTATGGTTTTAGAGGATGCGCATAAAAATAATTTGCGTAATGTGACCGTTAAGTTTCCATTAGGTGTTTTTTGCGGCATTTCAGGGGTTTCTGGTTCAGGTAAAAGTACCCTGATTATGCAGGAACTGGTTCCTGCATTGCAACGTGACCTGGGCGGGTTTAGTCGCAAGGCGCGTGGTGGTGATCGCGATGGAGATTTAAAAGGTGCAGAATCCATCCAGAATTTAGTGGTAATTGATCAGAGTCCTATTGGCAGAACGCCACGCTCTAACCCTGCTACCTATCTGGGTGTGTTTGATGATATTAGAAAGCTCTTTGCATCATTACCAGAAAGTAAGGCGCGCGCGTACACTGTTGGGCGTTACAGCTTTAACGTACAAGAAGGGCGTTGTTTTGAATGTAAAGGCGACGGTACCGTTACGGTAGAAATGCATTTTCTGCCAGAAGTAACTATTGTCTGCAAATCCTGTAAAGGTAAGCGATATAACAAAGAAACCTTACAAATTTTATACAAAGGCAAAAATATTGCGGATGTATTGGAAATGACCGCATATGAAGCTAAAGAATTTTTTGCGGCACATAGTACTATTGCCAAACGTTTGGCATTACTGTGTGAAGTTGGGCTTGATTACTTAAAACTTGGCCAATCATCATCCACGCTATCTGGTGGTGAAGCGCAGCGTATTAAATTGGTTGATGAACTTGCAAAACGTGGCAATAATACGTTGTACATATTGGATGAACCAACAACTGGATTGCATTCTAATGATATTGAAAAACTACTTGCAGTGCTGAACCGTTTGGTTGATAAAGGCAATTCCATGATTGTGATAGAACATAATTTGGATGTTTTAAAAACAGTAGATTACCTTATTGATATGGGACCAGAAGGTGGCGATGAAGGTGGAATGGTAGTTGCTACTGGAACCCCAAAAGAGGTTGCCCAGGTGAAGCAAAGCTATACGGGTCATTACTTGCAATTACTGTTTAATAAGAAAAAATAGGTAACATAATGTTAAAAGAAGATTGTGCAACTGTTCAAAAATGTACTGATAAAACTACAACTATTTCTGAATTAAAAGAATATATGGCCCAGTTTATTAAAGCACGCAATTGGGACAAGCACCATAATCCCAAAAGCTTGAGTATGTCCATTGCGATAGAAGCAGCAGAGTTAATGGAGAAATTTCAATTTACAGATAATGAAGAATCAATAAAAATAGTCCAAAAAGATAAACAAGAAATTGAACGTGAGTTGGCGGACATTTTGTCATATGTGCTCAGTTTTGCGAATGTGTGTGATATTGATGTAAGTAGTGCATATAAAGAAAAAATGGAACAGAATGCTCAGAAATATCCGGTGGAAAAAATTACTGGATCTTTTGAAAATTATAGAGCGGTTAAACGATCATTAAAAAATTAATAGTAATTAGAAATTAGAGGTTACCAATGGTATCTAAAAGAACCGTAAGCAGAATAGTAGTATGTGCATTATTGTTGGCATCTACTAGTGTAACATTAACTAGTGAGCCATCTCAGCAAACACTAAGTGAATTCTGTTCACTTAGGGCAGTTTCTAAAGAGCGTATAGAAGTTCAAAAAAAAGCTATTGAGCAGATGGTTAATAAAAGAAAATGGGGACGCAGCGGGATTAGGATTGCTTCTGCAGTCTCTACGGCTATAACCTTGGCAGAACTTGCTATATTTGGCAAAAGCGTATGGTCAGCTTTAAATGCTGAACCAATCGCGGAAGCCGAGCCTCAAAAACAGGAAACCCCAGCTAGAAGCCTTGTTAGTATACTGGGAACGTATGTTTTAATTGCATCAGCGCAGGCATTCACCAGTTATTTGCTAAACCGTTACTACGAACAGATAATGCATGATGAAACTATTAATTGGTATGTATTTACTAAAGCTTTTTATAAGGTAACTACCGCAGAAATTATGCAGCAGGTTAAAGGGTTACAAGAGAGTGCAGAGCCTCTTGATCAACGTAATAGTAACATTGCGTTGAACGGAGCATTGAATGCCTTTATTGAGCAGATAGAAAAGATAATAGCTTTTATGGAATATAAGTTAGAACGCCTACCAATAGAAAATAGACCAGAAGCACGTGCGTTGGTTAATCATTTCTACAGTGCATTAGAGCAATTTGTGCTTGCTATTGCAGTCAATGGACAAAATAAACTATCTATACCAAAGTTAGTGCCTGAGCTACATAAATTAGAGTCTATTGTTGAGCGTGGATTAGTTAGTTTTTCACGTTTAGAAGGTAATCAATTTATGAGCGAACAGCAGTATTCAACATTGGCACAGTACCAGACTGCATAAAAAAGGGTTTTAGTATGAATGCGCAAAAAACAATTACGTTTATTACCGGCAATGCCAAAAAACTTGCAGAAGTTCAGGCTTTTTTTCCGCAGGTGCAAGGGCTAGATGTAGATTTGCCAGAGATCCAATCATTAGATATGCATGAAATTGTTACGGCAAAATTGGTTGCTGCATTTGAGCATTATTCTGGTCCCATTATGGTAGACGACACTGCGTTATATTTGGATTGTATGCAAAGCAAAGATGGTTCTCCGGGGTTACCTGGTCCCTTAATAAAATGGTATTTGCAAACCATTGGCAATAGAAAAATTACTGAGATGGCAGTAGCATTGGGAAATACCAAGGCGCACGGGAAAACGGTTATAGGATATGCTACTAATCCCCATGATATTATGATTTTTGAAGGGTATGTACCAGGGCGGGTTATTAATCCTGATCATGAAATTGGCTTTGGGTTTGACGCAATTTTTGTACCCGATGGACATACGCAAACGCTTGCAGAATTAACTATAGAAGAAAAAAATAAGATTAGTATGCGTGGGATAGCTTTGCAGCAACTCAAAAATTTTATTGAATTAGGTGTTTAAATTGCCTTCAAGATATTTATTTTGGCAGCTTTTCTGCTTGCCGATTAGCTGGAAGGAAAGTTTTTTACTTTGTGGCTATTATGAAAAATTCTTAATTCCTTGTGGTTTTTGATAATCTTTCTGCAAGCCTTTGATGCCACTTACTATACATGCAATCCCAGCTAATGCGGTTGGGATGCTTAAGATTGCACTTGTCTTATATGGGTTCGGGTTGGGTAGTTTTCTGTAGGCATCAGCTGCAAGATCCCCAAAATCGACACCATATCTTTGTTTTGTTTCTATATTGAATGCATTAAATACTTTTTGATCATTTTCCAATTCTTCTGTTGATAATGCTTTTCCCTTATCCTTTTCATGTTTCTCTATTTCTACCTTAAGAAAATTGTTTAGCAAATATTGTCCTACTATGGTAGCGTTTTCTGATAGGTTCTTACTATGATTAAAATATTTAGTAATTGCATACCCGGAATTTCCTAAGACTGCTATTCCTAAAATTATTTTGGCGCCATTGAGTAATTTACTTCCCATTGATCCTTTTTTTAGGAAGGGATTTTTAGTGGCTTGAACAGGAAGAAATACAGTGCTTATTATTGTTGCTGTGCACAATAAGAAAATTGTTTTTCTTTTCATTTTACACCTTGTTTATTGGTGAAGAATAAGTAAACTACCATTTATTCTATATATTAAGGGAAATGCTGCAACCGCTTTATTTGTCATTTGGCAGCATTAATGATCATAGCTGTGCTTTCTCATGACACATTAGACAAATGTAGTTATACTTTTTGAGATAGTAAGGAATAAATAACATAATTGATAACGCAAAAAAATTAATGTCTCTACAAGAACAGTACACTCCTTTAATGCAACAATATCACACCATTAAGGCACAATATCAAGATGCCTTACTCTTTTTCCAGGTGGGCGATTTTTTTGAACTTTTTTATGAAGATGCACGTCAGGCCGCCTTATTTTTAGGTATTGCCCTCACTGCGCGGGGCAAATCCAAAACGGGTGATCCAATCCCACTCTGTGGTGTTCCCGTGCATGCAAAAGACCATTACATAGCAAAATTAATTAAGGGCGGCTTTAACGTAGCCATTTGTGAACAATTAGAACTTCCCAAGCCGGGAACGGTGGTTCGTCGTGGCATTACTCAAGTTATAACGCCTGGCACTATTACCGATTCCAAGTTGTTAGATGCTAAGTCTGCTTCTTATCTTTTTTCCTTTTATCCCATGCAAGATTCTTGGGCGTTGTTATTTGGCGAACTGTTAACAGCACAGTTATATGCAACAGTTATTCCTGCGGCATCAGAAAAGTTATTAGAGGCTGAACTCTCCCGTTTTTTCCCCGATGAAGTATTAGTTCCTAAAAGTAAGCAGACAGACCTGTTTACAACGTTCTTCAGAAAGCGGGGGTATGTTACGTCACCTTTAGTATTAGATCCCCAAGAGCCAAATGAAAAACAAGTAATGCATCAATGGATGCAATCACAATTTACGCCAGAGATTGTGTCTGCGATAGAACAGCAAGAAGCATTGCGGTGCGCTCTGTTTTATTTTTATGCTTATGTGCGCAGAAATCAGCATGACGCCTTATCCCAATTTAGAACTATAAACATGTACCAGGCAGATGATTTTTTATTGTTAGATGCCGCAACTCAAAAAAATTTAGAATTAATTAAGAATGCCCAGGATGGTAGTTCAAAAGGGACATTATTTGCTGTTGTTGATAAAGCCGTAACACCTATGGGCTCACGCATGATCAAAAAATGGTTGGTACGGCCATTAGTTAAGCAGCGGGCTATTGAGCAACGGTTTGACGTAGTTGCAGCGTTAAGTGGGGATGTGACCGTGCTGCAGCAATTACAACAGTTGCTTTCACAGATTGGGGATATTGAACGTATTGTTGGTCGTATAGCCCTTAAGCGGGCGCCGGTGCATGATTATAGTTCGTTACGTTCTGCATTGCAGCATTTAACCAATATAAGACAGTTGTTGTACAAATATACTCAATTGCCTTTGAGTGCAGTAATAGTTCAGCATATGGGAGATTTTGAACCATTGTTGCAACTATTGCAGGTCGCATTAGATGACCAAGCAGGAAACGGTCAGATAATAAAAAAAGGATTTGATGTTACGTTGGATCAAGTGCGCGAGCTTGCCCAGCATAGTGATCAAGCCATATTGGCCTTGGAAGCTCAGGAGCAAGCAAAGACTGGCATTAATTCATTAAAAATAAGATATAACCAGGTATCTGGTTATTATTTAGAAGTTACCAATGCAAATAAAGATTTAGTACCAGAATATTACGTACGTCAACAAACCTTGGCAGGGCGCGAGCGCTATGTAATTCCAGAGTTGCAACGCCTAGCAGGTGAAATACTGCGTGCACGTAATGAATTAGAAATGATTGAGCGCGCTGTTTTTGAGCGGGTTCAGTCAGAAGTGTATACGTATATTACTCCCTTGCGTAAATTGGCCCATGCATTAGCACATTTAGATGCTCTAGTTGGTTTTGCCCGCCTTGCATATGACAATGGCTATGCACGCCCTCATTTGCACAATGGAAGGGATATTAGTATTACTGCGGGCAGACACCCCGTGGTAGAGTCCCAGGGTGGTAGTTTTATTCCTAATGACACGGAACTTACCGATGAACAATCCTTGTGGATTATTACGGGCCCTAATATGGGTGGTAAATCTACCTATTTGCGGCAAGTTGCCTTAATTCAGCTTATGGCACAGTCCGGATCTTTTGTTCCCGTTAATCAGGCAAAGCTGCCCATTTTGGACCGTATTTTTACCCGAATTGGTGCCGGGGATAATTTAGCGGAAGGAAAAAGTACTTTTCTGGTAGAAATGGAAGAAACAGCAGCTATTTGTACCCAGGCAACGCACAAAAGCTTGGTTATTTTGGATGAGGTTGGCCGGGGAACCAGTACTTATGATGGGTTGGCTATAGCTCAAGCGGTGGTGGAGTTTTTACATGCCAAGGTTGGCGCCCGTTGCTTATTTGCTACTCATTATCATGAATTAACCCATTTGCAGGAAAAATTGCCGGGGATTGTAAGCTATTACGCTTCAAGTACTAAAACATCCCAGGGGATTCTCTTTTTGTACAAGATGGTCAGAGGGGTAGCAGATGGTAGTTTTGGGGTAGAGGTAGCTAAATTAGCCCAGTTGCCGGAGCAAATTGTAACGAGGGCTCAACAGTTGCTGGTGGATCTACAAGCTGGGCAGAATCTAGGTTCTGGTGCTTTTCAACCGGTTATACCTGCTCAGCTAGCCGTCCGGGATGGGCAAGAACTGGAGGAGCAAATTATGGCATTACGTAAAAGAAGTAGTGATCAAGAGGCGGTTTTGGAGCGGTTGAAGGCAGTAGATTTAGAGGATCTTTCCCCTAAAATGGCCTTTGATATCCTTTGGAAGCTCAAGTCCGAGCTCCAGGGGTAAACCTTCTGTTGAAATTATTGTTGAAGGGGCTAGACCCGCAAAAGGGTCTGTGATACAATAAAGAGACCCGTTTGGAAAAAAATTAATAACGATTATCAGCTTTAAGGTTATAGGTACCATGGAAGAAATTAAATCATTTGATAGATTTGCTATTTTCAAGACCGGTGGCAAGCAATACCAAGCAGTTGAAGGCAAAACAGTTGCAATAGAAAAAATTGATGGCGAAACCGGTTCAGCGCTAGAATTTAATGAAGTTCTATTTAGAAAGACTGCTGATGGCGCCTTTGAAATTGGCAAACCATTCCTTAAAACTAAAGTTAAAGCATCTATTGTTAAACAAATGCGCGGTCCAAAGTTGATTGCATTTAGATTTAAACGTCGTAAAAAAGTACAAGTTAAACGTGGCCATCGCCAACCAATTACGGTAATCCGTATTGAATCAGTTTAAATCTGTACACTGATTTCAAAAAAATGATAAAATTCCCTGTGTAATGCACAGGGAATTTTTGCTTTAAAAAGGTGAAGTAAATGAAATTTTTTTATCTCATTTTAATCTATTTAGCTCATGGTAGCCTACATGCAATGGAACAATATAATGAGGAAGTAGAAATTGATTTGTCATCAATTGAGTTTAATGATCGCAGATTGCGTAATAGTCCATTCAATGTAATACGTATATTAAAAAAGAGTTATAAACGGGTGCAAACACTAGTCAATGGGACCGTCAGAGCTCAACATTGGGTTGGATCAAAACTTATGCAAGCACTTGTGCAGGTTTATGGCCCACACCGTTTAGCATGGCGATCCGGCAACGATATAAAAATGTCTATAGTAGAAAATGATGAAGAATGGGAGCTTGTTGAGGACTATAATGAATAATATTATACGTCTACAGAACAATTCACCTTCGGGGGTCATTTTTGCTTTAGATCTCCATGGTGTATTATTATTTCCGCGTATAGGAACTATATTTACTATTTTGTTTATGGGACTGTTTTCCAAATCGTTCTTTTCGTATGTGTATCTCTTATGCAATATTCCCTTTTGGTATCACTTATATTTTGAAGGCGCATTGTCAGAAGAACTAGTAATTCATTTAATGCGTAAAACAGGTTTTACTAAAAATTTTTTTGTTCAATTGATTGATCATCAAGAAGTGAATGCGCGACTAATATCCTTGTTTCAGAAGTTTAAGAAACAGGGTTATAGAATAGTAATAGCATCTAATATTTGGAGAGAGTTATTAATTGATGTTGAACATAAATTTCCTGAATTGGATGCATTTATAGATTATTACTATATTCCAGATATGGACAATTACATAGAAAAGCCAAGCAAAAGTTTTTTTTATCATTTTAAGACCTATCTGCAACTCAAAAATATTCAGTATGAACATATCATTTTTATTGATGATCAAAAAAATAATGTTATTGGTGCTTATAAAGAAGCATCTTTTGTCGCGATCCAATACAAAGGGTATAAATCACTAGTTGTAGAATTAAAACAGTATGGCTTTGCTGATGTTATAACAACAAAGAATTAATTATAGACGCGCAATCTTTTCTAGATCATCATTGAAACCAGCAAAGATCAGTCGGTCGCGTGCTTTAATTATATATTGTGGATCAAGAGGTATAATCTTTTCGTCGGTTTCTTTAAGTCCAATGCAATGTACATTGTAATCGGTAAAGAATGCTAACTCAGCTATTGTTTTACCCACAAATTTATGGGGAACAATAATTTGGCTAATGGAGAATTGAGGGGTTAGGCGGCTTAGATCAATGAACGGAGAGCTCAGATTATCGGCAAGGCGTATGCCTATTTCTTGTTCAGGTAGGATGACCCGGTCTGCGCCTACTAATTTTAAAATGTCCCGTTGAATATCGTTAATTGCCCGGGTAATAACCGATGGCACATTAAGTCGTTTTTTTAGAAGAGCCGTTGTTAGAATTGATTCAGCATAGTTTTCTCCCATTGCAACAATAACCGTATCCATTTCATCTACGCCTACATTGCTTAACGAGGCTTCATCAGTCACTTGTAAGCAAATGGCATGGGTAACTTGGTCACGAATAGAGGCAATAATAGATTCGTCTTTATCTATAGCCATGACTTCCATTCCATTTTCAGCAAGTCTGACTGCAACTTGGTAGCCTAATCTGCCAAGGCCAATAACACAAAATTTCATGCTTATTATTCCTTTACGTTATCCTAATATTACCCGTTCTTCGGGATATGAAAATTCTGTTAATCCAGCTTTTTTCTTAATTCTAAGTGCAATCAGTAGGGTAAATGAACCAATACGTCCTATGATCATGCTCGCAATAATAAACATTTTTCCTATGGTTGAAAGGGTAGTGGTAACACCATTTTCTATCCCTACGGTATTAAATGCAGACATTGTTTCAAAGAGCAAATCACCAAAGGACCAAGATTGCTCAGTAATTAATAAACAGAAGGTAATCGCAAGAATCCATCCAATAGCAATTGCAATTATTGCAAGTGATTTATATACCAAATCATTGGGAATTCTTCTTTCTCTAGTTTCTACTGATGCTCGCCCACTAATTGCAGATTTAATAGTTGCTAAAAAAAGTGCGAAGGTAGTTATTTTGATGCCACCCCCAGATGATCCGGGAGATGATCCAATAAAAGAAACTAAAATAATAAGAAATATAGTAGCTCCTTGCATAGAAGCTAGACCGTAGGGTAAAAATCCGGTACTGCGTACTGAAATAGCATGAAATAGGGCTGTTCCAATAGCGCGGGGAAAGCTCATAGTTGCCAGTAAGTTTTCATGCTCTAATATCCAGAATAAAATGGTGGTCGTTAAAATAAGAGTTGCGGTCCCATACAGAATAATTTTGGTGTTTAGTGTTAAATGCATGCGTTGGTTAGCTATGCGAGCGCGCAGTGCCTTGTACATTTCAAACCAAGCAAGAAAACCAATACCCCCTAAAATTATGAGAATGCTGGTAATTGCCATGCCAGGGCCTGTTTTTAAGAATTCAGCAATTATATGGGGATGGGGGTTAAGTGCAATGTTGCAAAATGAGCCAATTGAATGGTACAGAGATGAAAAAATTGCAGACCAAGCAGACATATGGGGTAATAGAAACAGGAATATGGTAAATGCGCCAATAAGTTCTGCGCAGACGGTAAGACAAATAATAAAAAAAATAATCTGTTTAATATTTTTCCAGGTATCCATATCTAATGCCTGACCGGCCATTAATTGTGTAGAGAGACCAAGGTCAACAAATAAAGACATAAAGAAAATCCACATAGTGATAAGACCAAGTCCCCCAATTTGCATAAGTATAAGAATTATTATTTGCCCAAAGGTGGTAAAGCTATCCAAGGGAATAGTAAATAAACCGGTTACACAGGTAGTAGATGTTGCGGTAAATAAAAGATCTAACAGGGGTATGGGCTGAGTGCGTGACCAGGGAAGTGCAAGAAGAACTGTACCAATAATTATTGCCACAAAAATAGACAGAAACACCATGCGTCCTGGCGAAAGACGCACTGGTTTTTTAGTCTGCATACGTATGTTCCTTTAATTTGGTTGCAATCATGAGAGATTATCATGGTTAGGAGCATATCGTTCTTGCAGGAAATTTCAAGGGTAGTGCAGAGAATTTCTGAATTATATGGGATTATCAAATGGGCGCGAATAGCGAGATTGGAGAATTCTATTTGAAAATTAAACATTGACTTTTCAGTTAAAATTGGTGTATTATTAAAGTGTGTTTAAATTGTACTTTGTATATTATTTGCGGGAACTATTTTATGAAAAAATTATTGTTTTACGTTTCGTTGATGAGCTTTTGGTGTGTTACTGCTAGCGCTATGCAGAATAATCCGTATCACTTAGGAGCGGATGCTACATCTGCAGACTTGATTAGAGTTACTAGCGCTATTCGTACTGAGTTGGATGCAATTTGGCAATTGATTCTTGCAGGTAATATTGCACAAGCAACGCAACGTTTAAACGATCCGTTGTTGGTTCAAGCGATAACCAACAATCCTTCTTTTCGCTGGCGTTATAATCAATTCTTAAATAGAGTTAATCCAAATCGAATTCAGCAGCCGGGTGGTGCAAGGGTGTTATTTCCGACTAATCAGCGTCCTCGTCCATCTTGTTAGAGTAGTGAATAGAACATTTGAAGAGCGGTTAGAAAATGCCGCTCTTTTTTTTATTTATTCATATACCAGAAGAAGGTAATAAGCCCGACCACCGTTAATTTTAGAATAAGTACTTTAAGATATTTCCCAAATGGGCTTTGCATATAGTTACCAAAAGATTTAATGGTAAAGGCTATAGCAAAAAAGCGCAGGCCACGTGCTAATATTGTGCCGGTTACAAAAGGGAGCAATGGCAGGTTGCAGAACCCTGCCGTCAAGGTTACCGCTTTAAACGGGATTGGAGTAAATGCTGCAATAATGAGGGCAATCCATTGGAATTTTTGAAACTGAGCTGAAAGATAAAAGAAATTTTCTGGCGATAATATCCAATTGAGTACTCGGCTATGTATGATTTGTTGGCCGGCATAATTCCAAAGAGCAATACCCAGTGCGTAAGATGCTATGCCGCCAATGACGGCACTTATGGTTGCAATGGCAGCGAATGAATAGGCCTTATCCTTGCGTTCAACGCAATAGATTGCCAAAAAGGCATCACTGGGGAAAAAGATAAAATATTCTGCAAAACAAAGAGCTGCAAGTACCTTATGGGCATGTATACCATGCACATGGCTTCCAAACCAGGCGTATACTCGCTGAATCTGGCTGTTAATTACTGCTATCATACGTCAACCTCCTACGTTTTTTACATTTTTAGGACTTTTTACCTTGAACAAGGTTAGTAAGGTAAGGAATTACCTGATCTAGATTAATTCGCTCTTGTTCTAGGGTATCACGGTTTCTGGCCGTAACGCATCCATCCTTTAGTGTATCAAAATCGTAGGTAAAGCAAACTGGGGTACCAATTTCATCATGGCGACGGTATCTTTTACCAATTGAACCTGAATCATCAAATTCTACTGGCCATTCAACCGCATTAGTTACGTTATTGAATAGTTCTAATGCTCCTTCATTAAGGGCCTTGGTTAAGGGCAAAATAGCCGCTTTAATGGGGGCAATGGTAGGGTGAAATTTAAGTACTATGCGGGTTTCTTCCCCTATCGCTTCTTCCGTATAGGCATCAAAAAACAGGGTGAGGAATAAGCGGTCAACGCCCACAGATGTTTCTATAATATGTGGCATAAGGGATTGTTTAGTTTCTTCATCAAATACCGCTAAGTCTTTGCCGGAATGTTTGCTATGGTTAGTTAAATCAAAAGTACCACGGTCAGCAATACCTTCTAATTCCTTCCATCCAAAGGGAAAGTGGTATTCAACATCGGTGCAACGGGTGGAATAATGTGCTAATTCGTCCGGACCATGAGGTCTAAGCCTAATGCGGTCTGGGGTAATACCAATTTCTAAATAGAAGGCTTTACGTGCTTGTTGCCATTTTTCAAACCAAGTAGCAACATCACCTTCTTTGCAAAACCATTCCATTTCCATCTGTTCAAATTCCCGCATACGGAATAAGAATTGCTTTGGAGTAATTTCATTACGGAATGCTTTACCAATTTGAGCAATACCAAAGGGAAGTTTTACTCTATTAGTAGAAAGTACGTTTTTAAAATTAACAAAAATAGATTGTGCGGTTTCTGGACGTAAATAAGCGATTGAACTGCTATCTAATGCGGCACCCAATTGAGTTTGGAACATCATGTTAAACTGACGAACTTCTGTCCATGCCTTTTTGCCGCAATGGGGGCAGGCTTTGGCAAGGTCAATATCATCTGCGCGATAGCGGTATTTGCAATTGGTACAGTCCACCATGGGATCATGGAAGTTTGCAACGTGACCAGAGGCTTGCCAGACTGAGCTAGGGCCCAATAATGAACCCTCAAAAAATAGGATATGGGGACTTACTTGTTTTAATGAGCGGAGCCATGCAGAGCGAATGTTTTGTTTCATGAGGGTGCCTAAATGTCCCATATCATAAACACCATTTAATCCGCCATATATTTCTGCAGCCTGATACACAAAGCCACGTCGTTTACACAAAGAAACTATAGTTTCAATTGTTGGTTGATTGGTACTCACTTGCATGCTCCTGATAGGTTTTTAATTGTTCTGTATTGTGGTTCCTGCAGAGGGTATTTATTTTAATATCCAGCCGCACTTTTAAATAAGATCAAGGTGGTATTAATCTTACTGGTAGATGCATTTTTGCACAACTAATATTTTGGACAAATCTTCCTGGTTTTTATACCTATTTGCAGTATACTAGACCCCGGCACCTCATAAAAAATAAATTGGTTAGGAGTATTTTGCGTGAATCTTAAAAATCATATTCTAGATATAGTACTGTTTCTTTTAATTGTAAGCTTATTTGGCATTGGTGTTTTTCTGTTTATTAAACAAAGAAACTTGGAGCACCAAATGTCTACTGTTGTACCGCAATTGGTAGAGTCGGCGGAAGTTGCTCCTGGTGAGCCTACGGTGGCTAAAATTATAACGAGCGCTCAGCTGTGGCGCCCGGTCCAAGAAAAAGTTAAAGATACCGTTGTCCAAATATTCTCTCAAATTGCAGCAATAGATTTGTTGCAACCCTATAAGACCCCGTCACAGGGCACCGCCTATGGAAGTGGATTTTTTATTAGCGATAATGGGGATATTATTACTAACGCCCATGTTGTTGAACAGGCAAAGGCAGTTTGGGTGCAAATTCCTTCATTAGGAAAGCGTATTATAGACGTTGATATTATTGGGGTAAATCCTGATCGTGACTTGGCATTATTAAGGGTTATTCCGCAAGATTTGCAAGTTATTAAAGAAGTATTGGGAGCCGTTCCTTATTTAGCCCTAGGTGATTCAGATACTATTCGCCGGTCAGATGATGTGTTGGCACTGGGTTATCCGTTAGGTCAGCAGTCTCTTAAAAGTACTACTGGTGTAATTAGTGGTACTGAGCATCACTATATACAAACGAGCGCGGCAATTAATCCTGGAAGCTCTGGTGGTCCGTTAGTGAATATGCGGGGAGAGGTTATTGGTATTAATTCAGCAGGCATTACTGAAGCCCAAAATGTGGGGTATGCAATTCCTATTAATGATCTTAAAATTGTGTTGCCAGACTTAAAAAAGACAAAATTAGTACGTAAGCCATTTTTGGGCGTTTTGTTCAATAACGCGACAGAAGCTTTGGCTGAATTTTTAGGAAATCCATTGCCAGGTGGTTGCTATGTGGTAGAGGTGGTAAAAGGAAGTACCTTAGAGCGTGGTGGTGTTAAGCGTGGGGATATGATCTATGAAATTAATGGCCACAAAGTTGACCTGTATGGGGAAATGAGTGTTCCATGGACAGAAGATAAAGTTTCTATTGTAGATTATGTTTCTCGTCTTTCTATTGGTGAAGAGATACAGTTAGTAGTGTATCGTAATGGAACCCGTAAAAACTTTACCGTGAAGTTTACTAATATAGAATTACCGGCAGTGCGAAAGGTATATCCTGGGTATGAGAAGATTGATTATGAAGTTTTTGCGGGCATGGTGGTAATGGAACTTACCTTGAACCATATTCAAATTATGGGTCAGAATGTTTCTGGATTAAGTAAGTATGCGGAAATGTCTAATCAGGCAGATCCAAGCTTGGTAGTAACCCATATATTCCCTACCTCACAACTATATAGATCGCGGGCCTTGCCAGTTGGTGCCACAGTCCATGAAGTAAATGGCAAAAAAGTCCATACTCTTGAGGATTTTCGTGCTGCTATAAAGGCAGGTAAAGATCAAAAGTTTTTGACTATTCGTGCTGCAGATAACGTGTCTAGGGCATCAGAAAATTTATTTATTGCGTTATCATGGGATAAAGTGTTACAAGAAGAATCAAGATTAGCTCGTGACTATTGTTATCCACTTTCTGCTCTTGCAAAGGAGCTTTTGGCGGAGCGCAAAGAAGCAACGCCAGTTACGGGGGCTGCAAGTTAATCTTGACTTTATAGCTAAGCGATTTATGTTGGAGGCAATTGGGGTTAAAGTTCAACCAAGAGCCCAAATAAAAGTACCATAAAAAAGGGTGAGAGAATATGAAGCAAAGTCATGCTTGGCGTACAAGTGTCATTTTTGTGTGTGTTGGTAGTTTACTGGCATTCAATCAGATGATACAAGCCGACGAATTGTTGGCAAATTCAAATGATGTCAGCAAGTCTGTTATTCAAAAAGCCGTTCGTCCTAGTAAGCCAACCGCCAGTAATGCCGCCACTCCAGTGGTTGTGGTGCCAGAGTTTGAATATTTAATGGTTGATGGTAATGCTAAAATTTTAGGTAATCTTGCTGTTTGTGGCAAAATTGATAGGGTAGATGATTGCTTACGCGCGTTGCAATCTTGCTGTGAAATGCAACAACCAATTATTTCTAATTCATGTTGTGATATTCTTCAAAGTCAATTAAGTTTAATTCAATTATCTCTTGCTACGCTTACGGATACAACAGAAACTGTTCTTAGCTATGTTGAAAATATTGATGCCTGCTGCAATACTGCCAATAGCAAATTGGATGAAATAATCACTATAGATCAAAGTATTTTGGATATTATATCTAAAATACAAATTACTATTGCAGCGAGTGGCTTAGAGGGTATCTTTACCGAGTTGTCATTACTAGAAGAATGTTGCTTGAATACCAGCAGCAAGATAGATAATGTTCAAAATACTGCTAATACCACGTTAAGCTATGTTGAAAATATAGATGCGTGCTGCAATACTGCAAACAGCAAATTAGATGAAATAATCACTATAGATCAAAGCATCTTGGACATTGTTTCTAACTTACAAATTAATGTTAATTTAAGCGGCGTGGAAGGCATCTTTAATGAACTGTCATTAATAGAAGAATGCTGTTTGAGCGCAAACAGTAAGATCGATAACGTTCAAAATACCAGCAACGCAATATTAAGTGTGGTAGAAGAGATCAATAACAATAATAGTGAATTTAACATAAGTATTTCTGATCAGCTTAATAATATAAGTAGTTTACTTGATATTAATAACGCGTGTTGTGAATATGTCTCTAGTGCAGTTGATTTTACCAATTGTTATTTACAGTTTGGCTCAGCTTGTATGACTGGTGGCAAACAGAATTTTTCACCACCATTTAATGGTTTGCCTGCATTGCAGTCTACCAATGATCTTGTTTTAAGTTATGTGGAACAAATTGATGCATGTTGTAACAGCGCTAATAGTAAATTAGATGAAATAATCACTATAGATCAAAGCATCTTGGACATTGTTTCTAACTTACAAATTAATGTTAATTTAAGCGGCGTGGAAGGCATCTTTACTGAACTGTCATTAATAGAAGAATGCTGCTTGAGTGCAAATAGCAAGATAGATGATGTTCAAAATACCAGCAACACGATATTAAGTTACGTTGAAGACATAGACACTAATGTTCTGGACGTAAGTAGCAAAGTTGATGTAGTAAATGAATGTTGCAACACTGCTAACAGCAAATTGGATGAAATAATAACATTAGATCAAAGCATCTTGGATATTATATCTAAAATACAAATCACTATTGCAGCAAGTGGCTTAGAAGGTATCTTTACAGAGCTGTCATTACTAGAAGAATGCTGTTTGAATACCAGCAGCAAGGTAGATGAAGTTCAAAATACTTCTAATACCACGCTAAGCTATGTTGAAAATATAGATGCGTGCTGCAACAGTGCTAACAGTAAATTAGATGAAATAATAACGATAGATCAAAGCATCTTGGACATTGTTTCTAACTTACAAATTAATGTTAATTTAAGCGGCGTGGAAGGTATCTTTACTGAACTGTCATTAATAGAAGAATGCTGCTTGAGTGCAAATAGCAAGATAGATGAAGTTCAAAATACTTCTAATATCACGCTAAGCTATGTTGAAAATATAGATGCGTGCTGCAACACTGCAAACAGCAAATTAGATGAAATAATCACTATAGATCAAAGCATCTTGGACATTGTTTCTAACTTACAAATTAATGTTAATTTAAGCGGCGTGGAAGGTATCTTTACTGAACTGTCATTAATAGAAGAATGCTGCTTGAGTGCAAATAGCAAGATAGATGAAGTTCAAAATACTTCTAATATCACGCTAAGCTATGTTGAAAATATAGATGCGTGCTGCAACACTGCAAACAGCAAATTAGATGAAATAATCACTATAGATCAAAGCATCTTGGACATTGTTTCTAACTTACAAATTAATGTTAATTTAAGCGGCGTGGAAGGTATCTTTACTGAACTGTCATTAATAGAAGAATGCTGCTTGAGTGCAAATAGCAAGATAGATGAAGTTCAAAATACTTCTAATATCACGCTAAGCTATGTTGAAAATATAGATGCGTGCTGTAACACTGCAAACAGCAAATTAGATGAAATAATAACTATAGATCAAAGCATCTTGGACATTGTTTCTAACTTACAAATTAATGTTAATTTAAGCGGCGTGGAAGGTATCTTTACTGAACTGTCATTAATAGAAGAATGCTGTTTGAATACCAGCAGCAAGGTAGATGAAGTTCAAAATACTTCTAATACCACGCTAAGCTATGTTGAAAATATAGATGCGTGCTGCAACAGTGCTAACAGTAAATTAGATGAAATAATAACGATAGATCAAAGCATCTTGGACATTGTTTCTAACTTACAAATTAATGTTAATTTAAGCGGCGTGGAAGGCATCTTTACTGAACTGTCATTAATAGAAGAATGCTGCTTGAGTGCAAATAGCAAGATAGATGATGTTCAAAATACCAGCAACACGATATTAAGTTACGTTGAAGACATAGACAGTAATGTTCTGGATGTAAGTAGCAAGGTTGATGTAGTAAATGAATGCTGCAACACTGCGAACAGCAAATTGGATGAAATAATAACAATAGATCAAAGCATCTTGGATATTATATCTAAAATACAAATTACTATTGCAGCAAGTGGCTTAGATGGTATCTTTACGGAGCTGTCATTACTAGAAGAATGTTGTTTGAGCGCAAACAGTAAGATCGATAACGTTCAAAATACCAGCAACACAATATTAAGTGTGGTAGAAGAGATCAATAATAATAATAGTGAATTTAACATAAGTATTTCTGATCAGCTTAATAGTATAAGTAGTTTACTCGATATTAATAATGCGTGTTGTGAATATGTCTCTAGTGCAGTTGATTTTACCAATTGTTATTTACAGTTTGGCTCAGCTTGTATGACTGGTGGCAAACAGAATTTCTCACCACCATTTAATGGTTTGCCTGCATTGCAGTCTACCAATGATCTTGTTTTAAGTTATGTGGAACAAATTGATGCATGTTGCAATACCGCAAATAGTAAACTAGATGAAATAATAACATTAGATCAAAGTATCTTGGATATTGTTTCTAACTTGCAGATTACGGTTATGGCGAGTGGGTTAGAAGGCGTCTTTACTGAACTGTCTTTAATAGAAGAATGTTGCTTGAGTGCTAACAGTAAGATAGATAACGTTCAAAATACTTCTAATACCACGCTAAGCTATGTTGAAAATATAGATGCGTGCTGTAACACTGCAAACAGCAAATTAGATGAAATAATAACTATAGATCAAAGCATCTTGGACATTGTTTCTAATTTGCAAATCACGGTTATGGCGAGTGGGTTAGAAGGTATCTTTACGGAGCTGTCATTACTAGAAGAATGTTGCTTGAGCGCAAACAGTAAGATCGATAACGTTCAAAATACCAGCAACACAATATTAAGTGTGGTAGAAGAGATCAATAATAATAATAGTGAATTTAACATAAGTATTTCTGATCAGCTTAATAGTATAAGTAGTTTACTCGATATTAATAATGCGTGTTGTGAATATGTCTCTAGTGCAGTTGATTTTACCAATTGTTATTTACAGTTTGGCTCAGCTTGTATGACTGGTGGCAAACAGAATTTCTCACCACCATTTAATGGTTTGCCTGCATTGCAGTCTACCAATGATCTTGTTTTAAGTTATGTGGAACAAATTGATGCATGTTGCAATACCGCAAATAGTAAACTAGATGAAATAATAACATTAGATCAAAGTATCTTGGATATTGTTTCTAACTTGCAGATTACGGTTATGGCGAGTGGGTTAGAAGGCGTCTTTACTGAACTGTCTTTAATAGAAGAATGTTGCTTGAGTGCTAACAGTAAGATAGATAACGTTCAAAATACTTCTAATACCACGCTAAGCTATGTTGAAAATATAGATGCGTGCTGTAACACTGCAAACAGCAAATTAGATGAAATAATAACTATAGATCAAAGCATCTTGGACATTGTTTCTAATTTGCAAATCACGGTTATGGCGAGTGGGTTAGAAGGCGTCTTTACTGAATTATCATTAATAGAAGAATGTTGCTTAACGGCTAACAGCAAGATAGATGAAGTTCAGAACACCAGTAACACTATTTTAAGTCTTGTAGAAGATATAGACACTAACGTCTTAGAGGTAAGCAGCAAAGTTGATCTAGTTAATGAGTGCTGTAATTCTACCAACAGCAAGATAGATAATGTTCAAAATACAGACAACACCATATTAAGTTATGTTGAAGGCATAGATGCCTGCTGTTTAAGCAATAGTAGTAAGATTGATCAAGTTCAAATTACTTCTAATAGTATCTTGGAAATTATTGAAAATATTGTTCAAATTATTGAGGTATTTACGGGTTCAAATATTGAAAACATTATTGAGAAATTAACCTTCTTGGATTCTCTGTTGGATCATATCCTCATTACGGTAAGTCAAATCGATGTTCTTTCACAGGAGATTCTAAATAACTTAAGTCAGATTGAAGAAATTTTAATGATGGTAGAAGAATGTTGCTTAATGGTGAATAGTAAGGTGGACATTATTCAAACAAAATCAGATACCATATTAAGTTATGTTGAAGATATTGATGCGTGTTGCATTAGCGCAAATAGTAAGATCGATGGAGTTCAAAATACCGACAATACCATATTGAGCATTGTTGATAACATAGAACAGTGTTGTCAAAATAATAGTACTCAAATAGAAGTACTTACTTCAATTACAGAACAGATAGACGGTCGCATTGTTAGCATAGAAAGTAAGATAGACCTTATCATTCAATTGTTGGATGTTTCATTGTGTTCGTAAGGAGAAAAAATGAGCTAGAGAGAGTTGTTATTTATCGTAATTAAGTAGAGTGCGTTTAATGGGTTAATTCAAAAAAAGGAAGCAGAATGAATTTATTCCATCAGAGTAAGAACAAGTCGCAAATTATCCAAGGTAGTATAATTGCCGGATTATTAACTTTTGGTCTAGCTAATGCAGCTCAAAATACAATAGGTACTATAGTTTGTACTACAGAGAGTTTAGTAGAAGAAATAAATACCTGTTGTAACTCAGCTAACAGCAAGCTAGATGTAGTAATAAACCTTGATCAAAGTATTTTAGAAATTGTTCAAAACTTATCATTTACCTCTATGATAAGTGGTATTGATGGCATTTACAATGCAATATCATTGGTTGAACAATGTTGCTTAACCGCCAATAGTAAATTAGATGAAATTATTACTATAGATAATAACATATATGATGTAGTAACGGCTACAGAGGCCTGTTGCAATTCAGTAAGTACTAAAGTGGATCAAGTGATAAGTTTAGATGAAAGTATTCTAGATATAGTTTCTAACTTACAGAATTCAACGGTAAGTGGATTAGATGGTATTTCTAATCAGTTATCGGCGATAGAAGAATGTTGCTTAACTGCAAATAGTAAGCTAGATGTAATCCAAAGCACAGACAATACTATTTTAAGCTTTGTGGAAGATATTGATAACAACGTTCAAGTGGTAAATAGTAAAGTAGATTTAATAGAAGAATGTTGTTCATCAGTAAATAGTAAGATTGATGTTGTTCAGAGTACAGATAACGCTATATTAAGCTTTGTAGAAGACATTGATGCGTGCTGTAACTCAGCTAACAGCAAGTTAGATGTAGTAATAAATCTTGATCAAAGTATTTTAGAAATTGTTCAAAACTTATCATTTACCTCTATGATAAGTGGCATTGATGGCATTTACAATGCAATATCATTGGTTGAACAATGTTGCTTAACTGCCAATAGTAAATTAGATGAAATTATTACCATAGATAATAACATATATGATGTAGTAACGGCTACAGAGGCTTGTTGCAATTCAGTAAGTACTAAAGTTGATCAAGTGATAAGTTTAGATGAAAGTATTCTAGATATAGTTACTAACTTGCAGAATTCAACAGTAAGTGGATTAGATGGTATTTCTAATCAGTTATCTGCGATAGAAGAATGTTGCTTAACTGCAAATAGCAAACTGGACGTAATCCAAAGTACAGACAACACTATTTTAAGTTTTGTGGAAGATATTGATAACAACGTTCAAGTGGTAAGTAGTAAAGTAGACTTAATAGAAGAATGTTGTTCATCCGTAAATAGTAAGATTGATGTTGTTCAGAGTACAGATAACGTTATATTAAGCTTTGTAGAAGACATTGATGCGTGCTGTAATTCTGCTAACACTAAGTTGGATCAAGTACTCATTATAGACAACAGCATCTTGGATATTGTTGAAAACTTAGCATTAATTATTGAGATATTTACTGGTTCTAATATAGACAATATTATCGAAAAATTAACATTCTTAGATTCTCTTCTTGATAATATTTTAGTAACGGTGAGCTTGATTGATGGGCTTTCAATGGAAATATTGAATAACCTAAGTCAAATTGAACAGCTATTAATGATGGTTGAAGAATGCTGTTTAACCGTAAGTAGCAAGGTTGATATTATTCAAACAAAAACAGATTCTATCTTGAGCTTTGTTGAAGATATTGATGCATGCTGTGGCAGCGTAAACACCAAAGTTGATAACATTCAATCTACAGATAATACAATTTTAAGTATTGTAGAAAGCATCTCTAATTGCTGCAATTCAAATACCAGCCTTATAGATGTTATTGAAACGCAAGTATCTGATATTCAAAGTAAGATTGATATCTTGCTCATGCGTACAGATGTCTCTTCTTGCTCATAATCAGCAATAGGTAGAAGAAAGAATAGCCCCGAACAACAGTTCGGGGCTCTATCCAGTAAAAGTTATTAATAAGCTTTATGCGTAATTAGGAATGAATAATTCAATATTAGAAATCAAAATTTCTCTTTGCCTGAAATAAATCTACAGTCCTTGTTTACCAGTGAGCTTCCGACTCCAAAAGCGCTTTGTCGCGACGGCGAGTGTCGAATTGTCAGGATGAACGGGGAAAAGAATTACAGTAAGTAAAGAAGAAAAATAAATATCCATAACGTCTAATAGTTTATTCTAATCAATGCTATGTACACTTCCTGTGACTTTTTTTAACTCTATAAAAAGATACTCAGACGGTGGTCTTCTTAGTAATGATGCCAACCAAACTATTAACATTTAGCATAGAATTAGATTGTCCATAACACATGAATATTACAAGAAAGGAAATAGTACATGAATAGTAAGAGATTTGGTTTGCAATGTTTTGTACTCAGCATACTGGTAACCACTACTGCAAGTTATTGCATGCAAGGACCATTAAATACAATAATAGAAACGGTCCAAGATATTGATGATACGTTAAAAGGGCCATTTGGAATTGCTATAACGCCAAACGGTTTGTATGCCTATGTAGCTAATGGTATTGGTAATTCAGTAAGTGTAATACAACTAAGCAGCAACACAGTAGTAGGAACAGTAGTAGATCCATTGAATACGTTTAATAACCCCGCACAAGTTGCCATAACACCAGATGGTTTATATGCCTATGTAAGTAATCAAAGTGGTAATTCAGTAAGTGTAATACAATTAAGCAGCAATTCGGTAATAGCAACAGTGGCAGATCCATTGCATACGTTTAATAATCCTCAAGGAATAGGGATAACAGCAGATGGCTCTACTGGATATGTTGCTAATGAAGACGGAGGAACATACGGAGCTGGTTCAGTAAGTGTAATACAATTAAGCAACAATTCAGTAATAGAAACAGTCGCAGATCCAATGCGCACTTTTTCTGCTTCAGCGGATATTGCCATTGCTAATGGGTATGCGTATGTAACTAATCTATTGGGTAATTCAGTAAGTGTAATACAATTGAGCAGTAATTCAGTAATAGAAACAGTGGCAGATCCTTTGCATACTTTTAAAAATCCAAGTGGTATTGCCATAACACCAGACAATAACTATGCCTATGTAGCTAATCCTAATTTATATGGAGCAGGAGGGAATAGTTCAGTAAGTGTAATACAGTTAAGTAATAATTCAGTAATAGAAACAGTGGCAGATCCATTGCAAACTTTTACTGGCTCAATAAATATTGCCATTGCGAATGGATATGCCTATGTAATTAATGCTCTTGGTGGCACCGTAAGTGTAATACAATTAAGTAGCAATTCAGTAATAGAAGCAGTGGCAAATAAACCTATGGGTATTTATTATTTGCCTATTGATATTGCCATAACACCCAATGGTTCTACTGGCTATATAACTAGTGGTGAAAAGGGTACAGTAACTGTTTTTACTCGTTCTGCACCAACACCCGCTACTATAGGTCAAAAAGTTTGCATAATCCTCAGTATTGTGGATGGAATTGACGCCTGTTGTAATGATTCAAGTACAAGAATTGATGATTTACAAAACTCCGTGTCAATAATTGAATCGCAAGTAACAGATATTCTAAGTTTGATAAATATTTTAATAATGCGTACAGACGTTTCTATGTGCTCATAAGCAATAATAGGTAGAAGAAAGAAAAGCCCTGAACTTTGGTTTGGGGCTTTATCCAGTACAAAAAGTTATTATTAATAGTTTATTGCACTAGATGTTACGTACACTTCCTGTGACTTTTTTTAACTCTATAAAAAGATACTCAGACGGTGGTCTTCTTAGTAATGATGCCAACCAAACTATTAACATTTAGTATAGAATTAGATTGTCCATAACACATGAATATTACAAGAAAGGAAATAGTACATGAATAGTAAGAGATTTGGTTTGCAATGTTTTGTACTCAGCATACTGGTAACCACTACTGCAAGTTATTGCATGCAAGGCCCATTAAATACAATAATAGAAACGGTCCAAGATATTGATGATACGTTACAAGGGCCATTTGGAATTGCTATAACGCCAAACGGTTTGTATGCCTATGTAGCTAATGGTACTGGTAATTCAGTAAGTGTACTACAACTAAGCAGCAACACAGTAGTAGGAACAGTAGTAGATCCATTGAATACGTTTAATAACCCCGCACTAGTTGCCATAACACCAGATGGTTTATATGCCTATGTAAGTAATCAAAGTGGTAATTCAGTAAGTGTAATACAATTAAGCAGCAATTCGGTAATAGCAACAGTGGCAGATCCATTGCATACGTTTAATAAGCCTGAAGGAATAGGGATAACAGCAGATGGCTCTACTGGATATGTTGCTAATGGTCACGGAGGAACATACGGAGCTGGTTCAGTAAGTGTAATACAATTAAGCAACAATTCAGTAATAGAAACAGTCGCAGATCCAATGCGCACTTTTTCTGGTTCAGCGGATATTGCCATTGCTAATGGGTATGCGTATGTAACTAATCTATTGGGTAATTCAGTAAGTGTAATACAATTGAGCAGTAATTCAGTAATAGAAACAGTGGCAGATCCTTTGCATACTTTTAAAAATCCAAGTGGTATTGCCATAACACCAGACAATAACTATGCCTATGTAGCTAATCCTAATTTACATGGAGGGAATAGTTCAGTAAGTGTAATACAGTTAAGTAATAATTCAGTAATAGAAACAGTGGCAGATCCATTGCAAACTTTTAGTGGCTCAATAAATATTGCCATTGCGAATGGATATGCCTATGTAATTAATGCTCTTGGTGGCACCGTAAGTGTAATACAATTAAGTAGCAATTCAGTAATAGAAGCAGTGGCAAATAATCCTATGGGTATTTATTATGGGCCTATTGATATTGCCATAACACCCAATGGTTCTACTGGCTATATAACTAGTGGTGAAATGGGTACAGTAACTGTTTTTACTCGTTCTGCACCAACACCCGCTACTATAGGTCAAAAAGTTTGCATAATCCTCAGTATTGTGGATGGAATTGATGCCTGTTGTAATGATTCAAGTACAAGAATTGATGATTTACAAAATTCCGTGTCAATAATTGAATCGCAAGTAACAGATATTCAAAGTTTGATAAATATTTTAATAATGCGTACAGACGTTTCTATGTGCTCATAAGCAATAATAGCTAGAAGAAAGAAAAGCCCTGAACTTTGGTTTAGGGCTTTTTTATGATCAATAAAAAAATAAAATTTAAAAATAGGAGATTCTAAATGAAGCAAAAAATTGTTTTGGTAGAGACTGCGGCCTTTTGGTCAGAGCTTTATAATTATGTAATGCCAGCGGTGGTGCAGGTTTTTTCACAACTGGTGCCTTTTAATTGGGCAGAGCCCTACAGAATTCCAGAACCAGTTGATAGCTTAGGGACTGGCTTTATTATTAATGCACAGGGTCACATTATTACTGCTGCTCATGTAGTAAGCCAAGCAAAGCAGATTTGCATTTATATGCCATTATTAAGTAAAAAAGCGGTGCGGGTACGTTTGGTTAGTATTTGTCCAGAGCGTGACATTGCCTTACTTGCTATTGTTGCAGATGACCTGTATTTGCTGCAGCCGTTTCTTAATCAGATCCCGGAAATAGAGTTTGCAAATTCAGATAATGTGCAACCAATGGATACGGTGCTTGTTATGGGGTATCAGTTGGGTAGTAACCAACTTAAAGGGTCCATGGGGATTGTTTCTGGCGTAGATACCATTGATACTATTTCCGCGTTTCATATTACGGCACCCGTTAATCCCGGTAGTTCAGGAGGTCCCATAATTAATGTTCACGGGCAAGTGGTTGGTATTACGTTTGGTGCAATACCATTGGCACAAAATGTGGGCTACGGATTACCAGCTAATGAAATTTCATTGATTTTAGATGAACTGAACACAAAGCCATTGGTGCGCAAATCACACGTTGGTGCGCGGTTGGTACCCGCAACAGATGAGATGGCTATGTATTTAGGCAATCCTCTACCGGCAGGAATGTATATAGGCAAGGTATTCAAGGATATGTTGTTTTATAAGGCGGGCGTGCAAGAGGGAGATATGCTGTATACGTTCCAAGGACACACTATAGACGCATATGGCCAAGTAACCGTGCCAGAAAAAAAGAGCAGGATCACGGTTTCTGATCTTATTTCCCGGTTGCAGATTGGGGAAAAAGTTACTTTGACTGTCTATCGCAGTGGTAAGAAAATAGAACTAACGGCAATTAATGACGCTCCGTTAGTACTCTCTATTCGTCAGAAATTTCCTGAAGTAGAACAAATTGATTGTGAGGTTTTGGCCGGCATGGTAATAATGGAATTGGCAGAAAATCATGTTGCAGAACTGGCATCTTATAATTCCGCATTAATTAACTATACACAAGTGGAAAACTGTTATGAGCCCATGTTGGTAGTTAGTGAAGTTGTTGCCGGTTCATATCTTGATCATAATGCAACCATTATTCCGGGAGATCTAATTAGTACGGTTAATGATCAGCAAGTTAGGACCTTAGCAGAATTTCGCGCAGCATTATCAAAGAGCAAACAAGACTTGGTTGCCATTACAACAGTTCGTGGTGTGTTAGTGGTATTGGATGTCAAGAAGGTGGCAGAAGCAGATAAAAAATTGTCTACTGATGTGGGATATCCCAAAGCTAAGCCCAATAGAGATACTCAAGGATCTTATAAAAAATAAGGAGTAGGTTGGCAGGCTGAACTCTGTCTGGTACAATGCTCAAGTATTAACAAATAGCTAACAAAAGAAATTATGGTAAAACAAACTAAATATCGTCTGGACCAATTGGTGCTCTTAAAAGCACCCCAGTATAGCCGGCAGCAGGTTCAAAGTTGGATAATGCAGGGCAAGATTACCGTTGATGGTACGGTGATTACCAAACCAGGAACTGGCGTATCTGAAGATGCAGTTATTGTAATGAATGTTCAAGAGCCCAAATATGTAAGCCGCGCTGGATTTAAATTAGAAAAAGCATTAGAAGCTTTTGGGGTAGATGTTACCGGATTGGTGGTTCTTGATGCGGGCATTTCTACCGGCGGATTTACTGACTGTTTGTTACAACATGGCGCCGCTAAAGTCTATGGGATAGACGTTGGGTATGGTCAGGTACATGAAAAAGTGGCCCGTGACCCACGGGTAATAATTCATGAAAAAACTAATTTACGCACACTGGAATCCGTAGGAGAGTTGGTAGATTTGGTAACGTTGGATCTTTCTTTTATTTCTGTGCTTAAGGTAATGGATGCGGTATCTAAACTGCTTAAACCAGATGGTAAGTTGATTGTTCTTATTAAACCTCAGTTTGAAGCAGGTAAACAAGAAGTTGGCAAAGGGGGGATTGTGCGTGATCCTCTGGTGCACCAGTCTGTTATTGAACGGATAACGGAGGGCATTAAAGCCTTTGGTTTTTCTTGCAAGGGGGTTACCGAATCTCCCATAGAAGGGGCTACTGGTAATAAAGAATTTTTAGCCTATTTTGAACGGGAAAAAAGGGATAAATAGAGTTATTCTGCTGGTGTTTTGAGCAACTTTTTGTTATAACTAATGCTACTTAAATCCTTAATTTTTTAGAGTTTTACTGTAATTGCGCACCTCTTTCGCTAATCCGACTATGCTATAGCGCTACGTGGAGAAGGTGAGAGCTTCAGAGGTCAGGCCGTAGGATGAATGGTTGTTAAATTACCGTTGATAATTGATAAATTTGAAATTAATTAAGAAGTGCGCCCGTAGCTCAATAGGATAGAGTGACGGACTTCGAATCCGTAGGTTGTAGGTTCGAACCCTACCGGGCGCACCAGCCTACGTTTATCCGGGCCTTCCGGCTCGGCAAACTACGGCTGGCAGGGCCAGTTTTTTTAATGAATTAATATTACTACTACTGATCGTTGCAAGAGTTGTTCAGAATTTATTTGTTCTTAAGCTATTCTTAAGATAACATTTTTTGCGCCCGTAGCTTCCTACTACGCCAAGGCTTCGTAGGACAAGCAGGTGATAAAGATATGTTTGAAGATTACAAAGAGTTATAATTATGAAAAATTATTTGCGCCCGTAGCTCAGGTGGATAGAGCGGTAGATTCCTAATCTGCAGGCCACAGGTTCAAATCCTGTCGGGCGCAAAAAAAATATTAATTATTAGGATGTATTGAAGTTCTACAAAATCCTGCTTGCCCGTCGAAGCTTGCCGAGCTGGAAAGCCCGGATAAGCGTAGACTGGGTCGGGCGCAAAAAAAATATTAATTATTAAGAGGTATTGAAGTTCTACAAAATCCTGCTTGCCCGTCGAAGCTCTCGCCGTCGCGACGTAGCGCTATGGCGTAGTCGGATAAGCGTAGACTGGGTCGGGCGCAAAAAAAATTAATTATTAAGAGGTATTGAAGTTCTACAGAATCCTGCTTGCCCGTCGAAGCTCTCGCCGTCGCGACGTAGCGCTATGGCGTAGTCGGATAAGCGTAGACTGGGTTGGGCGCAAACTAAAAAAGGTATCACGTGAGTGATCAAAAAAAATATTTAGTAATCGGCAGTTCAGCCGCGGGCATTGGTGCAGTATTAAAATTACGGCAGCTAGATCCCCATGCACGTATTATGTGTATTTCCGTGGAATCACATCTTCCCTATAACAAATGTTTGCTTGCTGATTACGTAAGTGAACTATTGCTAGAAGATCAGCTTTTTTTATTAACTGCGGATCGCCTTGCAGAATTAAAAATAGAGTTGGTTTTAAATACGCGGGTAATTAGTATAGATAGAGAACATAAGACCGTAACAACAGATACTCACCACGTAATGGGTTATGACACGTTATTGTTAGCACTTGGATCTGCTCCCTTTATACCACCTATTCCCGGAGCGCATGGGCGGGGAGTATTTACTTTCCATACCTTGTCTGACATTGAACAGATTATAGCGTTCTGTGATGAAAGAGACGTACAGCATGTTACGGTTATTGGTGGGGGCATAACTGGTATTGAATGTGTAGATGCACTCCATAACCGTTCAAAAAAAGTTGCAGTAATAGAGCGCGGGTCACGGTTGTTGCCCCATGTAATGCCTGCTGGACAGAGTAGTGAGCTACAACTTGCAATGCATAACAATCATATTGAACTCTTTTTAAATGAACAGGTTAGAGAAATTGAACATAAGCATGGCCTTGTTTCTGCAGTAACTATTGGTAATGGGATCTCTATTCCAACACAGGCAGTCATCATTGCCACCGGGGTGCGCAGTAATACTGAATTGGCGTTAGTTGCAGGAATTGCCATAGGTCCGTATGGAGTTATAGTAGATAATTTTTTTGCAACTAATGATCCTGCAATCTTTGCGGCAGGGGATATGGTTCAATCGCAGGACCAATTAACCGGACGTACGCTTGCAACACGCTTGTGGCCAGATGCCATGAACCAGGGGATGCGGGCTGCTATGGCTATGGCTCAAAGCGCAGTAAAGCCTTATCCAGGAATTATCCCGTTGGTTAAATCCCATTTCTTTGGGTTTGATTATTTGTCCCTTGGGTGGCAAAATGCAGATAATCTGGAAGTTGTTTGTTGCACCACCAATTCCTATAGCTCAGTAGTACAGCTTGCTCACGGTCGCATAACGGGCATTAGCGTTTTGGGAAAAGGGTTTGATATTGGGCTCTGTAGGCATGCAGTTCTTACGAACATGACTGTAGAAGATTATTGTTCCCAAGCGGGACATTAACCCGGTTTTTGTAGCTGCCACACGCTTTCTAAAGACAGAATTTTGAATGAATCATATTCTTTAGTTTTTCCTAATGGATGATTAAGTCGCAGTAATGGTTTTTGTTCACGGTATGCCGCCATTAAATCATCAAAACTGTTCATATCTTTAAATACTTTGTTAAGTGCTATCTCATGTATTTTGCCATACCCATCACTAAAATCACGAGCTTCTATAATGGTGTTTTTTTCTGTATCAGCCACAATAAGAACATGCCCGCGAATCCAAATTAAGTCTCCAGGATTAATATTTTTTTCTACTGGTTTTAAATAATGGGACAAGGTGTAGGTGTTTTTAAGAAAGTAGGGAATTCCGCAAGATTGTGCAGCCAATAGTACCAGACCAGCGCAATCACACCCATCTTTTGCTTTAGTGTTGTGCTTTTTTTTATAGACTACAATTTCTACTTCCGGCTGGTCATGGTGATTATTTTTTATAATTTCTAGTTCATCTAAGGTATGGGGTAATTGGAAACTACATCCTCCCCACACATAAGGGATAAATCCATTTTCTAGATGAGCCCATTTTGTTAATAGTTGTACAAATTTTTTTATACGGGTTCGTGGTGGTTCATTATTTTCTAGCCGATAACAGAGATTTTTAGGGATGTTTATTTTTTTTACATACTTACTACGACGATCAAATGCCCAAACTACATAGGTAGACTCTTCTTTGGCTGTATCTGCAAGTACAAAATGGGTTCCTGCGGAAAAGGTGAGATGTGTTATTGGATCGTAAAATGGACTGGTTAGTGTTATAATCTCTTGAGCTTTATTATTAGTATGGCCGGTGCCCGCGGTGTTGCCTAAAGGTTGTGGAATAGTATCTGGTGAAACCTTATAAGAAGTAAGCATATCGAGTGGTAGTACATTATCTTGGTGAGTCCAATAGAGGTTCATGGGATTGCGGCTGCTGGGTGTAATAAAAAAGAGTTGTGGCGTGCGAATACAATATTGTTTGTTTTCTTTTTTTTCTATAATAACAACTTCATTAAAGAGAAGTTGATGTATTCGTGGGCAAACTCGCCAGGGTTCTCCTTGACCACTGAGCGGTAACTGACCATATTGACTGCTGTTTTTTAATTGTTCGCCCATAAGATCAGCTACAGGTACAACTACCACACCATAGGTAACGGTAGCAGTTTGTATATGTGCAACAATTAATCCGCTCATAAGAACGGTAACGTAATAACGAATGGCGATCATAAGATCCTCCTTCTTTAACATGATATAGCGTTAAGTATAGTATGCATTATAGGCATAGGTGTTGGAAAGAGCTGATTAATAATATACTTTCTACAAGACCATTGCAAATAAACAATTCAGTTTGTATTATTGATTATGAGATCAAAAAAGGAGTGGGGGCGATTAAGCATAAGGAGTTTACATGATGAATGGTAGTTTTAAATTATTTGGAGCAGTAATTATGCTGCAGATATCTGTGGTATTATCTGCCCAGGCCCATGATATATGGAGTTGGGTGTACCATAAAATTGTTCCTGCAGAAGAACGGCTAAACTTTAAAAATAAGCAAACACTTCTGTTTGGGCATGCAGATGTACCGGAATTTACTCAATTAATTTTTGCATGGAATGCTTTTAGGCCAGAAAAAGGTCATTTTTCTTTTTGGGTGCAAGCACGTAACGCCACTACTAAAGACTGGGGTAAATGGCATAAAATGATAGATTGGGGATCAGATGTGCAATGTTCCTATACCAGTCCCAGTGATGGTCACACGCAATATTTACATGTTAGGTTAGAAACAGAAAAAAATAAATTTGCAGATGGATTTCGTATTAAAGTAATGCCACACGATGGCGCTTCATTAGATTACGTTCATGGGGTTGCAGCTTCAGTTGCTAATTTTACCTTGTTTAAGCCAGAAACTATTGATAAACAATTTAAAAAATTAGCTTCTGTGCGCATTCCACAAGTGCCCCAGCTTTCTCAGTTTGCGTTAAAGCATGCTAATAAAGATCGCATTTGTTCTCCTACGTCTTGTACAATGTTAGTCCGTTTTTTAATGAAGCAACAAATTGATCCGTTAGATTTTGCAGATAAAGTGTTTGATACTGGGTTAAATGCATATGGTAGTTGGCCATTTAATACGGCACATGCTTTTGAGCGATCAGAAGGTTCTATGTGGTTTTTACCCGTGCGTCTTAATTCTTTCCAAGATTTGCATCATCAGTTAAATAGAGGCTATCCGGTGGTAGTAAGTGTACGGGGGCGCATGTTACGAGCACCAAAACCATATCCTAATGGCCACTTATTGGTAGTTGTAGGATTTGATGCGCGGCGCCAAGAGGTTATTTGTCATGATCCCGCATTTTCTCATCACGCAAAAACGGTACAACGCTATGCGGTGGCCGAATTTGTACGGGCGTGGGAACGTTCATTTAGATTAGCCTATTGGGTTGAACCAATTGCTGCAAAGACAAATGCATAATTAATAAATAGGATAGGTAAACATATTAGTAACTGTAAGGGGGGGACATGAATATACGTGTTATACAAGGGGTGATTTTGGGAATCACTATGATGAATGCGCTGGGAATTTGCGCAGCATCTTCATCTACAAAAAAAAGTAATCAGGTTAAACAGTTTTTTCATCACCGCGCACCTGCGAGTGCAACTCCACATAGTTTAGAATTGGGTAAGGTAGTTTTGTATTTGCAGAAAGAACCGGTGGTAGAAATGCGTGGTCAAAAAAATCTTCCTAATGCAACGGAATATAGCTTTTTTATGCCACAAACCAGTTTAACAGCAGAAGCAAAAAAAATGATTGAATCTTCGGCAAACAGTTTTAATACCAATTTATACCGCATGCGCCTTTCAGAAATGCCCAAAGGTGGAATTATGGTAACTATTGTTTGTGCAACGCCGTCAGTGGGAATGCGCTGTCAACTGTTTGAGTCTATTAAACGGGACAAAGGGATTGTCTTTAGTTTTTATAATAACGATCTTATAAAGTCATTGGATAAGGAAAAACCGGTGTTAAGAACGGCACAGAACAGTAAGCAACCATGCATTGTGGTTGACTGTGGCCATGGTGGTACGGACTTGGGAGCAATTGGTCCGTCTGGGTTGCAAGAAAAAGAGGTATGTTTAAATGTCGGCATTGAACTTACGGGCATGTTGCGCAAACAAGGATTTAATGTTGTGTTAACCCGCCCTAATGATACCTTTATACCACTAGATTATCGTACGTCTAGTGCTAATAGTGCACAGGCGGATTTGTTTATTTCTATTCATGCAAATGCTGCCGGAAATAATACGGCACGTGGTATAGAGACCTATTATTTAGATAATGCATTGCTTACTGATCAGCATAGTTCATTATCTGCGCAGTCCTTACAAGTGGTAGATGGCATAGATGCGCAACGCACCAGTAAGAGTAAATCACTAGCTAATACGGTGCATGCATCATTGGTACAACAAGCAACAGAATTTGTGCCTACCGTTATTGATCGCGGTATAAAAAAAAATGTTTCACAAGTGTTAGTGGGAACTACCATGCCTGCTATTTTAATTGAACTTGGTTTTTTGACCAATCCTTCAGAAGAACAGTTGTTAAAAAGGGCACCGTATCAACGTGAGTTAGCACGTGGTATTTCAAATGGTGTTGCGTTGTATGCGCGTACAATTAACGCATAATTTTTTTACCAGTGGTGCTGGTATCTATCCTATGCTACTATATTCCATTATTAGATTTGTCAGAAAAAAATTATAAAACTTTTTTATAACTCAACAGGCGCGTACAACTATATGTCTTGTTGGGTAACATTGGGTAAGGTGTGTCGTGCTGAACGGCATATGGGATCAGTTTCTTAATATTGTGAGCCAAGAGATGGGGAGCCGCGTTGTAGAGACGTGGTTAAAGGCTATTACGTTGTATCAATGGGATATAAATACCCAGACGGTTTATCTTAAGGCGCCCAATTCCTTTGTTAAAGATTGGGTTTGCAAGCATTATATTCCGCTGATTCAGACCCATGTTGGTCGCTTGTTGCACGTCAAAGAACCCAGAGTATTATTTATTGATCAGTTGGTAGAAAAAGAGGTAGAAAAATCCGTATCCACTGAATTATCTACCACCTTGTTTTCCACTGAGCTGGTAGCGCCCAGCTCAGCAGATACTTCTACAGCCCTAGCCTTTGCGCAACAGCAAAAAAAACGGGTTGGTAATATTAACAGTGCCTACACGTTTGAAAGTTTTGTAGTGGGCCCCAATAATTCATTAGCGTATGCAGCAGCCCAGGCAATTACGCAAAAGCCGGGTGTTTTGTATAATCCACTATTTATGTATGGTAGTTCTGGCTTTGGTAAAACCCATTTGTTGCATGCTATTGGCAATGAAATGAAACGGCAGAATAAAAAAATTACCGTGCTTTACCAGACGGCAGATAGATTTGTGAATGAGTTTATTAACGCTATTCGTTTTGACAAGATTCATAAATTTCAAGAAAAATACCAGATGGTAGATGTTCTACTGGTTGATGATATTCAATTTATTTCTAATAAAGAGCAAACCCAAGAAGCCTTTTTCCACATTTTTAATTCATTGTATGAGTCCCATAAGCAAGTGGTATTTTCCAGTGATACGGTTCCCCAAGACATTACTGGTATTGCTGAACGGTTACGGTCCCGTCTAGCGTGGGGTTTAGTGACTGATCTGCATGCACCAAGTACAGAAACTAAAATTGCGATACTTAAAAAGAAGAGTGCAATGTATGAAGAGGTTGTTGCGGAAGAGGTTTTTGATTTTGTAGCATCACGTTCTACTGCCAATATTAGAGAATTGGAAGGAGCGCTTATTCGGGTAATGGCCTTTGCTTCCCTTACTAAACAACCAGTTACGCTGGAATTGGCAAAAAAAGTTTTAGTACGTGCTCCGGTAACCGTTACCCGCAGTATAGAATCTGACCGCATTATTGGCGCGCTTTCTAAACGATATCCCTATTCATTATCTGATTTACAGTCCAAAAGTAGAAATAAAGATCTAACCTTTGTTCGCCAAGTGGCAATGTTTCTTATGAAAAAATTGACTGACAAATCTTTGCGAGAAATTGGTTCTTATTTGGGTGGCCGCGATCATTCAACGGTTATGCATGGACTAATGAAAATGGAAGAACTCATTGAACAAGACATTAGTCTGCAGGGAATTGTGCATGAAATTGAACGCGAACTTATGAATGCATAAGCCGATTTGCCAATTCATGTGGTTTTTGTTGTGCGTTCCTGCGGTATTTGCGGGTTCTAAAATACATATCTCCCAGACATTTACTAATTAAGGTGCCATACCATGTTACATGGGTTTTGCAGTATACTTTCTGTTTAAATCCGGCAATAGTTGGGAAATGTTCAGTATCAAGTACCGCTATGTGGTATCCCGTTCGGGTGTTTGCTGGTTGGAACACGTAGTTATCTGGATTGGGATCAAGAAACAGATCCAGATCATTACACAATTGCATAATGATTTTCTTACGTTTATGTTTGTTTATTTTAATTTTAGTTTTAGTATCAACGGCGTCGCACACTATTACATAGACGCTTGGTAGTTGCGTGTGTAAAGTTGGACCAGTACCAATGTTAATTCCGGTTAAATCTAACCATGGTTCATTATCAGGAACCCACATCCACTTGCGGGGTAGATAAATTAAATCTTTCCATTCAGGCATATTGGCAATTTGTTGTTCCACATAGTTTCTATTTTTTATCCGGGTTATTCCAGATAAGTGTCTATTAGTTCCACCGGCCATATAGAAAAAAGTTATTGGTTCAACTCCTTTACCAAAGGGTGTTGTAAAGGTTTTGGGAGTTTCCATAAATAGTTTTATTACATAAGGAAAGTTTTTGGCTTTTAGCACCAATAGGCCGCTGCGGCGTTTTCTATTAAAATTTTTGCGCTGTATCACTACAAAATCGGTAAATTCATTTTTGCGCGCACGTACTTGGGTAATTAAATTGGCAATCAACGTACGTAAATGGTCTCCAGATACGGTAGCATCTGTTTCACATACCGGTGGAATAATACCGGATGGTAATAGTTCTTCTTGGAAATCTTTGGGGCCAAAGGCAAAGGTGGGGTAGGGCTCAATGTGAGAATCCCGTATTTTGTAGCCGCATGTATCACCTACATACTTAACGGTTAATTCAGGAATGCAGGGATCAATTGGTCTAAAGAATGATCTACTCGACGAGTCTAGAAGCGTTGCGGATCCGCATCCCAGAAGCAAGATTACAAGAAGATAAAAGCGTAAACACCGGTTCACAAGACTCCTTTTTGTGTAATAACAGTGCATCAAAATTTTTCTCATATTGCCAAGTGTATGGTACATATTGCTAAAAATGTATAAAATTAACCATTTTTTTGTCAATTTTAATCTATTTCTAGAATCTTTAAAGTCATACGTATGACAGTTTACCAGGTTAAATGAATCTGGTGCAGGACTATATTGATTTTTTCTTAATAAGCGTGATAGCCTGTAAATAAGTTTTGCGGGCTGGTAATAGCGGCAAAACGGTAAGGAGAAGTAGTCGGTAAGCGTCATAATGCAAAGGGGATCCTACCATGGCTCGCAAAGAAATTCACCAAACACTTTGTTATCTGCCACGCAAAATAGTTGCACTTCATGGTACAGAGCACGGAGCAGATTTGGTTTTGAATGAACTGTGTGGAGAACGGTGTTTTAATTTTAAGAAAGCAGCCTATTTTGTTGATAATCCTGACTTTGATTGCATAAAGGGTGTTGCTGGTTTTTGTCGTGAAGATATACATAAGGTTGCAAGCCATGCAGCAGAAGATCCAATTCAATTATCTGAACAGTTGTGTTCTTTGCCCTTTAATCAAAAAGTTCGTTGCTGCATGCAAAAAAGCGCTCAAGCTAAACATTCACTTGCAAATAAAGATATTGCGCAGCTTGCAAATGAATTGGGCATGCAACGTCCAGAGGTTTTTACTTGGGACGTTAAGAATGACAATCACGGACTGTTGCTCTATGAAAAAGATGAAAAAGATGATATTTCACCCGATGATTTGCATAATGGATTAGTGTTATTAAGTTTTTGCCCAATGCATTAATCAGTAATTCCCAGTGCAATTAGCCCTGGTAATTCTTGTCCGCTTAAATACTTAATAGTAGCACCCCCGCCACTTGCAAGGTGTGTTATCTGTTTAGTCATATCAAGTTGTTCAGTCACCGCTATAGAATCTCCCCCCGCTACAATAGTTGTTCCCTGTACCTGTCCCATTGCCTTAAGAATTGTCATGGTCCCTTCTAAGGTTGCGGGACGATCTGCAAATCCTGGAGCCCCGTTAAATAGTACGGTACGTGCTGCTACAATTTCTTGTGCATACAGAGCGCTGGTAACGGGTCCTATGGACATGCCAATGGCATCTGCAGGAACAGCGTTGGCGGGAACAATATACAGCTCACCATCTCTGGTTGCACGTGCAACTTGATAGTCTGATGGCATAAGCAATTTAATTGAGCGTGCGTCAAATTCTTGTACTATTTTTTTTACTAAGTCTTGAGCTTGATCATCCACGAGTGAATTGCCGACTGGCATTCCCAAGGTTTTTGCCATGGTAAAACAAAGTGCAGGGCATAACAAAACTGAATCTAATTTAGGAGCAATTTCCAGTAATAATTCTAATTTATCTGCAATTTTTGCGCCACCTAATACCAGGCAAAAGGGATGTTCTGGGCGCGTTCTAATGGGATAGAGTGCATTTAAATCTTTTGCTACTGCTAATCCAATTGTTTTGCGTTCTGGGGGGTAGAGGGTTGGCAGGGTGGTAACAGAACTGTCTGTGCGGTGTAATACCCCAAAGCCATCTGCTACGTAATAATCTCCTAAGACAAACAATGCTTGGGCAAAAGAGCGGTCATGTAACCGTTCACCGGGAAAAAAGCGTAAATTTTCTAGAAGTATAATTTGGCAATGACTGAATGCAGCAAGATCGGATACGGTGGGTATTTCTGGGCAAAATCCAATACGGTAGCCCCGTTGCTCAAACCATGGCAACAAGAGACGGGTTGATAAACCTGCCGTTGGTTGCGTTGGTTTGCCACGGTGTGTAATAAGAATTACTTTTCCTTCTTTCTGCAAAATAGCATCAATAGTGGGTAAAATATTGCGTAGTCTAAAGTCATTTTGAATAGTTCCATTTTCCATGGGAACATTTAGATCACCATGAACAAGAACTCGTTTGCCATTGAGTGGCCATGATGAAAGAGCAGAGGTAAATTGCTTCATTATTTATCCTTCAAATCGTAATACATGAGCAATAGAAAAGTTACGTAATACGCGGGTGGCAATCCAGGTAGACAGCAAGCAGAGAAGCATCACCATGCCAAAAACCGTCGCCAAAATAGAAAAGGTCATTTTAGCGGGAAGATGGGTTACATAGTACACATCCGGAAGTTGTATACACGGGTATGCTTCTAGAAGTCCACTGGTAAACCAAGCACAGAGTAATCCACACAGGCACGCAATGCCAGAGATTAGTAAGCTCATACCAATAAAAATATACTGTATGGTTTGTGGCGTGCATCCAATAACGGTAAGAATGGCAATGTCCGGTCGCTTTTTGGTTATTTGCATAAAGAGCAATGAAATTATATTCATGCTGGCAACCAGCGTTATGAGCGCTAAAATTAAAAACATGACATATTTTTCTAGAGTGAGTGCTTCCACTAGTGGTTTATACAGATCTTTCCACGATACTACGTCTAGTTCTAGTCGGTCTTTAAGTTCAGTAGAAAGGGTTGCGGCATTGGTTCCTGGAGCTAAGCGTAGTTGTACTTGGCTAATTCCGGCATTGGGGAATAATGAATACAAAAAGTCTAACGAGCAAAAGACAATGTTTGCATCAAAATCGTCTATTCCCGTGTCATAAATGCCCCCAATAATTGCCGTGTTACTATCCATAGATATTTTTCTTGCGTTAGCAGAAAGATCTTGTGAATAAAAAAGATTAACCGTGTCACCGACATTAAGGGCATAGGCACGGGCAAGTGAAGCACCAATAATGATCTGGTTATGTGCGAGCGCGCGTTCTAACGTAATGGGCAATCCTTGTGTGCCTATTATTTTTTTATGCAAGGTACTGGTATTTTTATGCCGCTCAGGGTCAATGCCCATAATAACCATAACTGCTACATTTTCTTGGTTAGTTGGCTGTAATAGTATATGTTCCTCTGCGCTCGGGCTGATCGCGGTAATTTGGGGGAACTCTTTTTCCAGTACCGGGGTTAACCTGTCCATGTCAATGGGATTTTCTGTAGATCTAATAGCTAACTGTGCATGGATCCCCTGCATTTTTTCATGTACTACTACTTCAAAGCCATGCATAATTGCAGTGACCAAAGCGAGCGCAAAGCTTCCAATGGCGATACTTAAGAAAACAATTTTAATCATTGTGCTGCTGCCGGGTTCATGTGCAGTTTGGCGCAGATATCGCCAAGCAAGAAGGGGGGCTATGTTGGTCATGATAACGTCTCCTGAGATTGTGCAAAAATCTTTTAATGCCAGATGCTTGTAAAGTAGTACGCTTTTTTTTAGGCTACTACCTGGTATGCATAAGTTTAACATAATAGGAATTGTATGCATTTAAAAGAGTTAGTAATAAGAGAGTACTTTTGCAAAGAAATAGTAGATAACTAATAAAGGAACCAAATGAATATTGCAATTGGAGCAGATCATCGCGGATTTGCGTATAAAGAGTTTATAAAAAAGCAGTTTGCAGCTATCACCTGGCATGACGTGGGCACGTATTCTGCTGATCGTACCGATTATCCCATATTCTCTAAAGCCCTATGTGATCTAATAAGCCAAGGCAAAGCGCAAGCCGGAATTCTTATTTGTGGGAGCGGAGTTGGTATGGCCATTGCTGCTAATAGATATTCAGCAATTTATGCGGGCGTTGCATGGAATGAAGCAGTAGCAAGAGTGGCAAAAGAAGATGACAATATAAATGTATTGGTTATTCCTTCTGACTTTATTACTCAAGAAATGGCGGTTGCGTGTATTAATGCATGGATGGCAGCTTCCTTTAAAAAGGGGCGGTATCAAGAACGAATTAGTATGATAGATGCAATTAAGTAATAAATTAAGGAGTAGTGGATAATGATTTCAATGATCTATGAACCAAAAAATCGATTAATTGGTGGGGTAGTAGTATGCCTGTCTGTGTTGCTTGGTGGTGGTTATTATTTATGGAAGAAGAACATTTATAAAAAACAAATTCATTCACTTATTGAGCCATTATTTAATAATGCACTCGCTCTTTCTGCAGCAGGAAAACAGGATGAAGCATTAGCTCTCTATAAAGAAGTGTTAATGCATGACCCCAACTGTGTGCTTGCTTATTTTAATAGCGGGCAAATATATGCACGACAACAAAAATGGCAAGAAGCATATGATTGTTTTAGTGCTCTATTTACCATTGGGTATCAAGGTGCTAATGAACATATAATACGTGCGGCATATGCGGTAGCTTTGGAGCAGTTGGGAAACAATCATGAAGCGTTAGATCAGCTAACCCAAGCAATAGCAGCAGATACTACCTACGCATCTAATTATGCACAACGGGGTCTGTTGCATCAAAAAATGGGTAATTTGGACAGCGCATATGCAGACTTTTCTCTTGCGTCCCACTTGCAGCCAGATTATGCAAAAGCATTTATTAATTTGGGCAATGCGTATCGTGATGCAAATAATTTTGCCAAAGCACTGGATTGTTATGAGCAGGTAGCTATAAACATTCCTGATTATTATGCATCCTATTTATGCATGGCAGATATTGTGCATTTGCAAGCTAAGCAAGAAAAGAATGATCAGCTGGTTTCTACTGCAATGGATTTATATAAAAAGGCAGCTCAATTAGACCCAACCTGTTATCAGGCATTTCATAATTTAGGGTTTATGCATATAGAGTTGGGCAAAATATCTGATGCATTGGCCTATTTTGAGAAAGCGTTAGCCTTGGTAGATGATCCGGTAATTCATTTTGGTAAAGGCGCTTGTTATTTGCAGTTGGGTGATCTTGCAAAAGGGTGGCAGGAGTATGAATGGCGCTTTAAGGGTATGTTACAACATACTCATGGGGCAATTCCTGAATGGAATGGCCAAGATTTGCATGGTAAAACATTGTTATTGCATGCTGAACAGGCCTTTGGTGATACATTCCAGTTTGTGCGATATGCCAAAGTTGCTAAAAATAACGGTGCGCGGGTAGTGGTAGAGGTACATGAACCTTTAAAACCCATTATTTCATTGTGTCCTTATATTGATCAGGTAATTGCACGGGGGCAAAAAGTACCTGCTTGTGATTATCAATTGCCCTTTATGTCTGCGCCACGGGTGTGTAAAACAAGATTAGATTCTATTCCCGCTCAGGTGCCGTATTTGTTTGCGGATAAGAATTTAGTCCAGCATTGGCAGCAGAAGCTTTCTACTGTTTCTGAATTAAAGATTGGTATTTGTTGGGAATGCAACGTTCAGCATGAGCTGACTGAATATCGTAATGAACAAGGTTCAAAATTTAAGGTGCCATCACCCAAACGTTCTATTCCCTTGGCATTATTTAAACCCTTATCGCAACTGCCGGGTGTTCGTTTGTATTCTTTGCAAAAATATCATACGGAACAAACGCAGGGAGTGGCGGGCTTAAAGCTTTATTCATTTGGTAACGGAGTGGATGAACAGGCGGGAGCCTTTATGGATACGGCCGCAATTATGAAAAATTTAGATTTGGTTATTTCTGTTGATACCTCATTGGCACATTTAGCTGGTGGGTTGGGTGTAAAAACGTGGGTGTTGCTGCCCTACGTTGCTGAATGGCGTTGGCTAATTGATCGTACGGATTCACCCTGGTACCCAACCATGCGGTTGTTTAGACAATCAAAAATGGGAGATTGGGAGGGGGTTATGGAGCAGGTAGTTAAGGAATCGCGTACTATTTTAACGTAGATCAGGGCTCATAGATATTATTCAATATCTTGCCATTGTTGTGGTAATTTATTTACCATTTATATGGGTTAATAGTACCGTTATCATAAAGAGGAGTGTAGTATTTTATGAAGCAGTATTTTACAAAATTAATGGTTGTTGTTTTGTGGGTAAGCTCACTATCTCATTATGGTTTTGCAATGGAATATCCTTATCCTACCAAGCAAGAAGAGCAGGTAAAAAGAGATAATATAACTGATTGTGTTCCTTGCAAACAGAGCACCATTGTAAGTTCTCTTTTGGCTGGTATGGTTCTTGTATTATTTTGCTTACGACTAATACAGGATGATTGTTTACCCAATGAGACGAGTAATTAATAATAAAGAGTGTGCATCGTTAGAATTTGGGAAGGGCTCCTGTCTTTCTTAAATGCATAATCGTAGAGATAGCTCCCGCATTAAAACCTATAACGCCTGCTGCCATCCAGGGAAACGCTTTATTTATTAATAGATCTATTTTATCACGATAGAAGTTTGGGGGAGTGTTATTTGATGTGTGGGGTTTAAAAAGCAGTTTGCTTATAATTGGTCTTGGGAGTGTTTGAATAGTAAAACAATTAAAACTGTTTACAATAACCAAAATAGTTATCACTTTGTTTGGTTTCATTCTGCTTCCCTTTCTTAAGTAATAAAAAAAATATGGCACCAGAAAAGTATACTTTTTTCTGATGCCATATTGAAATCATAAGTTAAGAAGAACTCTTAATTAACTTATCGCCGCTGCTGGATCTTGTTGTGTTGTGTTGTCCGTAGCAGATTCAGATTCAACTGTTTCATTGGTTACCGGTTCAGGCTCTGCTGGTTCTGGTGCAGGTGGATTAATAATTTCCTGCATTTCTTTAGCAGACAATGAATTGTTTTCCAATAACCCTTGGCTAATCTTTTCTAAGAGCTCTTTATTATTCATTAATATCTTCTTCATTTCTTGTTTGCACTCATTAATAATAGAGAAAGCTCCTTTGTTGCGTTCTTCTTGCATTGTTTTTGGCAATGTTTTAATGATTTTTTCATTTAAACCTTCAAACGCCAAAGACTGTGCTAGATCCAATGCATATTTTGCATCATTGTTATGGCAACTATGTGAGCAAGAACCAAGAAGAATCTCTTCTGCAATATTACCAGCAAAATGGAACATAATCATTTTGCGTTTTTCTTCTCTGCTGGTTATACCAATAGAATCACCCATTTTGTAGGTAAATACTGCACCATGTGCCAGACGCTTGTCCTCTTTTTTCTCTTCTACGGGAGCTTCTGCGTTATAGAGATGCAGACCCATTGCTTCTTCCTTAGGGGTAATCATAACGTCTTTAATGGTTACTTTAGCCAGCTTTAGGGTGCTCTCTAATAAGTGTGCTGCAATGGCGTGCCCAGCAAAGTGTGCTGCCAATATTTTGCGCTCTTCTTCTGGTATTTCTTTATTAATTGTTTTAATTTCGTGACGCAGTTCTTCATCTAAGGTTGCATCAATATGTGCTTGGGTTACCGCTTGGCCATTAATGCGCGCTTTTAATACCGCATTATTAATCAGGGTATTAAGTGCTTCATATGACTGGCCTTCAGTTTCATGTGCCATGCGGTCCACGTCAAACATGCTAATATCAAGAGAGAGCTTGTTTAATTTACGTAGAATGTAGGTATTACGATCTGCATAAGATGGATATTCAAAATGCAGTTCTTTACCAAATCTACCTGGTTGTCGTAATGCCACATCCAAGTTTTCTGGACGGTTTGTTGCCGCAATAATAATTACTTGGTGTTTAGAATCACTGCTATCCAAATAGCCACTCATAAGGGTTAAGAACTCACTCAACGTTTCATTTTTACCCTTACGTTGCAAGTCGAGCAAGTCTATCTCATCAATAAATACAATACATGGTGCATGTTTTTTAATAAGACCTAATAAGTACCCAATGCCTTCTTTATTAATAGTAGGCGCATCCAGTGGGATAAACTTAAACATATGTTCTTTGCCGGTGCCAAAGGTGGACTGTATTTCATTGTACAGTGCTTTTACGCTGTAAGATTTACCGGTTCGCGTTGGGCCGTCCAAGAGTATGCCCTTTGGTGGGGTTAATCCTAAGCGGTCAAATGGTTCCGGGTTTTGCAAATAGCTAACCAGCAATTTAAATTCATTTTTTACTTGGTCCAAGCCAACTAAGTCATCAAAGGTAACTTTATCAACCAGATTGCTTATTTTATTAGCTTCTTTTAAGTGAGAGCCACCCAAGAGCCAATGGTGCAAGGCTTGTACTTTTTTAGAGAGTTTTTTATAAACATAATCCCATTCTTGCTTTAATCCCCAGAACATGCCCTTGGATTCGCCTTTTTCATCTTTTTGGAAAGTGCCCCATAAGGCAAAGGCGGCAACTGCTGCAGAAATAGGGAAAATATTATTTCTAAATTTGTATGCAAAGCTCTCTAATTTACCAAATATTTTCAGATGGTTGTCACCAGGTAAAAACGTGCGCTCAGTCCTTCGATTGCCGCCATTGATATCCGGAACTCCTACTTCTGTTTCATCCCAACGTCCAGTAGTACCACCATAAAAGTGAGGATGAGGGCCGTAAAAGTTATTATATAAAGCAGGCATTTTTTCCCTAAAAGACTCTTCATTCAAGAACCACCAAGCTGTTAATGCGGTAAAAATTGAAGCTGCAGCAATTAAAGTACGTTGTGGAATAGAGTATTTAATACTTGGAGAGATAATATATTTATCAACTTGGCGGTAGGCTAAATTGTACCAGCGTAGCCCGGCATGGTCAGCTTTTTTAATTAACTGGGTAAGTTTCTTTTGGTTGGCATGTACGTGTTGTTCAACTTCATTAATATTTACTTTTTTGCCAAAGGTTTTGGTTGCAATTTCAGCAGGGTTAAATGTAGGAATGTCATTTAAATCTTGTGCAATAGCTTGGGCAATGTGATCCATTAATGCACTATTAAAACGTAACAAAAACAGCGTTGTAGAAAGATCAATGTTAATAAATTTTTCTTGTTGAATGCTGTGTACTAAGTTGATAAGATTTTTTATGGCTTTTAAGGTTTCTTTTTTTTCACGCACGGGTATTTGATTGTCATTTACCATACTAGAAAGGCTAGCAAGAATAACCTCTACTTGATCAATCTGTTTTTTTGCTTCATCTACCAGCATATCCAATATATTTACGGGAGAACTTGGTTCTGCAGATTTGCCTAAGGAAAAAGTAGGTGATTTTTTCACTGGTTTAGCAGTATTGTCTGCATGGGTGGTGGATACAGTAATAGCAACACTTAAGAGCGTGAACAGATAAGAGAATGTGATAGTGCGCCGTGTGGCCTTATAAGTGATCATAGCTGGGTCCTTAATATAGTGATATACTTTTTTTTATAATTTTGAGGTACAGTTTTTACTATAGATGTACCTGTTAAAGTATAGATAAAATAGGGTTTTTTGTCGATATGGTAAGGTAAATTTTGAGCAATCTTAAAGTATTAATTTCTCTTAAGCACAAAATATAAGGTTAAATCATGAATAAAATGCGTATTGGTATTCTGAGTAGTATGAGTACCGCTATTTTGTTGTTAGTTGGTTGTTTTGGAGTGCGCACGCAGACCAATGCCCATGATATGAAAACGGTTGCCGGCAGAAAAAATATTGTGCCATTAGTAATTATTGGTTCTGGGCCGGCGGGGTTAAGTGCCGCTATCTATGGTGCGCGGGCTCAAATATACACGTTGGTGATTGATGGTCCGGTACCGGGGGGATTACTTACTAAAACTACGGAAGTACAGAACTGGCCTGGCAATATTTCTATCCAGGGTCCAGAGATTGTAAATAATATGAAAATGCATGCAAAACATTTGGGTGCCCACTTTTTAAGTGATGCGGTAGAAAAAGTTGATTTTTCACAATGGCCTTTTTTAATAACAACCGTTGATGGGCAACAGATTTATGCGCTCAGTGTTATTATTGCTACCGGCGGTTCACCGCGCAAATTAAAAATTAAGGGTGAAGAAGAGTATGAGGGCAAAGGAATAACATCTTGTGCGGTCTGTGATGCACCTTTTTATAAAGGGGAAAAGGTAGTGGTAGTCGGTGGTGGAGATTCAGCTATAGAAGAAGCAACGCACCTTTCTGCTTTTGCTAAAGAAATAACTATTTTGGTTCGTAAAGGGGCAATGCGGGCTGCGGCAAGCATGCAAGCACGGTTAAAGGGGTATCCAAATATTAACATACGGTATAACGTTGAGCCAAAAGAGATTATTGGTGATGGTACCAAGGTAACCGGTATATCTTTATATAATAGTACAACAAATACCACTGAAATTTTTCCTACTACCGGGGTATTTTTAGCTATTGGTCATGATCCTAATACACAGGTGTTTAAAGGGCAGTTGCCGTTAGATGATGATGGTTATATTGCAGTAAAAGGGCGTTCACAAGCGACCGTTATACCGGGAGTTTTTGCTGCCGGAGATGTGGAAGATAAAGTATACCGCCAGGCGCGTGTTGCAGAAGGGAGCGGTGTGCGTGCCGCATTAGACGCAGAACGTTTCTTGCGGGAAATTGGATTTGACGCTGCAGCACAACAGGCTATCGACGCTCAAATCTATAGGGTTTCTGGTCCGCTTGCCGGTGAAGAGACCGGATCTATTATGAAGCTTAAAACGCCAGCAGAATTTGATGCCTTTGCAAAACATGAAGACTCTGGATTAGTAGTTATTGATTTCTTTGCGGATTATTGCCCATCTTGCATGAAGATGCTCCCTATCTTTGAAACCGTAGCAAATGAATTTACATCTAAAGGGGTTAAGTTTGCCAAAGTAGATGCGCAAGAAGCACCAGAACTGCTTAAAGAATGTTTGGTGCATAAAGTGCCATGCTTATTGGTGTACCGTGACGGTATTTTGGCGGCTCGCTACCATGATACTATGGAGCGCAAAGAGTTGGTTGCGTTTGTAGAGCAGTTTTTAAATAGCACTGAATAAGTTTATTTTAGATTAGATTGCAAAAAAGGGCATTGTTAGAATTCTGACAATGCCTTTTTTGTTTATTTTAAGACCAGATCAATTATTTGGTGGATTTGATTAAGCAAGAATAGTTCTTGTTTTTTTTCTTCCGTTGGTCTTGTGCAATAGGTTGAACGATGTGCATAAATATCTCTTATGAATTGGTGTAATTCTTGCCTATCCATGTGGAATGTCTTAAACATGCCCCGTATTACGCATGCAGTTATTTGTTTTAGTACGGTTGCGTCTGCACATTGATTCCAGAAGAATTGTGCAATATCTAAGTCAGTTTTGTCATTTCCTTTAAGTGGTGTATTTATCCAAAAGTTGCCTACTTGTTTGGGATTAAGATTTTCTGGGTCATTTACAATTTGCTTAAATAATTGTTCCACTAAATTAAGATATGGTTGGGCTGAAGATTCATGAAAGATTATGTCTAAAAAATTGATCGTAATAATTCTCCCAACAGCTTTTATGGTTGAACTTGCTACGCCTTTAACGTCTTTTATTGTCTCTTTAATTTTTGTTTCTACCTCATTTTCCAGCGTTAGGTAATATTTGGCTTTATCAATGGTTGCTATTTCTGAAATTGATCTGCATTGGGCATATTGGGCATATTTTTTCAAAAAATCCGCTGCCAAAAGTGGTTCTTTTAAATGATAATCATGATAATATTTGATTATATTCAGAAGCCTTATGTCATTTACTAGTGATATGGATTTACAACAGGAACTTTTCAAAAATTTGCAAACAGTTTTGGGATCAAAAGTTCTTGATAAATAGGGGTTTCTACTATAGAGGCTGGGCACAAAGAAATGAGCAATGTCATAGATGTGGTCTAAGGATTCTATCATTGCACAATGTTCTATGTATGCTTGTCTAATTTTATCTGTTGGCAGATCATGCAAAAAAATCATCATAGGTGCTAATGGGGATCCGAGTTGGTACAGCTCATTTTTTTCTTTTTTATTCTCGAGCACATGAAACTGAGCAAGGATCTTTCCGCTTAAGTCATGGTTTTTTAAACTCAAAATGCGGTCTTTGCAAAGCTTGCCCAATTCAAAGTATTGTTTATCTTCTTCTTCTGTTTCATGCTTGCTATTAGCTTCTTCCAGAATTGCCACCATGGTATCACTATGTTCTTTAATATATTCTTCTGGCCAACTGCTTATTGCCTGGTAGTTACCAAGATTTATATTAAGTTCAGGTTTGTTCTTTGTATCTTTTTTTATTAACCCATAGAGTTCATATGGGGGAACTTTTTTGAGTGCTAAGGAAAAAAGAGTGGGAATATCTACAGTCTTTGGTGCACTGTTCATGCATAAGAGCGGGCCTGAGTAGAGCGGTAATGAGCATGCAACAATAGTCCATTTATTAACTATAGAGTTACGCATATAATCCCTTATTTATGTTGTTTTAGCCATACGTACAAACCAATCTGCGCCGGGTCGTAATGTTCGCTCCATGGTTTCTCTATTAACTTCATATAGTCCAAATTTCATAGAATAACCATATGCCCATTCAAAATTGTCTAACAAGGACCAATAAAAATATCCCCGTATGTCGCAACCTTCTTGTTGTGCTTTGTACATTGCATAGATGTATCGCTTAAGCCAAATATCGCGCCGATCATCTTTAGCATCTGCTATGCCATTTTCTGTTATGTAGATAGGTTTATTAAGAACGCGTACTTGGTGCAATGCGCGGTATAATCCTTCAGCGTAAATGGGATAGGGCATATCAGTTTTAATATCTCCTGCTCTATAGCCTTCTTTGCCACTGGCTATATCCAAAAGAACATTACAGTAATAATTTAGACCAATGAAATCCAAGCAATCTGGGGCATTGGGATTGGTATAGGTTAATGCAGAGCTAAGACGGGATCCGGTACAATGGAAGCTGGGTAAACAGGAAAATTTAAATCTTCCCGTTGCAAAAAAGGTAACTACGGCATCGCTTAAGTTTTTGGTAAGGGTAGTGCAAAGTGCTTTTTCTATAATACGGTCTTTATAGGGTTCAAATTGCAAAATGTTGTGTGCAAGACCAACCTGAATAGAGATGCCCAAATTATGAGCGCGTTCTTTAAGTGCTTGGTATGTTTGGCAATGCGCAATCAGAAAGTTTTTAAGAACAATTCCCGCAGTTCTAAAATCTGCTTTTTGTCCCGGTGGAAATGTTCCTAGAATGTATCCGCAAAATGCATAAACCGACGGTTCATTTATCGTGCACCACATACTAACATAGTCTTTAAGTTCTTCAAAAACGGTTGTGCTAAAGCGCACAAAGTAGTGTATGTTTTTTTCTTTTTCAAATGCTTTTTTTGCTTGGAACCACAGAGGATTAGTAAAATGATGCAACGTTACCATTGGCTCAATGCTGTTTTCTTTTAAAGCTTTGCAAAAATCTTTATAGCGTTGTAATGCTACTTGGTCAAAATAGCCGCATATTGGCTCTATTCTGCTCCATTCAATAGAAAAACGGTATGCTTTTACGCCCAGCTGTTTAAGCAAAGCAATATCTTTAAAGCAGTTATTCCACCCATCACAGGCTTTACCAGCTGGTTCCAGTTGTTGGGACTGTTCCCACATGCTCCAGTCGTTAATGCACCCGCCTTCAATTTGATACGCGGATGTGGCAGTGCCCCACACAAACTCTTTATTGAATTGTACTGCGGTAGTATCTATGGTGTTCCAGTCCCAGCGTAATTCCTTAGCGTTGGTTAGTAAAGGAAAAACAACAACCATAAGGGTGATTAAGGTTGTTGTTTTGTTTATGATCTTATTGGCCATTAGTTTGTTATTTTCACTCTAAAAGCAGGGTTTTAGTTATGCTTACGTCATTTGCTGCGTATAGTAGTTACGTAAGCATAACTAGTAATTGTTCAACAATTTCTTTTCTACATATTTTGCGAGTTTTTTTATACTGTTGAGTTAACAATAAAAAGCTTAATGCTCTGGTAAATAAAAAAGCTATCTATTATTTTTTGTTGTTTTTTTGTTGCATTATATTGTGATAATCTACTATTGGCTTATAATGCTCATTTAATTCTCTAAATTGAGTGCTCACTTCTTTGAGTTTCTCTTGATCAAGATGCAGGTTTTTATCAGGAGCCAGTTTTAAAGCATCTTTTTTATACTTTGTTCTAAATTCTTCCCAATTTTTTTCTATTTCTTCAATATTGTTATATCCAAAATATTCTACATGTTTTTTGGCTGGTTTAGCGGGCATTATCGTAAAAACTGAAGCAATAAGGGGATGTGCTTTGTAACCTATGTAGCCTACAAATGCTCCACAGCCAATAATTTTTGCTGCACGTATTATTTTTTCTTTGTTCTTTTTAATAAATTCTTTAAAGGATGGTTCTTTTTTAATTTCGGTTTTCCTGGTGGGTTCTGTGGATGTTTGGTGTTCCAAATCAATACTCCATATGCCACAGATGCCTGCCGCTACTAAGCCGCAGGTAATTGCGGTTGCCGCAGGAGAAATGGGCTTTGTTGATGGCGTGGTAGCCACAGCTAAAATAAGTATGCCGGTTATTAGTTGTTTTTTCATGGTTTGTTCCTTTTGATTTAGTTTTTAAAATTCCGCTTTTTATTATTTCTTGTTTCTGTAACATATTATTTTTTGTTAAGGCGCTCTTCTAATTCCTTAATTTTTCTTTGTACTGCCTCTGGATTTTTCTTATTTGATCTTAGGTCTTCAAACATTTCTTTGTATTCTAAGTTACTAATTTTTCCTTGGTGCATAAGATCATTTAATAAAAAAAATGCTTTATCATAAACTTTGTTTTGTTCTTGTTGTATGTTGTATTTTTTGTCACTAGCTGCTACTTCATCCCAATAGTTGCGATCTATTTCTTCTTGTATTTTTTTTGAGGAGTTGCTTAAGATCTTGGTTTGTTGAGAGTTTAATTCGCTAATTTTTTGATTGCGTTGCGTGCGTGTTAAGCTAGGATCATTATTTATTTTATTAAATTCAAGTTCCCATTTATTATGTGCTTCTTGCATCTCTTCTTCTGGAATCGTTCGCTTGTTTTTGGAATTTTTGTTAGTGGATTCAGAATTTGAGTGTGCAGAGGTTGCATTAGTAGTTTGTTCTGCAGAGGGTGTTTGTTCTTGCTTACTGTGAGCCTTTTGTTGCATTCTTTCATATGATTGTTGTAACTCTTGCTCCTTTTGTTTTGCAAAAAGAAGCTCAAATTCTTCTTCTTCTTTTGTACTGGGTGTTTCTGCCTTGGCTTGTTGGCTCGATTGTTCTTGTTTTAGGTTCAAGCTATTTTGACTGCAGCGTTTTTCTTGTTGTTCACGTTGTTTGCGTTCACGTTCTTCTTTTAATCTTTGTGCTTCCTGTGCTGCGAGTATTTCTTCTTGTCTGCGAGCTAGCTCTTGACTCTGCCGTCTTTCCAGTTCTTGCGCAATTTGTCGCTGTACCTGTTCTCTTTGGATTCTTGCTTGTTCATCACGGGCCCGTGCTTCTTCTTGTTGTCTTTGGGCTTGCTCTTCTCTTTGGCGTTGTTCTTGAGCTTGAACTTCTAAATCCGTTATTACAGTGTTAAGTTCTTCAACAAAACCTTCACTATATAATCTAATGTCTAAGGGAGTGGTAGCTTCTTCAATAACGGTTTGGTATCTATCTCTTATGTCGTTAAAAAGAGCGCGAGCTTTAAGAGCATCATTTGCATTGATTAGATTTTCACTAATTTTTTGATCAAGAACTCTATTCTGTAAGGCTATAGTTTCATCTAAATCTATTATTGCTTCATGTTTAAGAGCACCTAAAGATTTTTGACCAAGTTTTAGCAATACGGCACCACAACTACCAATGCCCAACCCTGCGGTTGCTCCTGCGATGGTATAGAGTGGAGTACGATATTTAGCAATAAATTGTTTAATCTTACTCGCCATGCTATTCCCAATTTGTTCATTTGGAGTAGCTTTTTGTTCTGTTTTTTGGGCTACAACATATCCAACGTAAGCACCAATTGCTGCCGTAGCTAGTCCTATCACTGCGGGCACTGCATATCTACGATTATTGGTTTCCATAGGTTGTATTGTGGTACATACAGCCATACAGAATACCATTGCGATGGAAAGGTTACGGGATAGTTGGTTCATTTTTTCCTCAAAATTATTTTTTTTATTATTGTGTTATTACAATAGTTGTACTGCGGCAAAGTGGACATTCGCGTTTGCTTCGCAATGTGGTTATTAAGCATTTTTTACAAAACGGTTTTTTGCAGCAGCTACTTTGAACCAAATTTTCCCGTGGTATGGATTTTATTTCTTCCAAACAGATTGGACAATCACCTTCAAGATTATGTGCTGTGGTTTGTGCCCTATTATTATTTGGTTGTGGCGATTGGGCTGCTTGTCTTGGTTGTGGATTTGATCTATTGGTAGTAGGCCGCGCAGGTTGTGGTCTTCTCTGATTCTCTCTATTGCCAGGTGTTGCACTGTGTTGTTGCAATTGGCCAATTCCAATAATGCCGCCAAGTACGCCACCGCATACAGCGGCAGTTATTCGGCGGGCTATTTTTGTTGTACGTGAAATGGGTTGCCCATCAGTTTCTATTGCTGGATTACTTATATCCCAAGCTATTCCTAAAACAATACCTGCCCCTGCGCATAGGGCAAGAGTAGCTACTTGGGAGCCGTTTAGGGATTCAAACTGGTACTCCCGTTGGTAGTTCAATGGTGATGAGACTGAATAGGTCATTAATAATGCCACTGCACCAATCTTTCTTATGTTCCAACTACTTTTCATGATAACCTCCATCATTTATAGAGTAAAAAGTATTTTGTTAAGTAATTTTTACTAATTGTTGATCATTGTACTGTATCTAGCAATTTATTTAATGTCATATTTTATCATGAAAAGTTCATAAGCCCCATTAACGAGCTGAGTGTTTGTTTCCGCTTCTTTAGTTTTATTCTTGTCAGGATGCCACATAATAATTAGTTTTTTATAGGCTTTTTTAATAGCTTCTATCGCATCTTCTTTACTCATTTTTTGCAATTCCTTATAGTTAAAACCTAAATGAGGCGCCGCTTTTTCTAACTCTTCTTTTGTTGGCATTGGTCTAATATTTTGCAATGGTTCACTTGGCGTGTCTTTTGGTTGAGAGCTTTCTTCTTCTTTAGTGTTAAAGAACCCGGATCTAAATCCACCAAATGTATCCTTGTGATTTCTTTTAGCTTTCTGAAATTGCTCCCTAACAAGATTATTCAAATTCTTAGTTTGCTCTTCAAGATTGGATTCATTAACCATGTCTTTATATTGTCCTGTGTAATCGGCTATTGCTAATAGAATAGTAGCGTAATCATCAACAGAGATTTCATCTTTATTTAACGCTATCGATAAAATTCTTTTTAATTGTTCTACCTTAGCCATGAAGCTTGATTGCGCTCCTGAGCCTTGGCTTTTTTTACGTGTCGCCTCTTCTTGTTCTTGTTTTTCTCTTTCTTTGCGCTTGTTTTCTTGTTTATTTAGTTTCGCCTCATTTAATAACCGATCAATAAGGTCTTCAAAATGCTTATTCATATGGTTTATATTGGATTCGTTAACCATAGATCTATATTGTAGGCCGTGTGAATCAATAGCTTCTTTAATCTCGTAATAATCTTTAATAGAAATGGTGCTATTTTCATAAGCTTTACAAACTTTGCTTCTTAATTTAGCTTCAGTAGATAAAAAAGAAGTATGAGCTTCCAAATTAGCTTGGCGTTGTCGTTTTTCTCTTGCCTGGCTTAATAACTGATTAATTTTATCTTCAAATTCTTTATTCATAACAAGTATGTTTGCTTCAGTAACCAGATATCTATTATTAAAGCCGTGTGAACTAATAGCTGCGTCAATAAATAAATAATCGATTTGGGAAATCTCGCCTTTTTGTCGAGCATTTTCAATTTCATTTATTAATTTGGTCCCAGTAGCATCAAAAGAATTTTGCGCTTGCTCCCTTGCTCTGCGTTTTTGATCTTCTCTTAATCTTTCCTGTTCGCGTGCGGCGCGCATTTCTTCTTGTCTACGAGCTTCTTGTTGCCTACGGGATTCTTGTTCTTGGCGTAATCGTTGTTCTCTCGCTAATTGTTCTTGGCGCGCTTGAGCTTCTTGTGCTCTTCTGTTTTGTGCTTGTGTTACCGCAGTATTAAATGCAGCTTCTGATTCTGCTTCAAAAGCCTGTCTAATCTGGTTTATTTGCTGTTGTGATGTAGCCCGTTTAAGATCAGCTTCCGTATTATAGACTAAGTCATTCAATGTTTGATCATAGGCTGTACGCTCATCCCTGTTCATTTCATTGGCCATATATAGCTCTCTAATTCTATTTCTTTTTACTTCTGCATGTTGTTCTATTCCATCCCGAGCATCTAGCCTATTATTACTTAATTGAACAAAATAGAGACCAGTCCCGCTACAGGCACCACCTATGGCTGCACCAGCGATGGTATAGAGAATAGTTCTATGTTTATTATAAAAATGCTCAATTTTTGTGCGTAGAGAATTAGGATTCTTTTGGGGAGTAGGTACGGTGGCTTGCTTGGTTTCTTCAGCCTGTAGATAGCCAACAAAGCCACCAATAGCTGCCATTGTAATGACAATTGCCGCTGAACCCCCCAGGTTTATTGAGCGGTTTATGGCCTGCACTGGTTGTACAGCGCTGCCCGCTAAGCAAAATACCATAAATACCGCAAAGAAACGTGATATCTGTTTCATAATGTTCTCTGTATTATTAACGCCGTTAAAGGGCAATTTTGTAGTTGTTTATCGCCTATTTTAGTTCTTTAAGGCTAACAGATTTTGGGGGCATCGTCTAAAGGGGGTAATTAAAAAATTGAACAGGCAGTTTTTGCAGTATCTAAAAGGATTTAATCGTTAAAAAATGAATGGGAGTTAGTTCTATTATGTAAATAAAAATCAGTTAAGAAAGCCAGCTCTAATAGCATTGTCTTAATTTTTGTTGCAAATAGAAAATACTTGTTGATACCCTAATGGTAGGAATAAAAAGTTAGTAAAAGTAAGTGTAAGTTCGGTGGAGCAGTAGAATGGTTGGGTATAGCGTTTTTAAGAAAATACGTACAAAGATTGCCATGGGGGTGGTTTTATTGGCTGTTTTGGGTGGTGTGTATACCGTTCGGCTACGGGGGGTAGATCCCAAGGCACCTCTAATAGAGCAACTGCCTATTAATGGGGCTACTGAGCCTGTGGTCTATTCCAGAAAAGATGACAATTATGGTGAAATTATTGCCCGTGAAGCGTTAAGTACACAGGGTACTTTAGTAGAACGGGTAAAGATCTTTGCTCAAGAGGGGGATAATAGTCCTAATACTATTGAGCGCCATGGTATTTTAGTGCGCCACCCACAAGCTCAAGCAACCGTGTTGGTATGTCATGGATTTATGTGTGATAAGTTTGACGTTGGTTTTTTGCGCCAACTATTTCCAAAAAAACAATATAATATTATGACGTTTGATTTTAGAGCTCATGGGGAAGCAATAGACGGTCAGCTATGTACCTTGGGATACCATGAAGCGTATGACGTTATTGCGGCAGCTCATTTTTTGCGTAATCACCCTGCACTGGTGGGCAAACCGGTATTTTTATATGGGTTTTCCATGGGAGCAGCGGCGGCTATAGAAGCCCAAGCCCGTGATAGGTCTCTCTTTGATGCAATGGTATTGGATTGTCCCTTTGATTCAACAGAAAATATTATAAAGCGGGGATTGGATAATCTGAAGATATCCCTTTTTGGGTATGAATTTAATATTCCCGGCAAAACGTGGTTGCAACAATATGCCTTTCACCCATATGTGCAGTCCTTGGTAAAGACGGTCCTTAAGGCAATTGCGCAATTAGATTCTAAAAGTATAGATACCTTAATCTGTCCGGTATGTCCTGCGGATTCAATTAAAAAAGTTACCGTACCCTGCTTTTTTATACATTGCAGAAATGATGAAAAAATTCCATTAGAGGCGGGTAAATTAGTGTATGAAAATGCACCATGTCAGAAATCATTATGGATTACTAATGGCAGGCGTCATTTTGACTCACTTTTTTATAATCCAGAAGTGTATGTAGATCATGTGACCAGTTTTTATAAACAGGTAATGAATGGTTCAATCAATAAAAAACCCCGTCAAAAAATTATAGAAGATCCTGAAGATACGGCAAATGCTACTGTTCAGGCAGCGGCAAAAAAAGGGCCTAGCAATGGTGCGTAATTACCTTGTGCGCCTTATGATACTCGCTACAGCTGGTGCCGCATTATATATGATCCGTACTCCTCTAATAAGTAAAGAGATAACTATCCGTTCCCAAGACAAATTAGATCGCTCATTAGCACGCTATCCGATTGCGGTATTGTTTTTGTATGATCGTAAGGGAACGTGTCCAGAAGCACGCCGTTCAGTAGAAAAAGCGCTCACTATATTTAAACAAACAAGTAGAGACAGTTATTTTAGAGATGCAGGACTGCAATTTTTGGTAGTAGATACCGGAGCAAATCTATTGAGTGATTATGTGTGTGATGCATGTCAGGTTTTAGAGTTGCCTGCTGTTATTGCATTTGAGCAAGGGCAGCTTATGGTAAATTCTGAAGGAATGGTAGATGCACTCTATTCATTACGTAACCGCGCACAGTTAACCCAGTTTATTCAAGATACCTTGGGAGCTCAACTGCAAGAGCAGATTGAACAAAAAGACGCTGAACGCAAGCGTCGGTTGGAAGAATCACGAATTCAGTTTTATGAGTCTGCGTATGATCCGTTAGAAGGTGATTACGCCGGTGATTATAGTTGGGCATATCCATATTGGGGATATGGGTATGGGGAACCCTTTGGACCCGGGTATGTTGGCGTAGGGGTTGGATTTGGCGCTGGGTGGTAATATCTTTGCATATTTACAGATTTTGATAAAATAGTCTGAAATAGTTAAAAATAGCTATGTTCAATTCAGATTGTAAATGTCATTCTTCTATTAGAATACAAGATGTATTGTATCTCTTTATTATTGATTACTAAGTAAATATCAATTGTTCTACTTTATAATATGCCTCATGTCTTTTGTAAATTAAATAACATGGTGATGGATTAAATATAACTGAAAGATTTTATGAATTATTTTTATGGTTTTTTAGTAGGATTTGTTTTGTTTTCTAGTTGTATGAGTATGGAATTAAAAGAGGACCAAGATATTGAACGACAAGTTTTAGAATCAAAACAGCAGAATAAATTGGCATTTTTAAAAGTTAAATGTAATGATCGAATGTTAGAAATAGCTTATGATAAGGTTAAACATTTACCAACTTTGGTAGACATGTTGAAAGATGTTGATAAAGATACTGAGCTTTTATTGCCATCAATTCCTTTTACCTCTAATTTACTGAAACTAATTACTGAAAAACTTACACTGCCATTAATTACCGGGGCAACTTTTATTGCAGAATTAAGGAATTTGTCTTTCGCAGAATTGAATGAAAATCTTGAACAGCTACTCAAATGCCTAGATTTTCTTGGTATTGATACACCTAAGATTGGGAATCCGTGGATTTCTTCATTTCGCATTGCTATTGATAATGTTTCTATACCAGAAAAAACTCTATCTAAGAGCAAGTCTGTACAATTTTATTCTCTAAATGAAACTCAAGAGAGAATAATGCAAAATGCAGATGATAAAACTAAGCATTGCTTAAATTGTATCTTAAAGAATGAGCATATGAAAAAAGAAATGATCGATGATATAGCAATTGATGAACAATTTATGTACTCCATTTCTCGAAATCATCTAAATGTCAATTTAAGAATTTGGGAAATATTCTCAGCTGAATGTAGAAAAGTAATAACACAGTGGGGTTCACACAAACATTCGATATGTAAGATTTTAAAAATCGAGGGTTCTAAAATCACTTGTATTATAGATGGCATGGAATATGAATGGAATATAAAATTGTTCAAGGACTTTGATTTGTTTCTAAAAGACATTCCTTTTAAATACCAATTTTTGTTGCTGTTATTGCATGATGCTAAAACTAATGGTTATAAAGTTGATTCTGTATTTCGCCCGATGTTTAGATCTTTTTATGATTGGATGAATAGTAACTATGGTCGAGAGTTGGCGCAAGAAATTTATTATACCTTGGATCACTATATTCCCGGTGTGGATTGTACTTTAATTTAATTTTAACTAAGTCACGAATGCGTTTTAGCCACAAGCATTGTAAATCATTTTGAATGAGTTCATAAAGTCTAGGATTTTGTTTTACATTGGTTTGCAAATAAACCAGAAAAAGTTTTGGCGTAAAAGGCCTTCTTTTACGTAGTGGCCTTTTTTGCTATCATAGTACCATATCTTTAGAATAATTTTTTCCCTTCTACATAAAGGTGTGTGTATATGATTACCATTACCATTTCAGATAAAAAGATAACGTCCCATCCGGCGACAACCTATCTTTTTGCCTTGCCCCGTGATTTTACTATAAGCGGAGCAGTTAAAGATTTTGCACAAACTATGTATCCGGACCTGCAGCAGTATTTAACCGCAAATCAGTTTACTGGTAAGCGTTTAGAAACGTGTGTTCTTTCTTTTATGCACAAGAATAAATTGGTCCATGCAATTTTTGTGGGTTTAGGAAGTGCGGATGCAAAAAAGAAATTGGATATTGAATACTATCGCCGGGCTTTGGGGGTATTGTACAAAAGAGTAATTGGTCTTAAAAGAGAATCTGCTGTTTTGGCATTGCCTGCAGCAACCCTTTTTGGCATAACGCCGGAATACCTTGCCAAGCAGACCGTTATTATTATTAATATGGCAGCCTATCATTTTGATGATTATATTACGGACAAAGAGCGTAAAGAGACAGAAGTTTTTGATCTTACGGTAGTAACCGATGAAAAGAATAAAAAAGAAGTAATTGAAGGCGCTAAAGCAGGTGAGATTATAGTGTATGCCACTAACCTGGCACGTCATTGGGTAGATCTACCACCAACCCACTTAACACCGGACTTTCTGCTCGGTAAAGCTAAAGCATTAGGTAAAGAACACGGATTAAAAGTTACCTCTTTTGATGAAAAGCAGATTACTGCAATGGGCATGGGAGGATTGGCTGGTGTTTCCCGTGGATCAGATCTTGATTGTCACCTGGTAATTATGGAATACAAGACCAAGAAAAAGAACGCACCAACCATAGCATTTGTGGGCAAGGGTATTACCTTTGATTCTGGGGGGTTAAGTTTAAAACCGGCATCTGCTATGGAAACTATGAAAGAAGATATGTCTGGGGCAGCTGCTGTTATTTGCGCAATGTCTGCAATAGCGCAGTTAAAACCAGACGTAAATGTTATTGGGGTTGCACCAATATCAGAAAACTTACCAAGTGGTAAGGCAACCAAGCCCGGTGACATTGTCCGCTTTTATAATGGTAAAACGGCAGAGGTTAAAAATACGGACGCAGAAGGGCGCTTAATTTTGGCAGATGCATTGTCCTATGCTGTTAAGCATTATAAACCAGATGCAATGGTAGATTTGGCTACATTGACTGGTGCCTGCGCGTATGCCCTGGGGCCATTCTATTCTGGATTAATGAGTGAGCACGAAGATTTGGTTGACCGGTTAAGAGAAGCATCTACACTCTCTGGTGAACGTATTTGGCGCTTGCCTATGCATGATGACTACAAGCCCGCAATTAAGTCTCCTGTGGCAGATTTATGCAATTCTGGCAGTAATCGTTACCGTGCGGGTGCTATAACCGCAGCCCATTTCTTACAAAACTTTGTCGACGATGTGCCTTGGGCCCATTTGGACATAGCGGGAACCGCCTTTGATGTGCCAGATATATCGTATTACCGCTCAGGCGCAACCGGAGTAGGGGTGCGATTATTGGTTGAATTGGCTATGAACTGGAAGTAACCAGTATAATTACAATAATTAGGGTCTTTTTGAGCTTTAGAGGCTTAAAAAGACCCTTTTTTCATACTATATCCATAGTCCGATATTTGCATTATTATGTTAACTAAGGAAGGGTTGGGTTCCTAAAAAATGAGGTTTTAGCCTTACCCCTGCTTGATTTTCTATTTGAATTATATATAATAAGGTATGAGGTTATATTTTTTCCAGGTTTAGTGGACCTGGATATTATGGAGTTTAAAGGAGGTTTCTTATGAATTTTATTATAAAAATCTATCGCACGGTAATTTGTTTAGGGCTTTTGGGTCTCAGTATGGTTATTTCACATGCCGCTTTTGGTATGGAACAATCATTAGAAGAGTCAAAGGCGCTCTATTTAAAGAATAATCGTGATTATTTCACTGAATTGTCAGAAAAAATAACTAATAATTTAGAGCATTTTAAGTTAATTCATGATCAGAAGAGTTTACAAAGAATTAGTGGACTTATTACCTATTATCAAGAGGTTACTCAGGATAAGAATGCGTTTTGCGAGTTATTGGTGAAGATTGGTCAGTTGTTACAACAACCACAGCAGCCAGAAAAAAAAGATCAGCAGAATGCTCAGGTCCAAAGTTGGAAAACTCTTTTAGATTATTATTCGGGCTTATTGAAGTCTAATCAAGAAGAGTTTGTTAATGACATAATGGAGTGTGATACGGTAACCGGTAAAAATATGTTCCAGCTTGTTGACGAAACTATTCAAAATTATTGCAAGGCAACAAATAATCCAGATGCTTACAATGAATTAACCATAGCAATTTGGACCTTTACTACAACGGAGCATAGTTCTGTAGCTAAAAAAGACACATCTGAAGCTAAAAAAGAAGAAATAATAACTGAACTATTGTTTCCCCGCTATTACCAGGGAACTAATAGCATAATCCCTGTAATAATGCAGAAGGTAGATTCTTATGCAGCTCCAACCGTAATTACACCAGAAGCGATTGATAATGAAGACCGGTTAAAACAATTATCCGATAAGATTAATCTTGGCAACAAGGCTGGTGTTACTCGTGAATTATGCCAACTTAAGACTATTGATCAAGGTGATACAAGTTATGCAAAAACGCGTTATATGCCAGACATGTGTCCAGGATTGGCTTTATTTAACGCGGTACAAATTATTAAAAAGGAAACGGGCAAGATAGCAGATTTTGCTTCATTACCTAATATGGGCATGGCATGGGACTTTGTGTTGTCCCGCAAGTTGCAGCCGCTATTAGCTACTCCTGAAGTTGAACAGATGGTGCAACAAGTTGTGCCTAAGATAGGTTTTTCTCTTAATGATTTTACTATTATTGAGAACGTAAAAGAATTTTGCCGTAGTGAAGATGAGTCCAAAATGAAGCATGACTTAGAGTTATTAGTGCGTGTGCAAGAAGGTATCCAGCAGCCCTTTTTTTACCACGCATTTATTATAGGTTCTACTGACTTGCGCATGGACCAACAAGAGCTTTCAGGCAATAGACCAGGTACAATGCACTGGTTTGCCGTTGTAGTTGGTAAATACAATAATACGTTAACGTATTATGTAGCTGACACGTTACCAAGCCAATATCATTTGCAAGAAGGTACTTATTTACGCGGTAGATTAGATTGTTTAATAGGTATGTTAGAAGGAGGATTGAATTAAACTTATTTAATTTTTACTCCATTACAGGGAAATAGAGTCAGAGTTTATTCTGGCTTTATTTCCCTGAATTATTTATTACTCTCTTATTGATCTAATGGTTGTACGTCCGTTTCAAAATAGTGAAAAAAAGGTTCTGGCAGATCAGTGTAATCTAAATCTTCAATCAATAATTCTGCAGTATCTCCATAATACGTATTCCAGAATAATACTACCTCATCCTGAGTAATAGAACCTGTTTTTAAATCATGTAATAGGGCTGCAAATGCTTTGCCTGCATATACCCCGTCTAATGTAATATCTTCATGAGCTTGCATTTCTTGCATTGCATCAACGGCTTCTGGTGTGAATAAGGCATATTTTGTGCCACAAAAATCATTTATTATCACAAAATCGTTATCTTCTAGTGTGCAAATAGGGAAGGACGGATCAGCATCATGTAGTAACTTGTTGGTAGCCGCAAACAGTCTTTTGAGTGAATGTTCAAATTCATTGGGTTCTTCTGCTGGTTCAATAGTAATTCCATAGACAGTAGTGTTAATTCCCGCAGCTTTAATACCTAACAGAAGTCCCGACATGGTCCCCGCGCTAGAAAGGGGAATGTAAATACGATCAGGTTCAGTAATAAGCCCTGCATTTATCTGTTCTTTAAGTTCAAACGCAGCATTTACATATCCCATTGCGCCACGTGCGTTAGATCCGCCGGTCGGGAATGCATACGGGAATTTGCCGGAATGTAGTTTTTGTTGGGTAAGAGCAAAGGTGGTTGCAGCTGCTCGCAATGAATTAGTGGGAGAATATACTAGTTCTGCTTGCGAAAATAAATCTAATAATAAATTTCTGCGTACCGTATGGCTATTGGGTTGTGGTTTTAACATAAGAATGCAGGGAATGCCCAGTTTTTGTGCATACAGTGCAGTTGCCGTTGCGTGGTTAGATCCTGCGCAGCCAAAGGTGATAATAGACGGGGCACGGTATGCCAGCGCGTCGCCTAACAAAAATTCTAGCTTACGTATTTTATTGCCGCCAAAGAGCCGTTCTCCCGTGGGCAATAGCTCTCCCGTTAGGTCATCCCGTTTAATGTACAGTTCTGGAACGTTGTAGAGCGTGCCAATAGTTCCAAGTTTTTCTACGGGAGTTGGCAAATCCCCTAATTGAATGTAAGAGATTTGTTTGCGTAAATAGGGATAATTGGTAAATAAGGGGATTGGTTGATTGGCATAAAAGAAGTGGGTGTTTAATTTTTGATCATTATCAGTGATCATGCCGAGCAAGTCATTGGTTGTTTTGTCAGAGAGGTTTAAAAAGCTGCTCATTTCCATGATCATGCGGTGTTCATACGCATGGCAGGTGAATAGTACAAGAGCAGTTATTGAAACAGAAAAAAAAATACTCATAATGCGCATGTAATTTCCTAGCGATTAAGGTGGGTTTTATTTGGCGAATTCAGTAAATAATTGGGTAAATTCATCCGTTAATTCGGGAACATTTAATTTTTGCCAAATACCCAACGTGACTGGAAAGTGGGGAAGTGCTAATTTTAAAAGCCCTACTGCATACGCACGTATTTCTTGTTGTGCTCCTGCATGCAAACGCAACTTAAGAAAATGGGTTAACGAGTGTAGGTTGCAAGTAAATATAAATTCGGTATAGGTGCACAAAGGTAATAATCCCCGAGCTAACTCACGACATACTCCTTGTTCCATAAGATGTTGGTACGTTTTAAGGGAGAGTGAGAGTGCTTTTTGATATTCGTCCCGTAGTTCTTTATTTTCAAATGAACCAATTGATGCTTGGTGATTTACTTTGTCCTGATTGCGCCAATGGGGTGGAATATAAAATTCTTCTTTAGCTTCTACATACCGATAGCTAATTTCATTATAAGAGTTCATGCGGTGCCGCATCCATTGCCGTTGAACATAAATAGGAGCTTTAACTCTAAATGAAAGTTGATTGTGTTCTAACGGGCTGGTATGGTTATGTTCGATTAAAAATTGAATTAATTTTTTATCCCGGTCAGATATTTCTGCCGTGAATTTTCCGTAAGAAACGCGTGCTGCATTTGCAATGTCAACGTCTGAACCAGAGGCGCGAATGAGTACTAATGAACTAATTCCATCTCCTAGTGGGTCCAGCGTGGGAGATCCCGGTTCTTGGGGATATACTTTGGGCTTGGGGGAAAAAATGGGCGGGGTTTGTGGGGGCATTGATTGATTTTCCATGATTGGTCCTTTGATTGAATTTTTTTATTAGCTTGTATCATATCAAACTTATGTGTCTTGTAAATCAAGCTTTTCATTGGTAACATTCTAATAGATTTTAAAATATATATGCACTTGATTATAAGGACATTTGATTATGATGATGAAGTTATTTTTGATGTTGGTTTGTGTATCTTTTTTACCATTAATTGGTATGGAAGAGGAAAAAGCAGGAACGGATCAATATAGCAAAATCAAAAATATGATAGACGCTGTTCAGATATTATTAGAGTCAAAAAGCGTGGTTGAGGGTGAACAGCAGCTTACAAAGATGCAGACACTAGCAGAACTTAAAGAGATGGTTATAGAAGTTGGAATTTATTGCGAGCTAATTGGAGATGAGAGTTTATTGCAAGAAAATAATACGTTGTTAAATAGAATACAGGACCTAGAAAAAAAATTCCAAAATTCAAATAATTAAACTTTAAACTAACCCTTTTCTTAATTCACTGCGCGCCATTTTAATAATTAAACCTATCATAAGCACCAAGGTGGTCAGAGCAGTGTTTCCATAACTAATGAACGGTAACCCAATACCTTTTGTGGGGGCTAGTCCGGTGGCAACCGCAATATTGATGATGGTTTGCAGGGTTATAAGAATTACAAATCCTAATGTTGCAAAGCGGGAAAAGGGATCTTGTAGTTGGTAAGCAATACGAATTCCGGTGTACACAAAAAGAACATAGAGCAGAATAATAAAAATACACCCAATAAAACCAATTTCTTCAGCAATAATTGCAAAAATAAAGTCAGTGTGTTGCATAGGAAGATAAAAGAATTTTTGTTGAGAATGGGTTATTCCTTTGCCCCACAATCCGCCAGAGCCAATTGCTATTAAAGATTGTATGATCTGAAACCCGGCTCCCTGAGGGTCTTCCCAAGGGTTTAAGAAAATTAAAATCCGTTTAAGGCGGTAAGATTTCATGAGTATAAGAGCAATGCCTGCTGGTAGTAATAGGAGTGCGACTATTACTAAATGTTTTAAAGGAAATTGCGCAATAAACAGCAGGCATAATGAGGTTGTGAGTAACGTTACCGTTAATCCAAAATCTGGCTGACGTAAGAGTATTAAGCTAACAGTTCCTAAGATAAGCCCTAAGGGTATGTAATGTTTGGTAAAAGAATATTCGGTACTATTTTTTTTGGTAAAAAAGTGTGCTAGATACAAGATAAGTGCAATTTTTAAAAATTCACTTGGCTGAAAAGAAATTCCTGCAAGCCTTATCCAGCGGCTCGATCCGTGAATATGTACAGAAAATTGTGGCAATAAGGTTAGTGCGGTGAGAGCAAGCGTACAAAATAGAAACAGGGGAGTTAATACTTTAATAAGTTTTAAGGGAATTAATTGAACAAAGAGTAGTCCAATAATGCCAAGTATTAAACCCATAAGTTGTTTTTTTATAAAATAATGGGAAGAGCCAAAGGTTTCTAATGCATAAACAGAACTGGATGAGTATACAAATACACATCCTACAATTATCAGCATTGTGGTGATAATTAAAAAAAACCGTAGATAAGTGGTAAGTAAAGAGCGTTGTGTGATCATAGCGTGGATAGCCTAGTATGATCATACACTCAGAGTCAATACTTTACATATATTGGTTAACCAGTTGTCTAAAATAGTCTCCCCGTGCTTGATAATCTGTAAAAAGATCATAACTACTTCCACTCGGTGATAGTAAAATAGTATCTCCGGGAACTGCGTTGCATAATGCGTTCTGGAATGCCGTATCCAGAGTCGCAGCACTGGTAGCTGGTATACCAAATTCTGTGCACCAAGAAGTTAATTGTTCATGTTCAGCGCCAAAACAAACAATCTGTTTTACTTGGTCGTGCAGGGCGCTCAGTAATGGTTTGCGATCAATTCCCTTAGAAAGACCACCGAGCAGTAAAATAATGGGAGTATTTTTTAACTGTTGTACCGCTGCAAGAGTAGAAGCTGGGGTAGTGGATTTGGAATCATTATAGAACGCAATACCATTTTTTTTGCCTAAAAATTCAAGGCGGTGTGCGGGAAGTGAACAGTTATGTAAAGCAGCGCTTATTTGGTTTGAAGTTAAACCGCAGATAGTAAGAGCGGCAGTTACCATAATAAGATTTTCAGTAAACGTAAGTGGCGGAATGGTAGAAAGATCAAGAATGGGTTGTGCGGTTCCATCACTTAGTCTAATAATAATATTATTATGTAAAGTCCAAAGAGTGTCATTAGCTTCTAAAGGAATATTAATTTCATCTTTGTTTGCGTGTACAATGTGCAATGAACGCCGGTTGCCCATGTTGCGTATCTTTTGAGCAACCCCTTGTGGCACAATGGTGGGAAATTGATCTTGCTGATGTGCTATTAGTTGGTACTTTGCTTTAAAGTACTCTTCTTCTGTTGCATGGCGGTCCAAATGGTTAGGAACAAAGGTTGTCCAGAGTGCCAGGTATGGGGCAAACAGTCGCGCATGTTCTAATTGGAAACTGGAAACTTCTAGTACTGCCCCATCTGTATATTCTTGTGCATGGTGTAATAAATTTGCAGTTGCAATACCAATGTTGCCACCAACGGCAATTTTTCTACCTTGGTAACGTAAACACTCGCCAATTAAATGGGTTACGGTTGTTTTACCAACTGACCCGGTAATAGCAATTATCTGGTGCGGCCACCAAGTGTAAAAGAGATCTAGTTCGTTAACAAATTTATTTGCATATTGGGTGTAACAGGATCTAACGTCAATACCGGGACTGGGCAAGATATATTCATGTTTTTGCAGAAAAAGATCGCGATTTTCCGATTCGGTATAGAACTGTACTCCCAGATTTAAAAGAAGTTCTTTTTCTGTTGTAGTAAGTTCCCTTTTATCCATTACGCTTAGTTGGGTGTAACCACGCTCTTTAAGTAATTGAATATAGGCTTTTCCTACTTTTCCAAATCCCCAAATGCCAATCGAATTTGTACTATCCATCAATAGATTCCTTTCATGTATTCGTATTGCATGGTAACTAGTGTAAAAGGTTACCATTGATAAATCTATAGTATTTGCGAGCACTTTATTTATGGTTTTGATAGGCAAGCATGCGGATAGCAATAATTATTCCAGAAACACGTACGGTTTGAGCTTGGACACCTTTAAAGAATCCGCTAATGCCTTCACTACTATACATATTTTTGGCAGTAGTAATAATGCTTGGTGGAATAGAGTATTTAAAGGTTGATTGTACTGTGGCTTTTAATACCCGCCATGGCTGAGTAAGAATGGTGGCAATTAAACCGGTGGCAAGATTTCCCAATAGTTGAGAAATTTTTTCGTTTAATGAATAATCCTTTGCAATAGACTCTAGTGTTTGTGAAAGTCCACGGCAGCTTACGTTATAGGCATTGTCCCGAGTAATACCTTTATTAGGACGGGCTACTAGTGTTGCAATAGAATTAGTAACTAGGTTATCTGCCATCTTATCACTAATTAGGGGAAGCACTCCGCGCTGGTATTTTTCTAACGAGTAATTAATAATTTTTTTAGCATTATTCATTTGGTTTTTTGCATAGGGAAGTAGGATCTGCTTAACATGTAAATACACGGAATCTGCTACTTCTTTGGCCTGGCTTTGTAACATGAGTAGTTTAATAGTAGGTGTCTTATCTTGGGTTTGATCAGGATTTGCGTGCAGTGATAGGGTGACAGAGATAATTATTATTGTGCATAGAATTGAATGAAATTTCATGGTACGTCTTATGCTAGAGTGTTGTAGAATAGCGGAGAAGAACTTCTTCTCCGCTTGATCAAACTACTAATTTAGCGGTGTTTTGCATTTCCTTCAATAAATTCTGTTGCTTTGCGCGTCACAGAGCTCATAATGGTTATGGCGCTTGCCACACGTAGACCACGAGCCGATATACCTTTAAAAAATCCTTTTATGCCTTCATTGTTGAAAATGCTTTGGGTAGTTTTTAGCATTGATTTAGCGGAGGGATTTTCAAGAGATGCTTGCATTTTAGTTTTTATGGTATCCCAAGGATGGGTAACAGTAGTGGCCACAAGTCCCGCAGCAATACCACTTCCTATTGAGGTAACAACCTCATTGGAAATGTATTCTTTGGCTTTGTCTTGAATGAGCGGTGAGATTGCCAAATATCCAGCAGTAAATCCACCATCGCGTACCGCTGTTGGCATAAACCCCCGCAACATTCGTCTTGCCTGGGGAGATTTACTCATAATCTGCTTGATCACGGAATAGACATTCTGGCCGCTGTTTTGTTGTTGCAACATTACCAACTCTGTAGGGCTTGCAATAAGTGCTGCCATGGCTCCGGCGCCGCATGCGGCAGTTATTTTGTCTATTGTTGTTGGTTCATTATGATGCTTTTTTAGGTATTCCAATAGCATATGGTTTATGGTTACTTGTGCAGCGGTTACTGGTACCAAGCCAAAAAGGTTGGCAAACAATCCGCGATACCATATTTTGGGTGACCAGCTAATAGATTTGCCTTGCTGTATGCTGTTTTTAAAATAAACCAATGGCTGATCAATGGCTACTTCTGCCATTGCGGCGCTACTTCCAATAACAATATTCTCTAAAACTGAGGGTTTATTTTTCTCTGGATTTGTTTGTATTTGAGAATGTATTGCAAACATAACAACAAATACCATATTTATAGTAGGTATTTTCATAAAAGCTCCAAACGGAAATAGCCGTTCCGGAGAACTGGTAAAGTGCATTGGCACAACAGTAAAACTGATGAGTACTATAAAAAATGATTGTTGTACCACACACTTGCCGGAAATTCCGGGCGGATACTACACTAAATGTTAAAAATTAAAAAAATATGGGGTAGAAGGAATGTTATTTAGGCTGCTAAAATTGGCAGTAAAATAACCACAATAATAGATAAGACAGGAATAGATAAGATTGAAATAGATAAAGAGGGAAGGGCGGCAAAAGAAGAGAAATGGTTTGCGAAGGACATTGGTTGTCCTGCCTGGCTAAACGTAGCCGAAGCGGTGCTCGGGCGTTTATTCATAAAGTTACTCATGGTTACTCCACGGTAAGTAGGTTTAAAAAATAAAAATACCACAAATAGAAATTTACTATTGTTTGTGCTATATGTCAAGGGCCCTTTTTTTGGCCGGCTTAATTGAAGATAACTATTTGACTGTTTTTTTAAAATACCCTATACATCATAAGGTAGTTCTTAATGTAACCGCAGAATGCAGGTAAAAAAATGAAAAGCACTCCATGCTCTTTGGCGTTGGCCTTTTATACTTCATACAACTCTGAGAACCTTTTTCTGCGTCCTATTCTTTTGATTATCTGCCCCAGCGGCAGTATTAAATAAATCTCACTATAATAATCATTATTTCCCCATAGTGCAGAGCACTATTAATCGATATACTAAAACTGTTGTAATTCAACGTCTGTAACTAGACAATTAAGGAATCCCTATGTCAGAAAAACAAACCGTAGAGCCGGGTGTAAGTTTTAAAGATACGTTAAATTTACCTCAGACAGATTTCCCTATCCGTCCCAATGCCAAAGAAGATGATCCCGCTATGATTGCTCGTTGGCAGAAAGAACAGCTTTATGATAAGGCATTTAATTTAAATAAGGGCAAAGAAAAATTTATTTTGCATGATGGTCCACCCTATGCCAATGGGCATATTCACTTGGGACATGCCTATAACAAAATATTAAAAGATATTATCACCAAATCCCAACGTATGGCTGGCAAGCATGTGCCGGTAACTCCTGGTTGGGATTGTCATGGTCTTCCTATTGAACATAAAGTGACGCAAGAACTTAAAAATGCAGACAGGGTAACGTTACTTAAAGCATGCCGCGAATATGCGCAAAAATGGATAGATGTGCAGCGTAAAGAGTTTAAACGCCTGGGTGTTGTTATGGATTGGAACCATCCCTATTCTACTATGGATTTTTCTTATGAAGCGGCAATTTTACAAGCATTCAGTGATTTTGTAGCAGATGGTTACATTGAGCGTAAAAACAAAACCGTGCCATGGTGTCCCTCTTGCCAAACGGTGTTAGCGAGTGCAGAAATTGAATATCAAGATCGTAAAGATCCATCTATTTATGTACTTTTTCCGGTAGTACATTCTACTCTATCTAAACGGTTTCCAGTTTTAGAGGGTAAAGAAGTTTCTGTAGTGGTATGGACCACAACTCCGTGGACATTGCCGCTTAATAGAGCCGTATTATTAAAGCCGGGTGCAACGTACTCTGTTGTGGAAATTGATGGGAAGTATGTGATGGTTGCAAAACCACTAGTAGAAAAGCTTGGCGCATTAGTGAATATGCAACCAACTATAGTTGCAGAATTAAGCGCTCAAGAATTTGTAGATACTGGTGCCAAGGCGCAACATCCATTTATAGATAGTCTACAAACACCTTTTATTTTGGATAATTCTGTATTGTTAGAAGATGGTACTGCATTTGTGCATTGTGCACCGGGAGTTGGTCCAGAAGATTATGAAGTTGGGGTAAGAAATAAATTAGAAATTTATTCACCAATTACTTCTGATGGTAAATATACCGCAGCTATTCTTCCTGCTGAATTAGCAGGAATGCCAGTTGCCGATGGTCAAATCTGGGTTATTAAAAAGTTGGCAGAAAAAGGACGATTGTTTTTTAAAACCTCTATTCGCCACTCTTATCCCCATTGCTGGCGGTGTCATAATGGGTTAATTTTCCGTGCAACTAAACAATGGTTTTGTGATTTAACCCGTAATGATTTAAAAACACGGGCACTGGCTGCAACAGAAACTATCCGTACTATACCGGAAAAATCTATTAACCGGTTACAGGCTACGTTGGAAGGGCGTTTGGAATGGTGCTTATCGCGTCAACGTGTGTGGGGTGTGCCAATTCCTGCATTGCTCTGTGAGCATTGTGATTATGCCTACACTACGCCAGAATTTATTAGGACTGTTGCACAAGGAGTAGCTAAAGAAGGTATTGCCTACTGGGATACGGTTTCTGTTGAACAGTTACAACCTAAAAATGTTGTGTGCCCTCATTGCAAAAAAGCAGACTTTAAAAAAGAATATGACATTCTAGATGTGTGGTTTGAATCTGGGGTTAGTCATTATGCGGTTTTAAGCAAAAACCCTGCATTGCGGTTTCCTGCAGATATGTATTTAGAAGGGAGTGATCAACACCGTGCTTGGTTCCAAAGTTCTTTGCTGACCGGGGTTGTATTAGATGATAAAGCTCCCATGAAAGAGATTATGACCCATGGTTTTGTGGTAGATGAAAAAGGCCACAAGATGTCTAAATCTTTAGGTAATGTGGTGTCACCACAAGAGCTGATTGATCAAATGGGAACGGACGGACTGCGGCTGTGGGTTTCTAGTTTGGATCTGTCTGGTGATGCGGTAGTTTCGCAAGTGTTGTTACGTAATGTGGCAGAAGTGTACCGTAAAATTAGGAACACCAGCAGATTTTTACTTTCTAACTTATATGATTTTTCTATAGAGAAAGATGCAATAGCCGTTAACAAGTTGCGCGCAATAGATCAATACGCGTTGTATGAATTAAGCCGTTTAGATAGTAATGTATTGCAGGCTTATGCAGCCTATGATTACACCGCAGTGTTCCATTTATTAAGTAATTACTGTTCAGTAAATTTAAGTGCGTTTTATCTTGATATTGTTAAAGATCGCTTATATGTAGAAGCCGCGAGTGGGTATGAACGCAGATCAGCGCAAACAGCTTGCTGGTATATTTTAGATACACTTACTAAGTTAACCGCTCCTATTTTGTCTTTTACGGCAGAAGCGGTATCTGATCATTATCAGGTGGATAAAAAAGAATCTATTCATTTGCAACCATTTGCGGATCTTTCTCCGGTAGTTAATCAATTATTAGCATTGTATGGGGAACGTAAACCATCAGAAATGGCACGGTATACCGGAGCATTTTTTGAGCAAGAACAGGTGCAGAACCGTCAACAAGCTATCCAGTTATTGGGAGACTTTGAAAATGCATGGGAACAGGTATTGCAAGTACGCTCAGCATTATTAAAAGCAATAGAAATTCAACGTGAGTTGGGTTTAATTAAGCATTCATTAGAAGCCCGTCTTGTAGTGTACGTTGACCCACAATCTCCAGTTTATGATGGTATGCAAATTCTGCAGGAACAGCTTGCGCTTACCAAGGAAACAGTTGAACAGTTTTTAAAAGAGTTTTTGATTGTTTCTCAAGTTGAGCTGGGCAAATCATCTGTTGATCTTGCACCATCCGTAGTTGAAGGTTTGTTTGTAAACGTTAGTCATGCTAAAGGGGAAAAATGCCCCCGTTGTTGGCAATGGTCAGAAACTCCTCATCACTATAATTTGTGCGGACGTTGTGCTGCAATTGTTAAGAAATAAAAACATTGGGCACCATGGTAATTCTGGTGCCCAATTTATTAAATTTGTGATTTTGTATTGGCTATTCTTTGGAACCTTCTTTAGACGCCGTCTCTGTTTTTTCTGCTAATTCTGTTTCTGCTTGTGGTGCTGCTCTTGGAATGGATAGCGGTTTAGGTTTACCAAAAATAAATGTTTCTATAGCAGCTTTAGTCTCTAGTAATCCAATTGCAATATTATATAAGGATGCGTATCTAATTTTTTTGATTATTTCTATAGAGGCTTGTTCGCGCGCTTGGCTTACTATTGCTGCAAAAGGATTTTTGGCATCTTTTTTTAATAGTTCAAACTCTTTTGATGGTATTCCATTAATTAAAATTGTTCTAAATTCTAACCAAGAGCGGATATTATTGGGGTCAATTTGTTGCTTTACGGCATTATATGCTTGTGCTTGTTCTTTAGAAGTAGTTTTAACTGTTTTTTCTAGCTTTGCTAGCTTGTCATCAAAAATAGCTTTTAGTTCTTTGGCATCAGGCAATTGCGGTGGTGTAGTTGTCACCGGTGGTTGTACGGTATTATCTGCTTCTCTATTCCAAAAGAAAGCTACCGCTTGTTCTTTACCAATGCTATTTGGGTTAGCACTTAATTCTTTAACTATGATCGCAAAATGCTCTAGCCATTGGGTAAAGCCTGCAGAATCACCGGTTTCTTGGTCTTTAGTTCTAAATTCCCATTCCGCTTTAAGCTTTTGTTCTGCGTTAGCGCGTAAATTAGGGTTCTTAGCAAGTTGGGTTGTTAGTTGTTTTACCAAGTCATTAATTTTTTTGCACGCTTGGTAAAACTTTGGAATGTTCACGGTAATGAGCTCAAAGCTAATTGGCTTATCTGCCGCAAAGCTGTTTATGGTTATGAGAGGAGAAAGTACTTGGGTTTTCTCTGAGATCTTGTCAGAGGGGAACATTAAGTTGCGAGCTTCATGTAAAAGGTCATCAATTTGTTGAATTAATCCATTGGGACTATTGTCTACCGGACTTATTTTTGATTTAGAATCTTTACTGGTCGTTTTTTTGGTTTCAGTGGAAGGACCTTTATCTTCACTCTTTTTTAATGCTTCTTGGGTTCGTGCCCGTTCCTCTTTTTTCTTTTCTTGTTCTTCTTTTTTTTCTTTTTCTTTTCCTTTATCTTTCTCTTTGTCTTTATCCTTGTCTTTGTTCTTGTCGGTATCTTTAGATGCTCCACCTGTAGATGATCCAGATCCAGATTTGTTTCCCGATCCAGAAGAGGATGTTCCGCTTGCTTCTGGTTGTTTATTAGAAGTTGAATATGGGCTACTGCCAAATGAAGGACCAAAGCCACCAAACCCAAACATATCAAGGGAACCGCCACCAAAAAGAGATCCAGTTGGCTCACCACCAACAGACTCTAACGGAACAAATGTGGGCCGGTGTTTTTTGGCGATTGCTTGCTGAATTGCTTTTTTTTCTTGTTCGGCTATTTTTTTTGCTTCTGGATCAAATTGCTTAATTATATTCGCAAGGCTTAATATAAGTTGGTTTTGTGAAATGGCGGTGCCCAATCTGGTAAGTAATTGTTCAAGTGCTTCTTTACTGGCATCGCTTAACTGTACCAGTCCAAAATAAGTATCAACTACAAATTCTTTGTCATAAGCAACTAATGCCTTATCCAGTTCTTTTAATTTTTCGTACAAAGCTTCATTATTCAGTAGATAATTAAGATAACGGTATTTTTTGGTAAATGGATCAAGGGCATAGAGCTTGTAGAGGAGCGTTTGCATAAGCTGTATTTCGCGTTGTAAGTCTTGCCAGCTTACGATTCTTCCCAACGATATTTTTTTCTTTTCTATTCTTCTTTTTACCATGTTCTCTATATCGGGGATGCTGTTTGCTTTGGCAATAACAGATTTTATTTGATTAGAGAGAGACTCTAATTGCGTAGCAGCTTCACTGAGTTCTTGCGGGGAAAAGGTCTTTAAGGGTTTCTCTGCTTTTTTGTCCGTGGTTTCTTCAGGTACTGTTTCATTGTTTTCTTCTGCAGATGTGCTTGAATCTTCAGTGTTGAAATTAAAAAAAAAGCTCTGTTCTCCATTTTCATTGTCTGCATATAGTTGCAAAATAGATATATTAACCATACACATAATTGCGGTAAGACATTTTGCCAATTGCTTCATTGGGCAACTCCTATTTTTTTAGTTTTTTGATCCATAGCTATGAGTAAGTGTAAAAATTACTGTTCATGAATAACAAGAAAAAGGGCATTCATTGAATATGAATGCCCTTTGGATAGTTACTAATCTTACGTTCTAAGATGATTTAATTCTTATTTAAAATCATTAATCGCGGTATCTAAATTGGTAATTGCCTTTACTAAGTCATCTGCACTTACTGAGCGAATAGATTTAATGTCGGTAACGGTGAGTGTTTTTCCAGAAAGTTTCAAATCAACTGGTTTTATCGCTGGATTAGAGGTAAAGAAGAATGCTTCACGGTGAGCTTCATCCAGTTTGTCAGTACCATCTGTTTTAATTTGTGTTATGTTCTCTTTAAGTTTCAGCGGGGCACTCTTATAAATCTTCCATTCACTTTGGAGTTCTTTTTTTTGTTTAGCTTTTACGGGGGCTGCAAATTGAAACTTATTTAATTTCTTAATTTCAGTTGTTGCAGTTGTAAGCTCTTCAATACACCTTGGTAGCGCTTCGGTGAGTAAGTCTGCGTCAACTGGTTCTGTAGTTAGCGTCGCTTTATGGATTTGACTGGCTATTTCAGATGAATTGCGAATGTTATCTTTAATTTCATGGAGTATGTCGCTTAATACTTTTGCTTGATCGTCCGGGCTTGGTTGGCCTTTGGTTGGTTGAGATTGACCTGCATTACCAGCGCTACGTGAGTCTTTGCCGTCTTTGCCTTTGCCATCTGCTTTTTTGTCATTGGATCCTGGGGCTTCTGACTTCTTACCGTCTTTATCTTTATCTGAGGATGCGGATGAACCATCACCTTGTTTGCCGGCACCAGATTTTGATCCGGAATTACCAAAGGGGTTATTGTTCATTGTAGATTCTGTTGATGCGGCGCTAGGGCTGTAACTGTTGCTGCTTGGTGTATAGCTTGGCCATGATGAACCGCCACTGTAGCTGTTGTCATAACTTGGGGTAGCATAAGGGTTTCTTGGTTCTGTTCCTACACTTCTCATAGGATTTGAATAGGGCTTTTGCTTGCTTGCTTGTAAAGCTTTATCAGTAGCCTTTTGCTCATCTTCACGGTGTTTTTTTGCAGTTGGTTCATACTTGGCAAAGATAACTTCTAAAGAGCTTGGTATGTTTAGTTCATCTAAAGCTTCAGCAAAAAGGTTAATTACGTTTTGAACTGGTAATCTGCACGCATCGCTTAATTCTTTAGTTCCAAATACTGACGTTTCTATTTTAGGTTCTTCTGCAACTAAGGTATCGTGTAATTTGGTCAAGTTGTAATAGAGCTTTTCATTATTAATAAAGTCTTCAAGATATTTGTAGGCATCTTTTTTATTATCTTTATCTAATAACTTATAAAAGAGCTGGTTCATTTCTTTTATTTCAGCATTGAATTTTGTCCAATTGTTAGACCGTTCTTTGCTTACTGCAGGCATACATTTTGCACTCTTTTCTTTCCACTGTTTTACAAAGTTTTCCAGTTCAGGAATTTCTATTGCTTTGGTTAAGAAAGATTCAGTGTGTTTTATAATAGTTTCAATAAGATTTTTAGCTTTTTCTTGCTTAGAATTGAATTGAGGTTTTACTGGCTCTGCTTTTGGCGCTTCTTCTGCTGCAGTTGCTTCTGGAGCTGCTTCTTCCGCAAGGGCTTCTTCAGGGATTACTGATTTAAGGAAATCTTCCATTTCTGCGTCATTCATTTCTCCCATAACAAACCGTTGCAGTTCTTCGGGGTCTTTTTGTTCCAGGCGTTTTACAGTCTCATCAAAGATCTTTTTCTGTTCAGGTTGCATGTTGTTTACCATTTCTTCAATCTCTGCATTGAGCTGCGCTTCAAATTCTTGAAGTTTTTCGGGGGTGAGCGCTTCTGGATTTAATCCAGCCATGGCATCATTTGCCATTGGATTATTTGCAAGTGTTGTGAATCCGTTGAGAATGGACCCGCATAATATAATGGTAGTAATAATGCGATTTACATACAATTTGTTCATAAAATTCCCTCCGTTATGGACGTATCATATAAGATACTTGTTTTTAAAGCTTTTCTTTTCTTATAGTTTACCTAAGTTGAATGTAAAACCAAGCTGTTTGTACCCTAGAAACGCCTCTTTATTGGCCTTTCTATTCTATTTGACATTATAGACTACGGGGAGGATATGTCAAGACGTTTAATGAGTATTAAGGGGGTGGCTAACGGGGGGTTCCTCCTGGTTGAGTTGGTAGGGGGGATAGCTCTCTTGGGCCTTTGTGGTCTTATTTTCGCCATGATGCAGGGGAGATTGGCTCAAAATGGCCAACAAACGGAATTGGTACTTAAAGCGGTTACCGAGTTGGATGTGGCTATAAGAAAGATTCAGGAAGGCCATAGCTTGCCGGTAACCGGATCTGGGGAAGGGCCTTTTAAGCTACGGCATAAGGAATTAGTAGTGCCTTCGCCCCTTAAGGGGGCTGCTTTACCGGGTAGTCCTGTGCCTTTCCGTTTGGTAGAGGTTACTATCTCTTGGCAAAATCCTCTGGGTAATGAGCAGTCTATACGTGGTCTTGCGGGGAAGATTGTATGAGCGCGTTAGTAAAAAATGGTTTTTCTCTTATTGAATTTGCACTGTATTTGGGATTGCTAACGGTGGTGGTAGGTATATCTTTTGTGTGGTTAGCAACCTTGAGTGGTCCGGTTATTAAAAAACAAACCATTTTGGATAGTTTGATTGATTTACATTTAGCGCGTGATCTTATGGTTGCAGATATAGAACGGGGAACTATTAATCCCCAGCGTTGGAAACAAACCAGAGATCGCCTTTCTTGGAGTATAGGAGATGAAGATATTGCTTGGGAATTGCGCAATGAAAAATTATACCGCACTAGCGGAAACTATTTGGTTAACACGGGACAGTGGAGCGGCAAGAAGCAGGCCCTAATGGCTCAGGGAATTACCAATTTTTTTGCAAAGATTGAACGCACAACAGATAATGCAGTTAAGGCGGTAGAAGTAACTATTGTGGGAAAAAATAAGGATTGTACTATTTTTGGCTTTCCATTCTGTGGGAGGAAAATAGGGTGAGAAGTCAGTCAATGCAAGCGGGATCAGCGTTGTTAATACTTCTTTTAATTATGACCGTACTTACCCTTTTATTGCAGCAGCGATTGCGGAGCGGCACGTATAGCTATGACGTAGTGTTAATGCGCACGGAATATTACAAGCACCGCTGGGCACTTAATGCATTATTTAACTATGGGGTTGCCTGGTGCACAGCGAATAAAAGTACTTTAAGTGCTTTCGCTGTAGGAAAAAAATATGAACTGCAGGTTCCCTGGCCAGTGTATGCAGAATCAAGCAAGCCCGGCATAATTGGTATGGAGAAAACAGCGCAAGGAGTTGTTCTTACGGTGAGTCTGCTCAGTGATTCTGGAAGCAATCTTAAGAAATCTGGTTTATTAGAGATAACTCCAGAAGCCGTTATTATCGCAAAGATTTGTTAGTCTCTTCGCTAGATATGAAAAAAAGGGACCTTTAGACAAAGGCCCCTTTGAATATTCAGTTATTTTTAAAAGTTATTCAATGTAAGGTTTTAAGGCCTTGGTTACCACGTGTGGAAAGGCGTTAAATAGTTCTTTTTCGCCCGCTGTTAATTTTGCAGGGCCATTTTTATCAAAGGTGCTGTATGCAGTGTGTATTTTTTCTAATACGGCTAATTGTTCTGGGTTTACTTGCTTAATAAAGCTGTCTACTTCTATTAAATGGGGAACGTCAATGAGTACTACTAATGAGTCTGCACCAATAGCGCATTGTTTTGCATTGGGTGACCAAACGGGCATAATGTGAGACCAGCTTAGTTTTGGTTTACCTAACATGATTTGGTACCCTGCTAGATTAGGTCCAATGATTTGCTCACCGGTTTTTGTATCTACTATGATTAAACGTTCTTCGCCATTAATAATAGCTTTTTTGCTTCCATCGGGGCTTACGTTAGATCCTCTTTGTACCTCTTTTGGATCTACTTCTCCCGTTTTGCTTTTTTTAGAAACGTCCCATTTACTTGCTTTAGAGTCATGGGAGACCAGTACGCAAGCGCAATCACTGGTATAGGCAACGCAGGGAGTAGCAACTGCATCTTTGGAAGAAGCAATACCGGTTTTAATGTGAGAAGATGCCAAGAAATTCAAGAGGTTACGAAGTGAAAGGAGCATGTCTGCTTTTACGGTAGGGGTTTGTTCAGCGGGTGCTTCTTCTTGTTGGGGTTGTGCCGCAACTGCGCCGGCTACTGGTTTGCTGGTTTCATTTGGCTGTACCCAGCTCACTTGCCCTTGATCACCTTTAGATTTTCGTGATTTTTTGGATTGGGCCTGCAGGGGTGAACCTACTAAGACCAACAGGACTAATAATAATACGGGATGTTTCATACGTAACTCCTTTATAAAAAATTAATAATAAACGGTTTCTTTTTGAAACTGTAACAGCAGTTATCTTTAAAAGGCAAGAATTAGGGCAAATAACCTTATACTCGCTATTTTCATATCCTTGTTTTTTCTTTATAATAAACAGCGATATGAATTGTTAAAAAGTTAGTACCAGTAAAATTTTAAAAAATACTTCTTATAAAGGATTTACCATGAAAGTATTTTTACAAAAAGATGTAGAAAAGGTTGGTTTTGCAGGCGAGATTATAAAAGTTGAAGATGGATATGCGCGTAATTTCTTGTTCCCTCGCAAATTAGCGGTAGAAATTACCCCTGCAAATGAAGCAGTATTTGCTAAAAAAATCCGCCAGGTGGTACACCGTAAAGAAGTGATAAATTCAAAAACTTCTATGCTTGCAGAAAATATTAAAGCATTAAAGCTTACCATTAAACGTAAAATGCATGATGATGGTAAATTGTATGGTGCGGTGAGTGCGCAAGAGATTGCAGATCTATTGGCGCAACAAGGGGTGACGGTATCAAAAAGCCAAATTTTAATAGATAAGTCTATTAAATCTAAAGGATCTCACGAAGTAACCGTTAAACTAACTTCTCAATTAAAGCCAACTCTTACGTTGGTAGTTGTCTCTGAATAAGCATAACCTATAATTTCTAGTTAAAAGTTGAGTATTTAATGTACCCAAAAGAAAAACGTCCATTTGGGGCTCCGGCCCCCATTAACCCTGAACGGGTTTTGGGTCGTTCTTTGCCCGCACAAGTAGAAGCAGAGCGATCCGTATTGGGTGCATTGTTGCTTAATGATGAATTAATGCCACAGGTATCAGAGATTTTGCGCCCCGATGATTTTTATCATCCTGCTCACCGAACTATTTTTCAGGTTATGCAGGCTATTGTGCAAGCGGGCAAACGTATAGATATGCTTTCTTTGCAGGATGAGTTGGAAAAACAAAAACAGCTTTCTGCCATTGGCGGCGTAGTCTATTTAATTTCATTACAAGAAGATATTCCCTCTGTTGGGTTGCTTGAACAGCATGCCCAAATGGTAAAAGAAAAAGCAGTTTTACGAGAACTTATTGGTTCTGCAGCCAATATTATTACTAACTGTTATGCCCAGCAAGAGGGTGAAATAGAGACCGTATTAGATCATGCTGAAAAAACAATTTTTGAAATTTCTAACAAGCGTGCGCGGCATGATTTTGTCCAGATTGATATTTGGTTAAAAAAAACCTTCCAGCATTTGTCAGATATTAAAAGCCATCGCAAAGGAATTACGGGAGTACCCTCAGGCTACCGAAAGCTAGATGAGATGACTTCTGGGTTTCAGAATGGTGATTTAATTGTTTTGGCGGCGCGACCGTCCATGGGGAAAACGGCGTTGGCACTTTGTTTTGCTCAGCAAGCGGCAGCGATGGGTTATTCTGTAGGAGTTTTTTCTTTAGAAATGTCTGCGGAACAACTGACCTTGCGGTTGCTTTCTTCTGAATCGGGAATTTCCCACCAGAATATTCGTAATGCAACCATTAGTTCAGATGAGTGGGTTTCTTTAACCAACGTTGCAGCTCGTTTGTCCCAAATGAAAATTTTTATAGATGACACTGCAATGCTTACCAGTATGGATGTGCGTGCAAAGGCGCGTAAGCTTAAAATAGAACATAACGTACAGTTTTTAGTAATTGATTATCTGCAGCTATTGCATTCAGCAAAAAAGCATGAAAATAGACATCAAGAAGTTTCTGAAATTTCGCGATCACTTAAAGCATTAGCAAAAGAGTTAAATGTTCCTATTGTAGCATTGTCACAACTTTCACGTGCGGTAGACAGTCGTATGGACAAAAGACCAATGATGTCTGACTTACGGGAATCTGGTGCCATTGAACAGGATGCAGATGTTATTGCTTTCTTATATCGTGATGTAGTGTATAATCCAGAAACCGAGCACCCAGCCTTAGCAGAGCTTATTATTGGTAAACAGCGCAATGGCCCAACGGGTACTTGTTTTCTTCATTTTGCACGTGAGTTAACTAAATTTGAAGATACTCATGAAGAGTATAAATAAGGCGTAATTACACTATTCTTTATCTTACAAATATCAGAAAGGGAAGGCATATGAAATTGCCCAACGTGGTATCAAAGAAAAGCGATATGATTATGTTTGCACTTTTTCTTACAGTAGTATGTGGGTTGGTTTCCAAAGGTATACATTCTATGGTCAATCAATCCTTAATCCAAGAGTTTAATGAACAAAAAAATGATAGTGCGGTAATACGTAAAAATATGACAGAGGAATCTGAATGAATACAATCCAAAAGGGTTTTAGTTGGTTATTGATAATGGGAATGGTTATTCCTTTGCATGCTGCAAAGCAAGATAAAAAACAAAATCCTGTGGTATCTAAGTCTACCCCAAAGCAGGTTTCGGGCTATGTGCCGGTAAAGCATAATAATAAAACGTTATATTATGAACAGAATAGAGAATTGATTACTCCGACATTGCATTCTGTTGGCAACAGAGTGGAAGAAGCTACGCGTAACGCAGTTGTTCAAATTTTTTCCCATATTGCAGAATATAATTTTTTGCAGCCGTTTAGCACTCCGCAACAAGGGACAGTAAGTGGTAGTGGCTTTTTTATTAATGAACAAGGGTACATTCTTACTAATATGCATGTTGTTGATCAAGCAGTAGGGGTGTACATTCAAATGCCGGTTATGGGAAAACGGCTTATGCGGGTTAGTATAGTTGGCATATGCCCAGATAGAGATTTTGCGTTATTACGATTAAGTGCGGTAGATTGCCAAGCAATAGTTGCCGAACTGGGAAGCCTTCCCTTTTTGCCATTAGGTAATTCTGATGATCTGGTACGCACTAATGAAGTTTTTGCCGTTGGTTATCCATTGGGACAAGATTCTCTTAAGATTACTAAGGGAATTTTAAGTGGTGGACAACACGTGCATGAGATGCGCCAGTACTTTTTGCAGATAGATGCTGCAATAAATCCGGGTAGTTCAGGAGGGCCATTGGTTAGTGGTGATGGATATGTTGTTGCTATAAATACGGCAGGGATACGGCAAGCAGAAAATGTTGGCTATGCTATTCCTATTAATGAAGTAAAGATTGTGCTCTCTGATTTATACACGCAAAAAATAGTACGTAAACCAATTTTGGGAGCCTTTACTATTAAAGCAGATGAGTATTTGACTGCTTATTTAGGAAATCCACAGCCGGGAGGGGCATATATAGTTGAATTACTTCCTGATGGTCCGTTAGCCATGGCGGGGGTAAAAATTGGTGATATGATTTATGAAGTAAACGGTCACCGGGTAGACGTGTATGGCGAATTGCGAGTTAAAGAAGGGCGTGACAAAACATCTCTCTTTGATTACGTAACTCAATTTGCCATTGGAGAGACGGTTCATTTTGTAGTATATCGTAATGGTGAACATATAGATGTTTCTATTAAATTAGAAAGTCGTAAACCACGTGGCGTAGAACGTTTTTTCCCATGGCATGAAACATTAGATTATGAAGTATTTGCAGGCATGGTGGTAATGCCATTAACATTAAACCACGTTCGGGGAATGCAAGAACAAATGCCGGGATTAATGCGTTTTACCTTGCCAACCGCCATGGGTGAAGAAGCGTTATTAATTTCCCACATTTTTTCTGATTCTCTAGTTGCAAATCGCCGTGTTCTTATGCCAGGCTTTACCGTAAAAGAAGTTAATGGTGAACCGGTTAAAACATTAGATGATTTCCGCAGGGCTATTCTTAAGAGTCTAGAAACTGGCAGGGTGGTAATCAGAGCTGTTGACCAGGTAACAGCGGCCACTGATAATGTATTGGTAGTATTGCCTTTGGATGATGTATTAAAAGAAACAGTAGAGTTAGCAGAAATGTACCATTATCCATTATCTGATCTGGTGAGCAAAATGTGTCAAGAGCGTGCAATATCTCTTGAATAGCCTTTAAAAAAATTGAGAATTGACAAAGCAGGGCTGCAATTAATAGTTGCAGCCTTTTTTTAAAAAGGAGTAGGTTGTGAAAATTATTTTAGGTATAGATCCGGGATTTCATGTTACTGGTTTTGGCGTAATTAAAAAAGAGGTGGTTCAAACCGTATTATTGGATTACGGTTATTTAAAAATGAATCCAACAAAACCACTGCCAGAGCGCGTGGGAATTTTTCATAATTTTATCGCGGAAAAAATACAACTGTGGGGTGTTACTGATTTGGCATTGGAAACACCATTCTTAGGAAAAAATGCTCAAAATTTTTTAAAACTTGGCTATCTAAGAGGCATTGTGTATCTTTTGGCGGATAAGAATAATATTATGTTAAGTGAATTTACTCCAACCCAAGTAAAACAAGCAGTGACTGGATTTGGTGGAGCAAGCAAGGATCAAGTTGCGCGAATGGTCTTACAATTATTTCCCAAGATTGCTGCTCCGGACAAGCTGGACGTAACTGACGCGCTTGCAGTGACCCTCTGTGGATTATGGCATCAACGGCAACTAGCACGTTAGGCTAAAAATAAACCTGATGGGTGAACATTGGTAGCCTTCTGTGCTATCAATGTAAATTTTTATTGCGAATCGCCGCTTCATTTCGTTATGCTCCAGGCAGGAAGGGGATATTAACTAGGGAAAGTATCTACCTGAAAGGGGGTAGCTTATGAAGCAAGCGATCAAGTTGAATGGTCAACGTGCAGTAGATGAAGTGCCATTGCATCATAGTATTTTTAATCTGTACGAACCACTTTCTGAATCAGATATCCTTACATTACAAGAGAAATTTCTAACTCCGGGATTCCATTATTTAAAAGTAAAGAATGTTGCCACCGGACGTGACCTTATTCAACTTTTTTTAAAATCATTGACTATTTATCATACAGTTGCCTGTTTATCCACGGTTCAACAATTGTTACCAGAAGCAATTATTGATATTACTAAAGAGTTTATTGCAACCAGCTCCTTTGATTCTTTTATTTTTGAAAGTAGCGCATTGGATTTTATGTGGGTAGAGGCTACCAATGAACTACGGAACGAACCATGGTTTGATGAATACAATCAAGCCATTATTGATAATCATTTAGATACTCAGATTCCAATAATGTTTTTGACCTACGGGATTTGAACGATTGACTCTTGGGGATAGTATTGATGTACCCTTAAGGTAATAGATTAGTTGTGTGTTGTCAGTAACTCTTATAGAAGGAAAGTTAATGGAAAAATCATTATACGGTAACTTGCATAATAATTGGGGATGGATCTTAGCATTTGGGGCTATTTCTGCTGCATTGGGAACGTTTGCAATTTTGTCTCCTTTTGTGGCTACCATTGCAGGGGTAATAACATTAGGAATATTGTTGCTTGCATTTGGAATTGTGGAATTTATTCAAGCAGTAAGTGGCAAAATTCCAACGCATAGAATTTTGAATATTGTATTGGGTATTTTGACCGCAGGTGCTGGATTGACATTAATTTTATATCCCTTTACCGGCGCACTATCATTAACCTTATTTATAGCCATCTTTTTAGTTTTTATTGGAATCTGTAAAATCATCTTTTCACTTACACTTAACTATGAACATTGGATCTTATTGTTACTTAATGGTATTGCCAGTGTTATATTGGGCAGCCTTATTTATTATCAATGGCCAGTGTCTGGATTATGGATTATTGGTTTATTTATTGGAATTGATTTAATTATGTACGGCTGGACATTAATTGCACTTGCTTTAAAAATCCGCACTGTACGCAATTAAAACAACTTAAGATAGCAGATAGTTGCCAATTCAAAAGGTTTTTTTACTTAACTAGAAGATACGACCGATAATGGTTATTATGTCTACTTATTAAGCAAATGAACCAAGACTAAATAATTGGCAACCCAACCTCCACTCCAGTCTCATTACATTCCATATATAAAGGAATTACATTATTATCTAAGACACTACTATCAATACCAAATCCAGAAACTAAATGACCACCACTAAATAAGGTATTATTTATTTTAATAGGAACAAAGTACGCTTGGCCTGCAACGGAACTAGACAAAACTAAAGTACTAATACCAGTAACGATATCATAAGAATAAACTGCCAAATTAAAACTATCGGAAATTACATTATTATAATAAATATGATTACCATATTGTTTCGGTAACAAAGGCAAAATAGACTCATACAACCTACTTTCTGTATGAACAAATAACAAATTAGTTGGCAACTTAAAAGAAAACAACCTTAAACTAGTCCATTCACCGTTTTCTTGTTTCTTCAATTGAAAATAGTCACAATTTACCAACTGCTCAGTACGTTTTATTTGACTAGGATAAGAAATATAATACCCACATTCTAATGACACCATTCGTAAAAAAGCTGCAGGAATCACAACCTCTTTCGCACAAATTGGTTCATATAATAATCCAAAAATAGTTATACGCTCCTTTTCTACCACTTCACTATTAATTGGCTCATACCCCTCAAAATCTTCATCAACGGGATATGATATAGCTTTATATTCTACTTGCATAATTTTATGTTGCTGTATGCCATTAACCAATACCCGTTCAATATAAAATAACCACGAACCAACTTTTTGAGGATACAAGCAATCCGCATAGGGATTAAGAATTAACGGAATTACTTGGCCTTCTCTATTAATTTGATAAATGCCATACCGATTACGCTCTTTGGCGCTTAAGAAAAAGTTATCATCATCTAACCATTCCAAGAGCGTTATATCATGGAGCGGCCGGTTAAGTTCTATGCGTTGAGGAGAACGTTTAATTAAAGACTGAACTTTTATAACCCCATGATCCACAAAACTAAAGGCTTTACCACTGGGTAATATCCGAATACCTGCAGGGGTAAAACGTGAGAGTAATCCGGGAACTGCTTCATGAGTTTGTGGATTCCAAAACCATAATTCAATAGATTCCGGAGATTTTTGATAAATAAGATATAACGCATTTTGCAGTTGATTAAATGCAACAGGATATAAATATTCTATAGGAGAACTAAAAAGAGTTTGCGACCAGATTGCCAGTAAGACATAATAATGACGGTAAGACAATATCATATGACCACTCCTTTTGCGATTACCGCAGATTTTTTCTGCTTTGCGCCCAGTATACCATAATGGTATTGCCAGAAAAAACCATTTAAAATAAAACCATCGCATTGATCATAAGATCAATGCGATGGAAAAAAGGAGAGTAGTAATGAAGCCTAAATTAAGAAAAAACGGCTGAAAGTTCAGCTAAAAATCAATAATCAGTATAAAGAACGTTTCAGCTATGTCAAAAAAAAATAAAAAAAACTTGTTTTGATTCAAACAAAATTTCAATTAAGTTCACAAATAAATATATATCTTAAAACCACCTGTGTCAATAACAAGATATGTTTAAAACCAAGATTTATAGGGATCTTTCAATCATTGATTTCAATTAGAAAATGAAATAATGTGAGGGTCAAAACCAGAAAGCTCATGGGCCAAAAGACTTGAACGGACTGGAGACGTAAAAATAAGCTGTACATCCATAGAATTAAGCATAGCCAATAAGCGGCCCAGACGCTCTTGATCAAAGTCAGTCATAAAGTCATCCAACAAGAGAACAGCACCTGGAAATCGCGAAATAAGCAATTGCAATTGGGCAATCTTAAGAAGAACCACCAATAATTTCTGTTGTCCTCGAGAGGCAAATATTTTTGATTTACGTTCATAAAAAACCACCTCTATATCATCTAAATGGGCTCCAAACAGGGATCGGCCATACCGTTGCTCCTGGGAAGGCAATTCAGAGTGGGTATCTAGAAAGCTCGAAACAGAGTCAGTGGGTAACCGCTTAGGTTGGTATTGTAGACCCAGCATACGTTCAGTTCCCAAATAGTCTACCACCAATGTATTAACCTGATCCTGTAACTCTACCAGTAGCTGCTTGCGCCGTTCTTGAATCTGCACAGTAGCAGCCCATAATTGTGCGGTAAGTATCTGATACATATCTTGACTATATGACCTGCGTTCTAGCAACGCATTACGTTGTTCTATTATTTGTTTAAAGTGCTTTAACTGGTCAGTATAGGAACCATCAATAAGAGCAATTGACTGGTCAATAAAGGTACGTCGCAACTGGGGTGAACCGGTAATTAATGAAATATCATCTTCCGTAATACTCATTACCCGGTATAGACCAATAAGCTCTTTATGACTAGCAACGGTTTTTTGGTTTATTTTAACTATGCGCTTTTCACGTGAAAAACCAACCTGCAGTTCATCTGTTATAGTTTCACCAAACTCTTGATGCGCAATTGCTAAACGGAGAAAAAAACTATTGTTTCCTTCTTGAATCATTTCTTTAGTTGCGGAAGCTCTAAATGAATGCAAGTAACAGGCATAATATAATGCTTCTAGAAAAGAGGTTTTACCAGATCCATTTTGACCCTCTATAAGAATCAGCGGTTTGCCCAGATCAACAGTCTCTTCAGAAAAACATCTAAAATGCTTTAGATGTACTTGATTAATAAGAAGTGATTTCTTGTCATGGGACATTGGTTGGCGCTACCGGCATCACAAGGTATAACAAGTGATATTCTTTTTCTTCTGTTTCAAAAATAATTGGCTTAGAAGAGCTTTGCAAATAAAAGGTAATCTTATCTTCTGGGAAAACCTGTAAACCACTCAATAAATACGGGGCATAAAAACGGACATCTACCAGAGCACCTTGGTAATTATGCAAAGGTATCTCTTCTTGTAATTGGCCAACTTCTTTATTGCGCATGCTTACTTTTACGCTTTGTTCTTTAAAACCAAAAGCAGTCGCAATAAATTGTCCAGACAATAAACATGCGGAACGGCGTAACGTTTTTACTAATTGGGTGCGATCAACGGTTGCCGGAATAAATTCTTTCTTCTCTAATATTGCTTGGTATTGGGGGAAGGTATCGCTGAGTACTTTACTAAAGAAATTAAAGGATTCCCCAGAAACTACTATTTGATTACCACACATGCCAAAAAATACCGCTGCCTCTTGAGACAAGCCTTCTAATAATTTTTTAACTTCAAATACCGCGCGACGAGGAAGTAACCATTGTTTTGGTTCAGAAAGGGTATATTTATTGGAACGTACTTGTGCCAAACAATGACCATCAGTAGTGGTCATTTTAAATTCATTATTAGATATTTCTAGCAATAATCCATTAAGGGCAGGGTTTGCATTATTTTGCGGAATCAAAAATGCAACCTTATCTAACAGCTCCAACAAGAAAGCGGCATCAAGGTGCATTAGATTTTCTATACGTTCCGGAAACGGAGGGAATTCTTGCGGATCTTTAATATTAAGGGCTAGATCAACGCCTTGGGCTTTTAAAAAAAGTTGTTGTTCGGTAATAACACAAGAAATATCACCTTCTAATTCTTTAACCAAATCAAAAATGCGACGACCAGAAACTAAGAAAGAACAGGGTTCGCTCACATTACTTTCTTTAAGAAGATAGCTTGCTTGTAAGCTAATTTCCATATCCGTACTTTTAAGTACCAGCTCTTTATGCCCAACTTGGAACAGAATAGAAGTAGTTGCATCTAACGGAGTACGTTTGGTACAGATAGGCTGCATTGATGACAATATTGCCAGCAATGGTTTTTGTTCAACAACAAATTTATTTTCCATGGATTAAACTCAAAATATAATTAGATTCTTTTTTATATAAATTACTCTGTATTTAGTATAACAATAAGCAAAAAAATATAAATCTAGAAATAAATCAGGTTTATTCAAAACATTGCTGGCGAACTCTTAATATATTTTCTAAATTCATCTTCAACAACTTTGCTTACTGGCTCACCCCACCTATCTTTAATGATAGTAAGTAAGCTTCGAATTTCTTTGAGTGACCAAACTGTAAGATCGATTTTAGATTTATTAGCCCGTGCTATATCTAATTGCATAATAACATATGCTTGTGACAATGAAAGTTCGTTAGTAATGAACTTTCGAAAGCTACAATGTTGGTTAATATCAAGTCTATGTAATGTATAACCACCTCCAAGCCAAAAACCATCATCATATTGATGAATATTAATTTCATTATTAATTGCATAAATTCTACTACTAGGATTAACAACAAACTTAATAGTACCTATGTACTCTTGTTTATCGAAATCAAATAAAGAAATGCCAGAATTATTAAGAATATAGTTATAGTTAATAAATCCAATGCCAAAATCTCCCCAAAAAAAATCTTTATTAACGGTGTTTTTTGTATGTAAATACTCATTTAGAATAGAGGTTTCTATTTGATAGTTTCCCGGAGGCGTAAATGTTTTAATACATTTACCAGTTTCTAGAGACCATTCTTTGAACATCATTTTGGGACAGTAATGCAAAGAGAAAAGATGATCATTCTTAAACGTCGCCCAATAAAAAGGATATTTGTTTGTATCATCGTCAGATAACTGATATTGACATTTCCCCGAAATGGGATCAAAAATAAACAAGACTTTTGAAGCATTACTGTTAAATGCTATATACTGCTCATTTGCGGCAAATAGCCTATAATAACCCGAAAATTCTATAGTTGTTGTGCAAAGTTTTGTTTTACGATCCCATATTTTTATTTCACGAACGCCTTGAGTTATTAAATCATGTTCTCGCGCAACTAAATTATGAATATAATGATCAGCACATTCAATTATACTTTCATCTCCAGTAGCTAAGTCCCATATAGTCAAATAAAACTGCTTTATATTTTTTTTAAAAAGATACCAAGACGCTATCACTTCTTTATCTGATAAAAACAAACTAATAACACTAGGATTCGGAATAAATTCTCTAAGCAATTCCCTTGTTAATCTATTATAAACATGCACAGTATGAGGGCCGAATTCATTATAAATAACTTCATAATGACCGGTTATACCTAACAAAATACAGCCTGATTTGCTGACAATGTCTGTGGGCTTAATTGAACTAAATCCTTTTTGAACAATTAACTTAGAAAGAGCATTTTCCATAGTAATTTTTAAATCTAACCCTAAAAAATCTGCTGCAGAAGTTATTGCATTGAACTTTTCAACTTCTTCTAATTTAAAAGACTGAAGCATAGTAGTTGAAATTTTTTCTGAACTAAATAATGAAGCATTTTGCATCAACAACTCTACAACGTCCTTTGTAAAAGGAATATCTACTACTTTTGTTTGTAAGCAAGCATCTTGCATCATAGTGCGTAATGTTGGAAAAAGTTTCGCTTTTTGAGTATTTACTTCAACAGATTGTTTGTCTAAGCATTTTAACTGTAGAACAAGGTTATTAGTATTTTCCGGTACACTTAAAGAACTTTTATTCTCCGTTTCTTTAAGTTCAATCTCTGGCTCGAAGGATTCCATAGCTATTCCTGAATTACCATAAGAAACTATTAAGAGAACCATTAGTAATTTATTAATGTTATCCATATCGTCCCTTTCTTCACGAACGCGGATGTTTTTTGTCATACACCGTACGAACATAGCTTTTTTCCAAATGGGTATAAACCTGTACCGTATTTAAATTTTCATGTCCCAACAACATCTGTAATGATCGTAAATGAGCACCTTTTTTTAATAAATGGGTGGCAAAAGAATGGCGTAATTTATGGGGAAATAGTTCCCGCTGAATACCAGTCTTAGCCCATATCTTTTTAAGCAATAGCCATAATCCTTGGCGAGACATGGGTTTTAATGTTTTGCCATACAATACGGGAAAAAGATATTCGGTTTGCATACCATGAGAAATAATAGGTAAGGTAACCGTTAGATAGTCAGAAATTGTTGCAAGCATTTTGGGAGGTAAGGGTACCAGCCGTTCTTTGCCCCCTTTACCCCGGATAGTAATAAAGCCGGTATCAAAAGCAATACTGGTAGTTTTAAGTTCTACCAATTCACTTACCCGCATCCCAGAAACATATAAGAGGAATAGCATAACTTTATCACGAATGCCTTGCGGACTATTGTCTTGTGCCGCAATAGTAAACAGATGCTCTATCTCTTCTTCCGTAAGATATTCAGGTAATTTCTTTTCTATTTTAGGAATATGAAGATGAATTCCCAAATCTGGTAATGTATACCGTCGTTGTAAAAAAGAAAAGAACTGTTTAAGCGTAGAAATTTTGCGTGCTAAACTACGGCCCGTAAGACCATGATCATGTAAATATTTAAGAAATTTTTTAATATCAGCTTCTTGTATCTTTTCAATTTCTACGTTGATCTGTTGTAAATATCCCATTAATTGTTCAATATCACGCTTATAGGCATCAAAGGTATTTTTGGAAACCCTTTTTTCTGTTAATAGAAAAGCTTCAAAATGAGTTTGATACGTATTGTTATTCATATACGCCTTCCTCTTTTATAGAGCATCAAAAATCCCGCATTGTTAGTGCGGGATTTTCTTTTAATATGATTTTGCTACTAAAACATCGCGTGGACTTTGCTTGTCACAATTAAAACAATGGGCAAACAATCGCTCATCAATAAGACAACGCGTGCTTGCTTTATAGTGTTTTAAGAGCGCTTCACATTCTTTGTCACCACAGAATCCGGTTTGATAAAAACCTGGTTTTTCATCTAATAGGGGTCCAAAGTCTTTAAGCTTTGCCTCTTTGTACCACATTGCATCACGGCGTTTAGTTGCCCGTTCAAGTAATGTTGCTTGGAAATTAGTGAGCATATCTGCAATGGTCTTTTCAATATGGTCCAACGCCACTGATTGCTTATCTTTTCCTAATCGATTAGAGACCATAGCAACTTTTTGCTCTAAATCACGTGGTCCAATTTCTATACGCAACGGAACACCTTTTAATTCCCAATGATAGAATTTAGCACCGGGAGTTTTAGAGTCATCTGCGTCTATTTTAACGCGAATTCCCAGAGAGGTAAGCTTTTCTGCAGTTTGATTAACGGCGTTAATTACCGCTTCGTTATTTTGGTCTTTTTTAAATATTGGAATCAGAACAACTTGAATTGGAGCAATCATAGGAGGTAAAATTAATCCTTTTTCATCTCCATGTACCATAACAATAGCGCCAACTAAGCGAGTAGTGACTGCCCAGCTGGTAAGCCACGGATATTGTTGCTTGCCTTCTTGATCCTGAAAAATCATTTCAAATGCTTTGGCAAAATCTTGAGTAAGAAGATGAGAAGTCCCCATTTGCAATGCTTTGCCATCTTGCATAAGAGCTTCAAAGGTATAAGATTCAATAGCACCAGGAAATTTCTCTTGTGCCGTCTTTTGGCCAGAAATAGCAGGAATAGCCAAATATTCATAAGAAAGATTCATATATTCTTTAAGCATCATAGCAACTTCTTCATCTGCTTCTTGGCGAGTAGCATGAGCAGTGTGACCTTCCTGCCAAAAGAATTCAGTAGTTCTTAAAAAGGGACGGGGTCTTAATTCCCACCGTATAACATTACCCCATTGATTTATTTTAAGTGGTAAATCCCGCCATGATTTGATCCATTTGGCAAACATATAATGGATAATAGTTTCTGAGGTAGGACGCACTACCAATGGTTCTTCTAACTCTTTGCCGCCTGCATGGGTTACTACGGCAAGTTCTGGGGCAAAGCCCTCTACGTGCTCAGCTTCACGGTGTAAGAATGATTGGGGTATAAAAAGAGGGAATAAGGCATTTTCATGCCCGGTAGCTTTAATGCGTTCTTCTACACGTGCTTTAATGATATCCCAAATAGCACAACCATAAGGACGAACAACCATACATCCTCTTACAGGAGCGTGATCTGCAAGTTCTGCAAGATAGACAACTTCGTTGTACCATGCGGCAAAATCCTGTGTAATATCAGGTAATTTAGTATTCATAGGTAGTCATTCTTAGATTAGAAGGGTAAAAACTTTGCATAACAGCACTACGTATTATAACCTAACTCATAATAAAATCACAAGTGGATTATTGTTTAAAAATAGGCCTATTATACCTCATTTTTGTCAAAATCAAATATTTTTTTTTACAAAGTATTGCATTTTTAAAAATAATTTCTGTATTATAAGGATGACAAGAGAGTTTCTTGTCTAGGCAGAAAAAAATATGTATAACCTCAAAAAGGAGAGCGTTATGGCAGTTAAAAGAAAAAAGGCCGTCGCTAAGAAAAAGCATGTAGCTAAAAAAGCTGCTCCAAAACGTAAAGTAGCTAAAAAAGCTACCAAACGTAAAGCAGTAAAACGCAAAGTAGCTAAAAAAGCTGCTCCAAAGCGTAAAGCGGCTAAAAAAGCTACCAGCAAGCGTCGTATGAAAGTTAGAAAAGCGCTTGTTGCGTAATTCAGCCTAGAACAAAAAAGAGGTGTTTTTTAAAAGCACCTCTTTTTCTTTATTCTATATTCAAATTAATTTTTATTTTGAAGCTAATAAAAAAACAAGCGCAGTTGCTGCAGTACCAACCGCTGAACCAATTACTGCCCCTTTCAACGCATCCCATTTCTTTTGTTCTTTTATTAAATTTTGCAGAGTACTGATTTCTTTTTCCTTAGATTCAAGCTGTTTTTTTTCTGATACACCTGAACTAACCCCGCCAGTTGCAGTTGTTGAACCTCCTTGAGAGGGAAAAGAATATAAGGTTCGTGACTCAGGACGTTCAATCCTGGCTATTTCAGTAGACGAAACATTCAAACTTGTTTGAATACATGGTGTAGTTTGTAAGGTAATAGAAAGAGCTAGAAAAGAAAATGCTGCCAATTTTTTCATAGAATATCCTTAAATAGAAACAACCAATAAAAAATACAATATCGATACGTTAGTGTAATCAATTGAATAGAGAAATCAAATTAAACTACTTTTTTGCGTTTAAATTCATCTTTGTAAAATACATAGATACCCAAAGCTACCAAGCTTGCGGTCACACAGATTTCCCAGGTTACCGTTTCTCCCAAAAATATTACTCCTAAAAGAACCGCAAAAAACGGTGTGGTAAACCCGGCAAAAGAAAGAAACGTTGCTGTATATTCACGTAATAAATAGGCATAGAGATTGTAACAAATTACATTAGAGATAAGAATTAAAGCACCCATATATCCAGCTACTTTAATTAACGCTTCCCATTCGTGTCCGCTTGGTGCAATAAGATGCGGCGTTCCTTCCCACAATAAAGAAGTAATTAATGCAAGAATACCTCCTCCAAGCATGCTAATACCGTTAACAACCAACATAGAATAACTACGTACAACTACTAATTCTTTTATGATTATCCAACCATAAGCAAAAGAAATTACGGAAAGTAATAGTACCAGCTCTGGTAACCCAACGAATAGTAAACAATGACCGTCTATACCAAAAGTAGATTGCATACAATAGACCAAGGGAATAAATCCTAAGAATGCAATAGCCATACCAATTAATTGGTTTCTACTTAACCGTTCATGCCAAATAAAATAAGAAATAATCGCCGTTATAAACGGAGAGAGGTTAAAAAATAAACTTGCTTCACCAGAATCTATATATTGCAATGCCCAAAACTCAAAGACATAGGCACAAAAGGTAATAAATAAAATACCTTGAGCAAACAATCCCCAGTCTTTGCGATTAATACGTATTGGATATGCCGAATAAGCTTTGTAATAGGAAAGCATTAATGCACCGGCAATAATCATACGAATGCCAATAAAGAGAATGGGATTTATAAAGCTTAATACCGCTTTTGCCAACGTAAACGTGGTAGCAAATAATAGATACATAACAAAGACAAGTAGTAGCATAGAAATGGGTTCCTTTAACGGGGTAATTGTTCAGACTGTTCCATACGGATCTCTTCTTTATAAAAAAGATACAGTCCTATAGAGATTAGCATAAGTGAAAAGAAAAAAGGTAAACCGACCGTTTCTTGTAAAAATAACCATCCATACAGTGACGTGTATAATGGATCAATAAACATAAAAAACAGTAATAAGGTGGCGGTATGCCACTGCAATAACCAAGTGTTCATGGTAAAATCAAAAATATTTACCGCAACAGCTGCTAGGGTTAAATATACAAAAGCAGAACTATTAATCACCAGGGGATATTGCCAACAATCTATAAATGGAGAGCTTGCTAACAATAGAATTCCACCTCCAAACATAGAAACCCCAGTAATAAGACTTATAGGATACTCTTCTTCTTTCATAAGTTCACGAGCAACTACCCAGCCATAACTATAAGAAAGAACAGATAGCGCAATCATAATTTCTGGGACTGATATTTTGAACCATTCACCCCAGGCGGCTTCTGAACCTGCCGGCTCAATAATAATGGGAATAAATCCTATAAGACCAATTATAAATCCAATTGCCATAAGACGCGTAATAGGCTCTTTCAGTGTTAAGTAGGATAAAATTGCGCTAAAAAAAGGACTTAGCCCGTATAAAAGCGCCCATTTTGAAGAGTGCACTGCAGGTGCAACCCAAAACTCAAAAGCAAAAGAAATATAAATTTGAAAGAAGGCAATTTGGGCAATAAGCCACCAATGCCGTTTAGGCAATGATATCCAACCATATCGCGCAAAATTATACGTTAAGAGAATGACACCGCAGCCGAGTGTACGCATGCTTATAGAAAAAATAGGTTGGGCAAAAGAAATAACTGCCTTACCTAAGGTAAAGTTTGCGGCCGTAATTGCGTGCATTAACACTAAATACCACATGGTCCCTATCCGCGCTTTTGCTGATCACGAATATATACCCGTTCAATACCAGTTGCTTTACCCGTACTACTATCTACCGTAACAATAATCCCATTTAAAATATACGGAGGATTAGTCTCTACTACAAATTTGCTGGGCAAAGAAGTTAAAAACAGTTGCATTACCGATTCTTTCTTCATTCCCAACAAGCTATTGCTAGACCCTACCATGCCCAAATCAGAAATAAAGGCGGTACCGCCAGGTAAGATCTGGTCATCTGCCGTCTGTACGTGGGTATGAGTACCAAATACCGCAGTTACTTTACCATCTAAAAACTGAGCAAGGGCCATTTTTTCTGAAGTTGCTTCTGCATGAAAATCCACAAAAATTATGGGAGTCTTATGCCGTAAATAGGTCAACAAAGATTCAGCAACACGGAATGGGCAATCCACTGCTTCTTTCATAAAAACACGCCCTTGTAAATTAATAACCCCCAATAGCTGACTTCCAATAGCTACGGTGGTCATTCCTACCCCGGGTACCCCAGTAGGATAATTAGCAGGACGCAATAAAAAAGAATGGTCCTGCAAATATTGGTAAATCTCTTTGCGTGCCCATACGTGGTTACCAGTAGTAATAACGTGAACACCTAAGGATTTAAAAAAATCGGCAATAGCGGGAGTTATACCCCTACCTTCATGCGCACTATTTTCACCATTAACAATAACAGCATCAATACGATGTTTTTTTACTAAATCACTTAGATGGGCTTGCAAAACTGCCCTGCCCGTATCACCTACTACATCACCTATACATAAGACACGCATTAATAATTCCTATCGTGCATATTCAATAGCACGTTTTTCACGAATAACATTTACTTTAATTTGACCAGGGAAGTTCATCTCTTGTTCAATTCTACGTGCAACATCACGTGCAAGCATAAGTGCTTGTTCATCTGTTAGACGGTCTTCTTCAACAATAATACGCAATTCACGACCCGCTTGTAATGCATAGGCCTTTTTAACCCCTTCAAACATACCAGCAATTTCTTCGAGTTTTTCCAAACGCTTAATGTATGCAGTTAAGGTTTCGCGGCGAGCGCCGGGACGTGATGCAGAAATAGTGTCTGCAATAACCACAATAGGCGCATAGACAGACAAGAACGGTACTTCTTCATGGTGGGCAGCAATAGCGTTCACAATTATTGGGTCTTCGCCACACCGCTTAGCAATATCACCACCAATTTGCGCATGGGGACCTTCTACTTCTGCAGTAACAGCTTTACCAATGTCATGCAATAGACCAGCGCGCAATGCAATATTGCCGTCTAGGCCTAATTCTTGGGCTATCATACGGGAGAATACACCCACTTCTTTACAATGCGTTAATACATTTTGGGAAAAACTGGTACGGAAGAATAATTTACCCAATAAGGTAACTATTTCTGGGTTAACCCCTTGCATATTAAATTCTAAGATTGATTGGTTACCATACTCCTGTACCATCTCTTCTATTTCTTTTTCGCATTGCTCAACGGTTTCTTCTATACGCGTTGGATTAATACGACCATCACCAACCAATTTTTCTAAGGTACGGCGAGCTACTTCTCTACGAATAGGGTTAAAACCAGAAATAGTAATATCAGGAGACTCCCCAATTACAAACTCCATTCCCGTCGCCATTTCTAATGCTTTAATATTACGGCCTTCTTTACCAATAATACGCCCCTTCATCTCTTCATTAGGCAAATGGACTATACCAGAGGAATGAGAGCTTACTTGGTCAGCGGTATACCGTTGCATAGCAGTTACAATAATATCTACTGCCTTTTCTTTTGCTACGCTACGGGTATCTTCTTCAACTTTTTGGATTAATTTTTGATTAGCTAAGCGAACTTCTGCCTCTAAAGTGTCAAACAAGGCCTGTTTAGCTTCATCACGCGACATATTACTAATCTGTTCTAATTTACCAATAAAATCATTATAGAGCGTTTTAAGCTTAGCTTCATTAAGACGCATAGTGTCTTCTAATCGGGATAAATTACGTTCTTTTTGCTGAAGCTCATGACGGATTTCATCAATTTGCTGTTCACGTTGTTCGAGCATTTCATGCTTAGCATTAAGCTTGCTTTGCATTCTATCTAGATCTAACCGGTCCTTCTTAAGCTCTACTTCCATTTCTTTACGTTTGCGGTACATTTCATCTTTAAGTTTAAGCGCAGATTCACGCTTTTCTGCCTCTATATCCCGCTTTACATTCTTAAGCTTTTCTTGAGCCTCTTTAAAAAGTTCCGTTGCAGAACTACTTTTATTGCGAATGTAATATAAGAGAAAAAGTCCTAACCCTGTAAGGGCCGCTCCAATTATTGTAAGAATTCCACCAAAGTCCATCATTGCACTTCCTATACAGTATCATGTTAATTGTATTAATTATGCAGCATATAGAAATAAATCCATATCGCTGCAGTTTGTTATATTAGTTTATCATAATCAATAAGGGCACGGACAAAAAAATGTCTGCGCCCGCTAAAAATTTTTTAATCAGCTGCTAAAAACAAGAACTGCACCATAATGATTGTGCAGAAATGGAATAAAAAGAAAAGATACAACTAAGTGCTTACTACTTAATTGTAAGTGACCCAGATCATGAGCAGTTACCACTCTAGTGGCAACCTTCTTCATCTTAAATTACAATACCTTGTCAATTGAATCTGCAAGTACTGTTGCTTTACTGGCATATTCTTGTGCGTTTTTTTGTGCCGCCAATAATTCATGCGCAATACGCAACGCTGCAAGCACCGTTACTCTTTGCTCTTCCGCGGTTGGTGCCTTTACTGCAATCTCTTTCATAAGAGCATCAACATAAGAAGCGGTCTTTTTTACTTGCTCCTCAGATTCATCACTAACAATGGTGTATTCATGATGAAAAATATGTACTTTGTATTTTTTTGCTTCATTCTTCATTGTTGTTGTTCATTTTCTACTAAAGCGTCTATGCTCTTGATCAAATCATCCACCACTGCTTTGGTCAAACTTTTTTCTAAACTAAGATCTTCAACGGTCTTTGACCCCTGCAGCATTGAATTTTCTATCGCATCCAGCTGTTCTGCTAATTGTGCATTTTCTTGGCTAAGCTGAGCGCATTTAGATTTCAATTCATTATTCTCTACACCAATTTTCTCATTTTCTGCAACTAATTGATTATTCTTGGTCTTGAGTTGAGCCAGGCGCTCTACTAACAATGCAACTTTTTGTTCTAACAATGTCAATGCATCCATAGTTCTTTACACTCCCCTTTTAAAAAATATTTAAGTACCATGCATTGTTAGTCTAGTAAGGGCCTGCCGGCAATGTCAAGAATGTGATGATTGAGCAAGTTGCGCAAGGGCCTTAAAGGCTTCTGGTTCAAAGATTGCAAGCTGACTAAGCATTTTACGATTAAGGTCAACTTGAGCCTTTTTTAACCCATGCATGAACACGTTGTAAGACATATTATGTTGTTGTGCGGCAGCATTAATACGAGTAACAAATAAAGCTCTCATATCACGTTTTTTTAATTTTCTACCTACAAATGCATATGCCCATGAACGTAATAAGGTTTCTTTAGCTCTTCTAAAGATATTTTTACGTTGTCCCCAAAACCCTTTAGTTTGCTTTAATAATCTACTATGTCTTTTTTTTGTGGCTAACCCACGTTTTACTCTTGTCATTGGTTGGTCCCCTAGCAATCAAATAATATGTAACTCTAATTAAACTATACTAAATACTACCGCTCTATTTTTTATACATACGGTAATAATTGGATCATGCGCTTATGATCTGCTCCAGTCATATACGCACCTCTACGCAACGCTCTTTTGCGTCCACGACTTTTTTTAGTTAATAAATGACGGCGGAATGCCTTAGCTCTTTTAATTTTAACGTTTTTACCGCCACCAACTTTAGTAAAGCGTTTCTTGGCCGCTGAACGTGTTTTTACTTTAATTTTTGCCATTTGGGTCCCTTATTATTTACCTTTTACATAATAAACGCGTGACCAAAACTGTCCCGCTTGCATATCTTTTTCTTGTACCAATTCTGGTAAGCCTAACGCTTCAAAGCTTTGTGAAACCTTAGCAAATAGTTCGCCACCACGAGCATCCTTGGTCATATTTTCACGACCACGGAAACATAGGGTAATCTTTACACGCTTGCCATCTTTTAAAAATTGCGCAGCTTGTTTAAGTTTGGTTTCATAATCATGTTCACCAATCTTAGGACGAATCTTAATTTCTTTTACCTGAATTACCTTTTGATGCTTCTTAGATTCTGCCTGCTTCTTTTTCTTAGCATACAGATCTTTACCAAAGTCCATTATTTTTACTACTGGCACACGTTCGTTACCCGATTCAGCAATTAATACTAAATCAAGGCCTTCTTGACGTGCCATTCGTAATGCTTCATCTCTACTTACCACCCCAATATTTACCCCTTCATGAGTAATTAATTGCAAGCGTGGTGCTCTTATTTGTTCGTTAATCAAAGATGTTTGGTCTTTTTTTAAATCTTTTTCTTTCAAGGTTTTCTTTACCCCTGTTTAAACTACCTTTTAGACAATACTCTTATTCAGCCGCATCAGCTTCTGGAGCACTGGCCATGCTACCAACATGTTGCTGAGCTTGACTGGCAATAACTTGTAAAACTTTAGCACGCAACGTATCTGCCATATCTTTATGTGTTTGCAGATAATGGAATGCTTGATCACGGCCCTGTGCAAATTTCTCACCCTCATAAGAAAGCCATGATCCTGATTGCGAAATTACCTGATATTGTAATCCTGCATCTAACAGATCCAGTTCGCGACTAATTCCTTGGCTAAATAACAGATCAAGCTCAACTTTTTTAAAAGGAGGAGCCATCTTATTTTTAACTACCTTAACCGCCACGCGATTACCAATATGGACTTCATTCTTTTTTAAACTGCCAATCTTACGTACATCCAAACGTAATGAAGCATAGAATTTTAATGCATTGCCACCAGTTGTAGTTTCTTTATTAGCAAAGGGCATTGCACCAATATTTTGACGAATTTGGTTAATGAAAATCAATACTGTTTTTGATTTATGAACTACGGGGGTTAATTTACGCAATGCTTGGGACATTAAACGTGCTTGTAATCCCATGTGTGAATCCCCCATATCCCCTTCCAATTCTGCCTTTGGTACTAATGCAGCTACAGAGTCAACCACAATAATATCTATTGCCCCTGAGCGTACGAGCATCTCGGCAATATCAAGAGCTTGTTCGCCATAATCTGGCTGGGAGATAATAAGGTCATCAATAGTAATCCCTATTTGGGACGCATAGGATGCATCAAGAGCATGTTCCGCATCTATATAGGCACAAATGCCGCCACGTTTTTGCGCTTGAGCAATTACCTGCATAGCCAAGGTAGACTTACCAGAAGATTCTGGTCCATAGATCTCTACTATTCTACCACGAGGCAACCCACCAACACCAATAGCAGTGTCAATAAGAATAGACCCTGTAGAAATAGCCTCTACCTCTGTCTTTGCGCTTTGGCCAAGAGTCATTACTGCACCATTGCCATATGTTTTGTCAATTTGTGCAAAGGTAACCTCTAGGGCTTTCTTTTTCTGATTGAGTGATTCTGATGCTGCAGAGCTACTTTCAGCCCCCGCTTGACGCGTTGTTTTATTTTTCATATTTGAATTTTATTGTTGAGAGTTATGTATTGTTTGATTTGTTTCTATTGTAGCATTTCTATACAAAGACGCAACAAAGGCTTCCCCTAATAATTTCATTTTTGTTGCTCGAGCAGCCTTTATTATTTCTTGCTTATGTTCCTGAAATGCCTGTTCATTAAACGGCTCTATCTCATCCAGGCGGATAATGTACCCATTGGTACCCTGTTCGTCTACCAAGGTTGAACCTACTTGGGTTAAAGAACGAACCGCATGCTGAGGAAGCCCTTTTTTTGCCAATTCCTGCAATTCCTTGGTATCTGTTGCGCGCACCATAGGCGTAGTGAACACAGTGCCGCCAAACTCTTTGGTAATTTCAGTAATGGTAGATCCTTCTTTTAACATATTAGATGCTTCTTCCAAAAGAGTATGCAATGCATTAACTGCTTTACTCTTATACAAATCAGCAACAACAGTAGAACGAACCGCGCTCAACTCTGGTTTATAGGATTTTTGAATTCCGGTTAATTGCACTATGTATCCTCTTGTACCATCTGCCACCGCAACCATGTCATCCTCTTTTTTAATACCAAAAAGAGTCTTATTTATAATGCTTCCAGAAAGTTCTGCATTACTAATTGTTTCTTTCTTAGCATTTTTCTCTTTCACAAATTCAGCAAGGCTTGTTTCGCGTTGGTTAGATTCTATAACTTCTTGCGCTTTTTGAGTAAATTGATTTGCAAACCGTTTTTCCGCTAACTGAGTGCGAATGGCTGATTGTACTGTTGCAAAAGGCTTAAAGGTTTGAGGTTTTTTGGCAACACGCTGTATAATTTCATACCCCTTCGCGGTCTCGATAATCTTAGAAAGCATGCCATCTTCTTGAAGGGCAAATGCTGCTTGTTCAAACTCTTTATCTTGATCTCCCCGCGCAAAGAATGGCAACAAGCCCCCTTTAGATGCGGTTGCTTTATCATCAGAAAATTCTTTAGCCATAACTTCAAATTGAGCAGGATTTTCTACTAACTTGGCACGAACTTTTTCTGCACGTTCTTTAGCAGCGGGGCGGCTCGTTTCATCTGCAGCAGCAATAAGAATATGACGAACCTGTATTTGGGTTGGGGCATCTACATACTGGGTTGCCTTATTTTTTTCATAGTAATTTTGAACTGCTTCATCAGAAAGTTCAACTTTATAATTGCCTTGGTCAAATTCCCATACCGTAGCACTGCGCTTTTCTGGAACCCAATAACGTTTACTAATGCTATTTTCTTTTTCAAAGAAATCACTAATTTCTTGATCAGTTAACGGAGTATTTTTTTCTTTGCGCAAGATCTCATCTAATGAGAAAGTAATAATAGAGAATTTCTTACCTGCATATTGGGCAAAATATTCTTGTTTAAGCTCATAATTAGGTACATATAATGAACCATTCACTAAATCCATAATAAACCGTTCTGTTAATACCTTTTCTAAGCGTTCTTCAAAAGCAGCTAAAGACATTCCTTTACGTTTTAAATACTGCTTTAATAATGTTTGATTAATGCCACCTTGGGGATCTACCACATATGGGGGGATAACAGATGCTAATTCACGACGAACAAATACTGGGTTATTTAACTGACGCATTACATAATCACTATGCAATGAAATAGACATGCTCTGAGCCAATTGATCCATTAACAGTTCACGGGTTAACGTGTCATACGCCATTTTCTTAGGATCAATATTTCCCAGGATCTGCTCTATCCAATCACCATATTGCGCTTTAAATTGCATAATTTGATCTCTGCGCTCTTGGTATTCCTGCATAAATTGTTTATACGGTATTTCTACCCCATTCACTTTAAATGCCCATGGTCCACTGTCTCCAGATTTTTTAAATAACCCTGGCAATGAAAATAACCCTGCTACGGCAATAATTGTAATCCACAAAATAACTTGATAACCAGTTGATCTAACATATTTTCTCATACTATAAATCATGAGCTGCTTTCCTTTTGAACGTCTTAGACATTAGATGAATACTATACGAATACCTTTAATTTTCTCTTCTTGTGCAATTCTGTCAACCATCTCTTGCAAAGCATCCTTGTCTTGATATGGTTGCGTAACCACTTGGTACCAGGCTACATGCTTATGATTAGCAGTTACGCTTGAACGCCGTTTTACTGCCACATCATATCCTTTTTCTACCAACTTATTGGCAAATAACGTTGCTGAATTTTCTGATCCAAATCCAACCAACTCTGCATAACAACGTGACAATGTTTCTTGTTCATCAGCGGTAATAGCTTCCACCGGCTCATCACAACTATTTTCTGCTGTTTGAACAACCGCAGACTCTGTAGTAGTTGGTGCTTGTGGGGTAGATTCTGGCTCAACTAAGGCTACCATTTCTTGCGCCGGTGCCTCTTCTGGACTTGCATCATTGGTCGCTACTTTCTCTTCTGTCTCTGGCTCATAATCATACAAGGCACATAAAGAGGCATAAATTTGATCAGCAAATGAATCTTGCTCCACTTTTTGAGCAAACTGTACTACCACAGAACGCTTTCCCCAAAAATAGCCTGTTATAAAAGTGCCTCCAAAAAGCAGACACAACGTGGCAACAAATATGCTTGTTTGGCGGGACGTAAGGGTAATTACATTTTCTGTACTGGAATGGCTTATTTCTTCTTTTTTCTTCATTATACTCAGATACTTTTTATTTGACGGTTGAGTAAAGTAACAACGCTCTTTGATAGCTTCATAATATACAAATGAATATCTGCCGACGTCAAGTTCAATTCAGTAATCTTGCTTGCGTCATCCACAGAGCCAATCTCCTTTTTAAGCATTCGCCAAAAAGTCTCTTGCCGTTTAGCATACTGCCTAGTCTGGTGTACAATATCCATCTCCATCTGTTGCCTACTTATTAAGCCTTCAAGATAGTTGTGTACCGACAGATATCCTATAATTTTTTTTTCTTTAATCCACGCTATCCATTCAGAGGGAAGGGACTGCACCTCTTCTACCCAACCGGTTGTAAGCATTTCTTTGGTTCGATCAGCAATACGGGCATGTAAATCTGCACGGTCCCGGGTTAAATATACAATATGATACGGTCCGGGAGGGCTATAGACCGGCTTAAGCTCTGAGGGCTTTATTCCCAGCCCATACCAAATATCCAATGCCCGTTGAATGCGATACGGATCATGGGGATTAATTTCTGCCGCACGAACTGGATCAATTGCGTGCAGTTGGTGCCAATACCGTTCTGCATTTTCTGCAGTTACAATAACCTGGGAATGTTGTACAGTAGTGGTTGCTTTATAATGGGGAGGGAACAATAAAGATTTTAAATAAAAACCGGACCCGCCTACCAAAATGGGTAATTTTCCCCGCTGGTTAATTTCCTTAATTAAAACACACACCTGCTCACGGTAAGCAACTACCGTAGGTAACGATGGTGTAGTAATAATATCAAATAAATGATGGGGAACGCTGGCGGTGCGCCAGGCAGGTTTTGCCGTACCAATAGTAAGTGGCTCATAGAACTGGCCACTATCCATATTAATAATTTCACAAGGGATCTGGATAGCCAACTGATCCACAAAGGCAGTTTTACCTACCCCTGTAGGACCATACACAACAAGAAATGGGAATGATGACGTCATTTGCATATTTGTAGTATAAAAACGCGATGGGTAAGAGTTTAGCTCTGGCCCATCGCGTTATAATTATCATGGTCAGTTTAAAGAGATTTTTCTAATGGTGCCGACTTGCGCAATGGTAATGGGCTAGCAGCCGACCGCAGTAAATCAATGGCCTTCTCTTTAGAGATGCCCTCAACCAAAGATACTTCTTCAGCCAGTAGGACTTCAATTTGTATCAGCAGATTTTTTTCACCAAACGAAAGCTCTTTATGCCGTTCAATGCACTTTAAATCTCGATACATCTCACCAATCTCTCGCATGTCGCCCGTTCTAATTTTACCAAGATACAGTTTGTTGCGCTTACTCCAATTAGCTACTACATCATTAATTGGCCTTTTACGCGGTTCACCCAACAAAATAAATATCTGCTTTATAGTGTCAACGGTACTTAGTCGGCGAACACCAATGGCATCCATATTTTCTATGGGTACCAAAATAGTCATGTCCTGATTGATGAAATGGAGATCAAAAAATGTGGTGATTTCATTACCAACTTTACGTTTAATTATTCTGCTAATTCTTGCTACCCCGTGACCTGGATATACCACTTTTTCATTGAGAGAGAACACTGGTTGCCCTTTCAATTGGGAAATTGGTTACTAGTCTCAAGGAATAGCTTTTACCCAAGCCAGCATAGAGAAGTGTACCACGAAATGGCACATTTTAAAATCTGATTCTTAAGACAAGTAAAACAATAGACATTCCCACAGACAAACAGCCCCATTTCTGATAGACTCTACTCTAATCAGCTCTAGCTTTTTGCCTATAGGGGGTTTGTACGACCAATGAATATAGTTTCATACCGTTTTTTTAATAGTCTACGATGGAGTGCCATAGAGTCTACTGTATACCAAGCGCTCTTTGTGGCTCATCATGCCGCTCTCTTTAGCGTGTGCCCTGCAAGCACCTATGGCACAACCGGCATTTTATTCTCTGTCCTTTTTACTGCCAGCAGTCTTGTCAACTTAGGATTAGATTTGCTTTTAGCTCCCCATATAACCGCTTGGTCACGCTCTAAACTAAATTTCACCTCTTTTTTTTATACACACCTACCTCCAACCGTGCTTGCCCTAATAACCTGTATAAGCATTACGGGAATCTGGTGGGCAACAGAACACCTAAGCCTTTGGGTAATTATGAGTGGTACCTTAATAACGGAATCTGTGCGCAAGACACTCAAGAATTTGTTGCGCTTGGTAGGCAACAACCAATCCGTTGCGCTTATAGAACTTGGAACATTATTAGGGTACATGATCATGATTTGGACTTGGTATTGGCACATTGGCTCTTTTACCTTAGTAAGTATATTCCTCCCATTGCTCATTGCAGGGTTACTAAGCACCCTGGTGTTGCTTTTAGGTACCTTGAACTGGTATGCAACACTACCCTTAACCAGCTCAATAGTAGGGCAAATACCCCCACTGAGCAGCCGAGCACCCCTTATTACGCACCAAGCAGTAACCGCGATGCTTTCACCAAACATCTTAGTTCTTATTTGTTCATTGCGTATGGAAATAACGCAAATAGGTAGTGTTAAGCTGGTGAGCACTATTCTTCAGAGTGTTGCATTAATTCTTAATAAAACATTTGGTACCGCAACTGCAGTATTATATGCAACGCAACAACTAACCCCCATGCGCAACGCCACCCCCCAGACTCTACTTGGGTCCACCTTCAGCATCCCCCTTACCCTGCTTTTTATTGGAGCACCTCTGATAGCAACAATCACCTGTATGGTTGCGGGGGTAACCAGTACTACTACGCTACTCATTCTTGGCCTAAGTGCCATTACAGTATATCTTGCAACATATGAACAATTATTTATTTCTCAATCAGCTACTACATTTTTACTATGGCCTAACGGGATAATAGTAGGAATAATTGTTGGCCTCTCATATATGCCATACCCGTTATCTACAACCGCACTTATGAGCATTTTTTTATTGTTGCGTGTGGCTACCGCCATTATGCTCAGTTATATTGCCAATCAACGGTGGAATGTTCCACCACTTGTCCATAGCCGCACCATATATATTGCGGGATCATTAACAGCTATTATAGTATTGTTAAAATTTCTTATAGATTAATACTCCAAACAAAGCATTTGAACGCTCATTAGAAAAACAGCGATACATGTTAAATACAATGAACAACTTTGGGCAATTTAAATTAATTATATAATAAGATCATTCAGTTTAAATTTCGCTAATTTTGGCCGATTGATTAATGAGCGATTGTTTAATTATTCTTTCTGTATATTTTTACAATGCTAATTTTTAATTTTGTATCAAAAAAATTAATTTCGGGGGGAAAGTAAATACTACAGATTTTTGGCGCCCTTACTAATGGGTTAATCATCTAGCAAGAGTAGATTAACCTCTTTTCTTACTTTCTATAATCGCAATCATATCCTTACGTTTTAAATCTTGAGCATAGCGCAATGCGGTTCTTTTATTTTCATCTGGTAAGTTCCAATTAATATCTGCACCGTATTTTTCTACCATAAATGCCAAAACTGCTGGCTTATTCATTCGTACCAACCACTGGAATAAGGTCTGCCCTTTTTTATTTTGCTTATTTATAAGTGCTTTTCTTGTTTTTTCATTTTTTAACAACAGAGTAATCATCTCTTTTTGCACGGCAAGACTAGGTAACTGCATAACTCTATGTAATGCGGTATTACCAAAGGCATCTGTCACTAAGGGATCTGCACCCAACTCTAATAATAATTTAACCATATAAGGACGCCGTTGATACACTGCTAATATTAATGCCGTATATTTATCCTCATCATTAGCCCCTGCATTAATCTGTGCTTTGGGAGATTGTGCCAATTTTTTTACTAATGCGGTATCACCGCGCATTGCAGCCATCATAAGCGCATTAAGGCCGCTTGGGTTAGTAGCATTAGGATCCCCATCAATACCCAATACCGGTGGTGTTGCCTTAAACATTTCTGATATTTGATCATTAGCAAATCCACCTCCAGCGTCTTGCCCACCGGCTTGCTGTATTACTGTCTGACCTTTATTATTCTTTACAGACCAATCTATTAAAGATGACCATTCATTAATTATATCTTGAACACCCATAGGATTATGCATGTCTATAAAGCGATGCAAAAGGGTATCACCAGCTTTATTGCGAGCATTAAGATCTGCTCCATGTTTTAATAATATACGCAATAGATCTACTCGTTTACCTAAATTAAGCACCGATGGATTATAAAATCCGCTACTGGTAGGATCACTACTTACTCGGTCAAAGCCGCCTACGCGCCATACTTCATGAATAGGTTCATTCCCGTCAGAATTCTGTTTTCTTACATCTGCCCCATATTCTAATAATAGTTCTGTCATAGCAAGACCATCATCTGTATTGGCATTGCGCACAGCATAATGCAACGCAGTATTTTTACTTGGTTTAGGAGCTATTGAAGTAGCATCCAAAGACGGAGCTTCAACATCTGCACCGGCATCTAACAATAATTCTGCCTTTACGCGATCATTAGGACTATTGCTCCATACGGTAAAAATTATACCATTCATACCTTCACTGTTGTACACATCAGGGTTATCCCCTCTGTTTAACGCATTTTGGGTATCTGCTATAGAAGTTAACGGATTAAACCATACTATACCAATCAACACATGGTCAATTAAGAGAAACGTGCACACTATAAATGCGCCGTACTTAATTGCCAGAGATAGTATAAGCATGTTCCTTATATTCTTCATATCGTCACCTGATACTCCTTCTACCTTATTATTATTTATTTCTATCTGAATAATCAATAAAAAGTTAGATTCTGGGAATAAGTGGCTAATAAATAGGGTAAATAGCGGCTAAGGTAGTTCGTTTTCAGACGAACAAAAATATTGCTATTTAGAGCCATTATGTGTTACTAATAGAATTATACGATCTGTTTTTGTCTTAGCTAGATTAGTAAAAAGGATACTCTATGGAATCAAATAACCAATACCTTCAATTACTGCTCCATGCAATGATGTTTTTAGGTATAGGGAACTCTCTTATTGCCATGGACAATGATCAAGGATTTCAAAAGAAATCTACCAAATCAGAGGAAACATAGTTAAAGAAATCAAAAGAGCCAATAAATCCATGACATTGTCACCTGAAGAACGTAAGCACATGACACGTTATTTCAACCAAACAGATGAGTCAATTAGTATTGATAAAATTAAGAACGGGTTAGCAAAAACTATCCTAACTTACTACCAGAAACCGAAGAATTTATTAACAACTCTAATCAAAGAGCTCTCTTATATTTACTAAGCAAAATAATTACTGAATATGAAAATAGTAGATCAGAACGGAACGGACTGGAGAAACAAAGCACTATAATAAACTAGAAAACATAGAAGAACCGGTAGGCAACAAAGGAAATCCATTTTCCATAACGATGACCTCAGCACTAGCCAATGAAGATTCAGAATATCCATTATTTGAGCAATTTCCTGAAGGATTGCGATTAGCATTAGATAAGTTAGGATATGTACAGATAAAACAAGAAGAAAATAAAGAAGAACAAGACCAGTTGATTCAATTTATAAATTACACTCTTCCTGATTTTAAAAAGGCGAACAATGAATATGCCTTTAAGCTATCAGATATATTAGATTTGCATAAGTTATTGGCAGATTCTCCAATAGTTAAAAGAAATGAACTTGAAAACTTGTTTAATGATTTAACCATATTCAGTGGTCGTTTTGTGTTGCTTATTCATTTGCTTAATAACAACAAAAGGCCATATGTCATAATTAACAAGTAAGTCAATAACAAGAACCCCTTATATAATGCCTACAAAGCTCTGCCGGCATCTATAAAACAGGCCTTGGAACAAATGGGATATGTTAGGATAATTAATCAACAATAGCTATACGGATTTAGATCACAAAAAAGGGTCTATCCAAAACCAAAACCGCGCCTGCTTTCCCCTTTAAGAATTCTTAGAAAAAGTGATTTGCTAACTAGTTGGTATTAGACCATTACCTATAGATAAAACACATTTTGATTTTCACCAATAATACCTTGTATACATCAACCAATAAAGTTACTACTTATGAAGTTTATTTGTAGACGTATGATTGGTTAATAAAACTTGCTTATCGCCTATTCCGTACGATTGGTTAGATTAAATATAAATTGCGTTCAATATCTTCATCTTTTAACCTAATACCCTAAGCCTTTTACTTAGTAATGATCTTATACTCCCTATATACCTAATATACCTAATTAATCTTTTACCTCTTACTCCTATTACTCCTATATAACTAACTTATATAAGTTTACTTTTGATTGTACGGAAACAAGAATAACCCTTTTATGTCTTATTCAGATATCTTATTCCTAGTACTAAGTTCATATATTGCTATATATCTTATATATGTATCTGTATAGCTTAATTTATATAGTCCTTATTTCTGTATTCCTAATTATCTATTTCTTTTCTAGAGTTATTTGTCTTATTTATATCTTATTTATACCCTATATATCTTATTACTTATCTTTCTTCCTCCTATCATGTCTTTATATATATATAGGACTATATACTCCTTATAATCCCTTTTCTTATTTCTTTCTCTTGCTCTATTGTTCTTTATTCTTGTTCTTGTTCTTGGCCTTTGATTCTTACACACGGAGCCGAAACCCCTGAGCCCCCATTTATCCCCGCAGGGGTAATGGGCGAAGGCGGTGGAGGGCGGAGTGAGTTGCGCGCGCCGAAAAACTAGGAAAAAAAGGGAAATCTATGAATAGGCCAACACAATTGCTTAAACTAATATAAATAATTTAAAAAAAAGGAGTATTATATTATGTTTCTATCAACCCACAAATTAATTACACTAGTCACCCTGGTTGCGTTATGTAAACAATGTATTACAATATGCGACACAAAGAGGCCAATAGTAAAAAACCCAATAACTGGAAAAGAGGTAATAATACGCTCAAAAGATATTGAACAAATGACCGTAGTTGCCAAACCCATTATTAATAAAAAATATGAACAACTGGCTGCCATATTTACTAGTAACAATACTGATTTAGAAACAGAAAATAACGAACAACTAATGAATGCAAGAGTAGTTACTGCACTACAAATTTTAAACAATTCTGATGCGCTCTTTAAGAAAGAAGCCAAAGCTGCCCTAGCCGCACTCACTGTTCTAAAATATAATGAATCTATTAAAAGAATAGTGGTAAACAGTCTAATACGTACTGCAATAAAACAACTTACCAAAATAGCACAAGAATACTTAGATAAAGAAAAACTAAGGTAACCGCCAGACACTAAGCCCATAATATGATATAATAGGGCTAATAACACTAGAAATAGAGAAGGTAGAACTATGATTAGAGAATTATTATTATCAGGAGCAGCTCTAGCAGCTATATATGCTATACTTATAGCATTTCTCTATCAAGATCTTACGGTACCAGTAAAATCATATATAACGGCTGCAGCACGTATTATCCTTATGGCTGCAATTGGTATAGCCGCCCATTATTTCTTTATTGATACTGCCGTACTAGACTCTATTTTACCCATAAAATCAACCATGGCCCGCCTAGTAATCCCAGGAGCAGCCCTTCCCTTGGTAGAAGCGTCTTTCCGCCTATGCTTTATCCCTGCCTGCTTTCTAGCCATAATAGATAAATTAATCTATTTTTGGTGCCATAAGCGCCTACCCTATCTAATCACACTACTTGCCACCGCAACCCTCACCAGCATTGGTTATTTCACACTACTCGCTATTGCCGGAGAACCCAGCCGTACGATTGTAGAAATGACAACCTTCTTTAATGAAGCATTTGAGATGATAGTTCCTATCCAAATTGGCTTCATTGGGCTTCTGTTTATACTCATTGTTATATCTATAATTACCCATCAAAAACATTCTAACGCATCACATTAGATCACCTTAAGCAACACTAAATAAAATCTACAGCGCAACTGTAGACTTGTTTCTTTTTTCTTTGACAGAACCAATATAATTACCGTATAATTATTTTCATGAATTAGTCATTTTTTTACCGGTGTAATACCAAATAAATTTTTTAAAATTTTAAAAGGATCGACCACTATGGCAAAGATTATAGGTATAGATTTAGGGACTACCAATTCAGCAGTTGCATTTATGGAAGGTGGAACACCCAAGATTATCCCCAATAAAGAAGGAAACAATACCACCCCATCCATGGTTGCATTTACTAAAGATGGAAAGCGCCTGGTAGGTGTTTTAGCAAAACGCCAAGCAGTTACCAACCCAGAAAATACCATTTATTCCGCTAAGCGTTTTATTGGTCACAAATACAATGAAGTTAAAGGTGAATTAAAACGCATTCCTTACAAAGTAATAGAACGTTCCAATGGTGACGTAGCATTCCAAATAGAAGACAAAGATTACACTCCCCAAGAAATATCTGCAGCAATTTTGGCCTATTTAAAACAAACAGCAGAAGACTATTTGGGCGAACCGGTTACCCAAGCCGTTATTACCGTCCCTGCCTACTTTAATGACTCGCAACGCCAAGCAACCAAAGATGCGGGTAGAATTGCTGGGTTAGACGTAAAACGTATTATTAATGAACCTACTGCAGCTGCGTTAGCATATGGCTTTGATAAAAAGAAGTCTGGCACTATCGCGGTATTTGACTTTGGTGGCGGTACATTTGACGTATCTATCTTAGATGTAAGCGACGGCGTTATAGAAGTTAAATCAACCAATGGTGACGTCCATTTGGGTGGTGATGATATTGACACCATCTTAATTGATTATCTAATCGCAGAATTTAAAAAAGAATCCGGTGTAGATTTACACAATGATAAAATGGCATTACAACGTCTAAAAGAAGCTGCGGAAAAGGCAAAGCGTGAGCTATCTACTCTGCATGAAACAGATATAAATCTGCCCTACATTACGGCAGACGCTTCTGGCCCAAAACATTTAAACATCAAAATAACCCGCGCTAAATTAGAATCATTATGTGAAGACATCTTTAAGCGCCTATTAGAACCCTGCAAAAAAGCGCTCGCAGATGCTAAATTGTCTGCAAGTAACATTGATGAAGTAATTTTAGTGGGTGGATCTACCAGAATCCCTAAGGTACAAGAATTAGTAACCCAATTCTTTGGTAAAAAGCCAAACCAATCAGTAAACCCCGATGAAGTAGTAGCTCTTGGTGCTGCAATTCAAGGTGGGGTATTAGCGGGTGACGTTACTGACGTCTTATTGCTAGACGTTACTCCCCTTTCATTGGGCATAGAAACTTTTGGTGGTGTAGCTACCAAATTAATTGAACGCAATACCACTATTCCAACCAAAAAGTCACAAGTATTCTCTACTGCAGAAGACAATCAAACTGCCGTAGATATTCGCGTGGTACAAGGGGAACGTGAATTTGCACGGGACAACAAACTACTTGGCCAATTCCGCCTAGAAGGCATTCCAGCCGCTCCGCGTGGTGTTCCACAGATAGAAGTTACCTTTGACATAGATGCAAACGGCATTGTAAACGTTTCTGCTAAAGATAAAGGTACTGGCAAAGAACAAAAAATCACCATTACCAGCAGCAGTGGTCTTTCTAAAGAAGAAATAGAAAAGATGGTCCAAGATGCAAAGCTCCACGAAGCAGAAGACAAAAAAGCACGTGAAGCAGTAGAAAAGCGTAATAGACTGGACAGCATTATTCTTGATCTAGAAAAAACTATGAAAGATCATAAAGATAAACTTACAGAAGCGGATATTACTGCCACTACCCAAGCAATAGAAAAAGCAAAACAAGTGCTCAAAGACCACCCTACTGATGCAGATGCATTACAAAAAGCAACAGATGAGTTATTACAAGCATCACATAAAGTAGCAGAAGTGCTCTACAAAGAACAAGCAGGAACCGCAGCCCCAGAAGATACCAAAGAAGAAAAACAAGATGGTCCTATTGATGCAGAAATCAATGAGTAAATAAAGACAAAATTAAGAAGCCCCAGAATTAATGGGGCTTCTTAATTGTACTGTTCAGTTATATTTTTAACTTTTACCAGATGTACTTAAATAATCACCTCTGAACAACGCTCAATAATAGTCATACGCCCTGTTTTCCAAAGCTTAGTTTTTTTATCACAAGACTTAAAGGCTAAAATAAACTTATTAATCAAATCCTTGAATTGGGTATCAGCAAATGTATTCAAAATAAGATGCTTTAGTTTTTCTAAAAGTTCCTTTTTATCAGCAATATTCATTATTGCATCCAAAAAAGGTGATGAATTATATACCAAAGCAGATTTGAAAATATGATACTCAGAAGCATTAGCAGCTTGCTTTACACGTTTAGTTGTTTGAGTAGGATTTAAAAACTCATCAACAGTATCAAATCCACTTATTGCTAATATTTTAGCCGCTTGGTACAAGCCAAAAAGCTTCTCTTTTTCCCAATAATACTCTACTCTTTGTTTAGCCGCATCCCCTTCATAACCAAGCTCTGCAACCATCATAACTATATTACTAAGGGCAGCAGCAGCCTCCACCAAAGATTCATTTAGATCAATTTGTTCATTGTCTATTCGGCTAATAGCAAAACTATTTTTAAACCATTCTTGCACTTCTTGAGTTAACTGAACTTTCAAACCAAGATTATGATACATTTCATGTACAATTATTTTAAATAATTCTTCTTTCCTAAAATGAAATAAAGAATTACCTCTACTCATATTTGATTCAGAAAATGCAGAATTCAAATGTTTAATAGTAAAAATTGGATCCGTTTCTTCTATTGGAAACTCTTTACACAAATCTGTACCAAAATAATAAAGATTAAACGGTTCATTCTTATATTCTCTTGTTATAGCAAAAACTTTTTTCGCAAAAAAAGCTATGAGAGCACGATTTCCAATATTCTGTGCATGTTTGAGTTCCTTTCCTATGGAACCATTTGCATTACTTGCATACCAAATTTTCACCTGATTAACCCATGTATTCTTTAAATCAAATGCCCGCAAAAAAGAAAAATTAGCAATAGATTTTTGAAGATCAATAGCAGAAAATGGTAATATACAATAGTCAAAATAAGATCGCATCTCAGAATGTATATAAGGAGGTAAAAAGGTCAAAATATTCTTTTTAAGCTGTGTTTCAATAGTTGTAAAATAACGTTGATATCTGGTTTCATTAATCTGAATTGCTTTAAATGCAGATACGGTTATCGCAGGATCTCCAAAATCAGTTGCCTCAAAAAAATCCTTAAATTGTGGATATATTGTGGATAAATATTTTTTCACTTCAACTTGCTGATTAACCATCATTTTTCGATATGCAGCTTCTAAAAGATTAGTTCGCGTAGCAGTAGATTCCAATTCAAAATTAGAAGAATCTTCCACAAGTGAAAGAAGATGCTTCAATAAAATTGGGATTGATTTCTCACTGCTTGAAACCGTAACATTGCCTAAGCGGACCTCTTTGCAACAAGACCAAATTTTATTTAAAAAGTTACTCCATTCATCAGTATTAACCGTAACCGTCGGAAAAGTTAATCTATTATTAAATATAAAACTATCAAATTGCTGTATAAGTTCTTTAGACTCTTTTGATAACTCTTCTGCTAAGGCACTAGAATCCATTCCAAAAACATTCCCAACACACAATAAAAAAACAAACCCAAAGCAATTTTTCATAAAAAACCTCCTAATAGCTTCTAGATATTCTTAAGTGCTTGTCGCACAACAGGATTTTTAAACTTTTTTGCGAGACCTTCATAAATATGAAGATTATGCCCATTCACCATAACATAGACAGAATGTTGGCCTGATTGAGGGTGATTTTTATATGCACTATCAATTGCAGCAATTAAGTCATCTAATGGTACCCATGCAATTCTTTTGGTTTCATTCCAACAATGAGGTAATCTAGTACCATAGAGAGCAATACGCTGCTGAAATTTTTGCGACAGTGCAGCATCATAAGAAATACGGGGAAAGAAAAGAGGATAATAGCGTGCAGTACGTTCATACATACCTTGAGTATTTAAAAATATTTGGTAGGTAGTTGAACCTGATTTTGAAACCTTAAAGGTACTGCCATATTTCTTATTGCGATGTAAAAGCGTTTCTAAATCTTGATCCGTATCAAAAATAAAAGCTAACTCTTCTGCCCCTTCACGAGCGGCAGTAAATAAAGGATTATTATTATCTTGGTTTTCTCTACGACCGCCAAATTGTGCCCAATAACCGTTACTTGCACCAGCATGCGCATATCCTAACAACACAAAGATCTTACCATTAGCATCTTTGGCATAGGGCACAACCCCTGCCGCATTATATGAACTTATCTGTCCAGTATATGGTCCAAATTTATTAGTGACCGCCATACTAAGGCTTATTTGCACAACAAAAAATGGTAGGAATGCTAAAACAGCTCTTTTTTTAAACACACTATTTTCCCTTTTTTACAGTGCAAAATTAATTTAACACCTTTAGTATTTCATCATCTAGCAAGTCATAGCTCTCTATTAAATCCGCAATATGTTCCTTAAATTGTTCGCTTACATTAGATCTATGCACCTGCCAAAACATATTTTTTCTTCCCGCATCATCAAGAGATTCAAAAAACAATTCAATAACAGCATCGTCTTGAATCCCACTTTTGACCATCAATGGAACGATAATAGATTGCAAAATGGAAATGGTACCCTTTAAACTGGCAAGCTCTGCGCGCAGTTCATCAGATTCGGAATTGACCACTGGTAATACCATTTTTTTTTGCAGTACAATCTCTTTACCTAGATCGAAAGTGGATGTTGTTTCATTAGTCAGTTTTTGTTTTTTATTTTCTAACTTCTGACTTCCTGCTGCTTTACGCTTTGGCATACTCTGCACCGGTTGCACTAATAAGACATTGCATACAAATGCAATAACCGATAACTGTTTCTTCATAAATCCCCCAAATATAACTATATGCTTACTATAGCCCTCCACAATAAGGACAAATTAAGTAATTGAATTTTTTAAAAACCTATTATTGTGCAATATAACACAAATAGAAAGCTATTGCAAGAGGGTGTATAATGCGGTTTTTAATCTAGAAAAGCCATTTTTTTACCAAATTAAAGGGGTATTCATGACCCATTGTCTTACTCTGTGCTACAGTAATAAAGGTACCAATATGCCCATTAGCCAGAAAGGATCTTATGACACGAGTTATACTGATGGCTTTTTCGCTGGTAATGTCCCAACTAAGTTACCCCATGATACCAGAAAGCCCCAATGGGCAAAAGCAAGAATCAACAGCTCCGCAGTTTTTTTTAAATAAAATTATAGACGGATTCCAATACCAAAAACCTAAGGCGATAAAATCCGCCTATATTTCTAATCATGACCAAGTCGCCCCTGCGCTCTCTAATTCAGAAGGCCTTATTACAACTACTAGTCCAGATGGGATTCTTACCTTAGAAGTAAACCCAATCACTCAACAACTGACCTTTTACCATCAACGCACCCAACAAAAACTACAAAATCTTACCCTTCTTACCCAAAGCCAATTTGACCGTTATTGCCAACAAATGAACCAGCTTAAACAAGTAGACCGCTGTCTATTTTCACTGAATAGTAATGTAATCATATTCATTATGAAAGATTGGACTATTGTTGCACTGTGGTGCGGTCATGATGACCATGGCAACGTGCGAATGAATACCAATCATAATCAATACCCCACAAATAATCCCCATAATGGCATTGCATATGACGAATCTGTAGGTATTAAGAAATCTATTCCCAGTCCCAATGGACTGTTTGCCGCCTTCCAAGATCAGCAAAACAATTGGGATATTGTACAACTACTTAACTATACGGATAAAAAGCCAGAAAAAATTGCAGTACACGTTGCAACAGATAACCTCTATTTTAGCCCAACAGAAAGCGCCTATGTATGTCATGACCCGCAATCTAACCTCTATACCATCTATAGAATAGACATACCCAATTCAACTGTTAATACCATTTGCACGCTGCCTTCCTGCACTGATTGTTTCTTTACTGCCGATGGTCAACAAATTGTTACCCAAGACCAACCAGATACTGCTCTACTATGGGATATAGCAGAGGGCACTCCCATTGCCCAATTAATCGCTGCTGATAGTGAAAATCTGCCAAAGCAACTTAACCAAGAATTACAGACTAGCACAACAAGATCATGGCTCATAAGCATACGATTACCACTCACTAAAAGAACACAAAAAAAATAATCATCCATTACAAAAAAAATGGCTCGCGATAATACATACCGTAAGCCATTTTTTTACTAAGTAAACGTACTGCGTGATGCGTAAACCAGTGTTAGTTTTTACAACCACAGCTACAGTGGCCAGAAGCCAACGCAGAAAACGCCATAACTAAACTAACTACACCAGATGCCAAGATAAGCCAAAGGGCAGGTGTTATTAAAGAAGACAAGTTGTTTTGAACAAAAGGAAGCTTAAAGAAATCAAACCCAAATGCTGCAAGACCGGTATTTACCGCAGCCAATCCAGTAACAATCCATGATGCCATACCAAGAATTTTGGATAATGAACCGTGCATAGTAGACTCCTTTTTGAAAGATTATAAAAAAAACATTACTACTAGTGTATGTCATACCACATTGCTTTTTGTTATGCAACAACTCCCTTATCTTTAATTCCGTTTGCCATACCTGCCATTACCTTTTAAACTGCTGAATGAAGTAAAATTATAACGCATATATCAAAGGTATTAATATTATGGCAATTCAAGCAGGCTTAGTGGGATTACCCAATGTTGGCAAGTCTACTCTCTTTAATGCACTTACCAAATCATCCGTACCGGCAGAAAATTATCCCTTTTGTACCATAGATCCACACCTTGCGATCACAGAAGTCCCAGATCCCCGTATGGAAAAATTAAAGGGATTATATGGGTCACAAAAAATTATCCCTGCCACCGTTTCTTTTGTAGACATTGCTGGCTTAGTTAAAGGTGCAGCATCGGGGGAAGGGCTAGGTAACCAATTTTTGAGCCACATCCATGCCGTTGACCTTATTTTACACGTACTGCGTTGTTTTGAAGACCCTAATATTTTACATAGTGGGGAAACTATCGACCCTCTGGAAGATTATGAAATTATTATTTCTGAACTTATGCTCAAGGATTTAGAATCAGTAAATAAACGATTAGAAAAGATTCCTGCAACATTAAAACGAGCAAGCAATCCCTTAGAAAAAAAAGCATTAGAAGCAGAACTAGCGCTTTTAGAACAGATTAGGCCAGTGCTAGACAAGGGGGATCTAAAAGCAGTTAGAGCATTGGTTGCCCAAAACCCTACCGCTACCATTCCCCTGCTGACTGCAAAAAATTTTCTTATTATTGCAAACGTGGCAGAAAGTGAATTGGATGGCCAAGCATATAAAAACAATAAACATTACCAATCATTAATTGCTCATTTTGGCGCTGAACGGGTTATACCAGTATCTGCAAAAGTTGAAGGCGAACTGTCCCAACTAGCTCCTGAAGAAGCTGCAGAAATGATGGGCATGCTGGGCATTACAGAGCCAAGTTTAGATGTAATCATTAGACGAACTTATGAAAATTTAGGCCTTATTACCTTTTTTACCTGCGGCCCCAAAGAAATACATGCATGGCCGATTAAAAAAGGCACCACTATTCGCAAAGCTGCCGGTGAAATACATTCAGACTTAGAACGGGGTTTTATTTGTGCAGAAGTATTTAATTGCGCAGACCTCTTTTCCTTAGGTAGCGTGGTAAAAGTAAAAGAGCAGGGCAAATTCCGGACCGAAGGTAGCGAATACATAGTTAAAGATGGTGACATTATTAACGTACGCTTTAACGTATAAGTGTTTAATTAATAAATAGGAATCCAAGTGCTTTCTAAACGCATACTTATAACCTGCATATTATTTAATCAATTCATATTTTGCATGAATCATGATGATTTTTTAAAGCAATCACCACAAGCCATTATGGATCAAATGTCTTTGGATAAAAAAATTGGCCAGCTCTGTATTATTGCTGCGGTTTCAGATGAAGTACGCAACGCAAAATTCATGAAAACACAGTCGTATAGAATGGACAAAGAAGCAATTGTCTCCCTAATTACTAAAAATAATGTGGGTGGAATTATCTTCTTGGGAGAAGGAACTCCTTCCCAACAAAGTATACGTTTACATGAATATCAAGAGATTAGCGCTAATCCCCTGTTTGTAGTACAAGACTTTGAATGGGGACCAAATATGCGCTTACCAGATGCCATACGCTTTCCAATGGCAATGACATTAGGCGCACTACCAGATCAAGATTTACCTCTTATTGAACAAATGGGTTATGAAATTGGCATGCAAACTCGGTTTCTTGGTGTTCATATGAATTTAGGGCCTGTTGTAGACGTAAATAATAATGCACAAAATCCCGTAATTTATATGCGCTCATTTGGTGATAAGCCAGACACAGTAAGTCGGAATGCAATTGCATATATGCATGGTATGCAAAGAGCGGGAATTTACACCTGTGCAAAACATTTTCCGGGTCACGGAAATACCGCTCATGATTCCCATTATACATTGCCCGTACTCACCTTTAATCGTTCACAACTGCAAAATACCGAACTTATTCCATTCCAAAAAATGATTACCGCCAAGGTTGATGCTATAATGACTGCCCACTTATCAATACCAGCATTAGAGCCAAATCATAATTGGCCCGCAAGCTTATCACATGCCATAACCAGCAAATTATTACAAGATGAACTTGGCTTTAAAGGCTTGGTAATTACCGATGGCCTGGGTATGCAAGGCGTTACTAATCATTTTGCTCCCGGCGAACTTGAATTACAGGCGCTTCACGCCGGTAATGATATTTTACTCTGTCCTATAGATGTACCAACTGCAATTGCAACTATTAAAAAAGCAATCGAACAAGAGAAATTTTCCCTGCAAGAACTAAACAAGCGTGTTTTAAAAGTAATCACCGCTAAACAAAATATATTACAAAAATGGAAAGACAATCCATTACCCCAAAATATTACTCTTAATTCTGAATCTGCAAAACAACTTAAAAAACAACTCTACTCCCATGCAGTTACTCTTGTTCATAAGCGGGCTGATATACTACCAATCCAACTGCAAGAAGCTGAAATTCTTACCATAATTAGCGTTGGTGAAACGGGAGAATACCTGCTAAAAACTTTAAAAAAAGAATACCCGCAGGCTCAAATTAATACTGCCGTCTATACCAATGACCTGGCAAAAACTATACTTGCCTGCCAAGGATCCCAAGTCGTGGTGGTAGCCCTTATAGGTAATAATAAAGGTAGAGTTGCTCCAGAATTGGCCCAAAAGGCACAAGCGCTCATAACTACAATTAATGCACAAAAAATACCCACAATTGGCATTCTATGCGCCAGCCCTTATTTAGCACCCTATCTTAATCAGAGCAGTTGCCTTATTGCCGCCTATGAGAATGACCCAGATGCCCAAGAAGCAGCCATCCTGGCTCTTGCCGGTAAATTAACCCCAAAAGGACAGTTGCCCGTAGCTATTCCCGGAGTAAATGCCTAAGGCAATAGTGCCAAAAACAAAAAAATATGCTACAATTGAAGGACTTAAGAAAATATACAAAAGTGGTAATAGTAGATGGTTTTTACCTCTTTTAAGGACCAAAAAGATGACCCCAAAATTAAAAAGAAATCCGGCATTTTATTCTATCTCGGCAGTGGCAAAGATGTTTGATGTTCATCAACAAACTATCCGCCTATATGAACAAGAAGGCCTTATTTCTCCCAAACGGTCAGAAGGGAATACTCGGCTATTTTCTGAAGAAGATATTGATAAGCTAGAAGAAATTATCTATTTAACCCATAAACTGGGCGTAAACATTGCCGGTGTTGAATTAGTATTGAAACTAAAAAAACAGATTGCTAAGATGCAAAAAGAGATGAACGCACTCTTTGAAAATACCCAGCAAGAATTAGATAAAACCGCGCAAGGCTCTAAAGAATTAGTACAAGAAAGCGCTCAGCGTTTAATTAAAATACGGCATGGACAAAAGCCTCTTATTACGGCCGCAAACCATGCACCGCAACCTGAAATAAAAAATGAACTGCCCGGCGAACCTTTGGATCTGACTAATTGGGAAATAGAGTACGAAAACGATTAAAAACTAAAGGTGTAACTATGATTATGAATGCAGTAAAAACGGCTGTCCTACTAGCTAGCTTAAGTGGATTACTTCTTTTTGTTGGTAATTTGCTGGGCGGCATGGCGGGACTTCAAATGGCATTGGTACTCTCATTAGTCATGAATGGCATTGCCTATTTCTTCTCTGACAAAATAGTTTTAAATATGTATAAAGCACGCCCCTTAGACCCGGTCCAATACCAATGGGTGCATGAAATGGTAGAAGATCTTGCACGCAGCATGAATATGCCAAAACCAAAATTATGGATATTAGATACCCCTATGGCAAATGCATTTGCAACCGGTAGAAACCCCAGCAACGCATCAGTTGCCGTAACCAGTTCAATTATGAAGCTTCTTGACCGTCATGAACTTCGTGGCGTGTTAGCGCATGAACTGTCACATGTTAAAAACCGTGACGTACTTATTAGCACTATTGCTGCTACGCTTGCTACTGCCATTGGCTACATTGCAACCATGATGAGATATGCAGCTTTCTTTGGTGCAAGTAATAGTAATGACAAAGAAAAACGGGGCAATCCATTATTTATGATGTTGGTAGCAGTTCTTATGCCTATTGCGGCAAGTATTATTCAACTTGCTATATCCCGCTCACGTGAATACCAAGCAGATGAAACTGGCGCAGAATGTTGCAAAGATCCACTTGCGCTTGCTTCTGCATTAGAAAAATTAAGCAACTATGTTCCGGAAGCGCACTTGGATAAAAATGACACGGCGCATGCATCTACCGCATCACTATTTATTGTAAATCCCTTTGCAGGAAATGGATGGACTTCATTATTTTCTACCCACCCACCTATGCCATTACGAATTCAAAAATTACGCACCATGTATGAAAAAATGTTCCGCAGATAAAATTAAGAATAACACGCTAACTAACGAAAAAATTTTCCACACTTTAGACGAGGGGTATTGCCATGAATAATGATAACTTCCTGCAAGAAGGCACCCAGTTTGTACTCTCGTATGAGCTTCTGTGCTTATTGCGCTGGCTGATTGACCATCATCCGCATCAACTGCAGCAACTAATCACCAAAGCACTTTCAGCCGGCCTGTATTCCCAAATTCAAAATCAGATACATAATCCTATGAGTGAGCAAACCATTGCGCAAGATAATGAGCTAGTACAACAAAGCATTATTGACTTTTGCGCCCACCTGGAAGTAATGCTCCACGAGCAAATTACCGTACTGCTAAAACAAAAAGCACGTGAACAAGATTTACTCACCACAGTTGAACATATTGATGGTGAAGCATGCGACCAAGATACCGTAAGGGAAAGCATAGAAAAAGTAACTGCTCATCACAAAAAAAAGACGGACAACAACTCTAAGGAATTGTTGTACAAAGAAATTCTTAAACGGTGGAAACCACACGACAAAAAAATTATTAACTAGATACATACAATACGGGGCCTAAGAAGGCCCCTTTTTTTATCCCACCCCTCAACTTAATCCCCATTACTGGTGACCATTGCAGGGCCAAAAAAACCTACATCACATAATGCTTGCCGCAGTTCAAACATAGGCAGCCCTACAATTGCAGAATATGAGCCGTTTACTGCAGTTAAAAACTGGGCACCGTAACCTTCTACCGCTATTGCGTTAGAAGCTGAAAGAGCAAGCAATGAATGCTCTAAATAGATCTCTATCCATTCATCCGGTATCACAAATTTATATTCCACTTCTACGGTTTGCTCAAAGCGCTCAGCAACCTCCCAACTATTATTTCGCCATATCCGCTTATCTAAACAAAATGCCGTACACAATCGTGACCCTGCACGCGCAGATCTAATTTTGGCAATAGCATCTTCTCTACTGGTTGGCTTACCATGAATGGCACCATGCAAATCTTGGGACAAGGTGTCTGCAGTTAAGACAAAACAATAATCATGGGTTGCAGTTCCCGCCGGCAATGCAACCTGCTCCATCTTTAAACGGGCAATGGTCTCTACTAGGACTGGTAAAGGCAACGACCAATCACAAGCTTTTTCATCAGCCTGCTGGGGAATAACCGTAAAGGGAATTTTAGCTTCTGTTAACAGCATCTGACGAGAAGCTGACTGTGAGCCCAATAATAAAGTATGAGCTTTTGGTAAGAAAATATTCTTCATATAACACCCTTTTATTATGGTAACCATACCGGTTATCCAGATTATTTGTCTATTATCATAACTACCATAGCCATTATGCACGCTACCTGGCAATAATTCAAAATTCTGTTGGATTACAGAGAAAAAACCCTTATAAAGAAAAATGCTCACTCCCATTTCTGGTGTGAGCATTTTTGGACATTTACTGGTTGGGGCGGGAGGATTCGAACCTCCGTATGACGGAACCAAAGACCGTTGCCTTACCACTTGGCTACGCCCCAGCGTGATTTTCAATTAATGCGAATAAGCGGGGCCTATTCTTCGTCGTCTGTCGGCATCTCGCCAGATTCCACTACCTTATTATACTCAGCAATTACGGATTCTTCAATAGCAGTTCTAGTATCAGAATTCAGTGGATGTACGATATCCCTAAAGGTTCCATCTTTGCGTTTGCGGGATGGCATAGAAACAAACAAACCTTTGTTTCCCTCTATAATTTTTAGATCGCGGATAATGAAACTATTGTCAAAGACTATTGTGGCATATGCTTTTAAACGACCACTCTCTTTTGCTGGAAATACTTTTACTTCGGTTATCTTCATTGCTGTGATCCTTAATCTTATACAATCCTTCTTTATTGAGGAACTATCAACACTCGATGAACATGCCCTCAACGGGATTATAATTGTATATTACACATCTTTTTTGTCAAACATTTTTGTTCACTTTTACGCTCAGCAGGCATTGCCCACTAATCTATCATAATCTCTCTCCTTTATCTATCTAGCTTCTATACTATTTCTAATGCTCGTAACTTTGCTGATCGTGATGAGGGATTAATTGCCAGCTCTTCATCAGATGCAGTAACTACTCGTTTAGTCAGCAAGCGTCCTTTGCCCTGCAATTCTGCATTACGAAAGAACTCTTTTACCAACCTATCTTCTAAGGAATGAAAACTAATACATACAAACCGGCCGCCTGGATTTAGCACTTGCATTGCAGCAGGCAAAAAGGAAGTAATGTTTTCCAGTTCTCTATTTACATATATACGCAATGCTTGGAATGTTTTAGTCGCAGGGTGAATGCCCCGCTTTTTAGAAATCCCCGGAACTGCTTTTTGTATAATGCTTGCAAGCTGACCGGTAGTTTTAATGGGATTACGTGACCGCTCTTCTACAATTGCCTGCACTATTTGCTTAGCAAAAGATTCATCACCATAATCATACAAAATGGTGCGTAGCAGTAATGGTGTTGCCGTATTTAATACTTCTGCTGCGGTAGTTTTTTGATGCGGAGGGGACATACGCATGTCCAAAGGAGTATCACGGGAAAAAGAGAACCCCGCCCGCTCAAATATCTGCATTTGGGAAGTCCCAAAATCTGCAAGAATACCGTCTACTGCCCTAACGCCTGCTTTTTTAAGTAATTTGTAAATGAGTGCAAAATTACCAAAAATAATAGAAAACCTATCACCAAACTCTTCTTGCAATGCTGGTGCATAGGTCTCTATTGAACGGGTATCCCAATCCATAGCCACTACATTGCACGTAGGGTCCGCCTCTAAAATAGCACGGGTATGCCCGCCTGCGCCAAACGTAACATCAAGATAGGTTTTATTAGGCCGTACGCTCAAATAATGCAGAACCTCAGACACCAATACGGCTTTATGGGTAACGGGTTTAACTTCTTCTATGTCATCCATTGAATAAAATGCTCCTTAACTTAATTGCTCTACCAGTTGCCACAACCCGGTACCACGGGAACCTTTTACCAGCACTACCGATTCTTGCGTTAATGAATTTTGCAGTTCATTCATTGCATCTTGCCAGGTTGGCACAACTGTAATTTGTAACCCTACTGGAGCTGTTTTATGCGTCCATTGCACTAAAGATCCTACCAAAATAACTTTCTTTAATGACGGAATTTTACGTAAAAAGCGTCCCAACTGTCTATGCCAAAAGGAACTATTAATTCCTAACTCTAACATATCACCCAGTATGGCAATTTTTTGTACTTTAGTATCCATGTTTTCAAAAGCTTGTAATGCCGCCTTCATACTTTCTGGGTTAGCATTATAACAATCATTTATAAACATACCGGCACCAGAACGCATTTTGCGCAACTCAAACCGTCCAGCAACTACGCATGGTTGTTGTATTGCGTTAACAATAACAGAGTGTGGAATATGGAGCAAGTTTGCCACTGCAGCAACCGCTAATGCCGTATTAATAACCCCCGCATGGGAATGCTTAATAATGATAGGATATTTCTCATCATATATTTTAAGTACAAAACTAATGTGCGTACCAGATATTCTTATTTTGCGCGCCTGTATCTGGTTAGTAGTTTTGGTACCAAACTTTATTACTGGATGTGGATAAGAAACTGTAGCCAACAATGGCAGATCTCCATTTATTATGCCAATTTGGTCAGAGGTAAAAGATTTAAAAATACCCCGTTTCTCTATAGCAATATCTTGTAAAGACCCTAACCCTTCCATATGACTATGGGCAATCATGGTAATAACTGCAGCAGTTGGTCTAATCATCTGCGATAATTTGGCCATTTCACCACGTTTATTAATACCCATTTCAAAAATAGCAACTTTATGCTGATCACGCATACGTAACATATTTATTGCAGCACCAATTTTAGTATTTTGATTCCCATTAGATGCTATATAAGGCGTTCCATTTAATTCTAAGACATGGGCTAACAACTCTTTAGTAGAAGTTTTGCCAATTGATCCGGTTATACCAATAACGGGATATGTAAACTGTGCACGCCAGGCCGTAGCTAACTGTATTAACGCAGACTCTGGATCTGGCACGGCAATAACACACACCTCTTTTTGTAATTTTTGAGGAATCTGTTTCTGGACCGCAGCGAGCTTTTCTTGTGCTACTATAACTGCATGCGCACCACGTTCAACCACTTGGGAAATAAAATCATGTCCATCTGCATGTATACCTTTAAGTGCCACAAAAATAGACCCTGGTTCTACCTTGCGAGAGTCAATAATAATTAAAGGATCAGAGGGGACTGCACCACCACAAAAAATAACTTCCGGAATTACCTGCTTAATAAACGGTACGTCAAAGCGCATTGATCATCCTTATATATTTTTGATACTACTACATACCTTGTTTGAATGCGCGCTATATTACTATTAGTCGCATATGTATTTGTGGAGAAAAAATGACCTTTTTTTGAGCATTTGTCAAGCAATTCACAACTATCCTGCGGCTTCTAGAGGCTTATCGCACTACTTTTCGCGTCTTGCCATTATCTGCTGGCAAAATCATTCCTTGTGCTGCAAGTTGATCAATAATCCGTGCCGCTCTGTTATATCCAATCCTAAATTTACGTTGCAATAAAGAAATAGATACTTCTTCTTGAGTGCGCACAAACTCTACAATAGTCTCATACAATTCATCTGATTCTTCATGAGATTGTGGTGCAAGCGCCGCCAACTCTTCCTGCAGATTTAAATAGGATACCGGTTGCTGCAAACGTAAATGATTTACCACCCGCGCAATCTCTGCATCACTTATATAGGCACCATGCACCCGTCGCAAACTGGCCGCTGTAGAATCTAAAAACAACATATCCCCGCGACCTAATAGTTTCTCCGCACCTCCCCCATCTAAAATAGTGCGTGAATCTACTTTAGAAGTAACTCTAAATGATATTCTGCTTGGAAAATTTACTTTAATTAGACCAGTAATTACATCGACCGAGGGACGTTGTGTTGCAACCATCATATGAATACCTGCAGCGCGAGCCATTTGGGTTATGCGGGTAATTAAATCCTCCACATCCCTACCCACCGTCATCATAAGATCTGCAAGCTCATCTATTATTACTACAATGTATGGTAATGGTTCCCATTCGTTATGAGCCGCTTTTTGCGCATGATAATCAGTGATATTACGCACCCCAACGTGCGCCATAAGCTCATACCGCTGTTCCATATTTTTTACCACCCAACGCAAAATAGAAGGAACCTGTTGCACTTGAGTAACAATAGGAAACAACAAATGGGGAATATCTGCATACGGCGCAAACTCTAACCGCTTAGGATCAATAAGAATTAATTTCATTTGTGCTGGTGACAATTTACCTACTAAGCTAATGAGCATAGCATTCAACGCAACCGATTTACCTGATCCAGTAGACCCAGCAATTAGCAGATGTGGCATACGTGCAAGATCGGCAATCACTTTGCCACCAACGGTATCTTCTCCCAAAATTAACGGGAGTTTTGCTGAACCCTGTTGATACTCAGGTGCAGAAAAAAGCGTAGTAAACAAAACATCTTTGCGGTCAGTATTTGCAACTTCAAACCCCACCACAGATCTGCCAGGAATGGGAGCTAAAATACGAATGCTCATTGCTTGCAGAGCGAGTGATAGATCATCTTCCAATGCCACAATTTTACTTAATTTAGTGTCAATAGCAGGTTCATATTCAAACAAGGTAACAACCGGCCCACTTTTTATACCCACTACGGAACCATAAATTCCAAATCGTTCTAACTTCTCTTCTAACGTTTTTGCCCGCGCCTCCAACTCCTTTTTCTTTACTGCATCTTGACGCTCGGCCGTGGCAGGAATAAGCAGGGTAGAATCGGGAAGTTTGTAATCAACTTTTACACCATAGCTAACTATTTTTTCTGCTTTATCATTTCCGCTCGTATCTTTAGTCCCATCGACGCGTTTAGGGCCTGGGACGAGCGGTTTTAATTCTTTGTCATTTATTAAAGAAATAGGCTGCTTATTATCTGAAAGTTGTTCATGGAGAAGTTCATCATTCAAGTTAGATTTCTCAGTTTTTGCTAGTTCCGAAAGACCATCTATAAAAATACTTTCATCTCTTAGATGCTCTTGTCCACTTGTTCGTGGCCCTGAATCTACCAAAGGATCTAAAGACATAACGGACAGGTCTGCAATATCTAATCTATCACAACAAGAACTATCCCGTTGCGCCGGCACCAGCAGTCCGGTATTGGAAAAAATAGAACCATTTAATACTGAGTAAAAGAAATCCCACATTCTAGCCAAGATTCTATACAATAATAGCACACCACCGTGCAATAGTTGCCCCATACGCTTTATAATCCGCTGAACTATACCAGTTTCCGCCAACCACTGTACACTGCGCACCATAATCAAGACAGTATTAAGTAAAGACAACCGAGTAATTAAAATTATTGCCGCAATTAAGAATGTATACCACGTTAAGAATACGCCTACCGTATCTCCCAATAGCCACGTACTATAATAAGCACACCATTGACCAATCAATCCGCCTGCAACCATGCTTCGCAATAAAATCCCATGTAATGCAAGCAATGTTGCGCTCGTTATTATTCCTAATACCAGCCCTACAATCCGCTCCCACTCTTCTTTCCAAGGAATAGAATACCAAAACAAATAACAGAAAAAAAAGCCGGTTGGAATACACCACAATGCTGCTGTTCCTAAAAAATACCACGCTACCGCTGCAACATGCGCGCCTAACCATCCGCACCAATTAGCAATTATGCGACCATCTGAACGGTAATAAAGCACAGAACTATCAGTTGGATTATAAGAGACAAGAGCTAAAGAAAGAAACATCATGAAAGCGCAATAAATAACAGTGCATAGTTCGTGATAATAAAAAGGGTTACGACTATTCTTCTTTGTTTTTAACATGAACATGCAATTTCCTTTTTTTTAGCACTCCATCACAAAACAGAATCAGATATTTTTATTGTAAGCAACCCTAGGGTGCAATTACAAGAATCAATGCATTATGCGCATGCCATTATAATAATACTCATAATAAACGGAATAATCATATATAAGGCACACCACCACACCCGGTTAGTGCGAACCAACCAAGCACACATTCGTAATGTATACCAAGAAAGTACTGTTGCAATCACCACAACAATCCACAAATACCCATCTTTTAATACAAATAAATGGTGCTGCTTATAAAGAGCAAGTAATCCTTTTGTTGCTGCAGCTGCGATAAGAGGAACCTGTATCATCCATGAAATCTCAAATGCCTGGCGATTAGTGTATCCCAACCAACGGGTTACAACAAAAACAGATGCTAGCCGTGAAATACCCGGCAATAATGCAATGCCTTGCACCAACCCAATCACCAACGCCTTATCCCAACGTAATGGTTGCGCACTGCGTACCGGGCACCAATACAATGATCCCAATGCAACAATGGTAATGAGAAAACCAAACGGTAAATAATCTGGGGCAATCTCTGGTTTAAACAAATACAATGCAACAGTTACCGCGTCTGCACAGAACGTAAATAATGCCGCGGAATACAAATATGGCCATAAGCGAACGGGGTGCAAAAGATAAGAATACCATCGAGAACCAAAAAAAAGTGCCAAAACTAGTAACGTAGGCAAATGCATAATGTGTAAAAACTCTTGCAACACGGTAGCATCCGGCATTTGTCCCAAACCCAAACCTATAGAAAAACAACGGAGAAACTGCTCTAGCAAAAGAAGGTGCCCCGAACTACTTACCGGAAGTGTCTCTGCGACTATTTGTACAAAAACAATAAGATACCAATACATGATCCCATACCTCTTTCTGTATGATTATTTGCTGTAAAGAACAACGTAGAGCGCGTTCCCTAATTTTTTTCTTTACATCTCTGTGTTCGGTGTATTATAGTATAGGTTGATTAAAAAAATGCGGATCGTCAAATTATGCTAAAAGCACGATCTGATGATGCTTAAGAGCAAGTAAAAACCGCACTTTTTGCCGATATTTAAGCGTATTGTAGGTGAACTTCTTTATAAAAAAAACGAGAGGAGGAAGTGCAATCTAATACCATATCTATGTTACATCATGTCAGATGTATGTTTTCCACATAATGAGTAAGTACACGAAGTTTAAGGAGTTTTTTGTATGAAAAATTTGACTAAATATCTTTCTGCGACAGCGTTATTAGTATGCGCTGTAGTTCAAGCAGATGAAAACTGTGGCGTTTCCCCAACCTTTGTAGCTCGTTCACAAGCGCGTTACAAAGTACGTGAAGACGTAGGCGTAGTTGACCAAACCAACTTATATGACATGGAATCCTGGTACGGCACCTTCGCAATTATTCCTGGTTATATGCAATCATTCCGTCCAAGCAGCATAGCACGCACACTCTTTGGTAATGGAATCGTAAATAACAACCTAACTGGATCAGTATCCAGCGTTGTTAATAGCTGCAACACCAACTGTAACACCGGCTGCGACAACAGCTGTAGTTCAGCTATCTTAATCCAAGGTAGCCAAGTAGCAAATCGTACTGCTGGCGCTTGGTTAGCTGATAACTTCTACTTAGATCCAAACTATAACGGTGGATTCACTGTTTCTCCAAAAGTTAAAGACTTCTTCATTGACTTTGACTACTTCATGGGTCTTGATGAATGGGTATGCGGAATGTACTTCCGCGTGTATGCACCATTTGTTCATACCAAATGGAACTTGGAATTCTGTGAATTAAATAGAACAACAACAACTTCTGGATATCCAGCAGGTTATTTTGATTCTATCGCAGTTCCTAATGCAAACTTGCTTCAAACATTTGCAGCGTATGCAGCAGGCGCGGCTCCAAGCTTTGGAACCAACTCTTCTGTTACCCCAACTGGTCTTAGATATGCACAAATCACCAATTGCGCCCAAACTAAAAATGGCTTAGGTGACTTACGTGCAGAATTAGGCTGGAACTTCTGGGAAGATGAATGCTACCATGTTGGCTTAAACATCCAAGCAGCAGCACCAACCGGTACTAAACGCCATGCACAATACTTGTTTGATGCAGTTGTTGGTAACGGTAAACACTGGGAATTGGGTGGCGGATTAACTGCTCACTACACTTTCTGGAGAGATGACGCAGAAAACAAAACCTTTGGTTTCTATTTAGATGCTAACATTACTACCTTATTCAAAGCGCGTGAACAACGTACCTTTGACTTAAAAGGCAAACCAAACTCTCGCTACTTACTAGCTGCCCAATTTGGAGCAAACACCGGAAATGATGGTGTTGATAGTTTAGCTGGTGGTGGTGTAGTTGCAGCAAGTCAATTCAACGATATATACACTCCGGTTGCTAACTTAACTACCTTCGACATTAAAGTAAGTTCTGGCGTTCAAGCTGACATAGTTGCTTGGTTCAACTACAGTTCTTGCGGATGGAGCTGGGACTTTGGTTACAACTTCTACGGCCGTTCAAAAGAAAAGTTTGATTGCGAAACAAACTCTTGCAACACAAATTGCAACAACCAACCAAACATCTGTGATCCAAAATCAACAGGCATTTGGGCACTTAAAGGTGATGCACGTACCTTTGGCTTTATTATTCCAGGCGGAACAGGCGTAGAACTGTCTGCTACAGAAAATAACGCAACTATTTGCTCAGGTACCAACGCACTTGTTCCTACATCAAGCGAAATTGCCAATTCAACAGACTTCTATAACAACAACTTGGGTGTAGATAATGCAGCTGCAAATGGCACTAACAACTATGCTACATTAGTAAATAGCAGTGGTACTCTAGTTAGCACACTGTATGTTTCACCAACATCAGCAGCAACTCTTGCTAACCAAGTTATTACTTCTATCCAACCAGTGTTCATTAAATGCTCCGATGTTGATTTTGCCCGTACCAACGGTCTAACCAACATGGTATTTACTCATGTAAGCTACACTTGGGATAGAGAATGCTGGGTTCCATACTTTGGTATTGGCGGCTTTGCAGAATTTGGCAAAAACTGTGGCGGATGTAACACTGGCTGCAATACCAACAATGGTTGCGTAAGCACTAACTACAACACAAGCTCAGTTTCTTGCAACACAAACTGCAACAACAATGACTGTTCATCAATTGACACCAGCTTGTCACGTTGGGGCATCTGGCTCAAAGGCGGCGTGTCTTTTAATTAATAACATGCCAATAAGCATGAGCAGATCTTCTGCTCATGCTCTGCTTATGTAGTAAGAAATTAAAGTCATACTACATTAAAGCAAAACAAATAAGTACTAACGGCCCGGGTTTATCGCCCGGGTCGTTATTTTGTGATTGCATTTTGCGATAAATTTGTCTAGGTTAAAAATCACATAAATTTGTTGCGAATCATCTATCAATAAGAAAGGAGAAGCGTATTGATCTAACAAATGATTCTTTTAAGAATGCATTCGCATTCGGTATCCAATCTGAGTTTTCAACTCACCCCAAAAAACATTTTTTAGGAGTACTGTATGAATCAATGTACCAAATATTTTTCAACTGTAGCCTTACTTATTTGCGCTACAGTACAAGCAAATAACAATAGTACTGGGGTTTCCCCAACTTTTGTTGCTCGTTCACAAGCACGCTACAAAATGCGTGAAGATGTGGGCGTAGTCGATCTTACCAATATGTATAATCAAGAAGCATGGTATGGCGAATTTGCCGTAATTCCTGGCTACATGCAAACATTCCGTTCGAGCAACATTGCACAAACACTCTTTGGTAATTCATTACTAAATAGCAACGGTTCAAATAACTGTAACAGCGACTGCGGTGCAACTATCTTAATTCAAGGTAGCCAATACAATAACGGAACCAGAACTGCTGGTGCATGGTTAGCAGATTATTTCTACTTACCATCAACCTTTAATGGTGCATTCACGGTTAAACCAAGCGTAAAAGACTTCTTCATTGATTTTGACTTCTTTGGTGGTCTAGATGACTGGTTCTGCGGCGGATACTTCCGTGTGTATGCTCCCTTTGTTCATACCCGCTGGAACTTAGATTTCTGCGAAACAATTCAAGCAGTAAGTACCAGCACTATTGGTTTTGTACAAGGCTATTTTGATAGCGTAGCAGTACCAAGCGCTAACTTGCTCCAATCATTTGGTGCATATGCAGGCGGCGCGGTACCAGCCTTAACCAGCGCAAGTACCGTTAAAACCCAACCACTAAACTTTGCTAAAATCACCAAATGCAAACAAACCAGAAATGGCTTAGGTGACTTACGTGCAGAATTAGGCTGGAACTTCTGGGAATCAGAATGCTACCATTTGGGCGTAAATATCCAAGCTGCAGCGCCAACTGGTTCTAAACGCAGAGCACAATTCCTCTTTGATGCCGTTGTTGGTAATGGTCATCACTGGGAATTAGGCGGTGGCGTAACTGGACATTATGACATTTGGTCAGATGATTCTGAAAGCAGACATTTTGGTGTGTATTTAGATGCAAACTTTACCCATCTCTTTAAAGCAACAGAACAACGTACTTTTGACTTAAAAGGCAGACCAAACAGCCGCTACATGTTGGCAGAACAGTTCACAACCAGCAATGTAAACGTACAAGGGTCCACAAGCGGTACAGCACTTACTAACCCTACTGCAGCCAACAGCCAATTCACTGGTACTTACGCTCCGGTTGCCAACTTAACTACCTTTGACATTAAGGTAAGTGTTGGCGTACAAGCGGATGTAGTTGCATGGTTTAACTATACTGCATGTAATTGGAGCTGGGATATTGGTTACAACTTCTACGGCCGTTCAAAAGAAAAGTTTGACTGTCAAACCAACAGCTGTAACAGCTCTTGTTACAACACCACCAACATCTGTGACCCAAGCCAAACTGGCGTTTGGGCATTAAAAGGTGATGCACGCACTATTGGATTTAGTTCAAACACACCATATGCTCCCGTTAACCTTTCTGCTACAGAAAATGCTGCAACCATTTGCCAAGGAACAAATGCTACTGCAACATATGCAGGAACTCTTGATCCTATTTATAAGGACAACTTGGGTGTAGATGGTCATCAAATTGCATTCTCTATAACTCCCGCTAACCCACTTGATATTAACCAAAACCTTACCACAGACTCTGTATATACTTCCATTCAACCAGTATTCATTAAATGCACCGACGTTGATTTTGCACGCACCCGTAGCATTACCAACTCAATCTTTACCCATGTAAGCTATACCTGGGATTGCGACTGCTGGACACCATTCCTTGGTGTAGGTGGCTTTGCAGAATTTGGTAACAACACTTCTTGCAACAGTAACTGCAACGGCATAACTAATAACGGCTGTGGTGCATTACCAACTGCAGTATCTACTGCAGTAACATCTTGCAACACCAACTGTGATGATTCTTGCTCAGTTAATACCAGCTTATCACGTTGGGGTGTATGGTTAAAAGGTGGTGTATCTTTTAACTAACCCTAGTACGCTAAGGCTACTAAGCGCAGGCATTGCCTGCATACTTAAAAGCAATAGCGTATGCTGTTAACAAAGTAAGATAATAAAAATCTCACTCAGTTAACGCGACAAACAAGTACTATCAACAACTAAAAAGTATGTTGAAAAAGCGGCTCCGGATACTACCTGGGGCCGCTTTTTTGTATCTGACGTTGCCATCTCTTGCAAATTTGTCTAGGTTAAAATCGACGTAAAAAAAAATAAAGAAATAAAAAAATAATCAAAAAAGAAAGGAGAAGCGTATTGAAATAATACATTTCTACATAAGGTGCCCACACCGCTTGTGCACCAACTCTTGACGCTACTATTTATGAAATATTACTATGAACTTATCTTGTTGAAGGTTTTAATCACATCATAAAAAGGAGTTTTTGTATGAAACAGTTCACCAAATATTTTTTCCACTGCAGCATTACTTGTCTGTACTGCCGTACACGCAGACAGCACAAATAATGACTGCGGCGTTTCCCCAACCTTTGTTGCCCGTTCACAAGCACGCTACAAAATGCGCGAAGATGTAGGCGTAGTAGATCTTACCAATCTGTATAGCCAAGATTCTAACTATCATGAATTTTCCGTAATTCCCGGTTACATGCAGTCATTCCGCCCGGGACGTATTGCACAAACCTTATTTGGTAACTCTCTTGTAAGCACCAACAGTCTGAATAGTAATTTCAACTCCTTCAACTCCAGCACTGCATGCTGCAACAACAATAACAATAATAGTTGCTGCCCAAACACCATTTTAATTCAAGGTTCACAAGTAACTAACCGTGCCGCAAACGCCTGGCTTGCAGATTATTTCTACTTAGACCCAAAATACAATGGCGCATTCACCGTTTCCCCAAAAATCAAAGACTTCTTTATAGATTTTGACTATTTTGCTGGCTTAGATGAATGGTGGTGCGGTGCTTACGTACGTGTATATGCCCCGTACGTACATTCAACGTGGAACTTAGAATATTGTGAAGTTGCAAACACCAGCACCTATTCTGTTGGATATACCGCAGGTTATTTTGACTCTATTAATGTACCTGCAGCAACCTTATTACAATCCTTTAGTGCGTATGCCGCTGGCGCAGCACCAGTATTTGGGACTGCTTCTTCGATCAATGCACAAGGGTTACAATTTGCCAAGATCACCAACTGCAAACGTACCCAAAATGGATTGGGTGACCTACGCGTAGAATTGGGCTGGAACGTGTGGCAAGAAGAATGCTACCACTTAGGCTTAAACGTGCAAGCAGCGGCCCCTACGGGAACCAGACGCCGCGCACAATTCCTTTTTGATGCGGTAGTCGGTAACGGTAAACACTGGGAACTTGGTGGCGGATTAACTGGACACTATTCTGTCTGGTCTAATGAAGATGAAAGCCAACATGCAGGGTTCTATTTAGATGCAAACATTACCCATTTATTTAAAGCGCGTGAAGAACGTACCTTTGACTTAAAAGGCAAACCAAACTCTCGCTATATGCTTGCTGCGCAAATGGGATTAAATAATCAATCGCTTAATGGTAATGCAATCTTTAATATACCTGCATCTAATCAATTTACGGGCCTCTATACTCCCGTTGCAAACTTAACTACCTTAGACATTAGGGTAAGCACCGGCGTACAAGCAGACATAGTAGCATGGTTTAACTATACCCGCTGTGGCTGGAGCTGGGACCTTGGTTACAACTTCTTTGGCAGATCTAAAGAACAGTTTGACTGCTACAATGTTAATTGTAACAGCGCCTGTGGATCAACCAGTATTTGTGACCCAACACAAGCGAATACTTGGGTGTTAAAAGGTGATGCGCGTGAATATGGCTTCAATGGAACTACTCCGGTAGCCTTATCAGCATCAGAAAGTGGTGCAACTATTTGTAATGGTACAAATGCTGCATGTGCAGCTACTTCTTTAACTGTATCAAACTGTGGCATTGATAACGCTGCAATTGCCTTTAGTGGAGAAACACAACTAATCCCAGTATCTGGAGTAGAAGTGTTGGGTAGCATTAACACCTCTATCCAACCGGTGTTTATTAACTGCTGCGACCTTGACTATGCAGCAACCCGCAACGTAACCAACACCGTGTTTACCCATATTAGCTATACCTGGGAAAAAGAATGTTATACCCCATTCTTGGGCATAGGCGGCTTTGGTGAATTTGGCAAAAACTGTACCGACTGTAACACCAACTGTACCCCTTCTAATGGCTGCACCAGCACTATACCTACCTGCAATACTGGCAAATGCGCTGGCTCTAAAGTAGACACTAGCTTGTCACGTTGGGGTGTATGGGTTAAAGGCGGCGTGTCTTTTAATTAATTAATAAAAAGGAATATTTATGAACAACTATTTAAAATACCTGGTTATTGTACCCATTACCTGCAGCCTTGCACTGTACGCAAGCAACAATAATAATAATGGCATAAGCCCAACCTTTGTTGGCAGATCCCAAAGTTTAGACAACGCGCGTAAAGTTGCCGGATCAGTTGGCCACACCAATCTCTACAACATGGAAGACCGGTATAGTACCTTTGATGTAACCTTTGAATATGACCAAACATTCCGCAATAGCCGCATTGCACAAGTATTCTTTGGCGGATCTTTGCAGAATAATCCCGTAGCGGGCGCTACCAGCAACCTGGTAAGCAACAGCTGCAACAACAATTGTAATTCTGACTGCAATAGCAGCTGCAACAACGCAATTTTAATCCAAGGTTCCCAAGTTTCCAACCGTAATGCAAATGCATGGTTAGCAGATTATTTCTACTTACCAGAAACCTACAATGGTGCATTTAGCATATCCCCAAAAGTAAAAGAATTTATTCTTAACTTTGACTACTTTACCGGATTAGATGACTGGTTCTGTGGTGGGTACTTGCGCGTGTACGCTCCCTATGTTAACTCAAGATGGAATCTTAACTACTGCGAAACAGACAACACCAGCACCGCTACCAGTGGCTATGACATTGGTTATTTTGGCCCAATCGCCGTACCAGCAAGCAGCTTGTTACCATCTTTTGGTGCATATGCAAGCGGACAGACACCTGCTGCAAATGCCTTAGGTTCTGCAGCGCAAACATTAACCACTCCTATTATTACTGATCCTTTACTCTTTGGTAAAATTTCACCATGCAACCGCACCAAAAATGGGTTGGCAGATCTACGTTTAGAATTGGGATGGAACTTTAGACAAGATGATTGCAGTCACTTGGGCATAAACTTACAAATTGCAGCACCTACTGGTACCAAGCGCCGCGCAGAATTCTTGTTTGACCCCGTAATTGGTAACGGTAAACACTGGGAATTGGGCGGCGGATTTAGTGGCCACCGGTTGGTATGGTCTAATGAAGATGACACCAGACATGCTGGCTTCTACATGGACGGTACCATTACCCACCTGTTTAAACGTCGTGAACAACGCACCTTTGATTTGCAAGGCAAACCAAACAGCCGCTACATGTTGGCAGAAAAATTTGGTCCTAATATAGAAGGATTAGAGAGTGCCAATAGCCAATTTGCGAATGAATATTCGCCGGTTGCAAACCTAACTACCTTTGACATTAAAGTAAGCACTGGCGTTCAAGCAGATATAGTACTCTGGTTCAACTACACTTCATGCAACTGGAGCTGGGACTTGGGCTATGACTTCTATGGTAGATCACGCGAAAAATTTGCGTGCCCAGACAAAACAATCTGTAGCGCAAACTCTTGCTTTTCAACAGACATTTGTTCACCAAGCAACAAAAATGTATGGGCATTAAAAGGTGATGCACGCACTATAGGTTTTGCTAGCACAATACCAGTATCCCTTTCTGCTACAGAACATAATGCAGCTATTTGCAATGGTACCAATGCAAGTGCCTCATTATGTAATGGGATACCAGCAGGTGCAAATGACTTTTATCACAACAACTGCGGTATAGATAACCCAGAATCGGCATTTAACACAGTATTAGACAGCGTTTTATATATTATACCCACATCCACAATCGCTCCATTCAAAGTCAACACTTCTATCCAACCAATATTCATTCAATGTTCAGATGTAAACTTTGCACGCACCCGCAGTATTTCTAACAAAATATTCACTCACGTTAATTACACCTGGGATAGAGAATGCTGGAACCCATACTTAGGTATTGGTGGCTTTGCTGAATTTGGCAAAAATGGTTCTTGCAACAACACCTGCAGTACCGGCAACGGCTGTACAACTCCTGTTACCTGCGCAACAAACTGCAACGGAACTTCAGTAGACACTACCTTCTCTAAATGGGGCGTGTGGCTTAAAGCAGGAACAGACTTTTAACTAATATCTAGTAATTAAGAACGTACTTACACATACCACGCATCTACTAATATTAAGGCCTGGGCATTCGCCTGGGCCTTTCTATTTACTACAATTCTTGACGTGCGCGCAAGGGGAATACTAGGATGAATGTGACTTGGCTTAGGATACACCAAATAGGAGATCTTAATGAAACTGAAGCATATTTTTTTTATTCTTACCCTGATCGCGTGTGACAAGGTATTAGCAGACTGCAACAGTGACTGCGGTGTTTCCCCTACCTTTGTTACCCGTTCACAGTCACGGTACAAACTGCGCCAAGACGCTGGTATTAACAGCTACTCCAGCATTTTTAATAAAGAATTATGGAATGGGCATTTTGCAGTAATTCCGGGATTCATGTTATCTTTTGCACCCAATAGCATACAGCGTCTCTTATTCGGTAATCAATTTGTTGGACCCCAAGGGAACAAAACCAATAATTATGACACTACCTGCAGTGGTAACACCATTCTTATACAAGGTAGTACCTTTAAACATGGTAACCGCAATCCCCGCGCATGGCTTGCAGACAATTTTTATTTAGCGCCAGACTATAATGGCCAATTTACCGTAACACCCCGCATTAATGATTTCTTAATAGATATGGACTTGCGCTTTGGTAATGGGAATGGATGGTATGGTCGTATTTATGCACCCATTGTAAACACCCATTGGACCTTAGAATTTTCTGAATTAGTAGGTTCCAGCACACAGGGATATACCATTGGCTATTTTGATTCCGTACCGGTAATTAATGCCAACTTGCTGCAATCCTTTGGGAGCTATGCACAAGGGGACACCCCCTGCTTTGGCACCTCAGTAACTCCCAATGGATTAGCCTTTGCAAAAATAAGTAAATGCAAACATACCAAGAGCGGCATTGCCGATATACGTTTTGAATTAGGATGGAACTTTATTACCGACTGCTATGAAATGGGATTAAATATTCAAGGAGCAGCCCCTACCGGCAACAAGCGCTCCGCAGAATTTTTATTTGAACCCATTGTGGGCAACGGCAAGCATTGGGAATTGGGAATGGGACTTACCGCCTACCGTTTGATCTGGCAAGACACCAAAGAAAAAACACAACTTGGTTTTTATGTAGATGCTAACATTACCCATCTTTTTAGTGCAGCAGAGCAACGCACCTTTGACCTGCGCAATAAACCCAGCAGCAGATATATGCTTGCACTCCAAATGAGCCCTGCAAATGCAGAAGTTAATCTACAAGGCAATCCCTTCCCCCAACCGGTAATACCTTCCACAGGCACATTAGCAGAACAACAGTTTAATGGTATCTACATGCCCCTTGCCAATCTTACTACGTTTAATGTAAACGTTAGCGTTGGTGTGCAGGCAGATATTGTTGCATGGTTTACCTATTCATGGGATCAATGGAGTTGGGATTTTGGGTACAATTTCTATGGCCGTACCACAGAAAATTTTGATGTAAACTTAGATAACCGCTGCAATGCCAACAGCATTTGTGCAAATGAAAATCGCTGGGCATTAAAAGGTGATGCACGAGTATTCGGGTTTGCTACAACCAGTACCCAACCAATATTTCTTTCACCATCAGAAAACTGTGCAACTATTAACCAAGGAACCAATGAACTTGCATCCCCTTGTGTAGTAGCCAGTCCAGATTATTATTACCAAAATAATTGCGGCGTAGACAATGCACAATACGCAGTAATACAGCAAGGTATTAGTGCCCCGGCACGGGTAGAAATTGCACCGGGATTTAATGATAATGCACACCAAGTGCTTACGTCTATACAACCGGTCTTTATTAGTTGTGCTGACATTGATTTTGCGCGCACAAAAACTATTACCAATGGATTATTTCTCCATCTTAATTATACGTGGATTCATGAATGCTATGTGCCCTTTTTTGGCATAGGCTGTTTTGCAGAATTTGGTAAAAATTGTGATCAATGTAGTGGCAGTTGCTATAAGAGTTGTCCAGATACCTGCCCTGCTAACTCTAGCATTGGGTATTGCCCTACTAATTGTTTTAAAGGGGCAGATGTGGATACTAGTTTGTCGCGGTGGGGTGCATGGGTTAAGACGGGAGTGGCCTTTTAGTTATTTTTATAGGTTGATCTTTATTGTTTTTTGGATATAAGTTTTATTTTTATTCCATGTTTTTTTGCACAACAATCTAAATTTAAATTCAATATCTTTTGTTAGCCTCGTCGGCTTGGCCCAGAGATATGCTTGCCCATATCTCTGGACTCTATGCAGCAACAGTTCCTTTGCATCCCTACGCTTAGAGGCTAAAGCCTTCATAGTTTTCCTATCCCCTCACTACAGGCATTCATTCGGGGATGGAGCAACTATTTCAGGTGGACCATTCGCTTTCTATTTGTTCACATACGCAAGCTAGTTCACAAATATCGGCTCATATCCACCTTTAAGCTAATGCGGCAATTATTTTAAAATTTTTTAATGAGTAGTAATTAAAGCTGCCTGTCCGCCGAAGCCTTGGCGAAGGCTGGAGCCCCGCGGCCATAGAGCGATCATTACAAAACTTTCATAAATTTCAGTTTTGTAAATTAAGAAAAAAGAGTGCCCTCCACAGCCGGGCAGGCTGGCTTCAATTACTACTCATCAAAATCATAAAAATAATTACCATTCTAGCTTAGCATCCTGCGTGAGCCATTGATGACAGCGTAGCTTGCGAAGCTGGAAATCAAAAAGGCGAATGCTACCCGCAATGTTTGCACCATACTTGCTGCGAACTGGATACCACGTTTCGTGGGTAGACTGAGCTGCAAGGATAGGTAAAACATAAGGGGCACCAGTTATGGTGCGGGTTCTAAGCGTGGGGATTTTTAAGGCACCCCTTAAATGTGCTGATTCCAAAGATGGTCACAAGACCATTTTTGGTCCTGGCCGGATAGGCCAAAAAAAGATGTTGAAAGAAAAGAATATTGTGCAAAAAAGCTAATCCAATCAAAAACATAAAAATAAATAAACCTCTTCCTCCTCTGCCAATCCCCTCACAATCATACACAGCAAAAAAATAATAAAAACATCTAATCAAACAACCACTAGCACTATCTATTGCTCTTAAATCAATTTTTTTTCTAAAGTAACAACAGATCAGTAGATCACTCACCTCTAAAAAAAGGAATAGATATGAAACCAATCTTTAAAAAAATCGCCAACCATCCATGCACACTTCTTGCCCTCACCCTCACAATACTAACCCCAACCATTCCATCAAACATCGGCAGCTGCATTTCCCCAACGTTTGTTCCCCGTTCACAAGGCCGTGACAAAACCCGCCAAATAGTTGGCCTTACTAATCTTACCCATCTCTATGACAAAGAAGGGTGGTACGGAACATTCACCATAGCACCAGGGGTACAACAATCTATACATCCTAACACCATAGCACATACCTTATTTGGCAACTCATTAGTAAGCACCAGTGCCAATATCTGCGGAGACAGTTGCAATAATGAATGTGCCAACTCAATAAGAATTCAAGGCAGTCAAGTTGCCAATCGTGATCCCAAAGCATGGCTGGCAGACTACTTCTATTTAGCACCAGATTATGACGGATCATTCAGTATAAGTCCCAGCATACGCGCTTTCTTTGTAGACTTTGAATTCTATATTGGCCTGGATGAATGGTTGTGCGGTATGTACGCCCGCGTCTATGCACCCTTTGTACATGCACGTTGGAATTTAAACTTCTGTGAGCAAATAGACACCACTGCATTGGGATACCCAGAAGGATATTTTGGACCAACTGCAATAAGCAACAGCAATTTGCTTACCTCTTTTGGCATGTATTCCAATGGTAATGTACCCAACTTTCCCACAACGCCAATCAACTTAGTCGCAAATCCTCTTAATTATGCAAAAATAGATCGCGACAAGCGTGACAATAATGGCGTTGCAGAAATAAGAGGAGAATTAGGTTGGAACTTTCTGCAAAGTGACTGGTACCATTTAGGATTAAATATTCAAGGAGCAGTACCCACCGGTACCAAACGGCATGCTGCATTTATATTTGATGCAGTAGTAGGTAATGGCAAACACTGGGAATTGGGAGGCGGTGTTACCGGACATTGCCTATTCTGGCAAAATCAAGAAGAAGAGAGCCATGCCGGATTTTATGTAGATGCCAACTTAACTACCCTCTTTAATGCACGAGAAGAACGCACGTTTGATTTAATAGGAAAACCAAATAGCCGCTATATGCTTGCTGCACAAATGGGACCCAACACCCAAAACCTAGAAAATGAAAGTGGTACCCTTGCATCTAATCAATTTACCAATGTCTACTCTCCGGTTGCTAACTTAACCACCTTTAATCTAAAAGTGAATGTAGGCATACAAGCAGACATTGTGGCTTGGTTTAATTACACCAATTGCGGATGGACGCTGGACGTTGGATATAACTTTTTTGGCCGCTCAAAAGACAAGTTTGATTGTAGCAAAGAAGGATGCAACACCAACTGTAACTACACCAATATTTGTGATGCCAGCCAAAAAAATAGATGGGTATTAAAAGGGGACGCACGAGTATACGGTTTTGACCTTACTGCAACCCCAACTGGTCCGATTGCCCTTTCCGCTTCAGAAAGTGCAGCAACAATTTGCCAAGGCACTAATGTGATTGCAACACCATGCGTAGCAGGAAGTACAGACGTATATAACAACAACTGCGGAGTAGATTACGCTACACCAGCATTTATTCCTAATGCAATGGACATACCTACCCTACTTTCCGTAAGTTCAACTTTAACAAGTACCATTAATACCTCTATTCAACCAATTTTTATACAATGTACGGACGTAGATTTTGCACGCACCCGCAGCCTTTCTAATAAACTATTTGCTCATGTTAGTTACACCTGGGACAGACCATGCTGGAACCCCTTTCTGGGTTTTGGTGCATTTATAGAGTTTGGCACTAATAGCTGCAGTAATGAATGTGCTAATAGTTGCAATACCACTAACGGATGTACCAGCCCGCTACTTGCACCTTGCACCAGCACGTTAGTTTACACCAGTATTTCACAATGGGGTGCATGGGTAAAAGGTGGATTAGCATTTAATTAACGGCAAAAAAAATACCAATAAAGTGATAAGAGCTTGCGACTAGTACGCTCACCATTATCATTTCATTGCATTTCACCACAAATTTGTCTAGGTTAAAAATCGTATTAAAAAATAATTAAGAAATTATACATAGTGCGAATAAAAAGAAAGGAGATGTGGAGAATACAACTATTATTTCCCGTGTTCAACATATTACATGCAGTTCTTTCACAGATATCTAATCATTCATAATTCATGTTCGCGCGCACTGTTTTAGCGAGCGATTAAAAAAGGAGTCACATGAACAAAACCTCAATAAAATATTTGTCTGCGGCAGTACTACTCTGCTACACCGTAGCTCAAGCAAATAATAACAATAACAACAATGGCGTAAGCCCCACATTTGTAATACGCTCACAAAGTTCTGACAACGCACGCAAAGTTTCTGGAGAAGTAAGCTTTACTCATTTAGAACGGGAAGATCTCTATTGGACATTTGCAATAACACCGGGATACATGCAATCCTTCCGTCCCGGACGTATAGCACACACCCTGTTTGGTAACTCTTTAGTAAGCACCAACACCGGCTATGGTTGCTGCAACAACAATAACAACTGTGGCAACACCATCCTAATCCAAGGCAGCCAATACAATGGCGTACGTGATCCCCATGCATGGCTTGCAGATTACTTCTACTTAGCACCAGATTACAACGGCTCTTTTAGTGTTAGTCCTCAAATAAGTAATTTCTTATTAGATTTTGATCTGTATGTTGGGCTGGACCAATATTTCTGCGGCGGCTACTTCCGCCTATATGCACCATTTGTACATACCAAATGGAACCTAAATTTCTGTGAACTAGCGGCACCTACCGTACAAGGTTATACTGAAGGCTACTTTAGCTCCGCCCCAAACCCAGAAGGTGGTTATTCTGTACCTAATGACCAATTAGTAACCTCTTTTGGTGCATATGCCAATGGTAGCATTCCAACCATTCTAGATACTAATAATAATCTTATAAAAGCAGATCCATTACAATATGCCCAAATAAGCCTCTGTTCACGTTCCAAAAATGGCTTAGCAGATTTACGCGCAGAACTGGGATGGAATTTCTGGGAATCTGAATGCTCCCATTTTGGTCTTAACTTACAAGCTGCAGCTCCTACCGGCACCAGACGTTTGGCACAATATCTATTTGACCCGGTTATTGGTAACGGCCAACACTGGGAATTTGGTGGTGGCGTAACTGGACACTGGCAATTCTGGGAAAATGATAATGACACTCGCCATCTTGGTGTGTATTTAGATGCAAATATTACCCACTTGTTCAAAGCGTATGAACAACGTACGTTTGACCTACTAGGAAAACCAAACAGCAGATATATGCTTGCGGCAAAAATGGCTCCTAACACCGCAGGACTTGCCGGTCTTAACGGTGGAGGCATTGCAGCCAACAGCCAATTTGCAAACGAATATAATCCCGTTGCAAATTTAACCACCTTTGACATTAAAGTAAGTGCAGCAGTGCAAGCTGACGTTGCGCTTTGGCTTAACTATACCTCTTGTGGCTGGAGCTGGGATTTGGGATATAATTTCTTTGGACGCTCCAAAGAAAAATTTGAACGTACAGATTGCAGCAACCCATGTAATGCAACCATATGTGATGCCAGCCAAGCAAACACTTGGGTGTTAAAAGGTGATGCACGCGAATTTGGATTTATAAAGGGGACCCCTGAAGCCCTATCCGCTTCTGAAAGTGGTGCAACCATTTGCCAAGGCACTAATGCAAGCGCAACCCCGTGTGCTACGCCCGTCGATGCCCTATACAACAACAACTGTGGTATAGACAATCCCAAATTAGCAAGTTTCGGTACAGATCCCATGGATCCCATATACTATAGTTCAACCCAAACCAGTGGCCCAAGCAGCATAAACACCTCTATCCAACCCGTATTCATTAAATGCGCAGACGTAGATTTTGCTGCAACCCGCATAATCACCAACAAAGTATTTACGCATATAAGTTACGCATGGGAAGGTGACTGCTACACCCCATTCTTAGGAATAGGTGGTTCAGCAGAATTTGGTAACAACAACAGCTGTAGCCAAGATTTCTGCAGCACCTCTAGCACTGGTTGCACCAGCCCAATTAACGTAAACAACAACTGCAATAATGATTGCGAAAATCCATACAACAAAGTTAATACCAGCTTGTCACAATGGAGTGTATGGGTTAAAGGTGGACTATCTTTTAACTAATCCGCCGTCGCTCTGCTATGGCGTGACCAATCCGCCGTTGCTCTAAAAGCAACTCCGTATAACGATTGCACCATCATTTGGGGCCCAGGAACACCACCTGGGTCCCTTCTTTTTTTACATGCGTAATTATTAGATATATGTGTATGTAATTTAGTCTTGCCCACCAAATGCTTGACGTTGCTTATTGCAGAATACTAGGATGAAACCAAACAAGTCTCATCACTATAGGAGATTCCCATGCAATTCATATTTACACGAAAAAGTTCTGCAATAATAGTAATGATAGGCACATTTGCTACCACCCTTTCTGCCGCCACCGTTTCACCCACCTTTGTTCCCCGATCCCAAGGTCGTGACAAAGCACGGCAACTGGTTGGGGTAACCCAGTTCACTCATATCTACAACTGCGACTGTGATGATAATCCCTACTACGGCATATTCTCTATTACGCCCGAATGGAACCAATCATTTAATCCCAACCATATAGCACACGTTCTCTTTGGTGATGACCTACAAGGACCTTGTGGTGACACTATTGTAATTCAAGGCAGTACATTTACCGGCAGTAACCGTAATCCCAAAGCATGGCTTGCTGATTATTTTTATTTGCCACCAGACTTTGATGGATCATTTTCTGTTCAACCAACCATTAAAAATTTCTTAATAGATTTTGACTGTTACGTAGGCTTAGATACGGTACTCTGCGGCCTGTATCTAAGGTTCTATGGCCCCTTTAACCATACCCGCTGGGACCTGCATTACTGTGAACATTCCCAAACCGGAACGCAAGCATATACTATTGGCTATTTTGGACCAACTCAAATTAATAGTGAAAATTTGCTAAAAACTTTTAGCGATTACGCTAATGGTACCGTTCCCTATGTTACCGGATTACAATTTGATCCGTTAGATTTTAGCCAACTATTCCCCTGCATTAGATCAGACAATGGATTTTCTGATATGCGATTTGAGGTAGGTTGGGACTTCTTGCAAAACAGCTGCTCCCATTTGGGTTTAAACGTTCAAGGATGCATTCCCACTGGTGGCAAAAACAGACCAGACTATTTATTTGATACTAAATTTGGCAACGGTGGTTTTTGGGAATTAGGCGGTGGCCTTACTGCACATTACCAATGGGGCGTTGGGTGTGAAGAGCACCATAAACTGGGTATATATATAGATGCAAACGTTACCCATATGTTCCCCTGCAAACAAGAACGCACCTTTGATTTAAAAAACAAACCAAATAGCAGATATATGCTTGCAGTGCGATCTAGCACACAAGTAAATGGCGGACTTGCCGGTACCGGCTTTGGTGACAATGATATGGCATTAAATGTAGAAACCCAAGCTATAGTTACCAACAGTAGTGGCATGTTAGTTACAGAATATTCTCCCGTTGCCAATCTGACTACGTTAGACGTAAAAGTTTCTGTTGGAGTGCAAGCAGATATTGTAGCACTCTTTAACTACAGCTACTGCAATTGGAGTTTTGATATTGGATACAATTTCTGGGCAAGAAGTTGTGAACAATACAGTTGTCCTAATGGCTGCAAAAATCCGTATGCCGTATGTAATGCAAGCCAAGAAAATTGCTGGGCATTAAAAGGTGATGCACGGGTGTATGGATTTATAAGTACCACTACCTCTGTTGCATTATCACCCAGTGAAAGTATGGCAGATATTCATCAAGGAACAAATGTACCGGGCATGGCCTGTGTTGCAAGTAGTACGGACTTGTATAAAAATAACTGTAGCGTAGACAACCCCCAATTTGCCTCTTTTAATAGCATGCCATTATATATAAACCCAACAACCGTTGCAGCAAATAGAATTCTAACTTCTGTACAGCCAATATTCTTAAATTGTAATGATCTTAATTTTGTGGGAACTAATGGATTAAGTAACAAAATTTTTGCACATATTAGTTATTCATGGGAAAGTTCCTGCTGGCAGCCATTTGTAGGATTTGGTGGCTTTGCTGAATTTGGCAGAAAGCATAATTCATGTGGTTCAAGTTGCTCTAGTAACAACTGTGGACCGTGTGTGGATAGTAGTTTATCACAATGGGGGTTGTGGCTAAAGAGTGGAGTGGCATATTAATTATTGGTAAGGATTTTTTTCATAATTTTTTGTTTTTAATTTTTTTATATTTTTATGCACAATCAACTTTTTATTTTTTCCCAGCCTTCGCATAAAGCTTACACCTACGTTAATCCGACTACGCCACAGCGCTATGTCGCGACGGCGAGAACTTCGGCGCACGCAGTCGGCGGACAAGCAAAATCTTTTTATGCACTATGCGTGCGGCATATAAGGGATTGCTTGTGCAACCCCTTATAAATCCAACACACCAACAGTTCCTTTGGATCCCATAGTCGAGTAGAATTCATAGCAACCTTTTTTTTTTCCCCCTAGTTGCTATGAATCCCCTCACAGAACCGTACTAGTGGTTCTCCCACATACGGCTCTTCAGAAACGCGTTCGCTTTTTTTTTTTCTATGAGTTCCATATTTGTACTCTTATGCTTGGTGCTGGCAAAGGATTCCAGATCAGATAGCTCTTGAATTGTTCATAATTCATGCTTTTCCTTTGACTTCTCCGATTGATCCACTTAAACAACATCCAAGTGCATGAGTGATAATATTGGTGTAATGATCGAATATTACCATTCACGCCAAAGTAATTATAATGCCCAATTAGTCTACGTTTTGCGCCTTCCCATACTTCACTAACGGGTACTTGATTATTTGTATCTTTTAGCCATTCTTTGAATTTCTTCACTTTTCTGGCCAAGTTTGCTTTTGCAGTTTTGAATTGTACTCTAAACCGACCTGTTCTGCTCGCCATTGCATACATAGTAAAGCCAAGGAATGTGATAGTATCTATTTTGCTTTCTGTACGTTGTGCACGGAGCCAGGATCGTTTTCCAATTTTAGCGATACGTGTTTTCTCGCGAGCAAATTTAAGATTAAACTTAGCTAACCTTGCTTTTGCACTAGAGAGAAACAATTTGGCATCACTTTTACTTTCGCAAACTACTACAAAATCATCACAGTATCGTATTAGCTCCACGTACCCGCTTGCTTCTGTTTTGAATTTCTTTTCAAACCACAAGTCGAGTACATAGTGTAAGTAGATATTTGCAAGTAACGGACTTACTACGCCGCCTTGCGGCGTGCCTTCGTCAGTTTCATGCAGTGTGGCACCTTCCATCACGCCTGCTTTAAGTTGCATCCCAACAAGCCAAAGCAGATTTGGATCTGCGACTCTTTCTTGTACGCATCTCATAAGCCATTCATGATCCACGGTATCAAAGAATTTCCTGATGTCGACTTCGACAATGTAATTAATTGGTTTTCTTATCATCACATTATCAAGTCGTTTTATCGCCGTGTGGCAGCCTCTATTTGGCCTAAAGCCATGCGAACTATCAAGAAAGATTGGTTCAAATACTGCTTCTAGAATATTCTTAAGCGCCATCTGAACCAATTTGTCTTGCGTAGTTGGTATGCCCAGTGGTCTAAGGTCTTTGCCACTTGCTTTTGGAATATAGGTTCTGCGTACTGGTTGCGCTTTATACCTTTTGGTTTTCATTTGCTTCACCAACTGCACTACATTCTGCTGAAGATTACTTCCATATTCCTCTATGGTAACTCTGTCTATACCACAAGCTCTATTCTTCTTGAGCAGCTTGTAATATTCTGCAAGACTTTCCGCATTAATGTGATGAACTAATGCCGTAAATTTAAGCTTCTTGTCTTGCTTTGCTCTTTCAGCTATTAGTCTAAGTTTGTTCATCTATATTCCTCGATCTCTGTGTATCGTATGTATGTTCACTTAAACTATTGCACTTCTGCTGATCGCTTCCCCTTGTAAACGGCTTTCCCGTTCTCTGAGTACTATCAATCAGTCCGACTTCCATTAGATCGTCCATCAATTCTTGCCCTTTTCGACTTGTTTTGATGTACTTCGGTTTTTTTTTCAGAAGAATCTAATGGATCTCCCAAGTTCACAGCTGTTCCCTTTTGTATCATGCAATTGCCTTTGACCCCGGTAGGGTGCTGTTACCATTGCCATATCGTCACAGCACTATTGTCTTCTGTCATAAGCGAAAGCATCGACCACTACAATCTGGATCATTTCGGGGCTCTATACATTCACTTGCGTTAAAGCCTGATACATCCTATCACTGAGCATCACCTGGTTTGTTGCCTTGCCAGGCATCAATTAAGTAACGGGCCAATGGCTATTTGTTACCCGTGTTGGATTTGCACCAACTAGAACATCATTGTGCTTTTCTTGGCGCACCGCTTAGAACCCGCGCCTTAAGTGGCGCCCCTTATGTTTTACCTATCCTTGCAGCTCAGTCCAATCACGAAACGTGTTGTCCAGTTCGCCGCAAGTATGGTGCAAACATTGCGGGTAGCAT